>NZ_JBMPPL010000001.1:0-1815958 GCF_049339485.1 Undibacterium sp. TJN19
CAGCCTGAGGTGCATCTGCGCCCTGTGGCGGTGGTGCCTTACAAATCGGTCGCCGCTGTCATGGCTGCGGCACAGCGTTTGGGCGTCACCAAGATCGGGATGGTCGGGAATGAGCAGTTCTTGAAATAAACCAGGCAGTTTTTTGCCAGGCAGCATCGATGAAAAGGCAGGGCTCAGTTTTGATGCCCTGCCTTTTTACTTTTCACTTCGCTACCATCTGACAGGTTGCATGCCGTATTCAGGCTACGTGTGGCGGTGCCTCATATAATTCCAGCGGTAAATTATCCGGGTCTGCAAAAAAAGTATAACGCCTCCCGGTAAATTCATCGATGCGTATCAACTCCACGATAACACCCAGCGACTCCAGATGTGCCTTGCAGGCTTGCACATCATCGACTTCAAAAGCCAGATGCCGCAAGCCTTGCGCTTCAGGACGTGAAGGCCGTAACGGTGCATGTGGAAAAGAAAATAATTCCAGTTGAGCACCATCCGGCAGAGCCAGATCCAGCTTGTAAGACTGACGTTCTTCCCGGTAATTTTCAGCGATGATGCGCAGGCCCAGAACTTCCGTGTAGAAATGCCTGGAAACCTGGTAATCGGCACAGATGATGGCCGCGTGATGAATGCGTTTGAGCATGAGTCAATGCCGGAAATGTTTAATGCCGATATGAATGACTACCTGTCCCATCGCCAGCACTGTTATGCGGACGATGGGACATAAAGTAGGCCACAGCCCTATGCTTTTTCCATGAATGCAAAATACAAATCACGCGCACGAGTGGCGATTTCACCGACGGGCAGGCTACGGTCTTCAAAGCGCGTACAAGGTGTGACCTTGGCAAAATTGCCGGTATTGAAGATTTCTTTAGCGGTCAGCAACTCTTCTGGTTTTACAGTGCGCTCGGACACATTTTTGCCGTCTTCTTTCAACAAGCCGATGACGCGTGCCCTGGTGATGCCTGACAGGAAACTGCCGTTCGCCACTGGCGTAACGATTTCATCATCAGCAGTGACGAAAAAGATATTGGCCGTAGCAAACTCTGCCACATTGCCATGCACGTCGCACACCACGCCATTATCAAACCCACGCTCTTTGGCTTCGCGCAGTGCCTTGGTTGAATTGGGATACAGGCAAGACGCCTTGGCATCTGTTGGTGCCATCGATGGATCAGGGCGACGCAGGCTCGACAGGCAGGCTGAGAAGCCTGAGAAAGACGGCATCGGTGCATCAAACAATGTCAATGCAAAACCGGATGTCGCCGCGTCAGGGATCAACAAACCATCAGTACCAAAAACCAGCGGGCGTATATACAGCTCCGCATCGGCCGGGAACAGTTTGATGCCTTCACGGCACAAGGCTTCAAGTTCATCAACCGTGTAAGGACATTGCAAACCCAGGCGTTGTGCTGACTGGATGACGCGTGCCAGATGCAGACGCAAATCCGGTGTCAGCCCACGTATGGAACGTGCACCATCAAACACGGAAGAACCCAGCCAGACCGCATGGTCCATGGCACCAAACAGGGGGGTATTACCTTCGCTCCATTGTCCTTTGAAATAGCTGCGGTACATTTTTATTCCTTATACGGGTGAAGTAAACTGGGGTTGCTGCGCATTGCAAAACTGAACAAAATGCAAACAGGCTGTGCCTGGCAAGCTTAAAGCTAGCTTAAATGTAGCACATACCCAAACCGCCTGATGCTTCCGGCCGGTTTCAAAGACTAGTTTAATGAATCGTTTAGTTGCCAGCAGGATCAATGGCATGATTATTGGTCGTGCCTGCTGGTGCCGGGTTCACACTGCGGTCACTGCTGCGGATAACTACATATTGCTTGCGAAATTCCAGGCCACGCTGTGGCCATTTTTTTGCATAAGATTTCAGGTAATCAAGGGCAGGTAAAAAGTCTTCTCCATTTACACGGCAGTCCGCCGCCAGATTGCCGTCATTGTCACGTGACGCAAATAGTCGCACACCAAGAAACTGGTCGGTTTGCAATAGGTCATGAAATGCATCCATGCTTTCGGTAAACAGGCAGCAAGGGCAAAACGGGTGTTCTTCTTTTTGTTTCGGTGCAGCCAGGGTCGCCAGATGGGCAACAGGCCCGAGGATGACCTGGCGAAAGGGCGATTTACCTTCGGCAGTTTCACTTTCCGGTGTCACATTCATCTCTATGACGGTGCATGCCTTCGGGGTATCGTCAATGGCATCGAGCAGGGTCAGCAAATCCATCCTGGCCCAGGTGCGAAAACCCTCAGTTATCGCCGCCTCTTCTATTGCGCCCATGGCATGCTGATATTCATTCAAACCTAGGGGGAAATAACTGGCATGGTTCAGGTAAATGCGGGTGCAGGTACGTATCTTGTCTTCTGCCAGGGTGATATTTTCCAGACGTTCTGCCGTCAATATCAGGCCACCTGGCAACAACAGGCTAGTCCCTTCCGGGGCTGGCTTCATGCCTTCAGCAATCAAGACATCGGCCAGCATTTGCATCAATTGCGGATCAGCTTTGATCTGTGGCAATGTCAGCGCAGGTAAGTCCTGACTGACTTTAGCGGAAGTGAATTTGTTCCTGATGGCCTTGAAGGCGTTGGTGAATGACATAGAGATGCAGGCTTAAAATTAAATCAGCCTGCATTGTAGCAAGAATGTTTCAGCTACCGCCGCAGGGTCATGTCTTACGCAGCGGTGCCGGCATTGCCTGCGTTAGCGTCAAGCGCCTGTGCATAGCGCGCCAGCGAACGATTGTAGCGTGGCAGATAAGTGGACAAGGCTGTCAGGCTCAGGGCAAGGGCTTCACGTTCACGACCCAGGTCTGCCAGCGCCAGGGCCAGGAAACCACGCAATGCGCCATCGAGTTCATCACTGCCCGCCTGCATTTCGGCAAATAATAAATCAGCCGCCCGTTGCGGGTCCCCCAGGTAACGGATGGAGCTGGCCATTTGTATATACGCACGCCGACGTCGCAAGCCACTCAGCCCCGCTGCCAGCGCCGCCTGGTATAGAGGCACGGCAAGTGCTGTAACACCGCATGAATCACGTGCGGCCCCACGTTCAAACAGAGCGATGGCATCGCCTTGCGGCAATTCAGCTGTCATTGCATCGATACGGTCGATGAAGTCGGCAGCTTCCAGCGTATCCAGTGCAGCCCATAATTCTGCCAGCCGCTGTTCCCAATCCGGGGGAATACTATGCATGATTTTCCCTTATGCGCTTATCTGCATGCGCTTACTTTGTATGTTCAAGTTTATGCCTTGATCGCGCTGATCAGGCCACGTGCATAGGCGGGTAACTCGTCATATTGCCTTACGCAAATCAACAACTGGCGCACAGCCCAGTTGTCGGTCAACCGTAACTGCCTGAGCGACATGATTTTTTCATAGCGCTGAGCCGCCGTCTCGGGGATGATGGCAATACCAGCACCACTTTCCACCATGCGGCATATGCCGTCAAAACTGCGCAAACGCAGGCGGTAACGCAAGCGCAAGCCGAGTTTTGCTGCATGCTCATTCAAATATTGTTGCAAGGCGCTGTCACCGGCCAGACCGACAAAATCATAAGCCAGGCAGGCAGCAAACGACAAATGATGATTGCTGTTCGCCAGTTGCACCAGCGGGTGATCGGCAGACGTTACCACGACAAGTTGATCGTTGCGGAAAGGGAAAGTCTGCAAACCCGCCGTGCTGACTGTATCGGCGACAATGCCTATGTCACCGAGGCCCTCAAGCATGGCATGCACGATGTCATTGCTCAGTCTTTCTTCCACTTCGATGTCCACTTGTGGATGTTCGCGCATGTAAATCGCCAGCGCCTGCGGCAAAAATTCTGTCAGTGCCGAGGTATTGCATAACAGGCGTATATGGCCTTTCAGACCCTGCGCATATTCACCGAGGTCACCGCGCAGTCTTTCCATTTGCTGCATCACTATGCGTGCATGATGCAGGAGCGTGCGGCCAGCATCGGTCACGTCGACGCCGCGCCGGTTTCGCACCAGCAAAGGCACGCCCAGCAAATCCTCCATGCCGCGCAGCCTGGCACTGGCCGACGCCAGCGCCAGATGGGCGCGCTCTGCCCCGGCGGTAATGCTGCCCGCTTCGACAACATGGCGAAACAGTTGCAGGTCTATCAAGTCAAAGCGCATGGCAGTAATTTCCCTATGGATAAAACGAAGGCTGACTGAGTATATTCCACATTTCCATCAATTGTTAAAAATGGCAAACTGTCCATATGGAAAACCTTTTCAACTTCAGCAATGATGGCCTGCCCCAGCATTTGCTGCTGATATGTGTCGTGTTTGTCATCGCAGGCCTGGTCAAGGGTGCGATTGGCCTGGGCCTGCCCACGGTCGCGATAGGCTTGCTGAGTCTGGTCATGAAACCCATGGAAGCCGCGGCCTTGCTGATTTTACCTTCGTTTTTTACGAATATATGGCAACTGGCCGCCGGGCCCGATTTAAAGCTGCTGTTACGCCGATTGTGGCCCATGCTGCTAGGTGTATGCATTGGTACATTTGTGGCTGGTCTGGCATTCAGACAGGTCAACAGCAGGTGGTCAGGCATGGGCTTGGGGCTGGCACTGATCATCTATGCACTGATGGGCATGGCATCCATACAATGGACAGTCAAGGCAAATAGCGAGCGCTGGCTGGCTCCGGTGATTGGTACCGTGACAGGCATGATCACCGCAATCACTGGTGTCTTTGCGCTGCCAGCTGTACCTTTTTTACAGGCACTCAAGCTGGAAAAGGATGCGCTGGTACAGTCAATGGGACTGGGCTTCACGGTATCGACCGTGGCCCTTGCGGTCAATCTGGCATTTGCCGGCTCCCTCGATTTGTCACGGGCAGGCAATTCCCTGTTTGCCCTGGTACCCGCACTGGCGGGCATGTGGCTAGGGCAAATATTGCGCAGCAAGATGAACCCTGTGCTTTTCAGGCGCTGTTTCTTTGCCGGCTTACTGGGCCTGGGTTGTCATTTCTTTTGGGGAGCCATCGCATGATCAATACCCTTCATCATCTCACTGCCCTCAATAACATCAATACGCCTGATGCAGCAGAGAATGCGTCCCCTCTGAAAATTTGCAGACAGCAAGCCGATGCCGACAAGGCCAACATCGTGCTGTATGCCTTTCTTGACCAGCAGCACGTGGGGGCGCTTGATTGCAGTATCCTGGAACAGCAAATTGATGTGCATGTACTGTATGTCAGGCCCGCGTATCGCCAGCAGGGCATCGCCAAAGCCCTGCTGGCCTCCTTGTGCCATGATTTTCCCGGGCGGGAAATTCACTGTCAGCAGCAACATATTTGATAGCCATGAGGTATGAAAATCCGCACCTGAAATCGCCACAAGCCGCTTAATTTGCTCTACCATCAGTGATACACGCAAGTAAAATTGACATCGCTGAAGAAGGTAAGCCGCAATGAATATTGAAGTTCTTTTCCCCACCCTGATAGGTACAGCACAAGCCGATACCGCCACCATCAGCCTGATCAATGCCGAAGTCTTAAAGCAAAAAGACACCATGAACAAGTTGCTCAGCTATGCATGGGGCGACAATGTCCTGTCTTCATTTGATGCCGAGAAAAACATCTTTGTTGCAGCCAGTTTACAGGCGCTGAAAAAATTCGTCGAGGACAATGTCTTGCAGTTTGTGCAGATGACCAGGAAAGACAAGGACTGGAAAATCGATCACCAGTACACGCAAAGCTGGATCAATGTCACGAAAAAATTCGGTTACCAGGAAAGGCATAATCACGAAAGAAATGTCGAAGGCATACCCATCAGTGGCGCCTACTATTTCAATACCAATCAAAACGATGGCGAGCTGGCGATCTTCCCTTGTGACATGCAATACAAACAATTTGAAAATCACGTGATAGAACCTGTCATAGGCAAGCTGGTCTTGTTCCGCTCAGATGTATTTCACCGGGTTGGCCCCAACCTGACTGACACGGACAGGGTCTCGTTCAGCTTCAATTATCTGTTGAATAAATAATACGGCGGCCCAGAAACCAGCCTGCACCGGATGCAGGCCGTATCTGGCAAGGCTTATTCATTGCTGAGACAATAAATGCTTCGCGAAGAATGCCGTGATTTTCTGGTCTACATCGGCTATCTGGCTGCGGTCAAAACCTGGTGGATCGTTCAGCATATCACCCAGCAAACCTGTAAAACCGGGCGGCAAGGGTGAGAGCAAGGCACCATGTCCACCGGTCTGTATATCTGCAATGCGTTCGCAGGTTTTGCAAGCCTGCATCACACGCTCGCCATGAAATTTTGGAACCAGCCAGCGGTCTTGCCGGGCAGTGACCAGCCCCAATAGCACCGATGGGTTTTCCAGTGAGGTCATGTCAAAATCGGCTGCGGCCGGTACACCAGCGACTACAGCGGCCACACGTGGATCATGATGTTCGCGCATGGTGGTATCGCTGAAGCGATGGCGTATGATCAGGAGGGCGACCCATTTTTTCAGGCCGTCCAGCATGCCACCTGTCAGACGGGTATTGAGCCCGACGCAGGATTGAAAGTCTTCTGCAAGGTCAGCTTCACAATGCTGCTTGAACCCGGCTGGTGACCAGCGCCCGCCCGCCATACTCAAGGCCGTGTGACCGCCGGCGGACATACCGTAGACCCCCACTTTATCCAGATTCAGCAAGGGGGCAAAACGCGGGTCGCGGCCAACTGCATCAATGGCGCGCGACACTTCCCGTGGCCGCAGGGTCCAGCTATCGGGGCCGGGATGACTGTCATCCTTATAATTATCAGCATGATGTTCTGGCAGGGCGACAACAAACCCGGCATTGACCAGCGCCGTCGCCAGATCGGCGTGTACCCAGGGAGAACCGCCAGAACCGTGCGAAATGATGATGAGATGGCCATTACCGCGTACTGGCGCGCCTTGTGCTGCGGCTGTCAGGTCAAGACGGCCATGGTGAATCACCCGCATGTCATCATGGGACGGGTAATACAGGGTTACCGGCCCATCGGTGGCATTAGCAGGAATTTCGCTCAGGCCAACACCAGCCCAGGCAATATTGGAACCCATGCCCCAATCAGCGAGCAGGCTTAACATCAAGGCAAAGAAATAGCGTGACCGGCCTGGCCTGATCATATTCAACACGGCATTCATAGCGGTTTCCTGAAAATGTCCCAAAGGCGGCTGCCCAGGGTGACATCACTATGCGCATCGTCAGCGCCTATGTCTTGCCTAAGACTGAAATTTGAGTTTTCGGCTAGGCGATTTCAGGAATCGGCCATATTTAATTTGCGAAACTCGCTGGGTGTGAGCCCCGTGGCTGCCTTGAACGCCCGGTTGAACGGGCCTATGGATTGAAAACCGGATTCCAGTGCAATACTCAATACCGGCAATTCACGCCTGGCTGGATCACGCAATGCCGCACATGCTTCATCCAGACGAAAGCCATTGATATAGGCATTGAAGTTGCGATGACCAAGACGCTGGTTGATCAGGCGTCGCAGGCGGTATT
Organism: Undibacterium sp. TJN19; assembly: GCF_049339485.1. Classification (NCBI taxonomy): domain Bacteria; kingdom Pseudomonadati; phylum Pseudomonadota; class Betaproteobacteria; order Burkholderiales; family Oxalobacteraceae; genus Undibacterium; species Undibacterium sp. TJN19. The sequence continues at coordinate 7,485 of NZ_JBMPPL010000001.1, forward strand.
CAGGAACCTGCAAACGCGTTGCCAGACTGGCCAGGCTCAAGTCTTCGCTACGATAGGCACGCTGGTCTTTCATTAATTGTTGCAAGGCCTGTGCCAGGCTGTCATCGGCGGAGTCGGTCTGGCTGGCTTGTTCAGGTGAATCTGGTGTGTGCTTATCGATACCTTTGCCCGCTAGGTCGCGGTCAGAAACGGCTTCAGTTTGTGCAGGCTGCGAGGCAAGCTGAAAAGCAAGCTGCGAAGATGGAAATAATTCCGTACTTCCCAATTTAAGCAAACGGGAAGCGGTTACAGCAACAATAACCAGCAAAACCAGCACATCCACCATCGCGGCTGGTGCCGCCATCCGGCCTTGCGGCGAACCCAGCCGCATCAGCAAAGACGCAATGGTATAGACAATGCCAGTCAGCACGATAAATGCCCGCAAGCGGCGGCGTGGTTCGACCAGATCAGACTGCCAGTGCCTTGCTGCTGCCACGGCAGCCAGCACCGCAAAAACCAGAGGTGCACCGCGCTGCACAGCGAAGCTGATGTCAGCGAATGGCAAGCCGCTATTGGCAAGCACAGCGCAATTGAGGCCGCTCATGCCAGCCACGGCTACCCACAACATGAAATACAGAGGTTTGAAACTGAATTCGTCGTCAAACAGGGCCAGCGCAAATAGCCAGAACAAGACGGCATTGCCGACCGATACGGCGACCAATGGTGCCTGCCACAGGCGGGGCGCGATCGCTTCAAACAAGGGCGTGCTGGCAAAGACCTGCACACATAAACCCAGGCATAAGGCGAGACCGATACGCACAACAACCAATTGAGACCGCTCGCGCCACAACACCACAGTGAGCGTCAGCAACAGTGCTGACAAGGTGCCGCGCAAGGCGGCATCGATGAGGACAAGTGGGTCAGTTGCGGACATAAAGGTTCATCACTGGCGTATCGTCTATTGGTATCGGCTGATAATGCCAACTCGTTTTCAACAACGATTTTAAATGCCGCTCAACTATCGAGATGCGATATCAGCAAATTGCTGAAGCGTGACAGTTCCTTGCGCTTGATATCTTCCGCACCGGCAGTGTCCGGCGCATCCACCGACAGGCCCACAGCCATGATATCGATGAGCAGCAATTGCAAAATGCGCGAAATCATAGACAGGAAAGTGGCATTGTCCTCGGTATGATTGACCGCCAGGCAGACCGTGGCCTTCTTTGCCAGCGGTGACTGGTTAGGGGTAATGGCAATCACATCCGCACCGGCATGGCGGGCAGCGTCAACGGCTTTCAGCAATTCTGGCAACTTGCCTGAATTGGAGACGACAATGACGACATCACCAGGATTGAGCAATTCTGCCGCCATCGAAAACAGGTGAGCGTCTCCATAAGACGCAGTAGGGATGCGGAAACGGAAGAATTTATGCTGTCCATCCAGCGCCACGGCGCGTGAATTGCCCATGGCATAAAACTCGACCTTGTTCGCCTTGCGCAATAAGGCAATGGCCTGGTCGAGTGAGCGTACATCCAGCTGGTCGCGGAAATTCAGGATGGCCGACACCGTATTGTCGATGACCTTGGCGCTTAAATCATGCGTGCTGTCACTCATGCGCACCTGGCTGTGACGCACAGGGATGGTACCGGTCAGGCTGCTGGCAAACTTGAGTTTGAAATCAGCCAGACCGAGGAAGCCCAGCGAGCGGCAAAAGCGGATGACGGTAGGCTGGCTGACATCCGCCAGGCGGGCGATTTCAGCAATCGCTTCATTCAATACCGTGCGCGGGTTTTCCAGTACCAGGGCGGCAACACGGCGCTCTGCCGGTGTCAGCTCGGTCTGGATTTGCTGTATGCGGTCCATCAGTGAACTGTCGCCACTGCGGCCACGTAAATGTTCGGACAAAATTGCCGACACACCATAAAACGCTGGATTGGGCGTGGTAATGATAAAGGTTGGTATTTGCGCCAGGTAACTGGAAAAACGCCCTTTCGCTTCAAAGCGCATGCGGAAGGCCGACGTCAAAAACCAGTCACCCATGAGCGGCACGATACCGCCGCCTATGTAGATGCCGCCAAAAGCCCCCAGCGTCACGGCGAGGTTGGCACTGAAGCTGCCCAGCATGGCGCAAAAACATTCCAGGGTTTCCAGGCACAGTGCATCGCCATCAGTCAATGCGCCACGCATGATCTCCTGTGCGGGCAAGGCTTTGGCGCTGACCTGGTTGCGGTCAGCCAGCGCACGGTAAATCAGTTCCATGCCGGGGCCGGAGATCAAGCGCTCGGTCGATACATGCGGCCATTCTTTCCAGGCGAATTGCAAAATCGCATATTCGCGTTCATCCGTTGGTGCAAAATTGACGTGACCGCCTTCACTACCCAGTGTCACAAAGCCGTCAGAAGTCGGGATCAGGCCAGATACGCCCAGACCAGTGCCCGGCCCCAATACCCCAATGACAGATTTTGCCACTGGCGTGCCACCGCCGACCTGCATCACGTCTTTTGCCTGCAAGCCTGGCAGGGACATCGCCAGCGCAGTAAAATCATTCACGATCAGGAGTGTGTACAGGCCAAATTCACGGCGTACATCTTCGATGGAAAACGCCCAGTCACGATTGGTCATCCTGACCTGGTCACCGTCGATAGGGTTGGCAATCGCAAAAGCAGCATGATGGACTTTGCTGTTCGGGTTGCCTGACAGGTAATCGCGCAACAAAGGGACGATGCCCGTGTATTCATCGCACTTCAATACACGGACGGCTTCAAATACACCGGGTGAAGATTCCAGCGTAAAACGCGCATGGGTTGCGCCGATATCTGCCAATAAGCGTGGCCCACCGGAAAAGCCCGCTGCGCTGCCATGTTCTACAAGTGCGTGTTCTGTCGTCATGCTGTCTTCATTTTACGGTTTGTTGCCATTTTTTCACAAAGAATGCGATCCCGCAATTTACCACAATCCCTCCTCTGTTCAGGCGACAACATAACAAAAATCCCTGCAGTAAGAAAGTGTTGGCGAATACGTCAGCAATGATATTCAGAGAAATATCATTTATTTAAGTGGATCTGCAAATTTGCGACGGTATTTTTTTGCCAGTGCATATCCAGCGTCAACAGCTTCCCGGCTTCATCCCAGTTAAAAGGCACGATCCTGTTTTGCAGGCGTACCTGCACTGGCTTCTTGATGACATTATGGACATACAACGTGATATCCCTGTCGACGGGCTCAGCATGCCGGCCAGTTTTAGCCCGCAAGCCTATGCGCAATTCTTTTGCCCTGGCGGTGCTATTAAAATGCATGAGGGTATAAGCCCCTTTTTCAAAGGCATTTGCAGTTTCACCATCATCGTCATACAGCTTGCCCGAAGACTGATGGACAGTCGCATCATGGTAATAATGCAGTTCCAGTTTTTTGGCTGAATAGTCACGCGTGTTTTGTATCAACCCTGTCATGGGTACAAACGCACCACCGCGTACATAGAGCGGGATATGGTCTTCCAGCACTGCGACCCTGGCAGTCGTGCCAGCGGGGTATGACTGCCCGCTGTAAAAATCAAACCAGTTGCTGCCTGCCGGAAAATAAACGGTGCTCTCTTTTTCAGCGGCCTTCAATACCGGATGCACAAGAAAGCTGTCACCCCATAAATAAGTGTCATCCACGTTCAACAGTTGCTGATTATCCGGCTCGGCATAAAACAGGGGGCGCATGAAAGGCAAGCCATGCTGGTTATTATCAAAAGCCAGCGTGTAGTTATAAGGCAGCAGACGATAACGCAATTCAATGGCCGCTTTTGCCAGTGCCTTTGTCTTTAGCTCGCGCAAAACCGGCTCAGACGCCACCTCTTCTTGCGCATGCGGGCGAAACACCGGCTGGAATACACCATACTGTAACCAGCGCGCATATAACTCGTCATCGAGATTGGCCCCGGCAAACCCGCCCAGATCAGAATGCATATATGCCATGCCCTGCATGCCCATCTGCAAGGCGATTTCAGGTTGTGAACGCAAGCCACCCCAGGTGCGGTTGACGTCGCCGGACCACGGTATCATGCCCATTCTTTGCGAGCCGGAATAACCAGAACGCATGAGGATGAAGGGCCGTTGATCCGGGTAATCCTTCTTATAGCCATCCGCAATCAGTTTTGCCCAGTTGTGACCGTAGATATTATGCAGTTCATCCGCACTGCCGGTCTTGTGCTGCAAGGCAGAGGGATGCACTTCAGGTTCACCCAGGTCGCCCCACCACCCTGCCACGCCCATATTTTTGAGGTCTTTGTAGATAGACCAGAACCAGTCCTGTGCAGGCGGGTTGAAAATATCGATGAGGCCGGTGTTACCAAAATAAAAATCGTAAGTAAACGGCTTGCCCTGTTTGTCAATGGCCAGCACATTTTTATCTACCGCTTCCTGCCATCTTTTTGAAGTCGTCAAAATGAAGGGTTCGGTAATCAATATCGTCTTGATACCCTGCTGGGCGAAATCGGCGATCATGCGCCTGGGATTGGGGAAACTGTCCGTATCAAATTCCAGGTTGCCCATGGTGCCCTTGATATCCTTGCCGAACCAGTAAAGATCAAAGATGATGGCATCGACCGGGATTTTTTCAGCACGGAATTTATCCAGTATGCTGCGCGCCTCGGCTTCATTATGATAACCAAAGCGGCTGGCGAAGTTGCCAAAAGTCCAGCGTGGTGGCAAAGGCTGGCGACCAGTCAGTTGCGTGTAATTGTCGACGATATCAGCCCAGCTGTCGCCAGCGATCACCTGGTAGGTTTTACGTCCGCTGATGGTTTCATACGCGAGTACATTTTCTTTCCTGCTGTCCAGATCAAGCTGGCCTGTGGCGGCATTATCAAAATGCAGGCCATACATTTTTGATGAAAATACCAGCGGCATGGCAAAGTTCATCTGCGCTGAACGCTCTTCATAGCCATAATGTGCCTTGTTATACAAGGGCAGACGGTTGCCACGCCGGTTCATGCCCAGCGCACGTGCGCCACCACCATACAGGGCTTCGCTGCTGTCGAGATTGAAATCGAGGATGTCGGCATCGCTGGCTTTGCGGTAACCATTTTTTTCCGACAGCAAGTACTTGCCCTTATAAGCATAGGCAACCTGGAATGGCGATTTCGTAATGGTGACCGTCACGCCACCAGCCTGGTAAAGGATGCTGTCAGCGCTTTCCCTGAAGCTGGTCTTCATGCGTGCGGCGGCCAGCACCACCGCGTGCGAAGCCGGGTTGAAGCTTTCCCCGGCCGGAATAAAGCTGGCCTCCATGATCTTGCCAGAATAAGGCTTGAACATATACAGGCCATCATTGGTCCTGATTTCAAGATGGTCAGCCAGGCGGCTTACCTGCACAATGCTGCGCTGGGTATTTTGCGCCTGTACTGCGCTTGCCAGCAAACAGGCGGCAAGGGTGAACAGACTCAATTTTGCTATGTGCTTTTTTTTCATACTGTCTTTACTGATTTTATTTTTTTGCTTTTGCTTTTATTTTCGCCAAAGCAGACTCGTCGGCGGCAATCAGCGCAACGCTCAGGCTGCTGTCAAACTGTACCTGGCCATTGTGGACGATGGCAGTTGTGCCTGAATAGGCGTCCCTGAGCTTTTGCCCATCAGCAAATACACCGCTTACGGTGATCGCTGTCTTCCCTGTCGCGGGCAGGTCGAGTGCAATGACGACCTTGTCGCTGATACCGTCTTTGTTATAAGTGCGCTTGAAGGTGTAGGGCTGGTCTGCCAGTTTTTCATGCAAGCCCGCACCTATGGCAGGATGGGCACGACGGAATAAACCAAGCCGGCTCCAGTGCTGGCGGACATCGGCGATGCGGTAGCCCTGCCTTTCCATATTGCCTGCCAGTTCATCCCAGTTCATGGGCGAACGCAAGGCAGCATCACCCTGTGCATCAGCTGCATTCAACACACGTGCTGTTTCATCACCATAATAAATTTGCGCGGCACCCGGGCTTAACAGCAGCTTGTTCGCGGCTTCAAAGGGCTTCTGGCGTTGCAGGTCAAACGGCCCGCCATCATCATGTGAACTGATGTAATTCAATACCGAATAGCCTTCCAGGGAGCCATGCAGACGAGTGGAATAGTCACTGAACAAGGCTTCATACGATCGTTTCGCATCCGACTTGAAACCAAAATTGATCAGGCTGTCAAAACCATTCTGATAAAAATTGACACTGCGACCAGCTCCCATGTCAAACAACAAGCCATGCGCGAGTGCATAGTTATACACTTCGCCGGTCATGAAGAAGGCCTGATCGCCCAGCTTTTTGGCAGGGTTATTGCGCTTCCATTCTTCATACGCGGCGCTGGCGACGGTGCGCAGTTCTTTCCATACTTCCGGCTCGGTATGTTTGGCGGTATCAGCACGAAAGCCATCGACGCCGTATTTTCTTACCCAGTCGGTATGCCATTTCATCAGGTAATAACGTGGTGCACGTGGCCAGCCGGTATGGGTAAAGAAATCATCCAGCTCGTTGACTTCCCGTTCATAGCGCCCTTCTGCTTTCCACTTGTCGACCAGTGCCGGTGGCAGTACCACATCGGCCGTGCTGTCGGTGCGTATATCCGGCAGGTTGTCTACCAGGGTGCAACTGACTGTGGTTTCGGTATCTTTATAGGTACAGGTAGGGCTGGTTCTTACCCAGGCATCTGGCCAGACCGGGTCTTGTGGCGTGACCGGCCCCAGATGGTTCATCACCACGTCGAGCAAAACACGTATGCCGTGTGCATGGGCGGTATCGACAAATTCCCGCATGTCAGCTTCCGTACCCAGGTTGGCATCGACACTGCTGAAGTCACGCGCCCAGTACCCGTGAAAGCCATAGGATTTGCCTGTGCCTTCATCCGTACCGGCATGGATTTGCTCTACTGGCGGCGTCAGCCAGATCACATCGACGCCCAGATCCCTGAAATAGCCAGCCCTGATTTTGGCAGTGATGCCAGCCAGGTCGCCGCCCATATACGCACGCAAGGGCGCGGCATCCCGCTGGCGGCCATAGGCCAGGTCATTGCCAGGGTCGGCGTTGTAGAACCGGTCTGTCAGCAGGAAATAAACGGTCGCGTTTTCCCAAAGAAAGGGCTGTACTGCTGCCGTCCTGTTTTTTGTGGTTTGTGCCGATTGAGCAAAGGACGCGGGAATCGAACCCGCGGCCAATGCCACAGCAAGCGCTATGGCCTGCGCTGCCAGCCTCATGTTTCTCATGTCTGCAAACTTCCTGTCGTTGCAATCAGATGATGGCTGCACTGGCGGCAGTTTCATCTGACGCTGCTACCTCTACATGTTCTGCCGCTTCATCCTTGACCAGCAGGGTCAGCACACCCGCAAGTATCATGCAGAAGCCACCCAGCATCAATACCTTGACCGACTGGTTATTGAAGAAGTTTTTCATTATCGCGCCCAGGACCACGCCGGCAACGATCTGCGGTATCACCACGAAGAAATTGAACAGGCCCATGTAATAACCCATGCGGTTGGCTGGCAAGGCACCAGCCAGTATCGCATAGGGCATGGTCAGTACACTGGCCCAGGCGATGCCGACACCCACCATGGGCAACAGCAGCATTTGTTTGGACGTGATCATGAAGATGCTGACCAGGCTGACACCGCCAATCACCAGGCACAACATATGGACAAACTTGCGGCTGGTCATTTTCGCCAGTACCGGCAACAGAAAAGCTGCCAGCGCAGATACGCCGCCATAAACGGCAAACATGATGCCGACCCAGTTGCCACCTTCCTGGAAAGCGGCTGATTGCGCGTCACTGCTATGAAACACGGTTTGTGCAATCGAAGGCGTGGTGTAGACCCACATCGCGAACAGCGCGACCCAGGTAAAAAACTGCACCAGGGCCAGTTGCACCATGGTCTTGGGCATTCTGGCAAAGCCACCCAGGATTTCTGTCACAGCCTTGCCTATACCCTGGTTATTTTTGCGTTCCAGTTTAAATTTTTCCAGGTCAGCCGGTGGAATTTCCTTGCTGGTAAACACCGTCCACATTACCGACAGGGCAAATACCGCACCGCCAAAATAAAAGGAATAACGCACGGTATCAGGGATGGCACCATTCACCGGCACATTGCTGACGCCGAGATAATCGGTAAAGATGGTCGGCAGCAACGAGGCAATCACGCCACCGCAGCCGATGAAAAAAGTTTGCATGGCAAAACCTGCCGTCTGCTGCGACACATCAAGCTTGTCACCGACAAAGGCACGGAAGGGTTCCATGGAAATATTGATGGCGCTATCCATCATCCACAGCACAGCAATCGCCATCCACAAGACGCTGGAATTGGGCATGAGGAACATGGCAATGGACGCCAGCAAGGCACCGATGAAAAAGAAAGGACGGCGACGCCCCCAGAAGGGATGCCAGGTATTGTCGCTCAGGTAGCCTATCACCGGCTGTACCAGCAAACCCGTAATAGGCGCAGCCAGCCAAAAGAGGGCCAGATCATCGGGGTTAGCCCCCAGGGTAGAAAAGATACGGCTGGTATTGGTATTTTGCAGTGCGAAACCGAATTGAATACCAAAGAATCCGAAACTCATATTCCAGAGCTGCCAGAACGACAGCCTGGGTTTGTATGCCAATGCTTGCATGGTGTTTTGTCCCCAAATTTTTATGCATTTCTTATGACTGCTTTTGCGATTAATGGTAATGCGCCTCGGTACCTTTACAGTGCCTGGAAATTTTTTATTCTCCATCAAGGAGAGAAATTTCTCTTGGCTGACATCTGTTCAAATACCAGGCTGTAGCTTCCCAACAAAGCCACAAACACCAGGCATGAATCGCAATTTTGAAATACTAACACAGAGAAATGTAATCAAACTACATAAATATTTTCAACCAATTACATCACTCATTCAAGCCATGTAAAAATGGAAAAATCCTTGCATTCATACCAAATAAAACTGGCAACTGTAGCAAGACTACGATACCCACTTTTATGTTTACAGCAGATATGCCATATCGTCGGCGCAAATAAAAATACCCGCACGCTTGGTCGCAAAGCGGCGGGTATTCTTATCATTGAAAACAATTTATTCTCATTTACTCCTGAAAATAATTTCCCTCATTTTCTGCAATTTCGGATACACCACCGGCACGGTCAGCATGGTGCTGGCAATTGCCATGAGCAGCAAGGCAGTAAAGGTTTCACTGGTGATGATGTTTTTATCTAGCAGGATATTGACGAAGATAATCATGATCAGCGCCTTGGTCTGCAATAGCCAGCCGATGATGGATGCTTCGCCTTTTTCCCATTTCAGGATTTTGCCGGCGAGCTGTATACCCACCAGCTTGCCCGCAACGGAAGCCACCAGCAAAACCGCTGCCGCAATAAACACCGCCGTGCCGCCCATGGCCCAGTTGGTGCGCAAACCCGTGCTGAGAAAAAACACTGGCATGATGGCCAGCAAAACATGGTGGCGCATCAAATCCATTTTTTCCTGGTTAAACCAGTGTGCATCCATCACGGCACCGGCCAGGAAGGCTCCCACCATGAAATGCAAGCCAGCCCAGTCTGCCGCAAATGCACAGGCAGCCAGCCAGATCAGGCCCACGTACCAGCGATCACGTTCCTGCAACCAGATCATGAGTTTGCGGAACAGATAGGTAGCGACAGCAAACACGATCAAGAACCCGACTTGCCGCCCTACCCGCGTCCAGTCCAGCAGGATAATCGCCAGCACACCCCAGATGGCAATGTCATCGAGGCTGGCATAACGCAAGATGCGCTGGCCTATGGGCTGGCGCAGTATCTCCAGTTTTTCCATCAACAGGATCAGGATGGGCAAGGCAGTCACGGCACAAGCCATGCCCACACCCAACACGAATTGCCAGCTCAGGGCTTTGGGTCCCATCCAGCCATCTGTACTCAACATGCCATAGCCGGCAATGCAGCCAAACAGCAGGGGCATGCCCAGCGCCAGACCCGCCGTGATGCTGCTCTCTCCCTTGTGTTCCCAGGCTTTCTTCAAGTCCAGTTCTATTCCGGCAATCATGACAAAGATCATCACTGCCCACCAGGCAATGCCATTCAGGGACTGTATCACCTGGGGATTGAAAACAAACTTGTAGTAATCTGGAAAAGCTGCGCCCAATACACCTGGCCCCAGCAAGATACCAGTGATGATTTGCACAACGACCAGTGGTGCGTAATAATCGGTTTTACCTACCCGCCAGATCAGATAAGGCAGGGTGAAAATCACAAACATCGCGATCAGAAAAATCTCGGTGGTGCTCATCCCGGTATGCATAGTATTTTTAGTTTTGAAATTATTTTATGCGGCAAGGCTTCTTGCGAAACCCTGCGCTCCCCTGCCCTGGAAGCTGCTCAACTTTTGGCTGCACAATGCTGGGCAATATAGGCAGCATGTTCGGGCATGATAGCCACACATTTCTGCACTACCTCACGAACACTTTCAAGATATTCGATGGTGTCTGCTTCGGATTGCAAATCTACCAGAGGATTGGTGTTTTCCGGAATTAAATTTTGCCCCTCGAAGACCTGCAACCAACCAACCTCGGAAAATAATTCATTATCGACGCGCAACAGACGTCCGGTGGCGCGGAATAAATCCAGCTTGTGTTGCAAGCTATCTGGTACTGGCATGTCGGCGCAGGCTTTCCAGAAAGCAGAATCTTCCCGCTGATTGAGCTTGTAATGCAAAATCACGAAGTCACGGATGCGCTCGTATTCAAAACGTGACTGACGATTGTATTCTGCGATATCGACAGCATTGAAACCACGGTCAGGGAAAAAATCGATCAGACGCGCAATGGCTGACTGAATGAGGTGAATACTGGTCGACTCCAGCGGCTCCAGGAAACCGCTGGACAAGCCTATCGCCACCACATTCTTGTTCCAGGTCTTGTTGCGCATGCCAGTCTTGAATTTAATGACACGCGGATCAGCCAAAGGTTTGCCATCAAGATTGGCCAGCAGGACGGATGCTGCTTCATCATCGCTGACATACTGGCTGCAATACACATGGCCATTGCCTATGCGGTGCTGCAAAGGGATGCGCCACTGCCAACCGGCACGGTGTGCGGTGGCACGGGTAAATGGCAACAAGGGGCTGACCGATTCACAAGGCACGGCCTGCGCCCGGTCACAGGGCAACCAGTGCGACCAGTCTTCATAGCCAGTCTGCAAGGTTTGCTCTATCAGCAGGCCCCGAAAGCCTGAGCAATCAATAAACAAATCACCGGCAATGCGCTCACCGTTTTCCAATACCACGGCATCGACAAAGCCATCTGTTTCGCGCTGGCTGGCTGACAAGATCTTGCCTTCGGTACGGATGACACCGCGGGACTCCGCCACTTTGCGCAGATAGCGCGCATACAGGCTGGCATCAAAATGATAGGCATGAGCAATCTGATTCAAAGGCGAATTCTGTACATCATGGCGCGCTGGCATGAACTTGTTTGCCTTTGCCGCCATGCGCGTGATCGAATAGGCGGCCAGTTCATCAGCCTTGCCGAGCTTGCGCATTTTTTGCCAGTACTGATCAAAACGCACTGTGCCCAAGTCCTGGCCTATGGTGCCAAAGCCATGCATGTAACGGTCACCCGGCTTGCCCCAGTTGACAAATTCTATCGCCAGTTTGAACGTACCCTGGGTCTCACGCAAAAATTCGTTTTCATCTATGCCGACAACCTGGTTGAATCTTTGTATCATCGGTATGGTGGCTTCACCGACACCGACAATACCAATTTCATCTGACTCGACCACGCGTATCTGATATTGCCCCTGCAATACGCTGGCCAGTGCAGTTGCTGTCATCCAGCCGGCCGTACCACCACCTACTACTACAATATTTTTTATATTTGCATTCTGCATTTTTGTCTCCCCCAAAAAACAAGCCCCTGTAAGCATGCGCTGACTGGGGCTTGTTGGCAATCCGGCTTAGAACCTGTTAACGCTCTTACTTTGCGTGCGTGATCTTAAATTTCTTAGAACTTATAGTTCACGCCAAACAGGTAAGTCCTGCCGTACACGGTCTTGTCTGTGATCTTGTTAGGATCAGTATCATATTGCTGGAACGGTGCATTGTTCCAGTTGTTGGCTTGCGCCAGCAATGATAAACCTTTCAGGTAGCCAGTCTGGAATTCATACGACAACTGGAAGTCTACGATGGTTTCACCCTTGACGAAAGTCAGTTGCTGGTTATCCTGGAAATCGCTGATCTGACCAAGGAAGTCGGAACGCTTGCGGCCTGCGACGGCGATCTGGAAGCCATTTTTCTCATAATACAGGCGCAGATTGCTGACGCGTTTGGACAAGCCAGGCAAAGGAATATTCGCCGAACTGATATTGGTCGTACCAAAACCAATCGCAGGCAAAGTGATCTGACTGGATGTATCCGAATGATTGACCATCACACCAAAACCATCAAGCATGGGTGTAATCAGCGAGAACGGGATATTCAATGCAATTTCAAACCCTGAAATGCTGCCGCCCGTGCCGTTTTGGGGTGTCGTCAACAGACCCATTGTTGAACCCTTGTAAGGGCCAGCCAAAGGCAGAGGTGTTGATGCGCTGACGAAAGGCTTGAAGTCAAACGCACGTGGTGCACGATAGATATAGGTATCAAGCTGCTTGTAGAAACCGGCAAAGCTGAAATAGCCCTTTTTACCGAAATATTTCTCGTACGACAGATCAAAGGCTTTGGCGCTGAAAGGCTTGAGTTCTGCATTACCACCGGTACCGGTCAGGATAGGGAAAGGACCGCCCGTATTGACACCAAACTCCTGGCTGGCACGCAAGTCATCCATATTCGCACGCGACAGGACTTTCGCCATGCCTACGCGCAGGAATTGCTCTTTACCCAGGTCAAACGATACATTCAGGCTAGGCAGGAAATCAGAATACGATTTGCCACCGCTGGTTGTCGTGAACGGGCAGGTTTCAGCCGTGATGCCAGTACATTTCGCCAGGTCAACCTGGTTACCTGTAGAACGCTGATTGGTATGGATGAATTGGCCGCCAAAATTGCCGCGGTAATTCAAGCCCATCATTTGGCCTTCCAGATCACCCATGGCATACGCAGTGGTCACTTTTTCACTGACAGACCAGTCTTTGGCCAGAACAGAAGCATCAATCCAGCGTGCCAGTTCATAGATGGAACCCAGCGAATTATCCGGGTCAAAGGCGACGACAGGCAAGCCTACCGTGCCAGCCGTTGCAGTCAGGCTGCCAGGTACGGTGGCAGAGGCATAACCACTCGTGCCTTTGACGACCAGACGGCCTTCCTGGCCGGTACGGGATTTGTCGCGGTCAGTGTAATTAAAACCAAGCTGCGCTGCCACGATAGGGCCAAAATTGAGGTCACGTTTTGCTGTCAAGCGGATGCTGTTGACCCTGTCGTTAATATCCGGCAAGGCCACATAACCGGCTTGCGGCGTATTCGGGCCACCGCCCCAGCCATCAACGTCAGTCAGCTTGGCGACGTTACGGTCGGCATAGTTGAGGCTGGTGGAGTACTTCACGTCAGAAAAATTGCCGCCATTGAAGCCGGTGTATGAAATAGAGCCCAGTGGTGAAGCATCACCAGGCTGGCCTGCCGTGGTTTCGTAACGCTTGCTGTGCTTGACCGCTTTCGAATAAGACAGGTCGGCAACGGCCGTCCAGTCTTCGAGTTTCATTTCATTGTTCCAGCCTATCGATGTCAGCTTGTCGTCGGCACTTTCCTTGTGATTGCGTACCACGCCCTTGTAGTTGCTGAATGTACCGGAAGTCGCAACCCCATTGACGATGGTTGCATTGCTCAGCACGCCATCGGGATCATAACCGCCAGCAGAACCGGCAACAGCACCTTCCAGGCCCGTCTTTTTCAAGCTGGTGGAACCGGCAGAATAAAATACATCAACAGAAGATTTGAAGTTTTTGTTTGGTTTGTATTGCAAGGTCAGCGAAGCACCATCGCGATTATTCTTGCTGACTTCTGTATCTGATTTAAAACCGCCAGGTGCGACGACCTTGGCACCGTTGTAATCGACCAGCGGCGCAAAGCCGCCCCAGGAATCAAACTTTTGCTGGCCGCCGCCATCTTCCTTGAACTTGGTCAAACCCAGTGACAGACCGATAGTACGGTCCGCAAACTGATCGACATAAGAAAAAGATGCGCGGTCGCCTGTGCCTTCGTCGGAACCTGATTTAACGCCTGAGCGTTCCTTGCGATAACTGGCTGCCAGCACGCGCTTGCCAAAATCCAGCGGCTTGAGTGTATTCAAATCTATCGTCGCTGCCAACCCCTGACCAACCAGAGCAGCATCCGGCGTTTTATAGATCAGTACCGAACCCATCAGTTCTGCTGGAAACAGATCAAATTCCGGGCTGCGTGCATTACCGGTCGATGCCTGTTCGCGGCCATTAAGCAAAGAGCCATTGAAACTCGGCGACAGGCCGCGCACGCTGACATCTGCTGCCTTGCCGGAAGAACGGCTGCGCTGTGCGGTAACGCCAGGCAAACGTGCAATCGATTCGGCCACACTGGCGTCTGGCAATTTACCGATATCTTCGGCAGAAATGGCTTCAACGATGGAGCTGGAATTTTTCTTGATCGAGATGGCTTCTTCTATACCTTTGCGGATGCCTGTCACGACCACTGTATTTTCTGCTGCCTGCTGCGCCGAAGCGATGTCGGTAAAACCAAAAACCAGAACCGCACATCCCGCCGCTACAGGACTTAATTTAAAAGAAAAGCGGTTCAGAGCATGGCTCTGCTTACGCTTCTGCGTAGCTTGTTTCATAAAATGTCCCCTCAAACTTTTATATGACTTGCACTTTTCGATTTGCCCCACCTGAAAACTTACATTTCCTGAGTTTGGCAATCAGAACCCAACGTTCCGAAATGGATTTTGTACTAAAACTAGATTCAATGTCAAATGAAGACTACAAAAAACTACAAAGAAATAACACGCACCAAATCTGCCCTATGAGGCGCAGCATTATTACCGCACTGAAATGTGTTGCATCTGCCCCACAAGAGGGCAAGCAAGATAATGTAGTTAGACTACTTTATGTAAGCAAACTACTTATTATTTTAATAAAATATTTTTTGTATATCTGGTTTGACGTGTGCCTCAAACTGGGCGTAGGGATAGGCGCAGGCGTGGCTGGGAAGCCATGGACAACAGGTAGAATAGAAGATCAGGGAGCGCTTAAAGCGCTAAGCCAGATCTGTAATCTGGCAGGCGAGATGGGGCAAAGAGGAGTTGATGGTTTTCTGCAGCAATCTCTAGTCATCCAATCCCTTCCCACTGAGAATGAGGGGAATGCATTTTTCAATTCTGGATAGACGGGTTTTGGATTGCTTGGCGGAGGAAAAATGAAGCAGGTAGCCTCTTTGCCGCCCTGGGGTCAAGGCATTAAAGGCCGTCTTCAAATCCAGCATTTCAGCCAATTTATTTTGAAACTCTTCAGGAATCGTAAATTCTGTGGTCTTTTTAAAATCTACTTTGGTGCCAGATTTTTCGACTTCGATCGCTTCCTGGATATATGACTTCAAGACAGCTTTCATCTTGACGATTTCCGGTGCGCTGGTGAAGCGTATCTGGCGCGCGGCCTGCACATTCTCAGTTTGCTGGATAAGGACACCCTTGGCATCCTTTAGCAAGGCACCTTTGATAAACAGAAGCGCACAGTATTCTTTAAACCCATGCATGAGGACGACATTGCTTCCCTCATGGGCGTAACAGGGCACACCCCACTTCAACTCTTCTGTCAGATCGAAGTCAAGAATGATGGAACGCAATTTTTCATATTCTTCGCCCCAATTTTTTGCCCTGGCTATAAATGCATCAACCTTGGGATTCATTTTTTGATCATCCATCATGAGATTACTCACCTCAAGTTTGTAAAGTAAATTCTTAGGCTGAGCTTAGGCTTGCTTGCGAAAAAAACACGAAACCAGGATGCAGGCAATCTAATGCATTGCTGACAAAATTCAATATACCAGCCAGTCTTTCATCGAAATGCTTAGGCGCAGAAGCCACAGCAAGTCCCTCAGGCGCTTGCCCTCAGTCGTCGCCATTGCAGGCCGTATAAATACAAAATGGTTACCGGCATCAAAAACCAGAAACAGGCATTTGCAATAACACTGACTTGCGTGAAATTAAAATGGTAATTGTTTTGATTGGCATCGATATACACGACCATAAAGGGCATACCGGCGAACCATCCTTCACCCAGGACATTGGGATAGGGATAAAGCATCCAGAACGTTGCCAGCCAGGACAGCAGCGCTAATAACAGGCCGCAGGCTATGGTCCAGTAGAACAGTTTACGCCAGTTCTTGGGGCTGGCTCCTGAGGCAGGAAAACCCCACGCCTGAATGAAACTGAAGATACCGGCCAACATCAGCAGGCCAGCAGCGACGACGATGGATATGAGCATGTTTTTTTATATGTGAGAGCTTGATGAATGCGATGAATTCAGGACAAGACTTACGCGTCTTCAGCCAGCCTACCCGAAGATGCACTTTATCGCAATGCACACCGGATATATCCATGTTCCGGTAATTTTCTTGTGGCTTGTCGTTGCAAATTGGCAGCAATTTGCATTTGACAGCCATCGTGCTTGATCGCTGACCATGGCTGGATTAAGCTAAAGAAAAAGAAATGCACACTGCCCCATGTTCACGAATACTCACCAATGCTTACCAATATTCACATCAACAACGCCCTCGCCGATCAATGAAACACCGTCATGTCATTTCTACATGAATGAGGGATCGATAAAGAGTCAAAGTAGAAGTACTAAAATGTGCGGCGAAATTTGCAATGCAAGTGCAATTGGCAATTCCTGAAAGAAAGAGATTATGCACTTCTGCTCACGTCTTATCTTGGCCCTGCATCTGGCGTTGCCAGCTCTTGCAGCCAGCGCAACCACCAGCAATGAGGAGGAAGACCTGGCCCTGATTTATGGCGACAAATCCAGCATCAGCATTGCTACCGGCAAACCACTTAGCCTGAGACGTGCACCGGCAGTGGCTTCTGTCATTACTGCCGAAGACATCCGTGCGCAAGGTTTTACTGATTTTGACCAGGTCATGGAAATCATACCCGGCATGCATGTCAGTCGTGCCGCGATTGCCTATTTTCCTGCTTATGTGATGCGCGGCATAGGCGGGGGCGGTGTGACCAATCCGCATATACTGGTATTGCAGAACGGCATCCCGATGACGACCGCCTACACCGGTGACAAGGGACAAATGCTGTGGCGTTCTATTTCTGTTGAAAATATTTCGCGCATTGAAGTCATACGGGGGCCTGGTTCTGCCCTGTATGGTGCCGATGCTTTTTCAGGTGTCATCAACATCATTACCAAAACCGCAGATGAAATACCGGGCACTTATGTGGGTGCGGGCCTGGGTTCAGAAAACACGCGGGATGCCTGGGTCTTGCACAGTGGGCAATGGGGCGTGTTCAAAGTCGCGGCCTACCTGCGCGCAGGCACGACCGATGGACAAAAGGAAATCATCAGTGCTGATGCACAAAGCAGGAACGACACGCTGTTTGGCACCAAGGCCAGCTTGGCTCCGGGTCATGTCAATACTGGCAACAAGCCCGTTGATGCCAATCTGGAACTGGCCTATGGCAACTGGCGCTGGCGTTCCAGCCTGCTGGCACGCGACAGCATAGGAACTGGTGCCGGGGTTTCTTCAGCGCTTGACCCCGTCGGTACTGGCGCAACGGAAAGGCTGACCAGCGACCTGTCATGGAGCGAGCCTGTCTTTGCCAGGGATTGGGCACTGGGCAGCACATTAAGCTATATGTATTACACAGAAAAAAGCAGTCTCCAGCTCTTGCCGCCGGGTGCCAGGTTACCCACCGGGGTTTTCCCCAACGGTATGATAGGTGGTCCTTCGCGCTGGGAAAGGCAATTCCGTGCATCTGCCTTTGCCAGCTATACTGGCTGGGCAGACCATCAGTTACGCCTGGGTCTGGGTCATGACGATGTCAACCTGTACCGCACGCAAACAATCAAGAATTTTCTGCTGAGCCCGGCTGGCATTCCCATCCCCACCGGATCAGTCATGGATTACAGCACTATCCAGCCGCACATCTTGCCAACGCGGCGACAAAATGATTATGTGTATGTGCAGGATGAATGGAACCTGGCAACAGACTGGACCATGACGGCAGGCGTCAGGCATGACCGTTATTCCGATTTTGGTGGTACCAGCAACCCGCGCCTGGCGCTGGTATGGGATGCCAGCCATAGCCTGACAGCCAAGCTCTTGTATGGCCGTGCTTTCCGTGCGCCTGCCTTTAATGAGTCGAATGGCCTGAACCCGGTTGCCAATGGAAATCCCAATCTGAAACCAGAACGCATCGCCACCAGTGAACTGGCACTGGCCTGGCAGGCCAATAAAGATGTACTGTTGAACCTGAATGTGTTCCGCTACAACATGCAGGATATTATCCGCGCCGTGCCCAACAATGTGCCTGGGACAGGTGCCACTTTCTTTAATACCGGCAACCAAAGTGGTCATGGTCTGGAAGCAGAATTGAACTGGGACGTGCATAAAGACCTGAAGCTGATTGCCAATTATTCTTATCAGCACTCGCTCGATGAAACCAGCCAGCTTGATGCCGGTTACGCCCCCCACCATCATCTGTATGCGCGTGCAGACTGGCAGATCAATAAAACCTGGTCCCTTACCCCACAGTTAAACTGGGTGGCTGACCGCAAGCGTGCAGCCGGTGACAACCGCCCGCCTGTTGCAGATTACACCAGCCTGGATCTAAGCTTGCGTACGCAGAGGGGACGTGGCAACTGGGAATTTTCTGCTACGGTGCGCAACCTGTTCAATGCCGATATACGTGAACCCAGTCTTGCGCCCGGGCTGGCAATACCGAACGACTTGCCGGTCGCACCCCGAACCATTTATCTGCAAGCTGTGTATAAATTATAAAGCGAGCTTGATGCAGGCATGCCACACTAAACTTGAAATTCGGTGAAAATATGTGTCAAGTGGATTCATGCCCTACAGAAAGCCATGACAGCCTGCCCACAGCGCTCTATGATCAATATAATGCCGCTTCCGTGCCAGATGCGTTGAACATACAAGAGAGAAGAATGCGCTTATTCAAGCTCGCGACAGCACTGACAAACCGCTTGCCTGTCATGCCACTGGCATGCCTGAGCTTGCTTGCGGGCCTTGGCGTGGCAGTGCCCGCCCACGCCGTTGATGAAGATGATGACCTGAAAGCCATTTATGGCGACAAGCTCACCGTCAGCATTGCCACTGGCAGCCAGAAATCCCTGCGTCTGGCACCTGCCGTTACCAGCGTGATCACCGCTGCCGACATCCGCGCCATGGGGGCGACTGATCTTGACCAGGTACTGGAAAGTGTCGCCGGCATGCACGTGGAGAAGTTTGGCGCAGATTATTTTTCGGCCTATGTGGTACGGGGTATCGTCAGCGAACTCAACCCGCAGATACTGGTCTTGCAGAACGGTGTGCCCTTGACAGTCATGATCACTGGCAGCAAATCGCGCTTCTGGGGTGGATACCCTCTGCAAAATGTGGCTCGCGTCGAAATCATACGCGGGCCAGGCTCTGCACTTTATGGGGCGGATGCCTATAGCGGCGTCATCAATATCATTACCAAGACCGCCGCCGAAATAAAGGGAACAGAATTTGGTATCACCGCCGGTTCATTTTCTACCCGCGATGTCTGGATACAGCATGGCAGCAAGATAGGCAGCGTGGATGTGGCTGCCTATTTGCGTAGCGGCAAGACCGCGGGCAATAAAGACCTGATTACCGTCGATGCGCAGACCGGGCTGGACCGCCTGTTTGGTACCAAAGCCAGCCTCGCTCCTGGCCCCATGAACAATGGCTATGATGCGATTGATGCCAATCTTGATCTGAGTTATGACAAATGGCGCTGGCGTAATAGCCTGATCATACGGGACAATTTGGGCACAGGCACGGGCGTATCATCGGCGCTGGACCCGGTGGGCAAGCTGAAAAGCGAACGCATCATCTCTGATCTGTCATGGAGCGATGCTCACTTTGGCCAGGACTGGGGTCTGGGTTTCAATGCGAGCTTCATGCAGTATTTGCAGCGCATTCCCGTACCTATCGTGCTGTATCCGCCAGGTGTGACTTTCCCTACGGGTAATTTCCCTGATGGCATCATTGGTGCACCGAATACATCTGAAAGACAGATCCGTACTTCCGCTTATGCCGTGTATTCGGGCTGGCGTGAACATCAGTTGCGTATCGGTCTGGGTCATGATGATCTCAATATGTACGATACCTATGAATTCAAAAACTTCACGATTACCGCGGCCGGCCTGCCACAACCCGCAGGCCCCATCCAGACGTATACCGGTGCCCTGGCTTTCCTGGAGCCGCACCGCCGCAAGATCGATTACTTTTATCTCCAGGATGAATGGCAACTCGCCCCCGACTGGAACCTGACCGCAGGCGTGCGGCATGACCGTTACTCCGACGTCGGCAGCACCACCAACCCGCGCCTGGCACTGGTATGGGATGCGGCTTACAACCTGACTGCCAAACTGTTGTATGGCGAGGCCTTCCGCGCACCTTCTTTTTCCGAGTTGTACAGTATCAATAACCCTACTCAGCGTGGTAACCCGGCTATACAGCCTGAAACCATCAAGACCCTGGAAGCTGCACTGGTCTGGCAGGCACGCAACGATGTGCAAGTCAAATTCAATGTATTCAAATTCAGAATGAAAAACCTGATACGCCTGGTGTCCAACCCTATCAAGGGCACTGGTAGCTCGTATGCCAACACGACTGAGCAGGAAGGGCATGGCATGGAAACCGAGCTGAGCTGGCAACCCGGCAGTCAGCTACGTTTTTCGGGTAACTACAGTTATCAGCATAATGTCGATGAAGCAACCGGGCAGGATGCAGGATATGCGCCGCATCACCACGTCTACGCACGGGCAGACTGGCAATTTGCACCATCATGGATGCTGACACCCCAATTCAACTGGGTAGCAGACCGCAAGCGTACCGTGGGTGATACGCGGCCCGCGATTGCCGACTATAAGACCGTGGACCTGAGCCTGCGTACCAATGCGGGAGCCTGGGAAGTTTCTGGCGGCATACGTAATCTCTTCAATGCAGATGCACGTGACCCCAGCTTTGCCCCCGGCAGTATAGTCAATGATATTCCCTTGCCCGGCCGCAGCCTGTTCGTTCAGGTCATGCTCAAGTTGTGAT
Source organism: Undibacterium sp. TJN19 (assembly GCF_049339485.1). NCBI lineage: Bacteria > Pseudomonadati > Pseudomonadota > Betaproteobacteria > Burkholderiales > Oxalobacteraceae > Undibacterium > Undibacterium sp. TJN19. The sequence continues at coordinate 28,693 of NZ_JBMPPL010000001.1, forward strand.
GTATATCCAGGCCACAGCTGCCTGTCTTCATTGATGGATTGCGAGCAGAGAAGCTCTGCTTGCATTCGTTAAAGATATTTAAATATCAACTTCAATCTTGCATTATCATAAATTTCTATTATTCTTGTTATTGCCTTAAATAGTAATTATTTTGACACTGAATTACAAATTAAGTAAATTAAAGAATGTATGCGATACCTGCGATTTATTGTCCTGCTTGCAAAGCCACATCCATACTGTCCCTCCTTTGTACTTTTTATAGCGACCCCCGCCTGTCGTTAAACTGAACTGTTAAACAAACCTGAAACTTAAAGCCGCCCACCAGGCAGGCTGTGCTTTTGTGCGCGCCGTCAAATTGAAAGGATACGCCATGCAAGTGTTTTCTCCTCTGATAAAACAATAAACCAAGTTTTCGCTATTCATTTGCCTGTCCGGTCTACATGGAATGTACCTTTCGTGACAGATGCAAAAAATATCCTTGTTCACAAGTTTTGGCGAATATTTGGGAGTCATAAATGCATATCAAAAATTTAAAAATTGCGCAAAAGCTGGGCCTGAGCTTTTCCCTCATCGTTGTATTGCTGGTGATGATTTCCGCCGTCGCTTATTTGCGCGTTGGCAACCTGAAAACTGAAATCGATTTAATGAATTATGACCGTTACCCCAAGACGGTACTGGCCAATACTATCAAGAGTGAACTCAATGAGACTGCTAGAAACATGCGCAATATCCTGTTGATGACGGATGCGGATACTATCAAGGCAGAATTTGCGAATATGGATAAATCCACCGTGGTGATTTCTGACGCGCTGCAAAAGCTGGACAAGATGATTACCTCTGCCCGCGGCCGCAAAGACATGAAAGCCCTGACTGCCATCAGGCAACAGTTTTTGCAAGGAAAAAACAAATTCATCCAGTTGGCACATGAAGACAAGATTGATGATACCAAGACTTTTCTGCTGACTGAATTGCGCCCCATACAGCTTAAGTATTTCGATATTCTTGACCGCCTCATTGTCCATCAAAGTGAATTGATGCAGATCGCGGGTAAGGATGCAGAGGCGATGGTGAAAGAAACTGAATGGATCATCATCATACTGGCGGGTGTGGGTGTCCTCGTCAGTTGCCTGCTTGCCTACATGGCGTCGAGAATGATTACGCGCCCCCTGCACAAGGCGGTGGTACTGGCCAACAAGGTAGCGGAAGGTGACCTGACATCGCAGATCGACATTGACAGCAAGGATGAAACCGGTCAGTTACTGATGGCACTCAAGCGCATGAATGAAAGCCTGATCAACATTGTGGGTGAAGTACGCAATGGAACAGGCACGATTGCGACAGCATCTACCCAGATCGCCACAGGCAACATGGATTTGTCTTCACGTACCGAAAGACAGGCAGGCTCGCTCGAAGAAACAGCATCGTCAATGGAAGAACTGACATCGACCGTCAAACAGAATGCAGACAATGCGCGCCAAGCCAATGCACTGGCGGCGTCAGCATCTGATATCGCCCAGCGCGGGGGTACTGTGGTGGCACAAGTGGTGGAAACCATGGGCTACATCAACAGTTCTGCGAAAAAGATCGTCGACATCATCGGCGTCATTGAAGGCATCGCCTTTCAAACCAATATCCTGGCCCTCAATGCCGCAGTAGAAGCCGCGCGCGCTGGCGAGCAGGGGCGTGGCTTTGCCGTTGTGGCCAGCGAAGTGCGTAACCTGGCGCAACGCGCTGCAGCGGCCGCTAAAGAAATCAAGGCACTGATCGGTGACTCGGTAGAAAAAGTCGATGCCGGCAGCCGGCTGGTTGACCAGGCAGGCATCACCATGGAAGAAGTGGTGCAAAGTGTCAGGCGGGTTACGGCGGTCATTTCAGAAATCACCGCAGCCAGCCTGGAACAAACCTCGGGCATAGAACAAATCAACCAGGCCATCGTCCAGATGGACGAAGTGACGCAACAGAATGCCTCACTGGTTGAGCAATCAGCTGCCGCCGCAGAAGCCATGCAAAACCAGGCCAGCACATTGGAAAAACTGGTTGGCGTTTTCAAACTGGGCAACCGGGAAGGTAATTCTGTCAGCAGCACACTGGCTGAAAGTATCTATAACCAATCCGGCAAGCTGGCTAGCCTCGCGCAAAAATCGGGCGCAAAAGCACTGGCGATCACGACAGAGCGTATCAGGCCTGCCGTTCCAAAACGGGTTGCCGGCGTCAATAACAGCAATGATGCGTGGGAAGAATTTTAAATACCTGCTACCGCTTTTGACGCAGCCTGCCAGTGCCACACTGGCAAAGGCAAGCAGTGACAACATAATAAGAGTGCGAAGCCAGGTTGATGCACGCAAAGGTCATTAACCTGGTTTGGTATGTATCTGTCAGATCACAATTTGCCGTCAACCAGGCCGACCCGCCGTGGCTAGCTCAGAGTAAGCATCTGATCTGCTCATCCCTATGTTATATTCCCTCAAAATCAGACAAGACAATGGACCGGCCCTGGCGGGGCTGTTCGTACAAAAAATACGCAGCGCATAGGCAACACATACGCAACACACACGCAACACACACGCAGCACAAGCCCATTTTTATTGATAAAAGAAAGAACCAGCATGAAAAAAAGCCGCTTACAGCAAGTACTGCACACCTTGTTTTGCAGCGGGCTTTTGCTGGGTGCTTTGGGTTCTGGCCTGATACAGGCAGAAGAAAAAGCCTTGCCACCCGACATCACCGCCATCAAGGCTGGTCGTTTGATTGATGTGGAAACCGGTAAAGTCTTGCTTGACCAGTTGATTGTCATCAGCGGCGAACGCATTACCGCCATCGTGCCAGTCGCCGGGACACCGATACCGGCTGGTGCCAGACTGATTGATCTGTCAAATTCCACGGTGCTGCCCGGCCTGATTGATGCACACACGCATCTGACGAGCAATCCGCGCATGCATGGTTATGCTTCACTGGGTGTGTCGAATATACGCGCTGCGTTATATGGTGTAAAAGCCGCACGCGATACATTGAATGCCGGTTTTACCACGGTGCGCGATGTTGGCTCGGAAGGATTTTCTGATATCGCCCTGCGCGATGCGATCAACGATGGTGATTTTCCTGGTCCGCGCATTCTGGCGTCTGGCTATGCGTTGGGCATCAAGGGTGGGCATTGCGACAATAACCTCCTGCCACCTGAATACAATGATGTAGGCAAAGGTGTAGCCGATGGCCCGTGGGCAGCACGCAGCAAGGTCAGGGAAATGGCCAAATATGGTGCTGACCAGATCAAGATTTGCGCCACTGGTGGCGTCTTGTCAAAAGGTGATACGCCCGGTGCCCAGCAATATACGCTGGAAGAAATGCAGGCCATCGTCGAAGAAGCACATAAACTGGGGCGCAAGGTCGCTGCCCACGCACATGGCGCCAGCGGCATCAATGATGCCATCCGCGCCGGGGTTGATTCAATAGAGCATAGCAGCCTCATTGATGCAGAAGGCATCAGGATGGCGAAACAGCGCGGCACCTGGCTGGTCATGGACATCTATAATGATGACTATATTTTGGGAGAAGGTGAAAAAGCCGGTTTCCTGCCTGAATCACTGGAAAAAGAAAGAGAAATCGGCCAGAAGCAGCGTGACAATTTCCGTGCGGCCCTGCAAGGTGGTGCGCGCATGGCGTTTGGTTCTGATGCCGGGGTGTACCCGCATGGCGACAATGCCAGACAATTTTACTACATGGTCAAATATGGCATGACGCCGATGCAGGCCATCCAGGCTGCCACCATCAGCGCCGCCGATTTGCTGGGTATCAAAGATAAAGTCGGTAGCATCAAGGTTGGCAAATTCGCTGATCTGATTGCCGTTGATGCCGACCCATTGACCGATGTCACCACTTTGACCAAGGTGCGTTTTGTCATGCGCAGCGGTAAAACTTATAAAACATCAGCACAGTAAACATTTACATCCATCAAGACACAAAGAAAGCAGCAATGAGCCACAAATTATCAATCGACGAATATGATGCGCTGGAGCAACTGAGCAAATTACCGCGTGCAGCAAAACCCAATGCCTGTATCAGCCGCAATGCCAAACGCCTGACCGGCATCAAACTGATGGCACATCGTAAGGACGGTGGACTGGAGCTGACAGATACCGGCAGGCAAACCCTGTTCATCAAACAATGCATAGATGGTTTGCGCGCCATTGCGAACGACCCGGAAACCGTATTGCCCGGCCCGGTCGCGACCTTCCTTGGTAAAAAGGGTCATGTAGAAGCCGTGCCGGATACAGACAAACTCGTCATCAGTCAGCGTGGCCGTGAATGCCTGGCCGATATTGATGCGACGATCGCCAGCACCAAAACGCGCTGAGCAGCTGGAATCCAGTAGTATAAGTAAGCAAAAATAAAAAAATAAGCAGAAGCAATCAGGCCGGGGCGATAACTGTCACACGTCGCCTCAGCCAGAAGGCCAGCAAGATACTCAGCAATGCCAGTACAAGTACGCTGGCATTACCCAGCAAAATATAAGGCGTCATGCCTTGCCTGCCCTGCACGCTCACACTCAGACTATCCTTGGTATTGACCGGCAATAATGCCTCGACCTTTGCCCCCGGAACGATAAATGCCGTCGCCCCCGTATTGGTAGCGCGCAGCATGGGGCGGCCGGTTTCCAGCACACGCATCTGGGATATCTGCAAATGCTGGGCAATGGCATAAGATTCCCCGTACCAGGCGAGGTTGGAGGCATTGAGTAAAATGCTGGCCATGGGTTGCCCTGCTGCATGTTGCGCCGACAACTGTGCGGCAATCTCTTCGCCAAACAGATCTTCATAACAGATGTTGGGCATGACCAGTTGGTCTTTTACTTTCATCGCCGGCTGTATCGGCCCAGCGGTGGAAAATTCGCCCATGGGTATCGCCATCGCTTTGACAAACCAGCGAAAACCCGGCGGGATGAATTCACCAAACGGCACCAGATGATGCTTATCGTAGCGATAAGGCTTATCTGCATACTGCGGCGACAAACCGAGTACGCTGTTGGAATACACATCACCACCATCATAGACGCCAACACCCACCACCAGCGCAATGCCGGTGCGTTGTGCATAGGCGTTCAATGCCGGCAGATAATCAGGCGGCAGTTGCGAAGTCAACATGGGCAGAGCTGTTTCTGGCGTAACCACCAGGTCGGCTGGCGCGGCAAGCAGCATGTCGTGATACAAGCTCAGCGATTCGTTCAGATGAGCCTGTTCGAATTTCATATCCTGCGCGACATTGCCTTGCAGCAGGCGTACCTGCAGGGGCTTGCCATAAGGCCTAGTCCACTCCACTGCCTGCAAGCCTACACCAAGGGCAAAGATTGCCAGGGCAAAACCGGTCAGTGCCGTTTTTTGTGTGCGGCTGACTGTCCCCATAAACAACAGGGCAAACACCGCTGCCAGCATGGCATTCAGCCAGCCCAGGCCCAATACACCGATCAGAGGTGCAAAACCCGCCAGCGGGCTGGTGGTATGGGCGTAACCGGAAATAGTCCAGGGGAAACCCGTTAAAAAGGCAATGCGCAGCCATTCTGCCAACGTCAGCAAGGCAGGCAGCAGCAACAAGGCTGTGGCCAGCCTGCCAAGGCCCCAGCGCTGCCGCAGTTTTTGCGCCAGGTAAGCGGCCGCCGCTGCATACATTGCCAGGGCAGCCGACAACAGGGCCAGCGCCAGTGACGACAGCATCCAGGGCAAGCCACCAAAGCGTGTCATGGCGATGACCAGCCAGCAAACTGTCGCTGCCAGCCAGGCAAACGCATAGGCCCAGGCCAGCAGGGCAGCCTGCTTTGGTGACCTGGCATGGCTGTCTTCACGCAGAATCTGGGTGAACAGCAAGGCCAGGCTCAGCACCTGTACCGGCCAGAAATTGAAGGGGGCAAAAGACAGGACATTCAATCCCCCTGCCAGCAACATCAGCAGGAAGGATGAACGTAACGATAATGTGGATAATGCCGACAACGGCGTCATGGCAGATTTAATCATCTGGCCGTATGGTCGGGCGATTTTCTACCAGCAACATCTGCACTTCGCGGGCATCTGCACGCAAAACTTCAAAAAACAGATTACCTATGGAGAATTCATCACCCATATGCGGCACACGACCGACATAATTGGCGACATAACCACCGATGGTATCGACCTCTTCCGATGACAGGGTCGTGCCCAGCACGCTGTTGAAATGCTCGATTTCGGTCAGACCCTTGACGCGCCAGCGTTTGCCGTTACCCTTGCTTTCCAGCGACAGGATATTGTCTTCTTCTTCCTCGAAATCATATTCGTCTTCAATATCACCAACGATTTGTTCCAGCACGTCTTCTATGGTGATCAGGCCGGAGACACCGCCATATTCATCCACCACCATGGCGATATGGTTACGGTTGGCGCGAAAATCGCGCAACAGGATATTGAGGCGTTTTGACTCTGGAATATAAATCACGGGACGCAGCATTTCGCGCACATCAAAGGCTTCAGCCGCGTAATAACGCAATAAGTCCTTGGCCAGCAGAATGCCGACGACCTTGTCGCGGTCGCCATCCACCGCAGGGAAGCGGGAATGCGCGGTGCTCAGCACTTCAGGCATCCATTCTTCTATCGGGTTGGAAAGGTCGATGACATCCATTTGTGCACGCGGCACCATAATGTCGCGCGCGCACAGATCGGATACCTGGAACACTCCTTCTATCATTGCCAGTGCATCGGCATCAATGAGGTTGCGTTCTTGCGCGTCATGCAAAATTTCCAGCAATTCGGCGCGGTTTTCAGGTTCAGGGGAAATCAGGGCGGTCAATCGTTCAAACAATGACCTATGGGGTTTAAGGTCAGTTGGCCTGACCTTACTAGAGTGCTCTTGCATAATAGGCATAACGCCGTTGTTTCAATCCTACAGAATACAACAAATGCAGGTGGTTTCCCAAATTTTGCAGCGCTTAGTGGAACAAAATAATAATTTTTACAATCTCCAACTTTAATTCAGACTATATGAAAACCAGTCATTCTGGGGTCATCTACGTATGTCAGGCAGTTAAAAACCCATAACAACCCGTAAATGGACAAATGTGTCACTTTCAACACTGTCAAAAGAAAGCAATGTCACTTACAGTACATGAAACGACACAACAAGGAGAAACCGTGTACCTCATCGCCAACATACTGACCGGCATCGTCGCCGCGCTGCATATTTATTTCCTGATACTTGAAATGTTTCTGTGGGACAAACCCATGGGTTTGCGTACCTTCCGCAATACGCCCGAGAAGGCAGAAACCACCAAGGTGCTGGCGGCAAACCAGGGTTTATACAACGGCTTTCTGGCAGCAGGTTTGATCTGGGGCGTGTTGATGGGTGGCGGTGAAGGTTTTCATGTAAAGATTTTCTTCCTCACATGCGTCATCATTGCCGGTGCTTACGGCGCCTACTCTGTCAGCCGCCGCATACTTTATATACAGGCGGCACCGGCTCTGGTGGCATTAGTCTTCCTGCACATCAGGTAGCGGCCTGCTTTTCCGGCATATCGACGATTTCTTCAGAATCGTGGAAGCGAGAATAGTGGATGTGCTGGACAGTATCGTGATTATTTTCAAACACATCGACATAGCGATGGTTCCAGTGTATCTGGCTGCAAGGGTAATAGTGACGTGCCCTTTGCGGCTGGTTGGTGGTGTCATCAACACCCTCGACACTGAGTATCAGTGAAGCACTGAGTTTGTGCAGGGCATCTGCATCAAGGCCAAACAGCGGGCTGCTTTCATCGATGACATGAATCACCGTCCAGCCGAGGATAAAGATGGGATGCTGTTCGCGTTCCAGCTTCATGTCGATGATCTTGCGAAAATTGCCCATGGTCGGAGAACTTTCATCGCGCATCAGACGCATTTTGGCAGTGGCTTCACTGATGATATTCATGCGCGCATTGGCCAGCCTTACCAATAGTACCCGTTTGCCATCCACCACGTGACTGACCGGGTGTGCCGCGAAAATGATGCTGGAACGCGGCCGCGAAAAGCGCGCAAACATGACGCCGGTAATCAACGCCACACTGGCCATGCCGACAAAAATCTCCAGCGTGGCAACGCTATGGCCGTACACGGTTTGCGGATGCATGTCACCATACCCCACCGTTGCCAGTGTCTCGACGCTAAAGAAAAACGCCCCGAGGAAACTGTTGGGATGCAAATTGCCTATGGGGTTGTCACCCAGCATGAACAGAGAGGCGAAACACAGGTTCAAAACCAGGAACACGGCACCAACGCCAGCAAAAAAAACGGGCCAGCTGGACGTCATCGCATAGTAGTAAAGATCTTGCCAGAACTGGGTACGCAAACCATAGGCAATGACAGCACGTCCTCCCATGCTGATGCGCCGGCCATGTGGTTTGTGTTGGGTCATGTTGAGGTGCTTTCCGTTGACTATTTTTATCCTTGAAGAACCGGGAGGGGTTCGTGCCGGATAAATTTATGAAGCTTATATTGTCGTTTAAATTCGCCAAGCTTGCGATGAATTATTGATGCACGACGAACGCCTGCCGGCTCCTGTGCCGGCAGGCGCATAACGGACTGGTGCACCAGTGGCGTTTGTTGATCACTGAAGGAGTACTGAAAGAGTCAGCTGGCGCCAACTTATGCCCGTTTGCCAGGCACGCGGCAAAAATACCTGGTATGACTACTGATAAGGATTCGCCAGACCCAGCCCCGCCAGTATCTCTATCTCCAGCGCTTCCATCTCTTCAGCCTCGTCATCTTCTTCATGATCATACCCCTGCGCATGCAGGACGCCGTGGACGATCAGGTGCTGCGCATGCTCAAGCACGGTTTTCTTTTGCGCTGCGGCTTCTTTTTCCAGCACATCGGTACACAGGATGATGTCGGCCTGGGTTATCTCGGCATCATCATCTTCGGTATAGGCGAAGGTCAATACATTGGTTGCATAGTCCTTGCCACGATAATTGTGGTTGAGTGTTTTGCCTTCTTCTGCATCGACAAAGCGCAAAGTAATCTCTGCCGGGAAAAACAGCGCTGCCTGCACAGTCTTGCGTATCAGGGGGCGGGTCAGACAGTCTTGCAGGCGCTTATCGACATATTGCACTGACAGCGTGAGTTTATGCTTGGGTTCAGATTTACTTTTTGCGACCATGGTGTGCAGAACTCAGAGGGGTAGCGGGTTTTAACATGCCGATGGCGGCACTATTGGCTGTGGCGTGGGCATTCGCAGCTTCATAGGCATCGACAATACGTGCCACCATGGGGTGACGCACCACGTCGACGCTGTTGAAGCGGTTGAAGGCTATGCCGCGTACGCCATCGAGCACCTGGCAGGCATCAATGAGGCCACTCTTCTGGCCACGCTGCAAATCGACCTGGGTAACGTCACCGGTAATCACGGCCTTGCTGCCAAATCCTATGCGTGTGAGGAACATCTTCATCTGTTCCGGTGTGGTGTTTTGCGCTTCATCCAGGATCACAAAAGCATGGTTCAGTGTGCGGCCACGCATATAGGCCAGCGGAGCAATTTCGATGACCTGTTTTTCAAACATTTTTTGCGTACGGTCAAAACCCAGCAAGTCATACAACGCGTCATACAGCGGGCGCAAATAAGGGTCGACTTTTTGCGCCAGGTCGCCAGGCAAAAAACCCAGGCGCTCGCCCGCTTCCACCGCAGGGCGGGTCAGCACGATACGCTTGACGGCATCCCGTTCCAGCGCATCGACAGCGCAGGCCACGGCCAGATAGGTCTTGCCGGTACCGGCCGGGCCTATGCCGAACGTGATGTCATGTTCGAGTATGGCTCTCAGATAATGATTCTGGTGCGGCGTACGCCCGCGCAAATCACTGCGACGGGTTTTCAGTATGGGGCTTTCTATGTCGGCATCGTCTGGCAAGGACGCATCAATCGCGGCCACGTCGTCGGAAACGCCAACAGCAGCTTCCTCTGTGCCAGCCTTATCAGTCTTGTCTGCCTGGCTGCTCTTGCTGGCTCGTTGCTCTACCAGCGCCAGTTGCACTTCATCAATGGAAATGATTTTCTTGGCGACCGCATAGAAACGCTCAAGTATCTCTATCGCTCTTTCCGCATTGTGCCCACTGACGATGAATTTTTCACCACGGCGAAATATCGTCACATCCAATGCTGACGATATTTGCCGCAGGTTTTCATCAAGCGGGCCACACAGATGCGCCAGGCGCGTATTGTCCAGTGGCTGGGGAGTGAAGTGTGCTACCGGCACAGGGGTTTTTGCCATTATGCTGCCACAGTTTCTTCGACTAATTCGCCGCGTAAAGAGTAGTTATAGGATTCGGTAATACGGGTATTGACCAGTGTACCGATCAGTTCTTTTGGCCCTGCAAAATTCACCACACGATTATTTTCTGTGCGGCCCTGCAATTCATTGGCATCCTTGACTGACGGCCCTTCCACCAGAATGCGCTGCACCGTACCTATCATGGCATTGCTGTATTTCTTGGTGTTGGCATCAATCACGGCCTGCAAATGCTGGAGACGGCGCAGTTTCAATTCTGCCGGCGTATCATCTTCCAGGTTTGCCGCTGGTGTACCAGGACGCGGGCTGAAGATGAAACTGAAGCTGTTATCAAAACCGACATCGTTGATGAGCTTCATCAATGCATCAAAATCTTCATCGGTTTCACCTGGAAAGCCAACGATGAAATCAGACGACACCGCAATATCAGGGCGCACCTGTTTCAAACGGCGCAATACCGATTTGTATTCGATGGCGGTATAGCCGCGCTTCATCGCCGACAGGATGCGGTCAGAACCATGTTGGGCAGGCAGGTACAGGTGGTTAACCAGCTTCGGCACCTTGGCATAGCAGTCAATCAGGCGCTGGGTAAATTCTTTAGGGTGGCTGGTGACAAAGCGTATGCGTTCGATTTGCGGGAACTCGGCAATGTATTCGATCAGCAGGGCAAAGTCAGCGACCTCGCCATCTTCCATGACGCCGCGATAAGCGTTGACGTTTTGCCCCAGCAAGGAAATTTCTTTCACGCCCTGCTCTGCCAGGCCGGCCACTTCTGCCAGCACATCTTCAAAACGGCGTGATACTTCTTCGCCCCGTGTATAGGGCACGACACAATAACTGCAATACTTGCTGCAACCTTCCATGATGGAGACGAAAGCGGTAGCTCCCTCAACCTTGGCGGGCGGCATGTGATCGAATTTCTCGATTTCAGGGAAACTGATATCCACCTGTGAACGGCCAGAACTGCGGCGTGCATCGATCAGCTGTGGCAGACGGTGCAAGGTTTGCGGGCCAAATACCACATCTACGTACGGCGCACGCTTGATGATGGCCTCTCCTTCTTGCGAAGCCACGCAACCGCCGACACCGATCAGCAGGTCAGGCTTCTTGCGTTTCAATTCACGCAGCCGGCCAAGATCTGAAAACACCTTTTCCGATGCTTTTTCACGCACGCTACAGGTGTTGAGCAAAATTACATCGGCATCATCCGGGTTATCGGTCTTCACCATGCCGTCATTGGCATTAAGCACGTCAGCCATCTTGTCCGAGTCGTACTCGTTCATCTGGCAGCCAAAGGTTTTAATAAATACTTTTTTTTGCATGACTTTCTAACTTACAAACTGATAAAGAACCGTGAAGGCAACATTCACTGGTTCTTGCTTTTAAACTCCATCGGCGTCCAGACTTCGGGCTTGGGCAAGACCTGCCTGCGTTCATCCGCAGTCAATATCCAAATTTTTTGCAATTCATTGAATTCGTTCTCGGTGTAATTGATGATCAGGTAATTGCCGGTCACATAGGTCGGCAGAATCAGCATGTTCTGGTCATCATAAAACCGCGTTGCCGGTACCGTGTACTTGAGTTTGCCATCGACAATGACATCCGGGTAGTTATCCATATTCAGCACGCCACGCTTGGTGTTGGGCGGAAAAGTACGCACATCCGGCACCTGGGCCAGACTCGGCAAACCGGTCAAAGTAACGCTTGCCAACATCATCAATACCAGCACACGGCGCAAAATCATCAAAACGGACAGTCGGATCACCATAAGCACAGGCCTTTTTTCAAGAAAACAAGGAAATAAGCGGGGAAAACGAAAAAACCAAGGAAATCAATTACTTAAAAGGAAAATTAAGCAAAAATTCAGAATCCGGCAAGGGCATAAGTTTAACACAGACAGCGCCTGACTTCAGCAGTGCCGAGAAGCCTGATATTAAAGCAAGAAATCTGGGATAATGCTAAAAAAAGACCATGGAAACTCATGCACACCCGCTCTCCACGCGCTGAACAACGCGATTTCGATACCCGCCATTTCCGCAATGCCCTGTCGCAGTTTGCCACTGGCGTGACTGTCATTACCACCCGCCTTGCCAATGGCACTTTCCTTGGGCTGACTGCCAGCTCCTTCAATTCTGTGTCGCTGGACCCACCGCTGGTATTGTGGAGCCTCGGCAATGTGGCAAACAGCCTGCCGGTATTTAGCGGTAACTCGCATTATGTCGTCAATGTGCTATCGAGTGAGCAAGCCTGGCTGGCCGAGCAATTTTCCAGCCGCAAGACCGACCGTTTTGAAGGCGTTGACTACACCCTGTCGCGCACTGGCCACCCGATTTTGAGCGGCGTATCGGCCTGGTTTGAATGCCATAACCGCAGCCGCTACCCTGAAGGCGACCATGTGATCTTTGTCGGGGAAGTCGAACATTGCGAATTTACCCCACAAGCACCACTGGTTTTTCATTCAGGCCAGTTCCTGCCGCCTATTTCCAAAGCATAGTCTGCGATGAATTTTTTGCTTTCCGCTGACATCGTCGGTTATTTCGCCGCCAGCATGACCACCGCAGCCTTTGTCCCGCAAGCCTGGATGACCTGGCAACGCAAACGTGCAGAAGGTGTGTCCCTGGGCATGTACCTGATTCTGGTCGTCGGCATTTTGTTATGGCTGATCTACGGCCTCATGCTGCACGCCCTGCCCGTGATTATCGCCAATATGATCACGCTGGTGCTGGCGAGTTTTATTCTAGTGATGAAACTGGTTTATAAATAAATTTGCGACATCGCGCCAAACTAAATCAGAATTGACAATAACCAATACCCGTTTGCTTGAATTTCAACTCTGGTCATGGAAAGTTTGTAGCATTAACGAATGACTATTAAGCCTAAAGTGTAATCAAAATTACAGAAATTGAGAGAAACTCGTTATGGCGATCACGCATCTCTTTTCTGCCGCAATACTGCTAACAGTGAACAATATGGCATCTGCACAGATACAAAGAAGTGTGTATAGCGATGGGTACGTGTCCTTCAAGGACAATGTCCGCGCTAAGGCCGGTGTTAAGAAAAATCGGTAAACGCAGGAGAGAAAATACTTGGGTAAGCGGTAGCAGGTAGAGACAGTAACTTAGCTGCCAAGTTCCACACTGTTGATTAGCGTGACACAAATTACGAGTAGTCAACGACACATGACTGAAAACTTCATCAGTGCACCACTATAACCAAAGTTAACTGCTAAAAATGACAAATTACAAAGTCGAACCTGCCACCTGTTATATAGCACAACGCATCGAATATAATCGGATATAAGCATGCTTACCTTTATAAAAAAAATGTTTCGTACCAACGATTCAAAAGCTAAAGACAACTATTCCATCGAGAGCAGAACCGAGATTAGTCCGAAGGCAAATTTAACCGGCGATGAATTGAAAAATTTGGCTTACGCTCGCATGAGAGAAGGTCAAATCGCAGAAGCCAAGGAACTGTATAAAAAAGCTCTTGTAATAAATCCGAATTTGGAAAACGTCCACAGCATGCTGGGCTACATTTGTAGGGAACAAGGGAAATTGCTGGAAGCAGAGGCATACCTTGGGCAAGCCCTACAGATCAATCCCTTGAACGGCGACGCGCACTTTATGCTGGCGGGCATCGCCATGTCAAAAGGAGATACAAAAACAGCTATTGATGGGTATTTACAAGCCGTGAAAATAGATCCTCAATTGTGCTTCGCCCATAAAGAGCTGTGCGTGGCGTATCTTCAAACAGGGAATTTGTTAAAAGCAGAAGAAGCTGCAACACGGGGGCTTGAGTTTTTTCCTGACTTCGATGAACTTCATTTTTTCATGGGTATCCTGCACTATAGCCAGAACAGATACAAAAAAGCACATGAAAGCTTCGAGCGCGCACTGGCCCTGGAATGTAATACTTCAGATCTGCATTATAACTATGGATTAACCCTGCAAGCATTGAACAGGTTGGACGAGGCGTTGTATCACTTCGAAAAAGCGGTAAATCTGAGTCAAGGGAATGTTACGGAAATACGTTTCAATGAAAGTATTTGCCACCTACTGATGGGTGATTTTGACAGAGGGCTAAAAAAATATGAGTTGCGATGGCAAACAAAAGCCATGCATGAAAAAGAAGCCCTATTCACTCAGCCTAAATGGCTTGGAGAACAATCGTTAGATGGAAAAACCTTATTGATCGTTGCCGAGCAAGGTTATGGTGACGTCATTCAGTTTATACGATATACAAATTTGGCAATTGCCCAGGGCGCTAAAATATTGCTAATGCTGTTTGACCCACTTGCTCCTCTGATGCAACAACTTGCAGGAGGCAGTAAAATACTTTCTATCAATGATCCTTTACCTCACTTTGATTATTATTGCCCGGTAATGAGTTTACCCTTGGCTTTTAAAACAACGCTGGATACTATTCCAGCTTTTTCTTCCTACCTTCATGCTGACCCTAAATTAACCTCAGAATGGCAAGAGACTTTAGGTGAATCCCGTAAATTAAAAATTGGCATCGCTTGGTCGGGAAACCCTATGCACGTGAACGACAAAAATCGTTCCATGGAGCTGCAAAAAATCTTGCCATTGTTTGACAATGAAGAGCTATTCGTTTGCGTACAAAAAGAAATCTTACCAAGCGAACAGACAGTACTAAGTAACTTAAAGAATGCTCGTCACTATGGTGAGAAAATGCCAGATTTCGCCAGCACTGCAGCTTTAATTAATGCCCTGGACCTGATAATTTGTGTAGACACATCATCTGCTCATTTGGCAGCTGCCATGGGAAAAACCGTTTGGCTTATGCTGCCCTTCCACCCAGATTGGCGATGGTTGCTGGAGCGTGATACCAGCCCTTGGTATCCCTCCATGCGCCTGTTCCGCCAACAATCTATCGGCGATTGGGAAAGCGTGATATATCAAGTAAATAAGGAACTGGAAAACTTCCTGCACGTAATGAAACATTAGCGGCCGCTGATTGGTCTGTAATTTCCTTGAACTTCAACACCGTCTGTCAATAAATCATAAAATGTGCGCGCAGAGATATGAATTTAAGTGGAAATTGGATAACTGACAATTTTCCTTACTGTTGCGAGATTTTTCGTACAACTTGCACGGTATGCCGCTTGCATGAACGATAAACACCTGAGTGAAATGAACCAATTATTAGTGGTAAGCACATAGTTATGGCTGATCTACGGCCTCATGCTGCACGCCCTGCCAGTGATTATCGCCAATATGATCACGCTGGTGCTGGCGAGTTTTATTCTAGTGATGAAACTGGTGTACAAATAAGTGGTGTGCAAATAGCCTGCCACAAGAATTCTTTATCAGACTTGCGCATCTTCCTGCTTGAACTTCAACTGGGCTTATGAGATGCTTGAAGCTTGTCCGCAATTGCTATTTGAATTCAAGTATTGCATCATTACCTGTGTCCCAACTAAAAAAAATTGAAGAAATTCTCGCCATGAAAACCTTACATCTTATTTCTGCCGTGATGCTGCTGGCGATGACAAACATGGCGTCTGCACAGATACAAAGATGTGTGGATAGCGATGGGCGAGTGACGTTTACCGATAATGTTTGCGCCAAGAACAGCGTCAACGGAAAATCAGTACGTGCGAATCAGAAAATGGTTGGCTCAGGCAATGAATCAGGTGTGGACACCAGTCTGGCCGCCAAGAACGAAGCATTCAATCAGCGACAAGCGCAGCGTGACAGAACCGCGAGCAATGAACGCATCGTGCATGACTTTCTCACCACGCCCCTTCCACCAGGGGCCAAATCCAAAACACTCACCACCTATACCGACAGACCGCCCAAGCAAGAAAGCCGGTAACCCGCTGCTTGGACCTGGCAAGCGTCAGCAATGCATTAAAAAATGATCCGCGACCTGAATTGTCACGCTCAGGTACTAAGCTTCATGCGCGATCATTCTCCTTCCATGTATTCCTACGCTATCGCCCTACATGACCGAAGCACCTGACAAAAAGAAATTACGCATTGCTGGCGCACTTTGTGCCGGGGTTATTTACGGCATGCTTTTGCGCATAGGCTTTGAATATAAATTTCTCAATGATGGCTGGCTGCAAATCGTTTCTACCGCCTTTCTGGTGATTACGCCTTTCAGCGTAGGTGCGGTTGCCGTCTTGCTGGCAGCAGGCAAACAGCCCATCTCCGTGGGGAAGCAGATCAGCATTGCCAGCACATCCATGCTGCTGTTCCTGTTCACCATGTTTATCTTGCTGTTTGAAGGCTTGATTTGCATTATTCTAGTCTTGCCAGTGTTTCTGGTCGCGGCCATCATTGGTGGCGTCATTGCCGGGGCAATTCATAATCACCTCAGGCCATCCAGGGCGACCCTGCCTTGTTTTGCTTTACTGCCTTTGCTGCTGGGCCCTGTCGAGGCGCATTTGCCGCCCGCCACAAGCGAACAACAAGTCAGCTCAGTCATACAGATACAGGCCAGCCCTGAAGAAGTGTTCGATCAACTGGCCACCGTCAGGGATATCGCCCCCGGAGAACTGGGATTTGCTTTTGTTCACCTGATCGGCCTGCCAAAGCCTGTCGAAGCAAATATGGCTGGCACGGGTGTGGGTGCAGTGCGCAGGTCAGACTGGGAAAAAAATGTGCATTTCGAGGAAATCATCACCACCTGGCAAAGGCCTTATGCCATGCATTACAAGTTCCATATGCTGCCTGGCGGCATACCCAGGGATGCCCTGGACAGACATGTAGAAATGGGGGGCGAATACTTTAACGTACTCGATGGCGGCTTTGACCTCAGGGCCAGGGATGGTGGCACCGAATTACGCCTGAGTACCCGCTTTCAAAACAAATCCCAGCTCAAAACCTATGGCGATTTGTGGGGCAAAATGGTACTGGCAGATTTTCATCAATCCATACTCGGACTGATGAAAAATCGTGCTGAACAGGTACATCAAGGCCTGCCAAAACAAGCTGGCAGGCTTGGCCAATAGCCAGAAATCAAAGCCCTTTCGCCAGGCCACCAAGACGGGTAATGTCATTAACCAAAAAAGACGGTACGCAAGGGATATGCTCAGCCGGACTTGCAGGGCAATCCATGCGCTGTATGAAACCGGCAGCACCCCGTTTCGTCATTGCCTGGAAAGCTGAATCGGTATTCCCGTATGGCACGGTCGTATCATCGCGCCCATGAAAGAAGAAGATAGGCGATTGCGGTGTCCAGTCATAGACATTGCTTTGCGCGGCAATGGCGGCCGTGTCATCGTTGAGGAAATTATCCAGGAAAGCAGGGTCAAAGCTGATATCTGTCTGGCTGCCCAGTGCAGAAAACAGCAACAGGTTACGCACATTCACCCTGTCATTCGCACCCAGACTCTTTAAAAACCCCGGGCTGATCAATGCACCCAGCACCGGGTTTTGTTTGCGGATGGCATCCAGCATGGCATTCAGTGTCAATGCCACATCATACGGCCCGGCACCAATAAAGGTGCTGACAGGCAGGGTTGTCGACGCAGTCTTGTTTTGTGTCAGCAATCGCAATGTCGCCATTGACGCATAGGCGCCTTCAGAATAACCGGTTAAAAACAGCTGACCATTGTCTGCAATGGCCTTGCTTTGCCGCCAGCGTGCACTGGCCGTCATGAAATCTGTTACCGACAAGGCTGTTGGCGCAGCCAGCAGATAAGGGTGAGGTACGCCCTTGGTAGAACCATAGCCGACATAATCTGCCGCACTGACCAGGTAACCCATGGAAGCAAACAGGATCGCCGGTTCATCAGGCGTGGCATGATTGCTCGGTGCCTCGGCATCAGTTTTGATGGTTGCATGCTGGTAGCTTAACACCGGGCTGGGTGTGCTACCGGTCTTGCGCGGTATCGCCGCCAGGCCGGATGCCGTCACAGCACGCCCGGATGAATCTGTCGTGGTATAGGTGATCTTGTAGGCATCCACTGCATACAGCGGCTTGACCGTTGACGAAACTGCCGTCGGCAAGGCGGCCGCCACATCCGCAGCACTGATGGTTTTGATAAAAGTCGCCACTTCAAAATGCCCTGCCCCGGCTGGATTGGATTGATCGGGCGTGGTCACCACAGGCGCACTGGCACTGCTTGAAGAGCCTCCGCCACCGCAAGCTGACAGCGCCAGGCAAGCCGCTACGCCAAGCAGCAAACCAGCTTTGTTGGCAGGGTAAAAAGTGCGCAATAAATTAAGTGTCATAGCAGGTTTCATAATCATTCCAATATAGGCGAGTAATCTCGCATGCAGACTGCATCACGTAAGCGTGGGGTCACAATAAACTGGCGAACGGTTCAACATTCAGGCCGACAGGATCTTTGCTACGTTGGATGCTGAGAACTATCGTATCACAAGCTTTGCCAGTGTTTTTCTCGTCAAATGCATTTTTGACATTTTCGATTTTTATTAACGCAAAAATATCAGCAAATAGCAGAAGTTATTGAATTTTAGGAACTTGTCAGACAAGGATTACTTGATGGTTTTACGACTGCTTACAAAAAAGCGGGCCTGTCTTACCGGTGAGGGGCCGCCCGCCCTGTCCCGCTGCTTAATCAAACAGCGCGCAGTCAATTGATGGGATGAAACCCTTGTGTCGAGGGAGCAATGTCCACTGACCACGCCAGATTCTGCGGTAAAATTTCCCATCGCACACCATACCCACCACGCCTGAAAGGACTTTTCGATGGAAAGCTACGCCCCAATGATCGGCATCTGCGCCGCACTGACTGTGGGGGTCATCAGCCCCGGCCCCAGTTTTGTGATGATTGCCCGCACTGCGATGGCATCTACCCGCGCAGAAGGCGTCAGCGCCGCCATAGGCATGGGCATGGGTGGCACGCTGTTTGCAATTGCAGCGCTGCTGGGCCTGCAAGGTATCTTGCTGGCCGTACCCATTCTGTTCGTTGCATTGAAAGTGCTGGGCGGCCTCTATCTGGCCTATCTGGGTTTTAAAATCTGGCGTGGAGCTGCCAGCCCGCTGTTGATTTCATCCACATCAAACGATACGGCAAACATCCGCACGGTGAGCCTGCGCAAATCACTGTTGCTGGGCTTCACCACCCAGGTCAGCAACCCCAAGACATCGATTGTCTATGCCAGCGTCTTTGCTGCCTTCATGCCCGGCACACAATCGCTGAGCTTTAACCTGCTGTTACTGGCCAGTGTTTTCATCATCGAAAGCGGCTGGTACACCATCGTCGCCATTGCCCTGTCATCAGAGCGCCCACGCAGTACTTATTTGCGCTACAAGCAATGGCTGGACAGGGTTGCAGGTGGCGTGATGATGGCGCTGGGAGTGAAGCTGGTCGTGTCCGCGCGGTAAATTTTATCGAGTCCGGTCAAAAAGATATTGGCAATGTGCGCTAGCGCCCAGAAAGAGAGCGGGCTGACGACTACACTCAGGTAAGTGACAATATGAATTGTGGGTTTGATGGCAATGCATTTGATGTCTGCCCTATGTCCGCATGTACAGAATCTTTACCATTTCAATGAGGTCATGCCATGAAGCATTATCAAACAAAGGTCAACGCCACTCGCCTTTTGCATGCAGAACCACGCATGCGTGTCGTGAAAAAAACAGCGGGACTGATTGCTGGAATCATTTCCTCCTTGCTTCTCGTCAACATATGTGTGGCGGCAGATCGTGAAGATAACGCGCGCTCCCGTTACGACTATGAGCGTAGCCTCTGCGAAAATGGCAAGTCTTATCAATCAAGGGAAACCTGCCTGAGAGAAGCAGGGGCAGCCCGGCAACAATTGCGGTCGGGTCGCCTTACCACGGAGAGCGAAGATCAACTCCAGCGTAACCGTGAGCGCCGCTGCGATGCCCATTCGGGTGAAGACCGCGAATACTGCTTGCTACGCATGCGTGGAGAAGGAACACAATCCGGCACGGCAGAACGCGGCGGCATCTCGCGCGAACTGACAGTGATAGTCAAGCCACCACAGTAAGCACAGTAAGCCCTGAGTCAAATTTACAAACACCAGAAAACTCGCCCGTCTGCCATGGGCAATGCGGGCGACTGGCAAGTTGCAGCTATCAGCTATTTCTTCGCCAGAGTGGATTCAGCACGGACAGTGCGTACAAAAATTCAAGCCATATCAAGCGTCAGCAATGCGGTCAGAACTTCATGGTTGAAGCCACTCCTGGATTCAGCAAAAACCAGTCCACATAAATCATCTGAAAGTTTCATCACCAGTGCGCCTTGGTATCGACCATGCTGATCAGGTTTGTCGCCGCCAGTCTCGCGCGGTTGATGGGCTGAGTAGGGCTGGGCTTGAACACTAGACATTGATTGTCAGCGCCATTGTTGAACATCAGGCCAGTGCAATGCGCAAAGCCCGGATAAAGACTTTGATTTGCGGGAAAGTTAAATAATGTAAAATGGCGCTCGAATTGAAATTCGCCTGCATTACCAGCCAGCGTGGTATGGCAAAAAATGCGGAGCCATCAAACAATGTGATCCATCTTTATTATTCTCATACATGAAAATCTCAGTTTTCCTGTCGTTTTATATTTGTGCACTCAGCGCCAGTCATGCTGAAGATCTCTGGCCGTATCAATTTGAACTGGGTAAGAGTGCCCAGGCCGGATTTGAAAAATACAAGGAACATAAAACCAAGAAAGCCTTTGCCGTGGCTGCCGATGGTGCCTGGGGAACAGGATATGGCTTGAGCAACGACATTCAGGCCACGCGTCTGGCCCTGTCGAATTGCCAGCGCCGTAGCAAGCTCAATTGCAAACTTTATGATCTTGATGATGAAGCTTTCCAGGACAAGTATGCACAGTTCCTGTCTCAGTCTGAACTGGCCATAAAAAATTTCAAAGTCCAGGACGGTTATCAGGATTATGAAAATGGTGACTGGTTTTTACCCCCGGTAAAGCAACTCCGCCCCGGTAGCGAAGGTTTTCACTACGCCACCCCTACCAGCATAGAGGGCATAAAAAACATCAGCACACCTGAACTGGCAGAAAAGCTCGCTAAAAAACAGATCAGCGTGATCGATGCCCTCGGCATAGACAATACCAGCATGACGCTGCCGTTTGCCATCTCCCTTGATGGTGCGGCCAATCTCGCTGACGATCCAGCAGCCGTTTTCAATAAAAACCTGGATGAAGATCTGCACGCGGTCATGAAGAAAAACTTTCCGCAAAAAGAGGCAGCCATCGCCGTATTTTGTGCTTCAGAAGAATGCTGGATGAGCATCAATACTCTGGTTCGCCTCAAAGACATGGGCTATTCCAACCTGTATTGGTATCGCGGCGGCGTTGCTGCCTGGCAGGCGGCAAAATTGCCGCTGGTGAAAGCCGTGCCACTCTTGACGGTATTACGCTAACGCTTAAATATTTGGCTTGCAGCAGCACCAGAACCCAGGGTCATCATCTGATGACCCTGTTTGTTTTGGTCAAGCTGAACAGTGATGATGGTCGCGCAATTGCATGGCAATCATTGCTGCGATCGCAACCAGGATTTCAAAGGCTGCTGCGCATAAGCCTGCATTTTCTCGCCAACAAAAATCTGTGGTGATGAAGGATCAAATTTCGCTTTCTTCTCGCGCTCTGCCACAAGTTCTTTGGTATGTTCAAACACCTGCATCAGGTTTTGATCTGCATCGAGCTTGCTGCCAAACAAGGCATCAATGAAAAAAGTATTATGCGCCAAAGCCTGGCAACCGTATGAAACCTTGTCTTCTGCCGAAGCAGTTACGATGATGCGGTTCGGGGCTTTCAACTGTGAGATCATAGAACCTGAATAGCAGGAAGAAATAATCAATACCGTAGGGAATTTTTCCAGCGGTGCCAGTGCCGTTTTCAGATAGCGCGTCCAGATCGGTGCAGACGGCTTCTTACCTATTTCTACCGCGACCAGATCAGTAAAGCCATGGCTGCTGAGCATGATCGTGATGACGTCATCCGGCTTGGCCTGGCTGGCAATATCCCTGGCTGTCTGGTCTATGCTGCCCAAATGCGCAAATGGAGCATCAAGCTTGTCCTCGTGTGGCTCATTATCAAAACTGTAGCTAATCAGTTCAGGATTGATTTCTGCCAGCCTTTGCCTGACCAGTTGCACATCACCGAGAAAAGCTTTGGAACCTGAATGCAAGCCAAATCCGGCATACCAGACACGGTGATGGCTGATGGCATTGGCTTTCTCCTGATTAGCCAGCCTTTGCCGCTCCATCAGTTGATCACTCATCTGACGCGCCTTTTCCTGACTGGGGTTCAGGTCATACACACCTGGTTTCACAGCACAAGCAGACAAAAATGCCAGCAGGCCAGCCATCAACAGGGAACAGGAAAGTTTCTTCATTTATCTCTACACCACTTCTTCATGCAATCAAGCTGCGCATCATAGCATTTGTTAAAAAATGTGTCTTGAGCTGGTAGAAAATGATGTGACTATATCGACAGGCAATGCAGGACAGGTGATAAGGCCAGTCATCAAAAACAGTCTGCTCAGGTACATGGCCAAGACATTTTGGTGGAAATCAGTTTGACGCTGCATCAAACTGATTTCTTGATTCTTGCTCAATGCGGCAAGTCATGACAAGGGCGCATTGCAAAGCACCAGTTGCAACGCTGAAAGAAGATGGTAACAATATAAAACCGGTAGCCTATAAAACGCAGGCGACACCGATTGCGCATGGACAGAAATCTCACTTCGCCTTCTTTACCCACAACACATCTGGCCACAATGAGCCAAAAGAAAGCAGCGTAGCCAGCCAGCTCGCCAGTTTTGACCCCACGAATTGGATATCGCTGCAACCGTTCTTTGTAAAGCTGGCAGCATATTCCTTGCCGTGGCGGATATCATCGATGAGTGCCTGGCCACCGGGCTTGAGAACACGGGCGATTTCGGCAATGGCCTTGGCGCGATCTTCGGCATCGTAAAGATTGTGAATGGCAGCACGTGAAATGACATAATCAAAACTGCCATCACCAAAGGGCAGCTTGCGCATGTCGCAGGTCTGGATATTGACCTTGTCGGCGACGCCTTCACGATGGGCGTTTTCCAATGTGGCCTCAGGGGAGTTGCTTGAGAGGTCTTCGCTTTGCCAGAGGTCGATACCGGTAGCCTTGCCCGTGGTAAGACGCCTGGCAGCAGCATTGAGCAAGAGCCCACGACCACAGCCAATATCAAGCACTTGCTCATCCCCTGTCCAGTGCAGGCGTTGCAGCATATATTCGCGGCCACGGATTTTACCGATCTTGCTATCCCACAGCATCCACAGTGCAGTAAAGCTCATACCCAAACCCATGGCTAAACCAGTACCGGCCAGACTGAAATCAACATCGCCCTGACCGACAGGAACCAGCAAATGGCCGGACCAGTAAGCCAGTTTGGCACTCGCCCAGCAGGCCAGGCCAATCGAGGCAAAAATCAGCAGATTGCATATCACGCCCGGGGCATCAATCCCATAATCTGGACGCTCAACATTAGCCTTGTTCATATCTAATCCTGTGCAAACTGGTTGGAATAAGATGATTATCCACCCCCAGATGCACATGCAACAGTCGAACCTGTCACCAGTTTTTGATGACATTTGTCATTTTAATACCTGGCTGGACTGCTGACCAGGCAGGCAGAAAAATCAGCGAAAGCGGGGTCTATCCGGGTAAGGTCATAATAGATAAAAATCTTTGTAAAAAGCCCCACCTTTGCAGAAACTGCTTCAGCCGTGGAAAGCCTTGTAACAAATTGACCAATACAGAATATAGTGCACATCGCATGCTGCGATAAATCGCAGCTAAAGTCGCTTTTGCCTGCCCGCTAAAATCAGATAAGCGAGCACAGATAAAGTCTGACCCAAGCTACAATGCTACAAGCATTTGCAAAAAGCTTGTATCAATCCGGGAACTTTATTTTTGCAGCGATACGCTGCGAAATAAATAAAGAGGCATCACTGAAGCGCCCTATTTCGAGTCTTAATGGAGTGTTGTCATGAACAGCAGTACCCGCCAGATTGTTTTTATCGATGGCGTTGGCGGCAAGCGCTATATGCGCAGCAAGTTTGTACGTTATTTTGAAAAACGCGGGTATATTGTTGAGTGCTTTGACTACAAAGTGTCATCGCAATCCTTTGATGAAATCAAAAAGAATCTAAGCGATTTTTTAACCAATGTCGGCAATGATGGTGACTACCACGCCGTAGGCTACTCTTTTGGTGGCGTACTTCTCAGGACTGTGAATAACGAGCTTGCGCCCCGGTTACGGCCAAAACGTGTAGTCTTGCTTGCTTCACCAGTCCGCGCGATGAAACTTGCGCATAGATTAAGGGACTGGAAAATCTACCAGATGCTTACCGGAGAATGCGGCCAGTTTGCCGGCAATGATGAGCGAATGAGCAAAGTACCTCTGCCCAACAGCCCAAGCATCAGCATCTACGGCACTTGGCCATGGCTGGGCGTTTTCGGTTTCTTCTTTGGATTTACATGCGCACACGATGGCATGGTCGCAGCCAACGAGGCAATGCCATCGTCGCAGGAATATGCGCGTCCTGTTTCAGCAAGCCATGCTTTCATTCCATCGAATGAGCATGCATTGCAAGCGATTGAACAATGGTTCGGTATCGTTTAGCAGGCGAGTGCCGATATGATGAGTGAAACGTAATTTTACGCGCGCAGTAGTGTGAAAAACAGGTAAGCCAAAGCCAGTGCAGAATCCGATTTCCTTTTTTCTTAAACGAAGCGTGCGTTTTTACTTTGAATTGACGTTGACATAATAAACAATATAACTTGCCGAAGCCCTTGGAATTAATTGCCGTGCGCAAAATTACGCTCCGCTAATCGTACTTAAGCAAGCTGTTGGATCTTGCCTTCCGTAACGAGACAAAAATTTTTTAAATTTTCATATGCGCTAATTTTAGTTCTCAACATACCAAAATGTGTGGAGTTAATAGACATGGTTAAGATTCGCTACACTAATCGCAACAACCCTCTATTTTTTCGGTTCGCACCATGCACCAGATTCGAAAAAAGGTGCTCGCATCTTGCGCTGTTCTACGTCATCCACAATAGAAAATGTTCTATCTGTTTCAATCCGCTTTAGATTCAGTTGGCAAGATGCTTGCCCGCCACGAGAATAGCTACCTTCGTGTTGCTTTTCATAAATGATCAGATAACTTGCGCCAATTTCAGGAGTGAACTGAAATGTGATCGGGCACCCTATCGTTTCTACTGACTGACCAATAGTAACAGCCAGAAGGGTAGATGCTGGAATTTTAGCAGTGCGAAATCGATCTGCAGGGCGCTGAACGAATGATCGGCCTTTACACTCTTTGGCATCAGCGTAGATGACAAAATCCATTCCGCTATTTAAGCGATTTTCAAGCGTAATCTCCGCAACTGGTCCTTTTTCAGGCGACACATAGATCGCAGCAATCGCTGGCATTGGCAAAACGAATGATACGAGAAGTTGGAAATATATTGAAATTCGATTTATATTTATGCGCATCGCTTGAATGTATATGTTCAGTTAATAACGCAAGATATTCGAATTTAATTTCTACTATACTTACGCTATGACTATCATCTCACCGTAGGAGCACCTTTAGCCGAGCATACTGATGCTGAGCGCGGTTTACACTGCGAAAAATTCTTAGCTTAAGCCACTCCTGCCAATAAGCAAGGTTTAATGTTACGTCAGCATTATCACAACAATCCCTGCAACACATCCCTTGAATCAAACGCCGCACGGCGCAAACGGTCGTTCACACCTTGCCAGTCTTTGTCTTGCGGCAAAGCTTCTACCAAAATCAAATCTGCATGGGCGTGATCAAGTTCACGCAGGCCTGCGTATAAATCATGGGCATAGCCTACCGGGTCAGCAGGCAGGTGGCGCCAGGCTTCTGCTTTGATGGCGGGGTGGGCCTGGTAGCTCATGAGGGCGAGCTTTTTGTTTTTGGCGTGCAGGCGGTTGACGGTGTCGTCGAGTTCGGCGGCTTCGATCAGAATCACCGGTGTGTGCGGCGCGTAGTGGGCGTCCAGCGTACCGGATGTACGTGGGGCGGCGGCGTCTGGAGCGGCGGGTGTAACACCCAGCACGGCGGCCATTTGGGCGACGGTGATGTGTCCGGGGCGCAACAGAACGGGGCCGTGGGTGGCGAGGCGGCTCAAGTCAACGATGGTTGATTCTATGCCGACATCGCTCTGGCCGCCGTCAAGTATGTGGGCGATGAGGCCGCCGGGTTGTATCTCTTGCTCGAATTCTTCTTCTACGTGGGCTGCCATAGTCGGGCTGACGTGACCAAACTTGTTGGCTGATGGTGCAGCTACGCCGCCCTTGCCTGCCTTGAAGGCGCGCAAGAGTTCTTGCGCTACAGGGTGCGACGGGCAGCGTATGCCGACAGTATCTTGCCCGCCTGAGACGGCATCGGGGATATGGTCGGCGCGTTTCAAGATCAACGTCAGCGGGCCGGGCCAGAAGGCGACGATGAGCTGGTGCGCTTCTGCCGGGATGTCCTTGGCCCAGTAGCTGATGTCAGCGCCCGGTGCGACGTGGACGATGACGGGGTGGTTGGTTGGCCTGCCCTTGGCGGCGTAGATATTGGCGACAGCAACTGGGTTTTCTGCATCTGCCCCCAGACCGTAAACGGTTTCAGTCGGGAAAGCGACCAGTTGGCCTTGTTCCAGTGCTAATGCTGCTTGTGCGATTGCCTCAGGTGTACTGACTTGTGACTTCATGCCCACTCCGGTGCTGCGATGCCAAGGATAGTGCAGGCTTTGCTGAGGTTAGCCTGCGCTTCTGCCATCGTCGGTGAGACGAAGCTGATATGGCCCATCTTGCGGGCACGGCGGGCTTCTGCCTTGCCATAGAGGTGCAGGTGCGCACCCGGGATGGCCAGCACCTGATCCCACGCAGGTTCGCGCATGTTGTCGGTGTCGCCTTCATACCAGACATCACCGAGGATATTGAGCATGGCGGCTGGCGAATGCTGGCGTACGTCGCCCAGCGGCAATTGCGCCAGCGCCCTGACCTGTTGCTGGAACTGGCTGGTGATGCAGGCATCGATCGTGTAGTGGCCGCTATTGTGCGGGCGCGGTGCCATTTCATTGACGACTAGGCTGCCATCCTTGAGCACAAAAAATTCTATGCACAACACGCCGACATAGCCCATTTCTGCAATGATGTGCAAGGCCGCAGCTTGCGCCTTGTTAGCGACATCTGCCGACACATGGGTGCTGGGGGCGATAGTGGTGAACAGGATGCCATCGCGGTGAACATTTTCTGCAATCGGGTACACCACCGCTTCACCATCAACACCACGGGCGACGAGGACGGACACTTCATAGGCCAGTGGCAGCATTTTTTCGAGTACGCAGACCTGGCCGTTCATGCCAGCGAAGGCAGCGGCAAGTTCGGTGCGGTCACGTACGCGGGCCTGGCCTTTGCCGTCATAGCCCATGCGCACGGTTTTCAAAATGCCGGGCAAGAGCTCATCGCTGACTTTGGCAACGTCGTCCTGGCTATTGATAGCCAGATGCGGTGCCGGATAAACGCCAGTAGTCGTGCCACAGCGGGTGAAGAAGTTTTTTTCTGCGATGCGGTCTTGCGCGATGGAAACGCAGGCAGCAGCCGGGGCGACGAAGCTGGTTTGCGCCAGCAGATTCAGGCTTTCTGCCGGGACGTTTTCAAATTCTGTGGTGACGGCTTTGCTGACTTTGGCCAGCGCCATCAGGCCGGGGTGGTTTTCATAGCCAGCCTGGATATGCTGGCCTGTCACTTGTGCGGCAGGGCAGCCTGCTTCAGGTTCCAGCACGGCCACCTGGTAACCCATGGCTTGCGCCGCCTGGATAAACATGCGGCCCAGTTGGCCACCACCCATGATGCCGAGGCAACTGGCGGGGGTATTGGGTAACAATGGCTGGCGGGGCTGGGCGGGCTGTGGATGAGTGGTCATGGTAGTGATTTCAAACTAGGGATTGTTTGTACACAATAGTACAAATCAAATGAGATACGGATATTTAGGTAGATAGAAATCCGGGTTGCGATATCAAGTTTCGTTAATTGGCCGTGCACGTAGATTGGGCCGTGCCGTAGGTTGGGCTACGCTTCACCAGCCCAACACTGGGCCTCAACAAACGTATACGTGATTCAAACGCCAAGTGTTGGGCTGATAAGGCGTAGCCCAACCTACGGGATTAACCCAACTCACGGAGTTAACTCAACCTACGAGGTCAATCCAACCTACGAGCTTAACTCAACCCACGATCATTCACACTCAAACCGGCAACACCATATCGCGTGCAACTTGCGTTTGCTTTTCGCGGAACTCGATCAACCTGGACGCCAATGCATCATCTGTCGTCGCCAATATCGCAATCGCGGCCAGGGCGGCGTTTGCTGCGCCTGCCTCGCCTATTGCAAAAGTCGCTACCGGTATGCCTTTGGGCATTTGCACGATGGACAGCAATGAATCTTCACCGCGCAAGTATTTGGATGGCACGGGCACACCCAGTACTGGCACGATGGTCTTGGCAGCGATCATGCCTGGCAAGTGGGCTGCACCGCCAGCACCGGCGATGATGGCGCGCAGGCCGCGGTCGCGGGCGGTTTCTGCGTATGTGAACATTTCATCAGGCATGCGGTGGGCCGAAACAACTTTGGCTTCAAAACCTATGCCAAATTCCTTGAGGATGGCGACGGCGTTTTGCATGACGTCCCAATCTGAAGATGAACCCATGACGACGCCAACGACGATTTTATTATGCGTAGTCATCATCAGTCCTTCAGGCTTTCACCAGTCAGACGTTCCAGTGCTTCGCGGTATTTGGCTGCAGTTTTTTGCACGACTTCATCTGGCAGGGCTGGTGCTGGTGCTGTCTTTTTCCAGCTGGTGATGGTTTCCAGATAATCACGCACGAACTGTTTGTCAAAAGACGGTGGTGAAATGCCGGTAGCATACGAATCAGCAGGCCAGAAGCGGGAAGAATCAGCCGTCAGCACTTCATCCATCAGGTGCAGGACGCCATTGTCATCAAGGCCAAATTCAAACTTGGTGTCGGCGATGATGATGCCGCGGGTGGCGGCGTATTCTGCGGCTTCGGTATAAAGCTGTATGCTGATGTCGCGGATCTTGGCGGCCAGTTCTGCACCTATGCGTTGTTCAGTTTCTGCATAGCTGATGTTTTCATCATGCTCGCCCATTTCTGCCTTGGCTGCCGGGGTAAAGATAGGTGCTGGCAACTTGGCTGCCTGTGGCAGGCCTGCTGGCAATTGTATGCCGCAGATTGCGCCTGTCTCTTGATAATCTTTCCAGCCCGAGCCGATGATGTAACCACGTACCACGGCTTCTACCATGATGGGTTTCAGGCGCTTGGCGACGACTGCACGGCCTTTGACTTGTGCGACTTCATCTGCGGACACTACGGATTCTGGTGCGACGCCTGTCAGGTGGTTAGGCACGATGTGGCCGAGCTTTTCAAACCAGAAATTTGCCATCTGGTTCAGCACACGGCCTTTGTCTGGAATGGGTTCATTCATGATGACATCGAATGCAGACAGGCGGTCACTGGTGACGATGAGCAGCTTGTCGTCGCCGACAGCGTAATTGTCACGTACCTTGCCACGGCCCAGCAAAGGCAGGGAATGAAGAGTGGAGTTGATTTGCGTAGTCATGAGGGATTTCTTTATTTCGATCTGGATAGGGTTTACACAAAATTGTTGGTGGAAATTTTCATCGTGTAGGTTGGGCCGGGCCTCGCTAGGCTACGGTTTACCAGCCCAACACTGGGCCTCAACAAACGTATACCTTATTTAAACGCCGAGTGTTGGGCCGGGCCTCGCTAGGCTGATGAAGCGTAGCCCAACCTACGAGATTACTACCACCAATTTTGTCTAAACCCTGAACTTCCTCACTCCGGCTCACACCGGAATGAGGAAACAAACTTACTTATCTCTTAATTTACAATCTGCGCCAAAGCGCCCTTCTTGTACTGCTCTGCCACTTTTTCCAATGCCATAGGCTTGATTTTGCCTGCCTGGCCTTCGCAGCCGAAGGACAGATAACGCGCCTTGCAGACCAGTTTCGCTGCTTCACGCGCTGGCTTCAGGTAATCACGTGGATCAAACTTGGATGGGTTTTCAAACATATAGCGGCGGATCGCACCTGTCATTGCCAGGCGGATGTCGGTGTCAATGTTGATCTTGCGCACACCGTTCTGGATGCCGATGACGATTTCTTCCACCGGCACGCCATAGGTTTCTTTCATGTCGCCACCGAACTGGCGGATTTCATCCAGCAGTTCTTGCGGTACGGAAGACGAACCGTGCATCACCAGATGGGTATTTGGAATGCGCTGGTGAATCTCTTTGATACGGTCGATTGCCAGGATATCGCCAGTAGGCTTACGGGAGAATTTGTACGCACCGTGGGAAGTGCCGATGGCAATTGCCAGGGCATCACACTGTGTCTGCTTGACGAAGTCAGCGGCTTGTTGCACGTCGGTCAGCAATTGTTCGCGTGTCATTTTGCCGTCGGCACCGTGACCGTCTTCTTTGTCGCCCATCATGGTTTCGAGAGAACCGAGCACGCCCAGTTCTGCTTCTACCGTGACGCCGATGGAGTGGGCAAACTTGACCACTTCACGTGATACTTCGACATTGTATTCATAGCTGGCAACGCTCTTGCCGTCTTCTTCCAGCGAACCATCCATCATCACGGAGGTGAAGCCGGATTTAATCGCGGCCATGCAGACTGCTGGCGACTGGCCGTGATCCTGGTGCATGACGACGGGGATATGTGGGTAAGCTTCTACCGCGGCTTCGATCAGGTGACGCAAGAATGCTTCGCCAGCATATTTGCGGGCACCGGCAGAGGCTTGCATGATGACAGGTGCGCCAACTTCATCGGCAGCCTGCATGATGGCGGTGACTTGCTCCAGGTTGTTGACGTTGAAAGCTGGCAGACCGTAACCGTTTTCGGCGGCGTGGTCCAGCAATTGACGCATGGATACGAGTGGCATAATTAACTCCAGATTACTTATTAAAAATCAGTTCTCGCCGACCTTGACAATTTTCATTGCATTGGTCCCGCCAACCTGCCCCATGGGTTCACCCCAGGTGACGACGATCATGTCACCATGATGGACGACACCGTTTTTCAGCAGGACGGTTTCTGCCGATTTCAAGACCACATCGCGGTCGGCGGCATACGGCAGGTTAAAGGTTTGCACATTGCGATACAAGGCGGCTTTACGTTGGGTGGCGACACTCGGTGTCAGTGCAAACAAAGGCACATCGACACTGTGGCGGCTCATCCATAAAACAGTGGAACCGGACTCGGTCAGCGCGACGATGGCCTTGACACCCAGGTGGTGGGCGGTAAACAAGGCACCATAGGCGATAGACTGGTCGATGCGGGTAAAGGTCAGGTTGAGGAAATCAGCATCCAGTTTGTTTTCCTGGAATTTTTCTGCTTCCAGGCAAATGGCGGACATCGCTTCCACGGTTTCTATCGGGTATTTGCCAGAGGCCGTTTCGGCCGATGTCATGACGGCGTCTGTGCCATCCAGCACGGCATTGGCGACGTCAGACACTTCCGCACGGGTAGGCACGGCGTTGACGATCATCGATTCCATCATCTGCGTGGCGGTGATGGCCAGCTTGTTCGAAGCGCGCGCCATCTTGATCATGCGTTTTTGCAGGGCTGGCACAGCCGCATTGCCAACTTCTACAGCCAGGTCGCCACGGGCAACCATGATGCCGTCAGAGGCATCAAGAATTTCTTGCAGCAGAGGTATGGCTTCAGCACGTTCGATCTTGGCGATCATCATCGGCTTGTGGTTGTACGGCTCACCAGCGATGTTGGACAACTGTCTTGCCATTTCCATGTCAGTCGCATTTTTGGGGAAAGACACGGCGATGTAATCCGCCTGGAAAGACATCGCAGTCTTGATGTCTTCCATGTCCTTGCCAGTCAGCGCTGGTGCTGTCAGGCCACCGCCCTGGCGGTTGATGCCCTTGTTGTTCGACAGTTCGCCACCGATTTTAGTAATGGTGTGGATTTCATTGCCGATGATTTTTTCAACGACGAGCACGATCAAGCCGTCATTGAGCAGCAATACATCGCCGGGTCTGACATCACGTGGCAGCGCTTTGTAATCGAGGCCAACGCGCTCCTGGTTACCCATGTCGCAGTCTGCATCGAGGATGAACTTGTCGCCGTTTTCTATCTGTATGCGTGAAGTCTCGAATTTGCCGATACGGATTTTGGGGCCCTGCAAATCAGCCATGATGGCGATTTCGCGGCCACATTCTGCTGCTGCCTGACGCACCATGCTGGCGCGGTCAATATGGTCCTGCGCCTTGCCATGCGAAAAATTCAGCCTGACCACATTGACGCCAGCTTCTATCATGCGCTTGAGTGTAGACAAATCGTTGGAAGCGGGGCCTATGGTGGCAACTATCTTGGTGGCACGTGACATCTGGTCTCCTGATGTAAATATTATTTTGCAAGCGCTGCCTAAGCTACTGCGCGACACTAGTTTGAGCCTGCGATGCTCGTCGTACTCAAGTACGACTGCGCTTCCGCAGTTTAAATTCGTCAAACTAGTGCCGCTCGCTACGCTTATGCAGAGCCTGCACATTTGGTTTTATTTAATATCGTCAAAATCTCTACAAGAAACTCAAAAAATTTGCTTTTACAATTCAAATTTTCTCAAAGTCTCTGCGTTGAGATGAATGCATTTATTTCACAGCGCGTTGCAACAAAATTTCTACTGCTGGCAGAGTTTTGCCTTCCAAAAATTCGAGGAAGGCGCCGCCGCCTGTGGAGATATAACCGACCTTGTCAGCGATGTTGTACTTGGCAATCGCTGCCAGAGTGTCGCCACCGCCAGCAATCGAGAAACCTGCTGAATCGGCAATCGCCTGCGCCAGCACCTTGGTACCGTTGCCGAACTGGTCGAATTCAAATACGCCGACCGGGCCGTTCCAGACTATCGTACCGGCTTTTTTGATCTGCTCTGCCAGCAATGCGGATGTTGTCGGGCCGATGTCGAGGATCATGTCATCGTCTTCAACATCTGCCACTGCCTTGACCGTTGCTACGGCGGTTGGCGAGAATTCTTTGGCGCACACCACGTCAGTCGGGATAGGCACAGATGCACCGCGCTTGGCCATCATATCAATGATCGCCCTGGCTTCTTCCACCAGATCAGCTTCGGCCAGCGACTTGCCGATTTTGAGGCCGGATGCCAGCATGAAGGTGTTGGCGATACCGCCGCCGACGATGAGCTTATCGACCTTGTCGGCCAGCGATTTCAAAATGGTGAGTTTGCTTGATACTTTGGAGCCGGCAACAATCGCCACCAATGGGCGCGCAGGTTGACCCAGCGCCTTGCCCAAGGCATCCAACTCGGCGGACAGCAGCGGGCCAGCGCAGGCAACCGGGGCAAATTTGGCGATGCCGTGGGTCGTTGCTTCTGCACGGTGGGCAGTGCCAAAGGCGTCATTGACATAGATATCACACAGGGCAGCCATTTTTTGGGCCAGTGCGTCATCGTTTTTCTTTTCCCCCTTGTTGACACGGCAGTTTTCCAGCAAGACAACCTGGCCTGGTGCAACATCCACACCATCAAGCCAGTTTTGCTTCAGTTCTACCCTCACACCCAGCAATTCAGACAAACGTGCAGCCACTGGTGCCAGGCTGTCTTCAGGCTTGAATTCACCTTCGGTCGGACGCCCCAGATGCGAAGTCACCATGACTGCGGCGCCAGCCTGCAAAGCCTGCTGTATTGCCGGCACCGAGGCACGGATACGGGTATCTTCGGTAATATGGCCGTTGTCGTCTTGCGGCACGTTCAAATCGGCGCGGATGAAAACACGTTTGCCCTGAAGCTGGTTTGCTGCGATCAGGTCACTGAGTCGGTTGAATTGCATCGTGATATGGAATTGGCAAGGTTGAAGGGGGCGATTCTGCCTGCAAGAGTCATAACGCCAGGAATTATTGCAAAAGTCCTCAGCCCGCTATTTTACCAAAGCCCTGTACTGACTAACTGTTTTTGCGAAGGTTTTATACGTTAAATGCAAAAAACGATACCAAATCAACATCAATATTGACCATGATGAACTTTATAAGTTGAGTAAAATCTAATCAGCCTCTTTCCAGCTGGCTTTTGGCTGGAATCCGGCGGCATTCGTGGCATGTACGTAACAGGGGATACTTTTGCGCTCCCCACCTTTAAAGCCAGATTTTGTAGCCATTACGTAAATCAGACAAAATCAGTTAAGCCCCGCCTGCATTCAAAGAACTCAAAGACACCGGCAATATGGAAATACAAATTGATGTACCTACGTTTCATTCGCTTAAGGACGAATTGCGGTTCTTCACCGGGATAAAGGAAATAAGGGCAGTCAGGTCAATTCGCGGGTCAAACCGCTCGATTTTTATTGACCTCGATCTCCGGTGCCTGAGTCGCGACGCAATCCTTGAACTGATTGCCTTATTAACGCGCTATCAAATTAACACGCAACCATTGGCTATCATCGCAGAGCGTGCCAGGTTTACGTGGTTAAAGCATAAAAACTGGTATTGGCACAAGCCTATGTTTGGCAAACCAGGCCGCTAGCATTGTTTCAGTCTGGCGTGCCGGTCATATCGCCTCGCTCACAAACCCAGCCGGATATAAGTAAACACTGCCATACCAAAAAAGATGGTTTGCAGCATATTCTTGCGCACCAGAAAGAACGCGGTTGCCAGCAAACCCGCCAGCAAGCGTGGGTTTTGCAGGCCGACTTCCACCTGGCCATTGGTCAGCAACAAGTCGGGCACGATAATGGCGGCCAGTGCGCAGGCGGGTGCATAGCGCAAGGCTTCCTGCACGCGTTTGGGCAGACTGATGTGATGACCCACCAGCCAGAAACCACTGCGTGCAATAAAGGTGGCTACTGCGAGCAGGACGATGACGAGCCATACTTCAAGATCGCTCATGCGGCCTCCTGATCAGTGCTGGCAGGATTGGTGGTCTTTTTATCAAAAAATTCTTCCAGCAACATGGCCGTGCCCATGCCCAATAATACGGCCAGCAGCAAACCCAGCTTGTAAGGGAAATTAATCGTCAGCAGGGCACAAATGCCGGATACCACGACGCCAACGAATGCGGCACGGTTAATTACCAGTGGCAACATGATGCAAAGTATCGCCAGCGTCCCGGCAAAACCCAGGCCCCAGCTGGCGGGGATCTGGCTACCCAGCAAAATGCCGATGATGGAACCAATCTGCCAGGCCGCCCAGTTAGGGAAAACCAGCGCTTTCAGGTACGACAACTTACCTTTTTCCTCGCCAAATTCAGGGTAACGCTGCATGAACAGGCCAACCGAAATATCACCCGTCAGATAACCCAGCCATGCACGTGTACGCCAGGGCAGATGCGAAAAATGGGGCGCCAGAATGGCAGAAAAGATAACAAATCGTAAATTGACGACCAGTGCGGTGGCAAATATGACCCAGGCCGGGGCATGCGCAGCGATTAAGGGAAGGGATGCCAGTTGCGCAGAACCGGCAAATACCAGCAGTGTCATGCCAAACGCCTGGGGCAAAGTCAAGCCAGCCTTGATCATGGCCACGCCGACTACCAATCCCCATGCGCCTACGCCAAACCAGGTTGGCGCGCCGACTTTCAAGCCTTCCTTGAACGCGGCCTTGTCTGTTTCTGATTGCATGGGAGCGTTGTGATAGCGGAAAAGTCCACCATTTTAACGTTGAATGCAAAAACCTGCCGGTAACAGCGCAGCGCCGACTGTGCGTAAATCACAATAGTGTCACTCGCCAGACGCAGAATCCGTTAAAATCGCGGCTAGGTTTTAGCAATATTCACTTCAGCAAGGTCGCCGCATTTTGCGACTTGTCTCTTTTTTATTGGAGTCACCATGTCAGCACCCGTTACCGCCAGCAACGTCGTCGAATTACAAGCCAAGGATTTGCCTGCCCATTGCCCCAACCCGGCCATGCCGCTGTGGTCATCACACCCGCGCGTGTACCTGGATTTATCGCATGGTGGTTCGGCCACCTGCTCTTATTGCGGCACCCAGTACAAACTGGCGCCAGGCACCGTGCTCAAAGCGCATTAATTACCTGGCCAGCTATCATGCCCTCCAAAAAGCAATTGAATGGCAGTGCTGATGAGGTTGAAGCGGCTTTTTATGACGCCTTAAGCCGCGCTGATCTCGACGGCATGATGGCCTTATGGGCCGAAGATGAAGAAATTGTCTGCATACACCCCGGCGCACCCCGGCTGATTGGTCATGCGGCCATACGCAGTTCATGGGAAACCATCTTTGAACGCGGCAATGTCAACATCCACCCGCTGCAACTGCATGCGACACACAATATGCTGACAGCAGTACACAGCATTATTGAAGAATTCCAGCGTACCGGTGATG
The DNA here is from genome assembly GCF_049339485.1 of Undibacterium sp. TJN19. Classification (NCBI taxonomy): domain Bacteria; kingdom Pseudomonadati; phylum Pseudomonadota; class Betaproteobacteria; order Burkholderiales; family Oxalobacteraceae; genus Undibacterium; species Undibacterium sp. TJN19. The sequence continues at coordinate 65,352 of NZ_JBMPPL010000001.1, forward strand.
GCAAGCAGGATGTACATATACTGGCCACTAATGTGTATGTCAAAACACCGCATGGGTGGCGCATCACCATGCATCACGCGTCGGTTGCCAACGGCAAGGCGCCGATGGATATGTTCAAAGCCAGCGTACTTCACTAGCCAGGCCCGGCAAGCCCCGCCGGGATAGAATCGAGCAAAATGAAATATCAATCCCCACGCTGGTTGCCCGGCGGCCATCTGCAAACCATTTACCCGGCCCTGTGCATCAGCAAACCCGTCTCAGCTTTGCGACGGGAACGCTGGGATACACCGGATGCTGATTTCATCGATGTCGATTTTGTCGATGGCGAAGCTGGCAAACCCTTTGTGGTCTTGTTTCATGGCCTGGAAGGTTCCAGCCACAGCCATTATGCACGGGCGATGACAGCGGCCTTGCGTGAGCGGGGCTGGTCTGGTGCGATACCACATTTTCGTGGTTGCTCAGGCGAATTGAACAAGGCGCCACGCTTTTATCATTCTGGCGATGCACAAGAAATTGGCTGGATCGTCAACCGCCTGCAACAGCATTATCTGGCGCAGAATCCGCAAGGCAAATTCTATGCTGCAGGCGTTTCACTGGGCGGCAATGCCCTGCTGCGCTGGCTGGGAGAATCGCAGCATCAGGCCGAAATTGTGACTGCTGCCTGTGCAGTTTCTGCCCCGCTTGACCTGGCACAGGGCGGTGCTTCTTTATCAAGCGGCTTCAATATGGTCTACACGCGCATGTTTTTAAAAACGCTGAAACCCAAATGTCTGAAAAAACTGGAACAGTTCCCTGGCCTGTTTGACCGCGATGCCATGCTCAATGCCAGGGATCTCTACGAATTCGATAATATCGTCACCGCCCCCCTGCACGGTTACCGCGACACCGATGATTACTGGTACCGCGCCAGCGCCAAACTGATATTGAACGATATCACCTTGCCGACACTGGTATTGAACGCCAGAAATGACCCTTTCCTGCCGGGCATACATTTACCAAGGCAGGCAGCAAACTGTGTCACACTGGAATACCCTGAACATGGTGGCCATGTCGGCTTTGCCGCCGGCAACATGCCTGGCAACCTGGATTGGCTACCGAAAAAGATATTGCATTTTTTTGAGGCAAACAGCTGATGGATGACATCGTCAAGGCAGCCATGGCCAAGTGGCCAAATGTTCCGCATTGCTATGGCTGGCTGGCACTGGATGCGCGCGGCAACTGGCGCATGCGTGATGAACGCTGCCAGGCGTTGAACCTGCCAGGCGACGCGATCCGCAATACGGCCCTGCTGGCCTTCATCGAGCGCAATTATCTATGCACTGAAGACGGCTGCTGGTATTTCCAGAATGGCCCGCAACGCGTCTACGTGGATCTGGAAGCCACACCATATATTGCCTGCACCACCCCTGATGCAAACTTTAGCCTGAAAAACAGTGAACAGCCATTCAAACCTGAACTGGCTTTTCTTGACCCACAAGGCAGGTTGATTCTCAGCAGCGGCAACATCCTGGCCCAGCTTGATGACCGCGACCTGGCAACATGCCTGCCCTGGCTGATGCTGGAAAAACAGCCTGTCAGTGACGAAGTATTATTGCAGTGGCTGGAAACTGCAAACGCGCCAGGCCAGCAAAACTTGCAATTACAATTATGCCCGCCCGGTGCCAATGAATTAAGTCTTGATGTGCAGCGCTGTGAAGAACATCAGTTGATGCGGGAGTTTGGCTATGTGTCAAAGCCGCGGCAGGAACAAGCCACCTGACTTATCCGACGACTGACACAAAACATTCGCGCCTGCTGCGTCAGTTTCGCTGACGCTCCCATCTCACTGGCTCAATGCAGCTTTTTCCATATCTCTTGAATAATGACCATGGAAATTTCATCAGGGTGGCGACTAATGTCCTTGCGCATCGCCATGCACGAATCCGTCAGCGCCACGTTGCCACGCCATAAACCTGTGTCATTGCGTATGCCCATGCCCCAGTACATATGAAACTGGGTCAAGCCTTCATAGCTTGAATCTTTGACACGCTGTTTGCTGGCATCATCGAGCTTGGCCAAAATATCTGTCGCAGCCTGATCACAGCTCGTCGGCCAGGTATCTGCATCTGGATAGCGCTTGCAAGTCTTGTCGTAGCCGTTTTTTCCCGGCGTGGCACAGGTAGCAGTTGCCTGACTGGGGCTGCTTGCATTTGCAGCATTGGCAGCATTGGCTGCCTGTGTCGCCGTATCTTGCGCATAGGCTGGAATGGCATAGGCTGCCACGGCTGTAGTGAAGGCAAAGCAAATGCCGGATAAAGTAAATTTCATTGCCTGCCTGTTCTTTTCTTAATTATCAAACAGGCATCATACATGAAACGCTTGTAACCGCAGCTGATTCAGTAATTATTCCTCCAGCCAGGGGCCGTCATCCCACCAGCTTTGTGCCAGGATGGTGGTGACGTCATAGCTGGAATCAGCTTTTTCCTGATACATAGGCAAACTCAAATGAACGGCCAGCTCCAGATCATAGGATTTAAATGCAGCCTTTATTTCTTGCGGGGTATTTTCAGGATAGACCGCAAAGCAAACCAACTGATCCGCCTCGTCAATCGCCAACAACTGACGCGCTACCACCTTGCCGTAACTATTGCGGGCATACAAGACCTGTTTATTGGCATCCAGCAGACAGGCGACGGTAGAATAGTCACATATTCCACCGACTCCAAGACAACTATCGACATAGGTGCCCATCATGAGAATTTCAAATGGATCATACTCAAACGCCAGGCTCAGATCTCCCCAAGCACTATGCACAGTGCGCTTCAGGCCAGTATGCCAGAAATGACGTTGTACTCTTGGATGCTTCGCATACCATCTGAGATTGAGCGGATGATCAAGAAAATTTAGCGAATTACCCGCGGTGACATTTGATAAAAATCGTCGCAAACCCTTGCGATTCTGTGTAAAGCGCCCATTTAAACTCGCCAGTAAACGTAGTGCATGTCTGGCAGATGCAGAGTGATCATGCAATCGAAATGGTGCATCCACCTCTTTCCAGAACGCAGCTTCCAGCGCCTGCAATCGCAATGACGGCAAGCGCGACAATGCGACTTTACAATGCCTTAATATTTGCAACAACGACAAATCCAACTGCCCGTCAAAGTATTCACGCAAGCGACGTGGCAAAGGACTATCCAATCCGGCTGCGCTACTTAAGGCTAACAGTCTAAGACATGCCGCCTGAGGAGGCATCACATTCCAGTCCATGGAAAACCACTCAGTTTTTATTTGTGTCCTCATAAAAGACTGACGCCTCTCACCAGCCATACTACCAAGCAAGCGCATGGTTTTGAATAACCTGACTGGTGCATGCAGCATTGAATTTCGTAAAAAGAATGGGCTTACGGTATTAAATGCGTAGGTGCCAAAAACAATCAGATTTGCATTATCTTGTCGGCGGCAAGCACGTTCAAAATGCCGCCAAACAAGATTGTCCAGATTCAGAATTTCTTGTCTTTCGTTTTCTGGCCAGGTTTCAACAATATTTACAAAACTGTGTCCATAGTCGATGGTAGATGAAAACGGCGGCAGGCATAATTTGTATATCAGAGGCAAAAAATCTTGTGCCGCCTTTGATAAACTCAGGACATCGTCCCAGCCTTCAACAAAGCGACTCCACATTAAGGCCAGTTTATTTTGTCTTTCTAAAGGTAAAGCTATCAGAGCTTCATGACAAACACAAAATATTTTCAAATAGACTTGCCATTTTTCCTGCAATTGATTTTTATTTTCTTCCCCCATAAAGCTATAGATGATGCTGAGCCATGTGCGAGCAGCCTCTTGATTGAATTGTTCCCATCTGGTTTCATGCAGCAGTCTGGAGAAACCAGGCAAATCTGCGCAATAATTCCATAATGAAACCCAAGAACTGATACCTGCCACATCGCAAGCTTTCGCGATCGCTTCCACTGGCACGTCCTTACAATCCTTGTCGGCTATCAGCACATATCCACGCAATTCGGTTTCACCACTTACTTCAAATAGCAGGCAGCCAGCAAGACTATATTTCACACTCACGTTCTTGGAAAGATTACGCAAGACACTCCGCAAATAAAATTCAAAGCGCTGATCATCCTGTGTCAGCGCATCCAACTGCATGAGCTGTGCATCTGTCATTTTCGACAAGGATAAAGCGCCTTGCATTTCGTTTGCCAACAAGCGCAAGAAAATAGTCAGTCGGCATGCAGGCAACAACAAAGCCAGTTCTATCGCATGTATATGTGTGGCATCGAGCGCGCACAGGCGTGCCAGCAGTTGCAGGTTTTCTGACCGTAACTCCTCTCCTATATGCATGCTGTTGACCTGCCGCCAAAACTGCAACCAGGCCAATTGCAGAACAGCACTACAACCACGCAATCGCCACAAGAAATTGCGTCGAAATGCATCCGGAAAAGCTGGCAAGACTTGCAGGGGTGTTTGCCATGAACTGAAAAACAGACTAGTGCAGCTTGGCTTTGCTGTCACGGGTAAAGATATGGCTTTTCCATCCGCACCCAGCACAGGCAAATTGGTAAAATCATGCCGAGCAAAAAAAGCATCCAGCAAACGCTGGTCAGCCAGCAAGCTACATAAATCCAGTTCAGGTTTTGCCTGCTTTGGGGGTTGGTACCTGGTGCCACGAAAAGCACGAGGGTTAGCAGCAGTTGCAACAGGAGGTTTTATCATTGTGAGCTGGGGCACTGCGCATGTCAGCGTATTTGCAGTGTCCCGTACGGTCATCCAGAACACCCGCCAGAATGCTGGCCAGACGCAGGAAAGTTCACGGGCACCTTGCAGACTATCCCAGTCAGCCTTCAAGCTTCTTGCCTCGGGAAACAAGCCTGTGTCCAGGGTATCCAGACTGACCTCACGAAACCCGTTTTGCAAGACGCCATCAATCTCGTCGCTGAGCAGGGCAATAATTTGCCCAGGCTGGCGCAACAGGCTGATTAAAATCGATTTGACGGCAGCAGGCTGGCCTGCTGCCTTGGTGACAGAGTGGGATTCTTGCATGTGAATAAAATGAAAATCAGAGATGAAAATCAGAAGTGAACAAATATCGTGTAGCACCAACAAAGCATTGCCAAGCTTATATTGGTTAAACACGGTCTTCACTGAGGCTGAGTCTGTTTTAAATGACCAGGCTCGCATTTTCATCTGCGTATCACATGCGATAAATCTTTTGCTCTAATTGTTCGTCGCTTATTATAGCGGCATTCAAGCGTTCAGCGATACGGGTACATATGGCATCGTCAAGCCCAGCTCTCTTAAAAGTATTCTGCCATAACGAGTCGCTATGGCTTTCATACAGACTTTCAAAGTCATCACTTTGAAGAATTTATGTATCCACTCAATCTATTCAAAACGTATGGCGATTAGAGCGTTATTTTAAAAATCAACGCCGCTTTTTCTCATCCGCCAACTGCTCTTTGTGTTTTTCTTTCCATTCGCGTTCACGCGCATCGATGACGGATAATTCAAAATACTGCGCGTCTTTTTCACGGCGGGCTATATCCAGTTGTTGCAGGGCGGCTGCCAGATTGCCCTGTATGCCATAGGCTTCAGCCAGCGCCAGATGCTGGGCGGCCTGCTTGCCCTGCAATTCATACACCTTGGCAAGCAGATTATGCAGATTGGCTTCTTGCCTGTACAAAACGATCTGATCACGTAAAAACACGGCTGCCTGTTCTTCTTTTTTTGCTGCCAGCAGCGCTTCGGCATACTGGAAGGCGACTCCACGTGATAGTGGCAGGTCACGCATGGCTTTTTCTGCTTCTGCGATAGCCGCATCATTCTGTTTGCTAGCCATCAGAATATCGATAGACAGATCAGCAAACATGCTGCTTTGTGTGAGTATTTCACGGTAGGTGGCAGATTGCTCCACCAGTTTGTGTGCCTGGTCAAGCAAGGTTCTGGCTTTGACGAAATCAAGCTTTTTATAGGCGATAAAGGCATTGCCATATTTTGCGGTAATCAGGTCATCGGCCTTACCGGTTTTTGCCAGTGCATCAAAAAAAACAGTTGCATCCATCAAACCTTGTGGGCTACTGTCCTGCAATACCCTTACCCTGGCCTTAGTCAGTAAAAATTCCAGGCTGTCTGCATGCTGACGGTAACGCTCATCCAGCATGCGCGCCTGGATGTCGGCGATGCGCTCACTGGTCAGTGGATGGCTGCGCAAATACGGCGGAATATTATCGCTGTAGTTACGGGTTGAGCTTTGCAGGCGACCAAAAAAACTGACCATGCCAGACGGATCAAAACCGGAATCACGCAAGATCTGGAAACCTACGCGGTCAGCTTCACGTTCGGCATCACGACCAAAATTCAATTGCCTTTGTATGGCCAGACCCTGCCCCCCTGTCATCACGGCCATTGCGGCATCGGGGCTGGCGCGTGCGGCCAGCACTGCCAGTGCCAGCGCAGCCAAAGGGATCAGTGCATCATTTCTCTGACTGCTGAGCATGCGGGCGATGTGGCGCTGCGCCACATGGCCAATTTCATGACCCATGACAGATGCCAGTTCAGATTCGGATTGCGCTGCCAAAATCAGGCCAGAATGAAAACCGATGAAACCTCCGGGAAAAGCAAAGGCATTCAGTATCGGATCGCGGACAGCAAAGAACTCGAAGTTAAAGGACGTTTCACCACGCGCATCAGGACGGGTTTCCAGCATCTTGTTGCCCAGGCGGTTCAGGTACTCAGACACTGGTGCATCGTCCATGTAATCGGGGTCACGTCTGACCACGTTCATGATTTGCTCGCCCAGTTTGCGTTCAGCCAACGGGGACAGGTCTTCTCTCGAGGTATCGCCAAGAGTGGGCAGGTTTTGTGCAAAGGCCGTGTCCGGGGCGGTGCTGACGCTACCCAGCCCAGCCAGCAACAAAGCCGCCACACTGAGCGAAGTACGACGAAAAGGCAGACGCAGAAAATTCACTACAGAATTAAAAGTCGGGTTCACAATGCTATGATACTTGGACACTGAATAGCTTCCTTTTTTCAGATTTTGTCTTCTCTTACCAACTGACTTTTTACACAACAATGAGCACAAATTCAAGCAAGCCAGCACTCAGCCATTTTGACAGCAGTGGCCAGGCTCACATGGTTGACGTTGCCGGCAAGGACGACAGTCACCGCATTGCCATTGCTGCCGGCAAAATACGCATGAAGGCAGAAACCCTGGACATTATCCAGCAAGGCAACGCAAAAAAGGGGGATGTGCTGGGTATTGCCCGTATCGCTGCCATCATGGCGGCCAAACGCACCAGTGATCTCATCCCGCTATGTCACCCATTGGCCTTGACCCGGGTTGCGATTGATTTTAGCATTGATGCTGAGAATGCCACGATTAACTGCCAGGCCCAGGTGGAAACAGTTGGTAAAACCGGTGTCGAAATGGAAGCACTGACCGCAGTACAGGTTGGCTTGCTGACCATTTACGATATGTGCAAAGCTGCCGACCGGGGTATGGTGATGTCTGACATACGCGTGCTGGAAAAACACGGAGGCAAATCAGGCGACTGGGTCAGCCTGATTGATGGCTAAACATCAAAACCATACTCCAGAAATCACCTGTATCAGGGCGCATCCCTTGGCGGCATGCCTGCAAATACCGTGCGATAGCGTTCATCCAGCCCGGCCTTGACCTTCCAGTAATCATAATATTCAGGATAGGAAATCGGATGCAGGCGTTGCAGCGTCAGCATGGCACGGCTGGCTTTTTTGGGCTGACCGTTCAAGACATAGACTTCTGCCAGCTTGTTGATGACATGGACGAAACCGAAACGTGCCCCCCACTTTTCCAGGTAGGCGATTTCTTCTGCTGACATACCTTCGCGCGGCGTGGCCCGCGTCAGTTTGAAATACTCAAAAAATTGCGGATAGAAAGTCAGCGCTGGTTTTTGCATCGGGGCTTGCGGTGCGGCATAACCAGCCTGCTCGGTGCGCAGGGCCTGGAAACCGGCAACCACGCGTTGGTAATCCAGCGTCAACACGGCCATGAAAGCAATGGCAGCGACAATGACTGTCGTTGCCGTGCCCAATAAAAACCTGGAACTGCCTTTGATAGCGGAGTGGGTATCCGCCCCAGGCCAGCGCAGTTGATGCACCATGCCCATCAACACGCCGGTTGGCACGAGAACATAGGCATACCACAGTGGGAATTCAACCATGCTGTGTACCAGCACGGCGATAAAGCACAAACTGGCAAATTGTCGCGGCAAGGTTTTTTGTGGTTTGATGCAGGTTTGATAAAACCACCAGGCCAGCACGCCAAAAAACAGGATGCTGAATGGCCAGCCCAGTTCAGCAGCAAAATTCAGGATCAGGTTATGTGCATGCTCGGAATACGTACCGGAGGCAAAATCGGCAGCAATATGGACTTGTTCCGCACCAAAACCAAACCAGCCCACCCCAAACCACGGGTGGGTGGCTGCCATATGCCAGGCCTGGGTCCATAAAGACATGCGTTCAGAACGACCACTGATATGTTCAACCACAGAGCCGCCAGCAAAGCCCATCATATCGCCAAGATAGGGCAATGCCAGCACCATCAGTGCATAGAGCAGGCAAGCGCCCCAGCTCAATAGCGGACTGATGCGCTTTGCCATCAAGCTGTCAGCGTCGAATTTTTGGCCGCCCAGCAAGGCAAACGCCGGAATAATTACCCAGCCTATGCGTGAATGTGTCAGCGTTAGCCCAAACAACAGTATGACGGTAGCGACCATGCCTGACACTTTGTCGATCTTGTTGCTCTTATATAGATAGATGATAGCAGCCAGCGCCAGGCACAGCAGCAATGCCAGTTGATTAGGTTGCGCCACATTGGCATATGGGCGCATGAAAGGCTGGGCATCTTTGGCGATGTACATCACCAGTGGCCAGGCATTCATGCCCGACAATTGTATACACTGAAAAATCACTGACAGCAGGCCGGCGATCAGATGAGCAACAGCCAGGCCATAGCATAGCAACGCCGCCCCACCCGTTTGCTGACCCCAACTCGCCCCCAAGATGATCGCTGCAATCAGCACAACTATATATAGTATAGACATAAGCAGATCACTGGGGCTGTCGATGCGGTCGAAAAGAAATTGCGTGAATATGCATGTCAGCAAAGCCAGAAAAAGATAGCTGATTGCCGGCAAACGCAGACGCACGGTCTTACCACCGACAAAAACAATAATGGCAAAGCTCAGCCCCAGAACGCAAAGCAGGTCGTGGTAATAGGTGCGGTAAGGATGAATATGAAAAGGATGCAGGTAAGCACAACACATGAAAATGGCAAAAACCAGCACAGCCCAGGCTGTCGCACTAACTGGAAATACGCGTGAAAACATGAATGGGTAGCTTTCTCATATCAATGAAAGACAAATTATCGCATGCGCACTGTTGCATTGCGGCATTTTAGCTTTTCGGCAAAAGCGACAAATTTTGTCAGTAAAATCGCTATCCATGACAAATTTTGACAAATTTTGTGAACGAAAACAAAAATTGGACGAAAAAAACAAGGCAAATCCAAAAAAATATAGCTGGCAAGCAACTTGCTACCCTACAGTTAGCTTCTAAGCTTATTCAAATTCGACCAGTGGTTTTAATTTTCAAAAGCTGGCACGCATCATGCTTAGAAGTAAGTGCTACATTTGACTAGCCTTCTCTATTTCAATTTTAAGGATTTATCATGAAAACTATGCAAAAGGGCTTTACCCTTATCGAATTGATGATCGTTGTCGCGATTATCGGTATTTTGGCTGCTGTTGCAATCCCTGCTTATCAAGATTACACAGTTAAAGCCAAAGTATCTGAAGTTGGTAGCCTGGTAGGACCAGCTCTGCAAAAGATTGGTGTAATGTGCAGCGGTGGCAATTTGGCCTCAGCGACAAGTAACGCCAGTGCAGATATGCCACTTGCTACCTCAATTACTGGTAAATATGTTGCTACCGTTAGTGTTACTGGCGGCACAACTCCACTTGTTACAGCCACATTGAAAGCATCGACTGACCTTGGAACTGCTTCCGGTCAGACAGTAATCTATACTGGTAGCTGTGGTGTAGGTTCCTTGAGTTGGACAGTTGGCGGCACAGTACCACCAAAATACCTGCCTAAAGCATAACTATATTATGTAGCATCATTAGATCTTCGATCTAAAATAGAGCCGTTCAGTTTTAACTGAACGGCTCTTTTCATTATTGAGCGCAAGGCTGGGGTTTTATACGGATATTTGGAATGTTGAATAAACTTAAGCAGTTCTTAATCGGCACTAAGCCTGAAATAGCGATAGAAATCACGAAAGTTGAGTCTGACATTTTGTCACCGGAACAAGTTAATGAAGTGATGACACACAAAAACAAAGGTGATCAATATCTTGGAGAAGGTGATTTTTTAGCCGCAGAACAATGCTATCGGTCTGCGCTTGCAATCAATAACATGCACGCAAAAGCACATTGCAATCTTGGATTTGCGCTTAAAGAGCAAGGGCGTAATGATGAGGCGATTTCATTCTTAAATTCAGCGCTGGCAATTGATCAGTCCAACGCGGATGCTCATTATCTATTAGGTACAATATATTTGCTTCAAGGAAAAGCTCCCTTAGCTAAGGCGTCCCTTAAAAAAGCGATACTGTTAGCACCAGATCTAGAGTTTGCTTACCGTGACCTGGCTCTGCTATTAATTCAAATCGAAGGTATCGTAGCAGCCAAGCAAGTGATTATGTCAGGCATCAATGCCAACCCATCATCTGTTAATTTACATTTTTTCTACGGCGATCTGTTGTTACAGGAAAATGAATTAAACCTGGCGAGTCAAATATTTCAGAAAGTGTTGATGCTTGATGTTCAACACCTTGGTGCGCTACACCGACTTGGGGAAATTCATTTAAGACTAAATGAATTTGATAATGTGGTTGCTTTCATGAAGAAAGCCTTAGAGATTAACCCGAATTTGACAGAAGCTTTCCTATACATGGGAATTGCCTTTCAGCATAAAAACCAAATGCCGGATGCAATAAACAGCCTTCGTCGTGCCATAGAAATCGATATCCAAAATATTGAAGCGCACAAAAACTTGGCCAATATTGCGATAGCTCAGGGAAAGCTTGATAACGCCATCACAATCTGGCAGACAATCCTTGAGATCAATCCGCAATTAGCAGAAATACATAACAACTTGGGTGTCGCCTTTATAGAAAAAGGAGACCTTAATACTGCAATTGAAAATTGTCAGAGCGCAATCAATATCAACCCAACTTTTGCTGAAGCACATTACAACCTCGGGCTTGCTTTTCACAAACTGAAGCAATTTGAAGGGGCTATAAATAGCTACAAAAGAGCACTAGAAATTGATCTTTTTTCAGCAGATGCGCATAATAATTTAGCGATAGTACTTAATGAAATAGGACGATTTGATGAAGCCATGATTCACGCCAGACGGGCCTTGGACATAAACCCTCTGCTAGCAGAAGCTCACTATACTTTAGGCAGCATCATGCTTATTCAAGGCAACTTAAAACAGTCTATTTCAAGCTGCCGCAGAGCATTGGAAATCAAACCAGATTTTGTACAAGTACATAATAACTTGGCATTAGCGCTAAAAGATGAAGGGTATTTAGATGAAGCGTTAGTCTGGCAAAACGAAGCAATTAAATTAAATTCATATTCAGCGAATTATTTATTTAATAAAGGCCTGTTATTACTTACCCAAGGAAACTATACAGAAGCCTGGCCTTACTATGAAAGCCGTTACGATCCTCGTACTGGTTTAAACAGCAGTAAACTCCCAAAATTATCATTTCCACAATGGCAAGGAGAATCTTTGGTGGGTAAGTCCTTAGTCATTTGGACTGAACAAGGTTTTGGTGATTACATACAGTTTATTCGCTACGCTGCATTGCTTAAAGAGAGAGGCGCTATTAAATTGACAGTGTTCTGCCCAGCCCCACTGCAAGCGTTACTAGCAACAGCTAGTGGTGTTGATGTCGTAGTAACAGATCCATTATTGGTATCTAAACATGACTTCTGGGTTCTAGTATTAAGCCTTCCATTTCATCTAAAAACGACGACAGAAAATATCCCGGCCCGCTTCCCCTATCTGCATGCATCCGCAGAAAAGCTTAAGCAGTGGAAACCATTTATTCCAGCAACAGGCTTGAAAGTTGGATTAGTCTGGAAAGGTAGTGAGGCAAATACAAATGACAAGAATCGCTCTTTATCCGGTTTGAGTTCGCTTGCTCCACTTTGGGAGGTATGCGATGTGAGTTTTGTCAGTTTGCAGAAAGGCCAAGGGGAAGTTGAGGCATTGCAAACACCAATCAATCAGCCTATTCTTGCATTAGGCTCAAATATAGAAGATTTTGCCGATACTGCGGCTATTGTTGCACAACTGGATCTGGTCATTTGCGTGGACACTGCTGTCGCGCACGTGGCAGGTGCGCTTGGCAAAGCCTGCTGGATAATGCTTCCGAAAATTGGTGTAGATTGGCGCTGGATGCGCGACAGATCAGATTCACCTTGGTATCCAAATAGCGTGCGGTTATTTCGGCAAATAGAAGTCGGTGACTGGGATACTCCCATACAACAAATTGTGGCTGAATTGAAGACTGTGGCCGAAGCCGTCTGAGCAAAAGTGACGAATTTTGCTATCGTTGTTATATTGCAGTACAGAGTCGGCGGAGATTTCTTCCGCAGCTAGAATGTTAGCCAAGGCTCGATAATGTCCTAACCGATGAGTCTTACGCAACACGAAATTCTAGTGCCCAGGTTGATAGAAGGTCTTTGCTGCGACATTCCAGTGAATTTTGTCTATCTGCTTCCCTTAATTCAAACGCGTTCACAATGACTTAATAGAACTTGATCACGTGCCTCTCTTGAATCAATATAGCTAGCACTTTAGATAAGTATTATTTTTACAACCTCCGATGGGATCGGTGTCTCGAAGCCTTAACAATGATTGGGAGTATTTCCCAAGATCAATTAAACTACGGTAATTGACTACAGCGCTTCTTTCCATCGTTGAAAAAAATTGAATTTCTTAAATGAAAATTGTTCAAGAGTATCGAAACTATTATTTGAACATAAGAATTAATGAGGTTCAGAAATAAGTAATTGAGTCTGCATTTCCAATATGAAATTGGTAAATCAATCTCACAGTACTAGCAGACTTAGAAGCACGCACCAGGATGAATTTACAAACATAGTCCTTGAGCACCCGCGATAGTAGTAAAACTTAATTTTCTTTGCGCAATGATCAAAAATCGCCTACCACTTTTCGCACTACTCATATTTTTACTGATCACATTTCTTGTGTATCAACCTGGCTTGAGCGGTTATTTTTTCTTTGATGATTACGTCAATATTATCGACAATAAAAATTTACGCATTAACGACCTCAGTTGGGCATCGATCAAGATGGCTGCATTTTCTGGCAGCGCTGGCATGCTGGGTCGACCTATTAGCATGCTCAGTTTTGGCATTGATTATCTAGCCGCCGAGTATAGCCCGGGACAGTACAAGCTCAGTAACGTCTTAATTCACTTAATAAATGGTTTGTGTGTTTTTGGGCTTTCTCGCCTGCTTTTCAGGGCGCATCGTGAACGGCATTCTGTTTCGCTAGCTACTACTCAGGCTGATTGGGCCAGCGCCATCATCGCAGCTATCTGGTTACTGCATCCCTTGAACATTTCTTCTGTGCTGTACGTAGTACAAAGAATGAATAGCATTTGCGCCCTGTTCACAATACTGGGGATGATAAGCTATGTCAGCGGTCGGCTAAGTTTAGAGAAAAACCAGAGCCGTGGCTGGATCGGTGTCATTGCTTCATTTGTTATTTTTACTCCACTCGCGATGCTCAGCAAAGAAAATGGAGCTCTACTACCCCTGTATTTATTATTGATAGAGTGTATTTTTTGGCGCTTCGTCAGCGCAACACCTGTCACAACTACCTTGCTCAAAACAGTTTTCATTTTGACTGTAGCCCTCCCCATTTTTGTGATTTCTACTTACACGGCTTTGCACCCAGAATGGCTAGGCAACACCTATAAAATTCGTGAATTCAATTTATCAGAGCGCTTAATGACCGAAGCGCGGGTCGTGTGGCTGTATCTGCGTCTACTTTTTGTTCCTGATAATACTGTGCTAGGCCTGTTTCACGATGACATAGCAATATCAAGAAGCATGCTGAACCCAATCACTACATTACCTGCAACAATCGGTATTGCCGTTCTTAGCCTGATAGGACTTCTTAGCGTTAAACGCTATCCAATTGTCGGTTTCGGTGTTTTGTTCTTCTTGATTGGGCACAGCCTGGAATCAAGCTTCATACCTTTGGAACTTGCTCATGAGCACAGAAATTATTTACCTATTTTCGGTATTATTTTTGCTTTGATATTTTACCTTTTCGTCCCGGGCAAACAGAATGAAAGTGGAAAAATACGCAGTCAGCTTGCGGTTTTGATTATCGTCATGTTGGCTGGGGTGACTTGGTTGCGCGCTACTCAATGGGGCGACGCAGTCGAAATGAAACAAAAAGAAGTTGAGCACCACCCTGAATCAATCAGAGCGAATCTGGATATTGCCGCATATTATGCAGCGCTCCCTGCGACCAACCCTTTCGATGCAGAAGATTTCTACTCATCAGCCTACAAATATTATGTAAAAGCATCGTCGCTGGCACCCTCCGAAACTATAGGCTTGATCGGTCTTATTCGACTGCACTCGGCAAAAAATATCCCGATAGAAAAAGAATGGGTAATGGCACTCGAATCTAGGCTGAAAAAGTACCCTTTGTCAGCCAATGCTAGCAATGCTATAGTTGCCTTGTCAAAGTGCAACGTTTCGCAGAAATGCAAAGATCTCGACACTGACATGGAAAAAATTTTCTTGGCGGCACTCAGCGACCGCAAGGCAAATATTCCAGGAAAAGTGCAACTATTGTTCGCATGGGCAGATTTTTTGCACCAGACTAAACACGATGATGTGGCCGCATTAAATGCCGCCAATGAAGCAGTAAGCTACAACAAGAATGATTTAGATGCCCAAATGAATCTGGCCATCATGCTCATTAATTTCAAACAAATTGATAAGGCGAAAATGCAGATTCTTAAAATACGCGAACTGGATACACTAAAACGTTATACAGAACAGCTGGATCAGCTTGAAAAGCTGATGTCGCCACAATAATTCATCCCCTATTGATCTCATGCCCTTCACTACTTCAGTCATAATACCGTCAAAAAATGAGTCTGCTTCATTGATAAGCCTGCTTCCAAAATTGCGTGAAATTGTAGGTACAGAAGCAGAGATCATTGTAGTAGATGATGGCTCGACTGATAACACTGTTGAAATATGCAAGAACTGTGGTGTCAAAGTCATTTCCCACCCCTACAGTATCGGTAACGGCGGTGCCATCAAGACGGGTGCCAGGGCTGCGAAAGGTGAAATATTGCTATTCATGGACGCTGATGGCCAACACAAACCTGAAGATATTCCCCGTCTGCTGGCCAAGCTGGATGAAAAATACGACATGGTCGTTGGCGCACGTGACCGCGCTTCACAGGCAGGTGCGCACAGGGCGGTTGCCAATGGTTTTTATAACCGCCTGTCGAGCTGGATGGTCGGGCAGAAAATCCATGACCTTACATCCGGTTTCCGTGCCGTCAATGCCAAAAAGTTTCGCAAGTTTTTGTATCTGTTGCCAAATACATTTTCTTATCCGACTACGATCACGATGAGCTTTTTCAGGGCGGGCTATGCCATCGCCTATGTACCGATCGAAGCGCCAAAGCGCATAGGCAAAAGCCATGTACACGTGATCAAGGACGGTTTTCGCTTCATCCTGATCATTATCAAGATCGGCACTTTGTATTCACCGCAAAAACTGTTCTTGCCTATCAGCCTGTCCTTTTTCACCACAGGCCTGGCTTACTATCTGTATACGTATCTCACTACGCATCGTTTCACCAATATGAGTGCGCTGATGTTTATCTCGGCCATTCTGACTTTCCTGATCGGCATCGTGTCGGAACAAGTCTCTGCCTTGCACTACAAGGATAGTGATAATGAGCCTTCAGGTAAATAATAATGCGCTCAATGTCATGCTGGTCAGCACCTCTTACCCAAAGAACGCACAAGACTGGCAAGGGCGATTTATCGCCGACATGCTGCAATCCCTGTCAGAAAAACCAAACCTGAAGCTCAGCCTCTGGGCACCGCCCGGGGAAGTGCCTGCCAATGTCGCCACCTGCCTGGACACGGAGGATGCACGCCAGCTTAACGACATGCTGGCCGGAGGCGGTATCGCGCATATCGTACGCAGCAAGGGCCTGCGTGGTATTTTCCATGTGTTTAGCCTGCTGCGCATGCTGAGGCAAGCTTACCGCAGGCAGGTGAGGCTGGATGTTGCGCATGTTAACTGGCTGCAAAATGCGCTGCCGCTGTGGGGAAGCAAAACGCCCGCCCTGGTCACTGTGCTGGGTACCGATTTTGCCTTACTAAGTCTGCCCGGCATGCAAACCCTGTTGCGTATCGTGTTAAGGCAAAGGTCGTGCATCATCGCGCCCAATGCAGAATGGATGCAGGCAAAATTACAGCAAGCCTTTGGTGATCTCGCCGAAATCAGGGTCATCCCCTTCGGTGTAGAAAAAAAATGGTTTACGGTGCAAAGAAGGGTGCCAGCGAATGCCCCAAAAAAATGGCTCGTCGTCACGCGCATCACGCAAAAAAAACTCGGTCACTTGCTGGACTGGTGTCAGGGCTTGATGAATGAACACCGTGAACTGCACTTGTTTGGTCCCATGCAGGAGCAGATAACACTGCCCGACTGGATACATTATCATGGGCCGACCAATCCAACTGCCTTGTCGACTGAATGGTTTCCACAGGCTGCCGGCCTGCTTACCCTGAGTCAGCATGATGAAGGCCGGCCACAAGTCTTGCTGGAAGCGATGGCAGCCGGTTTGCCGGTGATAGTGTCTGATATCCCCGGGCATAGAAGCCTGGTCAGGGACCAGCAAACCGGCTGGATTTGCGATAGCCCCGACAAGCTCAGACAGGCACTGGACTTTCTGGATATGGCTGAAAACAATACTGCGCTGGGCAAGGCAGCCCAGGACTGGATCAAGACAGAAATCGGCACCTGGGATGACTGTGCCAGTCGCTATGAAACAGCGTATCGCGATTTGATGAGAAAATCATGAAAAACGACGGCATATTGATCATAGGCGGTACTGGTTTTCTTGGTGGCGCACTGGCGCAAAAACTGTACCGCGAACATGCACAGCATGGCCGCCCCATTCATATACTCGCACGTCATGCCGAACAGCAAAGCCAGGACATGCTGTCGGTCAACCGTGGCAGTCTGGATAATACCGAGCTGGTACGCGGCCTGCTGACACAGTGTTCCACCATCATCCATGCAGCCTCTACCACAACGCCTGGTGTCTCCGCCAGACAGCCGACTCTCGAAGCCAGCCAAAATATACTGCCAACCCTTCGTTTTCTTGAATTGTTGAATGATTGCGGGCCAAAACAGCTTATTTTCTTTTCTTCCGGCGGTACCTTCTACGGCACGCCTGAGATATCACCTGTTTCCGAAAACACCCCATTCGCGCCACACTCGTATTACGGTGCAGGCAAAGTCGCCATCGAAGCATTTCTGCATGCTTACCAGATACAGACAGGTAGTCAGGTCGTCATATTGAGACCGTCCAATGTGTATGGTAGCGGCCAGCCCTACCGGCCTGGCTTTGGCATCATCCGTACCATGCTGGAGCATGTGTTGCGCGGTAGCGCGCTGGAAATCTGGGGTGATGGAGAAATCATCCGCGACTTTTTATATATCGATGACCTCGTCGACGCCTGTATTGCGCTGATCAGTCACGATCAGGTCAGCGGCAGCTTCAACCTGGGGTATGGTGAAGGCCATAGCCTGAATACCGTCATCCGTACCATGGAAGCCGTTTGTGCTACCAGCGTCAAGGTCAATTACCTGCCAGCACGCCAGCTTGATGTGGCACGTATCGTCCTGAACACCGACAAGCTCAGACAACACATACCGTGGAATCCAAGAATATCGCTTAGTGAAGGCATAGACCTGACCTGGCGCAGCCTGCAAGGGCAGCCATCACAATGAAACAGGACGTGAATCAAGCGCAGACAGAAACCCGTCCTGCCTGCAGCATCTGCATCGCCAACTACAATGGGATGAAGCTGATTGATGCCTGTTTAAAGTCGGTGTATCAGCAGGATTTTTCAGATGCCATAGAAATCATCATTCATGACGATGCATCGACTGATGGTTCAGCCGATTACATACGCGAAAAATATCCCGATGTACGGCTGATCGCCAGCACCGGCAATGTCGGTTTTTGCATCTCGAACAACCGCATGGTCGACGTTGCCACGGGTGAATACATACTCTTGCTCAACAATGACGCAGAGCTGTTTGATGACGCTGTCGCCACGCTTTACAGTCACGCGCAGAGCTTGAAACAAGCCGCGATACTTGGCCTGCCGCAATATGACGCAGCCAGTGGCAGGCTTATCGACATAGGCAGCAGCTTCGATCTGTTTTTAAATCCTGTTCCCAATCTTGATGTACAGCGCCAGGACGTCGGCATGATTATCGGTGCCTGTCTGTGGTTGCCGCGCAGCCTGTGGAATGAGATAGGCGGCTTCCCAGACTGGTTTGGGTCATTGGCAGAAGACATGTATGTGTGCTGCCTGGCGCGGCTGTATGGCTACCCCGTGCAGGCATTGGCGACATCGGGCTTCCGCCACTGGGTAGGGCAAAGTCTCGGTGGTGGCAAGGTCACGGACAATAAGCTCAGCACCCGGCTGACACGGCGCGTGGCGTCTGAGCGCAACAAGACTTTTGTAATGGTGATGAGCAGCCCGGCGCCTTGGATTTATTTCCTGCTCCCCCTGCACCTGACATTATTATTGCTCGAGGGCCTGGCACTGGCTTTATTGAAAAGGCGCTGGGCCTTGTTCAGCGCTATCTATTGGGGCTGCCTGAAATCGCAGTGGCAGGAGAGGAAACGGCTATCGCTATGGCGCAGCCGCATCCAGCAAAAACGTCGTGTCAGCCAGGCAGACTATCTAGGCGTATTTTCTTTCGTGCCTTATAAATTGCGCATGTTGTTCAGGCACGGCTTGCCGGAGGTTAAATAGCCTCTACCCGAAATTCGACGCATCAAAACCGACCAGGCTGAGATTGTTGATGTTTTTCAGCGTACCCACCAGGATAATTTCATCTGGCGTGATATTGGCGACATCATTCTGGTTGATGACAAACCAGATACTTGCGTCACCGATAATATCTGCCGTAATCAAGACCATCTTGCTGGCAACAGTCGGTGCAGTAAACGCCTTGCCTGCACCAAACAGACTTGCCAGCTTGGTCGGGTCCAGCGCATTGCCCTGCACAGTCAGCACATCGCCATTGGTCCAGGCCTTGGGCACGACGGCGGCGGCATTGACTGCGGCAATCTTGGTGGTGCCGGTCTTGTTAAGGAAAGCGGAGAAATTCAAAACATCCCCACCCTTGCCTATGGCGAAGTTGGTGATGGTATCAGTGCCGTTGTCCTGCGGTGTAATGGCAAAAACAAAGGTATCAATGGCAGCGCCGCCCTTGAGTGTGTCATTGCCCTTGCCGCCTTCAATTATGTTCGGGTAGGCTGAGCCAGTAATAATATTACTGCTGTCATCCCCCCTGATAGTGGTGGTCACGACGGTTTTACCACTACCTGTTGTTGTTGTCGTGGTCGCGGGCGCGATATTGCTCAGGTCAACATTGCTCACCTGCTGAATGCTACCGCTGAGCAGGTCAAGATTTTTCCCGTCCAGCAGTAGCTTGTCGATCGACATATCAACCACCAGAGGGGTCGTCAGCGCGCCTTTGCCGCTGAGCAGATGATTGGTTTCATTGAGTGGTATGTCGATGTAATTGATTTGCAGATCCGACTTCACCGCATTGATGATATTGACGACCTTGCCGCCAGTGAAAGAGGTATTGTCCAGCGTCACAGTGAGGTTGCTGACATTGTTGATACTGGCATTGGCAGTGGCAAAACCGGTCAGCATCAGGGTTGCCGTATTATCCGTAGTCTTGGTCAGGCTGGCGGTCAAACCGGTCGGCACGTTGGTAATCTTGCCCAGACTCGCGCCTACGTTGCCCTTGAAGGTATCGCCGGTTACGGTCAGGGTGATCGTATTGACGATACCGCCGTCGTTTAATTGCTTTTCGTTGAAGGCCGTGGCTGAATAAGTGATACTGCCAAGTACCGGTGCCACTTCCGAGCCTTGTGCCACTTTCAGGACCAGTTGTTCGACATTGCTGGGCGCTATGGCCGCTTCGGCTGCTGTTGGCATGCGGCCGATCAGGGTGGTGTAGACCACGCTGGCATAGACTTTGGTTGCAGCAGTGCTTTGAAACTCGGGTGATTGGGCAAACTGGTTCAGAATTTCACCACGCGGCATGCCCGCTTCCATCTGCTGCACCCAATAATCTCGGCCAGCGGCATCGGCATTGCGCCCGAGTACGTTCTGGTAAATCAGGTCAAGGAATTGCGCATTTGACAGGTCTGCACCGTATTTGCTGACAAATTCCTGCGACTGCGCAAACACCTGCGCGATCTGGTTGGTCGCACCACCGTTTCTGTGCACGCCCATCCAGAACAGAAAACCGTCATAGTCAGGAATACGGTTGAACGCTGCCAGATAGAGCCGTGAAATTTGCTCGGCGACCGTGCTGTAGTCAGGTGCGGTCAGAAAGCTGTATTCCACGCCTGCGCGCGTCAACAGCCCAGAATCCAGGCGCGCAGCATACAAATCTACCGTCGCCTGGTCGGGTTGCCGGTCCCACAAGACCTGAAACAAGCCTGTGACAAATTCTTTATTGGTTTTGGCCATCATTGCACCTGAACGATTTACAGCAAAGGATGAGAAAACGACATAACATTAATGCCACCAGCGAAAACAACACCTTGAGGAACTCACGCACACATAGAACAGTAACGGCAGCATTTGCGATATTTTCAGTACAGCATATACTTGCCAGGCGGCAAAAACCCCATATTTATCAAGTATATGAGATAAATTGACTGCCCGATTCAAACAACAGCGCAGGAAAAACACGGTAATTCGTGCTTGTCAGCTATGTATGGATGATCATCATGGCAATCATGTCCACATGGCAAGGCGTGGCTGATGCCAACAATTCAATGCGATAATCTGTCATTTACATGCCGCACTATACTGAAATGAAGATTACCGTCCTCTTCCCTACCCAGACCGAAGCCAGCTTGTTTAGCCGCGATGATGTCAGCACCATCATTTCCGGCGTGGGCCTGACTGCCACCGCCCATGCTACCACCCGGCTGATTTACCAGCAGCGCCCTGATCTGCTGATCATGGCAGGCATAGCCGGTGCCTACGCACATTCAGGCTTCAAGGTAGGCGATGTATGCCTGGTCAGTACAGAGGTCGAAGGCGATCTGGGTTTCTTTACGCCAAAAGGTTTTGTCCATCTTGCGCATTTGCCCATCGATATGGAATTTGAACGCCGCCATACCCTGGCTTGCCCTCACCTGCCTGCCCAGCCGCTTTTTCCGTTGGCGCGCGGCATGTCGGTCAATGCGGCCATGGCAGCATTTGTTGACACCAGCCAAATCGATCTTGAAAACATGGAAGGTGCCGCCTTCTTCCACACCTGCCTGCAAGAAAAGCAGGCCTTCCTGGAATTGCGTGCCGTTTCGAATTTCGTCGACATTCATCATGACGAATGGGATATGCAAGGCTCAGTGAAAGCCATGACAGCCGGCCTGCACCAGTTGATCGACAGCCTGTTACTGACACCATAAATACCGTGCAAGCAGAGCAAAGCCAGGAACCCTACAACATGCCCCTATCCCGTGACGAGCAATTCAATGCCATCGCAGCTGAGCTCGGTTACAGCTTCGAAGGTGAAATTAAAATCGGCGGCAACTACACGTCCGTATTACGTCATGCCGAATATGTGTACATCAGCGGTCAGGTGCCACGTGTCGGTAGCGACATTGTGGTGCGTGGCAGGGTCGGCGACGAAACCAGTCTGGCACAGGCGCAACTGGCGGCAAAAATATGTGTCATGCGCTGCCTTGTCTTACTGCGTAATTCCCTTGGCTCACTCGACAAGGTGGCTGGCATATTGCGCATGACTGTTTTCACGCAATCAGCGGCTGATTTCACTCAGCAAAGCGAAGTTGGCGATGCCGCCTCTGACATCCTGTATCGCCTGTTTGGCGAAACCGGTGTACACACCAGGACATCCGTGGGTGTCTACCAATTACCAAAAAATGCCAGTGTGGAAATTGATATGATCGCCATCGCCCGTGAAGGTGCTTGTTCTGGTGGTACACGATAAATAAAACGTATCAGGAGATAATCGATGAATGGCCCGGATCCTTCCAGCAAACACCCCATGCAGGGTTTCCCGCAAGTCTGTTTTATCAAAAACACGGTCAATAATCCCAACATCCTCATTGGCGATTACACCTATTATGACGACCCCGAAGATTCTGAAAATTTCGAACGCAATGTGCTTTACCATTTTCCGTTCATCGGGGATAAACTCATCATCGGGAAATTCTGCGCACTGGCGCGTGGCGTCAAATTCATCATGAATGGCGCCAACCACAATATGGCAGGCATTTCGACTTATCCCTTCCAGATCTTTGGCAATGGCTGGGAAAAAACACCACTGGATTTAAACACCTTGCCCAATAAAGGCAATACCATCATCGGCAACGATGTCTGGATAGGTTACGACACCCTGATCATGCCCGGCGTCAACATCGGCAATGGGGCCATCATCTCTTCGCGCTCTGTTGTGGTGACAGATGTGCCTGCATACACCATCGTCGGCGGCAACCCGGCCAAACCCTTGCGTCAGCGGTTTCAAGCTGAGGTGATAGAAACCTTGCAAACCCTGGCCTGGTGGGACTGGCCAATAGAAAAAATCAGCCGCCACCTGGCAGTCATCATGGCTGGCGATATTGGTGCCTTGCAGGCTTGCTCCCTGGTTCCATGACAGTTTGGTTTTTTGTGAAGATGACAGACTGTTGTTAATTTAACGCTCAATTGTTACTTATCAGGTCTTGCTGCCTGTTCTAAAGTAACTCCGTTAACTTACAACAATGACGATAGCATAGACATGAAAATTTCAGCGATTCCCTTTGGCACCACAGACTGGAGCAAGATAGAAAAAACCATTCATCCCGGCATCACTGGCAACGCTTACTGGCGCACCCGCCAGTTCGGCGATATCCGTGTGCGCATGGTGGAATACACCCCCGGTTACCTTGCCGATCACTGGTGCAGCAAAGGACATATCCTGTTTTGCCTCGATGGCGAAATGCGCACAGAACTTGATGACGGCCGCGAATTTTTACTGAGCGCAGGAATGAGTTACCAGGTAGCCGATGGCGCAGAAGCACACCGTTCATCAACCAATATTGGCGCAAAATTGTTTATTGTCGATTGAGGTCAGGGTCAGCATAAAACCTGTAAAATGCGTATAGAAATTGATGTTCACGATGTTTACCGCACTTACTGGATACAGCCTGTTTTGAACCAGCCCAGCCACCTTCAATCCACTACCTGTCTTGACGCCAGTCCTGTCAGTCACCAGATTTTCCCTGCGCATGCCAAACTGAAACATTTACTCATGCATACGCTGGTGGTGAAACTGCATGACTGCGAGGCATCGATACCGGCCACACTGTGTCCGGCCATCATGTTGTTCATACGTGGTGGCGGCACCATCATCAATCCAGGTCAAGACGCCGTGGAGTCGCCGCGTTTTTTTCTGCGCGGGCCCGCCATGCAGCCAATGCAGGTACGTTATCCGGCAGATACCCTGACTATCTCGGTCTGCCTGCGACCTGGCATGCTGTTCCAGGCCACGGGTCTGGCGGTCAGCGACATTGTAGAAAGCTATATCACGATGGATCAGGTGGCCGACAAGACCTGTCTGGAAAAATTCTTGCGCTCACTCGATGACAATGATGACATTCAGCACATTGTCAGCCTGTTCCACAATTTTCTGCTTGATATACTCGATCACCGGCAACGCAGCAGCATCGGTGCGGCTTTCCTGGCGGCGCATAAAAAAATCTTTTTTCCCCTGCTCGACCTGTCCGAGTATTTTGGCATAGGGCAAAGGCAACTTGAACGCCGCGTACGTGATGCCTTTGGCGTGACATTGCGTGATGTCAGGCGCGTAGTGCGTTTTGGTCAATCACTACCCTACCTGATCAAGCCGGATATCGCCTGGGGCGACCTGACCCAGGTTGCACAAGACAGCGGCTATTACGACCAGGCGCATATGCACAGGGAATATACCGAACTGGCCGGTATCACCCCCACCCAGTTACGGCAAAAAATCAATAGCCAGGATCCGGCATACTGGATCTATCGTATCTCCAACGAAGATTTTTACCATCTCTTTTTATCAGTTGAATGACGGGTCAGTACAAATTTGACGGTTTGGTACAAGTAAGCATGAAGCATATTGTTTAGACTGATTTCCATGATTAAACATGGGAAAAATGATGAACAAGACTGAAGAAAAAAACACTGCTGGCAAGTCAGGGAGGTCTTTGCAGGTCAGGCATCTGACCATTGATTTTTCAAAAGGCTTTCCACGTCACTGGCTGGGCAACGATGCATTTCGTTCGCAGTTATTCAATGCCCAGTCTTTCAGTTTCCCTTTGGGTGAACAATACTTCATCGATAGCGTACGTGCCGCCCTGCCCTTGCTGACTGACGAGGCCTTGAAAGCCGATGTCAAAGGTTTCATTGGCCAGGAAGCCTCACACCGCCATATCCACGAGCAATACAACCAGCAGCTGAATGCCCAGGGTTTAAGTTATTTTATCGAACCCTTTGTCGCCTGGCGCATACGCACAGCCGCCGGGCTGGGTGTCAAAAATAATCTGGCCATTACCATGGCGTATGAACATTTCACCGCGATTTTTGCTGACGGGGTACTCAGCGAAGCAAAATGGGTAGACGATGCGACAGAACCCATGAAACAGCTATGGACCTGGCATTCTATTGAAGAAACCGAACACAAATCCGTGGCCTTTGATGTCTATCAGGCGCTAGGCGGTGGTTACTGGCGCCGCGTTGCCTGGCTGGTGTATGTGACGATGCTGTTCAGTCTTGATACGACGGTACAGACCATGCATTGCCTGTATCGTGATGGAGAATTGTTCAAGCTGAAAACCCTGTGGCAAGGCTTGAAGTTTTACTTTGGCCGCCGTGGGCTGTTATGGTTTTCATTGCCGCATTACCTGGCTTATTTCAAACCCGGTTTTCAACCATGGCAACACGATAACCTGGATCTGACCAGACAATGGCTGCAAGACGAAAAACACAGTTACCGGGAAATTGGCAAATCGGTTGAACTTGGTAGTTAAGAGTTGACCCGGGGTTCAAGCATAAAAAAAGCTCGCTGATTGATATCGCGAGCTTTTTCTTTGGTGCCAGATTCAGTCATCAATGCTGTAACAGCACATTCACTTCTGCCAGATCGTCTTCTTTCAGCGTACCGGCAGCAGACTTCAGGCGCAGGCCATTCATGATGGTGTCATAACGGGCTTTGGCCAGTGTCTGACGTGTCGTGTACAACTGCTGCTGCGCATTCAATACGTCGATATTGATACGTACACCAACCTGATAACCAAGCTTGTTGGAATCGAGCGCAGACTGGCTGGAGATTTCAGCTGCTTCATAAGCCTTGACCTGTGCCAGGCCTGAAGTCACACCCAGAAAAGCCTGGCGTGCACCTTGTGCCGCGGCGCGACGGTTGGTGTCAAAATCACTGCGTGCCTTGTCTTCCAGCGCGATGGCTTCTCTTACACGGCTGTCAACCAGGAAGCCCGAGAAAATCGGTATATTCCACTGCACACCAATTTGCGTCGTCTTGGCGACACCGGTCAGATTCGGGTTGGTGGCGCCGGCATTGGATGAGCGGCCAGTACTGGCAAGCAAATCGACAGTCGGATAATGGCCGGCACGGTTTCTCTCAATTTCACGCTTGGCGAATTCTATGCCCACCTGTGAAGCAACTACGCCGAAATTTTGCTTTTCAGCAGAGTCTACCCAGGCGTCAATCACAGCAGGCTGCGGCTCACTGAGTTTGATACCGGCTTTCAGTGTTGCCAGTTCACCGGCTTCCTTGGCGATAATCTGTTGCAGGGCAGCGCGCTTGATCTGCAAATCACTTTGCCCTGCAAATTCCTGCGCAGTCACGAGGTCATAACGTGCCTGGGCTTCATGCGTGTCGGTAATGGTCGAGGTGCCGACTTCAAAATTACGCTTGGCAGAAGCCAGTTGTTCAGAGATCGCGTCTTTTTGCGCACGCAGGGTTTCCAGTGTATCTTGCGCTGCCAGTACGTCAAAATAAGCCTGTGCCACACGAGTAATCAAATCCTGTTTTGCCTGTTCAAACTGTGCCTGGCTGATCAGCAGCGATAATTTGCCTTGTTCATACACCTGCCAGTTACCCCAGTTAAACAATGGCTGAGACAGGCCCAGCGTCCAGGTATTGGTCACGCCGGTAAATGAACGGCTACCGCTGACGATATCATTTTCGGCTTCTGTGCGCGCCTTGCCGTCCGTGCCTTTCAGGGCGATACCTGGCAACAGGCCAGAGCGGCCCTGCACGGGTTTTTCCTGAGCGGCAACCAGCGTGGCACGGGCACTTGCATACTGCGCATCATTGGCCAAAGCATCCTTATAAATTTGTAGCAAATCTGTGGCGTTTGCATTCATTGAAAGGAAGGCACTTGCAAGCAGTGTGGCAAGAATAGGATTACGCATGAAACGCTCCGAAAAAAAAGTAAATTAATAGGTAGGCATGTCTGGGTCAACCTGCTGCGCCCATGCATGTACACCACCGGTAAGATTAATCGTCTGGGTAAAACCCTGACGCTCTAAAAAATTTGCTACCTGCATACTGCGTCCGCCGTGATGGCAGATACAGACGATCACTGCATCAGGTTCCAGTTCCTGAAAACGGCCTGGCACTGCTTGCATAGGCATCAGTTGCACACCAGGGATATGACAAGTCTCGTGTTCCCAAGGTTCCCGCACATCCAGCAAAATCGGTGGATTTCTTGTGCTGTCGTTCAACCATTGCGCCAATTCTGTGGCAGTAATATTTTGCATGCTTACTCTTTCCCGTGCGTCTGACTTTTACAGACTGAAATGCGACAAAGACACAGCACCGGCAGCCGGTGCAACCACGGTTTCAAACAGATTATGCGTAGTGATTGTTGTGGCCGATGTGCGTGTCAGCAATTGTGCTGTCAGCGTCGGCAACTGGCCTACGAAAGCCAGCAGACGACCGCCAACATTCAACTGCTTTTGCAGATGTTCAGGTATTTGCTCAATGCCGCCAGCAATCACGATGGCATCATAAGAACCCGTGTGTTTCGGCGAGAATGCATCAGCCAGCACGACATCGACATTGTTAACATGATTCTTGCTGAGATTGCCCGCTGCCAGTTCGCGTAAAACTGTCAGGGATTCCAGCACCGTCACATGACGTGCCTTGTAGGCCAGCAAAGCGGCCAAATAGCCGGTACCTGCGCCGACCAGCAAGACGGTTTCCGGTTTTTTCAAATGCAGTTCTTGCAGGATGCGTGCTTCCAGCTTTGGCGTCATGGCCTTGCTGCCATCAGGCAAAGGCAATTCGGTATCAAAAAACGCCAGGCTTTTTTGTTCAGCGGGGAAAAAATCTTCGCGTTTGACCACGATCAGCATGTCCAGAACGTCCTGGTCCAATACATTCCAGGTGCGGATTTGTTGTTCTATCATGTTGAAACGGTTTTTTTCGGTGTTCATTTTTTACTCGATTGCAAAATTAATAGGGAAACGGCATTTTATCAAAGCACTTGCTCAATTTGACGATTACCACGCCATTTTTGCGTAATCCATAGCCCCAAGTCGTCCAGATAGGTATAAATCACCGGCACGACGACCAGGGTCAGCAGAGAAGAAGTGATAATCCCCCCGATAACCGCCTGCCCCATCGGTGCGCGCTGCTCGGAACCTTCGGTCAGGGCAAATGCCAGTGGCACCATGCCAAACACCATTGCCAGAGTCGTCATCAGGATGGGGCGCAGGCGTACATGGGCGGCTTCCAGCAGGGCTTCCATACGGTTCATGCCATCTTTTCTTGCCTGATTAGCAAAATCTACCAGCAAGATAGCATTTTTTGTCACTAAACCCATCAACATGATGAAACCAATGATGGAAAACATATTCAGCGTCGAGCGGAAAAACATCAAAGCCAGGAAAACCCCGATCAAAGTCATGGGCAAAGCCGACATGATGGCGATGGGTTGCAGGAAGCTCGCGAATTGCGATGCCAGTATCATGTAGATGAAAATCACTGCCAGCGCCAGTGCTGACAAGGCGTAACCAAAAGATTCAGCCATGTTCTTGCTGGCACCGCCCATCTTGTAGCGGTAACCGGGCTGCCATTGCATGCCTTCCAGCACTTTTTTGACATCGGCACTGGCTTCACCGGCAGAACGGCCTACCACGTTGGCTGATAGTTCCACTTCACGATTGAGGTCGCGGCGGTTGATCTGGTTGGCACCGGTCGATGGCTTGATATCTGCCACCTGGCGCAGGGGTACCATCTTCGGCGAACCATCGGCATTGTTCTGCGAGCTGGTCAGCATCAGGCGCGACAGGTCTTCCGCATTATTCCTGTCAGCCGGCGACAGACGCACGGTGACATCATAATTTTCATCATCCGGCGCGCGCCAAGTGGTCGCAATCTCACCTGCCAGCAAGGGGCGCAATGCGCCACCAATCTGGGCCACGCCAACGCCGAGGTCTGCACCGATATCACGCCTTGGCTGGACTGAAATCGTCGGTTTTTCTGCCTTCAGGCTGGAATCAATATCGACTACGCCAGGTATGTTGCGTAATCTGGCCTGTACCTGCTCAGACAATTTCGCCAGCTCGGTCAGGTCGCTGCCTTGCAGGCTGAAGCGCAGGTTCTTGTTATCCCCACCCACGCCATCCAGCGCACCGATATGCGTGACGGTAATGCCAGCGATTTGCGTCAGGCGGGCACGCATGGGCACTGACATCTGCACGGTGGTTCTGACCCTGTCCTTGCGTGGCACCAGGCGTACGAAAGTGGTCACATAATTCTTGCCCTGCGCCGCACCGGTGTTGACCGTGCTGTAGGTATCGAGCACTTCAGGAAATTCCTTGATCACGGCTTCGACCTGATGCACCTTGGTCTCGGTCAGTTCCAGTGAAGAACCGACTGGGGTGTAAAACGTGACGCCGGTTTCGGAATAATCTGCCTGCGGGACGAATTCAGAACCGATCAGGCCAGTGCCAGGTATTGCCAGCCCCAGAAAGAAAGTCAGGGCAGCAATCAGCAAGGTCTTGATGCGATGCTTGAGCGACCAGCGCAACATCACCTGGTAACCGCGCGAAAACCATTGCACACCACGTTCAAACTGTTCCAGCACACGGCCTATGCTGTTCGCATACCAGCCCTTGCGCACGGGCTTGCCATTGGCATCGACAGTGCCGTGACCATGCACGTCAGGATCAGGCCAGATCGATGACAGCATCGGGTCCAGCGTGAACGACACGAACATGGAAATCAATACGGCAGCCGTGACCGTAATACCAAACTGGTGAAAGAAGCGGCCGATGATGCCGCCCATGAAACCCACCGGCAGGAATACGGCAACGATGGAGAAAGTGGTTGCCAGCACGGCCAGGCCAATTTCTGCCGTGCCTTCCAGTGCCGCCGTATGGTGATCCTTGAACTTGCCATTGACCTTCATGCCCGCATGCCGGACGATGTTTTCACGCACGACAATGGCATCATCGATCAGCAAACCCACGCACAGGGACAAGGCCATCAAGGTGATCATGTTGATGGTAAAACCAAACATATCCATGAACAGGAAAGTACCGATCAGGGCCACCGGCAAGGTCAGACCGGTGATGACGGTAGAACGCCAGGAGTTCAAAAACAGGAAGACAATCAACACTGTCAGCGCCGCACCTTCTATCAGCGTGCGGCGTACGTTTTCAACACCAACACGTATCTGGCGTGAGCCATCCTTGATGACCTGTACTTTCACACCCGGGTATTGCGCCTTCAATTGCGGCTCCAGCGCTTTCAGGGCGTCTTTCAGGCCATCGGCCACCTCGATGGTGTTCTGCCCCTGCGCTTTCAGGATATCCAGCGCCACTGTGCGCTGGCCGTTATACAGGGCCAGGCTTTCCTGCTCTTCCTGGCCGTCGATGACGGTGGCCACCTGCGACAGCAGGACGGGCTGGCCGCCGCGACGCGCCACGATGATGCGGGCGAAATCCTGCGGGTTCTTGATGCGGCCCTGGATCTGCACGACTTTTTCATTGTCCAGCGCACGTATCGCACCGGTAGGCAATTCCTGGTTTTCATTGCGCAGGGCATTGATGACCTGGTCAACACCCAGACCCAGTGATTCCATTTCACCCGGCTTCAGGTAAATCTTGATTTCGCGTTTGACGCCACCAACCAGGGTGACCGAGCCGACACCGCGCACGTTTTCCAGGCGTTTCTTGACGAGCTGATCGCCTATCGTCGTCAGTTCGCGGAAATCCCGCTTCTTGACCTTTTCGTCATTGGTGACCGAGACAGAAAAAATCGGTTTGTCGGAAGGGTCATAACGGGTCACGCGTGGCTCTTTGACTTCCTTGCGAAAACCGGCCTTGATGAGCGCCACTTTTTCACGCACATCCTGCGCGGCCTGCGCCGGATCTATGGTCAGGTCAAATTCGAGGATGACAACAGAAGTACCCTCATATGAACGGGAAGTCAGTGCGCTGATACCATTGATGGTGTTGACGGTTTCTTCAACCTTGCGGGTGATGTCGGATTCTATGGTTTCCGGTGCTGCCCCTGGGTAATCGGTCTGGATGACCACAACCGGGAAAGTAATGTCAGGAAACTGGTCAACCCGCAGCCGCTGATAAGAGAACAGACCCAGCACCACAAAGGCCACCATCATCATGGTTGCCAGCACCGGATTGCCTATACTGATACGTGTGAACCACATGATTACACCTTGCCTGTGGCGGTAATCAGTTTCACATTCAGGCCAGCGCGCAACCTGCCCAGATTACTCTTGACGATGCGGGCACCTGTTGCCAGGCCAGAAGTGATTTCCACTACCGGCAAGCCTTTGCTCATGCCACGCAAACCCGTCTTGACCGGTTTTTGCTGCAAGACATTGTTTTCTATCGCGTACACAAAGGCTTGCTCGCCTTCATATTGCATCGCGGTTTCTGGTACGACCAGCACATCGTTTTTCTTTTCGACCACCAGTTGCGCTTCGCCAAACATGCCGGCGCGTAATACCGTATCAGGATTGGGCACCTGCACATAGGCCATGATGGAGCGTGAGCCGGCTGTGGTGGATGGGTTGATGCGCGCAACCTTGCCTTCGACCAGCGCACTCACGCCTTCTATTTTCAGTTGCACAACCTGGCCTATCCTGACACTGGTGATGTCTTGTGTAGGCACGGGTGCTTCCATTTCCAGTACGCGTAAATCGACCACGTCAAGCAGGCGGTTGTCGGCTGATATTTTTTCACCAGGCTGCACTGAACGGCTGCTGATCATGCCGGTGATAGGCGCACGGATGACGGTGTCTGCCACTGCCTTTTGCGCGACCGACAAGGCACCCTTGGCGCTGTCGACATTGGCGACAGCAATCGCATACTGGTTATTGGTATTGTCGTAGGCGTTTTTTGAAATAAAACTTTTGTCGAGCAAGGCGCGGTTATTGTCGCGCGCCAGCCGGGCGATTTCGAGTTGTCCCTGGGCGGCAGCCAGCGCACCGCGCGCCTGTTCCTGCCTGGCGATATAATCGCTGCTATCCATCTTCAGCAAGACTTGCCCGGCCTGCACGGCCTCGCCTTCACGCACCAGCACTTCACTGACGTCCCCGGCTACTTTGGCTTTGACAGCCGCCTGGTTAAAAGCGCGCAAGGCACCCGACAAGGCCAGCAATTGCTGTACTTCAGCAGCTTTGACTTCCGTGATGTCGTCCGGTAGAAATTCCAGCACTTGAGGTGCAGTTGCAACTGTGCTGCCGGTCGTTGATGACGCCGCAGCATTGGCTGAGGCATTGTTGCCGGCCGATTTTTTCTTTACCACCACAAAACCTGCGGCGAGTAACACCAGCACGGCGATAATCCAGAATGTCCTGCGCTTTAACATGATTGTTTTTCCAAAAAGTGTTTGCTTCAGGACCCAGGCAAATTTTTTGATGTAAATAGTTGATTAATATATATCACGAAGGTATCAAGCGACTTGCCCAAGCCACCAAACCCTCACACTAAAGCCTGACACAAGGTCAGGGTCAAGCCTTCTTCCGTTTTTAATCAGGGCTTAAGCAACACACTGCGCAAAGCAAGCTCTATATAGTGCTCAAGATAGGTATCCAGTTTTTCTGGTTCTACATTGCAGACACCCTGTGAATGCTTCCAGATCATCATCATGATCATGGGCGCAATCAGTATCCTGGCGTCGATTTCCAGATCGACCTGACAAATGTCTCCACGTGCCATACCGCGTCTCAGCATGGTTCTTACCAGGTTTTCACCCCGGTCTATGACTTCTTCCTGATAGAACTTGGCCAGCTCAGGGAAGTTACCTGCCTCTGCCATCATCAGCTTGGGTAAACCAGACAACTTGGTTTTGCCTATGTTTTGCCACCAGGTCTGCATGATCAGGCGGAACAGTTCTTCACTACTGCCTTCAAACAGGTCAATCACGCTCTCGGCTTCACCAATCAGGGGAACAATGCTTTCCCTGACGACCGCCTTGAATAATTCTTCCTTGCTGCTGAAATACAGATACAAGGTGCCTTTGGAGACGCCAGCCGCACGCGCCACATCGTCCAGACGTGTCGCAGCAAAACCGCGCTCTACAAATAAATCGAGGGCAGCAGCGAGCAGTTCTTGGGGGCGGGCATCCTTGCGGCGCTCCCATTTTGGCTTAAAAGGACATGACATTATAGCAATGACTCAAATTAACTTACTTTCGAGTCAGTAATATAGTCTTAGCCCAGATCAGCGTCAAGACAAACGCATTTTGTTTCAGCCCGCATTCTGACAAATATCAAGTAAAGCAGGGCTATAAATGCGACAAACTGCGGGATTGTGGGTGGCAAATGTTAAAAATGAGGCAGGAATGTCAAATATTGCACCTACGATGCCACACTGGCAATACCATTACCTGCGAGCAAATTTGTCGCAAAATGATCTTGATAAAATGAAAAGGACAGCGTTTATTGTGAGACGCTACCCCCTGGTAAGGCATCGGATACCAAATTGATACCAATTGATGGCAATTTATGCGATAGCAGCTTCCAGTGCGGCCGTATCTTCATAGAAATGATATAGCGAGAGTTGCCCCTGTTGCACACAGCAAATCAATGCCCAGTTACTGGGAAAGTCGCGACCGGTCTGGCGGCTGCGATGGCGCAGGTTGCCGTACATGGCGACATGCCCGCCTTCCGAAAAGCTGGCTGTCACGTTGAATTCCCCTGGTTCCAGCAGCTCACCGAATAGCCGGAAGAATTCCCGCGCACCTCCCGGCCCTGTAAAAATCCCGTGTACCGGTACGCGCGGATTGGCAACCGGCCTTGCCGAAATAAACTGTGCATCTGGCGTAACCAGCGTCAGTGCTTCATCCAGGTTGCCGGAGAAAACATGCTTCAGAAATGCTTGTACCGTATCGAGTGAACTCATGGGTATTTCCTTATGGTCATTTTGGTGGGATAAAAATGAAAATGTATTGAGACGTACTTTGTTGCACTTAAAAGCCGGTCAGTGTCAGCTTGCCTATGGTTCTTCCCGACTCAAGCAAGCTGTGTGCGATGCGCAGGTTTTCTGCATTGATCGTGCCAAGGTCGCGGCTTGCCGCAGACTTGATCTGACCAGCCTCAATCAGGCCAGTGATGATGTTAAGTATGTCGCGCTGCCTGCTCATGTCAGCGGTGGCGTACATGGGTCGGGTGGACATGAATTCCCAGACGAAGCTGGCACTCTTGCGCATGAGTAAATTGATATCCGGTGCTGCTTTGAAGGGCACGATGGAGCAGATCGTCCCTTGCGGCGCCAGGACATCGGCAAGCGCCGGGAAATGCCGGTCAGGGTCGTTGAGGAGCAGGATGGCGTCTACCTGCGGCAAGCCCAGGTTTTCCAACTGAGCGCGCATATCTGCAAAATGGTCGATGACAGCATCGGCACCCAATTCACGGCACCATGCCTGCGATTCCAGACGTGAGGCGGTAGCAATCACCCGCACGCCAGGCAAGAGCCGGGCAAGCTGTATGGCCATCGAACCGGCACCGCCAGCGCCACCGACGATAAGCAAAGATTGCTGGCGATTTGCCTGCGTGCGTGAAAACCCGATGCGGTCAAACAGTGCTTCCCATGCGGTCAGCGCGGTCAGGGGTATTGCCGCCGCTTCGGAAACAGAAAGCCTGCCAGGGCGGTGACCGACTATGCGTGAATCAACGACATGAAATTCACTATTGGCACCAGGTCGTGACACATCGCCGGCGTAATACACGGCATCGCCCAATGTGAACCCGCTCGTGACATTGCTGCCCAGCCCGACAACAGTCCCCGCCACATCCCAGCCCAATACGGCGAATTGCCCATCGTCGGTCTTGCGTCCGCGTGCCCGGTAATCTGCGGGGTTGACCGAGATGGCCTCAACGCGCACCAGCAGGTCAAGTGCACCGGTAACCGGCAAGGGAATAAGTCGATCGACCAGGGCTTCGACATGGTCAATTGGCAGTGTCTTATAAACACCAACGGCTTTCATTTGATGGGGATACATGGTGAGCCAAGTGGCGAATTGAAGATGGCAGCCACTTTAAGCCCTGCCATAAAAAGACGGAAGTCGAATAAAATAACAGGATATGTGCAAAAATAAGCGGATGAAAAACCATGCAGTGGGATGATTTACGTTATTTCCTCGCCCTCGCCCGCCATGGCAGCCTGTCAGCAACAGCCAGACAACTGGCGATTGAACATACGACAGTGGCACGCCGTGTATCCAGCCTGGAACAGGCACTGGGCCTGAAGCTATTTGACCGCCTGCCACGTGGCTGGGCACTGACCGCCGAAGGGGAGACCATCTATGAACGCGCCTGCCTGCTGGAAGACGACATGCAGGCCTTGCAGCGCACCGCGCTGGGACAATCTGCGCTTGCTGGCCGCGTACGCCTATCGGCACCGCCACAATTGCTGAATTATTTTGTCTTGCCGCACATGGATGAATTCCGTGTCTCCTGTCCGCAGATCGAACTGGAATTAAGTGCAGAGCGGCGTGGCGTGCATCTGGGGCGTGGCGAAGCAGATATCGCCCTGCGTATCAGTGAACCGCAAGAGCCGGATCTGGTTGCTCGCAAGCTCGGGCATATCAATTATGGTCTTTACGGCACAGCGGCTTGCTGCATCTTGCCCGAGGCTGAACGCAAATTCATCGGTTTCGATGACAGCATGCCTGGCCTGTTACAAAAACTGTGGATGGACACCCATGCAGGCACGCGCCCGTTTGTCTTGCGCGCCAAAGACATGACAACGATGTGCCAGGCCGCAGCCCAGGGCTGGGGGATTGCGCTGTTGCCCAGGTTTCTTGCCACGAAGGATGCGCGGCTTCAATTACTGGACGTGGCTGTGCAGGCACCGTCGCTACCGATTTACCTGGTCATGCATGCAGATGTTCGCCGCGCGCCGCGGGTGCGCAGCACAGCGGATTACCTGGTCGGCCTGTTCGCCACACATGCCGCAGAGCTTTAGGATTTGGAGCTGCCTAACGCAGGCGTCTGGTGGTTTCGCGGGCGATCAGTTCCAGCCCAGGCAAGGCCAGGTCCACTTCTTTGCCTGTGATCAGGCCCAGCAGGGTTCTGGTTGCCAGTAAACCCATGTCATACAGCGGCTGATGTATCGTCGTCAGAGGTGGTGTGGTGTAGGAAGAACTGGGCAGGTCATCGAAGCCTATCAGTGAAATATCTTCCGGTACGCGTATGCCTTTACGGTACAGGCCCAGCCTGACACCATAGGCAGACAAGTCATTGGCAGCAAACACGGCGCTGAATTGTTGCTGGGTTTCCAGCAGGCGGTTAATTGCCAGCAAGCCGCTGGCCTCATGGAAATTGCCTTCAGCAACGAGATTTTCTTCAAAGGCGATATTCGCTTCCTGCAAGGCGCGCTGATAGCCTTCCTGGCGTTCCATTGCATCGGTATTATTGGCAGGCCCGGTAATGAAGGCAATGCGTCGATGGCCCAGTTCTATCAGGTGGCGCGTAGCCAGATAAGCACCGTGCGCATTATCGAGTTTAAAGCCAACCGCAGTCTTGCCCTGCAAGGCGCGGCCAGTGGCGACAATGGGTTTATCCCTGGCAAAATCGAGTACGGTTTTATCAGCGATGCGGCCAGACAGCAGGATAATGCCATCGACCTTGCGCGCCAGTAAAAGCTTGATGCGCGCCGCTTCTTCTGCGGCATTCCAGTGGCCACTGACAATCACCGATGCATAGCCGGTATCTTTCAAGCCATCATCGACGCCATGCAGGGTTTCATCAAAGAAGGGGCTGGCAATATCCTGCACGACGATGCCTATGGTCATCGAACGGCCACTTTTCAAACCCTGCGCCAGTTGATTGGGTTCGAATTTCATTTCAGCGATGGCCGTTTCCACCGCCTTGCGCTTGTCTGGTGAGACCTTGGCTGTGCCGTTGAGGATACGTGAAACCGTGCTGGGCGATACACCCGCTTCACGCGCCACATCCAGCAGGGTTACCGGATCATTTTTTTTTCTGACTTTTTCGACCACGCAATGCCTTCCATCTGGCTGAAGTGATTAATTGTTTGCTGAACTGTTTGCTGAGTTGTTTGCAAAACAGTTCACTGAAAAGCTTTTCATGAATCTAGCATAGCATGCTTTATTGACGATGAGCAGATAGAGCAGCCCGATCTGCCTCCGATGAACCTGGCATATTTAAATTTGTTGTACTTCAGAAGAAGCGCAGCCCCCAAAAATCATCATGTCCAGCAATTTCAGAAGGAATCATGCGCATTCAGGCCCGCTTTGCCATCCCCCGCTCATCCGACTGTCTGCACAGATGCTCCACCAGTTGACGGTGATCGGGCAAGTCTGCCAGGGCGTGTTGCGACATTTGCGCGATCATCTGGAATTCTTTTGCGGCCTCGTCAAAGCGCGGCCAGGCAGCACGGTTGGCGGGTATCTCGGTTTTGAATTCCATACCGTACAAGACGTATTGCCAGCTTGAAGGCGGGTACATTTCCAGGTCTGTGATGAAATCCATACGGTGCGGTGGGCGGCATTGCCACATCGCCAGCCTTTGCTGCAGGCTGTCTGGTATCGAGCTTGCTGCCACATTGTCGCGCCAGAAACTGCTATCGCGGCGCTGCGTCAGGCAATAATGCATTTTGACAAAATCAACGATGCGTTCGTAGCGCTCTTTCATATGGTGATTGAATTGCTTCGCCACCGGTGCCAGTTCACCGTTGAAAGGGAACAGATAGGTCAGTAGGTAAGCCGCCGTTTCTATCAGGCCTATGCCGGATGATTCCAGCGGTTCCAGGAAACCACCTGACAGGCCAATGGCAACACAGTTCTTGACCCACTGGGTTTCGCGGTAGCCGACCTGGAGCTTTAACAGCCTGGCCGACATATCTTCAGATGCCTTGCCGATATACCTGCGCAGTACCTGCTCTGCCTGGTCGTCGCTACTGTGTCCGCTGGAATATACATAACCTATGCCCCGCCTTTGCTGCAAACCAATGTCCCAGGTCCAGCCTGCTTCATGGGCCGTAGAAATCGTATATGACGGGATGGGTGTATCTGCCCTGGCATACGGCACCTGCATGGCGACTGCGCGGTCAACGAACAGTACATCGTTCATGGAACGAAATGGCGAGCCCAAGGCGTCACCAATCAGGCTGGCACGAAAGCCGGTGCAATCGACATACAGGTCAGCGGCAAGCACCTGTCCTTCCCTGGTATGCACGGCGGCAATCGCGCCATCATCGTCCAGCCGCACATGCTCTACGGTTCCGACAAACTGCCGCACACCCAATGATTTGCCTTGCTCGCATAGCAGCGCCGCCAGACGCCCGGCATCAAAATGGTAGGCATAATTCATGGGCCCCAGAAAGTCTTTATCGTCAAATCGCTTCGGGCCGCGTGCAGCATCGGCAATGCGTTTTTGCATGCTGACGGCATCGGCAAATGCCCGTCCCTGACCAGCCGCGCCCTGCAACCAGTAAGGCAATAAATCTGGCCCACCGGGCCTTTGGCTGGGGTGGCTGAAGGGATGGAAGTAATGATTGCCATGATTATTCCCTGGCTTACCAGCGACACCGGCGAGATCAGCCACCCCAGGCGGTCTGACCCAGTCGGTAAATTGTATGCCCTGCTTGAAGGTCGCATTGCATTCACGGACAAAGCGCGCCTCGTCTATGCCTATGGCTGCCAGCGTGCCGCGTATCGACGGGAAGCTGCCCTCACCGACGCCGATGATGCCAATTTCTTTCGACTCGACCAGACTGATGCTGATGCCTTCGCCAGGCGTGCCAGAGGCCAGGTGCCGCGCCAGAAATGCCGCAGTCAGCCAGCCGGCAGTTCCACCACCTACGATCAATACACTTTTCACCGTTTTCATTGAGACACCTCTCGCTTGGAGAAACAAAAGCAAAACCAGAAAGATCAGGAAGATCAGAAACACCAGCCCGCACCTCAAAATCCAAGACAAATTCATGGTGAAGCAACGCAATAGATCTTGGGTCAAGCAGGGTTGGGGCGTCTCATATTACAACATTTTGAAAACGTTACCATTTTATATTTGACACAGAATTCAAATTCTATGTAATATGAAAACGGTTTCAAAGCTGCAAATAATTGAATCTTAAAAAGAAAACGTTTTCAAAGAAGAGCGTAGTGATCTAATAGACCCAACTAATAGATCAAAAAAATAACCTAAACCTGTAACAGGAGACATATGAAAATCCGCAATCTGGCGACCCGGAAGGTCGCAGGCACCCCCATACAACTGGCGATCTTTACCCTGATCACCAGTCTCGGCGCAGCCCAGGCACAAGGCCAGGAGCAAAGCCCAAAGCAGGCTGAATCACCAGCACAATCTGCCGCACAAGCCAAGACAGAAAAAGAAAGTACAACTATTTCCGAAGTCATCGTGACCGGTACCAAACGTGCCACGTCATTGCAACGTACGCCGGTGGCGATCACTGCCATCAATGCCGCGTCGCTCGATGATGCGCATGTGCAAAATGTTCAGGACGTTGTCAACCTGGTGCCAGGTTTCCAGGCCACCAATGAAGGTGATCACGGCGTCATCACCATGACCATGCGCGGCATCGGCAATGACAGCGCCAAAACCGAATATGCTGACCCGGAAGTTGCCCTGTTCATCGATGGCATTTACGCACCACGCCCTGAAGGTGCGACTTCCCTGCTGTTCGACCTGGAAGGCATAGAAGTGTTGCGTGGCCCACAGGGCACTTTATGGGGCCGCAATGCCACCGTTGGTGCCGTCAATATGCAGACTGCCAAGCCGAAGATAGGCGACAGTTCCGGCAGCCTTGAAGGTGGCCTGGGCAGCTATAACCGCTTTGGTGCACGTGGTGCATTCAATGTGCCTGTCAGCGATGCGCTGGCACTGCGTTTTGCTTTCGTTCATGAAAGACATGATGGCTATGTGGATTACCAGACACCGCCTACCCTGTCGCTCGACAGTCAGAAAGCAGCATTTGCCAACTACCTGAAAAACGGCGGCACAGTCGTGCCCTTCCAGCCCATCAACTATGCGCTGTTTGTCCAGGACGGCCCGAAATATGGCGCACAGGATCAAAGTGCAGCCCGTTTCAGCCTGCTGTGGAAACCCAATGCCTCTACTAAAATCGACCTGTCATATGAAAAATTCATAGACCGCGGCACCCCGTCGATGAATCTGCTACAAACACCGCGCCCAGGTCAAAGCCAATGGTCGGCCCTGATCGATACAGCGCCCTTCGTCAAGCGTGATACGGATTCCATACGCGGCCGGATAGAGTATGCCATCGACAAATCGATGCAACTGACTTACATCGGTGGTTATTCCAAGTTCAGCGGCTCCTCCCGTTTCGACCAGGATGGTGGCGCAACACTGCCAACCAGTTTCACTTCCGGTGGCAGCATGCAGGCCAATAATACGGTGTCGTCGAACTATAAAAACTTCAGTCATGAAGTGGAACTGCAATCGACAGGTACACGTGATATCGACTGGCAACTGGGTCTGTATTATGGCTCGGAAACCAATGATATCCGCTTTGACATCCCCATCCTCAACGGGACTTATCAAGGCACCGTCGGCTGGCAAGGTTCTTTCATCCAGCCAAAAGAAACGGTGGAAACTGCCGCAGCCTTTGGCCAGGCCACCTGGAACACCAGCAACGATACGCATATCACTGGCGGCCTGCGTTTCACATCTGACAAGCGCACGAATGTGGGCGGACGCGGCTATGGTTTCTCTGGCAAACCGGAGCTGAGCCAGTCGGCCATTACCCCGAATGTAGACCCTGCCTCACCAACATCAAACTTTGCCGCCTATTCATTCAATGACGGCAGTTACAGTGGCAGCAAGATGACAGGGTTGATACGCGTAGCGCATGACATCGACAAGGACAACATGATCTATGGCAGCATCTCTACCGGCTATAAATCAGGTGGCTTGCAGGATGGTGGCAAGACCTACGGCCCAGAGACGCTGACCAATTTTGAAATCGGCACCAAGAGTACGCTGCTAGGTGGCACCGTCAGGCTGAACAATGCGCTGTACTATGGCAAGTTCAAGGACTTCCAGTTCAGTGCGCCAGTTACGGCACCCGATGGTACGCGCGGCCTGCAAACATCGAATGCGGATGGTGCAACGGTATATGGCTTTGAATCCGAACTGGCGGCCAAACTCAGCAAAGATGACAAGCTGCAAATCACACTGGCATTTGCCAAGGCAACGCTGGGCAATCTGGTGGGTGGCTCAAACGATTATGCACTGCCAGCCTGTAAGATACCCGGCATCAGCAATTGTCTGGATGTGTCTGGCAACACCATGCCGCATACACCGAAGTTTTCAGCGCAGGTGATGTACCAGCACACTTTCCACCTCAGTGACGGCACCTTGACGCCACGCGTGAGCCTGCATTATGAAACGGATACCTGGTTAAGCGTCTTCAACTATGGTGATGGCGACAAGCAGGAAGCCTATGCCCGTGCCGACCTGGGCCTGCGTTATCAGTCATCAGGAAAAACTGCCTGGTACGCCGATTTCTTTGTGCGTAATGTCAGCGACAATAAAATCAAGACCAGTGCCCTGAATGCCAACGGTCCCTGGCAGGCGCAATACCTGCCACCACGCACTTTCGGCGTGAACGTAGGGATTGATTTCTAAGCAAGTCAGCAGAAACCGCTGTATTCAAGTTAGCCCTGCTGTCTGCCCCCATACTGCCGTTCGCGGCAATATGGGGGTTTGTTTTTTATACAAGGAAAGATTCTCTAGCAACACATTTTCACCAAGCAACAATAATTGACATTGCAATGCGCACATTTATCGTTAATATGAAATCGCGAAGCAAGGTGCCATCACATGGCTGAGCCGTTCTTTTGCAATAATTTCAACAACAGGAGACAACAATGCGCCGACTATTCCCCAAGATATTACTTGCCGCCCTGAGTTTTGTTCTGCTCGGTGCAGGGCCGCTTGCGCAGGCAGTAGAAAAAGGGACGCAAGATGAAGCCGTGGCCCTGGTCAAGAAAGCCGCAGCCTACCTGAAGGAGAATGGCAAGGAAAAGGCGTTTGCAGAATTCAGCAACCCCACTGGCCAATTCGTCGTCAAGGATTTGTATGTGTTTGTGTATAACACCAATGGCGACGGCATCAACCGCGCGCACGGTGCGAACCCGAAAATGATAGGCAAGAACCTGCTGGAACTGCGCGATGCTGACGGCATGTTCATCGTCAAGGGCTTCCTGGCAGCGGCCAACAGCAAGGCAGGCCACGGCTGGGTCGACTACAACTGGACCAACCCGACGACCAAGATGATGGAAGCCAAGACTACTTATATTGAAAAATTTGGCGACGTGCTGATAGGTTGCGGCGTATATAAATAAGCCCTATGCGCTCAATACGCCAGGGCCGGCACATGCCAGCCCTGGTTGCCTGATTGTCTGATTGCAGCAAAGACTTACGTTGCCAGATCAGCTTGCAGCTTGTCAGCCTGCCGGAGTGCCAGACAGAATTGACAAAGCCTGAGAAAGCAAAACGTGAAGTCGGCAGGCCTATGCAGCCTTCGCCTGCATTTGCGACCTGACAAAATCCCTGTACCAGTAAGCACTATCCTTCAAGGTGCGCTTCTGCGTTTCATAATCGACATGCACGAGGCCAAAGCGTTTTGCATAGCCGGAATTCCATTCAAAATTATCGAGCAGGCTCCAGTAGAAATACGCCTGCACATCCACGCCGCAGGCCATCGCTTCATGCAGGGCATACAGATGCAGTTGCAGGTAGTTGATACGCTGCAGGTCATTGATTTTTCCATCTTTCATTTCATCAGCGACAGCCATGCCGTTTTCGGTGATGTAGATAGGTGGCAGGTCTGGATATTCACTGCGCAGTTTCAGCAATAAATCTGTCAGGCCAACAGGATAAATTTCCCAGCCCATGTCGCTGAAACCCAGTTTGCCTTCGGGCTGTTTTGGCGGATTTTCTGTGCTGACAAAAGCGCGGAAATAATAGTTCACACCCAGGAAATCCAGTGGCTGATGAATGATTTCCATATCGCTTGCATGTACGTGGAACTGGCGCATGTCCATGCGGTCAAGCGCTTTTTGCGGATAGCGCCCTTTAAAGATCGGATCCATGAACCATTGTACTGAACGCGCATATTCCCATTCAGCCTGGTCGATATCTGCCACACTGTCGGTAGCCGGCATGGCTGGCCACTGGTTGAGTACGATACCCAGCCTGGGCGAGCTGCCATACGTAGCACAG
This sequence comes from Undibacterium sp. TJN19, assembly GCF_049339485.1. NCBI lineage: Bacteria > Pseudomonadati > Pseudomonadota > Betaproteobacteria > Burkholderiales > Oxalobacteraceae > Undibacterium > Undibacterium sp. TJN19. Next base: position 108,526 of record NZ_JBMPPL010000001.1, read on the forward strand.
ATGGTACGCATGGCCTGCATCGCCAGACCATGCGATAGCAATAGATGATGGGAAACCTGTATCGCCAGCGCGGTATCCGCGACACCCGGCGCAAACTGGGCATTGCCATAACCCAGGTTGGCGGTGCACCAGGGTTCATTGTGCGTAGCGATGCTGGCCACGCGCTTGCCAAACCGGCGCGCCACTTCAGCCGCATAAAGCGCAAAATGCTGTGTCGTGTCGCGGTTGAGCCAGCCGCCATGGTCCTGCAAGCCTTGTGGCAAATCCCAGTGATACAGTGTCACATGGGCAGCAATGCCTTTTTCTGCAAGCCTGTCCAGCAGGCGTGAATAAAAATCAAACCCTGCCTCATTCCAGTCTCCATGGCCCAATGGTTGCACGCGTGACCATGAAATTGAAAACCGGTAAGCTTGCACGCCCAGCGCGGCAATGATATCGACATCTTCCGCATAGCGATGATAGTGATCACAAGCGACATCACCGGTGCTGCCATCGATGATGGTGCCTGGCTTGTGGGTGAAGGTATCCCAGATCGATGGCCCACGGCCATCCGTGGTCGCCGCACCTTCTATCTGGTAAGCGCTGGTGGCAACGCCCCAAATAAAGGAGGGTGAAAATTCTGTCATCGTTGGTGGATTTTTCATGGTCTTAAAGTGTAATTGGTTTTATGTGAGGACTTTGCTGCGCCAGTTCATGAGACTAGTCTTATGTTATTTGAAATCGTTTTCATCTATAGGCAAAAAAATCGCCGCTTAAATACGCTTGAACATTCTCAAATGCGCTTGAACACGACTTGATTTTTACGTATCTTTCCGTATCTATTACGTATCTATTACGTATCTATTACGTATCTGTTTCGCACCTGCTCTGCGTTTACTTGTATCTGCCATACCTATGCCACGCATTATTGCGCTATGCATTTGCAAAAAATAGCTGTCCAGATCATACGGAAAGCCAACAGAACGAAACCAGCTTGCAATTGTTTCATCGTATAACAGGCACATTTAACTGAAATCGTTTTCACAATATGGCGAATTTATCACCCACTTCAGACCCTGTCAATGATTGAGGGCTGACAATTTTGTTTCTTCATTTTGTCGATCCCGGCAAATTTTCCTGAATAAGCTAGCGATGATGTGGAAATTTGTCATTTTCCATTTATTGATGAAATCAATTTCATCAATAAATGTTTTAGCCATAAATTTTAATGCGGATATTGCCCAGGCATGATCCCTGATGAGAATAAACGCGACAATATCCGCAGAACATCCCTGACTCAAAAAAACCGTCTGAAAGCCTTTCCTGTATTGGCTTTGCGTGTTTTCCAAGATAACTCAGCAATGAGTTTGATCGGCTGTTTTCTTATTTTTTCTGTAAAAGCTGCTTTTTATTTTAAAATTCCATGCTATCCTGCGTTTGAAAAGGTTTTCATAAACAGGATATTTAATGGTTTCAGGCTCATCTGATCGGCCTTATTTCAGTATCCGTATATGAAAATTCTTAAAAAATAAAATACAACATTAACGAGACACGTTGTTATTTCTGACAACGCCAGTTTCATCGCCCGTTGCTGGCATGGATCATGGCAAGAAACAGAAGCGCAGCGTTGCCGCCACTTACAAAGCGCGCAAACCATGATGACGGATACTGAAGTGCAGATGCCAGCCCGCACAGGCAAGAAATCACCACTGCTATGGGTGCCCACCGCCTACTTCACGATGGCGCTGACCTATATGACGCTGACTAGCGTCACGGCCATCATGTTCAAGAACATGGGTATGGACAACGGCAAGGCGGCTGAATATGCGAGCTACCTGATACTGGCTTACACCATCAAACCGCTGTTCGCCTCTTTTGTCGAAATGGTGAAGACCAAGAAGTTTTTTGTGCTGTGCGCGCAAATGGCGATTGCCGTTGGTTTTGTCTGCGTTGCATTGGTGATGTCGCTGCCGGATTACATGCTGATACTGATGGCGCTGTTCTGGCTGATTTCATTTCTGGGCGCGGTGCAGGATATTGCTTCTGATGGCGTCTATGTGACTTCGCTCGACAGCAAGGCGCAGTCACTGTATTGCGGCGTGCAAAGCCTGAGCTGGAATATCGGCCCCATCGTTGCGGCTGGTGGCCTGGTCTATCTGAGTGGCAAGCTGCATACTGATTTCTTTCATCATGACCCCAGGGTTTTCGGTGTCGAATGGATGGATTCATGGCGCATCATCTTCCTGATCGTGGCGGCTATCACGATACTAATGGCGGCCTGGCATATGCGCACCATGCCAGACGGTGCGAAGGCTGAAAATACACCGACCAGCACTGCGGCGGCACTGCATATCCTGCGTGATTCTTTCATCACCTTTTTTCAAAAGCGCGATGTCTGGCTGATGATTGCTTTCGCCTTCCTGTTTCGCCTGAGCATAGGTTTTCTGGAAAAAATAGGCTCTTTCTTCATGGTAGATCCGGTTGCCAAAGGCGGCTTGGGCCTGTCGAATGAATTGCTGGGCATTATCTACGGCACCTATGGCCTGGTGGCGGTATTGCTGGGCTCTTTGCTGGGTGGCATCTTTGTCGCCCGCCGTGGTTTGCAGCCTACCCTGTTCATACTGTGCTGTGCCGTCAATATACCCAATGTCAGCTTCTTGCTGATGAGCCTGTTCCAGCCAGACAGCCTGTGGCTGATCACCGCAGGCGTGGCTGTCGAAAAATTCTTTTTCGGCTTCGGCTCTGTTGGTTTCATGATTTACCTGATGCAGCAACTGGCACCCGGCAAATACACCACTACGCACTACGCCTTTGGCACTGGCCTGATGGGGCTGTGCATGATGGTCACCGGTGTCATCAGTGGCCACCTGCAACAATTGCTGGGCTATACCAACTACTTTGTTTTCGTCATGCTAGCCACCATCCCCTCATTTGCGGTATGCTGGTTCGCCCCCTTTCATCAAAAGGAGGAATAGCAAAAAGCTTAAAAAAATTCGAAGAACCGATGAGTAAGCCTAGCGAGCGGTGCTAGTTTGAGTTAAGAAGCGTTTCGTACTTGAGTACGACGAGCATCGCAGACTCAAAATCGCCCCATGCAGTAGCTTCATCAGGGCTTAAAGAAGTTTACAATAAAAGAAGAGCGGCCTGTCCCAACCGGGCACGCTTTAACGTAGCACAGTCCCCTACTTTTTGATGCCGCCTCCGGGCGGCATTTATATTTCCTGCCAGCCTCCACGCCTTTTCCCGTCAACACAAAAATCACTCACGCTGCAAAATTTCCGGCAAAGACTATACTGCTGTGGGGGCAAGAAGCGTTTATTGCCCTCGTGTATTTTTATGGCAGTGATCGTTTATTTTTCGCATAAGCATAGTTGGAAAAATTCCTTAGCGTGGCCAGCCGACCTCGCTAGCATGGCTGCCTCTTAAACAAAAGCGCAACAAGATGCAGTCGGCGTGCTCACAAGGATTCAGGCAGGCAGCGTGTCGATATGCAGACTTGGAGTCAACAAAAAATGACAAATCAAACTAATCCCGCAGTACTTGCGTTGATTGGCAACACACCACTGGTGAAGGTTACCCGCCTTGATACCGGCCCGTGTGAACTGTTTCTGAAACTGGAATCGCAAAACCCTGGTGGTTCAATCAAGGACCGCATAGGCCTGGCCATGATCGCGGCAGCTGAGGCCGATGGCCGCCTGCAAAAGGGCGGCACGGTCATCGAAGCCACGGCTGGCAACACTGGTCTGGGCCTGGCGCTGGTTGCCCGTGCCAAGGGTTATCGCGTGGTGCTGGTGGTGCCTGACAAGATGTCTACAGAAAAAATATTACACCTGAAAGCCATGGGTGCAGAAGTACATATGACACGTTCTGACGTGGGCAAGGGCCACCCTGAGTATTACCAGGATTATGCAGCCCGCCTGGCCAGGGAAATACCAGGTTCATTCTTTGCCGACCAGTTCAATAACCCGGCCAACCCGCTCGCGCATGAAACCACCACCGGCCCTGAAATCTGGTCGCAGACCCATCATGATGTCGATGCCATCGTGGTCGGTGTCGGCTCTGCCGGTACCATCAGCGGGCTGACCCGTTTCTTCCGCCAGGCACAGCCTAAGCTGGAATTTGTACTGGCTGATCCAAAAGGTTCCATCCTGGCAGAGTACATAGAAACCGGTCATGTCAATGAAGTCAGCGGTTCCTGGGCGGTGGAAGGCATAGGCGAAGATTTCATCCCTGCCATTGCTGACCTCAGTGCAGTCAAACATGCCTATACCATTGATGACACTGAAAGCTTTGGCACGGCACGTGAATTATTGCGCGCTGAAGGCATACTGGCCGGTTCATCCACCGGCACCCTGCTGGCCGCGGCCTTGCGCTATTGCCGCGCACAGACGACACCCAAGCGTGTCGTGACCTTTGTCTGTGACACCGGCACACGTTACCTGTCCAAGATTTATAACGATAACTGGATGATAGACCAAGGCCTGCTGAAACGTCAGACCTATGGCGACCTGCGTGACATCATAGGCCGCCGCTTTGATGATGGTGGCGTCATCAGTGTTGATGCCGGTGACACGCTGATGGTGGCCTTCAATCGCATGCGCAGTGCCGAGATATCGCAACTGCCTGTCATTCACGATGGCGAAATTATCGGCATCATTGATGAATCTGATGTGTTGCTGAAGGTGGCGGGCGATGCCAGCCTGTTCCGCAGTGTCGTCAAGGACACCATGACCAGCCAGATTGAAACACTGAGCCCGCAAGCCAGCCTCGATGATTTGCGCGCCATACTGAACCGTGGCCTGGTCGCCATCATTGCGACCAAACAGCCAGAAAAGCACTTCCATGGCCTGATCACCCGCTTTGACCTCCTTAACCATTTACGCAGGACACTTTCATGAGCTATCCAGAGTACAAAAAACCAGCCCAGCCACAAGCCTTTGGCACGCGTGTCATCCATGCCGGGCAATTCCCTGACCCGACGACAGGCGCGATCATGCCGCCGATTTATGCCACGTCGACCTATGTACAGGACAGCCCTGGCGTGCACAAGGGGCTTGATTATGGCCGCTCGCACAATCCCACGCGCTGGGCGCTGGAGCGTGCGGTTGCCGACCTCGAAGGCGGCGCGCAGGCTTTTGCCTTTGCCTCTGGCCTGGCTGCCATTGCCACCGTGCTGGAGATTGCCGACAGCGGCGCCCACATCATCGCCGGTGACGATATGTATGGCGGCAGCTACCGCCTGTTTGAGCGCGTGCGCAGGCGCAGTGCCGGTCTGGAGTTCACCTATGTGGATATGACCAAACCGGAGCAATTGCTGGCCGCCATACGCCCTGATACCAAAATGGTATGGGTGGAAACGCCGACCAACCCCATGCTGAAGCTGGCCGATTTGCGCGCCATTGGCAAGATCTGCCGTGAACGCGGCATCATCGCGATTGCTGACAACACCTTCGCCAGCCCGCGCGTGCAACGCCCGCTGGAGTTGGGTTTTGATATCGTCGTGCATTCGATGACGAAATACCTGAACGGCCATTCTGACATCATCGGCGGCATTGCCATTGTGGGTGGTGAACCGCATCAGGCAGAATGGCGCGAACGCCTGGGCTTTTTACAAAATTCAGTAGGCGCGATTGCCGGACCGTTTGACAGCTTTCTGGCACTGCGTGGCATCAAGACCCTGAATATCCGCGTTGAGCGCCATAATTCAAATGGCCTGGACCTGGCGCACTGGCTGGAACAGCAACCCAAGGTAAAGAAGGTGTATTACCCCGGTCTTGCCAGCCACCCGCAGCATGCACTGGCCAAACAGCAGATGGATGGCTTTGGCGGCATCATTTCCATTGACCTCGATACCGATCTCGCCGGCGCACGCCGCTTCCTTGAACGCTGCGAAGTCTTTGCGCTGGCAGAAAGCCTGGGCGGTGTTGAGAGTCTCATCGAACACCCGGCCATCATGACGCATGCAACGATACCGGCAGAACAAAGAGCCCTGCTCGGCATCACCGATTCTTTCGTGCGCCTGTCAGTCGGCATAGAAGACGTGGAAGACTTGCGCCGCGATCTGCAAAATGCGCTGGATGCGATCTGATATCAGCAATGTGTGCATGAAAATCAGGAATGAAATCAGGAATGAGGCTGGCTGGTGTGCCAAAGAGCTTCGCCTCGTCCCTGAGCGTTTGCGTGCATCCCGCATCCTGCAAGCTCTTGCGTGAACGCATAGCACTGGACTATCAGTCACGCTTTACCTAAGCACAGGATGCAATTTTGAAGTGTGCATTGCAACAACAAAATAATTTGTAAATGATTAACGCGTGAACTATGCTCATTTCTACAATCCATACAAGGGATTGGAACAAATGGGCTAAGGCCGCGTGATATCGGGAGAGACTGCCGCTACACCGCAGGGCAGCGCCGAAGGAGCAACCACCCCGGAAACTCTCAGGCAAAAGGACCGGTATGACATTTGAACTCTGAAGAGCTGCCGGATGTCGTCGCCCGGCACACCGAAGGAGCAAGCATGACACCGCCAACAGCGGTCACATGCGAAATCTCTCAGGTCCAGCACAGAGGGGGTATCCGCTGCGCAATTGCGCACGGACTACCCTTTTGACGCCGGGAGTCTGCATATCATGAAACCCACTGCATTTATCGGTGACACCGTCACCGTGACAGCCCCTGCCTGCGCGCTGGCAGCGTGCAGCAGCTTCGTAGCTGCGCACTCGCGACTGCGGTCTGCGCCAGTTAACCAGTACATATCTCATTTCACTACCAGCCTGCGATGGCAGCGCTGACCTGATCAGATTTCTCTCATCTCCGCTTCACCGCGGGTTCTGAAGTCCGGCATGTAACCCATGCCAGGTGGACTGTGACGACCAGAAAAAGTGAATGACCCGGTTACGGCAGCTATGACGGCGCGTACCCGGAAGACTCTCTGTTTTTAATCGCTACAGCTTTCGCTCGCAATACCCCGATGCCCGCTAGGACTGGTGGGCTTTTATTGTCATTCAACGAAGGAGCAATCAAGCATGAAACCGAACTCCGCATCAAGATTCACAATGAAACTCAACAAGGTGGCTATCGGCGCTGTCATCGTCAGTGCTGGCTATCTCATGGCATGTCCGCCATTACTCGCACAGACCACCGACCTCGCTGCCACATCGGATCAGGCACGTCTTGTCGGCGCGGCAGCGCAGCGAGACTTTGCGCAATTTGTACAATTCAACGTACAGGCACGCGGTGGCACCCTGCCTTCAGAGTTCCCGCTCGAAGTCAGCGATGTACAAGACCTGAAAGACGCCAAAATCAGCTATGGCTTCCCGGTCTACTCCATCCCGCCACAAGACATTCTGGCCGGGCGTGGTGACCTGCGCAGCATGGCCAAGGCCACCGGGGAATGGCGTTTCGTCATCACCCTGCATGACGCGCCTATTGGCATGGCAACACTCAGCCAGACCAATGGCCGCTGGGGCATCACCTCTTATGGCGGGGCAGTGTTGTCCAAAGATGTGGATGCGACGATGGCCGTGCATGGCAATGCAACACGCTCGAACGTACGCTTCATCCGCGTGTACCAGGCCATGTCGGATTTTCTGGAAGTGACTTCAGCGAGCGATGCCCGTACGCGGTTTGCACCCTTGCATTCAGCGCGTCAGGCATTGTTGCTGCAACAGCGCAGTGAAAAAACCGGCACCGCACCGGCCAATAACGGCCTGCTTGAACAAGGCGATTTCATTGACGCATTGCGCCTGTCGGTCAAAAGCAATATGGATGCTTTCCGCTGATTGCGGCAAGACCACCACCTGCTCAAAAAATAAATCAAGGAGATATCATGAAAAAAATTATTACCCGACTCTGCCTCGCCGCCAGCATCCTGCTGGCCCCCAGTGCCTTCGCACAATGGCGTGCACTGAACGTGCCGCTGGTAACGCAGGAACACAGCCAATGGTGCTGGGCCGGCAGCAGCCAGGCCCTGCTGAACTACTATAACCAGACGCCCAGCCAGTGCCAGATCGTCAACTGGGCCTATGGCCTTAACTACGCTTGCGGCAATACCAATTTCAACTGGAACAGCAACGCCAACCAGCCCAACTCCATGTATGGCTCATCAGGCAGTGTGCAAAACATCCTGGCGCATTGGGGCGTATCAAACTATGCCTACAACTATGCGTCGTCATGGAACACCGTCGTCAGCGATATCAATGCAAACCGCCCCTTTGTCATTCGTTATGGCTGGACCAATGGTGGCGGACATATCATGGTCGGCTCCGGTTATGAAGTCTACAACGGTACCAACTACGTCTACATCATGAACCCATGGCCGGGCGAAGGTAAAACCTACCGTACCTACAGCTCTGCCGTCTCCGACTATGACCATCAGTGGACGCATACGCAGCGCATGAATATCAGCGGTACATAAGCGACACTAAAAATGCTGGCTGAAGGTAATGTACCTGCCACCTTCAGCCAGCTAAATCAATTCACTACAGGACTGAATTATTTGATTGCGACCGGATGATATCAGCGGAAAAAAATAAAGGATAAAGTTATTTTATTTGCAAACATATATACCAATGCGCTGATAAAATAAACCTGCCTTAAATTTAATCACCGATATGGATAAATCTGTATAATTGCGCGCTGGAAACAATTCCACAAGACAACATACAGCATGCATCAAGCCTTGAATGCATTTTTCTACTGCCCTTCCGCCCATAAAAAGAAAATCTATGATCGCTCTGTTCAAACACCTTTCAGTAGGTAAGCGCCTTGGTGCAGGTTTTGCATTGATACTCGTCCTGTTTTTCATCACGACCTTCATCGCCATTCTGAAGCTCAATGCCGTTGCCGCTGCAACTGAAAACCTGCTGAAAGACCCGCTGGCGACAGAGCGCATGGTCAGTGACTGGTATCGCAATATCCATACCGGCGTGCGGCGCACGACGGCCATTGCGAAAAGTAGTGACCCCTCGCTTGCCAGCTATTTTGCCGAAGAACAGGCAGAATCAACCAGGACATCCGGGCTTTTGCAAAAAGGCATTTCCGAGCATATGAACAGTGCCGAAGAAATTGCATTGTTCAAGGAAATTGGTATACAGCGCCAAGCCTATCTTGACGCCAGAAACAAAATTGTCGAGCTGAAAAAAGAAGGCAAAGTCGATGAAGCCAGCGCTGCGCTGGACAAAGAATTTATCCCCGCCTCTGGGAAGTACGTCAAAAAAATCGAAGAAATGCTGGCCATGCAACGCAAGCAGATTGATGATACTGCCGCAGACATACAACAAACCTACCAGACCAGCCGTTTGCTGCTGATCGCCCTGTCGGTCATTGCGGCCCTGTTATCGGCAGTCTGCGCATGGATGATGACGACATCGATTACCAGACCTCTGGCCAGAGCAACCGCTGTCGCACAAAACATGGCTCAGGGTGATCTGAGTGAAACCATACAGATACACCTGAACGATGAAATCGGCCAGATGATGCATGCGATCAATGGCATCAACACCGGCTTGAGCGGTGTTATCGGTGAAGTGCGTCATGGCACCGAAACCATCAATGTCGCCGCTTCTGAAATCGCCAATGGCAATGCTGATCTGTCGTCACGTACAGAATCGCAGGCAAGCTCGCTACAACAAACTGCATCGTCGATGGAAGAACTGACCTCTACCGTCAAACAGAATGCCGACAATGCACGGCAGGCTAACCAACTAGTGATCTCTGCTTCTGGCGTTGCCGTCAAGGGTGGCGAAGTGGTCGGCCAGGTGGTTGCCACCATGGGATCAATCAAGGAAAGTTCAGGCAAAATCGTCGACATCATTTCCGTCATCGATGGCATTGCATTTCAAACCAATATCCTGGCACTGAATGCGGCCGTCGAAGCAGCCCGCGCTGGCGAACAGGGCCGCGGTTTTGCCGTGGTCGCTTCTGAAGTACGTAACCTGGCACAGCGCAGTGCCTCTGCCGCCAAGGAAATCAAGCATCTGATCGACGATTCCGTCGGCAAGGTCGAACATGGCAGCAAGCTGGTGGATACTGCCGGCAAGACCATGCAGGAAATTGTCACCAGCGTCCAGCATGTGGCCGACATCATGAGTGAAATCACCGCTGCCAGTCAGGAGCAAAGCGCCGGTATCGAACAAGTGAACCTGGCCGTGACCCAGATGGATGAAATGACACAGCAAAACGCCGCCCTGGTCGAAGAAGCCGCTGCCGCTGCAGAAAGCATGCAGGAGCAATCAGCCAGGCTGACTGAACTGGTGGCCAGGTTCAGCATCATCCCGCAGCAATATGAAGCTCCGGCCCTCGCCATCAAAACACAGGCCAGCCGGCCAGCACCTGCGCTGGCAAGAGCCGCCCGCACCGTGGCGAAACCGGCAAAACTCGCACTAAGACAGGCACGAGCAAAAAAAGTGAGCTCCGCCAAAGCCGACAATGACTGGGAAGAGTTTTAAATTTTACGCCATCAGCAATTGACGAAAACACCCTGCCACCTGCACGGTGTTTTTATTTCTGGAAGTCTTTAAGCCTGCAACATCGCGACATCCGATAAAATACGGGTATGAGCACCAAACTGACCTGCCGCCCCTTATGTGCCGCCTGCTGCATTGCGCCATCCATCACCAGCCCCATACCCGGCATGCCGAATGGGAAACCCGCTGGTGTACCCTGCGTGCAATTGATGGATGATTTGCGCTGTGCAATTTTTGGCAAACCTGAACGGCCCGCCTGCTGCTCTGGCTTGCAGGCTTCAGATGAAATGTGCGGCACAGACAGATTGCAGGCAATACACTGGCTTGACGATCTCGAGCGTGCAACTGCACCTTAGCATCTTCGCGAACCTGAATCACCCCATCCTAAATCTTGATCCGCATCGAATCCCCGCTCAAAAAGAACAGGGAAATACCGTCATCATTCTGACTGATGCGGATGACCGACTGTTCCAGGCTGGCGGCGTATAGCTTGCTGCCGTCGGGGCGGAAGATGCCGAACCACATGCGGTGGGTACTGGTGCGCGAGTTGGCCGCCAGCAAAAGGTAATCGCGACCAGCTATCTGTATGCGCGTGGCTTGCAGGTCGCCCATATAAAAGGCGGCGGGTATGCGTTCGAGCAAGACGCGTATGCCATCATGGTGTACCTGTATCAGCAAACCATTGTCGGTACCGGAACGGACGAAATTGAATTCAAATGACGCCATCCTAGTGGGCGTATTGCGGGTGATGTGCACATGCTCGGCAAAGTCGGCAAAATAATTGTTGCGGTTGCTACGCTGCCTGGCTGGCACTACTTCCTTGATGATCTCGGTCTGCACGTGCTTCTCCTTAAATTCCTGGTAATTCCAGGCTTCTTCCCTGACTGCATCAGAATCGCGCGCTGCGCCTGCAATGCCGCCACCCACCATCGGCAAGGGCACAAAGCAGGCACTTAAGCCCGTGCACAAACCAATACTTAAACCTGCCCTGATGCCCCGCGCAATACGCTTTGCGAAGCATTTGACTGCACTCATCTTCTTTCCACAACCAGGGGATGCAAGACCAGGCGTTGACCCGCGCCACGCGTATCAACCATGGAAAACCCGTCTGCATGCTCGATAAATTGCCAGTTGCCATGTGGCAGACCAGCGCGATAAACGGTACTGCCGTCAGCACCAAACACGGCCAGCCACAAAGGCCGGTGCATGAAACTGTTAGCCAGGGCCAGCAGATAGATGTCTCTGCCGACGCTTAACCTGGCCACTTCAAGGCGGCGGTAACTTTGCCTGCCCGTAAAACCTTGCGGTATCGCCTCGCTCAGTACAAACTGGCCATTGCTGCTGATTTGCAGTTCATCGGATTGCTGTACGGTCATGGTTGACATGCCCGGGTTACCCAGATGGTTGGCCGTTTTATAGGTCACAACAAATTCCTGCAGGCGCGAAGGCACGCTGTCATCGACCAGAATATGTTGTGAAAACTGGGCGAAATGCTGGTTGGCATCTGGCATGCGCCAGATGAATTGCTGATTGATTGTTAATACCTCAACCTGGGGTGAACGGTATTCAGGCAGGTCGGCATTGCCTGCATCAGCCCTGTCAGCATGGCCAGGCATGCTGGAACAGGCGGTCAGTCCCAGCACCAGGCCCGCAGCCAAGCTGCACTTGATGATGTTGCTGAGGCTGTTAGTGGACATCTGCATGAGTGGGCTGAAGCGAAAACCTGAAAACATTGAAGTCAGAAGTATCGCCAGCCACTTGCATCATCACAACGCAATTTAAGAAAGTACCGTAATACGATACCTGACGTGCAGATTGCTGCTATTTTGCAATTGCCTGGGCAGGCTTGCTGCCGTCATGGCCAATGTCAGCTGAAAACGGCTTGCCTCTACCTAAAATTCTCGCAGGCCAGGGGTGCGGCATGCTAAGCTTCGTGCCGGTCAAAACTTAATTTTTTAGCGCGCTATGGACTTCTTGCTTGCCGTCAAAATCATCATCATGGGTATCGTCGAAGGTCTGACGGAATTTTTACCAATTTCTTCTACTGGTCACCTGATCCTGACCGGCAGCCTGTTGAATTTCACGACAGAAACAGCCAAGGTATTTGAAATTGTGATACAGGCAGGTGCGATATTTGCAGTGTGCTGGGAATATAGACAAAAAATTATCTCTGTGGTGAGGGGCCTGGCCAGTGACGCCAGGGCGCGCAAATTTGCCATCAACCTGGTGGTAGCGTTTTTGCCAGCGGCCATCCTGGGCGTGCTGTTCATCAAGAAAATCAAGGCCCTGCTGTTTGCCCCCGTGCCTGTGGCAATGGCCTTCATCATCGGCGGCATCATCATCCTGATCGTGGAACGCAAGCAAAAACAGCTTGATGCAGAAGATGTCAATCATGCCCGCATACAATCGGTGGATGACATGAGCATCATGGATGCACTCAAAATCGGTCTGGCGCAGTCACTGGGCCTGATACCCGGCACCAGCCGTTCGGGTGCCACCATCATCGGCGGCATGCTGTTTGGCCTGTCGCGCAAGGCGGCCACCGAGTTTTCTTTCTTCCTAGCGATCCCTACCTTGCTGGGTGCCACTGTGTATTCGCTGTACAAGGCACGTGAAGAATTATCGATGTCCGACCTGCCCATGTTCAGCCTGGGTACCGTGGCGGCATTTATTTCTGCCTTCTTTTGCGTACGCTGGCTGCTGCGTTATATCAGCTCACACAATTTCAATGTGTTTGCGTGGTATCGCATCGCCTTTGGTATCATGATCCTGATAACCGCCTATACCGGCGCGATTACCTGGGCTGACTAATCAGTGATATCGGTGATACCAGCAGTGACAGAAGTAAGTAATATCCATACAACGGGCAATACCGTCGATCAGGCCCTGCATTTATTGCAGACCATTTTCGGCTATCCGGCATTTCGTTCGCAGCAGGGGCAAATCGTTGAGCATGTCGTCAATGGTGGTGATGCCCTGGTGCTGATGCCCACTGGCGGCGGCAAATCCCTGTGCTACCAGATACCGGCCCTGCTGCGTGATGGCGTCGGCATCGTTGTCTCGCCCCTCATCGCGCTGATGCAGGATCAGGTCGATGCGTTGGCTGAAGTAGGCGTGCGTGCGGCATTTTTGAATTCCACCCAAAGCTTTGATGAAATACTGGCGGTGGAAAAGAAAATGCGCGAAGGTGAAATCGATCTTGTCTATATCGCGCCTGAACGCCTGCTGACACAACGCTGCCTGGAACTGCTGCAAGTCGTCAATATCGCCCTGTTTGCGATTGATGAGGCCCATTGCGTATCGCAATGGGGGCATGATTTCCGCCCTGAATATATCAAGCTGTCGGCGCTGCATGAGCGCTTCCCGCATGTACCGCGCATTGCACTGACAGCCACGGCTGACCAGCAAACCCGTGATGAAATCATCCATCGCCTGCAACTGGAAAACGCCTTGCAGTTTGTGTCGTCCTTCGACCGCCCCAACATCCGTTACCAGATCGTTGAAAAAGCCAATGGCCGCAAGCAATTGCTCGATTTCATCAATGCCCAGCATAGTGGTGACGCGGGCATCGTGTATTGCCTGTCGCGCAAAAAGGTCGAAGAAACTGCCGAATTTTTAAATGAAAACGGTATCACCTCCCTGCCCTATCATGCGGGCATGGAACTCAGTGATCGCAGCCGCAACCAGGCACGTTTTTTACGTGAAGACGGCATCGTCATGTGTGCCACCATCGCCTTTGGCATGGGCATAGACAAACCTGATGTACGCTTTGTTGCGCATCTCGATTTGCCAAAAAGCATAGAAGGCTATTACCAGGAAACAGGCCGTGCAGGCCGTGATGGTGCCAGCGCCAATGCCTGGATGGCTTATGGCTTGCAGGACGTCGTGCAGCAACGCCGCATGATCGATGAATCAGAAGCCAACGAAACCTATAAACGGGTGCAAAGCGTCAAGCTTGAAGCCATGTTGTCGCTGTGCGAAACCCTGAATTGCCGCCGCGTTCACATCCTTGATTATTTTGGCCAGCAAGCGACGCCTTGCGGCAATTGCGATACCTGCCTGAGCCCGCCCAGTTCTTTCGATGGCAGCGTGGCTGCGCAAAAAATATTGTCGACCATCTACCGCGCTGACCAGCGCTTTGCCGCTGGCCATGTCATCGACATCCTGCGCGGCATTGATACAGAACGTGTGCAGCAATGGCGGCATGACAAGCTGTCGACCTTTGGCATAGGCTCGGACAAGAGCGAGGCTGAATGGCGCGCCCTGTTGCGCCAGTTGATCGCACTGGGTATGGTATCTGTGGATTATGAAAACTATAGTTCGCTGAAACTGACAGAATCTTCGCGTGCGGTCTTGCGCGGCGAAATCAAGGTACAGCTGCGCCAGTACAAGAAAGCAGAAAAAGCCGTCAAGCACAAACGCCAGTCGGCCAAGGATTATGCCGAAGCCGATCTCTCCGGCAGCTCGCAAACCCTGTTCGACAAACTGCGCTGGTGGCGTGTGGAAACTGCACGCACGCATAATGTGCCCGCCTATGTCATCTTCCCGGATGCCACGCTGCGCGAAATCGCCCGTCAGCAACCCGCCAGCCTGACCGCCCTGCGCGCCATCTCTGGCGTGGGCGATAAAAAGCTGGAGAGTTATGGCGGCGAAATTATCAGCCTGATTGCGGGATTGCAGGCTTAGGGTTTATCGATTGTTACCGGAAACTGCCCTGCTTCAGTCACACGACCTCTCAGCCGCTATATAACGCTG
This sequence comes from Undibacterium sp. TJN19, assembly GCF_049339485.1. NCBI lineage: Bacteria > Pseudomonadati > Pseudomonadota > Betaproteobacteria > Burkholderiales > Oxalobacteraceae > Undibacterium > Undibacterium sp. TJN19. The sequence continues at coordinate 123,726 of NZ_JBMPPL010000001.1, forward strand.
CAACAGCGCTATCGCTGTCACCGCAGCGTAGTCCGTCGGCATGACCTCTGGCGCGGCACTGGCGAGCTGGAAAGCGCCTTCCATATATGCCAGCAAGCCAGCCGCCAGTTGTGGCACATTGTCGGGCGATTTACCCATGTCCCGCAGGCAGGCCGATAGTAGATCTTGCAGCAGCGCCAATTCCGCACTGACCGCCTCTTGATACACCGCCCTCACCTCGTGCTGGCGCACGGCTTCTGCACCGATCACTACCCAGGCAGCCACGGCATGCGGATCGCTGCCTTCGCCTTTGGCGAGCCGTGCGTTGATATAAGCATGCAGCTTTTCTTCAGGGCTGCTGGCGTTGGCAGCAAATTCGTCATAGCGCTGGCGCGACAAGGCAGCCAGGACCTTGACCAGTTCGAGCAAGATATCGGCCTTGGTCTTGAAGTGATAATGCAACAAGCCTGGCGTGAGGCCAGCTTTTTGCGCGATCAGTTGTATGGTGGCTTTTTCATACCCATGTTCTGCCATGGTCGCAAGCAGGGCCTGGACGATTTCAGAGCGACGCTGTTCGGTATTTGGTCTTCTGGACATGATAGATCTTCAGAATAACGCTGACTTAATTTGGTTAATTGACCAAATTATACTTGCATTTCCATGGCTTCATCACTAAGCTGACAATATTGGTCAAACAACCAAATAATCAGTAATAAGCTGATTATCAGGATAAACTATAAGATTCCTTATTTTCTTTTATGCACGTCAGGATCACATCATGAAAAAAATCGCCTTTTCAGGAACACTGGACCCCATCACCAATGGCCATATGTGGGTGATACAGGAGGCGCGTGCCATGGCCAGTGAAGTGGTGATCTTCATTTCAGAAAACCCAGGCAAGAAACCGCAATTCCCCGCTGAAAAGCGCAAGGCCATTATTGAGCAAAGCTTGGCACTGCAAGGCTGGGATGATGTCAGCGTGATGCTGATCAAGGGTGATTACACGGCGCGCGCTGCAAAGCGCCTGGGCATTGATTACCTGATACGCGGCATACGCAATACTTCTGATTTCGATTATGAAAACCTGATACAGCAAACCAATGTCGATGTCCTGCATGGTGCAAAGACCATCTTCATCATGCCACCACGTGACCTTGGGTCCGTCAGTTCCAGCTTTGTACGTGCTTTGCAGGGGCCGGTGGGCTGGCACTGGAGCGTCAAGCAATTCTTGCCAAAACCGGCCTATACCGCCTGGCTGATTGACTGGCTGCAGCAGGACTGGGCCAGCTTATGGCAACTGGAAAATGCAGATATCCAGGCCAGAGCAGCATTGTGGTTTGAACGCCTGACTGGTGAAACTGCCTATGGCTCAGCTGCCAGGCATTATCATAATCTTGATCACCTGGTGCATGGTCTGAGCGAGATTACTGCCTGGGGCCGCAACATCAATGCCTGCGCAGACGATGTGGCAACGCTTAAAAAAGCCTTCTGGTTTCATGATGTGGTGTATGACGTACCGCATGGTGACTTATCGAATGAAGAAGCCAGCGCCAGATTGTGGCTGGAAAGTAGCCTGCCAAAAACAGCTGGCGAGGCAGAAGATGTCGCCAGCCTGATCCGCGCTACCGATCATTTACAGGAAAATGCCATCACCCACAAACTGAAACAAGTCATGCTCAGCGTGGACTTGGCGATACTGGGTCAGACTGCGCATGTCTATAATGATTATGCCGTGGCGATCAGGGCTGAATATGCCATAGTAGAAGAAAGCATGTACAAAATCAGGCGCAAGCAGATACTTGAATATTTCTTGCAACAGGCTACGGCTGGCACGCTTTTGCCGGATGCGTATTTTTCCAGTCTGTATGGCCAAAGTGCTGTGGAAAACCTGGGCAGGGAAATTGCCGACCTCACTGGCGCAGTCTGACCAGTTCCTGGCACTGATGAGCAAATGTGCTAATCAGTGTTTGCAAGGCGCTCTACACAGTACACAGCGCACTGCAAATAAATACCTGACTAAACCGGCATCACAAGACTTCTGCAAGAATGGCGTCTATCTTCATTTTGGCATCACGCAGGGCGGCAAGCTTGGCTTCAATCTCACCACGGGCTTTAAACGGCCCGCCAAACTGCTGATCAATTTCTAGCCCCATCGCGCCATCTTTTTGCACTTCGCTACTGGCAGACCAGCTACCATCAAGACGCGGAAAAGCCAGGATAAAAATATCGTAACCTTTGTAATGCATGGTCGGTACACGGCTGTTAACAGGGTGAACAGGGGGATTTTGAATGGTGTTCATGCAATGTCCTTTATAAAAAATCCATAAAAGCCCATAAAATTCCATATCACAGATATGGAGTGTCATTGCAGGTCATGGCCCATCACAGTAGCTTATGAAGCGTAATGATCTGCATGAATGGCCTGCATCAAGGGTCTACATCAGCAAAACAATATTGATTCAATACTGTCTTACCAACAAGACCTTGACGCCGCGATGTCCACCATTACGCAGGCGTAAAGCAGACTTGTCGCTCATGCGATATTCAAGCCAGATGCGGTCAACTGCCGGAGAGCAGGCCTGGCCAAAAGCAGAACTGATGGTTGGATTGGGTTTTTCATCGTAACCAGGCACCGCATTGCTGCCTTGCCTGGGTGTGTCCTTGGAGGCCCTGGCGAGCATATCCTGCCCTTTGGTGTTGATGTTGTTGATTGCACTGCCATTTGCGCTACCGAGGTTGGCCGCAGATGCTGATTGCTCAAACCTGGCGTCAACATTATCTTGCGTAGTGGCCTTTAAAACATCATATGACAAATCTTTTTGCGTTGGCCCCTGAGGCTGTGTATTGATCAACTCTGCGCCAAAGGCAGTATTGATGGCAGCGACAGAAAGAAGCGACGAGCATACCAGTACGCGCACGAATTGCCTTGCAGGTACATATGTAGTTGTAATGGTATCCATGATCGTTCCCCTCAACACCTGTCGCAAAGTCAGGCAAAAATATGTGGCATATGTAAAAGTAAAATTAAAAAAGTAAAAATCATTTTCAGAATTGAAGCTTGCATACTTGACGGTCTGGTGTCAGTGCATGGATTTCTTGCCTGTTTGTCTGCAAAAAAAACTTGCGAACAAATCGTGATTTCTTGATTTGTAGTGTAGTTCGCAGACCAGCATAAGGGAATCAGATACGGACGATAGTACTGTAAGACTAAGCCGACGCTGTTACTTTGTAGCCACACTTAATGTAAAGCAATGTCATAAAAATAGAGGTCGCCTGGATGTGCCTTATACCAGCTTGCAGTTTCGGTTTGGCGAGCCGGGCTATAAATACACCGAAGCGTGGTAACCCCTGGTGATAAAGTCATCATTGCAGGTAAAATCATGATTTTTTATCATATAAATTCTGACTGTAAAATCAAGTTAAAGCCTGCGCTGCGACTGGATTTTGATGGAAGTTTTTATCGCATTTTTTTAAGGGCAAGCTGCATGTCACGCACTGAACGTCTGCTGCAACTGATGCAAATTTTGCGTCGCCACCGCTACCCGGTCAGCGGGGCAGCCCTGGCAAAAGAACTCGACATCAGCTTGCGCAGCCTGTATCGCGATATCGCGACCCTGCAAAACCAGGGCGCCAAAATTGCTGGTGAAGCTGGGCTGGGCTATGTATTGCAACCCGGCTTTACGCTGCCACCATTAATGTTTTCGGAAGAAGAAATCGCTGCCATTGCCCTGGGTTCGCGCTGGGTGGCGGAACAGGCCGATCACAAGCTGGCATTGGCTGCACGTGACGCGCTGGCAAAAATCGCGGCAGTATTACCCGCAGAAGCGCGGCGCGAGCTTGAAACCAGCGGCTTGCTCATCGGCCCCAGCAGCAAGAATGGGGGCAACGATGAACAGTTACGACAGATACGGCAAGCCATTCGCCAACAGCATAAATTGATTTTCAGCTATCAGGATGAAAACCGCAGCACCAGTCAGCGCATTATCTGGCCGTGCGCCCTGGCTTTCTTTGACAGCCTGCGCGTCGTCGTCGCCTGGTGCGAACTGCGCGCCGATTTCCGCCATTTTCGTACTGACCGCATTCAGGGTCTGCAAGTCAGCGATGATACTTATCCACGTTCACGGCAAGCCCTGCTGAAGGAATGGCGCGAACAGCAGGGGATAAGGGCCGAGCGTTAGCATAGTTTCCGCCTGCGCTGCATTCGGTTTTATAATTGGGCGCGCGCATTCACTGCTCTATTCATTCATATTCAAAACACCACGATGACAATCAAGTCGCCCACCCTGCCTGCTAAGAGCAAATCTGCCAGCAAAGAACAAAGACGCTTGCAGATGGCCGACATTGCCAGGCTGGCGGGGGTATCGACATCGACCGTATCACGTGCTCTTAGCGGCAGTACCCTGGTCAATGATGAGACCCGTCAGCGTATTGCCGAACTCGCCCGTTCACTGAAATATTCAATCAACATCGATGCGCGCAACCTGCGTCTGAAGCAAACCCGTACCGTCGCCGTTGTCGTTCCCTACGATAATGAAACCCGTCAACATTTATCGGACCCTTTCTTCCTGGGCATATTGGGCAGTCTGGCCGATGCCCTGACTGACCGTGGTTTTGACATGCTGTTGTCACGCATTGATGCAGAACACCTGGACAATGCCGCACAGATTTTTGATACTGGCCGCGTGCTGGGCGTTATACTGATAGGCCAGTGGCGCCATCATGACCAGTTGAATTTGCTGGCCGCACGCCATGTCCCCATCGTGGTCTGGGGTGCGCAATTGCCGCAGCAATTGTACGTGACCGTAGGTAGCGACAATGTCAGTGGCGGCCTGAAAGCTACCGAACATCTGATACAGTGCGGCCGCAAGCGCATTGCCTTTTTTGGCGATATACAGTTACCCGAAGTCGCACAGCGGTATGAAGGCTATTGCCAGGCGCTGACAAAGTACGGCATAACGCTGGACAAAGACCTGGTGGTGGCAGCCTCTTTTATTGAAGAAGGCGGCAAGCTGGCAGTGACAGAACTATGCCGTCGCGAAGTGACTTTTGACGCCTTGTTTGCCTGTAGCGATTTGCTGGCCATGACCAGCATCAACAGCCTGCGTGAAAACAATTTTCGTGTGCCAGATGATGTGGCTGTCGTGGGCTATGATGACATTGAGCTGGCCCGCTATTTTCATCCCCCACTGACTACCATACGTCAACCCATGGCGCAGGCGGGGCAAGCTTTGGTGCAAGCCCTGTTGAAGCTGATTGATGATGGCACCAGCCACGCGCAGCTACTACCAACTGAATTGATTTTACGGGCCAGCAGCGCCTGATAACACCGTGCTTCCATCAAAAATGCAGCATCTGTTTAAGCAGGAACATGCCGCCTGAGCTGCGGTGGCATGCGGTTTTTGCAAAAATGCAACCGATTGCATAAAAAATACAATAGCGGCATCAAACAGAATAAAAAATCTTTCTTTAGACCCGATAATCCTATTCTGCATCGCAGCATTTTGAATTGAATCGAGAAGCTTTGTTGCTTCAAAATCACACTATATCATCACCAAAATCTATCTTTTCAAGTCTATCAAGACGCTTGGTTACAGAAGTACGTTTCATAGCAGGCAATCCTTTGCCTGACCGTATTTTCAAAAATCATCTCAAAACCAATGAAGTTACTCTTAAAAAACATTGCCTGAGTATGTTGCATTGCATCTTTGCAATCGATTGCAATAAAATCTGCTTTACCTGATAATCCTTTCCACCTGCACGACAAAAGATCTTCAACAACGTTTGCCTTGGCAAACCAGGGATCGCAATAACAGCGCCATAGAGTACGACAGCACGCAAAGCGTGACCGAACGTCCAGAGAGCGCGGCGAAAATTGTTGGAGGTCTTTTGCAAAGGTCAGCGCGCGTTGATAAGACAGCCGCATCACTGGCCGGGCAAGTCAGGAAAACCAGATACAGCCAGCGCAGGAAAACCTGTGCGGCTTCACAAAAATGATGACAGCGGAGACAGCAATGAAATCATCACATATCAAAATGACGCGTATGGCCAGCGTCATTTCCCTGGCGGTGTTGCAAATGGGGCCAGCATGGGCGCAAGACAATACGGCAGCCCAGGACAAGGAAAAAAATTCCCTGAATTTAAATTCAGTCATCGTTACCGGTACAGCCATCGGCACATCGAAGATGAAGGCCAGCGTATCCATCAGTACCCTTGATGCTGACCAGATTGCCCAATCAGCGCCCACCAATGCCGCTGAGATTTTGCGCGCCATTCCCGGTGTCCGCTCTGAATCTTCTGGCGGCGAAGGTAATGCCAACCTGACCGTGCGTGGTGTGCCTATTTCTGCTGGCGGCGCGCGTTATGTACAATTCCAGGAAGACGGCCTGCCACTGCTGCAATTTGGCGATATTGCCTTTGTCACGCCAGATATGTATCTGCGCGCCGATGGCAGCCTCAGCCATCTGGAAGTCGTGCGCGGTGGCACGGCATCTACCATGGCCACCAATTCACCGGGCGGCATCATCAACTTCATCAGCAAGAATGGCTCGGAAAAAGGCGGTAGCATAGGGATCAGCAAGGGCGTGGATTTTAGCCAGACCCGCTATGATTTTGACTACGGTACTGCAGTCTCTGACAAGACCCGCGTGTTCATCGCTGGCTTCTATCGCAACGGCGACAGCGCTCGTCCGGCTGGCGTCACAGCCGAAGATGGTGGCCAGTTGCGTGCCAATATCACGCATGAACTCGACAATGGCTATCTGCGTTTAAGCATCAAGCATCTTGACGACAAATCCCCCATGAATATGCCGGTACCCGTCAGGACAGTGAGTGGCAATATTTCTGAATTGCCCGGCATAGACCCGCGCACGGCCAGTTTTTATTCGCCTTACTGGACGCGTGACATCGTCCTTGACCGCAACAACAACCGCGTCTCCACCAATGTCAATGATGGCCTGCATGTGCTTAACAATGCGTTTGGCGCAGAGGCATCGCTGAAAGTAGGCGATGGCTGGACACTGGATGAAAAATTCCGCAAGTCCACCAACACAGGCCGATTCATTTCCATCTTCCCGGCGGATGCTGGTGTCAGCGGTGCAGCGGCAACCAATATGACTTATGCCACCGGCCCCAATGCAGGCAGAGCCTATGCGGGCGCGGCATTTACGGCAACGGTATTCAATACCTCGATTGATGATCTGGGCAGCACAGTCAACGACATCAAACTGTCGAAAATTTTTGACACCGGCAGCGGTAAATTTACCAGCACCCTGGGGTTGTATTCATCCTTGCAAAATCTGGGGGTAACCTGGAATTTCAACCAGTACCTGATGCAGGCCAGCGGTGACAAACCTGCCCTGCTCAACTCGAACGGCACAATCGCCGGCTCACCCGGCCTGCTGGCACAGGGCACGGATGTGTTTGGTGGCTGCTGTAACCGCAATATCGATGCGCAATACAAAACCAATGCGGTGTATGCCAACCTTGGCTGGGAAAGCGGCAACTGGAATATAGATGGCAGCCTGCGCTACGACAAACAGGATGCCAGTGGCACTTTCAACCAGGCAGTCAACCAGAGCTATCGTGCGGCGAACACCAAATTCATCGATTATGGCGTCAATCACACTTCCTATTCTTTCGGCGCCAATTACCGCGTGACCAAGGATATTGCTGTGTTTGGCCGTGTCAGCGAAGGTATCGCTTTCAACGCTGACCGCATCATGTTTGGCAACCCGCTGGACGGATCGACACCGATCAGTACCAATATCGTCAAGCAGACTGAAGCCGGGGTGAAATGGAAAGCAGGTAATTTCAGCAGCTTTGTCACGCTGTTCCAGGCCAAGACGGCAGAATCGAATTTTGAAGCAACGACCCAGAAATTCACTGCCAATAATTATGATGCCAAGGGCGTTGAAGTTGAAGCCAGCTATAAAATGGATGCCTTCCGCGTTACCGGCGGCATGACTTATACCAATGCCAGTATCACGGCTGCCAATGACAAGAGCGTCGTTGGCAAGACACCACGCCGCCAGGCCAGTTACACCTATCAGGTGTCACCCACCTATACCTTCGGCAATGCTGTCATCGGTGCCAGCCTGATAGGCACCAGCAAGTCTTACGGTGATGATGCCAATACCCTGATCCTGCCGGCTTTTAACGTTTTGAACGTCTTTGCCAACTACAACATCAATGAGCAGATACAGCTGTCCCTGAGCATCAATAACCTGGGCAACAATATTGGCTACACCGAAGTGGAAGGCGATGGCCATGCAGCAAGATCGATCAATGGTCGCAGTATCCGTGCAGCGGTTAAATATAGTTTTTAACAGGCTTTGAAAAAATCAGCGGGCTTTGTTGTCGTTATTTTCGCTGATTAACACAGCCTTAAGGAATTTCTGATCAAGAGTGGCACGGCACTAGTTTGGCGCATTGATAACCCACAAACGTAGTCGTACCGCTATACGGCGAGCATCACAGCCCCAAATAGCGCCGCGCTTAACTTAACAAGATCTTCTTAACAGTTTTGTCCCTGGTAGTACTTCGGCTCCCATTGCAACCCCAACTTGTAGCGGGAGCCATTTTTCTCCTCAGTTTTCTAAGGTTCAACCTGCATCATGCCTGCATCATCGAACACAGACCAGCTTCTGCAACTTGTACTGGCGGCGCTGCCACCAGACAGGCACGCAGGCGTCAGGCTCAGGTTTGACTTACATTTTCCCGCTCTTTGCGAGAACCTGCAAAAACTGTATCGCGATCAGTTCCCCGGCGAAGCCGACTATGCGGGTTTCCTGGCACAACTGATGCAAACCCTCGCACTGGCAATTGTGCAGCGCCCTGCCGCCTTGCAGGCGCTGGACGACAGCCGCAGCCAGCAAGCAGACTGGTTCACGCAGAATAATATGCTGGGTTATTGCTGCTACGCCGACCGTTTCGCAGGAGATTTACGCGGCGTAGAGCGGCGCATTCCCCATCTGAAGGAACTGGGCGTTATTTATCTGCATTTGCTGCCTTTCCTGAAGGCCAGGGCGGGTGATAACGATGGTGGTTTCGCGGTGGCAGATTTCGATGCGGTAGAAGAAAGGCTGGGCAATATGGCTGATCTGGAACAGCTGGCAGCTGCCCTGCGCCAGAACCATATCAGCCTGTGTTCTGACTTCATATTAAACCATGTCGCCGATGACCACCCCTGGGCACTGGCAGCAAAAAATGGGGATGCGGCTTACCGTGACTATTTCCATCATTACCCGGACCGCAGTGAGCCGGATTTGTTTGAAACCCGGCTAGGCCAGGTTTTCCCGCAAGTTGCCCCCGGCAACTTCACTTACAGCAATGACATGCAGGCCTGGGTATGGACGACGTTTTATCCGTATCAATGGGATTTGAATTATCGTAACCCCCAGGTATTTGCCAGCATGGCGGCTGCCCTGTTGCAGCTGGCAAACCGTGGCGTAGAAGTATTTCGTCTTGATTCCACTGCGTTTTTATGGAAAAGGGCGGGCAGCAATTGCATGAACCAGCCGGAAGCCCACTGGATATTGCAGGCCCTGCGCAGCCTGACCGACATCGCTGCCCCCGGTATCTTGCTGAAGGCAGAAGCCATCGTGCAGACTGCCCAATTGCCCGCTTATCTGGGCAGCAGTTCCCCGGTCATCAGCGAATGCCATCTGGCCTATCACAGCAGCCTGATGGCAGCGTCCTGGGCAGCCGTGGCAGAACAGGACACCAGTCTGTTGCGCCACGTGTTTGCCGGCACACCTGCGCTGCCAGCACAGACCAGTTGGCTGACGTATGTGCGCTGCCACGATGACATAGGCTGGAACGTCTTGCGCCCTGAAGCCAGGATCGATGCCTCAGATGAAGAACAGGTACAGCAAAGACTGGCAAAAATAGCACAGTTTTTTAGCGGTGAAGGGAACAGTTATGCCAGGGGGGCAAGCTTTCAATCCAGTGACCCGGCGGCAGTACATGGCACCGTAGGCATGACGTCGGCCTTGTGCGGTTTTGCCAGCGCAAGACATGAACATGAACATCAACACGCCAGGCAACGGCTATTGCTGTTATACGGTCTGAGCTTTTGCTTTGGCGGCATGCCCCAGATTTATATGGGCGATGAGTTTGCACAAGCCAATGATGCCAACTATCAGCAAGTTGCGGCGCAAGCCGCAGACAGCCGCTGGTTGCACAGGCCGCACTGGGATCAGGAACTGTATTCTTCACGTTATGCATTTCAAAGCAATGCAGGTGCCGTATTTAATGATCTGTGCCTGATGCTGCAGGCAAGGCGGCAATTGCCACAACTTGCCGCACAGGCAGAACGCCGCCTGCTGAACAGTTCGCATCCGGCCATACTGGCATTTGAACGCGGCACAGCAGAACAGCCTTTACTGTTTATCGCCAATTTTTCTGCGCATGCCATCACACTTGATCTGGCAGAATTACGGCATGATCAATCCGGCCATCAGGCTTGGGTCAATCAACTCGACCAGCAAACCCTGAGCGGCAACATCGAACTACCAGCCTGGTCACAACGATGGCTGACGAAAGACTTATCATGAAAATTTCTGGCACAGCCATCGTCATTGTTGGTGAAACCCTCATCGATGCATTCCCTGATGAACAGGTCATTGGTGGCGCCCCCTTCAACGTGGCACGTACGCTGGCTTATTTTGATTGCGCCCCGCTGATGATTTCTCGCATCGGTAATGATGCTGCCAGTGCGCTCATCAGCGCAGACATGCAGCGTTTCAAATTAGGCATGCAGGGAATGCAAACTGACAGCCAGCACGCTACCGGCAAGGTCGCGGTCAAACTGGATGATAGTGGCGACAAGAGCAGTCACACATTTGAGATTTTGCCTGAACAAGCCTATGACTATATCGATGCCGGGCTTGCCCTGCAGGCCAGGGCAGATACCTGCCCGCAGCACGACCAGGGCATCCTCTATTTTGGCACACTGGCACAGCGCCATACCTGCTCACGTCAGGCTGTGCATGCCTTGCTGACGCAAACCCGCGCGCTGAAATATCTGGATCTGAATCTGCGCGCCATGCAATACAGTCTGGCAACGATAGAATTATCCTTGCAGTTTGCCGATGTCTTGAAAGTCAATGAAGAAGAATTGCAGGTACTGGCAGAGATCTATCTGAACCATGAAAACCGCAACACTGCGCTGGATGCCACAACAATTCAACATACGGCAGCCGCCCTGATCAGGCTGTTCCATTTGCAAGCCGTCATCACGACACTGGGTGCACGCGGCTATGCCTATGTGGATGCAGCAGGACAGTATCTGGACAGCAGCACACAACCGATACAGACTGAGGTAGTTGATACCGTGGGTGGTGGTGATGCTTTTTCAGCGATTTTTTTGCTCGGTCTGCAAAGACAATGGCCACTGAATATCAGCCTGCAACGTGCGCACGAGTTTGCGGCGGCCATCTGTGGTGTGCGCGGCGCGGTAGCCCGTGATCTGCATTTTTACCGCTTGTGGCAAGATCGCTGGGATACGGCAAGGATAACGCCGCTGACAGGAGCAGGCACATGAATTCAGTCACTTCCAGCAAATTGCCTGGTGTTCGCAAGCCGCGCCTGTCGTTCTGGCAAATCATCAATATGAACGTTGGCTTCTTTGGCATACAGTTCAGTTTCGGGCTGCAACAAAGCAGCATGAGCCCACTCTATAAATATCTGGGTGCAGATGAAGCCAGCCTGCCCTATCTGTGGCTGGCCGGGCCTGTCACCGGCTTGCTGGTGCAACCGCTGATCGGTGCGCTGAGCGACCGCACCACCAGCCGCTGGGGGCGGCGCACGCCCTATTTTTTGATCGGTGCCATCCTGTGCAGTATTGGCCTGTTACTGATGCCATTCAGCCCTGCGCTATGGATGGCGGCCAGCCTGTTATGGATACTGGATGCCGCCAATAATGTGACGATGGAACCGTACCGTGCTTTTGTCAGCGACAAACTGGACGCCAGCCAGCATTCTGTCGGCTTTCTGACGCAAAGTGCCTTCACCGGCCTGGGGCAGACCCTGGCCTATCTGACACCATCCATTCTGGTCTTGCTGGGGATGAGCAGCAATAGTGTCAATAGTCATCAGATCCCCTACATTGTCATTACCGCCTTTATCATCGGTGCGGTGTTTTCGCTGGCATCGATACTATGGACTTTGAAAACTTCGCCAGAAATTGCCTTGACGCCAGATCAACTGGCGCAGATTAAAAAACAGCCCGTGGGCTGGCGCGCCACATTGGCCGAGATCGTCATGGCCATCAGGGAAATGCCGCCGACCATGCGCCAACTGGCACTGGTGAAGCTGTTTCAATGGTATGCAATGTTTTGTTATTGGCAGTACATCATGCTGTCACTGGGCCGCACGCTATTTTCAACCAGTGATCCCGGATCAGCAGGTTTTCGGGAAGCAGCGTTATTGAATGGCCAGATCGGCGCATTTTATAATTTCATTGCCTTCATCGCCGCCTTTGCACTAGTCCCTTTTACGCGCCGCTTTGGCCCCAAGATCAGCCATGCAAGCTGCCTGACGGTGGCGGGTCTGTGCATGATCAGCATCCCCAATATTCACCAGCCTGCATTACTATTTATCCCCATGGCAGGCATTGGCCTCGCATGGGCGAGCATCATGGGCAACCCCTACATCATGCTGGCAGGCAGCATACCGGCTGAACGCACCGGGGTGTACATGGGTATTTTCAATATGTTCATCGTCATCCCCATGATCATCCAGATTTTCACACTACCGCTTTACTATCAGGCATGGCTGGGTGCTAACCCTGAAAACGTCATACGGCTGGCAGGCGCGTTGCTGATTTGCGCGGCGGCTGCGGTGGGTTTGGTGAAGTTGGGCAAACAGTAAGGCGGGACTTGTCACGGTGAATATGAAAAGTCAACGCCAGCAACCTGAAAATCTCGCCTGCGAGCAGATATAACTGAGCTTGATCTGGGCTTCATGATCACCTTGTTGCGCCGCCTTTGCATACCATTTACTTGCCTCGTTCAAGTCAACAGGGAAACTGGCTAAGCCATGTTCATAGATATGGCCGAGCAATCTTTGGCCCTGGACATTTTTCTGACTTGCACTACGGTACAACCAGTACGCAGCCTTCTGTTCATTTTTTTCCATGCCATTGCTGCCTAGCAGATAGAAAGAGCCCAATCTGGCCTCCGCTTCAGGGTTCTTGCTGTCAGCTGCGGCCTGAATAAGACTGGCGATTTTTTCCGGATCTTTTTTAATACCCTGGCCCTGCTCATACATCGTAGCCAGTTTCAGCTGTGCCTGAACATCACCATTGGTGGCGGCCATTTCATAAAAATAGGCGGCTCTTGAAAAATCTTTCTCATTCTTCGAACCCGCATAATAATTTCCCATAAGGATTTGCGATTTCGGGTCACCCTGTTCTGCTGCCTTCTCATACCATTTATTGGCCGCGTCGATGTCTTTATGTACACCTTTGCCTATGTCATACATGGACGCCAGTTGATAAGACGCTTCGGCACTTCCTTTTTCCGATGCACGTGTCCAGTAACGCATCGCTTCTGTAAAACTTTGTTGCAGGTAACCCTTCCCGAAGAAATAATCGTTACCCAGGCGTTCCAGATCATTTGCACCAAGTTTTTCGTCAATGGGCCTGAGGGCTTTAACACCCGTATTTTCATCAACAGGCGTGGAAATTTTTTCCGTTCCCTGTTCCGTCAAAAAGACAGGGGTGGGGGTGGGCGAGGTCTTTTCCCTTCCCATCAGTCCACCTATGATGGAAAGCACCAGGAAGATACCAAAAAGACCCAGCCACATTTTGGTCTTGAAATAAGGCTTTTCGGCAAGGGGCACATACGCCTCTTCCACTTCCTGGCTGCGGGAATATTTGGCAAACCATTCTTCTATGTTTGCCTTGTTCGATACCATCGTGACCCAATAAGGACACATATCGATGACTTGATTCATCGCTGCAATATTTACACGCAGATAATCCTTATCGGGATAAGGATCAATACGTGCCCTGCGCAACATTTCCCATTGTTGCTGCTGCAAGTTTGCAGGCTGGGTATGGAAAATATTCAGTTCAATCAGCGCGCGGTCTATCGCGTAACCGGCGCTGCCCATACTCAACAAACGCCGTCTGTCTTTTTTCCAGGCAAATTGTCTGACAGCGGCATCGAATAACTCTCCGTTACCATGCCGCCAGCCTTGCGCAAGATAGCGGGCAATCAAGAGTTCAAATGCGAGTCTTGTTTCCATATGGATCAGGCGCGCATCATCCAATGCCTGCAACAGGCAATTTTCCGCAGGATCTTCAAGCTGGCCTGGCTTACGCAAGCCCGCCCATAATTCATCCAAAAGCTGTTCAGCGATCGCCGTCACATCAATATCGCTGGCACGATGACTGGAAGCCGATTGCTGTTCGGCAGACCGGCCTGGCTCGTCGACAGGGCTTTCATCATCACTTGCTGCTTGTGGTTTGACAGGGTCGCTCACAGTCGCATTGCTGCGCGATTGCAACCATTCCAGCGCCTCTTCATACGACTCACGCAGTGCCTGGAAACCGGCCAGGTCATTCTCCTGGTCTATCTGTTTCAGGCTTTTGGCATAAGCGCGTTTAATCGCCCGCTCGTCAGCTTCGGCGGTCAGTTCATGCTGTACAAGAAAAATGGGTAAATCAGTCATTCACTCTATGTAGTTGAATTTTTATGGCTGCCTGGTTTGACAATTTGCATGCAGGGATGACAGGCATTGGACGATGCCTGAGTGAATATAATGAGCAAGCTTGCATCATACTGGCAAGCTGCATACTAGCTGAACGCCTCCGGCGGGTGTACAGGTATTTTCAATATATCTATCGTCATACCCGCGATTATTCAGGTTTTTCCCGCACATACGCTTTCCCACAAAGTAACTATAGGATTACCACTTTTTGAATATTTGACGCAGGTGAAACAGAGGGCGTCGGCCGGGTCTTCTGATAAGTTTTTCCGGCGATAAACACCACAATAAGCAAGAACAGAATAGTTGCGATTGCTCCAAGGCGATCTTTAATCTCATGAGAAGTATTTATCTTGTGTTTTTCCTGTAAGTATTCTGCGGCGGCTTCTTTATGCTTTGAATTGACAATGACATACCATTGCGACAAATTCTTGCGGTTGGTGACCATGTATATCCACATAGGATAGGATTGAACCATACGCACCAACAAGTCGAAATTTGCTTTCAGAAATTTACTGTCAGGATTTCCATCTTCGCGCACTTTCTGTAAAATCATCCATAGCTTCTCGCGATTTTTTTGATCTTTAGATAAAAAAGATTCCCGTTCCATCAAAGCTTTGTTTAGCACCTCTCCAACCGGGCCAAAATTATTCAGGTCTTGTTTTCTTTTATCCCAAGCAAAACATTTTATTGCAGCATCCAACAGATCTCCATCACCGATATGCCAGCCTTCTGTCACATATGTGGCAATCCTATATTCAAACTCATGGCGTACCCAAATAGAGATTGGCCGACCATCATCCATTATTCTTAGCAGGCATTCCTCTGCATTGCCTGATACATTGGTCTGTTTTTTCAACTCCTGTAAGAGCTCATCAAAAAGGCGTTGCGCAATTTTTTCTGAGTCTGCGGTTGGGAGCGAACCTTTCATCCATGAAAACGCCAAGTCTGCCTGTTTTTCGGCGGATTGCGGACTCTTTGCTTTATGCTTCGTGTCAGTGCCGGGTATCGTCACCGATTCATTTTTTTGCTCACGCTTGAATTCATTCAGAATATCCTCCTCAGCGAGAGCAGGACTTATCAGTATTTTTTCTTTTCCTGGTATCAGTACACGTGCTGGTTCAGATTTTTCTTGCGCTAAAAAATCCATCGATTTGCGGTTCAGACGCGTCCATTCCAGCGCCTCTTCATACGACTCACGCAGTGCCTGGAAACCTGCCAGGTCATTCTCCTGGTCTATTTGTTTCAGGCTTTTGGCATAGGCGCGTTTAATCGCCCGCTCGTCGGCTGCGGTGGTCAGTTCATGCTGTACTAGAAAAATGGGTAAATCAGTCATTCACTCTATGGGTTTGAATTTTTATGGCTGCCTGTCGAGATTATTTACAGGCTGGAGAAATAGATTTACTGCAAAGTGCTTTTAAAAGACGGGTAGCCTCCGGGTCACCTTGTGCCACGGCTTTGGCGTACCACTGAGCAGCCAGTACAGGATCATGTGCATAGCCGCCGCGCCCCTCTTCATGCATCAGGCCCAGCATTCTTTGCCCCGCATAATTATTCTGTTTTGCACTGCGCTCAAACCAATACGCGGCTTTTAATTCATCTTTCTTTTGATCATAGGTTCCGTACAGGTATATCGTCCCTAAATTGCTTTCAGCAGTGGGATTGCCATTTTCAGCAGCCAGCGTAAGCCATTTCACGATTTGCTTCGTATCGCGCATCACGCCTTTTTGCTGGTCGTACAGGACAGCCATTTTCAGTTGCGCGATGTTTGAACCCTGCTCAGCTGCTTTCAGATACCATTTATTCGCCACCGTATTATCCTGCGGTACCTGATTACCCACATCATAGATCCAGCCCAGTTGATAAGAAGCCTTGGCCTCGCCAGCTTCTGAAGCCAGTACCCAATAGCGTATGGCTTCATTGATGTTTATTCTTTCACCGCCGTGACCGGCGAAAAAATTCTCACCCTTTTCAAGCAGTTGTGCGGCTGTCAAATTTCTGTCGGCAGCATCTTGCCTAGTGCTGTCTGGCCGGTTGATGCCGCTATTGCGCTTGATGGCGTCTTCCAGTATCTGCTGGGTTTCATTCAGTTTCCGTTGCTCAAATTTAGGTGCCGGTGGTGGTACAGGATATGGCGTATCCTTGTTATGGTCACTGAATATCCCGACCAGCAATAAAAGCACAATAAAACCAACCCACAGCATGATGTTCAATTTCAGCTTGTCAGACATGCCTGTTTTTTCTGTAGCTATTTCTTGAGGTGCAGGTTTCGCGAAATCGGTTTCCGGCATTGCGGCGGCCGTGGTATACCACTGCTCTATATTCTGTTTACTCGATACCAGCACTACCCAGGTCGGATACATATCCACCAGCCTGGACATCAGGGGGAAATGCAACTTCAAATAATCCCTGCCCGGATATTGCTCGGCACGGGCTTTACGCAGCATGGCCCATTGCCCTTCGCGCAAAATCTGCGGTTTGCTATTGAAAACAATCAGCTCGGCCAGGGCACGGTCTATCAGGTAACCCGCCTTGCCCAGATCGAACAAACGCCTTCTGTCTTTTTTCCAGCCGAAGCAATCCATGGCAACATCAAACAATTCACCGTTACCGCTCTGCCAGCCTTGCGCGAGATAATTGGCGATCAGTTGTTCAAAGGCCAGGCGTGTTTCCATGTGTATGAGCCGCATATCATCCAGCGCCTGTTGCAGACGCGACCCGGCATAGCCATCCTGTTCAAAATACAGGCGTAAGTCTTGCAGCATGTCATCAAGGATTTGCTGGGCAATCGCCGTCGCATTGATGCCTGCGAGCTGCGCGTGTGCGTCCAAAACGGGCTGGCTTGCCGCAGCATCGGCGTCATCCAGGGGGTGAACCGAAATACTGTCTTCCACTGTTTCATTACTATGCCACTGCAACCACTGAAGCGCTTCTTCATACGATTCACGCAGCGCCTGAAAACCAGCCAGGTCGTTTTCCTGGTCTATCTGTTTCAGGTTTTTTGCATACGCGCGTTTGATTGCACGCTCGTCGGCGTCAGCAGCGAGTTCATGCTGCTGAAAAAATAAAGGCAGGTTCAGCATGCGTCAATTTGGCTGGGGGTCAAAATCAGAATGCAGATGGCTATCGCGTTCGACCGAATTAAGCATGTCGGAAAACTTGCTCTTTGCCGGGTTGATGAGGCGCGGGTTCTGGCTTTCCAGCACGCCTTCAAATTCAGCGATCTGGTGGCCTAGCCAGTTGCGCAAATCACCTCGCACCTGCTGATAAATGCGGTCGGCCCTGGCCAGCAGGGTGCGCATTTCCAGGGTATCGCGCGGATGCATCTTGATTTTTCCCAGTTCGTTGAAACGCTGGGCAATTTCTGCGTCGCTGAGCATGCCGGGGTTACCTTGTATGACCAGGGTATGGCTTTCTTTGCTGCCTTCCAGTGACGCACGTACTTCGAGCAAGCCGTTGACATCATAGGTGAAGCGTACATCGACGCCCTTGTTTTCAGTTTCATTGGCAGGCAAGGGAACTTCCAGTCTGCCCAGCAGGATATTGTCTTTGACCAGACGAGATTCCCCCTGATAGACACGCAAATCGACCTTGGTTTGCCGCATGTCCATAGGAAAATAGCGCTTGACGCGACTGACCGGCACCGCAGTGTTGCGTTCTATCACAGGTGAAAAATGACCATCTGCATTATTGCCATCAGCCAGCCGCATGCTGATTTCCACACCCAGCGAATACGGCGACACATCGGTCATGACGACTTCGTCAAGCGCGGCATCTTTCATCTTCAGCCCGGCCTGCACTGCCGCACCCAGTGCAACCACTTCATCAGGATTGATGTCACTGGTAGGGAAGCGGCCAAACATCAGCGTCACCAGGCGCTTGATGACGGGCATGCGGGTGGCGCCACCAGCGAGCACGATGCTGTTAAGTTCATTGCTGCGGATGTTGGTGTCGCGCAGTGCGCGTTCTACCGGCTCGCGCATGCGCTTGAGCAAGGGGGCGCATAACTTGTCGAGTTCTTCTTCATCCAGATCCATCTGTATGTCTTTGCCGTCAAGATGGATTTGTACACTGGCGGCCTGCCCTGCCGACAGACTGCGCTTGGCTGCTTCAGCCGACGCACCCAGCCTTTGCACGAACATGGGGTTGTTGCGCAGGCTGCTATTGAGATTATTACGCTGGAAGAACAGATCAACGATGGCATTGGTGATGTCTTCACCACCCAGGTAATTGTCGCCGGCAGAAGCACGCACTTCCATGACGCCTTCAAACAGTTCGAGTATCGACACGTCAAAGGTACCGCCGCCCAGATCAAACACCAGGAAACGACTTTCGCTACCCATCTGGTGCATGCCATACGCCAGTGCCGCAGCACTCGGTTCATTGAGCAGGCGTTCTACCGTCAAGCCCGCCAGCAAACCCGCAGTGCGCGTGGCTTTACGCTGGGCATCAGAAAAATAGGCAGGTACGGTGATGACCGCTTCGGTCACGGTTTCACCCAAAAAAGCTTCTGCATCGGCCTTCAGTGATTTCAGGACAAAGGCTGACAGTTCTTCTGCACGGAATTCACGCGTCTCGAGCCTGACTTTCTTGTCGCTGCCCATATAGCGTTTGAAAACCGATGCGGTACGCTCAGGATGGGTTTGCAGCCTTTCCCTGGCGGCTTTGCCAACCAGCACGGAACCATCTTCATCCAGGCTCACACAGGAGGGCGTCAGCATGTCGCCGAGGCTGTTAGGCACAAGCTGCGCCTTGCCATCTTTCCAGACGGCGACGAGGCTGTTGGTGGTTCCCAAATCAATACCGATGATCATGCTCAGACTGCTCCCCTGCGATGTTAGGCTTGTACGACACAATTAAAGTGTCATAACATAATCTAAATCTGCATGATTTTTGCGCTTTGCAGCAAAAATATTTTCAGGGGCAGCGATGTTACATTGTCATGGCGACAATGCAACAAAAATAACAAGCATATTGACTGGGCCGAGAAGCCTGCCTGTTTTAGCCCAGCATGCCAGGGTTGCCGGTAACGCCAATCAGGCGCGGCGTATTGAGCTTGCGCGGGGTGATACGCTTGTGGGTACGCAGCCACTGTGCAACGACATCCCATACCGGTTCGCCTTTTGCACCTTCGGCAACCGGTGCCCAGCCAGCCACCTTGTAGACTTTGGTGTCACTAAGCGCCTGCCCGTTCAGGCGCATGTCCTGGATGCGGCTGCCCATGCGGGCTGCGGGGTCGATGGCATAGGTCATGCCGCCAACACGTACCATGTCACCGCCTTGCTGATAATACGGGTCGGGGTTGAACAGGTTGTCGGCAACGTCTTCAAGCACGGTTTTGATGGCGGCACCTGTCATGTCAGTGACAGTGGTATAAGAATAAGTGGTGGCAGTCTGGTCCATCAGGTGTTCCATGGTGATGGTGCTATTGGGTAATAGCGACGTCCCCCAGCGAAAACCTGGCGAGAAGGCAATCTCGGCCCCTTTGACATCCATCAGGGCATCGACGATCAACTGGTCGAAGCTGCCATTGAAATTGCCGCGCCGGTACAGGCTGCCCTCGGTCATTGCCAGTTTTTCTGAGAGTTTATCGACATACGGCGCACGCACTTTTTGTATGAGCGCCTGCATTTCAGTATCCGCTGGCAGGAAATTGGCAAAGACAGGCAACAGGCGATAATTAAAGCCCTGTATGCGCCCATCTTTCACATCAAAATCGAGTACGCCAAGGAATTTGCTATTGCTGCCCGCATTGGTCACCAGGGTCTTGCCACCGGGGTTATCGACAATCACCGGCGCGGGCATGCCGTCATGTGTGTGCCCACCAAGGATGGCATCAATGCCACGCACGCGGGACGCCATCTTCAAATCCACATCCATGCCATTGTGCGACAGCACGACCACGACTTTCACCCCTTTGGCACGGGCGGCATCAACGGTCTTTTGCATGTTTTCTTCCTGTATGCCAAAGCTCCATTCAGGCACCAGGTAACGAGGATTGGCAATCGGCGTATAAGGGAAAGCCTGGCCGATGATGGCAACCGGCACACCATTCATTTCTTTCATGACGAAGGCATCAAACACGGGGTCGCCAAAATCAGTGGTCTGGATATTTTGCGCGACGAAATCGAGCTTACCCTTGAAATCGTTATCCACAATCTGCCTGACACGTTTGTCGCCCAGCGTCATTTCCCAATGCGCTGTCATGACGTTGACACCCATCTTCAGGCAGGCATCGACCATGTCCTGCCCTTGCGTCCACAAGGCCGTTGCCGAGCCTTGCCAGGTATCACCCCCATCAAGCAGCAAGGCACCCGGGCGGTTACCCTTGATGCGCTTGATCAGCGTCGTCAAATGGGCAAAACCACCGACCTTGCCATAGGTAGCGGCTGCCTGTTCAAAATTCAGGCAGCTAAAAGCATGGGCTTCTGGCGTATTGGGTTTGATGCCGAATTGCTTCAACAAATGCTCGCCCACCAGATGCGGGCTCTTGCCAAACGCCGCGCCGATACCCAGATTGACACTGGGCTCACGGAAATACAAAGGCAGCAGTTGTGCATGGCAATCAGTAAAGTGCAGCAGATGCACATTGCCATAGGCTGGCAAGTCATACAATTTATCAGCTCCAGGATTCGCCAGCGCCGCCTGCGCATCTATCTGCATGCCACCTGCGGCGGCAATCGCCATTACTTGTAGAAAATCGCGTCGGTTCATGCCCATGGTGCGTTTGCTTTCTGTGGTTTTTGCTGTTGCTTTTGAATTGCTGTTGCTTTTGAATTGCAGTTGACTTTGAAGTTGCCGTTGTTTTTAGATTTTGATGTTGTCTTTGATCTACCCCCGCTTGGGCCCCTATATCCCTAAAGGGAAGGAACATCGCCTTGCAGGGCGATGTCGTTACGCAGGCGGATTGCATGCAATCCTCATTCCCTGCTACACCGATGCAATTTGTGCTTCACAGAAAATGGATAAGAAAGTTTTGTTGTCTGAGCCGAAGGCGAGTTTCGAAACTTTCCCATTTTTTGTGATGCACAAATTGTGCTGAAGCGTAGCGTAAGCACCCGAAGGGCAAGTCTGCGGTCGCCTTTCTTTGATTCCTTTCTTTGGCGAAGCAAAGAAAGGAATTCGGCCGCCGGGCCGAGACCCGGCCTGGCTCCACGAAGGGCAATCAAATAAAAGCTATCTCCATGTGTTCCCGATCTCGCCAATGCCTTCAATTGATAAATACGTTATTTCAATGCCCAGTGTTGGGCTGATGAAGCGTAGCCCAACCTACTATGTTGGCACCTTTGACCTCCCCCCTCAGCTTGGGACGTTGCAAATTGTGCTGAAGCGCAGCGCAAGCACCCGAAGGGCAAGTCTGCGGTCGCCTTTCTTTGATTCCTTTCTTTGGCGAAGCAAAGAAAGGAATTCGGCCGCCGGGCCGAGACCCGGCCTGGCTCTACGAAGGGCGATCGATTAAATCAACGGTCAATTCATTTCGATATTTCGTGGCATGCAACGAACGCCACTGGATTCCAGCCTGCGCTGGAATGACGTTAATATGAATGCCGTTCATCAACCGAATGCTATCCTCTGCCCTACCTCTCCTTGTAGACGGAGAAGCCCAACCTGTCACATTACCAGGTACCGGCTATGCAAAAAAACGCCTGTCACCCCTACTTGTTCACCGGCGACTCCCCATCCATCAGCAAAGCCATGATGTCCTTCAACTGCGCCTCACTCAAGACGCCGTTATGCCCGAAACGCGGCATCTTCGAACAGGCCGTAAAGGCTTGCGAGTTATAGAGCTTGCCCCAGGTATATTTCAGGATTTCAGGACTGCTGCCGCGCAATTTTCCGTATTGATACAGTGAAGGGCCGATGTTGCCGAAAGAAATTTCTGTCTTGCTCATCTGATGGCAGGCATAACAGTTACCGCCATTGACAGAACCCATGGCATCAGACGACTGCATGCCGCGGCCATTCTGGGCGATTTTTTCGCCATTCTTCCAGTCGCCCATGTATTGCCCGTCTGCCGGGTATTTGATGGTGCTTAGCTGGGATTGTTCGAGCTTTTGCGCCAGCTTGGGTTTCAGCCCTTGCGGATTGGCACTGCATTGCGCCTGCGCTTCATCCTGCTGCACCATGCGCTCCATCGTGGCCGGGCCTTTGGCCTTGAAATCGGCCTTCATCATGTCCAGCGCGGCCTTGGCATAATCAGGGCCTGCTGCCAAGGCTGTAGCACTCACAAGGCTGGCAAGCATATATGTGCTGAAACACAGGTGTAAACGTAATTTCTTCATCTGTATCCCCTTAGCGTTTCAAGGCAGGTGCGTTCATGACTGCGCCATCGGCTGATTTCGCCAGGAACATGGTCAGGGCGGTAATGGTGTCAGAAGCATAGTCAGGCACAGGGAAGCGTTGCTGGCGGAAGCAATCATTCAGGCGATGCTGCATGCTCCTGACTTCGCCTTGCGACACGCGATAGGCAGGCCAGCTTGCATACGCAGCCTGGGCATTGGCCTTGTTGGTCAGGTTAGGCAAGTCTTGCAGGCGTATGCGTTGTCCGTCAACAGAATGACAGGTTGCGCAGGCAAAATCATGCGAACCGGCGCGGTAATAGAATATCTTCTTGCCAATTTCGTAGGCCTGTTTTTCTGCCGGGTGTCTGGTGCTGATGGCCAGTGTCATGCCGCGCGATTCTGCTGTCAGAAAAGCCACCAGTGCTTCGATATCGGAAGGGTTGCCAGCCGAACCAAACGGTGTCTTGCTGGCCTGTTCTCGCGTCAAACCTTGCAGCGTGATGCGGCAATGCATGAGGCGCTGTTCAAGATCCATGACCTTGTCGGTATCCTTGAAGTGACGCGGCAATTCTGCATACGCACCCTTGGTAATACCTGGGCCTTTGCCCAGATCACATTGCTCCAGCGATTGCTGGCTGGGGCCTGCTTTTTTCTTCCATAATTCCTGGCCGCGCATTTCCCATAATTCTGCCGGATTGCCATCGGCCAGCATTTGCCGGTATTTGGCAATTTCATCAGTAGATGAAGTCGATGCTGCGCTTTGTGCCTGGGCCGACAAGGCTGCTGCCAGCAGCGGCGCCATCAACAAAATGTTTAAGACCGGACGTGACATGGAATCCTCTTCAGGCTATGGCCGCTTCGTCAGTACGCTGGTCACCCTTGCTGTCTATCCAGGTAACCGACACTTTATCGCCCTTGACACCGCCTTTGAACTTGAACGACAGGAATGGGTCTTTTGATACCGAGGGGCCAAACTGTGCATCCAGCACCAGCTTGTCTTTCCATTTTGCCTGCAAGGTCTTGATGAAATGCGCAGGCACGACCTTGCCTTCGAGGTCTTTACGCTGCCCGGTTTCCATATCGTGACGCATCAATACTTTTACTTCAACGACGTCGCCTGCCGCCGTCGCCCGAATACGCATAGGATCGCCCATGATGTCTCCCTTTTTTTGCCAACTATACTTGATTTGAAATAAATGTCTAAGACTGGAAAGCTCACCACATAAACACGGAGAAGCTGAGGCACAGAAAAAGGCAAGAGAAAAACTGGTGAAGAAATGCGACTTGATTTTGCGCCCTGTCACCCACTTGCCTGGTGCCCCTCTATATCTCTGTACAACAGTCTTTAAAGGTCTTCAAACTTAACCGCCGCAGCCACCCAATGTAACCTTGATCTCTTTCGAAGCCACCAGCCATTTGCCGTCGGCCTTCACCAGCGCATGCACATTCGAAGTTTCACCAACCTTCACACGGGTGGTGATCGACGGTTCTGTGCCTTCAGGGATGGTAAACGCCGCAGACATGGCGTTAGGATTTTTTTCTATCAGGATGGCGATGTAATCGGTATTGGCTGCCTTGCTGCTGACACTGACTGGTACGACGGCGCCGTTTTCTGCGATATCGGGTGCAGTGATCACGATGTCAGCACTGACTGCGGGGCTGCCAGCGCCAAGAGCGGCAAAAGCGTCTTGCAGGCTCTTGGCATCAAAGGCCTTGCCATTCCATTCGGCAGCAAAAACATCCGCGGGTTTGAGTAAACCGGCGGCAAAAGCCAGGCCGAATACGGTAGAAATCCGTAAAAAATCACGGCGCTGCTGGGGGCTGCCTGCTGCTTGAACTGCTTGCTTCATCTCTGTCTCCTGAAATGGCGAAAAACTGTACTGCAAATTAGCTTGCTGATGCTCTCTTGGTGCGGGTTCCGGCAAAATGGTTCCGTCGTTTTTTTACGGCCTCCGAATTATCTTCCTGGCACTCCTGGCCAGTTAAGGACATCACCGGGTTTACGGTGTCTGACGCAGTATATAAGTGATCATCGTCGCCAATTCAGCATCTTTGATGGTGGTTTGTGGTGGCATGGGTATATCGCCCCAGGCGCCACTGCTGCCTGCACGGATTTTTTTTGTCAATTTTTCCTCTGCGCCCGCGTCATCCTTGTATTTTGCCGCAATCTGGCTGAAACCAGGGCCAACAACTTTATCTTTCATGCCATGACAGGCCACACAGGCATATTGTTTCAGCAGCTTCAGGCCTTCATCAACGGCTGGCTCGCTGACCTTGACCACAGCAGCCTTGTTCAGATCCACACCGCGTACCGCACCCACGGTGCGATTTTGTTCTACCGGATTGCCATTGGCGCTGCGTGCGGCTACTGGCAAGACGGAAGTAATTTTCACCTCGGTCGGGCAATCTTTCATGCAGGCGATATTTTTCACATCGGGCTTGCCATTGGTTTCCCACAACCCATGCTTGCTTGTCATGCCCAGACGGTTGGGCATGCGCTTTTGTACATCGGCAATGTTTTCATCGCTCATGACAAAGTCGTCAGCAACCACGCCACCAAGGTTCAGTATATAGGCGGTGACTGCATACACTTCATCCGTGGTCAAGGTCTTGGGGGCATTCCAGGGCATGGCACGGTTGATGTAATCCCACAGCGTCGAAACAGTTGCTACCTTCATCAGTGTCGTGCGTTGTGGCTGGCTGTTGTTGGATAGCGCTGCGACGCGGCCATTCTTGACATCATCTTTCGTGGTGCCACCAACGATAGGAGTGAATACCTGGTTCGATTCACCAAAGCTGCCATGGCAGGAAGCACATTTGCCGTCCCAGACTGTCTGGCCCTGATCGACGCCGCCGCGCCCTTTAGGCAAACCCTTGAAATCTGGGCGTACATCAATATCCCAGGCGGCTACTTCCCTGGGGGTCGCGGCACGGCCTATGTTGCTATAGTCTGCCGCACTGGCAGCGAAACTGAAACCAATTAGTGCAAGGAAAAGGGCAGATAAAGACCTGCGTAGTTCAAGCGACCTGTACATTGCTGACCTCGCCATCTTCATTGATTTTCCAGGATTGAATGGCATTGTTGTGATAAATCGATTTCGTGCCGCGCACTTCGCGTAGTTGATTGATCTTGGGTTGCACATAGCCAGTTTCATCTATTGCGCGCGATTGCAAAATCGCCGGTCCGCCATCCCAGTTCCAGTCTATGTTGAAACGGGTCAGGCATTTACCCAGTACCGGGCCTTCCAGCCTGGCGGTGCGCCAGTTGCGGCCACCATCGGCAGACACATCGACGCGCTTGATCTTGCCACGGCCCGACCACGCCAGGCCGGTGATATTGTGAAACCCTTTTTCCAGCAACATCTGCCCACCAGAAGGTGTGGTGATGACGGACTTGCATTCCTGCACAGACGTATATTGCCGGTGCAAGCCACTGGGTTGCAGGTCTATGTAGTGAATGGCTTCATCCTTGGTGGCCCAGGGCTGGTCACCGACTTCTATGCGACGCAGCCATTTGACCCAGGATACGCCTTGCACGCCAGGCACGACCAGGCGCAATGGGTAACCATTTTCTGGCCGCAGCATTTCGCCATTCATGCCATAGGCAACGATGACGTCATCCATGGCGCGGGCGATATCGATGGTGCGCGTCATAGCAGAACCATCGCCGCCTTCGGCAAGGACAAATTTGGCTTTCTTGCGGTCGATGCCACAGTCGTCGAGCAGGACGGACAAGGGCACGCCTGTGTATTCGCAGCAACTCAGCATGCCATGCGTGTATTGCACCGTAGGCACGGCGACATTGCCCCACTCGGTCGCGCTGTTAGCCCCGCATTCGATGAAGTGCATGCGCGACACCGAAGGCAGGCGCATCAAGTCATCCATGGTATAGACCTTGGCTTCGCGCACGAGCCCATTGATCATGAAGCGATGCTGTGCCGGATCTACATCTATCCAGCCCTGATGATGGCGTTCAAAATGCAGGCCATTGGGAGTGATGATGCCAAAAAAACCCTGCAAGGGTGCAAAGGAGACAGAAGCCTGCGGCACCCGCGTCAAACCGGGAGATTGGCGGCGCTGCAAATTGGCTTCAAATTTCGATGGCTGGCCATAGCCTTGCATGACAACCGGGTTACCCAGGGTCTTGGCCTGATCCTGCAAATTCAGGATCAGTGGGTCGCCATCACCTTCGGGCACTGTACCGGGCCTGGCCAATGCCGCACCCGATGCCAGCGCAGCTGTCGCCGCGGCAAAGCTCTTGCGTAAAAAACCACGCCGTTCATCGTTCAAGCCTTGTTCAGTAATCTCCTGGCGCAAGGGCGCATCCAGAAAATTCTCGGGCGCGCGGCGCAACTGGCCTGATTTTTTGACTTGGATGGACATAAGACGAAGGCACTCCAAAGATATTGTTCGGTCAGCCGGCACAATCGCGCTCATTCCGTGAGCGCTTTTTGCTGCGATGACCATTGAATTACATACTAATTGCACCCTGCCCGCAAATAAATACAGATCTATCGGGCATAATTTTGCGAGGCAGATATTGATCAGGCGCAAATAATACTATTTGCGCACATAATCAAATAACGAAAGAGAAAAGGCAAACACTTTCTTTTGTGCGACGCACAAATGGTGGCATGCCGATGAAATAAAGTGGGGCAAGAACCCGTTGCCCCTTGTTTTCATGTCATGACAACATCAAAAAGACGATTTTCATATCATGCTATCCGTTTCAGGCTGACCGATATAGTCTGGCCACAGTGCTTGCAAGCAAGTATAAAATTACTTTATGAAATCTCGTTTACCTCGACCAGTTACGCCAAGTATTGTTGCGCTGATTCTCATAGGCTGGATCATCGTTGCCATCAAACTGGATCAGTCAATTTTCGCGCCCCATAAATCCCTGCTATTGCCACAATTCGGCGCGGCCACCGGCGATGTGCTGGTAACACATGAATGGTGGCGTTTGCTGGTGTCGCAGTTTTTGCATGTGCATTTCCTGCATATGCTGTTCAATGCCGCATGCATAGGCGTGACCGGCAATGCAATAGAAAAAGCGTATGGCTGGCGTGTCTTGATCGCTGTTTATCTGATTGGTGGCCTGACGGGGCAAATTGCCAGCGTATGGCATTACCCCCATCTGGTGACCGATGGCGCTTCACAGGCCCTGATGGCGCTATGTGGCGCATCGCTGGTACTGCGATTGAACACTCGCTTGAAATTATTCGCCGGCGTCATTATCGTCATCCAGGCAGCACTGGATCTGCATGCTGCCTCAACGATCAAGGCTGGCCATGGCTATGGCTTTGCAGCGGGATTGCTGATTGGCTTGGGGGTAATTATGGCTACGCGCAAGAGAGCGGATTCTTTTCGCATTGAGCAAACCAGGTGAAGAACCATGTGTCAAAAATTATGCGACAGCGTCAGCCTGACCGAACGCGGCTCCACCGGGTGAAAATGGATATCATTGACACCATCCATGCTTTCACGCGACAGGCGTGACTGGTAATAATAGTCAATGTCGCTGGCCTGCTTGTTGAACAGGTTGAACACATCCACCGTCAGTTTGGTCCTGGCATTGATCCTGTAACCCATGCGCGCATAGGCCAGTGTGGTTGATGAAGAGCGCACGCTATTGTCTTCGATCAGTGGACGAGGGCCAAAATAGCGCAATTCAAAACCGCCATACCAGCGCCCCATGTCAGTCACCGTGACACCAAATGAGGCCACCTTGTCGATGGAGCCGGGGATGTAATTGCCGACGATATCATTCTGGGTATAACGCGCACGCGATGCTGCCAGATCAAGGTCAAACAAGAGCCAGGGTGCGGCGATGTAATGGTTATTCCATTCTATGCCGGTGCGGCGGCTGGCACGGCTGGGTTCGGTTTCACCGGCATCGCCGACAAACACCAGTTCAGATGCAATATCGAGCCGCCACAAGGCCAGCGAGCTTTGCAGGCCGGGGATGATTTCTGTGCGCATGCCCAGTTCTGCGCCCCTGGTTTTTACCAGCGGGGTGACGGGCGTGGAAGCACCGCCATCTGGCAAACGTGTCTGCGTCGTGCCGCGCGCATCATTGCTATGAAAGCCGCTGCCATAGTTGACGAAATACTCGGTCTTGTTCCAGGGGCCAAAGATCAGCGACAGCTTGGGTGAGACGATATGGTCGCTGACCTTGCCACTGTCACCCGCTATGCTGCTGTTGACATCGAAACGATAGGCATCGTAACGCAGCCCCGCGATGCTGCGAAATTTGGGTAACCACTGTATGGAATTTTCTGCATAAAAACCGGCGCTGGCTTCCTTGACGCTGTCTTCACGTATCGTCGATAGGCGTTGCTGGGCGATGGTGTTATAGATGCCAACGGGCGACAGTTTGTCATACCGCAATTGCACGCCTATCTTGTTATGCATTTCAAGATCAGCGACAGTCAGCGGCCAGGTCTGGCTGATGTTCATGCCCAGCATCTGGCGTTTTTCACTTTGATTGAACTGATCACCCGTGTCAGGGTTGGTGAGAAAATAAGTGAAGTTGCTGAACAGGTCAAGACTGGATTGCACGGCATAGGCATCCATTTCAAAGACACCATCCTGGCTACGTTTCTTCATCGCATACGACAGGCTGTAACGTGAACTTTGCCCACCATCGGTAGGATCAATCGCGCCAAACCTGTTCAACTGCCCTGATTGAACTGCCCGCAAGGGTATCTGGTCTGTGGAATTCCAGCTATTCTTGTATGCCATGGCCGTCAGGCTGTAGCCATCATCATGGCTACCCTGGCTATAGCGCAGGACGGCGCTGTATTTGCGCACATTCTCAGGATTTACCCAGGGGCCATCATTGCGATTCACCTCCAGCCCATACAGCAGGTTGCCATTCGCCATCGCCACAGAATTTGCCACTACGGCGCGCTGATAACCATATGGCCCCAGCGACAGGCTGGCAATGCCAGCCGCCAGTTTGTCGGTCAAACGCAGGTGCGCTGCACCGGCAGACGCAAAATCACCTTCATCGGCAAAATAAGTGCCTTTCTTGTAATCAATGCGCTGCACCAGTTCAGGCATCAGAAAATTCAGGTCAGAATAGCCTTGTCCATGCGCATGTGAGCGCATATTGACGGGCATGCCATCAACGAAGGTCGCAAAATCGGTACCATGGTCCAGATTAAAGCCGCGCAGGAAATACTGGTTGGCCTTGCCGTCCCCGCTATGCTGGGTGACGATCATGCCGGGCACAAATTCCAGTAGCTCACCGGTGCGCAAGGCAGGCCGGTTGCTCACCAGGTTAGAGGTGACCGACCCCTGGCTGGCTGCATTGCTGGTACCGACGGCATTATCGTAATTACCCAAAACCTGCACCGTGGCGATTTTTTCTGATTTTTCTGGCCCATCAGTTTGCTCTGCCTGCTGAGCTTGTGCCGTCTGAACCATATGCGTTAGCAGCAAACCAATACAGGCAAGCAGCGCATGGTTCATTATGGTTTTTTGCATTATTGCTCCGTTAGCATCTTTCTTGATTTGACATAGCCGCAAAAAAACAGATCGGCATTTATGTATTTATTACGCAAGAAATAGGAAATCAGATTCAGACTTTTTGAATATATTTACACGCTGTCTACGAGTGATCCAGTGGGGGCTTGCCCCACTTTTCACTTATGGAAGCTTTGATTGGAGAATGTCAGGGATAATCTCAGACTGGAAGCTGTCTGCGTTCTTAATGACGGGTATAAGCTGTCGAGACAACGGATAGGTGTCACTGCAGGTTTGGTGGCCAGTTGTGTGCTTCTTTCTGGCAACGCAGGCACCAGGCATAGAGTGCGTCATACATGACCATGCCATGTCTGAGCATGTCATGATCATCGCTGAAGTTTTGCGACAGCCCCAGCGACAGGGCAAACAGGCCTGCCGACTGCGGCGTTAAATCAAGTCTGGCAGTATCGGCACCACGTACAATGACGGCAAGTTGTTGCAACGCCGGATCAGTAAGCTGATATTTGTCAAGAAAGGCATCAAAACTGCACAGTTCGCCCACATGCGTCAATTCCACACCGGGAATATCATAGGCAATTGCGCCAGTCTTCGCTGCCGTGCCGATGACGTCACTGGCGCTTACATATAGAAATTCAGGCGTCTTATCAATGAAACGCGCGATCAGCCAGGGACAGGCGATGCGATCAATCTTCGGACGTTCCCTGGTAATCCATTGCATGTCAACTCTCCTTGGCCTGTAAAGGCAAGCCCGCTTCGCGCCAGGCTTCTATGCCCCCTTCCAAAAAGCAGGCATCAAAGCCACGTGCACGCAGTGACAGGGCAGTCGATCTGCCGATATCGAGCCCATGCACGCAATAAATCAATACTGGCTGCGCTTGATTGAGGTCCTTACTCCAGTCACCTACCTGGGATGGGTCGCGCCATTGAGCACCTGGCAGCATATCTTTGCCTTCGGCAAAAAATTGCGCTCGCCTCACATCAATGATCTGTGTCTCAGGCTTCACCTGCTCGCTTGCGGCAACATTCACTGCCCACATAGCCGCATCCGCAGCAACTGCCGCCCCATAACGACGATAGATACGATCCCAGTGCAAATTCTGCATGAAGGTCTCTACATAGGCAGCTGCTTTGGCACCAAAGTCCATGTGATAAGCATGCTCATACATATCAAGTGCCAGTATGGGCGTCGCCCCGGCCAGTAATTGCGTGTGGTCGCCAGCCCAGTGATTGATCAAACGGCCTTCGCGTGCCGACCAGGACAGCAGCGCCCAGCCAGAACCGCCACCCATGGCTTTGGCCAAGGCGGTAAATTCAGTTTGCCATTGGGTGACTGAACCAAAATCACGCTCCAGCGCGCTCGATAATCCACATGACGGTAGTACCCCATCACCACCCAATGCATCGAAATACAGTTCATGCAACCAGGCGGAATTGGCAGCAATGAGTTCTTCACGCTTTAAGCCATTAACCGTAAAGACCGGTGTGCAGCCCCAGTCCAGACTGTGCAATTGCTGGCGCAGGGCATTGAGTCGTTTTACCGCACCAGTGTAATTATTTTCGTGATGGCTAAGGATGAGCTTACTGCTCAGCCCCTTGAGCTGAGCCAGATCGAGCGCAAGCGGGCGTAAAGTCATTTCCATATTGCCACCTTTAAGTATGAGAAAGAAGCGGGTAAATCAACAGACCCAGCAAGGCTGCCACCGCGACAATAACGGGTTCCTGCAATTTCTTGAATTTCCATAACAGTCCTATGGTGACCAGGGCAATCACGGCAGTCGGTATATCGATGATGGAGCGTTTGGCAATCACGATGACAGAACCAGCAATCGCACCGATGGCTGCGGCCGTAATGCCATCGACGAAGGCCAGTACACCAGGAAGCCTGCCGTATTTTTTGAAATAAGGTGCGGGGATCACGGTGAACAGGTAGCAAGGTAAAAATGTCGCCAGTGCGGCCACGCTTGCACCCGGCAAACCCGCTACCAGATAACCGATGAAGCCAACGGTAATGACAACCGGGCCAGGGGTAATCATGGCAACAGCCACGGCATCGACAAATTGTTTGTCTGTCAGCCAGTGATGTTCGGTGACCACACCGCCATACAAGAACGGCACAATCGCCAGGCCAGAGCCAAATACAAATGCGCCCGCCTTGGCAAAGAACACGCCTATCTGGGTCAGCAGCGGCAAATCCACAGTGTCAAACAGGCCAGCCATCACTGGCAGGGATACCCCGACAGAGTTCAAGGTGTTATGGTTCAAGAATTTCGGTGGTGCGCGCAAAAACCAGACCAGCATGCCGGCAGCAATAAACAACCAGGCAATTTCTGATTCTGTAATGACAGTGACGGCAGCCAGCAGCAGGAAGATGGCCCATAGCAGTTTGTCCTTGCCCACGCTTTTTTGCGTCAATTTCTTCGTACTCATGACGATGATGCCGATGACAGCAGCGCCCACGCCATAGAACACGGATTGCATCCACGACAGTCCACCAAAATGGACATAGGCCCAGCCCAGTGCCACAACCATGAAGAAAGATGGCAACACAAAGGCAATGCCCACCAAAGTGGCACCGAGGATGCGGTAATGCACATACCCCAGGTAGATAGCCAGTTGCGCTGCCAGCGGGCCGGGGGCGAGTTGCGCCAGTGCCAGCCCTTCCTTGTAATCCGCTTCACTGATCCACACACGTTCGCCAACAAGATCGCGGTGCATGTAGCCCACCAATGCCACCGGCCCGCCAAAGCCCAGCGCCCCCAGGCGCAGGAAATACAGGATGAGTTGCCAGCGCGTATAGCTCTTTGTTTGGCTTTCAGTCACGGTACTCTCCTGTCAAGATGTGGTTTTCTGGAAAGAAGCAAGCAAACCGTCAAACACGGCACTGGCGGCCAGCAAGAGTTGATCGTCATCCGCAATGGCGGCGCGCATACCGGCCAGCACACTTTCTATGCCTACTGATTCAGGTGGTTGTACGCCGCCTACGTCTAGGTAATGTACCAATGCACCCAACTGCTTCAGTGCTGGTGTTTCCAGCGCAAAGCTTTCCATCAGCACTTCAAAACTGACACGGTTGCCAACATGGCTGAAACTGGCACCATCGAAGTCGAACCCTAGCGCATCTGCCGGGCAATCGTCGGGGCTGGCCAGCCATAAAATCGTGGCAGCGGGATCAATAAATCGACGTATCAGCCAGGCGCAGGCCAACCTGTCTACCCAGGGGCGGCAACGGGTCGCCCAAGTACGCCCCTGATATGCAGCAACGGAAAGTTGCCTGATTTGCGCGTGCACCGCATGCGGCTCATCCGGTGCCAGTACGCGGGCAATCTTCAGTTCCAGTTCCTGCAGGGCAGCATCAGCCTGACGCTGGGCTTCACCTGGGAAGAAATCAATCTCCGCTATACCTGCGAATGTCTTGCGCAGCTTGCGGGCTTGCTTGATGCCCTCGGCCAAATTGTCGATGGACAAAGTCTGGGTGGCCTGGGCAACTTCTGTCAGCAAGTTTGCATAATCTTCGTTGCGATCAAACAAACTGACAAAATTGGCCTGATCCGGCTCTTCCACCCGCAAGAGCAGGGAGGTACCACCTGCAGACAGGACATCGGCGGCAATGGACTCCATGCTGGTGCGGCATGAGCCACTTTCTGGCATGAGGTAGACACCATCGCGCAAGACCACGGCACCAGAGGCTTTCAAAGCCCGCCACGCACGCATCCTGACGGTAGCGTTCTCTGTGGGCAGGCTGATAATCAGTAATATCCATTTCATAAAGTAGATTATTCTACATATTAGTAAATTACGCTACATATTTTTCTTAGTTCCCTTCGACGTAATAGTAAATATACTGCTGGCACAACAAACATCGACAGCAACGGCGCGGTAATCATGCCACCCACCATGGGTGCAGCGATACGCTTCATGACTTCCGATCCGGTTCCAGTACCGAACATGATGGGAATCAGACCTGCAATGATGACCGCAACTGTCATCGCCTTTGGTCGCACCCGCAGTACCGCCCCTTCTCGAATGGCATCAAGTAAATCTAGCTCGTTGACTGCTCCATTGGTGATACGCTCTTCCCACGCCTGCTTCAGGTACAAAAGCATGATCACGCCAAATTCAGCCGAAACACCAGCCAATGCGATAAAACCGACACCGCTTGCCACCGAAAGATTGTGTCTCAGCCCCCATAGCAGCCAGATCCCACCAGCCAGAGCAAATGGTAAAGTCGCCATGATCAGTGCTGCTTCATCGACACGTCTGAATGTCAGGTACAGCAATACAAAGATGATCAGCAAAGTTGCTGGCACGACGATTTTCAATTTGGCGGCAGCGCGTTCCAGATATTCAAACTGGCCAGACCAGACGATTGAATACCCTGCCGGCAGCTTGACTTCTCTGGCAACGACTTCCTGCATTTCATGAACCGCCGAGCTGAGATCCCGATCACGGATATCGACATAGACCCAGCCTGACAAGCGCGCATTCTCGCTCTTTAGCATGGGGGGCCCGTCATTAATGTGAATTTCTGCCACGTCACCCAAGCGGATTTGCGCTCCGCGCCCGGTCAGCACAGGTAGCTGGCGCAGTTTTTCGACTGAGTCGCGCAGCTCTCGCGGATAACGCACATTGATAGGGAAACGTTGCAAACCCTCGACGGTTTCGCCAATGTTGTCACCACCAATCGCTGCGGAGACGATGCTCTGCACATCCGCAATATTCAGACCGTATCGTGACGCAGTATCGCGGTTGATGTCGACATCGATATAGCGTCCGCCGTTGAGTCTTTCTGCCAGAGCAGAAGACACGCCCGGAAGGTTTTTGATGACGCGCTCAATATCGCCAGTAATCCGGTCTATTTCTTTCAGGCTGGCACCCGCCACTTTTACGCCCACTGGGCTCTTTATACCGGTTGCCAGCATGTCGATGCGATTCCGGATCGGTGGCACCCAGATATTGGATAATCCAGGGACTTTGACTATGCGATCCAGTTCATCGATCAGTTTATCGGTCGTCATGCCAGAGCGCCATTGATCTTGCGGCTTGAATTGTATGGTCGTCTCAAACATTTCCAGCGGCGCAGGGTCTGTCGCACTTTCGGCACGACCAGCCTTGCCGAATACTGTTTTGACTTCCGGCACGGTCTTGATCAATCGATCTGTCTGCTGAAGCAATTCTGAAGCCTTGCCCGCAGAGATGCCCGGAAGTGCAGACGGCATATACAGCAAATCACCTTCGTCAAGTGGTGGCATGAACTCACCGCCCAGGTGAGCCAGTGGCCAGACTGTCAAGAGGGCCAGCATTGCGGCAAACACCAGAGTAATTTTGGGAAAGCGCAACACCACATCCAGCAAGGGCCGGTAACAGGCAATCAGGAAGCGATTCAGCGGGTTTTTTTGTTCATCTGGAATCTTGCCACGGATCAGGTAACCCATTAATACCGGTATCAAGCTCACTGCCAAGCATGCTGCCGCTGCCATGGCATAGGTTTTGGTAAAAGCCAGCGGCGAGAATAAACGCCCCTCCTGTTCCTCAAGGGTAAAAATCGGAATAAAGGATAAGACAATGATGAGCAATGAAAAAAACAATGCAGGACCTACTTCAGCCGCAGCATTGGCGATCACCCGCCAATGCATTTCACCCTGAAGTTTTTCATCAGGATGTGCATGGTTCCAAGCTTCGATATGTCTGTGAGCATTCTCTATCATCACAACTGCGGCATCAACCATCGCGCCGACGGCAATGGCGATTCCACTCAGAGACATGATATTGGCATTCACACCCTGGTAATACATGACGATGAAAGCAATCAGGATACCTACTGGCAAAGTGACGATGGCCACTACGGCTGAGCGTAAATGAAACAGAAAAATGGCGCACACGATGGCTACTACAATGAATTCTTCTATCAATTTCTCTTGCAGGTTCCTGATAGCGCGATTGATAAGACTGGAGCGGTCATAAGTGGTGACAACTTCCACGCCAGCAGGCAGGCTGGCTTTGAGCTTTTCCAGTTTGGTTTTGATCGCATCAATCACTTCCAATGCGTTCTTGCCAGACCGCATGACGATCACGCCACCAGCGACTTCGCCTTCACCGTTCAAGTCAGCGATGCCGCGCCGCATTTCTGGCCCGATCTGAATGCGGGCCACATCACCCAAGCGCACGGACACGCCGGCATCTGTCACCATCAAAGGTATTTTACGAAAATCATCCAGTGACTTCAGGTAACCCGATGCACGTACCATATATTCGGCTTCGCCCAGTTCCAGTACCGAGCCACCGTTTTCCTGATTGGCCTTCTGCACAGCTTCAATGATTTTTCCATGTGCAATGTTGTAGGCGCGCATCTTGTCTGGATCGAGCTGAATCTGGTACTGGCGCACCATGCCGCCTATGCTCGCAACCTCTGACACATTCGGAACTGACTTCAATTCATATTTCAAAAACCAGTCTTGTATGGCCCTCAATTGCGATAAATCCGTCTTGCCACTGCGATCCACCAAGGCATATTCATATACCCAGCCGACACCAGTCGCATCCGGGCCAAGCGACGCTTTGGCTTGAGGAGGTAAGCGTGACTGCACCTGGTTCAGGTATTCCAGTACGCGCGAACGCGCCCAGTACATATCAGTACCATCTTCAAACAATACATAGACAAAGGAATCACCAAAAAAAGAATAGCCGCGCACAGTCTTGGCACCAGGCACCGACAGCATCGTGGTAGTCAAGGGATAGGTGATTTGGTTCTCGACGATCTGGGGTGCCTGGCCGGGGTAGTTAGTACGGATAATGACTTGTATATCCGACAGATCAGGAATCGCGTCCAGCGGCGTGCGCGCCAAAGACCAGATACCCCAGGCCGTGATCATCAGCGTAGCAAGCAAAACCAGCAAGCGGTTGGCGATGGACCAACGTATCAATTTAGCGATCATTTCCTTACCCCCACCACAGGTGAAATGGTGACAATCTGGTACACGCCTTCTTTAAAGGGGCGTATATCAAAAATAACCATATCGCCAACTTCCACGTTGCGTGGCAAGCCGCTGGCCGGCAACTGGAAGCCCGTGGTCATTGCCCCCAACTGCAAGGATGGGATGGGGTCGTGCGATAAGGTGATTTGATTTTTATCTATTTTCTCGATTTTTCCAGTACCTTGATGCGTTACGCCAGATACTTTATCAGTCACAGTTTTCTGGGTATCGCCCATGCGGTTCCCTGTCGCTTTAAGACTGGCTTCGGAATCGATCAGGAACTGACCTGAAACCACGACCCTTTGTCCAGCTTGCAAACCCTTACGAATTTCAGTGAGTCCGTTCGCTTCGTTCCCGGTCTCTACTTCCACCGGCACAAATCTTCCCTCATTCCGGGCAAGCATGACCACGCTGCGGGTTCCGGTGGTGATGACCGCTTCGCTAGGCACTTGCAAAATATCGTTTTGTGTTTGTGAACCAAAATGCAGATTGGCGAACATGCCTGGCACCAATCGGCCTTCAGGATTGTTCAATTCGATGCGAACTTTCAGGGTGTGGGTAGTCTGGTCGATCTGAGGAAGTATGGCGCTGACCTTGCCATGAAAAACCGTGCCAGGCAGCGCAGGTATGCTTGCCTGGACAGCATTACCCTGACGTACTTGAGCAGACAGGTTTTCAGGGATATCGGCAATCACCCATATCGTCGCGATGCCATTAATACGCAATAATGGCGCACCTGCCATGACTGTCATGCCATCACGTATAGCCAGTTCCGAGACGACACCACTGAACGGTGCAGTTAATGTGATGCGTGGATACAGCTTACCGCTGGCCACCACCTTGCCAATCTGTTCATCGCTCATGCCGACAAGACGCATGCGCTGTCTGGCGGCCTCCTGCAAGCCTTGCATGCCAGCGGCCTCCATCCGTCGTGCCGTCAGATATTCCTCCTGCGCGGCGACCCAGTCTGGTACATACAGCTCGGCCAGGGCTTGCCCCTTCCTGACTACATCCAGAGGCGCACGCACGTAAAGTTTTTCCACAAAGCCATTGCTACGCGCCTGTACCATAGCAACATCACGTTCGTTATAGGCTACAGTACCGACTGCTGATATGTCCGCTGTCAGTTTGCCATTGGCGACCTCGGCAAAACGTATACCCAGATTCTGTTGCACGCCTGGACTGATTCTGACGCTGTCTTCTCCGGCTGCATCTGCAATATCGGCATAGACCGGCACCAGTTGCATGTCCATGAAAGGTGATTTTCCC
This sequence comes from Undibacterium sp. TJN19, assembly GCF_049339485.1. Taxonomy (NCBI): domain Bacteria; kingdom Pseudomonadati; phylum Pseudomonadota; class Betaproteobacteria; order Burkholderiales; family Oxalobacteraceae; genus Undibacterium; species Undibacterium sp. TJN19. The sequence goes on from NZ_JBMPPL010000001.1 coordinate 162,430, forward strand.
GGTTTATCAAATTTTTGTGCAGGAACCATGGGGTCATGCCAGTACAGTACCTTCCTGTCACTTGTTACCGAAGTGGATGTCGAAGCGCCTGTAACCAGCCTGCCGACTTCTTTCATCCCCTGATGAAGCCCCAGGTGATAAAACCCATATCCACTTCCAGTCAACGCGCCAACGGCGGCCAGGGCAACGATGATTTTTTTATTGTTCATGGCATATCCCTGATCGTGGATTTGGCTGAATTCATGCCATCTACATCAGCAGGAAACAGAAAATTGAGCTGCGCCCAAAGACGGGCAGTATCCGCCTGCAATTGCAACGCTTGTAGTCGCACATCAATCTCATTACGACGCGCAAGCAATACATCAGCCAGATTGGACTTTCCACCACGATAGGCACTCAGCGTGGCTTGAGTACGTTCTTTAGCCAGTGGTATCAATTCACGTTCATAGCGAGTATTGCGCTCCAGGTCATTTTTCCATTTGTCTATTATCGTTGTGGTTTCAGCAACATGGGCGCGCAAGCTTTCGTCGCGCTCGGCGCGGGCCTGTTCGACTATTGCCAGCTTGGACGATAATTCCCGGTCTTGGCGATTCTTTTGGTCCCACTGGAAAGGAACGGATATGCCAATCGATACCATATTGGAATAAGCCGGGCCACGCTGCTGAAAGGCAAGTTCGACCGTCCAGTCTGGTTTCTTATTGGCTTCGGCAAGTTTTGCGTCCGTTTCAGCGATTTCCGTTTGCCTGTTCAATACTGTAATCTGGGGATGATGGGCCAGGGACTTGGCCAGCGCTGATAAATCCAGACGGATATTGTCAAGACTAGGTTCACCTGCCAATGGGAGTTCGGCAACACCGGTCCAGCGGCTTAACATCGTCCTGGCGTAACGGACTTTGCGCTGGATTTCGCTGACACAGTCTTCTGCCATACCAAGAGCACTACGCGCCGCAAAGATATCCGCCTGACTGCCACGACCAGCGCGGTAACTGCTTTCTGCTGCCTCGATTTCCAATCTGGCTTGACTTACCTGTTCTGCGACCAAAGCAGCCATGCGTTCTGCATAGTAGCTGTCAAGCCAGGCAATGGCAGTGTCACGCTGAATCGCCGCAATGGCACTGGCCTTCTCTGCCAGAAATTTATCCGCGGCATGGGCATACCGGTCGGCGCGTAACTGGCGTTTGTCGCTACCGGTCAGCTCTTGCATGACACCGATGCGACGCATGGTCATGAAATCACTGGTGAAGCTGCCGCGATCGGGGCTAGTGACTGGCAGATTGTCAACACCAAGCTTTAAAACGGGATCAGCTAACTGACCGGCAGCGACTGCCATATCGCGTGATGCCCTGACCGCAAGGTCTTGGGCATGCAACTGACTTGAACGCGCCACAGCCAGTTGTTGTGCCTGCCCCAAAGTGAGTGGAATATCTGTAGCCAATACGGCAGGCGAGGATAAGGCGAGCAAATTCGCAAGGAGGATCACGCCGACAAGACGCGACCACAAGCCATGCCGGGCAGGCATGGACAGGAAATGGAAAAATAACATGACAACTCCAGACAGCAACACATAAGGAAATGACAAAGCACACGCTGGTCAGCGTGACAATGAAAAAGTGACTATCGGGGAGCTTAAATGCGGAAACAGCAGTGGCGTATAGCGATGGGCGGCGCTGTCGTATGACTTAATAATTTGGAAGCGGGTTTTGCATGTATTTTGGCGGCAACCAGATCGACATTTTGTATCACCAGCACGACACCAATGGGCATAAAGGCCTGTACATCGGGTAATGAAGGTTTATCCAGAGACTGCTTGCTCCACTCATTCTGCGCATGCGCATGACAAAGTCCAGGCTGATCGACATCCATACCTTCGCAATTAGACATGGTTGCGTTGTCAACAAACATGGCGACTTGAGTCTGTGCATTTCCCTGATTATCACCCTTTGTCATACCCGGGCAGGTATAAGCAGCCAGGGCAAACTGCATGAACAGCATGCTAAAGAGCACGATGAAGGCAGCTAACAGGCGAGATCGTTGGGATAATTTCATGAACAAGCTGGTGATTTTTCTAAAAGCATCATAGTTAGTAAGATGGCCAAGGTCAAGATCAGTCTGTCCCGACAAACATTGGTCGTTGCGAAACCAAAAAACTGACAGATCGCACTACAAACCTCTACAAACATTCGCCACAGCGGTCAAAGCTGACTATACGACCAAGTTGTTTAAGGTCATGGCAAGGTGCTTTTATACCCATTACCGAATCAAAATCAAAATTTTCTACCGACACGGCAAGTTTGACTACCTTGGGCAATTTGAAGGTATTTTGCGTATAATCATGCCCATGGAAAAGATTTTGAAACGCATGAAGCTGCATGTCTGGCTCGCCTGTCTGGCGATACTGTTCAATGCACTTGCGCCTTCCCTTTCTCATGCTCTGGCAATGGCTGACAACAAATCCGGCTGGCAGGAAATCTGTTCTACCACCGGGTCGAAATTTGTTGCGACTGATCAGGGCAAGCTCATCAGCAAGACCACGAAAACACCGGCAGACAAAGTTACGCATCACCTGCAACATTGCCCTTACTGCAGCAGTCATGCTGCATCATTCATCCTGCCTGCCACCGATAGCATGCGCTTTGCCATTGCTGGCGGGCAGGCAGTATACCCATCGCTGTTCTACCAATCACCCTCCCCTTTGTTCTCATGGTCACGCGCCAATCCGCGCGCGCCACCACAGTTTTCCTGATCACCTTTAAACATCCCTGATTTTTTCCCTTGAGGGAATTCAGGCATTTACACGTGCATACACAGGAGGGCTCATGTCAGCCTATCTATCATTGACACGCACTTCGGCGGTGTCATTGTCATACTCAACACCGGCGAAGGATTGAACATGCAACGCCGATCTTTTATACGCGCCCTGACACCTCTGATACTTGGCGCAGGGTTAGTCACGCTTGCGGGCTGCCAGCGCAGGGCAGAGAAATTTACTGCCATCGATATCACGGGTGCCCCTTATGGGCAGGCATTGCAATTGCAGGGTTCTGACGGGCGCGCGCACAGCCTGGCTGACTTCAAGGGGCAATATGTGATGCTATTTTTTGGTTTCACGCAATGCCCGGATATTTGTCCCACGGCGCTGACACGCGCTGTCAATATCCGCAAGCAGTTGGGCGCAGACGGCAAGCGCGTACAGGTCTTGTTTGTCACCATAGACCCGGAACGCGATACCCAGGAACTGCTGGCAGAATACATGCGTGCTTTCGACCCGAGTTTTCTCGGTCTGCGGGGTAGCCTGGCAGAAACTGCGCAGGTCGCAAAAGACTTCAAGGTGTTTTACGAGAAGATACCTAACGGCAGTTCTTACACCATGGATCACACCGCCATCACCTATGTGTTTGATGCCGCCGGGCGCATACGCCTGGCCTTTAAACATGAACAGACTGCGGCTCAGTGTGCACAAGACCTGCGCACCCTGATGCAGTCTGCATCGACTTTACTTTAAGGAACTTTCATGAAAATCAAATTCAAAACCGGTGTATCTGCATTGACACCACTCGTATTATTGCTAAGCTGCCTGGGCACGGCACAGGCGCAAGTCAAAGTCAATGATGCGTGGGTAAGGGCAACGGTGGCGCAGCAAAAAACCACGGGTGCATTCATGCAAATCACGGCTGCGCAAGACAGCCGCCTGGTCGAAGTACGTTCACCGGCGGCCGCCACGGTCGAACTGCATCAGATGGAAATGAAAGACCAGGTCATGAAAATGCGTGCCGTCGGCAGCCTGGATCTGCCTGCTGGCAAGCTGATTGAATTAAAGCCCGGCGGCTATCATGTGATGCTGATCGACCTGAAAGCCCAGGTCAAAGATGGCGACATGATACCCATCACCCTTGTCATCGAAAACAAAAACAGGAAGCGCGAAACCCTTGAAATCAAGGCACTGGCAAAGCCCTTGAATCAAAGCAGCAGCAGCGCCATGCAGCACTAAAAACTTCAGGAAATCTCATGCGCACAACAATCAACACTGCGTCCCTGCTGGTCAGGGTATTTCGTAGCTTCAATGTGGCAGCCATTTGCGCCCTGGGCGTATGGCATGCCTATGTTTTTTACCTGAACCAGCATGTTCAAACGCGACAAACCAGGCCTGCATCACCCCGCATAGAATTCCAGCGCATCGATGAACCAGGCAAGACAAACACCTCTACTCTACAGGTCTGATATGAAAAACTACGCACTCTTTATTCTGGCTGCCTGCTTCGCCCAGCATGCCAGCGCCCACATCACTTTGGAACAAACCAGCGCCAATGCAGGTGCTTACCAGAAGCTGACATTCAAGGTCGGCCATGGCTGCGAAGGCAGCGGTACGAATAACATTACCGTCCACCTTCCAGATGGCGTCATGGGCGCGAAACCCATGCCCAAGCCAGGCTGGAAAATCAATATCGTCACAGAAGCCCTGGCCAAAGCTTATCAGTCGCACGGCAAAACCATCAGCAAGGACGTGACCGAAATAAGCTGGAATGAAGGCTTGTTGCCCGATGCGTATTACGATGAATTTTCCATCCACGTCAAGCTGCCCGACACGCCGGGAAAACTGTATTTCAAAGTCACGCAGCTTTGCGAAAAAGGCCGTCTGGACTGGATAGAAATACCCAAAGACGGCCAGAGCGGGCAAGACCTGAAGGCACCTGCGCCCATGCTGGAAGTGACGACCAAAGCACCAGTCAACGGCACTCACCAGCACTAAGACTTGTTGCAAGCTGAAAGACATTGAAGCTTGAGCAGAAGCCGAGTTCACAACCGGCTTCGCATCCAAGGATGACAGCACATGCAACATATAATTTGCGGCGGCGCCCCTGATATTGAGGACAACAGTGGCGCTGCCTATTTTTTCTTCGTCCCCGCCGACCGTGTCAGACCAAAACGTTGAAGCATGAAGTCGATAAAGGTTAATAGCTTGGGCGTTGGCTGGCGGTCACGCGGATACAGCAAATGCATGGGGCGCGGTGCGGGCACATAGTCATCCAGCAAAGGTACCAGGCGGCCGGCGGCAACTTCGCTGGCAAGCAGTATTTCTGACTGCATGACAATCCCAAAACCAGCTACGGCAGCGCACTTCAGTGCCTGGCCGTTATTCGAGCGCAGGCGGCTGACGGGGATGCTCGATGCATCTTCTGTCAGGCGCCATCGCACATGCTTGTTCCAGTGCAGAAAATCCAGGCATTGATGTTGCACCAGATCAGCCGGGGTCTGTGGTATGCCTTTGCGCGCCAGGTAGGCAGGTGCCGCGCAGATCATCATCCTGTAAGGCTGCAACGCCCTAGCGATGAGGGTGGAATCTTCCAGCGTGCCTATGCGTATGGTTGCGTCGAAACCATCGTCAACAACATCCACCAGGCGGTCATTGAGGTGCAGGTCGGCCTGCATTTCCGGGTATTGGGCCAGGTAATCCACCATGGCAGGGGCCAGCAATTCACTGCCGAAAGTGACGGGCGAACTGATCTTCAGCAAACCCCGCGCACCGCCACGCAACCTGGCCGCACCTGATTCGGCATCCCTGATCTGCGCCAGAATGGCCTTGCACTGGTCGGCATATTGCATGCCCAGTTCTGTCAGGCTCTGGCGACGCGTGGTGCGTGTCAGCAGGCGTGCACCCAGCAGGCTTTCGAGAAAACCGATGTGCTTGCCCACCATCACCGGAGAAATATCGCATAGGGCTGCCGCAGCCGTAAAACTGCCTGCATCGACAACGGCGACAAACACTTCCATGCTGCGTAATTTATCCATTTTTCTCTGTATGACGGTTTATTACTAACCATCGCTTAGCAATTTATAAAATTCTAACGCATTTATCTGTATTTCAAAATGCCTGATACTTCATCCCATGCAGTAAAACAGAATTCAACAAGACACCTGGCTTTTATCGCCACCTCGTACTCAAAACAAGCTCAAGGACATGAAATGAAAATCATCATCATCGGTGCGCATGGCACCATAGGTAAAGCCGTTGCCAGTGAACTGGCAGCACGACATGAGATCATCCGCGTTGGCCGCAGTGCTGGCGATTTTCAGGCAGACATCAGTGACACGACCCAGATCCGCCAGTTGTTTGAAAAAACCGGCAAGGTCGATGCGGTGGTGGTTGCAGCCGGGCATGTACATTTTGGCCCTCTGGCAACGATGCAGGAAGAGCATTTTCACATCGGTCTCAATGACAAGTTGATGGGCCAGGTCAATGTCGCGCAGATTGCCCGTGACTACCTCAACGATGGCGGCTCCATCACCCTGACCAGCGGTGTTGTCGGTGACGAACCCATACGCAATGGTGCCAGTGCCGCGATGGTGAATGCTGCACTGGAAGGCTTTGTGCGTGGTGCAGCGATCGAATTGCCGCGTGGCTTGCGCATCAATGTCATCAGTCCTGGCTTGCTGGAAGATTCTGTCGCCGTATTTGGTGAGTATTTCCGTGGTTTTGAAACAGTGTCATCGCTACGTGTAGGGCAGGCGTATAGCCGCAGTGTCGAAGGTGCGCAAACTGGCCAGGTATACCGGGTGCGCTAGGTCAGGCGTGAAAGCCGGGCGCAAACGCATTTGCGCCCGTAATGCCGGCCAGGTCCTTCCGGCGTCGCTCTAGAACTCATTTCATAAATAGGGATGAGATGCGTTTGCCTCATAGCGTGGGCTGGCAAGGCGGACGAGGCCGTCAATAGTGGTGCTATTGACAACGAGTCCTACACAGTCGAGCCCCCGCTATGAGGCAAACCCTTCGGGAACTGACGATTTGGGCGCATTGCTGCGTTGCGCCGCTTGCAAAGGCGGACGCCTTAGCTGCGCGTCACGCCTTGCACTGCATCCCAAATCGCCTTGTTCGCATTCACCCCTATTTATGAAATGAGTTCTAGTTAACTGGTTTGCCAGCCCCATACGTGGAACCTATCATGCGCTGGGCTATGGGGTTGCCCTGCGCCGCTGCCAGCCTGAATAGATTATGCGCTTCGACCTTGTCCTGTTTAACACCACGGCCATATTCATACATCAGACCCAGATAAGCCTGGCCGTTGGTATTGCCCTGGGCGGCTGACAGGCGATACCATTTCAGGGCTTCGGCGTAATCCTGTGGCACACCCTGGCCTTTTTCATACATGAAGCCCAGAGAAGCTTGTGCAAATGCATCATCCTGTGCCACAGCCAGCCGGTACCATTTCAGGGCTTCGGCATAGTCTTTTTTGACGGTCTGGCCAACAGCGTACATGACACCCAGATTGCCCTGTGCGATGGCATAACCCTGGTTTGCCGACAGACGATAATACTTAAGCGCGGCAGCCGGATCACGTGTGCAACCCTGGCCTTTTTCCAGCATGACGCCGAGGTTATTTTGTGCAACGGCATTGTCCTGCGCGGCGGCCAGTTTGTACCATTTGACAGCTTCGGTATAGTCCTGCGGCACACCGCGCCCGCGTTCACTCATAAACCCAAGACTGGCTTGCGCCATGGCACTGCCGTTGGCAGCGGCCAACCTGTACCATTTTAAGGCCACATCATAATCCTGTACCACGCCATGGCCTTTTTCATATACCTTGCCCAGATTGGCCTGGCCGTTGGCATTATTCTGGTCTGCGGCCATGCGGTAATACTTCAAAGCCTGCGTATAACTTTGTGCAGTTGCCAGGCCACGTTCATACATGACACCCAGATTGCTTTGTGCTGCTGCGTCCCCTTGGGCTGCCGCGATCTGGTAGAGCCTCAATGCTTCAGGATAATCCTGCTTCATCCCTTCTGCATAAAACAGGGCAACAGCCAGATTGAACTGACCTACGACATAGCCGCTATCTGCAGCCAGGCGAAACCATTTGCCCGCTTCAACCAGATCACGTGGTACCCCGGTGCCGTTTTTATACAAGACGCCCAGGTTGTTTTGCGCCAGTGCATCCCCCTGGCTTGCTGCCTGTTTGTATAATTTGATGGCTTCAGCATGATCCTGTTGCACACCACGCCCAAATTCATACATCAGGGCCATGCAACTCTTTGCCAGCGCACTGCCATTGTCGGCTGCCAGCCGGTACCACTTCAAAGCCGCCGTATGGTCCCGCGTGACACCCTGGCCTTTTTCATACATATTGCCAAGGCCGACTTGTGCCGTGACAAAGCCCTGCTCTGCACTGAGCTTAAACCACTTCAAGGCTTCTACCTCATCCCTGGCGACGCCGCGCCCCTTCAAATATTGGTTGGCAAGATTGTATTGTGCCTGTGCATCCTTGCTGGCAGCCAGCAGATACCATGTATGCGCAGCCACATCATCTTGCGGCACACCCTGGCCACGCGCATAACTCACGCCCAGATTATTCTGGGCAATCGTGTAACCCTGCTCTGCGGCCATGCGGTAATAGTTGACGGCTTCAACAGGATTTTTTTCCATGCCGAGGCCACTTTCGAGCATCACGCCCAGGTTGTTCTGAGCGCCTGCATGTTTCTGTTCTACCGCGAGACGAAACCATTTTTGCGCTTCGGCATAGTCTTGCGCAGTGCTGTCGCCGCGCAGGTACAGCAAACCCAGATTATTTTGTGCTTGAGGGTTGCCCAGCTCTGCAGCCTGCCGGTACCACTTGATGGCCTCTGCTTCATCTTTTTCTACGCCCTGGCCCCTGGCATACATGGCACCCAGATTATTTTGCGCATCACTGTATCCCTGCGTGGCTGCCAGTTTGTACAGTCTGACGGCCTGTACATAATCCTGCGAAACGCCTTTACCCAAAAAATACATATAGCCGAGGCTGGACTGACCGGCAGCATAAGCTTGCGCTGACGATAAACCATACAAGCGCACAGCTTCTGCATCATCCTGGCGCACACCCTGCCCCAGCTCATGCCGCAAACCCAGCTGGTACTGCGCCCGGGCATCACCAGCTGCGGCCCTCACCTGTACCTCTTTCAACAGTTTGGCTTTTTTCTCCGTCTCGATATTGGCATTGCTGTTTTCTATGGGCACGGCCAGCGCGTCAGGTGGGGTGAGCCCAGATATGAACAGGGAAGTGAGCAGGGCTGCCAATAAAATTGGTTTCATATTTTTAAAATCCGGGACATATCAATTGACGACAGTGCCAGCACAATCGCACAGGCACTCCCTACTTTACAGGCAATTTTCAAATTTCTGTTTTTTGCACTGTATGGTTTTTGCTTCTGCTTTGCTGATCTGGTCCGGTGTCATTTTTCCCGCCAGGCTGTCGCGTTTTTTTTGCGCACCCGTATTGGCAGCAAGCGCGCTGAGGCTGTACCACATATACGCCAGGACCGGGTCTGGTGTGACCTCCAGCCCTTTTTCATAGATTTCACCCAGGCTGCTTTGCGCAACAGGGTCACCCTGCACAGCAGCCAGACGATATAACTTCAGGGCTTGCACATCATCTTTTTCCACCCCCTGCCCCTTGCTGTAGTGAAACGCCAGATTGACCTGCGCGGTAGCGTTGCCTTTGTCGGCGCTGAGCCGGAACCATTTGACGGCTTCGACATAATCCAGCTTGACACCGCGACCACTTGCCAGTTGCACACCCAGATTGTTTTGCGCAATGATATTGCCCTGCTCAGCCGCCAGTCGATACCATTCTGAGGCAGTCGCACTATTTTGCATGACACCTTCACCTCTTTCATACCTGACGCCCAAGTTGTTTTGCGCCGTAGCATTGCCTTGCGCTGCGGCCAGGCGATACCAGGTCACGGCTTCGGCAAAACTTTGCTCTACCCCGTTACCTTTGATATATTGTTCGGCCAGATTATTTTGCGCCGCGGCCAAACCTCGCTCTGCGGCCATTTTGTACCACTTGGCAGCTTCAGCAAAATCCTGATCCACACCTTGCCCACGTGCATACATCAAGCCTATGTTGTTTTGCGCGATCAGGCTATTTTTTACCGCTGCCAGCCGATACCATTTCATGGCCACCGCATAGTCTTGCTCAACGCCGTTACCGTTCAAATACATGGCACCCAGGTTTGCCTGGGCGGTCGTATAGTTCTGTTCAGCCGACAGGCGGTACCATTTCAGTGCTTCGAGATTATCCTGCTTCACACCTTGGCCCCGCGCATATTGCACACCCAGGTTGTTTTGTGCCATGGCATTGCCTTGCGCTGCCGCCAGGCGGTAAAGCCGGACGGCTTCAACAGCATCCTGTTTTACCCCTTTGCCATTGGCATACAAAAGACCAAGACTGGCTTGTGCTTCAGCAAAACTCTGGGCAACAGCCAGCCGGTACCATCTGATTGCTTCGTCGATATCCTGTTTGACACCGCGGCCATACTCGAACATTTCGCCATAGCGATGCTGTGCCAGCGCTTCCCCTTTTTCGGCGCGCTCTGACAGATCTTTCATGTTCACAACCGCTGTGATGGTAGGGGCAAGTAATTTTTCTTTCGCCTGCTTCAGCTCATCGGCTTGCCTGGCATATGCCGGTACAGGGTGCAGCAAAACCTGTGCACAAACCAGCAAGACGGTACCCAAGCTCAACGCGCCAGAAAAATTTACCATTGGTTGACGCGCTGTTTTGTGTGCTGTTTTGTGAGCTGTTTTGTTTGCCGTTTTTCTGATGGATTTGCGTATTGGATCGCGTATCGGCTTCATCATGTTCGCTTTAATCATGCCTGGTATTTTCAAGATGCGGATGCTCGGAATTTATCCGCAATTTTTAAAGTCCTGCTTTTTGCATTCTGCCGCCAGGTTATCGGCTTTGACTATTTGCGCAGCTTTCATTTTCTTTGCCAGGCTGGCTTTTTTCTTCAATGCCTCGGGATATGCAGGCGTGGCAGCCAGCGCAAACCACATATACGCCAGTGGGATATCAGGCTTGACACCCAGGCCCTGCTCGTAGCTGGTAGCCAGGTTGAATTGCGCATATCCGTCATTTTGCAGCGCGGCCAGGCGATAAAATTTGAGTGCATCGGCATGGCTTTGCGGCACACCCTGCCCTTTTGCATAGCGCATGCCCAGGTTGTTCTGGGCCGCTGCCAACCCCTGGTCGGCTGCACGCCGCAGCCATTTCAACGCGGCTTCCACGTCTTTTTCCACGCCCTGCCCATTCAGGTAAAGCATACCCAGATTGTTCTGTGCGCCGGCATGCCCTTTTTCAGCAGCCAGTGTGTTCCATTTTACGGCTTCGGCATAATCATGTGGCACACCTTGCCCCTGGGCATACAACAAACCCAGATAGTATTGGGCCTGCAAATTGCCCTGTTCTGCTGCCGGGCGCAATAACTTGAGGGCTTCTGCATCATCGCGCTGCGTGCCGCGGCCTTCCATCAACAACAAGGCCAGGTTGATTTGCGCAGTCGTATAGCCCTGCGCAGCTGACAGACGATACCATTTCACGGCTTCAGCATCGCTTTGCGGCAAGCCCTTGCCTTGCGCATGCATATTGCCCAGATAGAATTGCGCACTGGCGTCATTTTTTGCAGCGGCCAGGCGATACCATTTCAGCGCTTCCGGCAAATTCTGTGGCACCAGTTTGCCACTGGCATAAATTGCGCCGAGGCTGGCTTGCGCCTTGGCGTCGCCAGTGGCGGCGGCCAGACGATACCACCTCAGTGCATCATCGGTGTCCTGGATAACGCCCTGGCCTTTTTCATAGGCATAAGCAAGATTGACACGGGCATCGGCATTGCCCTGGTCTGCGGCCAGGCGATACCAGGTAACAGCTTCAGCATAATCCTGACGCACACCCAGGCCTGATTTATACAACAGGCCCAAGGCATACTGGGCACCGGCATGGCCTTTTTCAGCGGCCTGCTGATACAGGCGACGCGCATCGTTATAACTTTGTCGCACACCTCTGCCGGTCTGGTACATGGTGGCCAGATTATATTGTGCCAGCGTATTTCCCTGTGCCACGGCCTTGTTGATCCAGGTCAGCGCATAGCCGACGTTTTGCACGACACCCTGACCATCCAGATACATCATGCCCAGATGCGCCTGTGCCGGTGCATTGCCTTGCGCGGCTGCCTGCTTGATCCAGTTGGCGGCTTCGGCATAATCCTGCGCCACGCCATTGCCCTGTACGTACATCAGGCCCAGATTGCTTTGGCCTTGGGCGTCACCCTTTTCTGCTGCCTTGCGATACCATTTGACGGCCTCGGCCATGTCCTGCTCAACGACATCGCCGAAAAAATACAACTGCCCCAGATCATTCTGCGCCCTTGTATTGCCCTTTTCTGCCAAGTCGCGCAATGCCTGCAAGGATTTGGATTTATCACCACCAAGCGGTGTGATACCTTTGAAATCGATGTGTCCAGTGGGCTCATCAGGATAGGCCAGACTGGCCACGGGATGCATGATCAGTGCAAAACTGACCAGCAGTAAAATTTTTTTCATTGATTTTCTTGAATTGTCTGCAAAAGCTGATAAAGCCAGCCAACATGCTAACAACAGGGTCAGGCTTTGGCAATATTTGTACCCTGTTTGTACAATATTTTTGCATGGCAGCATTCAAGCTGCCCATTGCGCTACCACTTCGGTGCAATATAGTCACCGGGCATGATGTCATATGGGCCAGCCCAGCCAGGTAATGCCTGGATACGATCCAGCCATGCGGCGATGTGCGGGTAGCGCTCGCGCACGCCATAGGCGCTTTCATTCTCTGGATAGAACAGGTAAGCGCATAATGAAAAATCGGCGATGCTGATCTGTTCACCCAACAAAAACGCACGATTTTCCAGGTGCTTTTCGACAATCGAAAAAGCTGCATCCATCCTGCTGCGCAACCAGTTCATGAGGGTGATATCAGGCGCGGCAGGGCCAAAAGATTTCATGAAACGGTAAGTGGCAAAATAACTGGTGAACTTGTGGTTGTCGAATAATATCCAGCGCAGGATCTCGCGTTTTTCAGCTTCATCATTGCCACCATAGACCGCGTATTTATCTGCCAGGTAATGTAGAATGACGCCCGATTGCGTCAGTTTGATATCGCCATCTTCCAGCACCGGTACTTCACCCATTTCATTCGCGGTTTCACGCCAGTCATCACCACGGGTGGCACCATGCATGTAATCCACAAATTCAGCCTGCCAGGGGATATTCATCACGCGCAAAGCCAGAGCGACTTTGTAACTGTTACCAGATTGACCGAAGCAATGCAGTTTGAGCATCTTGATATCCTGTATGAAAGTGGCACGAAGTAACAAAAAACGACCATCATTCTAACCCAGGCAGCTGTTTTATTATTGCGCCTGTGCTTTCAAAAACTGTCCGGTCTTTTCATCGGACGGATAAAATAATTCCACGCATAATTCATGCAGGGTAATGTCACGCGGGCTGCCAAAAGTGGTCAGGGTGGTGAACAATGACAGTACATGACCGTGTAGTTCCAATATGCAAGGCACCAGCAAGGCGGGTTCATTTTTGATGCCATTGACGGCATCAACTGTGGTGTGTTCTTTCAGCGCGATCACGTTAGGGTACGCATAGACTTCTTGCGCCAGCGCCGTGAGCGCTTCATCGCGTGCGCTGAGCATCAGCCTTTGCAGCACCTGCAAAAGATAGCCGCCCCACTCATTGAAGTTTTTGGTGTAAGCCGCAAAACCTTGTGGGTGCAGGCTGGCACGGAAGATATTGATGCCACCCAATGTTAATTCCGCCGGCAGCAAACCCATGAGTCTTGCCGCTGCATGGTTATGCAATACCACATTCCAGTGGCGGTCAAGGGCCACGCCTGGATAAGGGTCATGCGTATCCAGCAGTCGCTGCACGGCAGCCCTGACCTGCACCATGCGGGCAGAATCAAGCCCCTGCTCGGTATATCTGGGCGCATAACCCGCCGCCAGCAGCCAGGTATTGCGTGCCCGCAAGGGCACATCAAGCTGGCTGGCAATCGTCATCAGCAGTTCGGCACTGGGTCTGGACCGCCCAGTTTCAACAAAGCTCAAGTGCCGGGGCGAGATGGCGATATCCAGCGCCAGGTCCATCTGACTCAGTTTGCGCTGGTTGCGGCATTCGCGTATCAGCTCACCTATCGAAGCATCATGCCCTGACTGCTGCATGGATTGTGCACCAAGTGGTGTTTTCGTTGAAGTGCTCACTCATCGCCTCCGTTTTCCTGTTATCACATGAAGTACCAGAGTCAGCATTATGGGCTTTTTTTTCCGCGCAGCCATTACCTCTGAGGTAATCGACTTGCTGCACGCAAAGCACGAAACTGCAAGCTCCTTAACCGAACTGGAGATTGATCATGACCACCGTTACTTCAAAAGCCACTGCAAATACGGATGCCGCCAATGCCGCTACCAATGCCATCACCGGATTGAATCCAAGAACAATTTTTTTATTCGACGCACTGACCTGTCTCGCCATGGGCATTTTGCTGGTGGCTGCGGCTGGCGTGCTTTCCGGCTTACTGGGTCTGCCAAAAAATTTCATCTTCATGGCCGGGCTTGCCTTGTTCCCCTGTGCTGCGCTGATGTGGTTCACCAGCCGTGCCGGCACGCAAGAACACCCGCCTGCCGCGTTGAGTTGGCTGGTCATCATCGGCAATGTTGGCTGGGTCATCGCCAGCATATTGGCGATCGAAGTCTGGTTTGATGCAACCGTGCTGGGAATGATCTTTGTCGCAGCACAAGCCCTGGTCGTCGTGACGCTGGCAGTGCTGGAATATCGCGGCTTGCGCAAATGAAGGGAATCAGCAGGCGCTGTAACAAGTGTGCCGCAAACTCTACCGCAAACTGAGCAGCAAATTGAGCAGAAAGCGCCTGTTGATCAATTTGCGGTATGATTGCCATATTCGCAATACCAAGACTATGTCATCTGATGAAACTGCCTGCTCTGAAAAAACACTGTGCCAGCTTTATCGGTGCGCAAGAAAGACTGTCAGCTGCACCCAGCAATATCCTGGTGTACAGCATTGACGATAAAACGTTTGCGTATTTTAAAACCAGCGAACCGGAACAATGGCGTTTCAGCATACGGGTTTCACCCGACCGTTTTCTTGAACTCACCGACACCCCCGGCGTCAAACCGGCCCGCTACATGGGCCGCTTTCACTGGGTGACCATCGTTGATATAACGACATTCCCGGAAGATTATCTATTGGAACTGCTGGCCTATTCTTACCGCAAAGCCTTGTCGGGCTTAACAAAGAAAAGGCAGACCGAGATTTTGCAGGGGCAGGCCGCTTAAGCGCGGTCTGCACGTAGAGCATCATCACGTTATCGCTTTTCCTGCTCTGTGCAAATAATCTGAGCAATGACAAAACGCCTGCTGACTTCAATGATCGCTAGTGGCTGTGATGTGCTGTGTCCTTTGCTGCGCCCGGTATCACCTCGCCGCGTTCCATTGCCAGGCGTTTGCTCAATAAGTCGCTGGCTTCTTTTGCATAATCGCGGCAACCATTAGCGTCGATGAATGGATTGCTGTCGGCCGTACGTTTGGCAGCTTTTTCCATGACATCGGTCATATTGGGATGTACAGAAATAATGATGTCGCATTTCAGCGCTGCGACCCTGGCGATGCTGGCTGCGAAGGAGACGGAAATATCGGCGGTTTTATTCTTGCCGTTGCCCTGATCGCTGCTATTTCCTGTATATCTGAAATCACCACTGGCATAGGGATTGAGGCTGTCGGCATAGACCACGTTCAGACAACGCGAGCCTTCGCAGGAAACCCAGGTCCAGGTCGTGCCGCCGGGTGTATGGCCAGGCGTCATATGAGCAGTGAGGCCCAGCGGGCCTGCTGTCACGACATCGCCCTCGCCTATCACCTTGACCTTGTCTACCCTGGCGATGTTGATCACAGGCGTGGCCTGGTATTGCGGATCATCAACCCCATTGGTGCCGCTCTGGAGTACCTTCGCAGCCGACGCGCTGGCCACCACGACGGCCCCCGTCGCGCGTTGCAGTGCGTGTATGCCGCCGGCATGATCCCAGTGCGCATGTGAATTGAGGATGAATTTCACGTCCTCGACACGAAAGCCGAGCGCCCTGATATTTGCTGCTATCAAGGGTGCCGATTGGGGCATGCCGCCATCCAGCAGGATATGACCCTTCGGGCCAGTCACCAGCACGGCTGACAAGCCTTTGACACCAACATACCAGGTGTTGCCAAATATATTGAACGGCTTGACTGGCTGGTTCCATTCTTCGCAACTATCACAGTTGACCGGTGTATCCGGGGTCTGTGCGCTGACGTTGCCAGCGATGCTGGCCATTAACAAAAAAGCGATAGCTAAGATCTTCATGCATTTCTCTCCAGGGGAATATTGTTCACGCAAGATGTAGAATAACATTTCTAGAAAATTTATTCTAGAAATAATTTTCTATTTCGTGACTACCCGGGAAACAGCGCTATCAATTCTATTTAAAAGATATAGTCTAAAAGAGGCTGGTTGCGCGGGTTTAACTGGCCGCTGGAAAATGCTCTACATGCGTTTCACCACGACGGCCAAAATAAATCACATGCCGCCCGTTTATCCAGACCAGATAACCGACACAACCGGCAGCCATGGAGAGTTGCAAAAATTCTGGATATTTCACCGCACCAGCTTGCGCACCACGTATTGCCGCCTGCAAGGCAGCCGTATCAAAATTTTCAGCAACCGGTATTGCCGGTGCATGCAGCGCGATCACCATCGTTTCACCGTCTGGCAGGTAGTAAGTTGTATCCGCATGACGATAGTCTGCATGATAGGACTCAACTCCCGCCACCATCAGCTTGCCGACAATGGCGCCAAAACTCATCGTACCTGCATAAGACGCCTGCGCGCATTGCGTGATGGTTTCGCTGACTGTATTTTCCATTTTTCTCTCCCGGTCATCAATATTCAATGGCGGTGCTTTAGTCCACCGGTAATTGTTTCAGCCCGCACATGCTGACTATGAGTTTCATGCTGCTCATCAACTCTTTGCGCTCAGTTGCGCTCAGGTGACCAAAAAATGCCTGGTCATTCTGATCAGCCGATGCAGCCAGCGTTGGTACCAATGCCATGCCAGCTTTGGTCAGCATGATTTGCTGCGCCCGTTTATCGGTATCCACAATGACACGCCTTACCAGACCTTTGTCTTCGAGGCGCGTCACGATCTTGGACACGGCCCCTTTTGTCATACCCAGTGCATCCATCAGGTCCGCAGCAGAAAATACTCTGGTGCTGCCGGTATGCCCTGCGGGATACAAGGCGCGCAACGCTACCCATTCAGACACGGAAACACCATTCGCTTCCACCATGCTGGCAAACTGGCCCGACACATGATTCGATACATAGCGCAGCCAGAAACCCAGATGCGATTCAAGTTCACTGACTGTGCCTGCATGTGCAATGGCGGGCTCTGATGGTTTCACTTTTTTCATATTCATCGCAATGGCGCTTATCACAGGTATGCGCATCTTATGTCTGTTACGGTTTGATGTGATTTTAGTTTCCACGGAAACTATTTGCAAGTTTTATTTTGAATCGCCATGACAAGGCATGAAGCCTGCCAGCTTGCCTGTCAGGCACAGCGCAGTGCTGTCTCAATACACCGGCAAACGGCTGGACGACTTTATCTCGCGCAAGGTCAGGCTGGAATGGATGGAGGTCACGCCAGGCAGGCGGCGCAGGATATGTTCAACAAATTCGCCATAGCGATCCAGGTCTTCGGCAACCACCTGCAACAGGTAATCCGCCTTGCCGGTGATCTTGTGGCAGGACAAGACTTCTGGATAAGTCAGCACGGCCTCTTCAAACCGGTCTGCCGAATCATCGGTATGGATATCAAAACACAGGTGCACAAAGGCCAATACATCAAAGCCGAGTTTGCGGCGGTTCAGGTTAGCCTGATAACCTTCAATAAAACCCTCTTCTTCCAGCCTGCGTATGCGACGCCAGCATGGCGTCACACTCAGCGACAGGCGCTCTGCCAGCTTGGCGTTGGACAGACTACCGTCTGCCTGCAATTGACGCAGAATGTTTAAATCAACGTCATCCAGTGGCTTTTTGAGGTGTTTGTTTTTCATTTCGTCTATTTTTGAGTTGATTTGACTCAAATCATAAGCTTGCATCAGGCAATAAAGCAAAGTAATTTCTGCCTGGCAGGCTCATAATCATTCCCGTACCGACCGTCAACCCTAGCCTGCGAGAGCAAAAAAAAATGCTGACCATCTATAGTGACAAACACCATCTGCATCACGGCACGGAACTCAAAGACGGCATGTTGAAACCCTGCGTGGAAATGCCGGGCCGCGCTGATACCGTCCTGGCGCGCATCAAAGACCTGGGTTTGGGCGACATCATCGCGCCGCATGATTACCCGGTCAGCATGTACAGCCCGGTGCACAGTGAGCGCTATGTCGATTTTCTGCAAAATGCCTGGGCCAACTGGGCAGCCTTGGGCCGTCAACATGATGCGCTGCCGCTGGTCTGGCCGGTGCGTGATTTGCGCACTGATATCGAACCTGTTCACATCGACGGTAAACTGGGGTTTTATGCGATGGATGCCGGGGTACCTATCACGGCAGGTACCTGGGAAGCAGTATGTGCCAGCGCCAACCTCGCGCTGACTGGTGCCGACATCATCAGCACTTCAGCAAATACCCGGCAGGCATTTGCACTGTGTCGTCCGCCTGGTCATCATGCATCGACAGAATACATGGGCGGTTACTGCCACCTCAATAATGCCGCCATTGCTGCACAGGATTTCATACGCCGCGGCGCTGCCCGCGTTGCTGTGCTGGATGTCGATTATCACCACGGCAATGGCACACAAGGTATTTTTTATGGCCGCAGCGATGTGATGTTTGTGTCCCTGCATGGCGACCCGCTGACTTCTTACCCCTACTTTCTGGGGCATAAGGATGAATGTGGGCATGGTGATGGCAGGGGTTTCAACCATAACTACCCGCTGCCGCACGGCACGAACTGGGATACCTACAGCCTTGCCCTGGCCGATGCCTGCAAAAAGCTGGCAGTATTCGCGCCAGACGCCCTCGTCATTTCATTAGGTATCGATACCTTCAAGGATGACCCGATCAGCCAGTTCAGACTGGAAAACAGCGATTACCTGCGCATGGGCGCCATGATCGCCACCCTTGGCAAACCCACATTGTTTGTCATGGAAGGTGGTTATATGGTGGATGACATCGGCGTCAATGTCGCCAATGTCTTGCTGGGGTTTGAAGGGGAAAATTAAAACGGCGGCAAAATCTTGCCGCCGTTTTTGCTGAAACAAGCTGAAGTAACCGGGTTATTTTTTTGCGAAAGTCATCACAGTGAACTGATCGTTCAGGATGGCAGGCAAATAGATGCGCCTGGTTTTCATATCCATGGCCATGGTCTTGGCACCCTGTGCGGTTTTGACATTCTCGACCACGGCATAATGATCGGCATCTTTCTGGCTGATGACTGTCAGGCTGCCACCACCATCACCATTGGAAGAAAAGATGCTGGCCGTTTCTGAATCATAGATGACGGCATCAGGATGTTCACCAATTGCCACGCGGCTGACCTGCTTGCCGGTTTTGGCATCGGTCACGACCATGGTCTTGTTATGACAGACAGAAAACAAGCGGCTATGGGCAACATCCATCGCCAGGCCAGTCGGCTCTTCACAATGCTTGAGCGGCCACTTGGCAACCAGCTGATTGCTGGCGACATCAATGACATGCAGTTCGCCCTTGTCTTCGACATTGAAATACACTTTGCCAGCGTTATCCGAGACGGCAAATTCAGGCCTGCCGGTGCTGGCGATGGTTGCCACGACTTGCAAGGTTTGCGCGTCTATCACCGTCACATTGGCCGATTTGCCATTGAAGGCAAACAGCTTGTGACTGGCGGGTTCATACAGCAGCGCATCAGGATTATGGCCGCTGACTTTGATTTCCTGTTTGACCGCCAGGCTGTCAAGATCGAATACCGTGACGGAGTCGGCACGGCCATTGCTGGTAAAGCCAATCTTTAAATCCTGTGCAAAAGCCACACCATGTACACCAGCTGTGTTGGCGATATCGCCAACCGGTTTGCCGGTCGCCAGATCCAGCACCTGTACATGATCGCTACGGCTCAGGAAAAGCCGGTTACGTACGGGGTCAATGTCCAGATAATCCCACTTGCTGGCTTTACCCAGGGGCCATTGTTGTACCAGGCCATAAGCTGTTTCAGCAGCCTGTGCCGGTATACATGGCAGGCTGCCAAGCAAGCTCAGCGATGCGCAAATCAGTATTTTTGCTTGATGCTTTTTCATAGGTTTCTTTATCGTCAGGTTAGGCTGCATTGAAATAAGAAGTACATGATCTTTATTGCGGGGCTTACTGGTTCGGGAGGATACGCATTTTTTTGCGCAGCCGCCACCAGTTCAACATGGTCAATACGCTGATCACCAGCAGGCTGGCCCAGCAGATGACCGCCAGCACACCACCTATCTGCGGCGTCCTGCCCAAAAACACCCAGAAGAAGAGAATATAGCCCGCCGGGAAACTGGCGACAAAGCTGATGATGGCTTTTGGTTTTTCTTTTACGGCCAATACAGCGCAAGGCAAAAAGAAGACAGTCACAATCGCCAGAAAATTGACGATGGCATTGGAAAAATTTCCTTCTTTCAATTCTTCCCAACCAGAATGCAGCATCTCTGTCGCATATAACACGTTATCTTGATTTTCAGCAGGCTTTGCTGTCTTGTTGGCGTCCGCCACTGATGCGCCAACTGCGTCAGTGCCCTGCTTTGGCTCTGATTTAAACGAGCAGGTAGAAAGCGGCAAGAAAAAACATAGCAGCAATAAGACCGAAGCGATTTTTCTGATCAGACTAAAAGTAAGCATGCCGGTTTCCGGTGAACGTCGCGCCCTGCGTTGAAGAAAAAGATTGAACACCCACGGTTATCAATCAATGAACCCGCACGCACTTTATCAAACCATGGGCGCTAAATATACTGCAAATGCCTGTACCGGTGGCTTAAAAAAAGCAGGGTACAGATAAACATCATCGATTCAATCAAAAAAGGAAAACACCATGTACTTACTCAACGTCAGCTATAACAAAGCCCCCGGCCTGGTAGAACCACATATCAAAGCCCATGGTGAATGGGTGGGGCGTTATCTGAAGGAGGGCGCATTTCTGTTTGCAGGCCCGAAAAAGAGTGGCCTCGGTGGCGTTATCGCGGTACAAAGCATGGCCAAGGAAACGCTCCTGCAAATGCTGGCTGAAGATTCTTATGTGCAACATGACGTGGCCGAATACCAGATCATCGATTTTGATTGCAAGGCAGCGCAGACCGCACTGGAAACGCTGAAGCTGGCTTAAGGGAAAAACCTCTCCTGCTCCCTCAACGATGCGAGAGCAGGAGATGTCAGCAGCCTTCATACGTACGGGTCTGCACGCACATGGGTTCGCCAAACAATTCCTGCCCCCTGGCATCGCCAGACAGGTACACACACACCTGGGCCCCCTGAGAGCCGCCGCTTTCGGTAATGAGATCAAGCCTGCCATCATGGTCAAGGTCACCCGCCCACAGCAGGTGATTTTCTATCTCATCGAATTTATTGATACTCATATAGCCGAGCTGGCTCATCCTGCCTTCGGAATAAAGCATGATCAGCGGGTATCCGCCTTGCTCTTCAGCCGGCTGTATCCTGAACTGGTACAGATGATGATTGAACTTGGTCTGTAAACGGCTGGGCAAAGTCGCAGGCAAAGCTGTCTTCAATATGCGGTGATAAGTTACCGGGCCAGTCATCACGGCGGGATGACGCAGCAAAATAACTGGATCGACGATGCTCGACGAAACGTTCGAAAAACTGCCACTGGATTCAATCTCAGGCAAAATTTCCGATTTTACCTGGGTGGCGCTTAGTCGCCATTGTCCGCCGTGACGCGTCAAGGCCAGCCATGGTCCAGTCTCCACATTCCGAGGCAGGTCAGCCGTGCAGACTGGCATGGGCAACAAGGCATCACCGGGCTTTTCTGTTGTCTGTGCCATCGCGGACATGCTGCGCAGGGAAAATATCCATGCAAATATCCACGCAAAACAGGGGCTGTTTATTTTTTTCATTCAGGCTGCGTAGTCCGATAATGTGACTTCCAGGTACTCCCATCAAGGCCGTATATACGCATACCCCTGCTGCTGGCGTTTGATTAGTTGTGAAACACCGGCTTCGACATAGCCCAGGTTATCGAGCATATCAGACTTGCTGAGTTTTTGGGCGCGCATGGTGTTTTCGCAAATCATGACTTGCGCACCAAGCTTCAACACTTCTTCTATGCGGCCTGCGACGGGTGATTCGAATTTGAACATATCGATACCAGGTCCATAGGCAACAACTTCAACGTCGACATTGTCCTTGCCCAGGTCCTTGATGACGTTTTTGACATTGCTCAATGTCAGTTCCCATTTTTTGCTGTCACCATCGCTCACCTGAAATACCACTTTGGATTTCTTGGTCGCCTGGGTTTTGCTTTCCTGTGCCTGCACGCTGGCTTGCACCAGACCGCTCAATGCCAATGCCAGAACCAGCAGGCGGGTAAAATAAGCAAGATGTGAGAGGCGTTTCATGACAGCTCCAGAGTTCGTATCGTGTCCGCAAAGATACCAGATTTATGCAGCCGTGGATGCGCCGGATTGAAGCTTATAAAGCTTTACGCCAAAAGACTTGACCATACCAAGAGAATGGTTATTTCGCCTGAAAAATGACATAAGGGATTGCCTGCCAGCATTATCTACATTAAAGTTGGCCTTTTCTTAATGAAAAATGCCTATAAACTAAGCTATCACGCAAGGCTGTGGCAGGATTTCCTGTTCGTGCCTTCAAGTTGTTTGACATATTGACATGCACTACATGCGCTTTAAGGGGCCAGCAACATGAAACCATTTTCTACGCTTGCAGGGCTGGCCTTGCTGATCAGCATAACCAGCACAGGCAGTGCGCAAGCGCAAAGCAGCTATACCCTCAATGTCAGTGAAGGCACGTCTGGCGGTCTGGATTCAGCACAGGTCATAGAGAAATACTCGGGTCTGGCAGAAGTCATGAGCAAGGCGCTGGGCAAAAAAGTGAATGTGGTGGTGACCCGCGAATTTACCCAGCTGGAAGAAGGCATGAAGGCTGGCAAGATGGATTTTGTGATTGCCCGCCCCAGTGATTATCCGGCGCGTGGCATACGTGATTACAAATACCAGTTGGTGTCCATTTCCAAGCCGGATGGGCAATGCCTGTTGATTGTACCCAAGGCATCACCGTTGAAAAGCCTGGCAGATGTCAAAGGCAAACGTATTACCCTGCCGGAAAAAATTTCATATATGTCGAAATTCTGTTCGGCTGAACTGACCCATAAGGGCTTTAACCTGGAAAAAGAGAAAGTGCAGTACGCCAAGGAACAGGGTGCCGTGCCATTTTATCTGGACACGATGCTGGCAGACGTTGGTGGTATCGCCTCTTATTCGGGCGTTGCCAAAAATCTGGAAAAAACCGGACACCGGGTCATACACAGCAGCCAGCCTCAGCCGTATCAGCCGCTGATCGCGCATGCAAAATTCACGGCAACACAAATTCAGGCATTGAAGAAAGAGTTGGGGCAACTTGACGAAAACGAATCAGGCAAAGCTGTTTTGAAACAGCTGGGCATCAAGGCATTTGATACCGGCAACAATGAGCAAAGCTTGCTCGATTTGCTGAAATGGCTGGGGTAGCACCAGTCTCTTGCTGCCTGGCATATTTCATTACATCACCTCAGGCATCCTGAATCAGCCCCAGACGTCTGACCGCACTGACGGCCTGGATGCGGTTGGCTACCGCCATTACCTTGAAGATGGTGGAGACATGCGACTTCACCGTCAGTTCGACGATATTGAGACGTCTGGCGATTTCCTTATTGGAATAGCCCTGGCACAGCAACAATAAAATTTCGTACTGACGACCGGTCAGATTGAACGCAGCCGCCTTGTCAGGCGCAATTTTCTGTTTGCGCACTATCCATTTTGCGGCCAGGCTTTCATGTGCCATGACTTTTCTGATGGTATCCGCAATGACCTCCAGGGATACCCTTTTGGATATAAAAGCCGTGGCCCCGGCAGCCAGGGCATGACCAACCTCGTGCCGGTCTTCTACGCCTGACAATACCAGGCAGTCAGTTTGTGGGTAGCGCGACTTCAGATATGCCAACGCGGCAATGCCGTGCATGCCTGGCAAACCCAAATCCAGTGTCATCAGCGTGAAATTGATGGCCTCTGAAAAACAACTGGCAATATCTTCTATGCAGCCAACTGAAAAGATATCGCTGCCCGCCAGCAATACCTGCAAACCCGCCACCAGTGCATCGCGGTACATGGGGTGCTCTTCTATGACTAAAACAACAGGGCGCATTGTTTCATCCGTATGTCGGTCTCATGGTCAAATCGGTCTGGATCAAATTTATTGCTAAAAGTCTACGTGCCAGCCACGTCTATGTAAACTGTTTTCCTTCATTTCCCTGCAAGAGATTGAGCAGGCTGCGGTGAAGTGCCGCTGCTTGCAGAGGTTTATGCAGGATCAGCAACTGCGGCAGGCTGCTGCTCACCGTGGTGTCGCCGGTAATGAGCAAGGCAGGAATTTCTTCATTGAAAAAATCACGCAGTTTTTCAATGACTTCGACACCAGTTTCATTGGTTGCCAGATGATAATCACAAATCAGCGCGTCCGGAATCTGTGTTGCATCTTTCATTTTTTCAAGCGCCGCTGCACAACTGGTGGCGGCCGCGACCTGACAGCCCCATTGTGTCAACAGGCTTTGGGTGGCATGCAAAATCGTTTCATCATCATCAACGATGACGACAGCAATGTTACGCAACAAGGCGCTATATTCTATATCGGCCTGATTATTGCTGGTGCTGTCTTCATGGATGGCAGCCAGTTGCAAAGACAGGGCGAAGCAGGTGCCATACCCCAGTTCAGACTGTACCGTAATCGGTATGGCCAGCAAATCTGTGAGGCGTTTAACAATAGCCAGACCCAGTCCCATACCCTTGTTGCCATCTTTTTTCAGGGTTCCTACCTGGAAAAATTCTTCAAATACGGTTTCTTGCTGGTGCTCGGAAATACCAATACCTGTATCACTGACCGCCACGCGCAAGCGCCCTTCCACCTCGCGACAATTGATGGCAACGCTGCCCGCCGGGGTATAGCGTATGGCGTTGGCGATCAGATTGCGCAGTATCTGCTCCAACAAACCGGCATCGCTATTGACCCAGGCCTGACATTCGCCAATGCTGAAACCCAGTCCCTTGGCATGCGCCTGCAAGCTGAACTCAAGTTCTAGCTTTTTCAGTATCAATGCCAACGGAAATTCGACCAGATCCGGTTCTACCACGCGCGCATCCAGCCGTGACAAATCCAGCAGGGACAAAAACATGGCATCCATGGTACCAGCACATTTTTGCACCTTGTGTAACAGGTTGCGCGATGCGCTTGACAATTCTTCACTGGACAAAGCTTGCAGGTAGAGATTCAGCGCATGCATGGGCTGACGCAAGTCATGGCTGGCCACGGCCAGAAAACGCGTCAATTCACTTTGGTGTTCGAGTTGCTGCCGGTTGGCCTGTGCCAGCACACCCACGGCCTGCTCAAGTTCGGCGGTCTTTTGTTCGACCAGGCTTTTGTGCATGGCAATTTCTGATGTGCGCCGCATGACCTGTTGTTCAAGCCTCAGCTTCTGACGTATCAACTGGCGCAGGCGATAGCGATAAATGCCCCAGAAAACCAGCATGATCAGCAGCAGCCCCGCTATGCGGAACCACCAGGTCTTCCAGTAAGGTGGGGTGATCGTGATCGTCAGCGATGACCCTTCTTCGTTCCACACACCATCCTTGTTGGCCGCCTTGACACGAAACACATATTCACCAGGGTCGAGGTTGGTATAAGTGGCGAAACGGCGTTTGGCGTCGGTATATACCCAGTCCTTGTCAAAACCCTGCAATTGATAGGCAAACTGGTTGCGCTCGGTATCGGCAAAATGCGGGGCGGCGAATTCCAGCGAAAATACTGAATGGGCATAGGACAGGGTAATGGCCCTGGCGTCCTGTATCTGTTCTTGCAGCGTAAAGCCAGCGACGCTTTTACCAGCCTGCACGACCTGGTTAAAGATCTGTAGTTCAGTAATCAGTACCTGTGGCGGCACGGGATTATCATGAATATCGAGCGGATCAAAAGCACTTAAACCGCTCAGCCCGCCAAAATACAATTGCCCCTTGCTGTCGCGCAAACAAGACCCGGTGTAGTAACCACCATCGACCAGGCCATCTTTACCGGTATAGTATTTCATCTGCCCATTGGCGGGGTCAAAGCGGGCAATACCGGCATCCGTGCTGAGCCAGAGTTTGCCGCCCGCCCCTTCAAGTATGCAATCGACAGCTGCATTGGTGACATAATTTTTGAACTTCAACTGCGCATCATTGGTTTCTTGCATGCGGCTCAGACCAGCACTGCTGCCTAACCAGATCACCCGCTTGCTGTCCTGAAAAATGGTAGTGACAAAATCACTCAGCAAACTGGCGGGGTCACTGGCACTACGCTGAAAATGCCGGAAAGCCATGCGTTGCCGGTCAAGCAAGTCGATACCGCCCAGGGTTGCCAGCCACAGGCGGCCCTGATTGTCTTCCTCCGCGGCCATGACAGTATCATGGGCGATACTGGTGTCATCCTGATCGCTATGTCGAAAATTATGCAGCTCATTGCTGGCCGGGTCCAGCCGCAGCAAACCACGGGTGTTGCCTGCCCACAGTATGCCGGCACGATCCTGAAAAATGCCGTTTATCTGATGGGTAGCTACCTCATCGGGATTGGGTTTGCGTGCTATGAATTTGTTACGCACCGGGTCGATATAGCCTAAGGCCGTTTCAGTACCTATCCACAATTTTCGGTCCCTGGCCTGAAACATGCCCAGCACATTTTTGCCACTGACACCATAATTGGCACTGACATTACTGGCTTCACCGGTGACCGGGTCCAGCAAATTCAGGCCGCCGCCAAAAGTACCGAGCAAGAGTTTGCCGTTGCCAGCCTCCACAATGCCGGTCACTTTTGACATGCTCAGGCTGTCCGCCTCGCTAGGTACTTGCAGGTAACGTTTAAACGCACTGCCAAGCAAATCAACATGGCTGGTGCCGCTGGTCCAATAACCTATCCACAGGCTGCCACTGCGATCCTGGAACAGGGTTTCCACCTGGTCATCGGCAAGGCTGTTGCGGTCACCATCTTCGCGCTTGAAATGCTGCACTTGCCTGGTATTGCCATCAAAGCGCAGGACGCCACTATTGTTGACAGCTATCCACAGGCTGCCACCACTGTCCTGGAGTATTTTCTTGACAGACTGTTCCTGCAATTTTTCTGGTAAGGCGAAGCGTTCATACTGCGCCCACGGCTTGCGGTGATCCCAGAACAAAAGTCCCTTGCGCATGCCTATCCACAAGTTTTGCTGCTTATCGATGAAAATATCATTGACGGCATTATTCTTCTTGTCAGCCTTGGGGTCGCTGTCTATCTTGAAATGGATAAATTCTTTTTCACCTTGCGCCAGGTAATCAAGACCCTCTTCAGTGCCTACCCACAAATTACCCTGGGCGTCACGCGCCAGGGTATTGACGCGGTCATGCGCCAGGCTGGCTGGCCGGTTTTTTTCATGATGCCAGACCTGTATTTTTCCGTCACTGGCATCAATATGCTTAAGGCCATTTTCAGTAGCGATCCACAAACCATTCTTGCCATCTTCCACCAGGGCGTAGATGTTGCGCTTGTCGGCAACCTGCGGCACTTGGTCGGTAACCAGAAAACGTTGAAAATTGTTTTTGCGACGATCATATAAATGCAGACCACTGCTCGCCGTCGCCACCCACAGCCTGTCGCGCGAATCGACATAAATTTCCCTGACCCAGTCACTATTGAGGCTGCGTGGATCGTCAGGGTCGTTTTTATAAGTGGTGAAACGATAACCATCAAAACGTATCAGGCCGGCCTGCCCGCCAAACCACATATTGCCCTGCCGGTCCTGGGCGATAGTCTGCACTGATTGCGTAGGCAAACCCTGGTCGATGCCCAGATGTTCAAAGCGCATGGTGCGCAAGGCCGCAGCGTGACTGAAGGCGGGCATCAATGACAGGGCCAGCATCAGGATCAGCACGCAACAGCTCAGACCAGACCGGCTTAAATGGCGACGCACAATCAGCATCCGTTCCTCAAAGTAACGATACAAATAGCGCGATTTTACCGCCCTATCTCATCAGGTAGTCAAATCGCGATGCTTGTGCCTGCATGACAAGACAAAAGTGTGCCTTGGCTGAGGTGGTCAGCCTGCCATTACGCAGTCAAGGCGCGGCCAGCACAGCGAAAGCGGCCCGCTTGAAATGGCACTGACGGATTTCATCGACAGGAGCAAGATGCGTTTGCCAGGTAATCTGGGCAAGCCAGGTCAGGCTGAGAATATAGGCCGTTTGCGCACTGGCGTGACCTATACAAAGGTATGTGCGCCAGCTGGTCTAGCGGTGCAGCAGGGAAGTCGTCAGATGTTCCAGCCAGTTGATCAGGCTGGCTGGCAGCTGCAAATTGCTCAAGAGATTGTCTTCCAGCCGCAGATACAGGCATTGCCAGAAAAAACTGCTCTTGTCGGTGGCCAGGCATTGCATGGAATTCTCAAGTCGTAACATTTCTGTCCCGGCATCGGGAAACTGCAACATCACACCAGCGATCACGAAACCCAGTACAAATATCAATGCACGCATGATAGGGAATAATAAAATGAGATCAGGTTTTAAATCGTAGTATTCGCCACGGCAACGCTGCCGTGTCCAGTTTTCATCATTGAATCAGACTGATCGGCCAGCTGGGAAGACGGCATGAAACTGCATCAGTTGATTCCATCGCCAGCGCAAAATAACCAGGGTAATCACACTGACACCTGCACACAGCAACCAGGTCGAGGCCAGCACATATTCCGCATATTGCGCATGCAGGAAACTTAACGCGCCACCCAGCAACACGGGCTGAAAGAAAGCCAGGAAATTATCACTCGAGTATTGTGTCTTCAATCTGGCATAGTTCCTCAGATAAAAAATACTCAGGGGCAGCATGCTGAAGCAGGCGATTATGCCATTTTCAGTCAGCAAGGGGCTGACGTCTGCCAGATGCAAAGTGCCAACAACGATCAATAACACCATCAGCCACAGGCCGAAAAACTGTCGCAGCAAGAATGCACATTGCAAGCGTGTTTGCGTCGCTGGCCCTGGTATTCTGGCTGCCAGGCTGAGCAGACCCTGCTCCACACTGGTCTGATAGACGGCACCGCGCACCACAGCAGTATGTATCACCGGCAGCATGATAAAGGAGACGACAAATACCATATAGGTAAGAATGCTACTGCCGGGTTTTACGTCACCTGATTTTTGCAGAAAGAAATGGAAGTAGGCAACTACGCCAGTGGCCATCACGGCTACTGACAAGAAACTGCCCAGCCAGAGTGCCTGCTCGCCAAATATATACGGCATCAGTCTGGTCGCTTCACCAGCCGCGCCACCGACTTGCCTTAGACGGCGATTAAAAAAGAACTGGTAGGGATTCAAGATTTTCATGGAAAACTGATTCGCTTGTCCACCACGGCCATCCATCGCGCTTTGCAACAAAAGCACATTCTTATGGCGCTTGAAATGACGGTCGCCATGTACCTGCAAGGCCCAGTAAGTCGTTGCTGCCGTCAACAACAGACCACCCAGTGTCAGCCAGGCAGGATGGTGCAGGGTTCGCACATCAATCGAAAGCGCGGCACTGCCACCCCACAAGGGTAACTGACTGATCACTACCAGCACCAGGATTGCCCATTTGCTGCGTATGGTACTGACGTAAGACAATATGGCAAGCACGCCAAAAAACCATATCTGGTAAATACCCTGATAATGATCAAAATACAGGGACGCCATCAGCATCACTACCTGAAACATCAGCACGGGCAAGGCCAGTGCCCAGCGCATCGCGGGTTTCAAGCCGGGCACCAGGTTGGCATTGGCGGGAGAAAACTGTGTGGCGATACTGGGAACCAGCAGCGTGAACCAGAATGCCAGTGTCGCCACCAATGCAAAAGCCAGCCCCAATGCCAGGGCAAGAAGTAATGGCTGCCAGCCAGGTGCATCGCCGCCTACTTTCATCAGCAAGATGGCCGTTGGTAATAACGCCAGCAAAAGCAGCAGTACCAATGTCACTTTCTGGTTGGCGGCATTTTTGCGCGCATACACAGGTTGCATCCATATCGAAATGATCTGTTTCATTTTTTATCCTTGTCGAGACCAACTGCTTTCATTTTGAGTACACTGACTATGCTCACTATGCTCATTGCGTCATCTCTATGAATAAATCTTCCAGACTCAGTTTTTCGGCACGCACATCGCGGCGCGCTTGCAGTTGCGCAAATTGTTCAGCACTGAACTGGGCAAGCACAGAGCTTTCACTGGCGCCATGCTTTACCGGACGTAACAGTTTTGGAGTTTGCAATTGCGCCAGGGCCTGCGCTGTACCGGTGACGCGCACGGTGTCGTCCATCATTTCATCGAGCGCCTGCTGGTGCACGATGCGGCCACCGTTAAGGAAGGCGACATTCATCGCCACCCGCTCAAGATCAGACAGGATATGGGTAGAAAACACGACCGTGGTCTGCTTTTCAATGACCCCATCGATCAGTTCACGCAAGAAATCACGGCGCCCTGCCGGGTCAAGGCTTGATACCGGCTCATCAAGTATCAGCAACTCTGGTTCATGTGCAAGGGAGCGGATGATGGACAGGCGCTGTTTTTGCCCTACCGACAGTTTGCTGATGACTTTGTCGAAAGGCAGATCCCATGCCTGCATCAGGCTATTGACCTTGGCTTCATTCCAGCGTGGGTATAGCTGACGGAAGTAAGCCAATAACTGCCTTGCGGTCAGCCATTCAAACAGGTCGCTGCGTTGTGGCACATAGCCGATTCTGGCTCTGGTCTGTTCGCTCAGTTGAGTGACAACATCACCATATAACTGCAAGTCACCGCTGTCGACATCGCGCAAACCCAGCAGGCATTCGATCAGGGTCGATTTACCTGCCCCGTTGCGACCCAGCAGGCCAACAATACTGCCGGGCTCGATTTGCCAATCGAGTTGTTGCAAGACTTTTTGCTGTTCAAAGGCTTTGTTCAAACCACGGATTTGTACTGGCGCTTGCATACTCATTTTCCTTTAAGAATACTGGTCAGCAGTGCGATCACTGCCTTGGGTTCTAATTCCAGCTGGCTGGCTTCGGTGGCGATGCGTTCGAGGCCGGGGCGTAATAATTCCAGTCTCGCCTCCACATCTGCACTGCCACTGGCCTGCGCTGCCACCACCATGCCAAGGCCACGCCGGCGTGTCAGCAAAGCCTCGGCTTCGAGCATGCTGTAGGCCTTGGAAACCGTCATGGGGTTGACGCCCAATGCCGTTGCGACTTCACGCACCGACGGCATGGCATCACCTGGCTGTATCTGCCCACCTGCCAGCAGACGGCGCATCTGCTCTATCAACTGGCGGTAGATGGGTTCGCTGGTACCAGTGGCAACCCGGAACAGGTCGGCACTTAATTGCCGTTCTCTGGGTTCTGGCGGCGTCACGATTTAATCTCTCTGTT
This sequence comes from Undibacterium sp. TJN19, assembly GCF_049339485.1. Lineage (NCBI taxonomy): Bacteria > Pseudomonadati > Pseudomonadota > Betaproteobacteria > Burkholderiales > Oxalobacteraceae > Undibacterium > Undibacterium sp. TJN19. Next base: position 193,998 of record NZ_JBMPPL010000001.1, read on the forward strand.
CATACTGTCATCCTTGCTGGTTAGCACATACTCTGGTCTGACTGATACACCTTCATGTTCACCAATACACCTAATTCACGTGTATTAATATAGTAATACACTAAACCGACAATTTCAAGAATATTTTTTCATCTGCCATTCATCTGCCATTTTGTCTGGCTAAGGAGAATGAATGGAAGAGACAAAAACCGCACAGGCAATAAAGTGCCAGCTACCTATCGCAGCACGACAGTGGCTGACAGGCTAAAATAAGCGACATGCGCCAAGCAGATATCAGATAAAAAAGCCAGCCATCACTAAGCCTACACACGCAAACCCATGTCCAGTTTCAATACCGCCAGCCTGACCGCCGCACAGATTTTATTGACACGTCGCCGCCAGGCTGAACGCGGCCCTGCCCTGCCTGAACATTGTCGCCCTCACGATCTGGAGGCAGCCTTTGCCATTCAGTGCGCAGTCAGCAAACTGAATGGCGAACCCATCGCTGGCTGGAAATGCGGCTTGCCAGGTGATGGAAAATGGGTCGTCGCCCCGATATATGCCAATGCCTGCCATGAACAATCACCCCAAACTGCACCAAAAAATTACCCGCTGCATGCTTATGCAGGACAACATGGGCAGGTCAGGATAGAACCTGAACTGGCCTTCATCATTGCGCGTAACCTGTCTGCCAGGGCTGAGCCTTATACACCTGCAGAAGTTGATGCGGCAGTTGACGGCACCAGGCTGGCACTGGAAATAATTGATACCCGTTATGAGGATGCAGCACACATCCCTTTCATCGATCACCTGGCTGATGGCCTGTTCAACCATGGCATGGTCCTCGGGCCTGAAGTCGATAGCGATGCAGCATTGGCGGCCAGTCATCTGAAGATAACCATCAAGACCGAGAATGGCAAGGCTGACCGGTACAATGGCGTGCACCCGACGGGCAACCCGCGTCTGCCACTTTACTGGCTGGCAGAATTTTTACGCAGTCGCGGCATGGGCCTGCAAGCGGGGCAAGCCGTCATCACCGGCTCATACGCAGGCAGCCCGGATGTGGCCATAGATACCGACCTGAACATACAGTTCGGCGAACTGGGCAACCTGCATGTGCATTTTAAGCAGATGAAATGAAGCAGCCTGGCGACGACAGGACGGACAGCGTCGCGGGTCACTTTCGCCCGCGCATTACCCTGCAAACCCTGCACCGTGGCGATGGCTTGCTGGGCATGAAACCCAGCGGTGATTTTGGCCCACGCGGTGGCAGTGTCACGGTGGTGGAAATCGACTGGCTGTATCACACCGACAATGGCTTGCGCTGGCAAACACCTGCGCCTACGGCCTTGCTAAACCGCCGTCCGCATTCCACGCATTTGCTGCATGATGCGGCGGGCAAACCCTACACCCTGTTGCGTGACCTCGGTGCTGAAGCGGATGCACTTGATAAAGTCTGGGATATCCATCTGCACCCCCTGCCCGCGAAAAGCCTGCAATGGCGCACCGAGGCCAACGCGGCAAACTTTGGCCCGTTGTGGAGCCTGGTACAGGAAGATTTCTTTGCCGATTTCTGGGCGGAACAATTACCACAGATGCAGGCCCTGGGCTGGCAAGTCGTGGTGCGCCCCGGCTTTGCGCATGAAAGCGTGCCGGTTGACGCATGGCACTTGATCATTGATGAGGCCAGCGGTGCGATAGTGGGCAAACAGGTAGCCAGCCGCATGCGCGGCCGGGCTGAAATCATATCGCCACTGGGCCTGCCTGCGCGCGAAGGTTCATGGTTGCTGAGCCTGGGCATAGAAATTGAAGGCCACATACTCGACCTGGTGCCCATGCTCGCCCATCTGCTGCAAAGGGATGCGCGCTGGCTCAATGCCAGCCAGATACGCAAGATCGACGACCTTGCCATCATCCAGTTGCGCGCACCCGGTGGCAAGCGCATTGATGCCATGGCTGCACCGCTGAAAGCCATCGTCATCCATATGCTCGATATGCTGACCGACCTGCGCCAGCCGGATGGCCCTGTCGTTTTGTCGGCATGGGAAAGCTACCGGCTTGATGCACTGCGCCTGAGCCTGCTTGACAGCCAGCCTGCACGCGCCGGCGAATTCGGTGGCTGGCAATTGCAGGGCGATGCTGGCCTGCGCAGCCTGGCGCAACGCCTGCAAACCATCGGCAGCCCGCGCCCGGTCGCTGCACCAGCCGGCCTGGGCGTGAGCTTGCGGCCTTATCAGTTGCATGGCGTGGCATGGCTGCAATACCTGCGTGAACAGCATCTGGCAGGCATACTGGCAGACGATATGGGCCTGGGTAAAACCGCGCAGGCACTCGCCCATCTGCTGATAGAAAAGCAGGCTGGCAGGCTGGATAAACCGGCACTGATCGTGTTGCCGACTTCGCTGATTTTCAACTGGCAGGCAGAAACCCTGCGCATGGCACCTGCGTTGCGTGTGCTGACCTTGCAGGGGCCGGAACGCGCCGACCTGTTTGCGCGAATCGCGCAGGCCGATGTGGTGTTGACGACTTACCCCCTGCTGTGGCGCGATATTGCCGCACTGACTACGCAGGAGTTTCATCTGCTGATACTGGATGAAGCGCAGACCGTCAAGAATGCCGCCAGCCGCAGTGCGGATGCGGTGCGCCAGATACGCGCGCGGCATCGCCTATGCATTACCGGCACACCGCTGGAAAACAATCTGGGTGAATTGTGGACGCAGTTTGATTTTCTGATGCCGGGTTTTCTGGGTGATATGCGCAGTTTCAGCCGTCTGTGGCGCAAGCCTATCGAAGTCAATGGCGAAACCCTGCGTGCGCAATTATTGGCGCAACGTGTCCGCCCTTTCATTTTGCGCAGGCGCAAGGATGAAGTGGCGAGCGAATTGCCGCCCAGGACAGAAGTCATCAAACGCCTCAACCTGCAAGGCCGGCAGCGTGAATTATATGAAAGCGTGCGCGTCGCGGCTGATGAACAGGTGCGACGCATCTTGCAACGCAAGGGTTTTGACGGTGGCCAGATCACCATCCTGGATGCCTTGCTGAAACTGCGCCAAGTCTGCTGTGACCCGCGTTTGCTCAAAGGAGAACAGACACCGGACGATATGGAGCGTGCCAAACTGTCCCTGCTATGCGACATGCTGCCCGCCCTGGTGGCAGAAGGCCGTCGTGTGCTGGTGTTTTCGCAATTCACTGAAATGCTGGAACTGATTGCCGAAGCACTCGATGAACTGGAACTGCCTTATTTAAGCCTGACCGGCAAGACCCCGCCTGCCCGGCGTGGCGAAGTGGTGGCGCAATTCCAGGGCCAGCAGGTACCTGTCATGCTGATCAGCCTGAAAGCCGGTGGCGTTGGCCTGAACCTGACTGCGGCCGATACCGTCATCCACATGGACCCGTGGTGGAATCCAGCCGTGGAAGAACAGGCCACCGCACGCGCCCACCGCATAGGCCAGCAACAGGCAGTTTTCGTTTATAAGCTGGTGATAGAAGGCAGCATAGAAGAACGCATACTGGGCTTGCAGGCGCGCAAGGGCGCACTGGCTGAAGGCGTGCTTGGCACGGACGCGGCTTTCGCCCCCAAATTCAGCGCCGAAGATTTACAGGCCTTGCTGGCCCCCTTGACTGCCGTCATATCGACGTAAACATCTTATGTGCTGGTTGCCGCTTAGCGCACAAAGCGGCAACAAGTCGTAATGCGAAAATTATCAAACATTGAATATATTTCAATAATATCCCGATTTTTCATTGACAAAAAAACACATTTGGCACATCTTAAGATGAATTTTTTGCTGTTGTAGCATTGTTATTGCGCAATGTTGCCAAGAGGAAATAATATAGACTGTGCTGAGCTCCGCTGACTGAACTTCGCCTGGCAATGACATCTCACTCCACCGCCACGCGCACTTGAGAAGGCATTATTAAAGTCCGACCATTCGCGCTCTATGATGACTACGCCACGCAATCGTTACATCTTGTTTGTGACAGGGTTTTATCTGTTGTTTTCGCTGGCATGGATTTTCCTGTCTGATAATCTGCTGGCGAGCATTACGGATATGGAATCCATTACCTGGGCATCAAAAGCCAAGGGCATGTTTTTTGTAGTCATGACGAGTGCACTGTTCTTTTTTGCCCTGCGTGCGGTCCCCCTCAGGTTTGGAGAGACGCAACCTCCTCTGGGCAGCGCCTTGCTCGAAGCCTTTCAGCCGCAAACCCAGGCACGCTGGTTGCTGTATTTTTTTTCCATTACCCTCTCACTGGCGGTCTTGTTTCTGCGGCAGGTCATGGCACCGGGCTTCAATGAACGCCCTTTACTCATCATGTTCATGCTGCCCATCGTGCTTAGCGCCTTGGTGGGCGGTCTGGGCCCTGGCCTGCTATCTACCAGTTTGTCTGCCATGGGGCTGGCGTATTTTGTCTTCCCGCCGCTGCACAGTCTGGAGATGAAATCGAATCAGGATATTTTTCAACTGGGCTTTCTGATTGTCAACGGGATTGCCGTCAGCCTGATGACAGAAGCCCTGCACCGCTCACTGCAAAAAATACAGGTCAACCGTAACTTGCTGGATGCTGTGGTATTTGGTACGTCGGACGCCGTATTCGCCAAAGATTTGTCGGGGCGCTACATCCTGGCCAACGATGCGGCAGCAAGATTTGTCAATACCTCAGTAGAGCAGATGATAGGCAAGGACGATTTTGCCCTGTTCCCTCGTGATTCAGCCAGGCTGATTGTAGAAAGCGATCATGTCGTCATCACCAGTGGCCGCACCCAGACACGTGACGAAAGCCTGACCCTGCTTGATGGCAGCACACTGGTGTTCATGGTGACCAAGGGCCCGCTGTTTGACAAGAACGGCAAGATCAGGGGCCTGTTTGGTATTTCGCGCGATATTACCGAACGCAAGCAAGCAGAAGCCCTGCTCAAAGAAAGCGAAGCGGCCATGAAAGTGGCGCAACGCTCCGCCGCAGTAGGCAGTTGGGAATGGGATATGCGCAGCGATGTGCACATCTGGTCGGAAGAAATCTACCTCATCTATGGACGTGACCCGGCGTTACCGGCGGCTGTTTACCCAGAGGTGCAGCAATATTTTACGGTCGAGTCATGGAACAAACTGGCATTGGCTGTAGAGGATGCCATCAATCACAGAATACCCTATACCTGCGATGCCGAAGTAGTCAGGCCCGATGGCAGCCATCGCTGGATCATCGCCCGTGGAGAAGCGCTGGCAGATGCCAGCGGTACACTGTTCAAGCTGCATGGCAGCGTGCAGGATATTACCGAACGCAAGATGGTTGCCATGCAGTTGCAGGCCAGCGAAGAGCGCCTGAAAATGGCCATGGAAGCAACCAGCGATGGTTTGTGGGACTGGGATCTGGTCAACGACCATATCTATCGTTCGCCCCATTATTTTGAGCTGGTCGGGTATTCACCTGAAGACGATACGCATGATTTTGAGTTTTTCAAACGCATGGTGCACCCCGCTGACCTCGACCGCGTGGTACAAAATATAGACCATCACAAGCGGGGTATGACGGCAGGCATAGACTTTGAATACCGTCACCGCACCAGTGCAGGTGAGTTGCAGTGGATGCGTTCAAAAGGGCGGGTTGTCAGCAGGGACGCTGAGGGCAAGGCATTGAGAATGGTCGGCACGATTTCAGACATCACCCAGAAAAAACTGACTGAGGCTGCCCTGAAAGATCATGAACAAAGGCTGGAGAGGGTCATGCAGGGGTCTGATCTTGGCTATTGGGACTGGGACCTGCCAAGCAATGTGTTCCAGGTCAGCGCCCGCTGGGAAACCATGCTGGGTTATGAGCCCGGTGAGATGCAGGTCGCACCAGAACATTGGGCAGGCTATATTCACCCGGAAGACCTGAAGCTGGCAACGGTGTCACTGGACAGGCACCTGGCTGGTGAGACACCCATCCATGAACTGGAACTGCGGATACGTGCCAAATCAGGCGAATGGCGCTGGATCAGGACACGCGGGGCCATCGTCGCCTGGGATGAAGAAGGCAACCCCCTGATCATGTCGGGCACGCATACCGACGTCAATGAGCGCAAGCGCATGGAGCTGGCACAACGCGAGGCGGCCACGGTGTTTACCAGCAGCTATGAAGGCATCATGGTGGTTAACCCCAAAGGTGACATCACCAAGATCAATCCGGCGTTTACCCGCATCACGGGTTATAGCGAAGAAGAAATCTGCGGCAAACCCACCAGCCTGTTGTCGTCGGGGCGTCACAGTGCGGCGTATTATGCCGATATGTGGAATACCGTTATCAAGAATGATTACTGGCGCGGTGAGATCTGGAACCGTCGCAAGAATGGGGAAATCTATGCTGAGCTGCTGTCGATTTCATCGGTGCGCGATGCCGGTGGTGAAATACAATATTACATAGGCATTTTTACAGATATCAGTGAGCTCAAAGCGCATGAGGCAGAGCTGGACCGTATCACACACTATGACCCGCTGACTGGCGCGCCCAACCGCCGCCTGCTGGCCGACCGGCTGCGCCAGGCCATCAACCGCGCGAACCGCACAGGCAAGACCCTGGCAGTCTGCTTTCTTGACCTGGATGGTTTCAAGGAAATCAACGACCAGTATGGCCACCAGGCAGGTGACCAGCTGCTGGTGGGTGTGACGGCAAACCTGAAGCATGTCTTGCGTGCCGACGATACCCTGGCACGCCTTGGCGGTGACGAATTTTCCCTGCTGTTATCTGACATCACCTCAGCCGAAGAAAGTGCACTGATACTTGATCGCATACTTGCCGGTCTCAGTACGCCTGTCAGCCTGGGTGAACATATGGTCAGCATTTCAGCCAGCATCGGTGTGAGCCTTTATCCCGATGATAATGTCGATGCCGACACCTTGCTGCGTCATGCAGACCATGCGATGTATCTCGCCAAGGAGGCTGGCAAGAACCGTTACCATCTGTTTGACCCTGAGAGTGACCGCAAGGCGCAGCAGCGCCGGGCGATACTGGAACGCCTTGCCCTCGCGCTGACGCAGGAAGAATTTGTGCTCTACTACCAGCCCAAGGTCGATTTGATCAGCGGCGATATTATCGGTGCTGAGGCACTGATACGCTGGCAACATCCTGAACGGGGCCTGTTATCGCCTGCCGAATTTTTACCGTATATCTATGGCAGCAAACTGGAAAAGCCTTTAGGCGAATGGGTCATCAAAGCCGCCTTGCAGCAGGCCAATAACTGGCAACTGCGCGGCATGTCCTTGCGCATCAGTGCCAATGTCAGCGCCCGCCATTTATTGCTGCCTGACTTTTACGACTACCTGCAAACAACATTACGGGCGCATCCCAACCTGCCTGCAAATAATTTTGAACTGGAGGTACTGGAGACTGCGGCCATCGCCGATATGGAACAGGCTGTCACCATCCTGAATCGTTGCCGCCGGCTGGGTGTACATTTTGCACTCGACGATTTTGGTACGGGCTATTCATCGCTGACTTACCTGCGTAAACTGCCGGTAGATACCCTGAAGATAGACCAGAGCTTTGTGCGTGACATGCTCAATGACAGTGAAGACCTGGGGATAGTGGAAGGTGTGATACGACTGGCGGCGGCATTTGACCGCCAGGTCATCGCAGAAGGAGTGGAGACCATGGAACATGGTGCCAAGTTGCTGGAACTGGGTTGCCGCCTGGCCCAGGGCTATGGCATCGCCCGCCCCATGCCGGCAGCGCAGTTCATGGATTGGTCAGCCACGTGGAAGAAAGAAGGACGCTGGCGCGATCTGCGCCCCAAGCTGGTACTGCAAATATTGCATTGACAATGTGAGCCGGGCTGAGGCCATGCAGCCAGAGCGTTCAGGTCAGTCTGTACTCGTCGCCCTGGATGAAGACCTCAAAGGCAGGCAACATCACTTCTTGCGAAATACCAGATCCCATACACCATGACCAAGGCGCAGGCCACGGTTTTCAAATTTGGTCACCGGACGGTAATCCGGCCGTGGCGCATAGCCCTCTGCCGTGTTTTCCAGCGCAGGTTCAGCGCTTAACACTTCCAGCATCTGTACGGCATATTCTTCCCAGTCTGTGGCGCAATGCAAATAACCGCCCGGTGCCAGGCGGGAAGCCAGCAAGGTCACCAGCGGCCCCTGTATCAGGCGACGCTTGTTGTGACGTGCCTTGTGCCATGGGTCAGGAAAGAACACGTGTACGCCATGCAGGGACGCCGGCGCGATCATATGTGTGAGCACTTCAAAGGCATCATGCTGGATGATGCGCTGGTTTTGCAAACCCATTTCATCCGTCAGCTTCAACAGACTGCCCACGCCTGGCGTATGCACTTCTACCCCGATGAAATTCTTCTCAGGCATGCTGGCAGAAATCCTGGCACTGGTTTCACCCATGCCAAAACCAATTTCAAAGACTGTCGGTGCCTGCCGACCAAAAGCAGCGTCGACATCCAGTACTGCCTTTTGATACGGGATGCAAAACTGCGGCCCCACGGTATCTATAGCCCTTGCCTGCGCATCAGACAAACGCCCGGCGCGGGTGACAAAACTACGGATGCGGCGTTCAGTAGGGTCGTAAAACAGCGGTTTAATACCGTCAGCAGGTTTGGAATCAGACATACGGAAATGATAGAAAATAGGAAGAAGGTCTGAGGCGCGGGACAGTGCATCAAAATCATGCTCATGTGGTCAATGTGAACATTCATATCAACCATGCAAGACGCGCACAGCCAGTGCAGGCCCGCAAAACGCGTATTTTAACAGAAGCGCCGGGCAAGAAGAAATCTGGCATTTTTGGCATGAAGACAGGCCAGCCCCAGCCCCGCATAACGACCTTCAGCAAAATTTCAGTCTACGACGAGATCTGAACATTGAAAGTAATAAAGCGCGATTTGCAGCAAAGCGAATCGCAAAGTTTCAGTAGACTGATCAATCTATGAAAAAATCGATATCAACAAACCTGTATTCCCCATTCTCCAATTTTCCAAAATTAAACCATCTTGTATATACAAAAGTGTTATCGGCAATTGCGCTGTAACATTGCACAAATTTTTCATTGCTTGGATGTGGCCGAGATACGCATCTTTCAACAGATACATCAGAAATACTTTTCACAACGAGTGGCAACTTTCTAAAATCTGTCTTGGCATCCCAATCACTCTCTTTTAACAAGGCAATGCCTTTCGATTCAACAAAGGCGCGAATATTCAATGCAGCAGCTAGCGGCAGGTTTTTATCAATATAGAACCACCCTTTGCCAGGGTAGCGTTTACTGCGAAAATCAATTGGAGGGCATTGCTTGCTATTTCTGGATTTTGCGATAATTTTTTTCGTGTCAGAATCAAGAAATTTTACTGCTGCACCTTTCACTGAAACCAGCGCTTCATTGAAAACACAAATATCATCCCCGGTCATTTCTGGTTTGGTAATGACAAATGTTTTCGGATTACCATCGAGACACCGCACAAGCATTGCCCCCTTTTTTAAAGATATTGGCGCTTGGCGAATAGCCGTTGCGTCAAGCACTTGCTCAACAGCGTTCAGATTGCAATCGTAAGCGTCTACGGTGTAGATGGTGACCGGTATCATTATTTTTTCCATAACTCCCACCAACTGGGTGGTGATGGGGCCTTGTAATTGCGGTAATGATCTACCAAGATCTTGTATTCTTTAGCAGTGGGTCTCGGTGATCTTAAAATATCGGATGCATAAGACATGATGCCGGGTCTTTGCTCCGGGTTTATTTGCTTAAACTCCTCATGACCTAATCCCAAAGCATGCAAGATTTCATGTTCAGTTGTAGTGTAGTCGTGACTTCGAGGCAAAGATACAGTTAAACCATGCAAGACGCGTCCAGACATTGCAGGCCCGACTGGTTGGCTTGCAGATAGTTTGCAGCAATGCACTGCTTTCTGCCAGGACAAAACAGGTCTGTAGCCTGCGTCTAAACTTGACCTGATTGACTTTCACGCTGACAAATCCTGCGCCGATGCATATGTACAGGATTTGTTTTAACTGGCAAGAAATTTCGCCAGAAAATAAGATTTATCTCTTTTTGATCTCACAACAAAATTTTTCGCTTACTTCAGATAAATCTGGCACTGGTGTGCTCAGGATTTTTTCCGCTGCTTTCGCATTGCTTTTATTCTTCTGGCCTGGTGTCAACAACAGGCCCAGTTTATCCGTTTCGACTATGCCATACTCTGGTACACACACTGAGCCGCCGCAATCAGACTGAAACACAAGCATCGCCTTTCCAGATTTATTTTTCATGCACACCGCATCAAAATTACCTGCGCCAAGCGTAAACAATTTTTTCTTCTCTTTACCCTTTATGCCATAAAGATCAAATTTCGTCTCCAACGGCCCCCCTTCATTTTTCATCTGCACTTCGAATTTACTGTCACCACAAGTGGTCGTCACAGATTCGGCATAAGAAAAGCAGGCCATACTGAGCAAGACGAATGCAGTTACGAAATACTTACATCGATTGAACATAGCGTAACCCCTTCAGACAAAAATCGCGACCAACTCAGTACACCAAATTTTCAGGTATTAATCTACAAATTACGTCGCGATGTCGTTACATTTTTGAGGCCGTCGAGCCAAACCGCGTTGCCGCGGGCGCGAAAGCATTGAATATACTTATATCTTCAAGTATCAAAGATGTCTTTCTGCGTTCAACCGCAGGGTCAATTCCGCTAGAAAACGCACAAGCATGACCCCTTTTAGAGGGCAGGTGCTCTGCAAATGGCCTATGTTTCAAGAAGCTGTTCAATGGCATTGAGATTACAATCGTAGGCTTCTACGGTATAAACAGTGACCGGTATAATTATTTTTTCAGAGTCCCCACTAACTGCGCGGAGGCGCAATTTTATGCTGATTTTTGAGGATTCGCGTCTTCACTGCATTCGAATTTAAGCTGTTTCTCATTCACCACGTCTAAAAATACGCGCTGCAAGTGCCTAGGTGTCGTCGCACAATTTACGGTTGCAGAAGTCTCTACCCAGCAATCGAGCTTACCTGTCATCATTGAAAAACAATAGAGTTCATCTCGCGTATCTTCATCTATCAATGAAATGGCAAGCTGGTTTTTAGCAAATTTAAGGGAATTCCCTACTGATTTCAGTTTCAGATTTTCGGTCAATTCAGCCCGTTGCGCCTCATCCACAGCTAGAGAATATTTCAGATAAGGCTGGTGGCCTTCAGAAACAACACGATTACTGAGAATGACGTACAGCAGAATAGCGGCTCCCAGGACAACGGGGGTACCTATAAACCATAGCAAGGGCACGACGACATTATCTTTTATTTTTCCCATAAATTTTTTCACTTTCAAAAATTTTTATTGCCGCCCTTTGATGGCACGGCAAATGAACCGATCGCATTCCTTTTTACTGGACTTTCTCTTATTTTGTCAAATCATCCATTCTCTTCACAAAATCTGCTCGGGCAGCAGGTTTTTCAATTTTTTCGTAGAGGCGCCATATTGACGGAAATTTCGATGCGGCATATTCGCTGGCAGATTTAGATGTTGATTGCAATTGTTCGGCCATTTTAGGTCCTAATCTTTGCGGTGTTTTGACAAACCTTCCGGACATCATGTTCCACAATTCATCACCCGTCGCAACCGTTTTTTGCTGTGCTTCAGTCATGCCATTTCTTTTGGCTATATATTCCAGTGCATTGTCTGGCAAGTAATCTGCCTCATCGTTTTTTCCTTGAATAGCACGGTATAGATTGGTCGCATTCATGCCGAAATCACCAATATTTTTTGCTACCGTTGCGCCACCAAATGCTGCAAGTGGAACGCCCGCTATCTTTGTAAGTACCGGCTCTGGCGCAGCGACAAGGGCACCTCCCAGAGCGGTCATCGCACCGCCCTCTATGGCACCTACAGTACTTCCGAGCATGCCAATCGCAGATTTTGCTCCCTTTGTCCATGGGCTGACAGCTACCGGCAATCTGACCACGTCATCAGGATAGCGGCTATCAATGAGGTAGCGTTTTATATTGTCTTTGGCAGATATGACGTTCTGGTAAGTGGGGTCTGCAAGCATCTCGGCACGGGTACCGTTCAAAGAGCGCCATCTGTCCATTTCCTGCATTTGTTGCTGCTTGTTCCTGTCCTGCCTGATTTGCGCATCCCTCGCCATAAAATCGTTTAACTGTGGCGGACTGACATCGACCCCATGCAAAATATCCAGACTTGGGCTCCTGATCAGCTGATTGACAGGTAAGTCATGCGCGCTACGCAAGTCATTTAATTTGGCGAATTGTATTAACTCACCCGGGCTTGGGGCATAGCCGTAATTTTTTTTGAACAACGCCGTCATCGTATCATCAGGCTGGCTGACGTCGCGGCCATCGAAATCACCTGCCCGATAACTGGCTTTTTCTGAGCGCAAAAATGCAGATTTTCCATTGTCATCCAATCCATCACCAATGTCAGATTGATCTGCCCCTCTACGCGCCAGCATTTCGCCAAATGAAGGGATGTCCGGGCTGTCATCGCTATCATTGCTGGCCTGCGAGAAATAAGGCGGCAGACCAGATCTGCGGGCACCGTCATAGTCTTCGGATGTCACCCCGTTTAAACTATCATCGTTTGCATAATCCGATGTATCGATGTCATAAAGTACGCCATCCGGGCCGATGATGCTTCTGTAATTTGGCATGTTTTTCCTTTTGTTTTAAAATTTGATATTGCGTTTTCGGTTGCGCACTTAAGTTGACGATATTTTTAGACTCACATAAGCGCTTGGTGTCAGCTGTTTTCAGCTGGTCTATATTGAAAGTTCGGCAGAACAAATCGACGGGCGAAAAAAAACCCGCAAATGCGGGTTTGTACGTCTACTAGCTGAATTGATCCTGTAAGTTTGATCCACCTTCCATTTCCTGGCGAAGGCGGCCACTCGGCCATGCGATCCCTCAAATCCCAGTTCTTTCAGATCGAGATGAAGCTGCTTTAAACTTCGTCGCTGCTTACGATTTTTACCAGCTTCGGCTCTAAGCCAGCTTGAAAGCTGTAATGCATATTTATCGATGGCGCTTGTTGTTTGTCGATCCGCATAGGCTGGCTCTGTGACTTCAGAGCGCAGAAAGCGTCGCGCGGATAGCGCCGGACAGTGTTGCGGGAGATGCCCAGTCGTCTGGCGATCTCGCGTAATGGAACCTGGTCACGAATGTTCCAGCGTCGAATAATACCTAGTAATGCCACGTCAATCACTCCTGCTCCCTACTCATCAAGATAAGTAGGATTGTGTGATAAACGTGGGTCACAATAGATGCAAATTATTGCCCGCACTCCAGTGGGTCAATTTTCAGTGCAAATCAACACAGTAAACGACTATTGTCGCTTACTTGGACGTTAGACGCATTGCTTCGATTTTATCAACCCAAGTCATGATCTCGTCACGTACGGGAAAACTCCCATCGATAAAACCTGGACGCAATTCTTCCAAAAATTGAAAGCTTCCGTCACCGTCAAGTCTATGGAAATTATTGATTGTGCCACTTAAAGCAGCATCTATATGCAAAAATCGCCACCAAACCGGCGGCCAGAAATGATCGTTTAACAGAGGTTCGATTATTTCCAAATCTGAATTTATCCACTTAATTGGAACCCACTTATCTTCATTCCCAAGGCTTAACAAATATGACTTCAAAGATCTAAGCTCATTGATGATCGGGACTATTGCCAGCAATCTTCTATCCAATTTTATTTGCTCCATGGAGTTGGATGGGAAGAAATTTCTGAACGTGGAATCACATTCCTGGAATCAGGTACATAAATTTGATAGCCGCCACCGGGTTGTAACCAACCATATCGAAATTTGGATCCCAAAATTGATTTTTCTGTATGCTGGCCCCTTATGGCCTGAGGAGCGGCTTCTCCACCCCATGCCCATCCGCCTTTAGGCGTCCAACTCCCTTCTACTGTACCATCATTACCCCACTCGCTCAATATTGCATATTTATTCCGCCATTTTCCCAAACTCCGAGGAGGTGGCTCTGTAGCCCAATACGCACCAACAGGAGAAGTCCTCACATTGTCAGATACGCGATACAGTGTTTTTCCACCTATATAAGCGGGCTGTGCAGAATTGAAATTCGGCGTTTGACTCGAAGGAAGAAGTTCCAACAATCCTCCTGGACTGACCATAGGATTTATTGTTTCAATTTCAGGACGTACTTTGTAAAACCCCAATTCAGCTCCAGGTTCTGGCGCAAATTTGCGTTGAATTGCCTTATTTGTAGCAAACCCTGCAGCAACACCCCCGGCATCTTCTGCTGCATCCCCCCACCTCCCATCAATAGCCGCACTAGCCATATCGTAACTTGTCAATCCAGTTCCTAATATCTGCCCCACGACAGGAATGCCAGTTGCAGAGCGCAATGCAACTTCACCCTTACCCATCCCTGCTTGATAATTTTTCCCCACAGCGCTCAACCATTTTGGCTCGTAACGGTCGCCCGAAGCCAATCCGACGACTGTCTGACCTAGATCAATTGTATTTGCGACTGGTTGCCAAACTGTATCCAGCAAACCATTCCCTACGCCTTTTACGAAGCGACGACTTAGATTTCCTGGAGTCGCCAGGTTTTCATTTGCACGCGATTTATCACCATCACTAATAAGCGAAGAGTTATCCGCTTGAGCATCGCAAATATCAGTATAAAGTCCAAGTCATGCAGCGTTTTCCCAACTTGGTCGACGATCGGCTGCTTCCATTGCCATCTGATAAAAAGGATCAACATCCTTCTTTGCTTGTGATGCATTCCACAGATAACCATTGGTCAATGGGTCACTTTGTGCTGCCTCTTTACGCTTCTGAACGAAGTAATCGTTCCCGGCCAAATAATCCTCGAACTGATCTGGTCTGACATCAATCTTATGCAGGCTTTCCAGGCGTGGGCTGTTTATCACTTGATCAATGGGTAAATCGTGCGTACTACGCAAGCCATTTAAATTGGCGAATTGTATTAATTCACCTGGACTAGGGGTATAACCATACCTCTTTTTGTACAGTCCGGTCATCGTGTCACCTGCCCGACTGACATCGCGACCATCGAAATCACCTGCCTGGTAGCTGGCTTTTTCTGAGCGCAAAAATGCGGATTTTCCATTGCCATCTGGTACATCGGTAATATCAGATTGATCTGCCCCTCTGCGCGCCAGCATTTCACCAAATGAGGGGATGTCTGAGCTGATATCAATATCATTGCCAGCTTGTGAGAAATAGGGCAGCAAGTCAGCGCTTCGACTGCCATCATAGTTTTCGGACGTCACGCTGTTTACATCATCATCGTCTGAATAATCCGACGCATCGACATCATAAAATACGCCATCCGGGCCGATGATGCTTCTGTAATTTGGCATGTTTTTCCTTTTGTTTTAAAATTTGATATTGCGTTTTCAATTGCGCACTTAAGCTGACGATATTTTTAGACTCACAGAAATGCCTGGTGCCAGTTGTTTTCAATGGGATATATTGCGCGTTCGGCGGAACAAATCGACGGGCGAAAAAAAACCCGCAAATGCGGGCTCTTACTTCTTCTCGAATGGATAGACCAGTCTCATCTTTTCAGTTGAGGGATATTAAAACTGGCGTCATGGCTCCAATAATTTTCCATCGTTTTCAGTCGTATAGCCATTCACAGTCAGAATTTTACTGACACGCTATTCGCACCTGACATTCCAGCGCATATGCATGTATTAAATTTTTGACTCACTCATCAACGATTTTACAAACCCGGCAATCTTCTTCAACATATCGCTGCATTCTTTCCAGCACGATTTTTCGCTGCTTGTCAGAAACTGGCCAGAAGAAATCCCATCTCTTTATCGATTTTGCAAAAATCTCGGTGAACTCCCGGGTTTCCACATCGACGAAACTTGAGCCATTGGGGTCTGTATATAAAATGTGTTCCCCCTTAAATACCCTGGAAATATAATACCAGCCATGCTCGTCTTCTTTTGGATAATGGTTTTCCTTGAGGTGACGTATGAATTTACGGATGTAGTACCACTCCGGGTCTATCAAGCAAAATGGGAAAATCATCATCTTTTAAATTTCCAGAAAATTATCGTGGTCAAGGTAGTAGTAGTAGTAGTAGTAGTAATAATAGTAGCGGGTATTCACTCTGCTGTTGAAAATACCCGCTTCCGAGCTGGTTGATGATTTTACTGCGATACAATGCGCTTATGACTATTCATTATGGATCCAATAACTATGATTATAGAAGTCCTGCAATCTCTGATCTAGCGGTGCTAAACCCAAAGCCTCACGCGCCACCGGATCAGACATATAGTATTGCCAGCTGTGATTTTTTTCACCTTCTACCGGCTTACCATTCGCGGCGACTTTAAAATCCGTTTCTTTAAATTGATAAGAGTCTGGATTTCGATTATTGGCCTCAATAAAGTTTCTTGATTGCGGCACACCACCAGTTGCGGTGAAACTTTTACCGAATTTCGTGTACACCGAATCATTAATATTGCCCACACCTTTGTAGGCATGAAGTCCACTTGGCACGTCGCCTGTTGCCACGCCAAAATTATGCAAATCGATATCCGATCTATCATTTTTGTCAATACCTTCGATAGCCTGGTTGGCAATAAGAGTGCCTTCACTATGTCCCCAAACCTGGGTATAGATGTTCTCTTTGCTTTCTGCTGAAAGTATCTTGTTGTAGTTCTTGGCTTCTTGAATCGCAATGCGCGTACCAATGACGGGGGCGCTATCCAGGCCAAATTTTGTAAGCATGGACTCAATACCGTCTGGCAATACACCATGGGTTGCGTTATAGGTATTCAAGACAATGGTCGGTGTACCCTTTTTATCCATTTCCTCTATCAATGACCGGCTATTCGAATAAGATTGCAAGACGCTATTCGTAATACCCGATTCTTGTACGGTCATTCTTAAACCGAGATCGCGTGCCTTTTGGTAGAAATCCTGCTTTGTCACTCCTGCCGCCAGATTATGCGTATCCGGGTCTAACATTGCGCGCAATTCATCGTACTTACTTGAATCGGGAACTGCATACATGCGTACCACCTCTTCGGGCCTATCTGTTAAAGAAATCGCGGCTGTAATTTTTGCAAAGAGACCCATCTTTCTGCTTATTTCGTTTGTAAAATCCGGATCAATTTTGGCTTGCCAATCCATCATATCATTTTTAAGATCAGTGGTACTTTTGATATCTTTTTTCCCACCCCAATATTTATGTAATTCACTGGCGCTAACATAGTCCTTGGTTTGCTCTATCAAGCGTGTTGAGCCCAGCATGGTTTGAGGCGCGGGTGTGTGTGTTCTGTTTAGCAGCCCATCTCCTGCTGGCTCATTAACATTTGCTTGTCTGTCTGCGCCACTTTCCGCTTTTTGCTCGTCAATGTTGGTGGCTGGGTATCCATCATTCAAAACACCATTCCACAAACTGTTCGAGGCAAGCGTGCTCAACGGTGAATTTTTTGCCCTTGCAGTACCACTATCCAGTGCAGCGTCAGAAAGATTGCCGAACAGGTCGTTTATCCTGAATGGGCGTGAAAGTGCGGGGCTGCTGCCATCAAGCCTGATCGCATCGTCATACCTGGACATGCTGGGGAACAGTGCCGACAGGTCGCGGCTCTGACCGTTTAAGGCATCATCTGCGTACCTATTACCCAGCCCAGTCATTGCTGCAAACTGCCCTAACTCGCCAGCTGCCGGCGTGTAACCAAAGTTCTTTTTGAACATGGCTGTCAGAGCTTCACCTGATGTGGTTGAAGCGCGGCCATCGGTAGCGTCAATCAGAGGGATTGTCCTGCCTATACTCCCGATGAGATTGGTACGCATATCGTCGGGTAATAACTGCCCACTGGATTCGCTCAAACGCGGACGTATCAATTGCCCGAAGCCTGACATCGTCGCAGCGGGGGTCAACTCTGTGCTACCGTCGTTGGTCGGTCTATCAGCTGGATACAGATTTCTTTGCGGTGATGAATATCCGAAAGTGCCGGTATCAAAACTATTGCTACGCATTTTTATGTCTGAAGGCAAGGCAGGATCGTTGAACGATCGCCCTCCGTCCAGCCAAGGCGTATTTGAGAACGCCGTACTTGCCTGATCCAGGTTTTTATCGGTGTAATAATCGGCATCAGCGAGACGATTGGCCGCATTTAACAGGTTGCGATTTTGTGCTGAGAAATCCTGCGCATCTGTCGGCTCTTCTGATTGGTTTGCATAACGATCGGCTTCGTTCGCCATTTGTTCGCGAACACACTGTCGCGTCATGTCGGAGGAAAAAAGCGAATCATGACCGACAAGCCCGTCCATGCCGGGAAGCGCAAAACTGCCTGTCATATCCCGGCTGGCTGGTATATGTCCCCATGTGCCCAGACCGGTGTCATCATCGCCATACATATCGAAGCGACCTGATACGGAGGGTAAGTACATTTCTTCCGGAATACGTAGATTTGCGTAAGCCGGGCTACGATTTATCGATACGCCCCCATGTGAATCACTCGGCATATCTGATAAATCAGCGGCAATATCGCTCTCATCCTGATAGCGCGAATTGTCAGGCTGAAATAGGGAAGAAAGTCCCGCTTGCCATGTTGGGGGTAGAGAGTTTCTGGATGCCAAGGCCTCCAGTTGTTCATCAACGTCGTCATCTGGCAGCATGACGGCATAGGGCACACCATCCGATCCATAAAATTCCTTGTAGATAGCCATTTGTGTTCCTAAAAAAAAGCCGCCATGACTAACTGGCGGCTATTTATCGCGTTTGCAGGAATGCATGTTTCAAACCCGCTGATTGATTATTGATATCTTTAAAATTTCATTTTCATTTCAGATGCATCGCATTTTTAAAAACTGATCATTTGAAAATTTTCTCTCAGACTCAAAATCAACAGATGAAAAAAAACCCGCAAACGCGGGTTTTATCGTTTCATAAAGCTTGAGATTAGTTCTTTCCAGGTTTTTCAATTTTTTTCAGCGCAATCGTGTTGAGTTTCTTTCCGCTAGCGCAATCTGAATTTTTAGCCAACCTTGGAAGTCGCCTTACGCTGGACGTTTGGTAACAGCAACAAGGTCGTTGAACAAACTGCTGACGAACGGCCAGGCTTGTTCAATCTGCGCTTCTATACCCAGACTGGTGGCAATGAGGTTGCGTACCAGCTGGGCCTTGCTGGCGCCGGGGGTATTGGGTATCAGGCTTTCGATATCCACGATCAGTTTTTTAATTTGCTCTCTGTGCTCAGACAAAAAGCCGATGATTTGAAAAATGGCGGTCGCAATTTGCAGCATGTTGTTGTCCTTTAAAAGTTGCATTTTCTGGTGAGGGTGATGCCGTCGATTTGCCTGATGTAGTCAAGGACGGTAGGTGGTGTCGAGTCCGGCGAGTGGGTTGTCGCTGTCTGCCATTGCGGAGCCAGGCTGAAAGAACAAGGGCTTTGCCGGTTCAACAGCAGCCACATCTGA
This sequence comes from Undibacterium sp. TJN19, assembly GCF_049339485.1. Classification (NCBI taxonomy): domain Bacteria; kingdom Pseudomonadati; phylum Pseudomonadota; class Betaproteobacteria; order Burkholderiales; family Oxalobacteraceae; genus Undibacterium; species Undibacterium sp. TJN19. Next base: position 213,430 of record NZ_JBMPPL010000001.1, read on the forward strand.
CATTGCTTGCTGCTGTTCTGCAAGGGATTGTCTGGCTGGCAGTAAGCCGATTTTGTCTGTTGATGCAGTAGTGGCCCCGACATTGAACAGGCCGAACACCACAGCAGCGACAGCAGCAATATGAGTGAGGTCTTCATCCGACAGATGAAAGTCGTAACCATAATTTTTTCCTATCGCATAGGCGGTGGTCAGCAACACTGCAAGCGTGTTTGCCAACACTTGTTTGTTTTTGAGTTTGGCTGCGTCAGTGACTGCCTGGCCCTGACGGAATACGTTATAAAACAGGCCGATTTTTTCAAACATTTTCTGTCTCCCACAAGGCGTTATTGGCCAGACGGTTTACCCAGCCAGCACCAAAGGTCGGCCAGTTGGCCAGTTTTGTATAAAAACGGATGCGATGTGCCAACATGCGTTTTGCCAGTTTGTCTGGATGGATCTTGTTGACTGCAGCAAGGGTGATGGCGCCAACGATGCCGTCATCTGCCACACCCAGAGCGCGCTGCAGGATGCGGGCAGCCGTACCGGCACCGCAATTGACGGCGCAATCAAAGAATTCGAAAGCAACGGCCAGCGGTAATTGGTCAAGCTTGTTGGCATCCCAAAAATCACGCTTGTAGAGTGCCTTGGCCTGTACTTCTGTTAAGGCGGCGATGTTGAGTTGAGGATAGCTGCGCTGGCTGATACCGAATTTGGTCAGCTTGCCACTATCAAGGGGATGGTTGCTCAGGCCGCCTTCATTTTTAAAGAGCGGGGCGATACAAATTTCAAAGTTGTTCATGCAGACTTCCTTTCAGTCTTTGTTCTGCTTCCTGTTTTTCAATTTCTGCTGTCTGCAGGCTGATCCAGCGCTGTCGCAACAAGATCAGGGAGATGACAATGCCGATCAGCATGGAGGCAATGGACAGATAACCTTGAATCTCGGCGATTGCTGTCAGCGGTGCAATGGCAGTGGTGATCGCTGGCACTGCCAGCGCAGTTTTTGGATTGTTGGTGATGGCCGCCGCCACTTGACTGGCTGCGGCTTCGACATGGTCTGGTACATTCATGTTTCGATTTCCTCGCGTATTGATATGAACGCGTCAAAAAAATTAAATGGCAAGCACGATCAGGCAGCAAATGGCGGGATCGGGTTGGGCATATGTCTGCCGGTTAAAATCGGAATGGGGATAATTAAGATGTTGCTGAGATAAATCGGTGACAAAAAAACTGATGGCAATTACTGATCATGCGTTTAGGTAGCGCATGAATCTTGCAAAGAAAAAATGCTAAGGTTAACTGTTGCGAGCATTTTTCTTATCATGTCTTTGACTGATTTATCATTTTTATTGCCAGGAAAATTACATGCTGACGTCATAGTCAGACTAAGTTCCCAAACTTTCGCCATCTGGCAAGGTCCAGCCATCGTTACCACCACTGTACTGGTTGTAATCATTGTAGGGATTACCACGGCTGCCAAACAGGTTCCCATTCGACAAGGTCTTATACAACTGAGTGCCACTAGACAAAATACTGTTTAAGCCGTTAGAACCTGAACCGCCCTGACCAGATGAACGCTGTACGGGTATCATGCCTGAATTGCTCATACCCATATATGGCGTCAACAAGCCATTGATCTTGGTCGCCTGGTTAAGCGCATAATCGTTCTGATTGGTTGCCATCTTGAAGGCGTTATCTGTCAGACCCATTACGGCACTCAGCCCACTCAACTTATTCTGGCTGTTGAGCTGATTATTTGCGAGCTGCCACGCGCCATTTTGCAAGTTAGCCTGGTTCATGTAATTCAGGTTGGCCAGATTCATGGCTTGCATGCCCTGGTAGTTATTCTGGTTGGCTTGTTGTAAAAACCCGGCATTGGCCTGGTTGTTCTGCAAGGCGCCGTTGAACAATTGCGACATGACATTGTTTTGTGCGCTTGCATTGAACTGGTTATTATTGTTCGCCATTTGCGCATTGCTCAGGTTGACCTGATTCCTGGCACCGGCATCTTGCCCGGCAACATTGTATTGTTGCCCTGACAGACCCAGCGCAGCGTTCAGTTGATTTTGCCTGTCTTGGCTGAATTGGGCTGATTGGGCTGCCACGGCAGAATCGGTCATGTTTTGCCCCACTTGCGACAAAGCCCTGGTCATGTTTCTGGCGAGGGAATCCGCTGCCTTGCCTTCAGCAATACCTTGCCGCGAGCCGCCATACTGACCATTGGCGATGGCATCACCACGCAGGGAAGGCAAGATGTCTTCCTTGAATTGTTGCATCGCATCGCTTTGTAAATTCTGAAACTGTGCCGCGCTTTGATTCAGTCCCTTCTGGATTGCTCCCGCAAGATAAGGATTATTGCCCATGTCGCCGTAGATCACATCCTGAAAAGCCTTGCCCAGCCCCAGGTTATTTTGACCAGGTGCGTTGATCGTGGCCGCTGGCCCGGCTTGCGCCAACGCCGACGTGGCAGCCTGATAGCTTTGCGGCATCTGGCTGTAGGCTGCCTGCATGGCTGGTGTAAAACCGCCTTGAACTGCCTGCATGCTGACTGGGTCGTAGGCGTTCTTCATGAGACGGAAGGCAGAATCGCGCGCCTCATTCATATCCCAGGCAGAATTGGTACCCAGGTAATCATCCATGGATTGACCATATTTTTGCAGGCCTGCGCTTTGCGGTTTATCCAGTAGTGACTGATAGCGTGCCAGCAAGCCGGTTCCGGGATCATAATCCGATTCCTTATAAATCGGCTGCCCATTTTCATCTGTGCCTGTAGAAACTGCACCGTCTTTTAAAGTTTTTACACCACTACCGAATAGCATCGCTGCAATGCGCGGGTCAAGTTGCTTGGCTTGTTCGCCAGATGAGCCACCGCCGCCACCGCCGCCACCGCCGCCTGCGCTACCGCCTGAAGAGCCACCACTATCACTGGTCAGCGCCTTGCCAACTACAGATATGGCGGCACTGCCTATATAACCCCAGGTCATGTTATCTCCTTCACTGTATTTTCAATCTGTGGAATATCGTCATAAGTTTTTGCGATGACTTCCTCCTCTATTTTTTCCAAATCTGTTTCATTGGTGATGTGTACCGTTGTCCACAGGGTGTCTTCCAATACCAGGACGACACGTTTCGTTCCTACGGATGAGATAAAGGTATAGGGCGCCTCAATGATCATGGGGCCTTCTTCTGTCAGAACTGCAACCCGCCCTTTGCTGATGAAATTCAGATGTGCATGCTTGTGTATTTTCCCTATGATCCAATGACCTTTTGGCAAACTCATTTCCCTGGCGTAAGCACCCGGTGCGAACAGGTGTCTGAGCGGGAAAACTTCATCCATATCGCATTTTTCGATATCCCCTGATGCCTGCGCCTCACACATCTGTTCTTGCAACAGGAGAATTTTCTTGCGCAGTTCCTGGCGAGAATAATTACCGGGAATGAGTTGTCCGTTTGTATGGTTTGCCGGCAGGTTTGCTGCTGCGCTCCACAAATCTTCACAAATATCCTGCAACACTTTTTGTTTGATGTCTGTTTCCATATTTACCCCAAAAACACCCAGGCTGATGTTGCGCCCTTGTAGTAATACACGCCCACACCAGAGCCCGGGTTCCAGTTGCTACCATCGGCGTAGCGGATATCGCCGTCCCTGGGCTTGATCGGTGCGACCGTAGTTTTATCCAGATGCCCAAGTGAAAGCATCGCTATGCTGGCGGCAATTTTCTGTAATTCAGACGAAAAAAAACGCTGCATTTCGGCAGCGTCTGTGGGTACTTGTCCGGGTGCATAAGACACGGTTCCTAAATTGCTTGTTCTCACCATGCCCCCGCTGTTTCAACATCAAGATCTACCGAATCCAGGCGCCATTGATAAGCCGTGCCAGATGCATATTTGTGGGCGATGTAACGACCAGATGCAAACAGGTCAACCGCAACAGTATTGCCTATGACAAAAGTGCCAGTTACCCAGCTTGGTTCGTCATATGGTGAATTCGAAGAACCCAGGCTGACCTGTACTGTTTCACCTTTATTGCCGAAAATTCGCGGTCGCACGCCCTTGACCAGTTTGATACTTTCCGGTGTATCGAAAGAGATGCCACGGCGTTCAAGATAGGCACTTGGTATCGCACCATTGAATGATGCTGAGGCATCAAGCATGTAGAGCTTGCCGTCGTTCGATGCCATCAGCACGCGCGCGGTATCTGGCGTGTAATCTGGGCCGTTCCAGAATGTCAGATCGGAATCCCACGAATCAGAATCCTGGGCCCAGTTGCCACCGAGGTCATTTGAGACAGAACCATAATTGGCATGATTCACGTTCGGCAAATCACGGAAGGATACGGTCTTGTCGACAAAATTGTACACCATGGCTTTATCACACACGGTTGAACCAATCGAGGGATATGCTAGAAAAATTTCGTTCAAAAAAGGATTTTTGAAAACGAATACATTCGCCCGGGAACTGACATCGATATTCTGGAAAAAATTCCTGCGCGTCTGTTTATCCAGCACAGAAGTAGCGGTCTGACCATCGTGCACGATCACATCTGACCCAGTCACGACGAAATGCCAACCATCGAACTCCACTGCGCAATTGCGGTTGAGCATGCCGGACATGCCGAGTATTTTGGAAAAACGGAACACTGACTGGCCGCCGACATAATCCATACGGTGCGTGGAATTTTCAGTATAAATAATGAAAGAGTCACGCAAGGTCAAGCCATCCACTATCGGACTGGTGGCTTCTGCCAGGTCGGTTTCACCCGCATCCTTGGTAGCGTCTGCCGCATCCCAGGATGAGGGGAACGCACCAGGATCGGCGGGATGCGACCATTTCACCAGAAACGGTTTGTTCGTACCGGACACCGTCACATTCAAGGCGACCAGAAAATTCTTGTATGCCCGCAAGGCTTTACAATACGTGCTGGCTGGCCAATTGATCAGATCAATAAATTTGTTGGCGGTATTCAAATCCCAGGTCATCGGCACTTTGGACGTATCACCGACATTCAGTACTGGCAGACCTGACAGCAGCGCATGCGTCCACTGGTTGATGACACCAGCTCTCGGTGCTGCATGCGTGATATCGGTATGCGTGACGACGCCGGCAGAATACGTTACTGCGTAGGCCTTGGCCGCACTGGTATAGATCCAGTAGCGATTGCCAGAAATTGTTAAGGGCAGCACGTATTGCGGCACCACCGATGGGGAATTATAGACTTCGCCATGGCCATAAAACTGATACGCATAACCATCCAGGAAACGGATATTGCGCGCGTCGGTCCAGGCATTGATGGGTAATTCATGCTGAGACAGATCTTTGTTGACACCGAACTGCCCAACGGATTGAATTTTAACGAGAGCCATATGCGCTTAATAATCCATAACGGTTTTGGTTATTATTGGAAGCCTGATTTTGCCCGTATGCCTGATTTTGCCCGTATGCCTGATTCTGTCCAAAGCCCTGGCCTTGGCCTTGATACAGTAATCCACGCCGCTGCGATTGCTGCCCCCAGTTTTGGTATGACGGCTGCTGAAACGCAGATTGATAAGGGTTAAATTGCACAGACTGCATAGGCTGTGGCATCGACTGCGAATTCCCTTGTTGCAATGGCTGCATGGGGTTTTGTTGCGATTGCTGAAAACCATTCTGAAAACCGCCATATGGCTGTTGCTGCATGCCGTACTGAAAATTATTATTTTGCCCCCAATCCGGGTATTGCCCGTTACTTTGTGAGGTATACGGATTTTGCGGCGCCTGATAGTTCTGCGGTGCCTGATAGTTCTGCGGTGCCTGATTGACCTGCGGATTGCTGCTCCAGTTCTGATTCACCGCCTGCCCGTACGCCACGGTCTGTTGAAAGGGCTGCAGGTAAGGGTTTTGTTGTTGCACAGGCTGGGAAGGTCTTTGCACCTCGGGCGCCTGCTGTTGCGGGAACATCTGCTGCAATTGCTGGCGCTGTGCCGACGATACACCTTGTAATTGTTGTTGCAGATAGTCTTGCTGTGCCTTGTTCAGACTGCCATAGTTCTCTATACGTTTTTGCATGTCCTGATAGGGGTCACTGGCAAACATGCCGGACGATTGCAAGGGATTAAAACCCATTTCATTCCCAGCCTGACGCAACTCATTACTGGCACCATATTTGTTCGCAAGATCATTGAAGGACGGACCGCTATTACCGGCACGCCATGCATCCGGCCCCTGATTGAAATAATTGAGTACGTTCACATCGTCGGAATTAGCCTGGCCGTTTTTGAAAATATTCTGGCGGGCACGCTCAAGAACGCTGTCTTGCGTATAACCATAACCGTTTTGCCCTGCCATTTTCAACCATTGGGCATCCTGATCATTGACACGTCCTTGTAACCCAGCCGCCTGACCGGATTTCATATAGTCATATCTGACTTCGGCTTTTTGTGCATCGTTGAAATTCGCGCCTGCCCCGGCACCATTGACAAGCCCGCTAATGAAGGATGAAGCACTATTCAAATTAAGAAAAGGATCAGCACCGTACATATTATATTGGCCGTACTTGTTCTTCAATTGCGATAGATAATCGCCATTCCCCGCAGGATTAAAACTCGAGTCCGTCGCTAATGAGCTGGTATTGTAAACCGGCTCAGCTTTCGCCTGCAGCGGTGCCGACTGAGTTTGAGTCTGCGACTGATTGGCATTCGATGCGATATCACCTGACCCGACCGCTTTGCCTTTGGCAAGATTCATGGCGGCATCCACCCTGAACGCCTTATAAGCATTGTCATAGCCTTTGGCAGCGATTTCCTTGTTCCAGTAATCCATGCCTGGCTGATCGCCGATTTTTCCCAGTGCGGTGTACCAACCTGCGGAGTTTTGCTGATCTTTCTGCTTTTCCATGTCAGCCGATCCCACCGCCTTGTCTTTAGCAAGATTCGTGGACGCATCCATCATGAAGGCCCGGTAGGCATTGTCATAGCCCTTGGCAGCGATTTCCTTGTTCCAGTAATCCATGCCCGGCTGATCGCCAATTTTTCCCAAGGCAGAATACCAGCCTGCCGAACTTTGCTGCGGTAACTGATTGCGCGGGTTAGTAGGATCATAATCCATACTGCCGGCCTGATTGTTTGTATTTGTATTTGCCATCATTTTCCTTTTTAAAGATCGATGTCTGACTGTGGCGTATTGAGTCAGCAGAAGGATATGTGTGTACTCACCAGAAATTTTCTGGTCAATAACTAATTTTTATGATGCCGAACGGCAGGTATGAATGACATGCGGCAAGCACATGAACCAACTGGCTCCAGGTGCCGCTCAAAAAAGAAAATTTAACGCTATGCCAGCGTGGACAATTGCAGCCTTAACGCTACGATCTGATCATCACGTGATTTTAATTTGAGGTAAAAAGCATGTGTGGATAAATCTGTTTGCTTGTCGCCTGATAGCTCTTTAGCTGCAATCAGCTTTTCATTTGCCTCTTTTTCCAGCAGATAAAGACATAACTCGCGTAAGCCCCGACTGCACATATCTTCCCGCTCCATCGTGTCGATCCGGTGAGTGATGGCTTGCCTTTGCAATCCTGCATTCGGCAACGCTTTGGTAAATCGATTTCCGTTATACACATCCCCGATGCTGACAGTATCATCGACAGGGATATGACTTTCCATATGACCAAGAATGATATTAGTCACTATGCCATTTTGAATTTCTGCACTTTTCATGATTACCACCAGTAAATGACTACAAGACCGTCGCCGCCTTTGCCAGAAGGAACCCCTGGAACACTAACTGATCCGCCTCCTCCCGATGGGAAACCGCCGTTTGAGTTCGCCGAATTGGAACCACTAAAGTTAGATTGCCCACCATTTCCAGCACCTCCAATTAATTTACCTATCTCTCCATTTATTGAGCGCGAAAAAGTAGTACCACTCGAATCAAAGGCGCCGGAAAACCCTGCATTCCAGCCGTTACCACTAGCTCCTCCTCCGCCAGCATAAAGACTATTACCACCTGATCCTCCAGAAGAATTCCCAATAGAATAAGCAGCACCACCTCCAAAAATGGCCCCGCCTAAATAAAAAGATCCGCTAAATGTAACGACTGAAGCTCCTCCCCCATCATTACAGGCGTTTGCAACATTAGAAGTAACCATTCCGCTTCCAGGCGCTGGCGAGTAAGCAACACAAGGATTTCCACCAAATCCACTTGCAGTTCCTGAACTAAACACTCCACCTCCACCATTACAATTTGATCCAACACCACATCCGCCATAAGCTTCCAAAAAAACTCCTAGCACAGGAGAACCTACTGAAGACTTTCCGCCATTAGCGCCTACAATGTTAATATTGGTAGTAGAAGTAGCGGGTGCGCCACCAGAACCTATTAAAACTGGCAAAACCAAGCCTGGCTTACAGATATTTTTAGAAAATAGTTGCCGATTTCTAGCACCACCACCACCACCGGGATATACAATTCCATTGCTTGCATAATCAGTAGCACCACCACTCCCACCACCACCGAAGATATCAATTAGATAAAAATTTGCTTCTGGCACAATAAAATTTCCAGAAGTTTTAAATATTTGAATTCCTGCACCTTTAGGAGGACTTCCAATAAATCCCGTAAAACCTGTCATAATCAATAATCCCCTGTATGAACCCTGACCCGCCATCCCGCAGCGACGCTCGTGCCTATAGCTGCATATAAAATGTAACCAGCAGGTATAGCGCGATTCAATGGAATAACAATCTTTGTTTGCCCGGCAATTTCAGTCAATGTAGTAGCTGGTAAACTGACTTCTTCCCACAGGATATTATTCGTAGCTGTAGCGGTAGAAGAACCGTTATTCAAAAAAATACGTAAAACCGACGCCGTATTCGTGCCTATGGGGAGAGCCTCTACGCTTTCAGAAAAAGCCCCATTCGCACCAGCAACTGCTGATATTTGTACAACCGTTCCAGTTCCGTCTTTAGCTGTATTCGCTGTGGTAAGCACCGAGGAAATTTGAACCTTCGGCGTCAAGGGGAAAATCGGCGATATATTCGCAGGCATAACTGTCCTTTAAAAATTATTATATAAATAGATATTACTAGCAGCATTGGTGCCCCAAAATGCGGTGGCTCCGTCAGTCGTAATTATTTTCCCCGCATTCCCAGCCTGCGCTGGCAATGTCGCGGCAAATACCAAACCATCCGCATATAATTTTGTCACGGCATGCGCTGCCGCTGTCGGTGTCGATACATTGATCGTCGCGCTGGTAAAATCATGTGTGCCACTAAATGTTTCACCCGCCTTATTCGCCTTGGCATTCATGCTGGCACCTGTTAATGCACCAGTGACAGCAAGTGTCCCGCTGACGGTTTGATTGCCCGTCAACGTCAGGTCCCCGGTCAGTGTCTGGTTACCGGTTTTACACAACATTGCCGAGCCGGCGATGATGACGAAATTTGTGCCGTCATACATCAGCAACAAGGGCTGGTTGGCCATAATATCGCCAGATGTCGGGTCAGCACCCAGCAAGGTCTTGACTGCCTTGGCACCAAGGCTGGAGACATTGACGGTCAAGGCGCCTGTACCGGCATTGACGGGGCGATACAACAACATCAGGCCCGTGGTATAGGCAATCAGCGCGGTTGCTGGTGTCAGCACATGCGCGCTGGCCGTGCCAGATTCAGTGGCTGTCATAATGACCGCACCGGTAAAGCCCGAAAAACATTCTTTCAATACTGTTTTCAGCAAACGGATATGGTCATCACCCTGGCTTTTCGGGTCTGACGCCGTTGGATTCGTGATCGTCAGATCATTAATGTAATTCGCTGTTTCTAGTCCCATTATCTTGCCCTCACTCTCATGGTTGAACCGGAATACCAGTCTATGGAATTGATCGCTTCTATGCCCTGCATATACAGCCTTTCAAACGTCGGTATGCGCGCATCATTCATGATGAAAGGCTGTGCCGCACACAAGGCGGCATACAGATACACATTCGGAAAAGCCGTCAGAAGCCAGTTCGTTGTATTCGTTGAAGACAATGCAGGTATGCGCTGCTGATAAGTTAATTCCAATGTGTAAGCTGTATCGGGGATTGGTGCCAGTTGCAATTGCGAACCGATGACGGCAAAAGCGCTGGGCTTGCCGGTCAAGGCAGTCGGGTAATCAATACTCAACTGGTCCGGGGATTCGTAACGCAGGGTATAAACCGGATCGGTCATTAAAATGAGACGGTTCATTTCCAGCATATCGCCAGGCAACGTTACATAAGCATTGCCGGTGCTGGTGGTCAGCGTCGTGCGTACATCCATCGGGCGAGCGACAATATCCGACGACATCTTCCCTTCAGCCAGCGCAATAAAATCAGGCACAAAAGCAGCCAGGTCTGAGCGGTGCAACCAGTTGATGACTGCGGTTTGCAGGCTGGCATAGTCAGTAATAGCACTCATACACGACCTCCCCATACACGAAATGCCGACAAGGCCGGATCAGACAGCATGGCTTTGACGTGCACGCGATTTGCCATGAATTCGGCAAACGTGATGCCCTTGTCATTCAAATATTTCTCCACGATCACCATGGGAAAAGATGCGGCGTGGCGCATCTCGCTGCTGCCGTGCAGACCTTCTCTGCTCAATGCCTGCGTATGCTCGGCGATGGCCGTGCAGTCCTGTACACGCTCAAATGTGACATTGCCACCATCGACATGGATGTGGGTCGCCACGCCCGACATTACATATTCTCCAAGGGCGACACCTGTACTACACCGGCGCTTGCTACCTGAACTGCGGCGATTTTGTCATTGCCATTCACACTTAAAATCACGGCATCACCAGGCTGTACCTGCAAATCCGTTGTCACGGCTGTCGCCGCAGTTTTGCCCAGGCGCACACAAGCAGGTGCCGTAGCGGCCACGCGGATAAAGCGTGGTAATTCGCCGCTGGACATAGCGGGAATTGAGGCCGAAGCTGACGTCGCTGTAGTGGCAATTGCCACACCAGTGGTCTGACTTGATATTGTGATGTAACCACCATCCATAAAAACCTCCTGCGCTTTTCAGCGCGAAATAATGCAATGTATTTTTGAAGGCGGGCCTTGCGCCCGCCATGGTTTAGTTGGCCGGACTCAAGGTCACCGTTACCGAACCCACCGCCGAAGTCGGTGTTCCCGTTACTACCAGGCCAATCGCGCTGCCTGCCGAGATCACCAGGGCAGATGCCGTTGCAGACAACGTCAAAACCTGTTTGGTGTTGACAGTGCCAGCGACGTTGTAGGTGCCGGTATGCAGCAAAGTGCCTGATGCAATGGCGGCTCCCGTTGGCACGTTATAGAGCGATATGGTGCAGGCACCACCCGTACCTGACACATCCACGCGACCGGTGATGTCTTGTACAATGTAATTGCGGTTGGCACTAAAGAGAGACATGGCTGCCGGTGAAGTCGCCGTATATGTCGCAGTCACAGGCAAAAAACCGCCATTGCCGCCAGTACTGTCACCAACCAGGCCAAGCGCGCCGTCAGGGCGCTGAACTATTTCAACTGACATAATTTCCTTTCAAAAAAAAAGCGACCGCAGTCGCCTTAAGATCAATTACAGAACATCGTAAATAGCGCCATGTGCTTTCGGCGCGCGACATTCCAGTGTATATTCCACCACCAGTTCGCGTTGTACGGCATCACCTGTGGTTGCCAGCTCTATCGTACTGAACGGACGCAGATAGGCCAGAGCCAGTTTGTCCGACTGCAAAACAAACACATCGCGCGACAACTGGAAGCGGTTAGGTACCACCGTCAGCGAACCGAAATCAGACACATAGACATCAATCGCTGCATACAGCTTGGCATCTTCCGATTTATCGAAACGCGTGGCATTGCCAGAGAAAGTGGAAAAAGTCTGTTTCTGTGCCGGCCCCACCATGATAGTGTCAGGCTCGCCGCCAGCGGTATAGCATTTCTGCAAGACATTCTTCAACTGCGCTTCCGTAAAGGCGCGTTGCGTACCTGTCGTGCGGCCGGTGTTACCTGAATACGAAGCCAGCGTACCGCCGTTGTTATCGATGTTATCAACCACCCAGCCAGTCAGGCCGCGTGCCTGACGTGGCGCTGTGGCAGCCGAATCCAATTGGCACAAGGCACTTTCCATATCGCGCTTCAGTTCCAGCGAAGCCATCGACAACTGGTAAGCCAGTTCATCTTTACGGCCAGCAGGGTTCATCGCCTGCTGGGTACCGGATACCACGACAGTTTTTGTAGCGATTTGCGTGCGGTTGTTCAGGCGAACAGTTGGCGTTACTGACTTTGCGCTTGCGTTATCACCCTCGGCCTGGGCATTATTGACTACGGCAGAAGCCAAATCCTGGGTTTGCCATTCATGCAAAGTATTGCTGGCCTTGCCCTTGGCCGCCATATTCATCAATGGCGTGGTGGTGGGGGAAATGCGGTAAATAATGTCCGTCAAATCTTCTTTATTACCAATTGCGGCAGTCGTCAGATAGGTATTGCTTGGTGCTGTCATATGTTTTCTCCGGGTCTTTCGACCTTAAATAAATTTTGCGAATAAGGATGCGGCGTCTTCCACCCTTCCGGTCTTGCTCAGGCGCTGCATGGCAGCGCTGCGGCTATTCACGGAAGGTGATTCGCCCACACCCGGTCTCACCACTTTTTGCGGAACAGTGGCAACGCGTTTCGAGGCGGCGTTTGCCTTGGACATCATGGCGTCATACAACATCGCCTTGCGCCCCAGCAGAACCGCCTTATGGTCGGCAATCGTGTCCACCGTATGGTGATCAAAACCCTGTTCCAGCAAATATTTGCGTATGGCGCCGCTTTCGGCTTCGGCTTTGCGCGCATCTTTCCAATCCGGCAGCTTGGCAAGCAATTCTTCTTGCTGCGTCTGGATCAGTGTTTCCATGTAATGCGCCTGCTCTGCTTTTGCCACTTGCGCCAGATATTTTTGTTGCTGAATATTTTTCTGATAGGCAGCGTGTCTCTGTTGATAGAGGTGCTGCTGTTTCAGGTATTCAGCCGGATTGGTATCAAGTAACTTTTCCCAATCAATGTTTTTCTGCTCGACCAGAGCGCCTTCAATTTGTGCTGCCATCTTTTGCAGATTGACCGCGTACGTCTGGCGCTCCTGCGCTGCACGACGGATCTCTGCTTCTGCCGCTTTGCGGGTTTCAGCCACTTCCATCGTTTTCTTGGTGTAATCGGATTGTCTCAATCCGTTCTTGTAAGCATCTGCCAGTTCTGCCCGTGATAACTTGACTGTCTTGCCATCCACTTCGATTGTGACAGCATCGTCATCTGCGACGTCATTTCCGGCATCTGCCTCATCCTGATCTGTTTGCGCCTGCGCTTCTCCATCAGCAGGCTTGCCAGACAGGTCTTCCAATATTTCCCGCTCCAGTTCCCTGGCACTCTTCTGATGCGCGCCAGGCTCCAGAAAAGCACCTAGCGCCTGTGCTGCACCATCTATGTTTAATGCACTGGGTTCAGTGGCCTGCGCGGCCAGATTATTCTGATTATCCACTTAAAAATTCTCCGTTGATTGATAGGGTATTCCCTGTTCCTGCGTCTCCCGACGCTGGCATTGTTCCAACAAAAAAGGCCACCAAAGTGACCTCGCTGATGATTTGATATGCCCTGGGCAGGCACTAGATCTTGATAAATTCACCACTATTGAGCTGGTAACCGGCTTCGCCAAAACCTACCCTGACCCAGCCTTTCCTGGTCTCTATCATGGTTTCTTCCGGTTGCGGATGAAACGCCATGGCAACCGAGTCTTTCCAGCCAGCGAAATTTTTTACAGCCTTCACCACGTCGTCAAACGTTGCAGCAGGTTCTGCTTGTGCTCCACTTCCAGTTGCGCCAGCTTGCCGGTTTGCAGCGTGCTGTCGAGCTGGCTCTTGAATTTCTTCAACATCGCCAGGTACATCCATAATTTTTCTCTGCCCTCGGCGTCGCGGGCTGGTGTGGTTTTCCATTTTTCTATGATCTCGTTTTCTATATCGGCAAATGCCTGGATATATGCTTCATTTTCCAGTACTTCCTTTGCCCGGTTAGCGTCATAAATACGCTGTTCAAGTGTTGCCATACCCACCTCCTGTACCGTCATTGCCAGCGGCCAGTTTTTGCCTTGCTGTAATCTGCGCCACCATGATTTTTGTTTCTGCTTCCAGTTGCGCTTTCCAGCGGTCAAATTCGATGCGCTGCTGTGCCAGTTGTGCATCAAGCTGGGCTTTGTGCTGACGCTCCTGCATATCGTTTTGTGCCTGCGCTTGCTGCTTTTGCGCTTCCAGTTGCAATTCACGTTCACGCAGGGCTGATTCCTGCTGCAATTCGCGATCACGCATCTGCATTTCCTGCATGTGCCTGGCCTGGTCGGCCTGCATCTGCATTTGTGTTTTCTGCTGGTCAGCCTGCAATTGCATTTGCGTTTTTTGCTGATCCGCCTGCATTTGCATCTGTGCCTGTTGCTGGTCGGCCTGCGCCTTCATCTGTTGTGGATCTGGCTTGGGTGCCTGTGGCTGTGCTTTGGCCGGGTCAGTAAAGAATTTGTCACCATTTTTAAAGCCCAGCAATTTCGCCAGTTCAGAACTGGATTGATAAATTCCCTGCGGATCGGCAATCCCCAGCGGGAAGACTTTTTCCTGCTGCGCCAGCAAAGCCATCAGGTGATTGACCTTTTGATCCTTGTTGCCCAGACCTATGCCGACATTGATGCTGACATCAAACTGGTTACGCCATTCACGCGGGTCGATATCTGTCCAGCCATTTGACAACCTGACCAGGGCTTTCTTGTCCTGGTGCTGGCACATCAGTTTCAATACATACTTGAACAGTTCGGTAAACCCTTCAGCAAAATTGCGTGCTATCAGGTCCAGCCGCATATCGGCCTTGTTAGTAATGATATTCATGCCCTGCGCAGTCTGGTTCAGGCCGTCACCATCATTGCCCTGGCTGTAGCGCGTCCAGCCGGTCTTGTTTTCCAGATCCTGCTGTATGTAATCCAGCAAGCCCATGGTTTCGCCGGTATTGCCCTGCGCCTGATCCAGCCGGCCTACCGCACCTGGCTGCTTGATGCGTACCACGCCACCAGGGCGCGACGTCAGCAAATCATCCAGGTTGACCTGGCCTTCGACGGCGTAATAACGGCCATTCACATTCAGGTACAGATTATCAAGCTGGCTGCGCAGGATACTGGTCTTGGTTTTCTGGCTTTCCATCGCCAGGTCAGCAATCGACAGGCCGAAAAAAGTATGTGGCAAGGGCACCGGTGTGATATCCACAAAGGGCGTGAAATCCACCTCTTCATTATCAAGAATTTCATTGCCTGCCACTGTCACCTTGCGCAATTCGCTGATGCCGTCACCGTCAAAATCGCAGCGCACATACGCTTCGGTAATCCAGATCTGGCGCTGGCTTTCATCGCCATTCGTCATTTCGTCAGACAGATAGGCATTCTCGTCATTCCAGCTCAGCCGCTGGATACGTTCCATATTGACAGCCTGCCCCTGGTCTTCACCACTGATGTTATCGACGTTTTTGTAACCCATGGATTTCAGTTCAGACACCGTGCGCTGTACACGATGGCCAACAAATTTGGCAGTCTGAATATCCCTGGCATTGCGTGCGATCAAAAATTCTTCCGGCGGCACATTGTCTATCTGTATCTTGCCGCCCTTCTTCACACGCTTGCAGGTCAGGTCGTACAACATTTGTGGTGGCTGGGCCTGTATCTGTTGCAACTGCGCCTGCAATTGCTGTACTGCCTGCATGGCAGGGTTTTGCTGGCCTGCAGGATCAGCCTGAGCATTTCCGGGTGGACTGCCTGGCGAGCCTGGTGGATCTGACGGGTTTGCTGATGGGTTTGCCGGCGGCCCGCCAGGCGCAGCGGCCTGCTGACCGGTTTGTTGGTCAGCCTGTTGCGCCTCCTGCATGGCCTGCTGCATTTGCTGTGTCAGTTGCTGTATGGCTTCCTGGCGCTGTTTGGCATCATCTTCGTCAGGATAGGCATTTTGTTCCGTGACTTCGATTTCTTCATCATCCAGTATCTGCGCCAGTTCCACCTGGCTCAAGCCCTTGTATTCTTCCTTCTTTTCTTCAAAGCGCGTATCCCACCAGACCTTGACGATGCCATTCTTTTGCAGCAGCGCGTCTTTCATCCAGGTATAGGCAATCTTGTGGCCGTTATTCTTTTTAAAGAACAGGTAGTTGATATATTCTGTCGCGGCGCTGGCCCTGGCTTCGTCGTCAGGGTTCTGGGCTTCAAATTCAACGATGGAATCACCACCGCAAAAAGTCACCATCAATTGCGGCAACATCGATTCTATGGTGTCACGCACGTCGGTCGACACCACAGCCGAACGGCCATCCACTTCTGGGGGTGATAAATCGCCGACCGCCATGCCCAGATAGTAATACTCGGCTTTTTGTCTGGCGTGCGACAGTTTCGATGACGAATATCCCAGACTCTGACGCATCTCCGTCATGACCAGGGTTTTCAGTTCATCTTGCGTTAATCCTTTGCCCATGGCTTCCTCAGTGTTGTTTTCATTTATGCATAGCTAAATTTGGGATAGTGCAAAGCGCCGCCCCATTCTTCATTCGACATGGCTTCTGCATTGATGCAGACATAGCGCAGGTTGTCGGCACCGTGGCTGAATTCATCATGCAAGGGGGCACCGGCTTCGTTGGTGCTCTGGTTGATCTGGCGCCGGTAACGTTTTGCACATTCCAGCAGGCGTTCAGTCTTGCTGCGGTCAAACCACAGGCGGCCAAAACTCATGCGTGTCAGGCGTATGCCATCTTCCACGCTCATGCCAGGTGTAATTGCCACATCCCAGCCCAGCGCCGTCATGATTTCTTCTGCACTTTTGCCGGTCTTGAAATCCTTGTTGCGACCATCATGCGGCAGGAATAATTTGCCCCAGTTCATGTTCTTCTGCTTCAACATGGCAGAATAATGATCCAGGGTTTTATGACTGTCTTCGATGTATTCAATCACCCGCAATTCGGCACTTTGTTTTTGTACCAGGCTGATCGCCATCGCATCATTCCAGCCCAGGTCAACCACCACATGCACCTTCAGCAAAGGGTCATAAGGCACGTTGACGACACGCCCTTGCGCGGCGGCCACTTCGTTGTAATAAATGGCACCGCTGACGGCTGGCTTGCATTCACCATCCCAGATGTTTTTATAGCTTTCAGGATCGCGTTGCTGGCAAGTCTGGCGCTCTCTTTCCAGCACTTCCGGGAACCAGGGGTTATCACGCCAGTTCATCAATACCGATACACAATCATGCGGTGGCCGCATGACAAAACGCTGATGCGTGGGGTCGGTATCAAGCTCCGGGTTATAGGTGACCCAGATCTCTGACCTGGCCGTGCGTATGGTAGGTATCAAGATACTCCATGAACGGTCAGACACGCTCTGCCCCTCTTCTACCCAGACCTTGGTACAGCCTTCAAATGACTTGATGCTGTCAGCCGTCTGGTCAGACAGGCCACTGAAATAAAAGCGCGTGCCATTCTTGCCGCGCACTTCAGTCTCGAACACTTCATAAAAATGTTGCAGGCCCAGCGCTGCAATCTGGTCACGCAATAACTGATGTACTGATTGCTTGATGGATTTCTGGATTTCCCGCGTGCACAATATCCTTTCGATATTCTGTACGCCATATAAAAGCAGCGCCCGCGCAAAGCCCCAGGATTTGCCGCTGCCACGTCCGCCCCTGGCGACCTTGTAGCGTGAAGGCTCGAAGAGAAATCCCAGCTTGTCAGGAAACTCGCACTCAATCTGCATGGGCTTTGACCAGTTTGATGGCGATGCCGCTGACCAGGTGTTCGCCATTTTCACCTGCGCCACTGACTTGCAAAGGCAGCAGTTTCAGGTAAAGCACAGTCCAGAATGCCTTCTCATTGGCCGGGTCTTCACGTGCCCATTCGGCCAGACGCAAGGCACCACCCAGTTCTTCACCCGCCTTGGCAATGGCGTCCTTGACTGTCAGCGTGGTCTTGTTCAAAGACCCTTTGGGTCGCCCCCTGCCCGCCGCTGGCGGTTTGCGCTTGGGGGCAATATCCACAATATTTGTTTCTGTCATCGTGTTTCAGGATGCCTTGCAGCTTGTCCTGCCTTTGGTTGATTTGTTGAATTGACTACATTGCCTGAGCGGTAAGAATTACCGTAAGCGGAAAGCAAAAAACCCCGCGTCTTTGCAGAAGCGGGGTCTTTAGTGATGCAATTCGTAGGGGCGCAACTCGCCCTGAGAAGAACTATACACTGATTATTTAATCAGTACAAATTTTTTTATCTTTTGTCTTAAAGTGAAAATCAGCCTTGTAATACTAAGACTTGCGGGTCAAACCCATCAACCTGGGTTTGCCATATTTTTGCCTGCTCACGTATCCACTGGGTAAATGCGCGCACCTCGGGCAAGCCAGCGCTGTCTTCACGCAGCACCAGCAGATTATCGCGCGGCGATGGACAAACTACATCACAGGCCAATACCAGACGGCCTTCCTGCAAGCGTCGCCAGACAATGGATAAACGTGTCAGCGCCATACCAAGACCATATTGCGCCGCTTCAAGCAAGACATCGGCATCATTGAAGGCCTGTCCTTGCGGCACAAATTCTTCCGGCAGGCCAGCGGCAGCCAGCCAGGTCTGGGCATCCAGCGATAAATGTTGCAGCATGGCTTGCGCAGGCCACAGGCTGACATCTGTGCCAAGGCTGGCTTGCAGATGCGGCGCGGCCACTGCCACCAGTTTATCGGTGAACAGAGTTTCGCAAATCTGGTCGCTGGCCTGCCTGACGCCATGTCGCAGGGCCACCATCGCCAGCCTGGGTGCCGGCTTCACCAGCGCATAATCGGTATGGATGATCAGGCGTATATCCGGGTGCCTGGCAGTGAAGTCTGGCAGGCGCGGCAGCAGCCATTCTTTTGCGGTGGATGCCAGCGTGGCAATTTGCAGGCTCTTGACGGCATCATCCGCTGGCGGGTAGACCGCCTGGTGCAAGGCCGACAAAGGCCCGGCCAGGCGCGACAGCAAGGCCGTGCCATCCGTAGTCAGGCTGACCCTGGGGCCATTGCGCACGAACAGGGTCAGCGCGCTCCAGTCTTCCAGTTGCCGGATCTGGCGGCTGATCGCACCCGGCGTCAGGCTCAGCTCATCGGCAGCACGGCTAAAACTGCCCAGGCGCGCGGCAGCTTCAAATGCCTGCAAGGTGAACAGCGGCGGCAATTTTCCATGCATATTGAATTTCTCTCACTTTCACTTTGCCAAAGTATCGTTTTTCGCCAGTGGCGAAACAGCCAATAATTCTCGCATATTAAAGTGAAGACGGATTGATGATGAAAGCGATGATTGTGAAAGAATTTGGCGGGCCAGAGCAGCTCACCATCAGCGAAGTCCATGCCCCGCATGCCCACATCATTGTCGATGCGGCCTGGGCGGGTGTCAATTTTGTCGATATCTACCAGCGCGAAGGCCGTTACCCCGGTGTGCAGCAACCATTGACAATGGGTATAGAAGGCAGCGGTATCATCAGCAAGGTCGATGCTGTAGCAGAGGCAAGCGGCTGGCATGTGGGTGACCGTGTGGCCTATACCACCGGTGTACAAGGCAGTTATGCAGAGCAGGTCGCCGTACCTGTGGCCCACCTGGTGCGCGTGCCGCAGTCTGTCAGCCTGCATGACGCCTGCGCCGCGCTGGAACAGGGCCTGACCGCCATCGTATTGTCAGAAGATGTCGCCCGTTTGCAGGCGGGCAGCACTGTACTTGTGCATGCGGCGGCTGGTGGCGTCGGTGGCTGGATGGTACAACTGCTGGTGGCAAAAGGGCACACGGTAATAGGCACGGCTTCGTCAGCCAGCAAAGCGACATGGCTGCAAAGTGTGGGGGCGCAGGCGGTACGCTATGACGGTGATGCCGACTGGGTGGCTGATGTACTACGCCTGACACAGGACCGTGGTGTTGACGTGGTATTTGATTCCGTCGGCAAGGCCACGTTCACCAATAGCTTAAAAGCCGTTGCTACCAAGGGTCATGTTGTCCTGTTTGGTGCCGCCAGTGGCCAGCCTGAACCGGTAGATGTCTTGCAACTGATGCGCAAGAGTATTACCCTGACCCGCCCGGTACTGCCACACTACCTTGATACACCAGCCGCTTTACAGGCACACGCTGAAAAAGTTTTTCATTACCTGCAAGACGGCAAAGTGCAATTGCGCGTGCATCAGCAATATCCATTGGCTGATGCCAGCCTCGCCCATATTGCGCTGGCAGAACGCGGCACCCAGGGCAAACTGCTATTGGCAATTAATACCGCACTCGACTGACTTTCAATTCAAGAAACAAGGAAATATATGAACTCCATTACCGCACAACTCGCCACCCTGGGTCTGAGCCTGCCCGCAGTCAAAGCCCCTGCTGCCAATTATGTCAGCTATACACTGCAAAATAATTTGCTGATTATCGCCGGCCAGATCGGTCGCCCCGGGCTTGCCAACAACGGCGTCGTTGGCGCAGGCGTCGATGCTGAAGCTGCAAAGCAAGAAGCAGAACTGGCCGCGCTGGGTTTGCTGGCTGTGATCAATGCTGCGATAGACGGCAAGGTCGAACGCATAGTCCAGGTCTTGCGGCTGGGCGTGTTTATCGCTGCCACACCGGCATTTGACCAGCACAGCATCGTCGCCAATGGCGCGTCTGATCTGCTGGTGGCGACACTCGGTGAGCGTGGCCGCCACGCCCGCACGGCGATAGGTGTTGCCAGCCTGCCCGCAGGCGCAGTAGTCGAAGTCGATGCCATCGTCCAATTGCATCCTGAAAGCGCATGATGATTGATGCCAACACATTAGCAACACTCAGATCGCAAACCCCGGGCTTGAATCATCATGGCAAAGCCGTCCACCTGAACCATGCCGGTGCTTCATTGCTGCCGCAGGCTGCGCTTGACGCCATACACCAGCACCTGGAACTGGAATCGCAAGTCGGCCCCATGGAAGCTGCCATCATCGTCGAAGCACGATTGCAAGCATTACGCGCCGATGCCGCCAGGCTGATCAATGCAGACAGCGATGAGATCGCTCTCATGGGATCAGGTTCCAGTGCTTTTGGTACCGCCTTCAGCGCCATGCCCGCCTTGAAGCCGGGTGAACGCATCCTGGTCAGCCGACAGGAATGGGGTGGCAACCTGGCGAATTACCAGCGTGCCGCACAAAGCGCCGGGGCTCGGGTCGACGTCATACCCTGTCATGCCGATGGCAGTGTCGATGCCGCAGCCCTGGCCAATCAGATAGACAGCAGCGTGCGCCTGATTTCACTGACCTGGCTGCCTGCCAATGGCGGCCTGATCAATGATGCCATCGCCGTTGGCAAAGTCGCGGCTGCCGCAGGCGTGCCTTACCTGATCGATGCAGGCCAGGCAGTCGGCCAGTTGCCGGTCGATGTCAGGCTCCTGCAATGTGATGTATTGAAAAGCGCAGGCCGCAAACATTTGCGTGGCCCGCGCGGCACCGCCATATTGTATATACGCCGGGTCTTCCTGGAAAAACTCCAACCGGCCTGGGTCGATGTATCGTCTGCGCCCATGGAGACAGGCAACGTCAATCTGCGCAATGATGCACGCCGTTTCGAAACCAGTGAAGCACCCATCGCCCTGCAACTGGGCCTGGCAGCATCAATCGCCGTGGCATTAGAAGTTGGCGTGGAAAACATTGCCAATACCACCGCCCGCCTTGCGCAAAATTTGCGTGAACGCCTGACAGACATCAAGGGTATCAGCCTGCACGATCTTGGTAGCGGTAGGCAATCTGGCCTGGTGTCATTTACATTGCAAGGCCATGAACCGACCGTACTGAAATCTGCCCTGGCAGCAAAGGGCTTCTACATCGGTGCCAATGGCGTGCCTTACACCCCGCTGGACATGCAGACACGTGGCCTGCACAGCATAGCGCGCGCTTCGGTTTCTTATTTAAATACCGATGAAGAACTGGAGAGCTTTGCCGTGGTGCTGGAGCAGATGGCCAGATAGATTCAGACGGATGTATTGTGCGATATAACTCTGTACAGGAATGACGCTTGATCAACTGAAACCATCTCCACCTACCCATCCCCTTGAAGGGGAGGGGATTTCAATTGTCGCTTACTGTCCAGCATGCTATCAAGAACAGTTGCATCCTTATGCCAAAGCGACGATTTCAAGAGTGTCATGAAGGTGATCCGCACAAGCCAGTGACGCCGCAAAAAAACTCACATCTTCCCCAGCACCGCGCTACATAAACCACCCGTAAAATCCTGTCCCAGCCAGATATCACTTTCCGGATTGGGGTATTTGGATAAAATGAAATCGACAAAGCTGCGCACCTTGGCCGACAGCAGACGGCGGCTAGGGTACACCATGGAAACCGATACACGTCCAAAGCATTTATCGGGAAACAGGCGCACGAGCCTGCCACTTTCCACATCGCCCATCAATTGAAATGAGGTGCGCAGCGCCAGGCCCATCCCAGCCAGGGCGCAGACGCGCAACACATCTGCATTGTTTGAAATGATCGTACTATGTATGGGAATCTGCCTGGCCGTGCTGACATCTTCACCTGCATTGCGCACCATCCAGTGATCGCGCAGGAATTCATAACTGAAATTCAGGCAGCGGTGATCAGAAATATCTTCCGGGGTTTGCGGTGTACCAAATTTTTCCAGGTAGGCAGGAGACGCGCACAACACCACCTCTGAAGTCGCCAGCTTGCGAGAAATCATATTGCCATCGATTTTTTGCAAGTCGAGGAAAAAACCAATATCGATGCCCTCTTCCACCAGGTCTACCGGATGATCGGTAATCTTGATGTCCAGTATCACGTCGGGGTATTCCCGCGCATATTCTGGCAACAAGGGAGCCAGTTGCGCCTTGCCAAAATGCGGGACAGAATAAATCCGCAAGGTGCCACTGGGTTTCTTGGCGGAATACGAAGCCACGGCATCGGCGTCGTCAATATCGGATAATATCTGCCTGACGCGTTCCAAATAAATGTGGCCAGTCTCAGTCAGCGACAGTTTGCGCGTCGAGCGGTTCAGCAGGCGCGTGCCCAGATGCGCTTCCAGATCGGCAATATAACGGGTGACAACGGCGTTTGACATCTCCAGCGCCACGGCTGCCCGGGCAAAGTTGCCCAGCTCAACCACCTTGGAAAAGATACGCATTGATTGCAGGCGGTCCATTTTTCAAGTCCTTTATTGTTTCGGAATCCGCAACAGTATATTCCAGAATACCTACTTTATTGTTGATTCCGAAAAGCCTACACTGCATTCATCGGTGAACGGCAACAGATTTAATGCAGACACCGAACCGGAAACGCTGGCTTATTTTACAAGTTGCCATCGGAAGTGAAGCAAAGCCTCACTTCTCATGGCAATTAAAAATAAGACAACGGAGACCGCAACTCTTAACTTATCAATGATTGGAAATGAAAATGAATGCGAAACAAACTCTTGTAGCAGCCAGCCTTTTAGTGTTGACAAGTACAGCTGCCTTTGCTGCCGATACCACTACAGTGGCCCCAAAAACCCGCGCTGAAGTGATTGCAGAACTGGTGCAAGCCCGTGCCAACGGTGAAGAACTGGGCGCAGAAGGCTATGCCTGGTACCAGGCACAACGTGCAGTTCTGGCATCCAAAGCCAACACTGAAACAAAAATGGCTGCTGAAAAATCCAATGCTGATCAGGTAGCGACTGCAAAGACCCAAAAAGCGCAGCAAAACTAAGTCTTTCGCTTTAACAGGTCATTGCGGATAGATTGCATGGCAAGCCAGATGAACATTGGTTCATCTGGCTAAAGAAAACCGGCAATCTGTTCGCGCCTGACCCACAACACAAAAAAGCCCTGAACTGCTCTATGCATCAGGGCTTTATTGTTTTTGCAGCAATTCATTGAGCGCAGCACCGTCTTATCAGAAACTCATACGACAGGTCAGCGTTTCTGCTTTAACTCATAGATTTTTGAAGATATCTTGTCGCTAGCCGCTGACAGTTCATCCATTTCAGTTGCCGCCACAGCCTTCCTGTTTCTGAATTCCGCCCCCCATTTCGCCATCAAGGACAAGATAGGCGCCAGGGTCTGGCCATGTTCTGACAATGAATATTCCACCTTCAAGGTTTTACCTGGGGTTTCGATGCGGGTAATGATGCCATCGGTTTCCAGTTCGCGTAACTGTTCGGTCAACACCTTATGCGATGCTCCCTGAGTAAGCCGTTTCAATTGCCCAAAACGGATAGGGCCGTCTTTCAGGTAATACAAAACCAGAGTCTTCCATTTACCCGAAATGACATCGGCTGTAGTTTTTACCGGGCAATCTTCCAGCCGCATGGGCAGTCTGACGATTTTCACGATACGCTTATCCTTTCATCTCTTCAAATAGCGGAAAAACCTGTTGCATCTTCATGCTCACAAATATGATTTCCCTATGGTAAGGCCATTGAGCCTGAATGCACAGTAAGTACAAAAAAGTGCCTAATAGCGGGCACAAGAGATTGTTATTAGAATTCTTCGCAGCGCGCGCTGCAAGGTCTTTTTACTTTCCTTTTGACTTACTGGATTTTCAAACATGGTAACTCTGAAAAATAATCCCCGCGCAGCACCAGGCTGGAAACCCCTTTTTGTACAGCTTGCCAGCGTTGGTCTGGGTCTGCTATTTTCCATGCACGCACTGGCAGGTGATCTGACAGGCGAAGCCGTTGTCACAGCCACCCCCACCAATAATTTTAACGAAGCACAGCAAAAAACCATTCGTGTCGTGCACGATGGTGACCCGGTATATTTTCATGTACGCCTGCCCAGGCCCTTGAAAGAGTATGTTTACCCCACGTTCTCGAATGAGCAACTGGGACTGGTGCTCGCCGTCGGCCCACGTGGTCAACCTGCGCAGCAGCATAATGCCATCGCCTTGTTTTTGCGTGAGTCAGAATTAAACAGTACAGAATTACATCTGAACCTCGCACCAGGAGAAGTCAGAAAATCCTCCATGCATGTATGGCTGGAAACCGTGGGCGGTGGCAGGCCAGGGCTGTGGGAAAACGAAATACGGCTGCTGGGCAGGAACAACAGCCTGTTGGCAGTCGCCCCACTGACGGCAGACGTCAGCGATGGCATCAGCAAATATAAGGCCATGATAAAAGAATACGGCAGCCGCTTCGTCGTCGGCGACCCGGCCTCGAACGAAGCACCCGCCAATATACACAGGCGCGATCTGCGTCTGGCCGATGAAGTACTGAAACAAGCGAGCCAGCTATTGGGTAAAAAACCGGATGCCAGCTATTTCACCGATGATGGCTGGGCCGACCACCGGAGCCGCACAGGCAACATTGAATATCAGATCACGACGGCGACAGCATTGCTCAACCTCAACAAGAAACCCTGCTATCAGAATCTCAGCGTCAAAAAATATCCGATCAGTGGCCGTATCGAAGTTGAACTCGATGGAAAACCGCGCGATCTCAGCCCGGAAAATTATAAACGCGCCATGAGTGATGCGCGTTAGCGCAATTCGTCAAATGTGCGCCCGGCCTGCTGGCGACACCAGCAACGCCGGGAAATATTGCCTCAGTGCCAGCAACAATTGTCTGGCATAGGGAGCAGGCAATGCCAGCTTGCTTGTTTCGCCATTGTGGCGCTGTATTTGCAATCGCACCGCCTTAACACCCTTAGGTATGTTTTGATTCTCCCCTATCATGATTTGCCTGCCGCCACGGCGATAGCTGAATTCCACCAACGTCAATTCAGCGGGTTTGCCTAAGCATCCGCTTTTTTGCAATTGACGCAGTCTGAACCAGTCCAGCGCAAAAGAAATCGCCGCCAGGCCAAATACCACGATGCCAATAATAGAGGCAGCAACCGATTTTGCCATGATGTGTTGCCACATCAAAAATCCCAAGCCTGCCACTGCAAAAATTGCACCTCCAAAAGACCCCAAAAAGGCCAGTCTGGTTCGCCTGATTTCATCATTGAGCCTCACTTCGAGCATCGACACTGCCGCAAATTCAGCTTGTCTGGTCAAGGTATTTTCTTGCATGGCATTTTCCAAAGAGAAGTGGAATAAATTTTAGCCTGCTTATGGAAAAACAGATACAGACACGTACCGGATTATTCAAGGCAACACCGCTTTGTTGCCTTGCCCGCAGTTACTTATTTGTGCCTAATGGTGAAAAAAAAACAGACATCCTAAAATAAAAAAGTATTCATTTTCTGTAAAGACCATGTTCCCCACATATTGTTTTCAACGCATCTGCAAACACCTGTTGCCACTTGCCGTACTAGCTTGCGTGACTGTATTTGCGCAAGCCAGTACGACAAAGGGCTACACGCTGAAAGAAATCCGCGGCGGTGTTTATTTTCTGTCTGATGGTGCCTATAACACCATCTTCATCGTTGCTGACCAGGGTGTAATTGTGGTGGATCCCTTGCCGACGCTGGGTAAAAAATATTTGCAGGCCATTGCAGAAGTAACGCCCCTACCCGTCGTCTACATCATCTATAGCCATGAACATCTGGATCATATCGGTGCTGCCACGCTGTTTCCAGCCAGCGCGAAAATCATTGCGCAAACTGAAACCCGGCGGGCACTGGAAAAGGCCAATGATGCGCGGCGTCCGCTGCCAGATATTTCTTTCGACCAGTCTTACCGTCTGCAATTGGGCAATCAGGAAGTGCTACTTGAGTATGCCGGCAGCAATCATACGGCGGGGAATATCGTCATACACCTGCCAAGGCAAAAAATCCTCATGCTGGTTGACGTGATTTACCCTGGCCATGCCCCTTACCCCAATCTGGGCGTGGCTAGCGATATAAGCGGTACGCTGGCTGTCAATCGGGCGGCACTGAACTATGACTTTACTGATTTTGTCGGTGGCCATGTCGGTCAGACAGGTGAGCGTAAAGACGTACAAACTTCACTTGAATTCCTGAATGCCGTAGAGAGCACAGCAAGACAAGTGCTGACAGAAAAAACTTTTCCTGACTATTTGCGGCAAACCCCGAATGCCCTGGCCAATGGCACCTGGTTTGCCCATGACGATTATGAAAAAGAGCGCGTCGATGCTTGCTATGCGCGACTGTTGCCCGGATGGGAAACTCGCTTGCTAGGCCTGGCGCGCTCACTGAAATCACATTGCTGGGCAATGATCGTCAGCCTGGCCATTGCCATGCCGCCAGAAAAATAAATTTGCTGTCATCACGCCATTTACTAACCCTGCCTGATCGAGAACTGCGACATGATTATTGAATACCTGCGCTATCAACTGCAAAACCCGGCTACCTGTGAAGAATTTGAACAAGCCTATCTGGCAGCCATGAAAATCCTGAGGCGATCTCCGCATTGCCTGGGCGTAGAGATGGCGCAGTGTCTGGATGCGCCTACTGACTATATCGTGCGCATCAGCTGGGACAGCGTGGCCGGGCATATCGAAGGTTTTCGCAAGAGTGCCGATTTTCCTGCCTTTCTGGCCCTGGTGCGCACCTACATACCCTACATGCCGGAAATGCGGCACTACCAATTAAAACCTGGCAGCGAAACCCTTGCTGCCTGACAGGAAAAACCATGATCATGGACCTCAGCAAACCAGCCAATCTGCCAAATCCATCCAGACGCAATCTGATCAAGTTGATCAGCGCAACTGCTGGTGCCCTGACGTTGGGTTTTGACTTGCCTGCACTGGCAGCCAGTCTGGCCAGCGAAGTAAAGCTCCACTCTGCCGGACAAGAAATTGCACTCGGCAGCTGGATCAAGATCACGCCGGATAATCAGGTCACTGTCATGTTGTCTCAGGCAGAAATTGGCCAGGGCATCAGCACCACCCTGCCCGCCATACTGGTCGATGAACTGGGTGCAGACTGGCAAGGCATACGTCTCGAAACCGCCCCGTTTGCCCCAGCCTTTCGCAACCCCAAGCTGAACTGGATGTTTACCGGCAATAGCGAAAGTACCCAGTCGTTTTTTGACCTGATGCGCAAGACCGGTGCCAGCGCACGCGAAATGCTGGTCAGTGCGGCAGCACAGCGCTGGCAAGTGGCAGTAACTGAATGCCATGCTGAAAACAGTCATATCGTACATGCCGGTTCAGGCAGAACATTCGGGTTTGGTGAACTGGTGGCAGATGCCGCCAAATTGCCAGTACCTGAATCCCCGATACTGAAAACGCAACAGCAATTAAAGCTGGTCGGCCGCCCACTGGCACGCATCGATATCCCCTCAAAGGTCGATGGCAGCGCCGTGTTTGGCATAGACCTGCAATTGCCAGACATGCTGCATGCCGCCATACGCATCTGCCCCTACATAGGCGGCAGCATGCAAACCTATGACGATACCAGCATAAAAACGCAGCCAGGTGTCATTGCAGTAGTGCCTTTTCCAAACGGGCTGGCAGTGGTGGCAAGCAGCTACTGGCTGGCCAAATCCGCGCTCAACAACTGCCCACCAGAATTTGTCGCCGCCGCTGACAGCAAGCTCAATTCTGCGCAGTTAAGATCAGATTATCAAAACGCCCTGGAACAGGGGCCATTTGTCACGGCAGCCCAGGAAGCAGATGCAGGCAATGTGATCAGCAAGGCAAAAAACCGCCTGCAAGCCAGTTATGAAAATGCTTTCGCCGCCCACGCGACAATGGAACCCATGAATTGCACAGCCCATGTCAGCGCTGACAAATGTGAGATATGGGCACCAACCCAGGGACAGGAATTTGCCCACGTCGCACTGAAAAATATCTTCCAGCTAAAGGACGAACAAGTCATCATCCACCGCACCGAAGCCATAGGTGGCGGTTTTGGTAGACGTCTGCTACCTGATTTTGTCATACAGGCCGCACTGATTTCCAAAGCTGTAGGCAATCCGGTGAAACTGCTATGGGACAGAGAAGAAGATTTCGCCCATGATTATTACCGCCCCGCCAGCCTGCTGGCACTGGAAGCCGCCGTGGATGAGCAAGGCTATCCCGCCGCCCTGGCAGTGAAACTGGTTTCGCCGACCATACTATTGCCAGTGTTCCCACCTATTGCCGGCATGCTCAAGGAAAAACACATCGACCCCAGTGCCATAGAGGGCCTGACTGAAATTCCGTATGACATTGCGGCAAAACGCCTGGATTTTCATTTGCTGGAAACAGCCATCCCCACCTCCGTCATGCGCACCACGGGCTTTGGTCCCAACCTGTTTGCACTTGAATGCTTTATCGATGAACTGGCACATGCCGCCAGACGTGACCCGCTGGCCTATCGCCAACATCTGCTACGCGACAATCCACGCGCAATGGCCGTGCTGGCAAAAGTCGCCAGCATGAGCCACTGGTCAACCAGGCCAGCGGCAAAAAATCGCGGCCGCGGCCTGGCGTTTGCCTATGCCTTTGGCACCCTGATTGCGCAAGTGCTGGAGGTGGAAGTCAAAGGCGACGCGATACGTCTGCTTGACACCTGGCTGGCCGTCGATTGCGGGCAGGTGCTGGACCCCGGCATTGCTGCCGCCGGTATCGAAGGTGGTGTGGTGTTTGGCCTGGCCTATGCCAATACCGCCATCAGTTTCAGCAAGGGGCGCACAGATCAACGCAATTTCAATGACTACGAACTGCCGTATCTGGCGCAGACACCCCATATCGCCGTTGAATTCATCAACAGCGGTGCCACCCTTGGCGGCGTGGGCGAAGTCAGCCCCATTACCGTGGCGCCCGCCTTGTCAAATGCCGTATTTGCAGCCACCGGCAAGAGAATCCGGCAACTGCCACTTGCACGGCAGAGGTTCAGGCTCGCCTGATTTTACTTCGTTCATATCAGCAGAAAGAGACATATGGAAATCAACATCAATGGGCAGCAGCACAATATCAATATCGATGGCAAGACACCCTTGCTATGGGCAATTCGCGAAATCCTGGGTTTGACCGGCACCAAATTTGCTTGCGGCATTGCCGCCTGCGGCGCCTGCACCGTACACATCAATGGCAATGCTGTACGCTCCTGTTCTTTCCCTGTAGAAGCAGCCAAAGGGCAGGAAATCACCACCATAGAAGCCTTGTCGAGAGACCGCTCCCATCCCTTGCAGCAAGCCTGGATAAATGTTCAGGTGCCGCAATGCGGTTACTGCCAGTCGGGCATGTTGATGACAGCCGCAGCACTGATCAAGAAAATCCCCCAACCCAATGATCAGCAAATCAATGAAGCCATGACCAATATCTGCCGTTGTGGCAGCTATCACAGGGTGCGTATCGCCATTAAAAAAGCGACCAGGCAGGCAGTATGATGGCGCGCATCACATTGCAACTAGTCATCAGCCTGGCATTGGTTTGTCTGGCGTTGACCAGCTCAGGTCAAGACGCCCATGCCGCCAGCGTGCGCGACCAAGAAAGCCTGAATGCCTGGGCACAGGTCGAAAAAGTATTATTGCATCCGCGCTGCCTGAACTGCCATTCCGCTGGTGACCGCCCACGCCAGGCAGATGACAGACACGTTCATCAGTTTCGCGTCCTTAACGGTCATCAGGGCACAGGCAAACCCGGTACTTTATGCATAGGCTGTCATCAGGCCAGCAATCAACATACCAGCGGCGTGCCTGGTGCGCTCAACTGGCAGCATGCGCCCACTTCCATGACCTGGGAAAGCAGTCCAGGCACAGCTCTGCAAGGCAAACAGCTATGCCGTGTATTGCGTGACCCGAAAAAAAATGGTGGTCGCGACCTGCCCGCATTGATAGAACACCTGCGCACAGAACCCTTGGTCTTATGGGCCTGGGCACCTGGCAATAACGCCAAAGATGAAGCCCGAACCACACCACCGATATCACATGAAGACTTGATCAGCCATGCCAGTTTATGGGCAGACAAGGGGGCGAAATGCCCTTCGTGATTTTTCGACCATTCGTCATCAACTTATCTCCGGTTACGCGCAAAAATTCATTGCCTATTACTTAACAATACCTTATCTTGAATGAAGAAATGAGTTCTGGTCAACAAATTCGCTGGCCCGGCTTGTCAACATCAAGGTGAAGCATGGACTACGATCCCACCAAAACCGCCCTGTATCATCCAGAATTGCAACCCGCCCTGCTGAATGCGGACAAAAAATGGACACGGCATGCGGCCTGCGCAGAACTGTCAAGACTGGCCTATACGCGTTTTGAAAAAGGCGACCCGCATCTGGCCGACCTGAAAAAGACGCTGCATGATGCGCAATTTTCGTCGGCCCAGTTCTTTCAGAATGCCGCGACGGGCACGCAAGCCTTTGCCACCACCAGCAAGGATGGTCAATCAGCTTTCCTGGTGTTTCGCGGCACGCAAACCGATGACCTCAGCGACATCATCAAGGATGGCGAATTCTTGCCTGTGACCTGGGGCGACCGTGGCAAGGTACACCTGGGTTTCCTGCAGGCATTTCAAAGCATAGAGGCTGAGCTCGATGCATGGATATCAGCCTGCCAGGCAAGCATCATCTGGATCAGTGGCCACAGCCTGGGCGCGGCGCTGGCCACCCTGGCAGCGGCCAAATATACCAAGACCCATCTGGTCACTTTCGGCTCACCACGTGTTGGTGACGGGCAATTTGCCGATGCCTTTATCGGCCGTGATGTTGCGCGCTATGTCGATTGCTCGGATCTCGTCAGCTTCCTGCCGCCCGATTCCATCTTTTACAAACACCTGCGCGGCCTACACTACATCGACAAACATGGCCGCATCATGCCCGACATGACAGCTGCCGACATCCTGGCCGACCAGACCGTCGCCAAGGCTGAATACCTGATCGAATCAAGCTGGAAGCTGGCCAATGTCGGCTTTCGTTCCATGGCTGACCATGCGCCCATCAATTATGTCAGGGCCTTGCTGGGCGAAATCTGAGCAAAAAATTCCCGAAGCGCTGATTAAGCCAAGCGCGATGCGTCATCAGCGCTTTCCCTATGGCAAGCGCTGGGGTAACGCCCACGGTAACGCTTAAGGCAACTGATAGTCAAAGGTGTAAAAATGCTGCCCATTGGTGATCTGTATGCGCATCTGCCCACTGATGCCCAGCAATTCTTCGGTGCCTGAATCAGGCACGACCTGCACCGTCAATTGCGGTATGCCACGGTTCATGACACCTGTGTGCATCAGGATGAAAGTGCCTTTTTTGCCCTGCAAGCTGCCGGTCACGCGTTCAATGGCGACATAGCCTGCTGATCCTTTCGTGGCCGTGCCAGCCGCAATCATTTCACCCAGGCTATGGGCTTCCAGTTCACCATGAAATTGCTTGTCTATGGTTTGTCGCCCTAGGTTGGCAGCGGCGATGCTAGCCGCTGCAGGCTGAGGACTGAGTTTGACTTCAAATGTACCGGTCACTGACATTTTACTGCCCTCCTTTAAAGTAATCTGCGCCTGCGCGGCGGCTTGCCAGGCAAAAGAAAAAAGTACAATGGCATATGTTGCCAGACGATGAATTTTAGCTGTCATTACCCTGCTCCGTTAAAATGAAATAGCACAGGCTTCTTCCTGTGCGCAGGGCACATTACACAGGATATGAAAACGGCATGATAGGAAAAACGCGACAAGCACAGGCCACATCGGTCACACCAGCCACACCAGCCACA
Organism: Undibacterium sp. TJN19; assembly: GCF_049339485.1. Lineage (NCBI taxonomy): Bacteria > Pseudomonadati > Pseudomonadota > Betaproteobacteria > Burkholderiales > Oxalobacteraceae > Undibacterium > Undibacterium sp. TJN19. The sequence goes on from NZ_JBMPPL010000001.1 coordinate 245,956, forward strand.
CCAGCCGCATCGCTGGCATCTGAGATACCGGATACCTCCCCGGCACCAGGCAAACCACGCGGCGTGCTGCGCCCCAGCCTGCCGCAAGGTGAATTCCAGCATCACCGTCGCCTGCCTTCGCCAGCGCTGGCTGGGCTGATTGAGCATTACTGGTTTGTCAGTTGGGATTTGCGCGGCCTGTCTGCGCAACAACAAGAAACCCTGCCCCACCCAAATGTGCAACTGGTGTTTGAAGCAGGTCAGGCGCGCATCTATGGCGTGCATACTGCGCGCTTCATCAAACACCTGCACGACCAGGATCGCGTGTTTGGCATCAAGTTCAGGGCCGGTGGTTTTTATCCGTTTTACCGCCAGCCGATTGCCACGCTGGAAAACCAGTCCATCGATATCAGTGCCTGCTTTGCAGAAGCTGGGAAAAGCCTGTGTGGGCAAATCCTGACCAGCCCGGATTTCGACACCATGTACAAACTGGCAGAACAATTTCTGCTACAGCAGTTGCCTGCACCTGACAGCCAGGTTAAACGCGTCAGCAGCCTGCTGGCCCGCATCGCCAGTGACCGTGATATCACTTCGGTAGAACAGTTGATGACACTGGCAAGTCTGGACAAACGCGCCCTGCAACGCCTGTTCCAGAAATATGTAGGCATAGGCCCGAAATGGGTCATCAGTCGCTACCGCCTGCATGAAGCAGTGGCACAGGTGCAGGAAGGCAAGACCATCAGCTGGAGTGGGCTGGCGCTGGAACTTGGCTATTTCGACCAGGCCCATTTCATTCGTGATTTCAGGCAATTGGTGGGCATGTCACCGCAGGAATATGAAAAAAGCATACAAGATTGACAGACCCTGATTTGCAGAATTATTACAGCAGCCAATAAAATCATTGCAAATACAGCAATCTCATTTCATACTCAAAGCCTTGCAAAAAATTCCACGAAATCCTTGCGAATTTACCTTCCCGCGATGTTCACATCGGCCGGGAAACCGGAGCGCATAGAATGAAAACTGCCATACCCGGCCCTGCGGGCAAGACAGAACAAGCAGCCACGCAGCACAGCAAGCCTGTATTGACACAGGGCGATCAACGCCCGCAGAGCCTGGCCCTGCAAATGCATCAAGACCATGCCGACCGCAGCACCCAGGCCATGCAACTCAAGACACAGTCTGCCTTGATGGCAAACAGCCCGCGCGCCACGCAAATGAAAGCGTTAGCACAGTTGATGGCGCATGCGTCAGCAAACCGGCACAAGCCCGTCCAGCGCATGGCCGATGAAGAGCCTCTGCAAGCCAGACTGGCTGAAACCGTCAAACCAGACCGGACCGGTCTGCCACGCCAACTGAAGGCTGGCGTGGAATCCCTTTCCGGCATGAGCCTGGATCATGTCAGCGTGTACTACAATTCAGACAAACCTGCGCAGCTCCAGGCGCATGCCTATGCCCAGGGCAGCGATATCCACGTCGCACCGGGCCAGGAACAACATTTGCCGCATGAAGCCTGGCATGTCGTGCAGCAGGCTCAGGGGCGCGTACGCCCTACGCTGCAAATGAAGACCGGTGTCGCCGTCAATGATGATCAGGCTTTGGAAGCCGAAGCCGATGTGATGGGGGCCAAAGCCATGCAACTGCATATTGATGGCGATAGCGCGCCAGTTGCCCACGCATATACCGGCGTGCAAAGCACGGTCGCACAACGTGCACTGGTCAAAGGTAAATTGAATGTGGTGGGCGAGAACCACGACGAATCAGACCCCAGGCGCGTCAAGGAAAGCACCTATACCAAATCTGAACTGGGTGAAGATGCCGGTTACTGGGGGGAAGGAGATTTTGCCACCGGCGACCGTACTGGCTGGGGCGATCCCAAACACTTGCGCCTTGCTGAACTGCTGAGCCGCCTCAACAAAAACTTCACTCCGCTGGAGAAATTGACTTCAAGATATCCTGAAAGCGAAGGCGAAATTCCTGCTGATCAACTGAAACTAATCAGGACTGCCCTTAAAGTGGTGCTTGACACCTATATGGGAAGACTGGTGGCTGAAATAAGCGTCAACATCGGCCTTAAAAAAGCTGGCAAAGATGCATTGACCGGGCACATGGATCAACCGTTTGTAACATGGGCGAAGAAAGCCCTGGAAATTAAAAAAGACATCATTAAACTGATCGCAGGCATTGATCAATACCTCATCGATAAAAGCGGGGAAGATGAATTAAAGCTTGATCTGTGGGCAACCTGTTTCAGCGCACAATATTTCAGCGAAGAATCGATCAGTGCACTATACAAAGGCAACACTCTCATTACGGAAGAACGCTCCTTTGCAATGGAAGACGCCGCCAGCCAGGCGCATGACCGCAAGGGTGTCTGGAAAATAGGCCAGGCCCATGTAGAAGACATCAAACTCATCACAGAAGAAGATGCGCGTGAGTACCACCTCATGGACAGAAGTGAATTCAATGACCTGCTGCCCTCATGACTGGCAGGCGCACCTTGCCTGAGTTGTGGATTTCAAGGGTTTGCGCAATATTGGGCAGCCTCATGCTGGTCAATACTGCCATGCCCTGCAAGGCAGATGAATTGCCAGCGACGGCAAAACGCAGCATCATCCTGCCTGTATTTGTCGATGGACTTGAAATGCGGCAAACCCGTTATGCGCTGGAACTGGCCTATGCTGCGCTGGGCATCAAGCTCAGTTTCGTCAACAGGCCGGCATTGCGCGCGCTGATCGAAGCCAATGACGGCCAGCTCGATGGTGAAGTCGTACGCGATTCTTCAATAGAAGCGGGGCACCCCAACCTCATCAAGGTCGATGTCCCCATGTTCAATTATTCAGGCAGCGCCTTCGTGCTCAAAGACAGCACCGAAGCACCTGTCAGCCTGGAGGCAGCCTCCAGATTGCCGTCGGTTGGCATCGTCCGTGGGGCAAGGCGGGTTGAATTTGAAACCCGGGGCTGGACCAATATCGTTGTCATCAATGACCATGCGGCTGCGGTGCGCATGCTCAAGATCGGCCGCATCACTGCCCTGCTGGGTGCGTATGAAGTCATCAAGGACGCCATATTGACAAACCAGTTCAGTGAAAGCGACTTCAGGTCGTATGAAGTCTACACCATGCAGGTTTTTCATTACCTGCACAAAAACAATGCCGACATCATCCCCGCATTGAGCACCCAGCTCAACAAGCTGAAAGGCAACCAGGCTACCGTGCTGGATGGCTTGCGCGCCGGCAAGCTCAAAGACTTCCCCAGGCAATAGTAGCCGAGTCGCTGGGTCGCCAGCAAGGGTACATTTCCCCTACATCGACAGTCCCACCTCTGACCATCCATGCACCAATGCGTTATGCTAGGCAGTCATATCATCAAAATGCCTTGTTCATGGAAATACAGACCCTCTCCACCGCCGCCAGACCCGACAGAAACGAAGACCTGGTCACCAGCTTCACGCATGGCGATGGGACACTGGATTTGCTGGTGTTTGATGGCGCCAGTTCAGTCTCTGGTCACGATTACCTTGATGCCGCGCTGGGTGACCCGGCCTGGTTTGTGCAGCAGTTTTCAGCAGCACTTGAAACCGTCGCCACGCCCATGACCAGCCAGGGCGACAGCATGACGCTGGCCCTGCATGCACTGCATGAGCGGCACCATGCGCTCCTGGTCGCTGCTGCCATGCCCTGCTACGCATGGCCAATTGCCGCACTCAGCTGGTTACGCGTGCAGGCCAATGGTATCGATGCGTGGTTGTACGCCCTGGGGGACTGCAAGACTTTCTTGCTCAATGCTGAGGGCCATGTGACTGATCTTGACCCATATGAAAACCCGCAAGAAGGCCTGCTCAAAGCCGCCGTTGAACAGCTAAAGCACGAAGGCCTGGATGAACAGGCCCGCTGGGCCAGGCTGTTGCCCATGTTAAGAGAACGTCGTGTGGCACAAAACATGAGCATGCAGCCATCCATAGTCTGCATGCACCCGCAAGGCCGTTTTGCAGCGCGTGAGCATCCTGTCCGCCTGGCAGGAGCAAGCAGCCTGCTGATGATGACTGACGGTTTCTACAGGCTGGTAGATCACTATCACCTGCATGATGATCAAAGCCTGATGCAAACCTGCACAATGCACGGGCTGGACGTTTTGATGCTGCAACTGCGTACTCATGAAGCAGGCGAGACCAGTGCTGGCATGAGTGTAAAGAAAGCAGATGACGCCTCGGTCGCGATGCTGAAACCGGGCTTGCAACACAATTGATTTGTACTCTGGCGTACATAACACTGACGATCAATCATGGACGGTACAAGTCAATATTGCCAATTAAAAATATTTAACAGACGCATGCCACCTATTTGATACACTCTGACAATACCAGTGCCAGATCGTCATTTAACCAATACCGTCGGCTGCCTACCCAAGGCGACCGGCATGATGGAGTCAGCATGAAATTTTCTGCCAAGATCGTCCTGTGTTCTGCCATACCCGCCGTCTTGTTTGCCATAGGCTTGGCCACCGCCATTACCTCGCTGATGTCGACACGCAGCCAGTTTGATAACTATATTTCAACTGAACAGGCGATAGAAAGAAACATCTCTGAAATGTATGCCCAGGGTTTGCAAATGGGGCAGGCGCTCAGAAACGTCGTGCTGGACCCCTCAAATAAAAAAGGCGTGGACAATTTTCTGGCGGCGCAAGTCGCCTATGACAAGGCCTTTGAAGAAGCCAAGAAAGTATCAGCACTCAATGGCACGATACAGAACCTGGCTGAACTGCCGAAACTGAGGGCCATCCACGCCCAGTCACAAGAAAAAATCGTGTCCATCATCAAGGAAAAAGGGGATGCCGCCCCCGTACTCAATACCGAAGAAACTCCCGCCTGGCGCAACCTGCGCACTGAATTGCTCAAGCAACGTGATGAGGCCGCCAAACGCTCTGCGCAAGAGCACACCAACGTCAACAACAAGGTGGGCTTCGTCGTCACGCTGTCGATCTGCCTGGCGCTGCTGGCCAGCCTGGTCGCCATCTTCCTGACCTTCTATTGCCAGAAAACCCTGCACAAGGAACTTGGCGGTGATCCATCCCAGGCCAGGGATGCGCTGGCCAATATTGCCAAAGGCAATCTGGCGCAAAACATAGACAATAATGCCGGTGACGACAGCCTCATGGGCGTGTTGCAAGAAATGCAGACATCGCTGGAATCACTCGTCAATGGCGTACGTGGCTCTGCCACCGGCATTGCCCAGGCTACCAATGAAATCGCCACCGGCAGCATGGATTTAAGCAACCGCACAGAAAGCCAGGCCAGCTCACTGGAAGAAACCGCAGCGTCAATGGAAGAACTCAATTCCACCGTCAACCACAATGCCGACAGCGCGAAAATGGCCAATCAACTGGCCGCCCAGGCTTCAGCGGTCGCCACCAGAGGCGGTGAAGTCGTCGAGCAGGTCGTAGGTACCATGCGCGGCATTAATGAATCATCCAAAAAAATCCAGGATATCATCGGCGTCATTGACGGCATTGCCTTCCAGACCAATATCCTGGCATTGAATGCCGCTGTCGAAGCCGCCCGTGCAGGTGAACAGGGCCGCGGTTTTGCCGTCGTCGCCAGCGAAGTGCGCTCCCTGGCCGGACGCAGCGCCGAAGCCGCGAAGGAAATCAAATCCCTGATAGGCAGTAGCGTCGAAGCGGTAGGCAAAGGCACACAACAAGTCGATCTCGCTGGCAGTACCATGGCCGAAGTGGTTGGCTCCATCCGCAAGGTCAGCGAAATCGTCGCCCAGATCACCGCGTCCAGTGCAGAGCAATCCAGCGGTGTCGCCCAGGTCGGCCAGGCCGTCAACCTCATGGATCAAACCACCCAGCAAAACGCTGCCCTGGTCGAACAAATGGCCGCTGCCGCCAGCAGCCTCAATGACCAGTCAGGCGAGTTGATGAGTGCGGTATCCGTGTTCAGGACCAGACAAAGTGGCGGCGCAATGCGGGTGATAAGGTGAAAGCATGCAGGGTGTCGCGCCACCCTTTTTGATACGCGTAGCCGGTAGCCCATCAGTGCGATTAACGTAGTGTAATCGCATATCTCTCGCACACATCTCACACACATCTCAGGAACTTTATTCCACACATTCGCGTTATTTGTGCGCGCCTAAACATCAAGGCTTTGTGTAACAAATTGTCCCTGTCAGGCCAGGCCACACTACTATTTTCAATTTCATAAGATAATAGTGGCACCTTAAAAGTCAGGGCCTCGCAGTGCAAAGAAAAACCATCCTTACGGTAGCCGCAGCGCTGGCCTTGTCTGCAATCACAGGCTGCGTCATGTATTTCGCAAGCCCGGCAGAAGTGGCGAGTGACACAGCGGACAAGGCAAGACAGAACAGCACCGCGCAACTGCCACGGCAAGACTCAGTCATTGCGACAAATTCCAGCACACAGCCCCTGCTACAAAGCCCGGCTTCAGCAGCAGCTGGCAATGTCATGCATCAGGAAATGCTGAATTTGCTGAACCGCAGCCAGAGCTTGCGTGCCTTTGTATATGAAGCACAAAAGCATCCCGAACTGGGTGGCTATTTGTATGCAGGCTATGTGCTGGAAATATGCAGGAACTTCCCTTACCCGCCTGACCCAGTTCAGGTAAAGGCAGATGTCAAATCTGCCATCGCCGCGCAGATCCAGGCGCAGTCAGCACTGGCTGCGCGTTGTGATATGTCGGTGCAAGAACTGAAAACTGCACAAGAACAGATGCCTGCATTTGACAGCCGCAAGCCCTATGATGCAGACCCGCAGGTTGCTTTGCACCACAACTTGCTGGTCGCTGAAACGCCTGACGCAAAACTTGCTGCCATCAATGCCATACTGGTCAATGGAGATGCTCTTGAACTGAATCTGCTGTCCCCTTTTGTGATGATCAAAGACAAGCAGGGTGCAGATCAGACGGCCCATTATTTTGATGGCCAATGGTATGTCAGCCAGGGAGACAAGAACAAACTATACCTGGCGCAAGACCTGGCCATGTGCAATCTGGGCCTGGATTGCGGCACCAATTCCACCCGCGGCCTGGTGCTATGTGCGAACCGGGGTTATTGCGGCGACACGGCAATCGATGCCATCCGCAATGGGCTGGCGACACAATCGGCCAATTCATTTGACGACGTGATGACACTGGCAAACCGGCTGAGTGCCGCATTCAGCAAAAAGAATGCTCACGCCTTCATGATACCGGATCACAAATAGGGCAATGCCTGTAAGAGAACAAATTCGTGTACATTAATGAAACCGTCTCATCGCACTGAATGCCAACTAAGCTCCTAATAAACTTCGACTGACCTACACCTTATATCCGCAACAGAAAGGCTCGCATCATGTTTCCTAAAACTGCAATGTTACGCGCAATTATTTCTGGCTTTGGCCTGCTCACCTGTGTCGCGCATGGCGCTGCGCAGGCAGAAGATTTATCGCCTGCCGAACAGCAAATCATTGCCGCCGTCAAAGGCCATTCTGATGCGGCCCTGCAATTGCTGGAACGCAGCGTCAACATCAATAGCGGTACCCTGAACCATGACGGCGTGCGCGAAGTTGGCAAGCTGTTTCGTGCAGAGCTGGATGGCCTGGGGTTCAAGACCAGTTGGTCAGAAATGCCTGCGGCCATGAACCGCGCCGGTCATTTGCTGGCTGAGCGCGAAGGTACGCAGGGCAAGCGCGTGCTGATGATAGGCCACCTGGATACCGTATTTGAAAAAGATAGCCCCGTACGTTTGTGGGACAGGAAAGGCAATCGCGTGCGTGGCCAGGGCGTCAACGACATGAAGGGTGGCGATGTCATTATGATAGAAGCGCTGCGCGCCCTGCATGCGGTGGGTGCACTCGACAATACCCGCATACAGGTCATCTTCAGCGGCGATGAAGAAAGTGCCGGTCACCCTATCAGTATTTCGCGCGCTGACCTGATCAATGCTGCCAAGCGCAGTGATGCCGCGCTGGCCTTTGAAGGCACTGCACTGGATGCCGATGGCAATGCCACCGGCACCGTAGGCCGTCGCGCGTCGGGCGGCTTTGTCCTCACCGTCAAGGCAAAACAAGGACATTCTGCCACCGTCTTTGGGCATAATGGCTATGGCGCGATTTATGAAACCGCCCGCATACTCAATAGTTTTCGTGAGCAATTGATAGAACCCGACCTGACCTTTAATGCCGGCAATATCATCGGCGGTACCGAGATCACCTATGACAGCCTGACCGGCAAAGCGACTGCCTTTGGCAAGACCAATGTCATCCCACCATCTGCCCTGGTACACGGCGACCTGCGTTATCTGAGCGCAGAACAAGGCAAGCGCGCAACAGAGCGCATGCGCGATATCGTCTCCAAAAACTTGCCCGGTACCAGCGCCAGCATCAGTTTTTCTGAAAACTATCCGCCAATGTCACCCACGCCCGGCAACTTCGCCTTGCTGGACATTTATTCCAAAGCCAGCAAGGATGCTGGCCTCGGCGAAATCAAGGCGCTCCCCCCCGGTGAGCGTGGCGCTGGCGACATACAGTTTGTCGCCCCCTATGTTGCCAGCCTTGATGGCTTGGGCGCCACCGGCAGGGGTGCGCATTCACCTGACGAGGACCTCGATATCTCATCCATACAAAAAGCTACCATCAGGACAGCGATTTATTTGTACAGGCTGACGCGCTGAATAGCGGGGCCTTAAGCAACCGGTGTATGGTAAAAGAATGGGCGATAACACGATATCGCCCATTCTGGCCGGCAGTCTGCTTTACTTCCTTAAAGATACTTCAGGATATTCTCAAAATATTTTTCAAAAATAACTTGCAATTAAATAGCACGCTATTTATTATGTGAAACATGAAGACGCCAAACACAACGCCCAATACCAAATCACTACCGGTACCGCAACTCGGTGACCAGCTTTGCTTTGCCCTGTATTCGACGTCGCTGGCAATGAACAAGCTGTACCGCAAGCTGTTGAAAAAAATGGGCATCACCTATTCGCAATACCTGGTATTGATGGTGTTGTGGGAACAGGATCAGCAGACCGTGAACGATATCGGTGCGCGCCTGATACTGGATTCTGCCACGTTGACACCCTTGCTCAAGCGCATGGAAGCACAGGAACTGATCACCAGGGTGCGTGCCGCAGCAGATGAAAGGCAGGTCATTATTTCGCTGACCAAGGCAGGCAATGATTTGCGCAAGCAAGCTGCCGCCCTGCCGATATCGGTCATGTGTGCTGCCGAATGTTCGTCAGAACAAATACGTGGCCTGAAGGATGAAATACTGGCCCTGCGTGCGGCCTTGCTGAAAAACGCATAAGGGGTTTGCCTGGTACAGGAACAGGTAATGGATTTTTTGTTTTAATGATTATTAAGTAGCGAACTATTTAATAGGTAGTTATATTTTTGAATTTTCATCTTGCATCAAGACTGCAAGTGCAATGGTCACGAAGCTGAGTTGAGCCTGGCGTATTTAAATCTGAAGCATAAAAATTTAAAAGTAGTGCGCTATTTAATAGGTATCAATATAAAAATAATAAGTAGTAAGTAAAAAGTAAGAAGCAAGAAGTAACAGCAGTTTTAACAAATCCCCGCAGCCCGAAAAGCTGCATAAACTGAAAGGAAGTTTGTATGTCAATAGCTCAAGTTCTCTACCGCGCCTATGCTAAAGCCACAGGTGGCCGTGATGGCCGTGCCGTTTCTTCGGACGGTGTACTGGATATCAAACTGGCGACACCAAAAGAATTGGGTGGTGCTGGTGGCCAGGCGACCAACCCTGAACAATTATTTGCCGCCGGTTATTCTGCCTGTTTTCTCGGTGCGATGAAATTTGTCGGCCAGCGCGACAAGATCGCCGTGCCTGCTGATGTGGCCGTCGATGGCATGGTTGGCATAGGCGCGATACCGCAAGGCTTTGGCATCGAAGTCGAACTCAAGATCAGCCTGCCCGGCATGGACAAGGCGGCGGCCGAGGACCTGATTGCCCGCGCCCATATTGTCTGCCCTTATTCCAATGCGACCCGCAACAATATTGACGTGACACTGACGCTTATTTAAGCCTTTCGACCTTCTTCTCACCCTGTCCACACGAACATTTTAACAACTGGAAACCACCATGAACAAGCTTACTACCGTCCTGACCGCCACTGCCATCAGCCTTGCTTTCACCAGCGCCTTTGCCGCAGGCAGCCCCGGTGTAGAACCCACCACCCAGGCTTTCCTTGAAGCCCTGCAAGCCAGTGGCGGCAAGCCCCTTGAACAATTGCCCGTGGCAGATGCACGTGCCGTGCTGGTGGGTGCGCAGGCCGGTGTGAAACTGGTTTTACCCGCCGCTGATGTTTCAGAAAAAACCATCCGTGTTGATGGTGCCGACATCAAACTGACCATCGTCCGCCCGGCCGGTGTCAGGAAAACCCTGCCCGCCTTCATGTTCTTCCACGGTGGCGGCTGGGTGCTGGGTGACTTCCCTACCCATGAACGCCTGGTGCGCGACCTGGTTGCCAGCTCCGGCGCTGCTGCCGTGTTTGTCAACTACACTCCATCACCAGAGGCAGCTTATGGCGTCGCCATACAGCAGGCCTACGCGGCGACCAAATGGGTAGCGCAACATGGAAAAGAAATCCAGCTCGATGGTAGTCGTCTGGCAGTGGCCGGCAATAGCGTGGGTGGCAATATGGCAGCCGTGGTCAGCCTCATGGCAAAAGACAAGGGCGAACCCACACTGCGTGCACAGGTCTTGCTGTGGCCGGTGACAGACGCCAATTTTGACAATGCGTCGTACACCCAGTTTGCTGACGGCCACTTCCTGACACGCAATATGATGAAATGGTTCTGGGACAATTACACCACTGATGATGCCAAACGCAAGGAGATCTATGCATCGCCCTTGCAAGCCAGCACAGCGCAATTAAAAGGCTTGCCGCCTACGCTGATACAAACCGCCGAATTTGATGTCCTGCGCGATGAAGGCGAAGCCTATGGCCAGAAACTGGACAGCGCAGGTGTAGCGGTGACGACCGTGCGCTACAAAGGCATGATCCATGACTTTGGCCTGCTGAATGTCTTGAGCACGGTACCGGCAGTACGGTCAGCGATGTTGCAGGCAGGTGGAGAACTGAAGCAGCGCTTGAAATAATTTCTGCTTCATCAGGCGTGGCAATGGGTCAGACTGATGCCACGTCTTTTCTGATTTCAGCTTTTGTCCAGTGCCAGCCTTGTCGCCAAAAAATTCACGAACGCCGCTACGCGTGGCGCCATGGCTTCCTGTTTGTAGAACACGGCCCACACGGGCTGTACCCACGGCACGCTGGATGCGGCCAGCACCGGCAGCAAACGCCCCTGGGCACGGTCAGTCGCTGTCATGAAATCGCCCAGGCAGGCAATGCCTGCACCATTCAATACCAGATGCCGCAGGGTTTCGCCGCTCGATGCGCTGACCACAGGCGTTATCTCCAGCCCTTCCACGCCGCTTGCCAGTTTCAGGGGCCAGGTATTGAGGCTGACCGGTGTCGTAAAGCCCAGCAGGCGGTGCTTGTGCAGCTCAGCCACGGTTTGCGGCTCGCCATGCCTGGCCAGATATTGTGGTGAGGCTACCAGCCGCATACGGCTGCTGCCCAGGCTGCGTGCATGCAGGCTGGAATCTGCCAGGTGGGCGATGCGTATACCCAGGTCGGCACGTTCTTCTATGAGGTCAACGATGGTTTCGCCGCTGACCAGTTCCAGTCTTATCAGGGGATAGCATTCCAGGAAATCAGCAACCAGCGGTGCGATCATGTGATCAAACACCGGCGTTGCCGCATTCACGCGCACCAGGCCAGATGGCTGCGGCATCCTGGCGAGCAAGTGTTCTTCAGTCTCATGCAGGTCAGCCAGAATTTTTCTGGCTCTTTGCAGCAGCCATGCGCCTTCTTCAGTCAGATCAAGGCGACGTGTCGTGCGCGTCAGCAAGGTCATGCCCAGTTGCGCTTCCAGCCGCGAAATCGTGCGGCTGACGCCAGACGGGGTTTGCCCCAGCCTTTCTGCCGCAGCGGAAAACGACCCGGTATCCACCACGGCGACAAAGCCGGTCAGGCTCTCTACTGACAACATTCGTGACTCCCAGTCAAAAGTCTAGTGTAGCCGCAATGATTTTTCTTTGCTGGCATTTGCCGCACACTAGGCTACTTTTTCAACGCAAGGAAAGATTATGCCTCTCGCCCTATGGGCGCTGACACTCAGCGCTTTTGCTATCGGCACGACAGAATTCGTCATCGTCGGCCTGATCCCCACCATCGCCGACAGCCTGCATGTATCCGTACCATCGGCCGGTCTGCTGGTCAGCCTGTATGCGCTCGGTGTTGCCATTGGTGCACCAGTGCTGACCGCACTGACCGGCCGCGTGCCACGCAAGCAATTATTGCTGGGGCTGATGGCCCTGTTCACTGTGGGTAACCTGGTCGCCTGGCTGGCGCCCAACTACGCCGCCCTGATGGCCGCCCGGGTCCTGACCGGCCTTGCACACGGCGTGTTTTTTTCTATCGGTTCCACCATTGCGACCAGCCTGGTCTCCAAAGAAAAAGCGGCCAGCGCCATCGCCCTGATGTTTACCGGCCTCACCGTGGCACTGGTCACCGGCGTGCCGCTGGGCACTTTCATCGGCCAGCATTTCGGCTGGCAGGCGACCTTCCTGGCAGTGTCACTGCTGGGGGTGATTGCCGTCATTGGCAGCGCCCTGCTGATACCCAGGCACATTGCAGGCAGCGTCCCGGCAAGCCTGCTGACACAGCTCGCCGTGCTGAAAAAACCGCGCCTGCTGCTGGTCTACGCAATGACAGCGCTGGGCTATGGCGGCAGCTTCATCGCCTTTACCTACCTTGCCCCCATCTTGCAGGACATCAGCGGCTTCAGCGCGTCCTCAATCGGCCTGGTGATGCTGGTATATGGTGTGTCGGTTACCTTTGGCAATATCTGGGGTGGCAAACTGGCCGATAAAAAAGGCCCGGTCAAGGCACTGCAAATCGTATTTGCCTTGCTGGCCCTGGTCTTGCTGGTGCTGACTTTTACTGCCCATGACAAATGGCTGGCCTTGCTGACCGTATTGGCCTGGGGTGCAGTGGCCTTTGGCAATGTGCCGGGTTTGCAGGTGTATGTCGTACAACGTGCAGAACACGATGCGCCGCAGGCCGTCGACGTCGCCTCTGGCCTCAATATCGCCGCCTTCAATGTCGGCATCGCAGGCGGTGCCTGGGCTGGCGGCCTGATCGTCACCCATCTCGGCCTGATGGCAACACCGTGGATAGGTGCACTGGTGGTAGTGGGTGCGCTGGGCTTGACGACACTGGCAGGCCGGCTGGACAAGATCGATGTCCAGACCGGGAAAGGCATCATCACACAAAAACCGCATGCGGCGGTGGTGATGCATTAAGCCTGTTCAACAGGCATTGTAACAAACTGTTGCATCTTTAAAATTACATAAAAGCTAAGATGGCGCATCTCATCATTCAGGACATTTATGAATGCGCCATTGCATACGCCAGCACATATCGCCAGCAAGCTGACCATCCGCCTGCTGCTTGCGCTGGCGGCCACAGCACTGCTGCCCGCATGTAGCAAAAAGCCGGACAATGCCGGCCTTGCGAGCACAACTCCGGCGCCTGCCTCAGTTGGCAATAGCCAGGCCACGCCGCCACTGACGACACCTGCCGAAGACAAGTCCAGTCAGGCAGCCAGCAAGCTGCAAGACTATATCGCCTGCTACAACAGCCTTGACGGTGATACCCACCGCAGCATTGCGCGTTACCGCAGCTGGGTCAAGGACATGAGCAACGGCCCCAGCGGCAAGGAAGTGGTGGTGTATGGTCTCTATAAAATCGATGTCGACCATATCAGCAGATGCAAGGCGAGTTTTGCGCAAACCGCCAAAGCCTCGCCTGCCTTGCCCAGGCTGGATGCCGCCGCCGAGAGCTACATCAATGCCCTGGCCGAACTGGGTGCCTTGGTGGCAGACGCCGAACAGTATTACAGCCGCGAAAACTACAAGGATGATGCCTTTGCCAAAGGCCGAAAACTGCACGCGCCGCTGGCCGCCAGCATGAAGACTTTTGAAGAAAAAAGCACGGTCTTTTCTGATCAGATAGAAGCGGAAAATGATCAATCGCTGGATGCAGAAATGCAGCGTCTGGAAAAAACCGAAGGCCGCCAGTTACCCTATCTGCACATGGCCTTCATGAGCAAGGCCAAGCAATTGATGCGCATGCTGGGCGAAGAAACTTTCGATGCCGTGGCCGCTGGCAAGCTGCTGGCTGATTATGAAAACCTGGCGGACGAAACAATTGCCTATGTGAAGAAAAACAGCGACAGCGCATCCAGCGGCTGGTCACAGCTGGAAAGAAAAACCGAAGATTTCCGCAAGGCCGCCAAAGAACGTGTCAGGCGCATACGTGACAAGCAGGCGTATAGCGAAGGTGAAAAAATGATGCTCAAACCCGGTTCAGCCTGGATGGTCGATGGCAGCCAGGAAAAAGTGATGCGTGCCTATAATGACCTGATCGAGGCCAGTAACCGTTTGAATCGTTGAGAGAAAAGCTTGCTGGCAAGATGTAAAACGATGCCTTGAAGCCCATCGTTTTACATCTGAAAACAAACCAGAACAGCTGCACCAAAATTCTCCTCCGCACTTCTCTGTGTCTCTGTGGTGAGTTTTTTGGTTTTGAATTTGCTGTCAATCAGACTTCTACGCACTACATCAAAACATGGACATCACACTTTAGCAGCAGGCACTTTCCAGAAACGTACCGCCAGTGCCGCCAGCGCAGTCAGCGTCGCCATGCCTGTCACCCCTGTCCAGCCAAACCTGGCCAGCAAGATACTACCCAGCGTTGCCCCTGCGGCCATGCCAATGAACATGCCAACAAACAGGACGGCATTGAGGCGGCTGCGTGCACCGTTGTCTATGCCGTAGACTATGGTCTGATGCGCAATCAATGAACTTTGCACACCCAGGTCAAAACCTACCGTGCCTATGCCCAGCAACCACAGTTGCGCTGTGGGTGGCAGCAAGGCACTGAAGTTCATCGCGGCAAAAGACACTGCGGTCAAGCCGGCACCGAGTTTTGTGACCAGTTCCGGCCCGCGTTTATCTGCCAGATGCCCAGCCAGCGGTGCGGCCAGTGCCCCGGCTGCACCGGCGATGCCAAAAGCACCGGCCACGGCACTGCCGAGGTGGAAAGGTTCAGCATGCAACATCACCGCCAGGGTAGACCAGAACGCGCCAAAGCCCATCGCCAGCAAGCCTTGCGCCAATGCGGCGCGGCGCAAGGCACCATAGCGGCGTATCAGCTCAAGCAGGGAACCCAGCAAGGCACGGTAAGACATGGTCGTAGTTGGCACAAAATGCGGCAGCCCGCGCCAGATGGCAACCCCGATTGCAGCAACGCCGCCAGCAGCTACGACAAACATGGCGCGCCAGCCAAAATGCTCTGCCACAAAGCCACTGATCACACGCGACAGCAAGATGCCCATCAGCAGACCTGTCATGACCTTGCCCACCACCTTGCCACGGCGGGATTCATGTGCCAGCGTGGCAGCCGCAGGAACAATGTCCTGCGCCATGGTGGCGGTAAGCCCTATCGCCAGGCTGGCCAGCAACAGCACGCCTAAAGAATGCGCAAACGCCGCCGCAATCAGGGCAGATACCAGCAAGCCTGCTTTGACGAGAATGATATTGCGGCGGTTATGCCGGTCACCCAGCGGGGCCAGCAACAAAATGCCCAGCGCATAGCCGAGTTGCGTCAGGGTGGGCACATAACCGATATCGAGATTACTGACACCGATGTCGGTCGCCAATACGCCCAGCATGGGCTGGCTGTAATACAACGAAGCCACCGATAAGCCGGCTCCGCTGGCCAGCAGCAAGACCAGCGGTGGTGACGGTTGCTGATGCACTGCCTCTGGCATTGCCGTCATGGCAACGGCAGGCCTGGCAGCTGTGGCAGCGCCTGCCGGTAAAGTAATTTGGTCATGCGAATTATGAATGGAAGACATGGTTTGATCCTTCTTTAATGCAAATCGGCTAAAAACTGGGGCAGAAACGGCATGCATGACACCCTTCCCTTCTATGAGACCCAGTGTAAGCGCCATGACTTTGAAACGGTAGTAGCAGGCCGCGCAGATTTGTTATACATTAAACGTATGACCAAAACACTGATCAAGGTTCCAGACCATGCCGCCACCGCCGCCCTCATGACGGGTGCCGGTGACCGCATAGAACTGATGCAAACCTTTGTACGCATCGTGGAAGCAGGCAACCTGTCTGCCGCAGCGGCTCAGTTGGGCACGACCCAGCCCACAGTCAGCCGCCGCCTGCAATCTCTGGAACAGTTCTTGGGTGTGCGCCTGCTGAACCGGTCTACCCACAGCATGCGGCTGACCGCCGATGGTGAGCGCTGTTATGAACATGCGAGAAACCTGCTGGTCAGCTGGGCCGCTTTTGAATCCGACCTGCGCGGCAGCAATGAAGAACCTGAAGGTGTGCTGCGCGTGGTAGCACCGCATGCATTTGGGCAGCAACGCCTGATCAGGCCGCTGGCTGATTACCTCAAACGGTATCCGCAGGTATCGGTGGAATGGCTGCTGCATGATGACACCTCGGCGCAAGATTTCATTACCGACGGCATAGATTGCGCAATACAGGTCGGTGAAATTGCCGACTCTGCCCTGGTCGCCATCAAGCTGGCAGAAGTGCCCCGCATCGTCGTCGCCTCACCATCTGTGCTGGCGGGTGGGCAGATACCGCAGCAGGCCATTGACCTGGCTGGCCTGCCGTGGCTGTCGCTGCGTACTTTTTACCGCAATGAAGTCTTCCTGCACCATATGCACACCGGCGAAGTGCAACGCCTGGCCATCACCCCGCGCATGAGCACCGACAACCTCTATGCGCTGCGCACCGCTACCCTGGAAGGCCTGGGCATCGCCATTGGTTCAGCCTGGATACTGACCGACGACCTGGCCACAGGCCGCCTGGTACAACTGGCCCCACAATGGCAGGCCACCCCGCTGCCCGTGCACCTGGTTTACCCCTATGCACGCTTTTACCCCGCACGCCTGCGCAGGTTTATCGAGGTGATACGGGCGGCGGTGCCGACGACGCTACATGGGTAATTTTTCAAGATCGGCTCGCAACAAAACTGCAAAACAGCCCTGAATTTTTCAATCCAAGACTTTGATTACTAACGCTTTGCCCTGATCCGTAGCGCCGATGGCAATGACTGCACTTCGGAACGGGCGTTCTTGAAAACCTTGGCCAGCCAGGCAAGATCATCAAGCATGACGCTCAGGTGCACATTTGTTATCGGGTTGGTCGCCTGCCCATCCGCATCAAAGGCGGTTGTCACCAGCGGGATAAGTGTCGATGCACGGACAGGGATAGCCTCGGTTTCCACCATGATCTGGGTCAAATGTTCAACTGCCCGCGCCGCAGCCGTAGGGCCCAGGCTGTAAGCGACAAAAGCGACTGGCTTGCGGCGAAAACTGAAAGAGAAAAATACTGTATCAATCGCATTTTTCAGCACAGCAGGCATGCTGCGGTTATATTCTGGTGTGACGATGATGTAGGCATCGGCTTCCCTGATCTTTTCGTTCCAGCGTTTTACCAGTGGATCAGAATAGGTGGGATTGCTGAAATCACCGACACTGGCAATGGTCTCCTGAAAAAAGGGCAGATTCCATTCCCGCAAATCCAGAACCTCGACATCAAAGTCGCCATGCGACTGTGTCAATGGCAACAGCCATTGACAAACGGCATCGGCATTTCTGCCTTCACGGGTACTACCGATAATGATCTTTAGTTTGAACATATATGCCCTTAAAGTGATTGATGTAGTGATTGATGTAGCGCCTCTTTGTTTTGGCACCATCATTATAATCATATTTATATAAACTTGTTTATATAAATTTTACACCCACCTGCAGGGGGGCTTAGTGGTGCATGCGGAATGCGGCGAAAATTGGCTGACGCCCTGGGTGTGCCAGTCAGGATGCAGCCTGGACGTTTACTATGACAGGGGATAAGCAGCAAGATTCGGTAGCCAGGACAATGACAGGCAATATCATTGCCCGTCAAGCTAGTTTGCCTGCGCGTACGCGATTCTGCCACAAGCATACACAGGCCATTTTGCCCTGCCATGAAAGGAAAATTTGTTTCACCAGCAGTTAGCTACCCCGTCTTTAAGATAGCTAAATGGAAAAATCACTCAGCATGCCCGACGACCACATCGTCTATGCATTGCCGCCATCCTGCGATATCGCTTTTAGGGCGATTGGCTGCTTCACAGGCTTGCACTTCCTTGATGATGATTCGAATTTTATCGAAATTGAGCAAACGTTGACGGGTTGCCTTCATCTTGCAGACACTCCAGTCAAAATAGGAATACGATTCTTTCGACCATTCACGTACGGCAAAGGCAATTTCTGCACGCCCCTGAATGATGTTTCTCAACAGGTCAGGGCGATTCCCATCTGTCTTTGACAATTCATCAAACGCGGCAGTATTGGCGGCTTTTTCAGTCAGACCCTGGTCGCGGTATTTGGTGACCGTCAGGGCGATCAGCGAAGATATCTGGCATTGATTTGCATCTGCTTCTGACATCGTTTTTATTTCTTGCGCCTGCGTTACAGTGCTGGCAGCCAATCCCATACAAATGACTGCTGCATTGAAGACAAAATTGATTTTCATGTTTATATTGGTGTTCCACATATGGTTAGCAAGTGCGCTCATGGCGACAGCATTTCGGCAGCTAGTTAGCTGAAGTCGATGTCTGTTACCTTTTACGCCAGGAGATTTTGAACCGGTGACAATCTTGCCATGCGCAACAAGGTGATGCAAATCCAGGTGCAAATCCAGATGCGCAATGAAAATGGTAGCTGGAGGCCCCGAGAACGCATTTCACGCACAGGATGAAATGCGTTCCAACTTCTATAAATCCAATTTCTGCATCAAGCGCTGCATATCAACTTCATAAAATTGCGGTATCTCGAAACCTTTTTTACACGGCACCATGATGCTTGTTGCATTTTTCAAACCCAAAATCACCTGGCCACGTGACGCACAGGCTTGTATCATTTCATCGACCAGCAGCGAAGAACCGAATAAATTTTTGCCCTCCATCTGGTGGATCTGCATACCTTCCTTAAAGACGCCGCAATCCTTGATATCACCTACGACGAAAGCATCTTTATCAGTGTAAAAACTGGCCTTGCCATGGCAGTTTTCTTCCATCAAGGCGACGAATGCCATGCGTTGAATATTGGCATATTGTGCTGGCGGTGGCGGCGCGGGTTTTGCCAGCTTTGTGCGGGCCAGAAAATCGGGCCAGATTGCTGATATGGTCTGGGCACCAAGCAATTCAGGCAGCCAGTGCGGCGTGCAATTCTTTTTTCTCCCACATTCCAGGGCTTGTTCAAAGCTGGTCGCGGCCCCTGTTTCAAAGCTGTGATAGTAGTCATTCATTTGTTGCAGCGGGCCAGCATCATTCTGACGCACGGCCAAACCCATGACGTGCAATGCAAGCCCACATTCGTAAGGCACAGAGCCGCTGGTCGCCAGATTCTTTGGCAAGGCTTGCCAGCTATACTTGCCTGTTTTCGTAATACAGTTGGAAATGGCAGTACTGATTTCCGTGGCGGCATCTTCAGGGCTGACCCGTCTGGTTTTCAAGCCAGCCATCCAGCGTAAATATTCAGCGCCGCCTTCGATGATGAACGCAGTACGTTCTCCGCTTTCTTTGGCTTGCTGTGGTTGAAAGCGATGCGCAAATTCATGCCATACAAATTTTCTCAGCCTCTCTTCACTTTCTGCACTGGATTGCAGCGGCCAGTTATACAAGGACAGACGCAGGACATCGCCAGCGTCCCCCCAGAAACCTGGCACACCGCCGTTCTGTTCTATGCTTGCTGCCAGAATGGGTTTGCGAAAGCTGACATCTGGCAAAGCCTTTTGATAAAAATCCACTGCCTGGTCAGCCATGCCCTGCAGTAGCTGAATATTTTCTGCCCCTATCGCCGGGTTGAAATAACTGATGGCACCCGTTTTTGAGGCGATTTGATTTTGCAATAGCAACACCGCCATGTATTTGCCATCAGGTGCGTCATACGACGCCGTATTCTGGAAAACCTGTCCTTTAAACGCAATGCTGCCAGGCGCTGAAAACCGATAGGCAACAGTGCCGCAGGCATCGCTGACAGCATAGCTGGTGGTATTGGCATACATACCCTCTCCCATGGGAAAGGCACCTGGCGCTACGCGATCATAAAACTTGCTGGTTGCAGGTACCCGGAAACGAAGGCCCGGGCATGTCTTGCTGGTTCTGGTGAGCGCCGTCCCGTCAACAGTACCGCAACCATCCAGGGCTTGCCAGCTTGAACGAATTTCGCTGCCAAACCTGGGCAGGGTTTCTTCATTCAGGAAAGGCAGGGCATCACATTGTTGAGGTAACTGGTAACTGACTTCCAGTTCCTGTGGTGAGATCAGTTTCAGGTGGACAGTGACATCAGCAGCCCTGGTTTGAGAGAACAGCAAACAAGCACCTACAGCGATACCTAAAGAGCGAAGTTTCATTATCGAGATTTCTGTTAAGCTGATTTTGCACGCCAGACATGGCGCACTTAAAATGATAATCGTGCAACATTATGCCTTGCCTTTGGCAGTAACAGCTTCTTTAATCAGGGTTTCGAACACCTTCATATCAATATCTGCCAGTTTGCGTATGTAAAGACAGCCCTTGCCTGACCTGGTCTTGCCCAGGCTGGCCAGCAATTGTTCATGATTGGGTGCGGCCCTCAAACCGTAGACGCTGATGTCGCCCTTGCGAGAGGCAAAGCCGACGAGGCAGATATCCCCTTCACGACCACTTTCATATTGATAGTGGATACTGCCAAAGCCGACTATGCTGCTGCCCCACATGACGGCGGGCTGTCTGGTGACCTTAGTCATCAGCTTGATCAATGCCTGGCAGTCTTTGCGTCGTGATTCATCATCGATGGCGGCAATGTATTCTTCTACGCTTTGCTCAGTTGCCTTGGTTTGATTGTCTGCCATGATGACTTCCCAAATAATGATCTGGTGCGTTGGAAAAAATTACAGCTTATTTGCGCGCCCTGGCCTTTTGTGGGAATGCCTGGGCAAACACCTGGCGTGCCAGTGGCCGCGCATCTTCGTTCAACCGGGCTTCATAATAACTGGCGACAGCTTCGAGTATTTCGCGCCGCGCAAATACGGTATTGATCTGACGTATTGCCTGTTCACCAAATGCGCCTTTGGCGCAAACGGCATGGCCCGGCAGGTAGGCAGGCTGTTCCAGTAAGGGGAAGAATTTCAGGTCGATGAAATCAGCCGTATCTTTTTCATTCAAAAAACTGGCTTCATAGGGAAAGCCCAGCATCAGGTTGACGCGGCCCAGGGCATTCATCTGGAACAGACTTTTGGCAGGGTTGGTGGTGCTGTTGATATAGACGTTTTTCTTGTCTGCATAGCTCAGCAGCATCTCGTCTATACCTGCCCCATAGCTGCGACCATTGTGCACACCGACGACCAGGTTTTCATCAGCCAGCAGATCACGCAAGCTGAGCTTGTCACCAGCGCGCAGATAAGGCTTTAACTGCGACACCAGCGCGGCAGGCAGCATGGCGCCCGGCGGTATCTGGGCAAAGAAAGGGCTTGAAAAAAGCATGGTTTTTTCACGCTCAGGTTTTTTCAGCAAACCCAGGGCGCAGGCAGTGGGGTCCTCCTTAAGCATCAGTTCCAGTCGCTTCAACGGCACATTGACGATCTTGTGCTGATAGCCGGGCATGCCGGGTATCAGGTGGCGCTGCAAGGCCAGGTCAATGATGCCCTGTCCCTTGTCCGGCCCTTCCTGTATATACAGTGGCGGTAGCTGGTAGGTGTACCAGGTGATGACAGGTGCGCCATGCGCCAGGCCTGTCCAGCAAAATGCCGCCGCGACCAGGATAGCCAGCACGAGCATACGCATGATGCGTATGTCGCGACTGCCGTAGTTATATCTGCCTGAAGACTGATGCATGCGCACTGTTCCGGAAAAAATCACCATGCCGGAAGTATGTCATACCAGCCCGCTTTGGCAAGTGGCCTGTGTCATCGCCGTCACTATTTCGCTATGGTGTCACTACTTTTCCTAAGGTGTCACCACTTTGCAGGCAGCGCTTTTAGCATTGCCTGTTGTACTGACACCAAACACGGCCTGCAAACCGCATTGCGAACCGAACATGCCTTCCTGGTCATGGCCTATGCCGATGACATCGAAATAGCGGCGCAGGGGCTGGTCGGAAGACGTGTTTCTGGCTGGCGAAACAGGTGGCAATTTTTTTGCCAGGTAAGTTTCATATTGCCAGTAGGCATGAGCGCGTTCATAGCGGTTTGGCCCTTCTGCCTCAGCCCCGCATGATTTATCCAGCACGCGGTGATTGGGGTCATTGTCTTTCGACCCGACCAGATAGGTGACATGGCGCTGCATATGACGCCGGTAAAGATCTTCAGCACTCATCTTGTTGGCATAGGCGACCATCTGCTGCATGCCATAGCGGTAATCATCATACGCCGCGCACAGCCTGGCATCGTAGGGTACAAAGCCGCCACCCGCAGTTGGCCGCTCCGGCGTGAAATACAGGTAAGAAGACGGGTTGGCAATCACATATTGGACAGCAATGCCGTTGCTGCGCAGGCGTTCATCGACATGATTCAGTACGGCATAGCGATGCATCAGTTGCCCGCCACCTGAATGCCCGGCGAAGGTGATTTTTTCCAGCAGCGGCAGACGGGCTTTATCAGCCAGCATCAGCGCCAGGTCATCGAGCACGCTGAGCGAACTCAATTGTGCCGGTGTGGCGGCGCCTGCCAGGGCAAAATCACCCCCTGTCCAGCCTTGCACCGACCAGACCGGCATGCGGTCAAAACCCTTGGCCTGGTCTGGCGTGCCAGGGAAATTGGGGGCGATGATCAATACCTGTTCATCAGGCAAACCCGCCGTTTTCAGCAATTGCATGGCGGCCGCAAAATAGTCATCACCATTGCGCTGTATGCCATGCTGGACGAAAATCACATGGCGGATTTTTGTCAGATCCGCTTTCAGGTCATGATTGGCATACACGGGAAAGTCATAGGCGCGCAATTTGTCAGCAACATGCAGGCTGACGCGCTGCCAGACAGGAGCCGTTTCAGCCAATGCGGGGTTTGTGTTTATACCGGCTGTGACCAGGCACGCCATGATCAGGCCCCGCCATGTGTTTTTGAATGTTGTCATGCGCTTTCCCAGTTTTTACGTGTGTGGCGGTGATGATAGAACATTTTGTGGGAGTAAACTTGAGTTGAAATGTATCCGAGTTTATCAAACGCCACTGGATTCCTGCCTGCGCAGGAATGACGAATTTGGGGGTGCTGGCGCATTCCAGTGGCGTTTGTTGCACACCAAATTATCTTGCATCAAGACTCTATAGTGACGCTTTACGCTACCATGACTCATGACCATCATTTCATGGAATGCAGTGTTTCGTTAATAAACCAAGATTGAGAATACAATCCCACACTATGGTCAAACCTGTTACCAAACTCAAACACATGAAAATGCCTATCAAAAATAAACTGCTGACCCCCGGCCTCTTCACAGTCATCCTTCTTGCCAGCCTGGGTAATGCCCACGCGCAGGAAGAAATCTGCAAGGACGCCACCACCGCCAGGCAGCAGGCCGATACCATAGACGAAGATATCGCCAGTTTTCGCACCCGACAAAAACAGTCAGAGCGCAAGGCGCAATCAGAAATAGATGCAGCGGCAGACAAACTGGTGGCCACCGGCAAATGGACAGCCCAGCAACGCCAGGATTTTTTCGGCGTGCAGGTTGCTTCAGATTATTTTACGGATTACGAAGCAAAGAAAAAAACCGCACTTGATTTTTACATGATCGCCGCACAATCCATGGTCAACGCCAAGAAAAAGGGCGATATCCAAACAGCCTGCAACGGTTCTGTCGGCATGCGCACAATGTTGAAACTGATAGGTAGCTATAACGACAAGCAATATGCCCATATGCTGGAAGCACTGACACAGCAAACCAGGCCCTGATGTGTGACGGCTGGCCCAACGACCAGCGACGCCGCCACAGGCCAGGTTTTTAAACCTGGCTGGTGCAGCCTGGGTACGTAGATATTTGAGAACTGTTAAGGAATCAAGCTGGCATTTCTGCGTTACTGCGTGGTTACTTCGCCTTTCCAGAGGCGCCAGCTTATCTTCATTTCACAACAGCCTATTGATAAGCTCTCAGCTAAAAAAATAGGCAAATCTGTGAAGCAAACCTGTCAATTTACGTGTGGTATATTACATATTACTTGTAACGAACTCGCAAAATATAACGAAAAGCGAGCTTGCCAGCCATTTTCATTACACAGACTTACCTGAAACAAACAGCATGCCCATACCTGTCATCACGCCTGTCATTCCCCGTTCGCTTGCGCGGGTAGACGTTTATCGCACCATTAAGCAATGGATCATTGAACTCCAGCTTGCTCCAGACGAAATCCTGCGCGACCATGAACTGGCAGAGCGCCTGGGTGTATCACGCACCCCTGTGCGGGAAGCCTTGCGCCAGCTGGAAGATGAAGGCCTGGTTGTCACGCGCTTTCACAAGTGGACAAAGGTAGCGCCTTCAGACATCAACGAGATCGCTCAGCTCTACCCCGTACTGGCCGCGCTGGAAGCGACGGCGGCTGAACTGGCCTTGCCACATCTGTCACGTGCTGACCTGGCACAGTTAAATGACATCAATACCGCACTGGCGCTGGCGATAGCGCAATCTGACATCCAGGCGGCGACAGCATGGGATGCGCAATTCCATGCCCTGATCGTGCAAAAAAGCCAGAACACGGAAATCGAAAAAATACTGGCCAGCCTGCTGCCACGAGTCAAACGCATAGAGCTTGCGCATTTTGGCAACCAGCTGGTGGCCGCGCATTCAGTGACTGAACATGAAGCCATCATCCAGGCACTGCAAAACGGTGATGCCGTGGCAGCAGCACAGGCGATGAAGAAAAACTGGCAACTCGACGCTGCCGACCTGGCATTGATCAAACCGCCTCTGTAAAAATCTGTCTATATTTATTCCAAGGAACACCTATGCAATCTGCCCTGCTTATCATCGATTTCCAAAACGCCATTTTTACAGAGCCGGCTGCCTGGCAGGCTGACCTGGTGCTGCAACGCATACAACAACTGATCGCCAGGGCGCGACAGGCAGGCATGCCTGTTGTCTACGTACAGCATGATGAAGCGGGTACGATATGGGAACACGGCAGCCAGACCTGGCAGTTTCCCGCTGCGATTACCCCTTTGCCTGGTGATTTTGTCAGCCCCAAGCAGCATAGCAGTGCCTTCCAGAACAGTGCTTTCCAGGCCGGCCTGGCAGAGCGGGGCATACAAAAAGTATTTGTCTGCGGTTATGCGACTGAATTCTGCATGGACAGCAATATCCGTCAGGCTGCCAGCCTGAACATCTACACTGTGGTGATCAGCGATGCGCATACTACGCGCAATCGCCCGCACATGGATGCGCCAAAAATTATCGAACACCACAATTGGGTCTGGTCTGAAATGGGCCAGATCGATGTGGTGCCAGCTGACAGCCTGCCTTTTTAGAGAGTCTCACCATGCCGACTTCAAACGCCGATCCAAGCCGGGATTCAAGCCCAGATTCAAGCACCGACATCGCTACACAACTGGTGCAGCCAGCGCAGGGCCTGCCAGCAGGTTTTGCCTCGCTATCGCAGGGGGTGTTTCATGCCTCCACCATAGTCTTCCCGGATGTGGCTTCTTTCCTGGCGCGGCAAAACCAGGCTTATGATGGGTATAGCTATGGTCAAAACGGCACACCCACGCACTATGCACTCACAGGCAAACTGGCTGAACTTGAAGGAGGAGGCAAGACGGTACTGGTACCCACCGGCCTGGCCGCTGCCGTGCTGGTCAACAGCATGCTTTTGTCGGCAGGTGACCATGTGCTGTTGCCGGAAACCGTCTATGGCCCGACACTGGAAATGACCCAGGCTTTGTTCGGCAAATGGGGCGTCACCTGTACACTTTACCCTAACGATATCGCGGCAGATATCAGCAAGCTGTTCCAGCCGCGCACGCGGCTGGTATGGACAGAAAGCCCCAGCTCGAACACGCTGGAAATGCAGGATGTGCCAGCCATCGTCAAGGCTGCCCATGCACAGGGCATACTGGTGGCGATGGATAACACCTGGGCCACGCCACTGGGCTTTCGCCCCCTGGATGTGGGTGTCGATTTTTCCATCCAGGCCCTGACCAAATATGTGGGCGGGCATTCTGATCTATTGATGGGTGCGGTCAGCACACGTGATGAAAAAACCTACCAAGACCTGCGCGACACTGCTGAATTAATCGGCTATTACGTCGCCAGCGATGAATGCTTTCTCGCCCTGCGCGGCTTGCCCACGATGGCCTTGCGCATGGAAAGGCAATTCAGCTCGGCATTGCGTATCGCCCGCTTTCTGCAAGATCATGCGGCTGTTGCCAGCATCCATTATCCGCCGCTGGAAAGCGACACTTACCACTGTCTGTGGAAGCGCGATTTCAAGCTGGGTAGCGGCTTGCTGTCGTTCACGCTGAAGAACAATACTCTGCCCGCCATAGAAGATTTCGTTGCCGCCTTGAAGCTGTTTACGCTCGGTAACAGCTGGGGTGGCGTGCATAGCCTGGTGGCTGTTGCGCCCTTGCGCAAGACAGAGGATGCGTCAGACCAGGGCTGGCTGATCCGTTTGCATGTGGGTGTGGAAGACGTGAATGATTTGCTCAATGATCTTGGGCGGGCTTTGTCGGTCTAAAATTTTTTTGAAAATAAACTGCCAGATTCACTTGCACCGCCCTTGACTGAAAATGAGCTTGAAGTTCTACACCAGGCCTGTCGTCACAAAAAAAGGGGAGCCATGCCGCCATGACCCCATGACGCAAACCGCCAACGTGATTTTCCAGATCAGACAAAACCAGATCAGCCGTACCTGGTTACAGGTCGACCATCTGGGTTTGCTACAGCAAATCGGTGGTGTGGCAATCTGAGCGCAGGATACCTGGCTTAAAACGTCCCGTCTGTTGAAGTTGACAATACACGCCATTGCTGCAATTCCTGTGCATGCCTGTCGAGGCTGCCAGCTATCATGCCCACTGCATCTGAACCAGCGACGAAGCGCAATGGCGGCTGTGGCGCGGCACTGAGGCTCAGCAATGCCAGGCCCAGTTTGACCGGGTCACCCTGCTGCTGGTGATTATAGGCATCATAGGTCTGGCGGCTGGCGGCAGAAGATTCAGCATAGTCAGCAATCGCAATCTCCCCATAGCGAACTGAATTCTGGTCGAGGAAATCTGTCCTGAAAAAACCGGGTTCAACAATGGTGATATGGATGCCGAAACCTGCCACTTCCAACGCCAGTGATTCAGAAAACCCCTCAATCGCGAATTTGCTGGCGCAGTAAACCGATGCCCCTGAAAAACCGACAATGCCACCCACAGACGACAGGTTAAAGATATGGCCACGGCGCTGCTTGCGCATGATGGGCAAGACGGCACGTACCATGTTCATGCTGCCAAATACATTGGTGTTGAATTGGGTATTGATCTCTGCCGCACTGATTTCTTCAAACAAGCCCAGTTGCCCATAGCCTGCATTATTGACCAGTACGTCGATACCGCCGAATTGCGCAGTTGCCGCCTGCACCGCCGCCTGTATCTGTGTCGTGTCATTGACATCAAGGGCCAGTGCCAGCACGCGGGTGCCGTAACTGGCAAACAGTGTCTGCAATTTTTCTACCGAACGGCCAGTGACGACCACATTCGCACCGCTATCGAGTACAACTTTTGCAATTGCCGCGCCTATGCCGCGGGTTGCGCCGGTGATGAACCATGTTTTTTGCGTCATGATGTGCCTTAAAAATGAATGCCCGCCCATTGCGAACTGGCTGCCATCATAAAATTGCGGGGTATTTTTGCGAATGCCGGAATCTCGCACAGATTTGCCTGATCCTATAATTTGCAGTCGCTGGCCGTGCTCTGATGCCTGAGTTTTGTTACCATGATTGCCTGTTCCTATCGGTAGATACAGCATGTCAGCACATCAACCCACTACACACCCTGACCTGGCCCAGCGCATGGCCTATATCGTGGCGCAGATGGCATCGGAAGAAGGTTTCACCGCATCGGCACTGGATAATGTGCAGTTCATGCGCAGCAACCATGCATTTGCCCGCGCACCGGTCATGTATGAGCCGTGCATCTGCATCATCGTCCAGGGCAGGAAGCGTGCTTACCTGGGTGAAGCCAGTTATGTCTATGATGCCCAGCAATACCTGGTCGTATCAGCGCCATTGCCGTTTGAAGCAGACACAGAGGCGACGACGGAAAAACCCATGCTGGGTATTACCCTGAGTATCGACCAGGCACTGGCGGCTGACCTGGCGCTGGCCGTGGATGAGGCTATGCATGAGGCTGTCCATGAGGTTATGAACAAGGCCACTCAGCAGGACACCAATGCCCAGGCAGCCATTCACGATGCGCCGCCGGGTTTCATGTATTCCACCCGCGTCGATACCGCCTTGGCAGAAGCTGTCATGCGCCTGCTGCAAAGCCTGGCGTCACCGCTGGAAGCAAAGATACTGGCACCCGCCATCGTGCGCGAAATTTATTTCCGCGTCCTCATGGGTGAACAGGGGACGGCGATGCGGGCCGCGTTAAGCCAGGGCCAGCATTTCCAGAAAATCACGCGCGCCTTGCGCATTATTCATCGTGATTTCAACAGCAAGCTTGATGTGAACAGCCTGGCCAGGGAATCTGGCATGAGCGTGCCTGCCTTCCATGCCCATTTTAAAAACGTCACCATGACCACGCCTATCCAGTACATCAAGGCGATGCGCCTGCACAAGGCCAGGTTACTGATGATACGTGGCGGTATGAGCGCCTTCAGCGCATCCAGCAGTGTCGGCTATGAAAGCAGTTCGCAATTCAGCCGCGAATTCAAACGCCTGTTTGGCCGCAGCCCGCTTGATGAAGTCCAGCAGATGCGCTCGGTACTACGCTTGCGGCCAGCAGCTTAGTACTTGCGGATGCAGTTACTGCACCGAGATGAACAAGTTGTGCCTGCTGGCTCGACAAGCAGATGCAATAGGCTAGCTCAACAAGCAGGACAGTATCACTGTCAAATAAGCTTGCAGGCTGGCACAGTGCCAGGCTTCAGCTTTCCGCAATCACCCATTCCATATAACTGCTGTCTTCCACAAAGCCCGCTGCGGCATATAGAGGACGTCCCTGATCAGATGCATGCAGCCACACTTTGCCGTAGCCGTGCTGCTGCGCGTAGTGCATGGCCTGTTGCAGGACAGCTTTGCCATGCCCTTTGCCACGGTATTCGGGCAGCGTAAACATATTCAGCAGATAGGCGTCCTTGCCTGATACATTGCCAGGATAAGGCGGGCGGCTAAAAATCGCCAGCGTACCCGCCGCCACGATTTGCCCGTCGGCCTCTGCCAACCAGGTCTTGCAATCATCGCCGGTGAAACTACGTTCAAAATACGCGCTGGTCGCCGCCTGCAATTCGGCATCCACACCTTTACCGTGATTGAAATCGACCAGATCACCAAACAGCCTCAGTCGCAATGCGATGATTTGTTGCAGGTCGTCGGGGTTTGCCATTCTGACTGTCATTTGGTTTAACTGTGCCTTATCGTTGGTTTAAAAACCTGCTTAGGGAATAGCAGCATCTGGTATTGACATCAGACCAGGCTCAAAAAGTGCTGGTTTCGCAAGACATAAAAAAATAAATCTGCAAAAGCCACTCAAGGCACGATCGTCGTAAACAAATACACGGCAAAGATCACGCAATGTATCGTGCCCTGCATGATGGTGGTGCGGCCGGTGCCCAGCGATATTGAAGTAATGATCAGGGACAACAATAGCAGGATGGTGGATTTGGCATCCAGGCCCAGGGTCAGTGACCAGCCCGTGGTCAGGGAGATGACGGCCACCACGGGTATCGTCAAGCCTATGCTGGCCAGCGCTGAACCCAGCGCGAGGTTGATGCTGGTTTGCAGGCGGTTGGCGCGGGCGGCACGAAAAGCAGCCATGCCTTCAGGCAGCAAGACTACCATGGCGATGATGATACCCACCAGCGCCTTTGGCGCACCGGCAGCAGCGACCGCATGTTCGAGCGTGGGTGCCAGGGCCTTGGCCAGCAAGACCACGGCCCCCAGGCAGAGCATGAGCAATGCTGCGCTGGTCCAGGCCATTTTGTTCGATGGCAGCGGCGCATGCGCTTCTTCATCAGCAGTAACCACATCAGGCAGGAAGTAATCACGGTGACGCACCGTTTGCACCAGCACAAAAGTGCCATACAGGACCAGTGAAATCACGGCGATAAAAGCCAGCTGGCTGGGGCTGTAAAAGGGGCCCTTTACGGTAGAAGTAAAATTGGGCAACACCAGGGTCAACACCGCCAGCGCTGCCAATGTCGCCAATGATGTACTAGCACCTTGCAGGCTGAAGCTTTGCTCTTTGTGCAGGCTGGCACCGGCCAGCAGGCACAGGCCGATGATGCCGTTCAGGATGATCATGATGGCGGCAAACACGGTGTCACGTGCCAGGCCAGACGTGGCTTCGCCACCAGCCAGCATCAGCGAAACAATCAACGCCACCTCGATGAGGGTTACCGCCAGCGCCAGCAGCAGCGTGCCAAATGGCTCACCGATACGGTGGGCCACCACTTCAGCATGATAGACCGCTGTCAGCACGCCACCGAACAAGGCGGCTGTCAGCAAGACCGCATACAGTGGCGCAGAAACCAGCAGCGAGCCGCCCAGGACAAGCCATGCAGCAATGGGAATAACGATGGACCAGCGCGGCAGGCGTTGAGGAATTTTCATGTGTGATCCAGTATGCAGTAAATACGATACGGCATATGGTATTACAGATAGCTGGCTTATGGCGGCTGGCTTATGGCGGCTGGCTTATGTGCAAGCGAAACTGAGCTGCCCATGCTGGCGCTTGCATGGGCGCTCCTATCTTTTAAACCCGCACAACCAGCTTGCCGTGTGCTGCATTGGTTTCCATTAACTGATGGGCGAGCGCAATGTCAGCCAATGCAAAGCTGCGGGCGGGTTTCAGTTTTAAGGCACCAGTTTCCACCGCGCTGACAATCTGCTGCATGGGCACATCATTCAAGGGGAAATCGTCATTGCCAAAATTGAAGCTGCCAAAAAAACTCAGGTGTACGCCGCTGGGCATCTGCGCCAGCGGGTTAAACGCAGCCAGCGGTGCCAGGCCGCCCAAAAACCCCGCGAGGCAGACATGGCCACCACACCGGGTTTGCTGCATGGAATCGAGAATACTGCTATTACCCAGCAAATCGAGCACTGCATCGACCTTGCCGCCGACAGACTCGATATGGATACCCGAGTTTGCATCAGCAACCAGAATATGCCGCACACCCAGATCGCGCAGCCAGTCTGCATGTGCAGTCTGGCGTGTGGTGGCAATGACTTCTGCGCCCATATGCACGGCAAGTGCAATGGCTGCCTGTCCGAGGCTGGAAGTACCGCCACGCACGAGCAGGCGTTGCCCGGCTTTCAGCTCCAGGTTGCGGTGCAGGCAAGTCCAGGCGGTGGCATAAGATTCAGGCAATGCCGCCAGCACTTCCCAGGGCAATTCGCTGTCAATCGCAATCACATTGGCGGCTGGCACTGCCGTAAACCCGGCATAACTACCATTGATGCTGCGCCCCATGCCGCCCATGAATGCCATCACCTTTTGCCCCGGCTGCATGCAGCCTGTGGTATCGGTCACGACCTGCCCCACGCATTCTATGCCGCTGATGGCAGCCACATCTCCCCATTCACCACGGCGCATATACAGTTCGGCACGGTTCAGGCCAAATGCCCTGACTTCTATCAGGATGCTGCCTGCCTGCACGACGGGCATGGGTACTTCACTCAGTTGCAATACTTCCGGCCCGCCAAACTGCTGACGTGTGATTGCTTGCATGGTCTTCATTGTGTTCTCCAGTTCAGGTTGAAGACGCATGGTAAGATGGGACAATATAAGAATAAATTACTTTGTTTTTACAAAGACTGAAGGTTTTATCTACAATGAATGAACCCACCTTATTGCAACTGCAATGTTTTACGGCGCTGGTGGCGCATGGCAGTTTTTCGGCTGCGGCCCAGCACCTGAACCGTACACACCCGACCGTGCATGCGGCATTGAAAAGTCTGGAAGAACAGCTGGGGATTGTTTTGCTGAACCGTGACGCCTATCGCGTGGCGCTGACTGCGGAAGGCGCAGCCTTTCATGCACGTACCTTGCTGTTCTTGCGCCGTTATGAGGAACTGAAACGCGAAGCTGCCCAGCTGGCCGCTGGCGAAGAGCCTGAATTACGCATCGTGGTGGGTGACCTGTGCCCGCTGCCAGAAACCCTGGGCATGCTCAGACGCTTCTTTGATGGCAGCACAGGGACACGACTGAACCTGCTGGTAGAAGCCATCAGCGGCCCGTGGGAACGCCTGCAGGACGGTGATTGCGACCTCATCTTCCACCACCTCGACAAGCCCGACCCGCAAATTGAGGCAATTGCCCTGTTCGATGTCAAACTCATCCCCGTGGTTGCACCTGGCTTTTTTGCTGGCGAGATCAGCAAGGCGCTGACACCAGACGACTTGCGCCCCTACTTGCAATGCGTGATCAAGGATAGCTGCCACCGGCCATCACAAGCCAGTTATTACCTCATTGATGGTGCCCGCACCTGTAGCGTGGCTGACCAGTTGATGAAGCGTGAACTGATCGTGCAGGGCCTGGCCTGGGGCCACCTGCCGCAACACCTGATTGCCAGTGACCTCAAAGAAAAACGCCTGCTGTCACTGGAAGGCCATCATTTTCGTGGAGCCACCCTGCCACATTATGCGGCGCGCCGGCGTGATGTCGCGCATGGCCCGGTGGCAGAAAAACTGTGGGCCCAATTGCGTGACGGGCAGGCAAACCCGGTGCGCTGAACTGCCTGTTCAGACTTGTCTTTGCGCCAGCGGCAAAAGCCCTTTGCCATGATAGCGGATTGTGCCCGCGAGGCTTCATGCCGATACTGTCTTCCTGTCACCCCATCACGGCCTCACAGCCTCATGGCCTCACAACTTCATCGACAGGAAATCACATGACACACACCAGTTTTCGTACCGATGGCCAGGGCGGCCTAGTTCGCCAGATGCAACACGACAGCCCTCTGAAACCGACACAGGTGCGCATCAGCGTCCTGGCGGTTGGCCTGAATTTTCGCGACAATTATTTCGTCAAGGGCAACCGCTTTCGCCCAGCAGTCGAGGGGCGCATCCCCTGCACTGACAGCGTTGGTATCGTCACCGCCATTGGCAGTGGCGTGACCAGGTTCAAACCGGGTGACCGCGTCAACACCACGGTCTTGCCCAACTGGATAGACGGCCCGCTGAGCCAGGCTAGCTTGCATGGCTCCATCGGCAGCCGCGAGCGTGACGGCGTGCTGGCAACGCAGCTACAGATGGATGAACAGGAACTGGTATTGGCTCCGGTATTTTTGTCTGACCTGGAAGCGGCCACCCTTTCGGTTGCCGCCCTCACCGCCTGGCATGCCGTGGCTGAACTGCAAGCCCTGCAAGCTGGTGATACGGTGGTCATACAAACCACGGGCGGCGTCGCCGTATTTGCCATCCAGTTCGCGCATGCAATGGGCGCGAAAGTCATTGTCGTCTCACGCTCGGATGAAAAATTGCGGGCGGCACGGCAACTCGGGGCAGACAACATCATCCATACCGGCCAGACACCGGCATGGGAACAGCAAGTGCTGGCGATGACTGACGGCAAAGGTGCGCAACTGGTGCTGGACATGGGCCTGAGCGATTCTTTGCGCCAGTCATGCACAGCCGCCGCCTTTGAAGGCACGGTAGCGATCATCGGCGTGGTGCAGGAAGAAAGTAATCCCCTCGATATCTACACCGTGATGAATAAGAACCTGCGGGTGCGTGGCGTGGAAACCGGCTCACGTGCGATGTTTGAACGCATGAACCAGTTCCTGGCAGCTCAGCGCATTCGGCCTGTCATTGACAGCGTCTTCGCAATTGCAGACATCAATAAGGCTCTCGACCGCTTGGCCGCCAGCCCGTTTGGCAAGGTGGTCGTTAACATGGAAGGGCTGGAAAACACGGCATGAGAACTGCCCTGCATTTGCCCTGCATTTGCCCTGCATTTGCCCTTCATTTGCCCCACCATCAAAGCATGTTATTCTTTTCAGCCTATTCCATCTTGATAAGCAGAGGACAGAAGCAACATGAAAATGCCAGGCAATAAAACTCTCTTTGGCCTTTCAGTGCTGGCAGGCATAGGCTTTGTTTTGCTGTCGGCCGCTTATAGCCGCTTCAGCCTGAGCCGCCTCCCTGAAGTCACGACCCATCAACTGACGCACAGCATCTTCGTGACAGAACAGGTCAGCGTGAATGCCGTCACCAGCTTGAAGCATGACGGCATCACCACCATCATCGACATGCGCCCCGATGGCGAAGCAGCAGGCCAGCCCACGGCGGCGGCAATGGCAGCAGCTGCAAAGGCAGAAGGTCTTGATTTTGCGTATATCCCCGTGCCGCATGGCCCTATACCAGATACCGCAGTCACCGCCTTGCAGCAGCAACTGGCGAAAAACTCTGGCGCGGTACTTTTGTATTGCCGCAGTGGCAGCCGTGCTGCCCGTACCTGGAGCCTGGTCGAGGCATCACGCAATGGCGGGCTGGATGCACCTGACATTCTGGCAGCGGTCAAAGCCAGCAAGCTCAATGCCGATGATCTTGAACCAGCGATCAGGCAGCGCATCGCCCTGCGTACTGCCGATAGCAAAGGAACGCCATGAACCCGACCATGCCAGAAGCCACCAGCCATGCTGCCACACCAGCGACATCAGCAACATCAGCAGAAGCAAGCACAGCGCCAGCAGCTGCGTCAACTGGCTGGCAACTATTTTTCAAAGTCTTGCTGAAACTGATACTCATCGCAGCAGGTATCGCTGCCGGGACGGTTGCGGGCTTCATTATAGGAGTATGCATGGGGCTGATCGATTTTCACTGCTGAGACAGCAGTGTGAACAACACCGAAGTGCGATCGATCTAAGAAAAATGCCGCAAGAAATCCGTCGCCCGGTCGACACCGGCATCTGCGGCCAGATGGATCATCGCCAGTCCGGCAATGGCGTTTTCTGTGATGCCATTGCTGCCGTAAAACATATTGATGCCATGATCGAGCCAGGCTTCCGGGTGGCCAGCATTGGCAGCCTGCCTGAATAACTGTGCCGCCTTTAACAGGTCGCGCTGGTAATAATCACCGACTTCATGATACACACCCATCAGGTACAGTGCCGGTGCATAACCACCGTCTGCGGCAATTTGTAACTGCTGCTTGTGACGCTGTTCAAACTGCTGGGTGCTTTCATCTTCACAGGCACTGAAATGGGCAGCCATGTAGAGTGCTTCTGGCTGTTGCGCGCCGACCAGTGTGGACAACAACTTGCGGGCACGCTGGAATTTACCGTTTTCTATCAACACGCGTGCCAGCCCCAGCACCTGTTCTGCTTCTGTCATTTGATTCAAAATCAATCTTCTCTTTATTTTCTTTATTCTCTTTATTTTCCAGGGCCAAATGGCGAATAGGCACTGGCCACCAGCCTAAAGCGGTGTTTCTGCCGCAGCCTGCAATTGCCCTGCCTCTGGAAATTCTCTGACCAGATACCGCACAGGGTAGCCTTCCACTTCCTGCATCAGCGGGGCCGCCATGCTGACGGCATCTGCCCAGCTGAGTATCTTGCTTTCATATTTATCGTCAGTCGCACCGGGCGTGACCATGGCAACCAGGTCGGTTTTGGGCAGCAGCGAGATCACGCCCCTGGTCCAGGTGCATAGCGAAGTCAGTTTGTCGGTATCATTGTTCTTGAAGACGGTGAAGCTGGCAACGAAGGTATCGTCGCCATTTTTGTCATGCAGAGCATCAAGCAATTCTTTTTGAGAGCCATAATCTTCTGCGAAAAAAGACGTGCGCAGGTTATTGAGCTGTTCACGCACGCTGGCATCTTCTGGCGTATAGACAACTAGCTGGTCACCCTTGATTTTATACATGCAGGCGGACACGGTGCGGCCATCCGTTTCACTGCTGAGGCGCGCCACTTCTATCATTTTCAGTTGCCCGGCGATGGCATTCGATGCGGTCAGCAAAAACCGGCCACGGCTAGGTATCATCATGACCGGGTCGCTGCCGCAATTGGCACGGTAGGCCAGGTCATGCA
This sequence comes from Undibacterium sp. TJN19, assembly GCF_049339485.1. NCBI lineage: Bacteria > Pseudomonadati > Pseudomonadota > Betaproteobacteria > Burkholderiales > Oxalobacteraceae > Undibacterium > Undibacterium sp. TJN19. Next base: position 282,300 of record NZ_JBMPPL010000001.1, read on the forward strand.
GCAGAATGCGCGAAGAATCATAGGCATCGTCCCATACACCCGCCACGAGGCCGTGGCCAAGATCAACAAAATGATCGGCAGTGCGGTCGCGCAGATTGTCGAGCGCCGCCGCCAGCGCCTGTTCCATCGTCACGCCCCAGCTCTCATAATTGGATTTGTTGACGAGTGCCATTGAATGTTCGGTGTCATAGGCCAGCATCAGTACGGCATCATCACTGAAAGGCAGGGCCGCGGCATCATAGGACATTTCCTTGTCCTGTATCTTGCTGGTCAGACGCAGGTATTCCCCCTGCCCGCGCGGCTTGAGGCTGGGCATCAGATGGGCTTTGGCACTGGCAAAATCGTCGGGTATGCCTTCTATTTTCAGACCGGCCGTGTATTTGAGAAGGACAGTATCGCGCTGGTGTTTGGGCACGGCGCAGTAATCGCGATAGGCATTATGCAGGTTCAGTACATGGCTGGCATTATCACCAACGACCAGGCGAAATTCTGCTTCATCGAAATTGATGGGTTGCTGAAAACCATTTGCCCGCGCATAGTTGATCACGATCTGGCCAAATTTTTTGGTCGATGGTTTGGAACTGAAGAAATCAAAAAATCCCATGTTTATCCTGTTCTTCCCTGAATTTTTGCCGTGCAACACCGGGGCATTGGCGCAATTTTAATTCATCTGCGCGCAGACAGCCGTAATGTAGCATATTGGCTATGTCCGGCCAGGGTTTGCAGGGAAGATGATCAAGCGGAAGAAGGACTACATGCGGAGTGCAAGGCAGGGCATTTCTGCCCCGCCACGTGACAAGAATTTAATCCATTTGCAGAACCTTGAAATTATTACGGCCTGCTTTCTTGACCAGGTAAAGCGCTTCGTCGGCTTTTTTCAGCATTTGTTCGCCGCTGTGTTTTTTCTCGCCGCAAATGGCGATGCCTATGCTGGCGGTAATCATATGGGGCTGGCCTTCAGCAATCACCGGGACGGTCATTGCCTGTATGATTTTACCGGCAACCAGTTCGGCTTCTGCATGGGCATTGAGGCCTTCAAGTATGATGACGAATTCATCGCCACCCAGTCGTCCAACCAGATCCGTCTGGCGTATGCAACTCTTGAGGCGGCTGGCAAATTCTTTCAATACCTCATCACCGGCGTGGTGGCCGAGGTTATCGTTGATGTCCTTGAAGTGATCAATATCAAGGAACATGATCGCCATCAGGCGGCCTGTGCGTTGAGAACGGGCGCTGGCCTGTTCCATTCTTTCGTCGAGCTGGTTACGATTGGGCAAGGCGGTCAGACTGTCAAACCTTGCCAGTGCCAGCAACTGCTTTTCCACAGCCTTGGCGTCACTGACGTCATTGATCAGTGAATTCACGCCGATGACTTTGCCGACATCGTTAAACTGCGGTACATAGGTGGCATGGTAATGCCCCAGCACACCGGCGATTTCAATTTCAATTTCAAATTCTGTTCTCTCGCCCGACAGCGCATACATGAAATGGGTCTGGTGCAGTTCCAGCAGATCACCGCTTAGCAATGAACTGAGGGCACGGCCACGTATGGCCACCAGTGGCAAGTTGAACCAGGTTTCATAGGGCCGGTTCACGAACTGGAAGTGATTGTCGGTATCAATAAAACTGACGAAGGCAGGTATATTGTCGGCAATGGTACGTAACAGGCCTTCGCTGGCCTGCAGTTTCAGTTCAGCTTCTTTGCGGTCAGAGACATCGATGATCATGGCATAAAATCCCAGGGTTTCGCCTTCCGTGTTGACGTCGGGCACATATTCATATTGCAGGTGCTTGTATAAACCGCGCTCTGTGGCAAAGCGTTCAAACGATACAGCTTCGCCATTGAGGGCACGGTGTATTTTTTCTTTCAATTCCAGATAAGGCTCATCGCCAAATACCTCCTTCACCGTTTTTCCAACGATCTCTGCCTGATCCACACCAGACATCATACGTGAATAGCGGTTGCAGAACTGATAGCGCTCATGCGCATCCACATAGGCTATCATGGCCGGGATATTGTCGGTGATGGTCAGTATGCGCTTTTCACTGAGCATCAGGTCGGTCTGAATGCGCTTGAAGTCGGTGATGTCTTCGACCAGCACAAAAAAACCCAGCACTTCGCCATCACGGCTGACATCGGGTACATAGGTCACCCTGTCCCATTCCAGCACGCCTTTTCTCTCTGCGCGCCGTTCAAAACGTGTCCACAAGCCCGTCATCACCCTGGCAATATAGGGTTGGGTTTGCAGGTAAAACGGGGTGCCTGCAATGTCCTGTACCGCACGGCCTATGACCTGATGCGCAGGTATGCCAAACAGGTGCTCTATCTTTTTATTGGCAAAAGTATATCTCTCATGCTTGTCTATATAACCAATGAAGGCTGACATATTGTCTGCAATCAGACGCAGATTGTTTTCACTATTGCTTAAGGCAAGTTCTGCCGCACGGCGCTTGCGCATCGCATCATCAAAAGCCTTGGCCAGGTCGCCGATTTCATCCTTGTGGTAGCTGGTATCGGCCTCTGCAAGATCAGGTTCAGCTTCGGCATTATTGACCTTGTCGCGCAGTTTCTGCAAGGGTGACAACTGCCAGTACATGAACCACCAGGTCAGCAATAACAGGCCCAGCAACAGGGCAATGCTGGCAACGATGGCGTGATTTCTGACGTCGGCGATGGTGCTGAAAGCCTCGCGTTTCGGGTACACCGCTGCGACGATCCAGTCTACCGACTTCAAATGCCTGTAAGACAGTATGGCTTCGTCATTACCGCCCTTGCCCGACGTGGTCGTGCCTTCGGCCTGTTGTAAAACCTGCGCGGGTATGCCGCCTTGTGCTGGCAGTTCACTGAGATTTTTCAATATCCAGCTTTGGTCTGGATGACTGACAAAACTGCCTTTGGCTGTCAGCACATAGAAATAACCGGTCTCGCCAATTTTGGCATTCGATAATTCAGACAAAAAGCTGTCATGGGTCAGCTCTATCGTCCCCAGCAAGACAAACAGCAGGCTGCCGCGGGTATTAAAGATAGGCGCGCTCATCAATACCAGCGGGCGACCGGTCAGCCCGCTTTTGAGCGGTGCTGAAATCACTGCCTGGTATTGCTTGACTGCTGCCTTGAAATAATCACGGTTAGCCACATTGATTTTGCCGCGTGTTTCAGGGCTGTCCATATTGGCTAGCTGGTCACCATTCAGATCTACGATGGAAAAATTGTCAAATAAACCATCAAGACTATGAAATTGCCCGAGATAATCCTGTAACTGGTCTTTGTCGAGTTCGGCAGCGCCGATATCATGGGCCAGCCGTGTCAGGGCAGTTCTTCGGAGGTTGATCTTTTGATCCACCTCATCTGCCATATTGGCAATCAGCGTGGATTGCCGCGCCTCGATGACTTTTTCCAGGGTTTTTTCAAATACCGATATCGCCAGTGCCGACAGCAAACCCAGCGCCAGCACAAACAGCAGCGCGACTGCCAGACTCAGGCGCGTCTTCAGGCTGATATTGCGAAAGTGAAAAAACTGCTTTGGCGACATATCTGTAAGCGAACAGTGTTAACTCAAGATACATACTAGCATTCACTTTCGGCAGAACAACAAAAAAATCCCATATCAAGTGTTAATGAAAGTCAACATTTGGGGAAATAAATACATCTCACTCAATTTGAAATACGTATCTTTACCAAGTTAGCATTTCCAGTCTATTGCACTAGCTTGCACTAACGCCCCTTAAACATTAATATTTTCTCAATTTCACCCGCACTTCTCCCAGTTTCACTTTCCAGTATTTTCAAGGTTTCAGCAACATCAGCTTTCAAGGTAATACTCCCTCCAGCAACAAGGCAGGGCGTGGCCGCCATGATCAGGGCAATCAAAACGAATATAAGAAAAAATGCCCAGTCTCAAATCCTTCAAAATTCCTCGTTGTGCGCTGGTCATGATGATTACTTTCAATTTTCGATTTGTTGAAATTCCCTGGCATGGCTACGGCTAGGCGCCATCAAATTGAGCTTACAGCCCTGCGTAATCAATAAACCCTTTGTTGATATCCGCTATCTTGCGGCTAAGCTTATAGACGCCCCCGCCTTCACGGGTTTTGCTGGCGTCGGTGTTGCCTTCTATGGTGAAGATGATGCCACCTGCCACGCTTTCTATCAGGCCGGAATGACCCAGCCCGCCGCCATGATCCATCACGAAAATCATACCGGCTCGCACCAAGCTGGGGTCAGCCGCTGCCTGGGCACTGGTGATGCGACTTGCCCCCTTCTCTTTGACGCAACGGCTCCAGTGATCCAGCACGCCAGCGGTTTGGACCATGGGGTTGCTGCGTCCCAATTCGACAGCAGCGGTATCAAAGCAGTAGTAAATGAAGGCCACACACCAGGCCAGGCCTGACCGCATGCCCGCAGTTTTCAAGTACAGATCCACTTCTGGTCCGCTATTGGAATTTATTGGCACCTCCCTGACTTTATCGTCGGCAGCTTTGCCGGCGATTGCCAGTACGCGGCTCAAATAGTCGCTGGTGGTATCGCTTCTGACAACGCTCTTGTCACCAAACAGCGCTTCCCAGGTCAGCGAGCCAACTTGTCCGTCGATTTTCAAGGGTAAGCCTGTGTTATCCACCTTTTGAGACTGGAACAACATCACAGCCTGCTTGGTCGCTGCATCAAATTCAGTCACGCTGGTATCAAGCTTAAGCGCAGGCTGGCGTGAAATTGCCAGCATTTTGTTCAATTGCTTCTTCAATGCGATCACCAGCGCTACATCGCTTTCGCCGGTTTTGATAATGTGTCCTGGATATTTCATATGGTTTCCTGCTTGGTTAGATTCGGGAGTTGAGCAATGGGCTTGCTGTCAAGGGCACACAAAGAGGTGACCAAGGTTTTCGCTATCATGTATCGCGACAGGTTTTAGCTTGAAGGCGGTGGCCGGTGCGGTGAGAACAGGCAGCCATACGCCATGCCAGATACGCCTTCATGCCAATAAACTCCCAGCGAATGGGCCATTTCAAAAAAATGATACCAAACCGGTTAGCAATCAAAGCGAATTAAATATAATTAAGATTACTAAATTTAACAAATCATTTGATTGTAGTTCACCCACATTGCTGAGATAACGTGCACAAATTGCCCCGATGCAAGCCAGCTTGGCTTGCTGGTTATAGAGAAACGTTTCGATTCTTCCAAAAAGGAAATGGCGATTTCAGATAAGCTGAAATCGCCATTTATCTACGCAGGTGCCTTTCGTTATCCTGCACTTTTCGACCTTACCGCAAAAAATGATTATCGATCAAAACGCGGCAGGCCCTACCGTATAGGTCGTGCTGAGGTTGAAAGTCACAGCCGTATTGCCGTTGTTATGTACGGCAATATACATAGACTGGTTGCTGGTGTTGAACAGCCTTTCCCAGAAATTCAGGCGGTTGGTCCAGACATGGGCGTTGGCGTAGGCATTGCTGGGTACGCGCCCATAATTAACATACAGGTCAAGGTTCTTGTTGATGCCGATGTTGGGGATAAGATTGGCCGTCGACATGGTTGATGCGGCTGTTGCGGCTGACACAGGTGATGCAGCAAAGGGGGTGGTTGTTGACAGGATGATTTCTGCTTCTTCTGCCGTGTAGGGGCCAAAATATTTCCATGAACCGGCGCCTACGACCTGGCCATTCTGGATATCGGTCACTGGCGGGTTATAGGCATGGCCGTAGGCAGGTACGTTCCAGGTGTAATCCTGGGTGTAGTCAAGCTGGTCAGCAAAGCGTGCCATCAGCAGGATGCAGTTGGGCTTGCAGACATTGCCGCTACAGGTTTGCGAATTCATTTCCAGGATGACGGCACCGTCTTGCCAGATGCCGTTTTGCCCCGCAAAATTGGCGCTGGTATCGCCCTGGTTCTGGTGCACCTGATGCACACCCAGACCATTGGTGTAAGGCTCACCAAACACGTATACGCGCTTTACCCCTTGTGCGAACAGGGCGTCGTAGGCAGGGACATCATATTTGTGAGTGGCGGTCGGGTTGACGGCTGGCTGTATCAGGTTATTGGTGTCGTCGAGATTGCTCCAGGGGTGCTGGTCCAGTGCTTGCAGAATACCGGGGTGGCGGATGTAATCCAATGCCCCGCCCGTTGCCGCCTGAGCAGAGGCATTGGTCGGCAACACATATTTGCCGTCGGCCTTGTTGAAGACGGTATCGAATGCCGTTATGCCATAGGGCAATAGCAATTCGCGGTGACGGCTTTGCTGCGTCTGGCTGCTGGTGGACAAGTCGATGGCAGAATCCCAGGTCTGGCCGTTGACGTTAAAGGTGATGTGATAATGCGGCCACTGGCCGTTTTGCCCTGGCACGCCACTCCAGTCCTGCAATTTGGCGGTCAGGGGTTTGCCTATGGCGACGATATAACCATAAGGCAACTGTGCCATGGCTGGTGCGGCCAGCAAGCCTGTGATGGCAAACATGGCCACGACAGAGGCAAGCAGCGATGTAAAGCGTTTGTTCATGATAATTTCCTTGTTCAATATTTGGCTGATGCAAATACCCCGGCACCGCATGGTGTGGTGATGCAGCGATGCAATGTCGGGGGAGACAGAAATGCTTTGAAGAAATTGCCTGCAGGATGGTAAGACATGCCAGCATGTCGCCAGCCTGTTTGTAATTTACCGATGCCTGCGGGCAGCCATGTGACAACAGTCAGCACGGCAGAACATTATGCGCACAAGGAAATTACGAATCGATTACAAATGTGTTATTACCACTATCAGACAGGGCGTAATTGATCCGCGATGGAACGGGTTTTTTCTGTTTGTATGTTGCCTGTATGCAGCGTGGATTTTTTTTCTATGAGCATGATCAGACATTCTTCATCGGCAACCGGGTTGTGCCTGACGCCTTTTGGTACGACATACATATCGCCTTGCGCCAGATCAACATTGCCCTGTTCCATCTCTATACACAGATGGCCTTTGAGGATGTAGAACAGCTCATCTTCATTGTCATGACTATGCCAAGCCAGTGTGCCTTTGACCTTGGCTACTTTAACGAAGGAATCATCAAATTCTGCCACCACACGAGGTGACCAGAATTCATTCAACGAGGCGGCGATTTGCGTGGGTGTGCTACTTTGCTGGCTAGTCATTTCTTGCTCATCCTGTGAAGTGGTTGAAACCCACAGTCTAGGCAATTAATGCTGTCCTGTCTTGAACGTTTGTGCGCTGGCTGTTTTGCCACAGCCAGCGATTAAATGTCAGTATTAGCGTCAGCGCCAGCGTCCAAATCAGTGTTCACGCGAATATTCGCGATGTTTTGCTGACATGGATTTCCGGATGGCATCCAAGCTCCGCATTTCCCTCAGCCACTTTCTGCGCTCGGCTTCTTCCTGATGAAAATCAGGGTCATCCGTATCGGCATCTACATCCGGCAAATGCATTTCTTTTTGATCTTCCCTTGGCGTTTTTCTTGGGATTTCTCTTTGTGCTTCATCATTGTGACTGTTACTCTTTAACATGCTCAGCTCCGTACAAAAAATGAATTCATGGTTAGAACAATCCAGCCTTAAAAACGTACTTTCACATACGCGGAAGGGCCAGCCAGACGGATATTCATATTGGCATTGTCATGCTCACGCATCAGGTCAATCTTGGTGACGCCATAATCAGCGACCAGTCCTACGTTCTGGAACGGGAACCATTCGACACCGGCGTTACCACCATAGATATTGCCGCTGACACTGCCACCGTTTTTCTTGATGCCAGATGCCTCGGCAAAGAACCTGAAATTTTTGGAAAAGGCATGCCGCCAGCCCAGTTCAAGCAGCGGGGCTACCGTACTCTTGCTGACTGAATCGCTGGCGCTGGCAGTGTTACCATCGACTGTGCCGCTGACGATGCCATCGAGCCGGGCACGGTAAAAGGCCGCACCCAGCCCCACGCCGACCACGTCATTGTCGCCACCAAACCACCAGCGATAGGCAAACTGCCCTACTTCCAGGCGCAAGTCTGAACTCAGGCTGGCGGCGCCAGTAACCAGTTTATCGTTGATGGTGGCTTGCCCGCTCACGCTTGACAGATAAGATTTGTCATAACGGAAATAATCAAACGACAGCCCCTGGCTATCACCCAGCAACATATCGGCGCGTACACGCGGAATTTGCACATGGTCCTGATCATAGGTAGGCGTCTGGATACGTCCAAATCGTGTATCGGCATTGAAATTGATGCTGGGGTCGGCATAAAAGACACCACCCGAAAGACTGATACGATCCAGCGCAGAGGACTGGTCAGCCCATGCAAGGCTGCTGCTCAAGCCTGCGGCAAGACTCACAACAAGGCCCGGCAAAACAGATTTGCGCAATAAGGCGAGAGGGCGGTAAATTTTTTTATTATTCATGGCTGGCATTCTCATTAAAAAGAGGCAGCGACTGCTGGCGAAACAGTGCTGCCCCAACTTGGGTAGGACTAGCTATTCAACGCCTTGATTTATCGGGATTGGTTCACACCGTAGTAGGTGTCCAGATTGTTACGCCATGCCAGGTCGGCCATGTCCGGCCAGTTATTTGGGTCAAAGCCTGGTGCGGTATCAAATCTTTCTTTATCAACATTAAGAACCAGGTTTTTCTTTTCGGTATTTAAATGCAGGGCGGACCAGGGCACCGCATACAGCTTTTCGCCCAAGGTAAATACACCACCCCTGGACAGAACGGCATAGGCGATCTCACCGGATTTGGTGTCAAGCATGATCTCTTTCAACTGGCCCAGATGTTCGTCCTGTGCGTTATGGATATGGTCACCAATCAGGGTGTTGGCGCCCATTACGGCAGGGCCTGGGCCATCGCCATGAATTGGCTGGTAGATATTGTATTGGTCTGCGCTTGTCATGAAGCTCTCCTGTTTTCCAAGTGAAATTGAACGATGCATGCGAAGCATTATAGAAATAAATGCAGCGAGAGCGCCGTAGGATGAGACAAGCGGAATTTGTAGGAAAAAGCCTAATGATTGCTTTTATTTCTTGCCAGAATCACGGATGAAATAACTCCGAATGACTCCGCAGGCGGCCGTGTATTACCAGTGTTTAAGAAACACCAAGACGTAACCATTTCGCCGGAGAAATACCATACGTCTTAAGAAACTGGCGGCTCATATGGCTTTGATCAGCAAACCCGGCAAAGACAGCGCATTCTGCCAATGGCCTGCCAGCGAGCATCAGCCGCCGCACCAGTGCCAGGCGGCGCATGGTGATATAGCGGTAGGGACTGGTACCAAAAAATTGCCGGAAATCACGCGACAGGCTCCAGCGGTCACGGCCACTTGCCGTGGCCAGCTGGTCCAGCGTGATGGTCTGGTCAAGCGCATCATCGATATACTCACGGGCGATTTGTGCCGCCCTGAAATCGCCTGGCTTTGCCAGAGGCTGACCGGACACCTGCTGCATCGCCATGGCCAGGTCAAACATGGCATCGTCTTGCTCCAGGCCGTCCACCGTATCGGTGAAATTGTTCAGCAAAGCCTGTGTTGCACGAAACAGACGGGGGTCAGTGGATACGCCACCAGCAATAAAAGGCAAGGGGCGACCTTGCAGAATATCTTGCAGCATCGCCGGTTCAACATAGACCATGCGGTAGTGAAAACCGTCTGTGGTACCCGCCTGTCCATCATGCAGTTCATCGGGATGCAGAACGATGGTGTGACCAGCCAGGCTATGTCGCATCGAAGAGCGGTAATGAAATGACTGCACGCCGGAAATCGTACGCCCTATCGCATAGGTATCATGACGATGTGGTGCGTAGGCCCGGCCTTTGAAAAAAGCTTCTATGCGCTCTACACCGGCCAGTGGCGTGGCACGCCGCACCCAGTCGCCATGCGCCTGATTTCCAGGCAGGGGCTGTGCTGTTTGCGGAGAAGGCGTTTTCTTGTCCATCAACAGATTCTACCTGAAGCACAGCAAGCAGGTCATGTTGAGGACTGGTGCCAGCCATTCCCGCTCTTTCTGTCACAAGAAGCCACAACTTAAGAATAAGCCCCCAGGCTGTCGTCGGTGGCAATGTCATCACGACCCCCACCGTAGGAGCCTGCCGTCGTTGAAAAAACAGTCTGGCTGTCGTCGCTGCGATTTGAAGCACTGCTGGTATCAGTCATGTCATCCGCTCCGCCATCAGTGCGGTCATCAGTACGGTTATTCGGATAACCAGGCACCTGTGTCAGATCAACCGGGCTGGATGCGCTGGGATTATATTGCGACGAATAGGCAGCTGCCGCAGCGAAATTGTCATTGTTATAGTTGTTGTAGGTATTATAGGTATTGTGATTGTCCTGATGCTGGTGGTCGTGATGCCGGTAACTGCTTTCGTAATACATATGGCGGCGACGCATGGGTACATAACTCGGGTTGGCCCGCACCATCGCAGTTTCAAGACGGTCAAAAGCCGCAGGATGAAAATGATGGTCTATGCAATACCACGCATAGGCATCTTGATAAGGGGCATCGCGGTAATGTGTCTGCCGGCTGCGCCATTCTCTTTCCATTTCCTGCATATGCCGGTCAGACAAAATGGTCTTGCGGCGCTCCTGCAATTGCCTGGCCTGGCGCACGATTGTTTTCAGCTGCTCATAGACATCTTCAGGTATTGCGCAGCCATCTTGCTCAGTGTGTTTCAGCAATTCGATAAAGTCTGCCGTATTGCTGTCCTGCCTTTGCAATTCATCGATCTGCGCATTGACGGCTGCCAGTTCTTTATCGATGATGGACAGCGAAGACAATTCGGCCTTGGTATCAAAATAAAATGCCAGCCTGGTCTGCAAACTCCCCAGCGCCTGGGCAGAACCGGGCCGGTCGATAAAACCCAGCCATGGCCGGTAGGCTTCAAATGCCGCCAGCACCACGGCATCGACAAATGCCGGACAGGTGGCGTTCAGGTCTCGCAAGGTACTGGCCTGAAAACCCGGCAACAAATCAGCCACGACCCGCTTGATTTCTTTTTCACGCCTGGCCTTCAGGTGTTCTTGCCGCGGTGTCAGATCACCCAGCTGTGCCTTGATTGCCAACAGCGCTTTTTGCAAGGCATCGCGTGCCGCCGACACGACATTGAGGTCAGGATAAACGGTAGCGGGTGCGCCATCGGCATAGTCATCGTGTTGACGAGGGTTAGGCATGGCTGGCTTTCTCAAAAAATTCGCCATCTTCACGGCGGGATAAAAAATAATCGGCAAAATATTGACGCAATTTGGGTTTTTGCATATCGGCATGCCACTCCAGCGGCTGGCCGCTGCGCACAGTCAGATCAGTCCAGGGGTTGTAACCGAGGTCGGTAATTTCATGCATGCGTAAAAAATAGCGGCGGTGCAAGGCTTCGCCGTGCCACAGATGGCAGATATCGGTACGTACCACGCCCAGGCTGCCCTGCACGAGCTGATGAAAGCGCGCACCCCAGGCTTGCAGGTGCAAGATCTGGGCGCGGTCATGCTTGAGGGCATTCTGTATGCAAAAATTATAGTCACCATAAATCGCGTGTGCCATGAAATGGTCAGCACTGCCTGATATTGCAGCTTCATACAGACCCACAGCATCAAACAGGCTGCGCCGCATGGCCCAGCCATAACCTGTATGCCCGTGTGTATCATAGCGCCCCGCCTGCAAAGAACCCGGCTGCGCCTGCATGACCGCAGCGAACGAGGTCACCAGGTCTGGCTTGGTACCGGCACTACCGTCCTGTTGCAGGCGCAGGCAGTTTTCCCATACCTGGGCAATCGGGTGCTTTTGCAAGACTTTCACCAGTTCCTTGGCCCATAGCTTGTTGTTAAACAAGATGTCGCAATCGAGCCAGGCCACATATTTGCAGCTGGGCGGCAACCAGGATGCTGCCAGGTTCAGCAAGCGTTCTTTCTGCCACAGCAGCGTGGCAGAGCGCACCTGCAAAACATCCAGCGCGGCAGGTAATTCAAACGGTGCGTCACCAAAAGCACATTCGACCGTGATACAGGTCACCCCAGCCGCCCGCATGCCCTCGATGAAGACATCATAATTCTGCCTGCGCGATACATAGCGGCAAGGGTTGAAATAAGTAGTAAGGACGACAAGTTCAGACATGGCAGGCGAATCAGGAGCGCAATTAATGGAAAGGCATGGCAGCGTATCATGATAACAAGTATTTGCGCTATGATCTGCATGTGCTTATGGCCATGCTTATGTTCATGCTTATATCCATATTAATGCCGATATTTTCACCGCCAATACCATCAGCCTGTTCATCATTCTCATTACTGTCATCACAATCATCAAGGACACCATGGAAAATCATCACGCCAATAATGCGGTCTACACCAGCGCGACACAACTCAATGCCATCGTCATGACCAATCTCGGTGCCGGCGATGAGTTGCGGGTCTTTTTGGCAGATGCCAAAGCACCACGCGGTATCACTTTCGATGCGGCTGGCAATCTGTATTTTGCTGAATACGGCTCACAACGCGTGCGCGTCATCGATGACAGTGGCGTCAAAACCTTTGCCACTGGTTTGCGCTATCCACGTGGACTGGCAATCGATAGCGCAGGCAATATCTATGTCGCAGACGCGGGGTCCGATACGATCAAGGTAATCGACCAGCAGGGGCGCGTGCGCGACTTTACCCACATTACCAAGCCGGATAGCCTGTCCCTGCAAGGCGACAAACTCATTGTTTCTTGCGGAGAAGGCACCATCGGCAAATTCAGCCTGAACGGCGAAGGCGGTGCCTTTCACAAACTGCCGCGCCCATCAAGCGGCACGGCCATGGATGCCCAGGGCAATATCTATGTGACCACCGGCATGGATCAGCACAACCGCTCGCAGATGAGCAAGATCGATGCGCAGGGTCGTGAGTCCATTATCATGACCAGCAGGTCACAAGGTAACCTGTTCACCATTCTGGGTTTTAGCAACAATGGTTACCTGTTGTTCTCAGAACTGCCCGATACCATCACCATATGGAAATCACGCGAAGACTGCATCGTCAGATCCTGCGTTGTTCCGGCGTATTCTGCGACAACGCATGATTTTGTGATGGGGTGATGTACAGGGCCTGATCTACGTCTTACAGAACCCGCCGCTTGCATTCGGCAAGTTAGCAACGCAGGCGGGCCTGCTCCCACACTGGTCACCAATCACCACTCCAATATCTGGGTAAGTGGTGCGTAGAGGAACGTCACGACAAAGACTGCCATCCTATTGAGATACAAACATAGCTACCTTTTCCTTTCCAGAACAAGATATTTTAACTTGTTACCTTTTTTGAAATAATGTTACAAACCTCCCATATTTGTAAGCATATCAAAAACATGGCAAATTAATAAGCCATTTCAACTACACTTGGAAATCTTTCCAATTTGTTCGTCCGGCATCCTGGTTTCATCCGGACAAACGATATACCACACACCCACGACAATCATGACTAAGTCTAGCCTGAAGCTCGCCATTTTTCTTTTGCTGTTGCCTGCTTTGCTCACCGTCCTGGGTATATCGCAGTTCATGCGACTGACAAATCTGACGCAGGACCGCGCTACATTGTCTGCACAAATAGCCAGTTTGTCCGAGCTTGCCCAGCGCGATCCGCATGCAGCCATACCTAGCGGCGTTCCGGGACGGGTACTAGGTGTGCAATATGCCGGGCAGATCCTGAAGGCGCAATTGTCTGATCTAGATGAAAACCAGCCTGCCATACGTGCCCGCCAGGCCTTGCCGTTCTGGACAGTTGCCTGCGGATTGCTGGCAACCCTATTGGGCATGGTGGGTATGGTGCTGATGATTCGTGCCGGGCGCCTGGCGCGACATTCGCGTGAACAACTCTGGCAGATTTTTTCGAAAGGCTATCAACGCTTACCCTGGCTGATGGGTGCCATGACCGTATTGCTTGCAAGCGCCACCATTACAGCATCGATTTATGAAACTTTAGCCAGTATTCACATCACCAGCGCGATGAGCAATGGTGACCTGAAACGCAGTGTCCTGTTCGGTATCATCAGCCTGGTTGCCATCGCAGCAGCCTTGCAGGCGCTGTATGCGCTGTATGTCAACCGGACCAGTTTCAACATCCAGCCCATGCCCTTGATGGGCCGCAGTGTTTCAACAACGCAGTCACCAGCCCTGTGGGCCTGGATGCGGGACATCGCCCAGAGGCTCAACGCATTGCCACCAGATCATATTGTTGTTGGTCTGTGCGACGGCTTCTTTGTCACCTCCTCTGATATCAGGCTGACACCTTCAGAGGCTATCTTGCGGGGCCGTACCCTCTACCTGCCGCTTACCTACCTGGCGGTGTTGTCGCGGTCAGAAACTGAAGTCATTATGGGTCACGAGCTGGCGCATTTTGCAGGTGCCGATACAGAATATTCCACACGTTTCGTCCCTATTTTTTCCGGAGTGTACAGAAACCTGCGGCACATGCACACTTTGCGCGAACGTGACATCGTCAGTCAGGTCATGCTCTACCCGACCTTTCTGTTAGGCGAATTTTTTTCTCAACAGTTTGATCATGCCGTTCAGCACTGGAGTCGCCAGCGTGAACTGATGGCAGACAAGCTTGGCAGTTCCCTGCATAGCCCGGTTGACGCAGCCACAGCACTATTGCGTACCAGGCTGTTTAACCTGTATATCCATGAGTCCCTTGGCCGCGTGCGCTTGCAGCCAAAAGACCAGGATGATCTGGTCGCTGAAATGATAACAAGCGCCCAGGCAAGGGGGCTGGACAATCCGCAAACACATCTGGATGATGAATGGGCCCACCCCACTGATAGCCACCCGACATTGCGGCAGAGGATGGATGCATTGCAGGTCAACCCAAACGCCGACTTGCTGACCCATGCTGCCCGGCCTGTAGATGACGCCGGCATGTCGCTGCTGAATCAACTGCTGGGCGGCGGCCGTGCATGGTGCCAACAACTGACCAAGGATCTATCGCAGGTACAAAAGCAGGACATCGACATACGCACCGGTTTGCTGACAGATCAATGGATCATCAAAAAACCGCCATCAACGGCAATGCTGGTATTTGGGTTGATGGCTTTTCTGCAGTTCCTGTTTGCATTTGGCATTGTACTGATGTTCACGTCCAGCGGCACGCACTTCAAGATGATTACCGTCACAGTGATTGCCTTCCTGATGGCAGGCGGCGCCGCCTGTACTTTCGTTGCCAACATTTACCGCAAGAAATCGCAAAAGCCCTTTATCGTTGTACGCAGAGACAGCTTACGCCTCGAAGGTATGTCAGGTGAATTAGCCTGGTCGGCAGTTGAATCGGTGGTAGCGCATCCCGGCTTCGTCGTCACTTTACAGCTGCAATTGATGCCTGGCACAACCCTGCCCCCGCCAGGAAAAAAAGCGACCTACCTGCGCTTCGACACCCTGTCAAATCAATTGTTCATCACCTTGCCAAGAATTAGTGGCAAAGACTATGACGAGATTGCGACCCTGTTTTATGAATACCACCATATCGCCCATGCCGGCCGCGTTGATGCAGGGCCAGGCTGAACGCACGATGAACCGGCTTCTCATCCCAAGATTATTTCGGAGAATGTAATGTTTTTCTACGTCGTCACTCAAACCCACGTCCCTGTGGGTGAACTTGCCGTCAGCCATATCCCATGCCCACACTGCCACGCAGAGCGACTGCGCATGCAATTCTTCAATTTGCGTGAAGATTCTTTCTTCCACACATTTACCAATATGCCGGCCATACCGCTGGTGGTCTGCACGGCCTGCCATACACAAATCGAGCGCAATGATTTCAGCAAACCGATGACTGACTTCTATCGGCAACATCAGAAAGGCTACCGTGGCAAGTTCCGTTTCTGGTTCAAGTGGAAATTTGTCGCAGGTGTCGCAATCGCCATCACCGCCATAGGGGTCTTGCAATTTAAATTCAATACAGATGCGCAAGCCTCCAATGATCGCGCTGCCCTGGTCAAGCAACATCTGGCCCACCCTGTCGTTGGCGATATTTTTGAAGCCTGGGTAGTCACCGAGCCAAACACTTCGCAGGCGGCACCCAAGGTAGTGCAGCGATGGTTCAAACTGATACGCATCGATGGCGATGTGCTGGTCATGCAACAAGATACCCGTGAGTACAGTCTGACGAAGGACAAGCCTCATCAGAATGTGCAGGTCAATGACGATAGCTTTGCCCCCGCAGAACTGAAGTTTCAGCTCAAGTATGGCGGCTTGTATCCACTGGATGGCAAAGAGGCTATGTCGGTCTGGAGTGTAACAACGGCAAGCTGATTTTACAGATTTGCTGATCCTATAGAGTCGTCGTCGCCCGAATATGCCCTTGCACGCGCAGGTGCCATGTACTCCAGCAACGTAGGTGCGACAAGCGCAGCGTAATCGCACGCATGACCCCTCGCAAATAAACATAAACCAGCAAAGCCATATCTAATATCGCAGCAGGCCGCCCCTGGGTAGAAGGGTTTCTCTTTAAGTTCTGCTGTAATGATGCGGCAATGACGCGTGACGACCTGAGCAAATGTGAAGGTAGGTGTGATGCGCGTGTACGATTCGCATGCTCATCGCACCTGCAGCTTGCTACAGCGGCAGGTCGCTTTTCATTGCATCCATAAAGTTGTCAAATAAGATATTAATGTAATTAATTGTAATTTAATGACATGGTTTTCAAGCAATCCCCTGAAAATGGGGTGGCGCTATTCTTCAGACTCAGGCTTACCCATAGCGACTCACCAGGACATTCTTACCTGGGATCAGCGTTACCCATATAACAAATATATGCCGGATCAATCCGGCAATACGCATTGCCAACCCATCCTGTCTGCGCTGGTTTGGCCTTAAAGCTGCGCCTCAAAAGGGAAAAGGGAAATTTAAAATGAAAGCAAAAAAATATGCCATGCTGCTTATCGCAGCAGTGGCGGCTACCGTCGCCATCGCTGGCGCTATTGTCACGCTCGGTGGCTCGAATTCAGGGTTAAATGCCAACGCAGCAGGCGGAGGAGCCAGCTCGGCAACCGGCCCACGAGGGCTGATGAGCGCGCTTGCAACGCCGGGGTCGAATTCGATTTTGAACGTCAGCGTAGCAGGTGACGGCACGGTGAGCAGCACAGCCGGCAGCCCGGGCGCAGTGACCTGCACCAGTGCTGTCGTGGGCTATACCGGCAATTGCAGCCAGCTGTTTGATACTAATTCCACTTTCACGCTGCATGCATCAGGCAGTGGTTTTACTGGCTGGGCGGGGCCGGGTCTGACTGCCGTTGGCACGGGGTGCAGCGGCACGGCAGATTGCACCTTCACCAAAACTGCTGATACACAATATGTCACGGCAATCTTTGCTTCTGGTGGCACAAATGACGCAGGCAGCAATGCACCGCAGCAGCTCTATACAGATATCACGTCTGGCCCCACAAGCGGCGGCGAGAATAACAAGGGTATTTATCTGTCCGTCTTTGGGCAGAACTTTGGCACGACAGGCGCAGGTACCAGCGCCAAGGTCTACCTCGATAACATCGAAGTAGACAATTACCGTTCCATCGGCACTTCACGCGGCCGGGCCGATATCCAGCAAATCACAGCGCAGATAGGCGCACTGGGCGGTGCGTCCAACGGCACCAGTCTGCCAGTTAAAGTAGTCATCAACGGCAATGTCGCAACAGACGCGAATCAACTGAGTTTTAAAGTCAACCCCGGCAAGATCTACTTTGTCAGTCTGGATGGCAGTGACAGCACCGGGCAGCCGGATGATATCAATCACCCTTACAGACACGTACAGCTGGCGATCAGCAATAACTCCAACGACATCCATGTCGGTTGCACGATTGCAGGTGGCTTGCAGCCCGTGGCAACTGCCGGTGTATGGGGCATCGTCCTGCCGGGTGACTTCATCATCATGCGTGGTGGTGTGTGGACTGATGTGCACCAGGCGAATGATAACTATTTTTTGCGCGTGCAAAACAAGTCCGGCACGCCGGCGACAGGCGCGGTACAAACCGGGCCGATTACCCTGATGGGCTTCCCGACAGAAACACCCCTGCTCTCTCAGGCACTGACCAGCAGTGCCGACAATGGTTCAGGTGGCGTCATTACCTCAGCTGACAGTGCCCGCCAGGAAATTGGCTGCGGTGCCGGCATCACCATCACCAATCTGAAGATAGAATCAGGCCGTGCAGATGGTATGATCGATGTGCAAGCAGGCTATGAACTCAATGCCTACAAGGGTGCCAACTGGCGCGTGGTCAATACCGAACTGACTGCTTATACCGCCGCCTACAACGTCATGGCAAAAGGGGCCGGGGTAACGGGTAGCGGCAACGGTGTCGTGGTTTTGGGTAACCATGTGCATGATGTGTATTGCGGGCCGGACAACGGCACCAGCTTCCTGCAAAACCATGGCATTTATTTTGATGGCACGGGCTCGTATGAAGTCGCTTATAACGAGATCGGCAATATCTTTGGTGGCAATGGTGTACAAAGTTACAGTTCTTCGGGTACGCCCATAGGCAATATCAATGTGCACCACAACTTGATCCACGATGTACGCAAGCATGGCATCAACCTTGCTGACGGTACGGCTGGCAATGTGAAAATTTGGAATAACATTGTCTACAACATCCAGTATGCGGCTGTGCGCTTCAACACCACCGACATCAACGCGGCAAAGATATACAACAACACCTTCTACAACACCAATACCGCAGGCAATAACAATTACGGTGCATTGACGAACGACTGGAACCTGCCCAAAGGGGCGATGGATGTGGAAAACAATATCTTCTACGTGGCCACCGGCACACCGTATAACTCAGGCTCGAATGGCGTACAGGCCAGCGCTGGCACCTTTGCGCGCAACCTGTGGTTCAACGGCTCTGGCAGCCCTGGCCTGGATTCCACCGCGGTACTGGCCAACCCGCTTTTTGTCAAAGCCGGTGCTGACTTCCATCTGCAGAACAACAGCGCGGCACGTGGTGCTGGCTCAACAGCCGCAGCGGTAACCTCTCTCGTCACAACGGACTATGACCTCAAAGCCCGCAGTACAACAACGATGGATATCGGTGCCTACCTGTCGGGTTCTGCCAGCGATTCAGGCTTGCCAGCCATCACTGTGTCGCCAGCCATCCAGGGTACGGCGCAGGTTGGCAGCACATTGACCGTATCAACAGGCACCTGGACCAACAGCCCGAACAGCTATCAGTATCAATTGATAGTGAATGGGGTCGATGTGACTGGCAGTACCGGCAACAGCTTTACCCCAGGCAGCGCGGATGCCGGCAAGATGATTGTGTGGCGCGTCACCGCAAGCAATGCGAAAGGTTCTGCCTCGGTCATGAGTAATACCGTGACGGTGGCAGGCGCGGCCTCTCCCGTCAATGGCACTTGCGGCAGTGCCAACGGTTTGTCATTTTCCACCGCGCCCTCAAGCGGTCTGTGCAGCGCGGGTACGGCATCTACATTGACAGGCTCTGGCCCCTGGGCCTGGAGTTGTGCGGGTTCCAACGGCGGTAGCACGGCAAGTTGCAGTGCAAATCTCGCCAGTGCGCAGGCCCCGGCCAACACGGCGACACCTTCTATTTCTGGTATTGCGGGTGTTGGCAGTACGTTGACTTGTTCGCCTGGCAGTTGGAGCAACTCACCCACCAGCTATGCCTATCAATGGAAGCGCGCTGACGCGGCAATTGCTGGCGCCACTGCGGCAAGCTATGCCGTCGCCGCCACAGATGCGGGTCAATCACTGACTTGCGCAGTGACAGCAAAGAACGCCGCAGGTTCTGCTACCGCAACATCGGCTGCGGTGACCGCGACAGGGGCGACGCAAATCACGCCACCGCAAGTGGTGCAGACTGCAAACCCGGTCTATGCTGACGGGTCAACCCGACCTGTCAAGATCAGCTTCCCCAACCCTGTCAAGGCGGGCAATCTGATTCTTGTTTCCATGGCTTCCACGCAAGGGCATACCTATAATTTCACTGTCTCGGATAACAAGAACACAGGCAACTACACCTGGTATAAAACCGATGCCTGTCAGACTACCTGCGCAGGATGGTTCTATCTCGTGGCGCCAAAAGGCGGCAGTTATTTTACGATCACGGCAAGCGGGGGCGCGGCCCAAGCAGTCGTCATGTCCGCGATGGAAGTCAGCAATTTCGACGCTTCGATCTTTGATGGCAACCCCGTCACAAGCAATGGTACAGGTGACACGGCAAGCGCGACCAAGCTGACCGCTTCGGCCAATTCACTCGTTCTCACGGTGTATGGCGGTGACCCTGATCAATCCATTGCCCCCGCCAATGCAGCAGGCGCATTCAACGCACCTTACGCCCATGCACTGACTTACGGCACGCAGATGGCAGTGGCAACGACACCGGGGTCTACACCTGTCTCGTGGAGCGTCGCACAAGTCAGAGGCTGGACAGGCTGGTCAGAAATGGTCATCGCGATTAAGGGCGCCCATAGTGCCGTCCAGACCCCAGCATCCGCTGCGGTGGTGCAAACCACGGTACCTGCCTATGCAGATGGCGTGACCAGACCGGCTTCGATCAGCTTTGCCAACCCGGTAAAGGCCGGCAACCTGATCCTTGTTGCGATGGCGACCAACCAGGGTAACACTTACAACTTCACTGTCTCGGATAATAAAAATGCAGGCAACTACACCTGGTATAAAACTGATGCTTGCCGGTCTTCCTGCGCTGGCTGGTTTTACATGGTGGCTACAACGGGTGGAAGTTCGTTCACGATCAACGCTAATGGTGGCGCAGCGCAAGGCGTGGTGATGGCTGCCTATGAAATATCGGATTTCGCCCCCACAATCTTTGATGGCAACCCCGTGACGGCAAGTAACACCAGCGCCTCTGCAAGTGCGGCCAAGAGCACCCTGCTGGCAAATTCTCTGGTTTTTGGTGTGTACGGTGGCGATTTTGCGCAAAGCATCGTGCCCAGCTATGGCCTGGGCGCGCTCAGCTACGCCAATCCCAATACCCTGACCTTTGGTACGCAACACGCACCGGCCACTGCATTGGGCTCTTCCTCCATGGCCTGGAGCGTCGCGCAACCGAATGGCTGGCTGGGCTGGGCGGTGACAGCAATTGCGATCAGGAGTGCGACCAGTCCGTAAAATTTGCAGCCCCCGGAACCGCGCTTACTGCTCGTCTGCGCGGTTCTTCCTTAACTGCAACAAAGCGCATTATCGGCACCCTGCAAAACAAAAATCCACTTCCAAAACAACATCATCCGGGGCAATTACCGCCCAACAGAGGTGAAGTTCACCGCCAGTTTTTGCAGATACGTATCAAGCACCGGCTTCACAGGCACCTTCAACCAGAATTCAAGAACCAGCACCGCCAGCCCAAATACCGATACCGCCAATTGCCTGGGTCGCAAGACGATAGTGCATTCTGTATGGCAGGAAAACAGTTGTGTTAAGTTGGCGGCGATAGTCATGGCACAGTGTCTTTCATCAAGGCTGGATCAGTTTTACTGCAAGAGACGCCAGTGTGCGGGATTGCCTGACAAAAGAAAATTACCTGAAACCGTATGGCTGATATACATAAATGTATACATGCTGTAGACGGAGTTG
The DNA here is from genome assembly GCF_049339485.1 of Undibacterium sp. TJN19. Classification (NCBI taxonomy): domain Bacteria; kingdom Pseudomonadati; phylum Pseudomonadota; class Betaproteobacteria; order Burkholderiales; family Oxalobacteraceae; genus Undibacterium; species Undibacterium sp. TJN19. The sequence continues at coordinate 303,830 of NZ_JBMPPL010000001.1, forward strand.
CAGCAAGGGGCGCTATGGCATCTGCCGCATGACGTTAAGCCATAAACCATAGCCCGGGAGTCATCGTCAGCGATCGTCAGGCACTTCGCATTAATCGCCAGCTTCGTGATGAGATAAGTGATGTGCCTGCCTCGGCCTACCGTCACCTGTGAGCAACCTGACATGAAAAAGGGGCATGCTCAGCGGAACTGTTTCATTGAAAGCAATGTCCAATAAACTGTTTCCAAATTGAAGACGAATTGATGCACGAACACAAGCTTACCCTGCCGGATCAGGCTGCCTGGCAATCCATCGTCTCTTTCGTCATTGCCTGTCTGATCACCGCCTTGTTATTGTTCCAGCTGGTACGACCCTGGCACAAAAATAGCGAGCCTCTGAGCCGCTATATCGCACTCGATTTATCACTCTTGCCTGCGCTGATTCCCACAGCCCCGGCGAAAGACGACAAGCCTGCCGACAACAAGATGGAGGTTCCCAAAAAGACCGAAAGGCAAGCCCGCAAACAGGCCAGCCCTGATACACATAAGCCGGCGCAAGCCATAAGCTTACCGGCATCAGAACCACAGCGGCAAGATACCGCCAAAGACTTGTTCACCGAAGAAAAACCCGCAGGCGCATCGACCCTGCGCATAGACAGGGACGCCGTCGCCCGTGCATATAAAGACAGTCGCAGTGACATACAAAAACTCGCAGGCCGCGCTGGCCAGCCACTGGAAGCCACAGAACGCAGTCAAATCCGCCAGTTCGGGCGCGAAGTTCACAATGCCAAAATAAGCGACTGCATCAAAGCCAATGGCGAAGGCATCAGCATAGGCCAGGCGACCTACCTGGGCTATTTCGCCGCCGCTGCGCTGGCCTACAATGCAGTGACGGGGAAGTGCAAGTGATGTGGAATATGCCTGGTCAGGCTTGCATGCAGGAGTGGCGCTAACGGATCTTGTAGGGGGAATTATTTTGCAACGCGTGATCCGTCTTGCGCAGTTCGCATAGGTGCGATTAGCACAGCGTAATCGCACAAATGGCCATCACGATCAAAAGTGCAGCGGGGTAACAAACTGCATAATTTCAGAATAACTACGACCCTACGCTGATATGCATGTCGTTCAGTTTGCGTACGATTACGTTGCGCTAATCGCACCTACCGGGTCGTCATCGTTTTTAGTGTATGGCAATGCGATCTTTTGTTCGCTACACACCAGTTCATAGTGATTCAATACAGCAGCCATTTCGTCACAAATTTCAATCAATTCAATATTTAGATCGTCGATACAATCATTACGTAACAACTGCTGCAAATTTTTCAGACGGATGACTAAACTATGCAAACTATCGCCCTGAAATACGATGCCTGGATATCGCCTTTCTAAAAGCTGCACAACAGCGAAATTTTTGGGGCTACTCAATAATTTGACGTCATCGCTCATTTTGGCATCCCTGATTTAGAAGCTAGATAACAGATTCTTCACATCGCGGCGATCAGCGCTAACAAATACGATGAACCCAGCATAATGACCCACAAGCCCAGAGATGTATGAAACAGGGCGCAGCAACCAGCCGCGCCCTGTTTCGTTTCACACGACAAGACCCAAACTCATCCCACCCACAACTTGTACTCTATCCCGTTCTGTATTGTACCTATCACCTGGGCCTGGTTTTCTGTGCTTTCGCAGAAGCTGGCCAGGGCGCCGGCTGCGGTGATTTTGCCGGTGCTGAGTTGACCGTTCCAGTAATCAAAACCTGCCTGGTCGGGGGCGCGGTGCAAGACGTTCTGGTAAAAATTGGTGATCAGGGTATTGGTCGACGGGTTGGCCCCGTACAGTTTCTGAAATTCTGGCGACTGGAAGAAACCCGCAGCGACCGTCGTCAGGCTGGAGCCGCCATCCATGTCCTTAATCCAGTAACCCAGGCCTGCCAGGTCTGGCTTGCGGCCAAAAGCAGCCTGGTAGATGCGATAGGCTTGTCCAGCCGTGCCATTGATATCGAGTGCGATGCTTTTGTCGGAAAATTGCAGACGCTCTACGTTGACCAGGTTATTGGTGTCGCCATTGGCATAGGCACGCAACTGGTAACCGCCGCCGGAAGCGGTTACCGCAAAGGCGCTTGCCTGCCCGTTCAGTATCGCCGTATCCATGCCTGTGCCGCCATCGACATTGTGGTTGCCAGTGCCGATGTTGATAGCGTCATTACCGCTACCTGCATTGACGTGCAAACGACCACCACCGCCATTGATGGTGATGAGGTCATTGCCTGCGCCCGAAGAAATCAGGTAATCAGAATACATCGCTGATGGCAGGTCAACGCTGATGATGTCATTGCCGCCAAACAGGGACGCGTCAGCCAGCAGTTTTTCATCGATTTGCTGGTTGGCAGCGATGGGGGCAGACAGGTTGGTGATGCGGTTATAGCTGCCGTCACGGTATTCGGTGACGCTGCTGGTCATGGTACCCGTCACACTGGATTTGCTGGTGCCTTGCCCGACTGAAATCCCATTGGCATACAGAGAAAAACTGCCATCAACGGTAGTGGAAGCCAGAAACTTGTCAGCTGTCGCTGAAATACGGCTGATGCTGCCAGAATTATTGCCACTGCTATCTGCCGCGATATTGCCCTGTACGGTAACGCCGATATTGCCGAGCACAGGGTCATAGTTGCTGCTGTAGGTCGGCTGCAAGGCATTAAAGGCATAGCTGGACGCCTGTACACCTGTGCCCCTGATGGTAATTGAATTGACGCCGTTGACGACGGTATTGGTGTAATCAAAGTTGAATTTGCCTGTCTCTACGATCGACACCACGCCATTTTTATATAACTGTATGCCGGTTGCCGTCGCCGTCCCTGACAGGGCGTTGGGGTTGGCCAGCACAACGCCGGTATATGTCGTGGTGGCGCCATCGGGAAAGCCCAGTTGCAGCCTGCCCCCAGAAAAATCAAACGAGGTGTAATAGGGATGATCCCTGGCCCAGGCTGTGCCGACGATGGCGAAGGCATCAAACAGGGTGCCCAGACTGCCATTAGTAGGTGGCGATTTTTGTGCCTGTTGGTAATTGGTGTTAACGACTGCTTGCGAAAGTTTGATATTGATATTTGCCATGTTTTTTTTCATCAGCTCATGCTGATGTTATTCATTAAGAAGTCAATGAGAAGTCATTGAGAAATCATTGAGAAGTCGTTTTTGTTGCAGCTTAAAGTAATCAGAACACAAGCATCGTTATCAGTTCCGGCGCTGGCATGCATACCAGTTACTGAGAATCAATTGTCACCTCTTATATAAAGCGCTGTGTTTTTTCAATTTCGACCATACCACTGAGAAATGAGCTGATGCACACAGAAAACTTTGACCCACTGCAAACACGCAGGACTATAACAGTCACAAAACGAATTGCCAAATGAATAATATTAGATTATATTTACACAATTGAAATTTAACCATATTTGACTTTTGATTTTGCTTACTGATAAGCCCGCATGCTGCTTGCATTCTGGTTCTTGCAGGCACCAACAGCAGCCGGGCACAGACTTTACAGCCCTGGTCACGAAGTCATTTTATCGAATCCCCCTACTTCGCTGTCATCAGGAGCGCGCATGAAGTACATACGAATCTTAGCGACATTGTTGACACTGGTGACGGTGTCGGCCTGTGAAGGCAGCTGGTCTAACCCGCGGTATCAGTTGGTTACTTCCAGTGATGGCAAGGTATATCGCCTGGATGCACAAAGTGGCACAGTGCACTATGTGACAGGCGACAAGATGGTGGCCTTGAATGATGGCCTGCCTACCCTGCATGTGGGCGAATATTATCAAATGAGCGACGCCAGCGGCGGCACCAAATATTTGAAATATCTGGGCAATGCACAATTTGAAAAGAGCCTGGCTGGCACACAATTAAGCCAGGTTAAACAGCAATAGCAGCTTGCCGGATCTGTATCGACTATCTGTATCGACTACCTGCCCAACTATTTGTCCAACTTTTTGTCCAATTCGCTGTCAGATGTTTGCCAGTCGTTTTTCAGATGTGCATCAGGCACCAGCATTGCATGCCGTCACTGATGCTGACTTATTTCTTTATCGTCAGCATTGGGCAAGCCGGTATTTTATATTCCTTCTATAATGAAGCGTTTTCTGCGCTTGGTGACTTAGTGACTAATACCGGACAGAGCACGCATCACGGACGACAACAATTCATCCATCAACTACACTGAAAAAATATGCTTAAGCATTTTCAGCAATTACTCTATATCCAGCTCTCACCAGATCGCCTGACGGTGCGCAACCCAAAAAGTGGCGACGTGATTTCTGAAATACCCGAGATCGCCATCAGCGCCGCCCCCCAGGCCCGTATCGTCGCGGTTGGGGCGCAGGCCAGGCAAGCCAGCAGCCTGGACAGTTCCGTCAGGCTCGTCAATCCATTTGCCCACCCGCGCTCACTGATGTCTGATTTCACTACGGCGCAAGAAGTACTCAAGAGCTTTGTGAAACGTCTGCCGCCCAAAGCTTTCTGGCAGGCTTCACCAGCGATGGTGATACACCCGCTGGGTGAACATGAAGGCGGCCTGACGCAGGTAGAATTGCGCGCCCTGCATGAACTGGCTTTCGGCGCGGGTGCTGCGAGCGTCAGTATCTGGCAAGGTCGTCCACTGACAGATACCGAATTGCTGGCGCGGGAATTTCCGCATGAAGGGCAGTTATTGTCGGCGACCTGAGTTGTCAGGCATGGCCGATGAAAGTTTGATCTCTGTTGTAGCCTGTATTTGCAAACCAACGATACTGCTTGCACAAACTGACAGGCTAGTTCAAGTTGGCAGGCAATAACACGTATATAAGAAAGATCACCTGATGCCTGTCAAATTTCGTGCAGTGCGTGCTGATATTACTACCATGAAAACAGACGCCATCGTCAATGCGGCCAACTCGTCCTTGCTGGGTGGCGGTGGTGTCGATGGTGCCATACATAGGGCTGCGGGTCCTGATCTGGTGCATGAATGTCGACTACTGGGTGGTTGCAAGACGGGCGACGCAAAATTAAGCAAAGGCTATCGCCTGCCCGCAAGTTTTATCATCCATACGGTTGGTCCCGTCTGGCGTGGCGGCAGCAATGGCGAAGCAGAATTACTGGCGTCATGCTATCGCCGTGTCATGGAAGTGGCGGCGAGCAAACCTATCCATAGCCTGGCATTTCCCAGCATCAGCACAGGTATTTACGGTTACCCGATAGATCAGGCGGCACAGGTAGCGCTTGATACGCTGAATGCACTCGCCCCGGATTTTCCGGCGATCAATGAAATTATCTTTTGCTGTTTTTCAGATGCTGATCTGCAGGTGTATGAAACTGCGCTGAATAAAATATCAGGTTGAATCGAGTACATTGCCGTTACCATTCATTATTTATGAAACGCGTATTTGCCAAGCATTTGCCACTTATTCCCTCACCATCATGCGACAACTATTAAGCTTACTCACCCTGGCCTGCACTTGCAGCTTCGCCCATGCGATTGATTGCAGCAAAGCACAAAACACCATGGACCTGAATGAATGCGCATCCATAGACCTGCAAAAGGTGGAAGCCAAACTGAACCAGGTCTACCAGCGTGTCTTGAAGTCAACAGAAAAAGACTATGCATCAGAAGGCAACTACGCCGACATCAAGAAATCTTTTATCAATGCCCAGCGTGCGTGGATCAAGTTTCGTGAAGCGGATTGTGATGCTGTGTATCAGCGCAATATAGGTGGCACCATACGTACGGTGATGCATCTGGGTTGCATGCGGGCGCATGCGTTAAAGCGCATAGCAGACCTGGAAGAATATGAAAAGAATTGAACACGCACATTGCCAACGGACGATGCCATGAGCGCACCAGAAATCTATATCAGTACCGACGTCGAAACCGACGGCCCCATACCTGGCCCGCATTCAATGTTGAGCATAGGTTCTGCTGCCTACACTGCCGACAAGCAATTGATCGCCACGTTCAGCGCCAACCTGGCAACCCTGCCGGGAGCCAGCGCAGACCCCAGGACAGCCGCCTGGTGGCAAACCCAGCCAGAAGCATGGGAAGCATGCCGCAGCAACCAGGAAGACCCGGCAGCAGCCATGCAGCGCTATGTTGCCTGGGTCAAGACCTTGCCTGGCCGCCCGGTATTTGTGGCTTATCCGGCAGGTTTTGATTTTCTGTTCGTTTACTGGTACTTGATACGCTTTGCCGGTGAAAGCCCGTTCAGCCATTCGGCACTGGATATGAAAACCTTCGCCATGGCCTTGTTGAAAACTGATTACCGCGACAGCACCAAGCGCCATATGCCCAAGCAATGGTTTGATCCCATGCCGCATACCCACGTCGCGCTGGATGATGCGATAGAACAAGGCGCCTTGTTTTGCAATATGCTGAAACAGAACCGCAATACCTGAAACAACAGCAACATGGCTTTCCTCACCTGCCGTCAATTGTTTGGCACCCTGCGCGGCTGGTCGTGGCTGCTGGGTATCTTATCGCTATTACCGGTGGTGTTTCTTGTGTATGAATATCAGGTGTTTTCTGCATGGGCAAAGCAGCAGGCTGAAAACGGTGGTTTTGTCTGCGGCACGGGTCTGGCGGGGCTGACTCTTTTGTGCGCGCTGGTGGCTGTCATTTTTTCCTTGCCTGCCCTGGTCTGTGCGGTCATGGCATATCAATATGCCCCTTCACCGCGCGGCCTCATGCGCAAACTGGAAGTGCTTGTTGTGGGCAATGTTGTTGTCCTGCTGGCGCTGATGTTTCTGGTGTCAGCCATCGATTATCTTTTGAGTTGAAGCAGGTTTATTGACAGCAACACCGATCTGCATCTGCCCCAGGCTGCTTATCTGCTTATGCCCAACATGCCCCTCATGCGGCAGCTTCAGTTACCCTCTGCCAGCGCCACGACTTGCCAGCAGTTTAACAATGCGGCACACTGCTGCTCTGAAAATTCATATTGAAAGATGTGCCATGAATGAAAAAAATCAAAGTAACTTTGTCTGGGTAGCAGCCCTGGTATTGACCAGCATCGCTGCGGCTATTCTCAGTTATAAGGTGGCCAGCAAGGGTATGACCAATATGGCCTATCTGGCCGGGCAGTTTGTTGTTTATGCACTGATTATTGCGGTAGTATTCCGCTCGCTGCTGTTACGCAAACGTGACGGAAAATTATTCATCGTGGTCTTCTTCGCTATCTACGCAGCCATGCTGGTGGCGGGTAGCATGAGTGTTGAAAAACAGAAAAAACAGGCGGCACTGGCTTTTGCTTCGGCACAGGAAGAAATGAAGCGTATCAGTGATGCCCTGCAAAAACCCGGTGCCGACGCAAACAGCTTGCCAGCGATAGAAGCACACACTGGTGACGCACCCAAAGCCAGCGGTGAATTTGGTGAAATGGAACGTTTCATGAAAGACTTCATGAACAGTGCCGTCACCTTCAGGAACCAGTATCAGCAAGAACTGGAAGCAGCTGGCTGGAACCGTCTGCTGGATGCAAATCGCCTGAAAAATGATCTCAGCATGATAGAAAGCCAAAGCATACTTGATAGGGGTAAAAGCATCGTCAGCAAATACGAATTGAAGACCAATTCATTATTCGATGAAGGCAAATCCAGAATCCAGAGTCTGAATATCAGTGAAGCCAGCAAGCGCGACATGCTGACAGGCTTTGAAAGCGGCCTGGGTAAAGCCATGAAGGAATCGGCAGAACAATGGCAGATGGAAAAACAGATCGTCGAAGAAGTGGGTAACATGATCAACCTGCTGTCAGACCATAAAAAATGGACCGTGGAAAATAATCAGTTCATGTTTTATACGGACGGTGACATGAGAAAATTCAATGCCTACCATCAGAAAATCCAGGACATTTCCAAAAAACAGGAAGAAACCCAGAAACGCCGTCTTGAACAAGGCAGCAAAAATTTTGAAAATCTGAAAAATAGCTTTCAAAAATAAGCGGCAAGAACGGATGCCAGCGTCGATGCTGGCATTGCCGTTGGCAGTGAATTGATATTGGTGTCAACGATGACCGCATGTCAAACCTGGATTTATCTGGCACACTGCCATACCGAAATTCGATTGAAAAGATGCCCGACATGAGTACAACAAATCAAAGCAATGTCCTGTGGATAGGCGCACTGGTGCTGACTACCGCCGCCGCTGCCTTTCTGGGTTTTACCCTGGCGGGCAAGAGTGCGGTCAGCATGATTTATCTGGCCGGGCAATTTGCCGTCTATGCGCTGGTGATTGCGGCGATATTACGCCTGATATTGTTGCGCCAGCGGGTCAATAAATTGTTTGTGATCGCCTTCCTCAGTATTTACGTAGCGATGCTGGTGGCTGGCATGGCAGGCATTGACCAGAAGAAAAAACTGGCAGTCACCAGCCCGGAAACCGTGACTGAAGATTTGCAGCACAGCACAGTAACAGGCAGCAGCACGGAAGCCGATAAAAACCTGGCTGAATATGAGCGCTACGTAAAGACCGTCCTGGAAAGTGCCATCGCGTTTAAAAAACAGTTTCATGACGAAATGACTGAGGCTGGCTGGGGCCGCCTGATGAACGCTCAGCGCCTCAATAATGACACCGATATGACTGAAAGCCGCGACATACTGGTGCAAGGCAAACGCGTCATCACCAAATTTGAAACAAAAGTGAATGCCCTGCTTGAAAACGCCAGGGACGGCGTTCAGTCAATGAACGTCAGCGATGCGATAAAGCGCGATATGCTTAAAGAGATGGACGCTGAAATCGTCAAGGTCAAGACCGATCTGGCAGCGAAATGGCAGGCCGAAAGGCAACTGGCCGACGAGGCAGGTAATATCATCGTGCTGCTTTCAGACCATAAGCGATGGGCTGTACAGGATGACAAAATCATGTTTTATTCTGCCGAAGATTTGAACAAGTTCAATGCCTACAATCAAAACATGCGGCTTATCCTCACCCGGCAGAATGAACTTCAAAAGCGCCGTTTCGAAGAAAGCGCCAGGGATATTGAAGCAGCAAAAGAAGCCCTGCGCAAACGTGAGAGCAGTTAAAACATTTCAGCGCTCAAGTTAAGAGGCTATTGCGAAATCAAGCTGGCATTGTTGCGTCGCCTTCATGTTGGCTCAGATGGCTAGATCGCACACAGCAACAAAAATCGCAAAAATCATAAAAAATCCACACAAATCCTGGATTTAGTCGATAATACTGATTATTTATACAGTACTATCATGAAACTGCACATGGTGAAGATGCGCATCAGGGGTATCGCCATCCCCAAAAAGCGCCTGCTGGACCGCTTCAACTGCGGCAATTCTGGCGAACTGGCGATTTGCGAAACCAATGACCAGGGCCTGCACCGCATGACGCGGCTGGCACGGTTTACATCGGGTTCCAATAACCAGTATCAGGAAACCCTGTTCGATCCCCAGATATTGTGGATGGAAGGTGAACGCATGGTCATCACCGGCTTTGAGCGCATCAAAACAGAAGAAGGCATGGTCGACTATGCACAGTCATGGCTATGCATACAGGGAGACATACCTGGCATGGTGGAACAGCGGAATTAAAGTTTGAAAGATAGCAACTCAGTCGATTGATTAAATCACCAGAGCCCATTTCAAAAACAAATATCAATCACACCCCAGCGTCTTCGCCGCCAGGGGCTTTTTAAAATAGCGTGCATAGCTGCAAGCGTCTTCACCGTACAAGTCTTTCTTGTTCTTGTCAGCGCCTGCACTGATCAAAAACCGGATCGAATCTACCTGATCATGTTCCACTGCGATCATCAAGGGTGTGGAACCACGTGCGCCGCTGAAGCGCTCATCAACAGGAAGACCTTGCGTCTGTAAAAAGGCCATGCTCTTCACCGCGCCGCGATAAGCACCATAATGCATGGGCGTCCACACCTGGTTGCTGGCTTGATGGATATTCGCGCCTGCCGCCACCAGGGCTTGCAAGACAGGCAAAGCATCGGCCTGTATCGCATCAAACAAGGCGGTGCGCTCACCCAGACCAGTGGCATCAAGTGGCGTAGCGGCATTGACCTGCGCGCCATGCTCAAGTAAAAACTGCACGCTGGGCAGGTCGGCATCCAGGGCAGCATGCATCAGCAGGGTTTTGCCATCGCCATCTCTGGCATTCACATCCGCTCCGGCCTTTAGCCTGGCCTGTAATCGCGTCAGTGTTTCTTTTTGGGCAGGCGCAATAAGTGGTCTGTCTGTCAGGCCAGCCTGCGCATCGTCGTCTTCGGCATGAAGGGACGATAGATAAGCAAACACGGACGTCAACATCAACGTCAGCACAATGATACTGAGGATGACCCAGCGTGCTGTGCGCGTGCCCGGTGAGGAGACTACTTTGTGAGGCCCCATGAAAACGAAACTGCCACGGCTGGAACCTGCGTTCTTTTCAGATGAGGCCGCGTCCCTTTTTAAGGAAGCCGCACTGCGATGTGACAGTTGCTGGTCTGGTGCACTGTGCGCGGTGTGATGTACCGGTATGATGAAGTCCAGTGTATAGCCCAGCAATTTGACCTGCAATGTCCAGATGACTTGTAATGCATCGTTATCCTGCATACCGCTAGCTGGCAAACCTGCCGGGCAATCTATTGTGAAATCAAAGTGCTGCGCCCCATGCATGGCGATTTTTACCGCTTGTTTTTGCGACCACAATACTTTCTCGACCGCATCTTCATTACGCTTATCTTTTTGCGCGCACTGGAACTGTATTGTCAGCGGATAATGCAGTTGCGACGCCTGCAAACGCGTGCCCAGGGCGGTAGCAAATTGCAGGCGCATGCGGATGTCAGTCCTGCCTGTTGCAGCTTGTTGCACCATCAGCAAACTGGTTTTGCCAAGCCGCCAGCGCCGGTAAGCGTTCAGCGCGGCAAAAGAGATGAGCAGCACACCAACGAGGGGGAACAGCAGACTCAGGTAATACCAGTCAAGCGCGAGTTTTTTGCTTTCCCATTTTTGCAAGAACAAGGGCACGGCAATCGCAAAACTCATCAAGCTCCATATGACGGCAAAAAGAGCCATCCCATAAGCCGCGCCAGTATCGGGCACAAGCGTGGTATGACTGGCAAACTGCGCCCCACCACGTGCCGACTGGCGTGCATGGTCAGGTGCCAGGGTGCGGTTGGGCACCTCATGCCAGATGCGCCAGACACCCCAGCAGGCAAGCAGGCTAATCATGGGAAACAGCAAGGCAAAGGGCAGCGAAAACAACAGAAGGCGAAAGCGGGGTTGCCTGTCAAGCACCGCAAATTGCGGATTTTTTGGGTCTGCCCACAGGGTCACGCCCTGCCCTTGTGATTTACTTTGCAATAACTGCTGGTAACACGCTTGTTGATAGTTGCCGATATTGTCGTGCGTATCACCGGCAATATTGATGCGGTGGCTGCGAAATTCTTTCCCCTGGTAATGATAGACAAATTCAGCTTTCACCTGCCAGGTAAGCGATTCATCGACACGTTCATCGAGGCTGAGTTCCAGTATCTGGGCTGACACCGCGACCAGGTTCTGCGCGCGCCACCATCCGGCCAGCATGGCAGAAACCGGTTGCCAGCCTGCATACCACCCTGCGACGCCAAAGCCAATCGCAAAGGCCAGAGCCACCAGAGTGCGTACTACTTTTGAACCTGAATTTATTGTTTTTGTCATGGCGCCAATGTAACAAACAAAATTACATGCAACAACATACCAAGGTAGGTACTGTGGCCTGGCTTTTTGTCACTCGGTGTGGTCATATGCGCCCCACTTTGCTGAGTTTTTTTCTACCGGCAGACTGAAATGCTGCGCATCCCCCAGGAATCGCACTTCCAGCGTCCAGCCTATCTTCAGATATTTCTTTTCCAGCACGCCAGCGGCGGGCAGATGTGCCGGGCAATCAAACCTGAAATCCATGCTCTGTGCGCCATGCAGCACCATTTTTTGAGGCAATTCCTGCGACCACAATGTCTTGCTGACCGTGTCTTCACCACGGCTGTCTTCATGCACACATTTGATTTCCATGCTGACCGGATACTGCATGGCGGGTTCGCGCATGCGCTCACCCAGCGCATGCCTGAAATGCAGGCGGGCTGCCCTATTCTCTGCACCCGTCACCGGTTGGCGCATCATGCTCAACACGGTGTCGCCAGCACGCCAGCGCAAAAAACCGGCACGCGCTGTGATATACACCAATAACACCCCAATCGCCGGGAAGATCAGCGTCAGGTAGATCAGCAGGTTGCCCATGTCGCGGGTGTTATAAAAAGCCACCATCACAATTGGCCAGCAGACGATATTCCAGAACAGGGTAAACAAGCCCAGGGTGATGGCACCACTTTTTGCCGCTGGCAGCACCAGGCCACCAGGCGGCACAGCAATGCCAGTGGAATCGCCACCAGCCCACCCTGGCCGCACGGGCCGCCATATCACCCACAAGGCCCAGCAACTACCCAGGCTGATGGCGGGCAGGATCAAGGCAAAGGGAAGAATGAACAACAGGCGGGTCAGACGGAACGCCCGGTCATAGACGGCAAACCCTGGCTCTTGCGGGTCTAGCCAGACAGTGATGGAACGGCCAGTTGCCCTGGCCTCTTGCAATTCGTGATAACGGTCTTGCTGGTAAGTGTCGATATTATCACTGCTGTCGCCACCGATATTGATACGCTGGCCATGATATTGCCTGCCTTGGTACGCATAGGTGAATTCAGCCAGCACCTGGCGGGTAATGGCTTCACCCTCGTGTACACGCAGTTCCAGCCTGTCGACTTTCGCAGGCACTGCCACCAGGCCTTGCGCCCGTGACCAGCCCCTGAACATCTCTGCGGCAGGTCGCAGGGCAACTTGCCAGCTTCCATAAGCAAAACCCAGGGCACACACGACTGCAACAACACTACGAACCAATCTGGAGCTTATTATTTTTGTCTTGGTCATGCCACCAATGTAGCAAACAAAATTGTGCGCGGCAACATGCCTTAGCGGGTGCGATGGGTGGATACAACATGCGGTAATACGCCTGTCATAAAGAACCTCAGAAATTGTGATGCGTTTATTGCAAACCAGGTTTAAAAGAAGGCAACTTCATAAATTACTTATTGAATATGCTTTATTAGCAATTTTAAACGGTTACTATGTTGACACGACTGTGTCTTTCAGCTTCCATTGCAGTGCCGATAGCGAAGCCGGTCAAATCTGCATCGATACCAAACCGAATTGAAAAAATGAGGGTTCTTGCATGGGAATTCAAAGACCGGCGACCAAGACTGGCCAAACAAAACCGGGCTTGCTACCGCCACTGCTAGCCTGGCCCTGGCTTTGGCTGGCGTTTGTCTTGTTAGCGCTTGGCAGCATTCTCGCCTGGCAACAGGAGCCGCGTCTGGTGCCGGCCAATCGCACGGCGCAGCAGATGTCATTCTTTGCCCCAAATGAAAGCAATCCGCACCGGCGGCTGTTTACTTCGTACGAAGATTTTCGCTCCATCAGTTTTGCCGAAGATGGTTTGCATGGCTGGGTCGCCGGCGGGAAAGACATTATTCTTGCCACAGTCGATGGCGGCAAACATTGGCATGTCCAGAAAATAGCCGTGCCACAAGACAATATCACTTCCGGTCTGGCGAACATCCATGCGCATGCAGATGGCAAGCGTGCCTGGGTCACCGGAGACAAGGGCTTTATTGCATCCACTATTGACGGTGGCGAACACTGGATTACACAGAACAGCAACACAAGCAATGCCTTGCATAATGTGAGTGTGATGGCAGACGGCCAGCATGCATGGACAGTAGGCGAAGGGCAAGGCACCCTGCTGGCAAGCACAGACGGTGGTAAAAACTGGGCTCCCCAGCCAAATAATCTGCAACGACGTCTGCAGGCCATCAGTTTTCATCCAGACGGCCAACACGGATGGATATTAAGCGGTGGTGCCAGCGTCTGTCGTACTGGCGATGGTGGCCAGACGTGGGATGAGGTCAGCATCTCCTCCAACCTTCGCCTGTATGCCCTGGCTACCAGCGAAAACCCCAGGCATGTCTGGGTAGCGGGAGAAAACGGCAGCCTGTTTTTTAGCAAGGATGATGGCAAGACCTGGGAAAAGCAAAACAGCACACTGACATCAGAGATAGCGGCAATCACTTTCCAGGCCAACGGCCTCCATGGCTGGGCAAGCACATATAACGGTGAAATCATTGCCACCAGTGATGGTGGACAAACCTGGACGCAGCAAATCAATGAGATACCAACCGCCCTGACATCGATTCACTTCATGCGCGATGGCCTCAATGGCTGGGTGGCGGGAAGACAGGGCGTCATCATTCACACAGACAATGGCGGCCAAACATGGCACGCCCTGTCAGCCACCAGCCAGCCGGACCTGAACGCCGTCACATTTGATCATGCCGGCATCCATGGCTGGGCAGTAGGCAGCAATGGCCTTATTTTGGCAACGTCCGACGCAGGTATAGACTGGTATCCTCAACACAGCGGCGTCAGCAATAAATTGCTGGCCGTGGCCTTCAGCGACAATGCCCAGAATGGCTGGGCAGTCGGTGATAATGGCATTATCCTCGCTACCAGGAACGGTGGACAAAAATGGCTAAGACAGGTCAATGGCAACAACGCGACCCTGGTCGCAGTCGGTTTTGATCAGGCTGGTATCAATGGCTGGGCAGCGACAGCGAATGGTGGACTGATAGCAAGCACTAACGGTGGCGAGAGCTGGGATGCCAAAACCGACTGGTCAGTCACATCTGTTAAAGCGAGTGCCATACAATTTACCAAAGATGGATCGCAAGCCTGGACAATCGACGAAGATATCCGCGGCCTGGGTGGATCGTTAATGAGTACATCCAACCACGGCATTGACTGGAATCCAGTCTCCAATAGCCAGGGCCTCGATTTCATCTACACGCACTTCAATGAAGACAGGCAGCATGTGTGGGCGATTACCGGCTTTGGCGTGACAGCCAACGGAAAAACTGACTTCCCGATAACACTGGGCGAAATCGTCGCCAGTGAAGACGGTGGACACAGCTGGAAAAAACAACAAATCAACGCCCCCGCTGAACTGCTGGCCATTCACATCAACAACGATCAGTTGCACGGCTGGGCAGTGGGCAAAAGCGGCCTGATACTGGCGACAACAGATGGCGGCAAGAACTGGAATTATGCAGAGCACTATAGCCGCTCGCCTGCCCTGTGGTATTGGCTGCTGGTGGCGGCATCTGCCTTTTGCCTGTGGCTGTCCTGGCATTTCCGCCCCAAAGGCAATGCGCCCGATTCCGTCGCCGACGTGGCCGCCTCTGATGCTGAAATACGCCAGCCTGCTGACGACAAGCTGGAATTTTCTGGCCTTGCGCGTGGCATCTCGCGGTTTTTACGCAATACCGAAACCCAGCCACCACTGACCATGGCAATCACTGGTGACTGGGGTAGCGGCAAAAGCTCACTGATGCAACTGGTCTGTGCAGACCTGCGCAAATTTGGCCATCGCCCCATCTGGTTTAATGCCTGGCATCACCAGAAGGCAGAAAACCTGTTTGCCGGTTTGCTGGGCGCGATATATGCACAGGCTGCGCCTGAACTGTTGAGTTTCAGCGGTATCCTGTTTCGCCTTAATCTTTTGTGGTGTCGTTCCAGACGGCATTTTGGTGCGATGATGCTGGCCATTATTATTGTGACCAGCCTGTCTATTCTCAGCTGGAATGCATGGCACCTGGGTGGCATGCAAAATATGCTGACAACGCTGGATGCCTATCTGAAGAATATGTCGCAACCATCAGTCCCAGTCGCCACACCACTGACTGCATTCCTGGCTGCTGTCACCGCGCTGTGTACGGCCCTCTACACACTGGCAAAAGGCACCAGTATTTTTGGTGTGAACCCAGCCACCCTGCTGGCCAGCGTCGGCGACAGCATGAGCCTGAAAACAGCCACGGCCCAGAATGATTTTCGTGACCAGTTTGCAAGGCAGTTCAGAGAACTGACGCTGGCTTTACCATATCGCCTGGTCATTGTCATTGATGACCTTGACCGTTGCCGCCCGGAGGCCATACTGGAGGTGATGGAAGCAGTCAATTACCTGACCTCATCAGGCGATTGCTTTGTGATTTTTGGCATGGCAAAAGAACGTGTACAGGCAGCACTTGGCCTGGCATTTAAAGATATTGCTGCTGAAATGCTGGCCATGGATGAAAGTAGCCATACAGAAGAAACCAGCGCTACAAAAGATGACGCCACATTGATCAAGCGTCGCGCCTATGCCGCAGATTATCTGCAAAAACTGGTGAATATAGAAATCAAGGTGCCAGGCACGCGCGACAAGGCAGTGCACCGTCTGTTGGTCAGCAATGAAGCCGCTCCTGCACGTCGCAGCAAGGAATTTTTCCGCCTGCTGACACATACCTGGCCACTGTTTGCCGCAGCACTTGCCGTGCTTCTCGGCCTGTACGTGGCGGAAAGCAGTTTTCTCAAAAACTTTTCTGCAGAGCCGCCACCTGCGATAGTGAAAACTGAAAATGCAGCACCTGTAAAGATGACGGTAGCGGTATCAGCATCGTCGCCAGCCGCCAATGCGCCATCAGCCAAGGCCAAGCCTGAAATCAATTACGATAAACCCATGTATCCGGGTGAAGGCGAGTCCCCCCTGGGCATACTCGCCTGGCTAGGCCTGGCACTTGTTCCGGTGCTATTTGTTGCAGTGATTGTCTTCACACGATTGCTGCGAAAAAACATACTGGAAACCAGGGATTCAGAACATTTCCGCGATGCGCTGGAAATATGGACCAGTGTCATCGCCAGCAAGCGCAGCACGCCGCGCGCCATCAAGCGCTTTGGCAATCGCCTGCGCTACCTCGCCATGTTGCAGCAGGGCGAAGCCAGGGATGAAACCCTTTTTGATGTGTTCAGAGACAATCTGTTCGCCTTGCTGCGCAGCGAAGAATCACCTTCAAAATTAGTGCCTGCTACAGAAAATGCACTGTCAGAATATCAGTTGATCGCCATTGGCGCGATCTATGAAGTGTATGGCGAAAAATGGAAAGATAAATTAAGTGGTGAACACGACTTGAAGATGGGCTATGCAGGTGCACCAGCTACTGAAAAAAGTCTGGCCGAGAAAAATATGGAAGACGCCGTCAAAATGCATCAGAATAAATTTGATATCTATTGGCCGCCCAGCGCCGAAGAAATCCAGGTCTTTGAACGCCTGATCGCCGGCGTGCGCCTGGCCGGTGACCCGAAGGTCATCAATCATCCCTTGTCCATCTCTGAAAGGCATAAGAACGGCGGAGGGTCTTTTTCTTCCAGCGCTGTGAAATAAGCGGTGGACAGGCAAGAAAGACCGCGATGAGAAGAGCTTGCCTTGAAAAACAATATGCAGTTTTTCGAGGCAAGGAACGATCAGCAAATCAAAGCCTGCCTGCCCATCTCAAACCAGCCCCTAGCCTACCCATACCAGGTAGTCGATACCATTTTTGATTTGACCTAGGACCTGGGCCTGATTTTCAGAACTTTCGCAAAAACTTGCCAAGGCACCAGCGGGTGTAATCAAGCCCTTGCCGAGCTGATTGGACCAATAATCAAATCCTGCCTGATCAGGGTTGCGATGCAAGACATTTTGATAGAAGTTGTTGATCAAGGTGCTGTTACTAGGGTTACTGCCATAAAGCTTCTGAAATTCTGCGGATTGAAAAAACCCGGCAGCCACTGTCGTCAGGCTTGAGCCTTTATCCATATCCTTGATCCAGTAGCCCAACCCGGCCAGGTCAGGCTGGCGGCCAAAAGCAGCCTGATAAATGCGGTACGCCTGTCCGGCAACGCCGTCTATATCCAAGGCAATAGCGCCATCGGTAAATTGCAGTCTTTCCACTTGCTGCACATTATCTGTACCGTCATTGCCAACATTGTCTTTGATGGTATAACTGGTGTAAGTGCCACTGACATAATAATTTGCTTTTTTCCCTGACAGAACAATGGTATCCGTACCGGCACCACCGGAAATATTGTCATTGCCTGCGCCGCCAACGATGGTGTCATTGCCGTCACCACCAGAAATATTATCATTCCCGGCTGAACCTAATAAATAATCATTTCCCGCTGTGCCATTCAAATTAAGACCACTGCTGGCAAGGGTCGTGAACGAATAGCTGCTGGTTCCTGAAAAATTATTGCCAGCCAGATCCTTGATGCTGCCATTTGGGATACTCACCGTATAAGAGGTGCCGGCGTTGAATGACGTATTTGGGTGTATCGTCAAGGTAGAGCCGCTGATGGTCAGATTAGTGCTGCCTGCGGCATCAAAATTGCCCACAACGTTACCATTCGCATCTTTCAACGTGATGATCCCGCTACCACGCTGAATGGCTTCGCTGAAATTGAGGACAATATCGCTATTGACGGGTACCGAAGTACCAAAATAATCTGGTTTAACTGAGACAATAGTGGGCGGTGTAGTATCGCCTGCGCCCACGACATTGATGGACGTGTTCACTCCCAAAGCCTGCAACTGTGCTGCCGTGTATGTCATTGAGTTACCACTCAAGTCTGTCACTTTGGCACTGATGACGTGGTAGACACCATTCTTGTTGCTACCGGCGATTGAAAAACTTTGCGTAGATTGACCATCGGCCCAGGAATCTTTAGCGCCTATCATGGCAAAGGCACTATAGGTCCCGCCATTTGCGTTAACGTCATACGTCAGCGCGGCATCAAGAACAATCAGTAAGCTATCGACACCTGAGCCAATATCTGTCGCATTGGCAGTGATCACCAGTGGCGCGTCACCATTGACCAGATTAACCGTAGAGGGAATCTTAAGCGAAGATAAAACGGGTGGAATGACATCGACAACAGGGGTGGAAGCTGAAAAATTCAAGGTCATGACATAGTCAGCATTTGTATAACCTGGATTGCTCACCTTGATGAAATAATCGCCGTGCGAATAATTACCAGAATAGGTAAAGCTAATCGCTCCGTCAACGTTGACACGGGCGGTAGCCATACTGATACCTGGTACGGTGTTACCATCCTTATCGGTAATCTCTATCTGAACGCCGCTATAGGATGTGTTCCAGAAATGGGAAGAACTGTAATTATTAGCGACATCAGTAGAGACAATGAGGTTATAGCTTCCAGGACCGTTGAGATTCAATTGATACCAATCAATCCAGTCGCTTCCCGAGAGCGTTCCGTAAGATTTACTTCCCAACGATACCTGGTATGTGGATGAACGGTAAAAAGAATCCGTACCCCAGAATTTTTCGTCAGTTAAACTATCGACACCTACGATATAAGCCATAAAGCCTGTTCCGCTGTTTGAAATTTAAAAACTGAATTGCCGCGTCAATGGCGGCGCGATTTTCCAGACCAGATCATAAATGAATGGCCTCAGAAATCAAGTTTTTTGAATTTGCCGACTGTCAGCTTACGAGCTTACTTAATGCTTACTTGCCCTTATAAATCCCCGCCTCAATGATCACATCACCACTGCGTACATAGTAAGTGGATTTGTTTTCGAGTTGCTTGGTCACCGGATTATTGTAGCGGTAGTCGACCCAGCCTTTGCCCTTGGTTTTGGCACCGTCGACGATCTCTTTGCGGAACATTTTGCCATCGGCATCAGGCAGCACGATCATGTTCTTGCCTATCAGCTTTGGATTAACGGGGTGGGCCAAAGTGGTGCCGTCCAAGCTGCGCACGACCAGGTACATTTCACCTTTGATGAATTCAGGGTTCTTGTTGTTGACTTCCTTGACCAGGGCTTCAACGCCGTTTTTCTTCAGATAGGCCAGGCCCTTGTCCACCATTTCTATGGCGTCCGCAGGGGCATCGGCATGGGCGCTGGAAAACATCATGAAAGAAAACAGTGTCAGGATAAGGCGTGCAAATTGTTTCATGGTGTCCCCTGTATTGTTATAGTCCGAGTTTTGAGTATAGGTAAGATGACTGACGCAGGCAAGAAAATTGCGGGACTGGCCTTGCCGGCTCAGCCTGCGAGCAGGCATAATCAGGTGATAAGTAGGTGATAAGCAGCCTACCGTTACCAGAGCCCGTCATGCACAATTCCAAAGTCACCATCGCCACTTTCAACAAGCTGGCGCAACGCTACCAGGATAAATACATGCACCTGGATACGTATGACGACACTTATGATTTCTTTTGCACGCATCTGCCCAGACATGCGCAGATACTGGAGCTGGCTTGCGGGCCAGGCAATGCCACACGCAGCCTGCTGGCGCGACGCCCTGATTTCCAGATCCTGGGTACCGACATGGTAGAAAACATGCTGGAACTGGCACGTGCCAATAATCCCACAGCGCTGTTTGACGTCATGGATTGCCGTGATTTTCTGCGTCTGGGCAGGCGCTTTGATGCCATCATCTGCGCATTTGGTTTGCCGTATATTTCAAGGGAGGATACGGTTCAATTGATCGCCAATTCAGCAAAGGCTCTGGAACCGCAGGGCCTGCTCTACCTGAGCATGATGGAAGGTGATGAGGCGCAGTCGGGTTACCAGGTATCTGGCTCGGGTGACCAGGTTTATATCCATTATCACCAGCATGCGCATCTGGCCCGGGCCCTGAAGATGCATGGTTTTACTGAACTCGCCATGTACCGCAAACCCGGCCCTGCGCAAAGCAGCATGGTGAGCACCGATCTGTTTATGATTGCCAGTTACCAGCCAGCTTGAAGGCCAGGCTGGTAACTGGTATTCATCTCTGCATGAATTACTTCAGGAAGTTTTTGACCTCTGCCTGAAACTGCTCAGGCTGGTCCCACATGATGAAGTGGGCGCTGGCGGGTATGCGTTTCAGTGTCACGCCTTTTAAGCTCGCATAGGCGGACTGATAAAATGCGTCTATCTGCGCTTCTGTCAGCGGTGCGCCATTGGGCAATACATACAAGACTGTTGTCGGCACAATGATGTTTTTCAGTTCAGGCGTCAGGTCGGTGATGATCAGCTCATGATAGGCGCGTGCAGCTACCCCGGGATCTGACTTTTGCCCATCTTCAAGCGCACCGGGGCGCATGGCCACATTGTTGATCATGCTGTTGATGGTAGCCTCTGTCCTTTGCGCACGGGCTGCCGGTTCGGCTGCAAGCATCTTGGCCATCATGCCATCGGCGATGGGCTTGACGCTTTGCGCCGTCGTACCCGGCGGCCCGAACAAAGCCCCCAGGAAAGGGAACATATCCACCACCATCAATTTTGAAACGGCCTCAGGGTGGCGTGCCGCCAGCATCATGCCTATGGTGCCGCCCATGGAATGCCCGATCACGACCGGTCTATGCGATTCAGTACTGCTGATATAGCGGGCAATTTCTTCTGCTACTGGTGCAGAGACAACACCCTCACTATTGCCACCGGCAGCTTGGCCGGCAAAGCCGGATACCTGCACCAGGTGGTAACGGTACCCAGGTACCGCCTTGATCATCTCCGCCCATACGCGCGGAGATGAACTCAGGCCAGGGATCAGGATCACATCCGTGCCCGTACCTTCTGTTTTGACAGTGATACGGTCAGAGCTAAAGCCGGCGGCCCAGACTGCCATTGGCGTGAAGACAGCGCAACTGAGGGAAATCATTGCGGCAAGCATGTTGCGACGAGTGTTCATCTGTGAATTCCGTAGATAAAAGAGAAACAGAGTGTAGCAGCTTCCGTTTTTTCTTGAAGAAAAATAAATGCTATTTTTTTGCCCTGTTCATGCAGTCCCGGCAGTCAACGCCACACCACCATCGAGCCTGGCCGCCACTGCCAACCTGACGCTGTCTGGTGC
Organism: Undibacterium sp. TJN19; assembly: GCF_049339485.1. Classification (NCBI taxonomy): domain Bacteria; kingdom Pseudomonadati; phylum Pseudomonadota; class Betaproteobacteria; order Burkholderiales; family Oxalobacteraceae; genus Undibacterium; species Undibacterium sp. TJN19. Next base: position 325,562 of record NZ_JBMPPL010000001.1, read on the forward strand.
AGTTGCCAGGATAGCCGGCCAGTTTTTTTGCGCGTGCCTCACAGTGTTTCTGGCGATTTGCATGAGGCGGCTTTTGCGCAGCACGCCGGCGCTGGTCAGCAATTGCTCCAAATCTGCCCAGGTAAAAGATCTGAGCTTGTCATCAATGGCTTTGTTGATCGCATAATAATCATCAGGCACACTAGCAAACAGGGCCGTCACGCAAACCGGGTCGTAGGCTGGCGACAGTTGGAGATGGCGGCCATCTAGGTAAATGACTGACCAATTTTTGAGATGGGCATCGGTATTGCCCATGAGGATATAGGCGACAAAGCGGCGGACGAATTCGGCCGTGTCTTGCGCGGACTGCGAAGACAGGTTTTCCAGTACGCTCAGGATGGCAGCGTAATCGCGCAGCAGGTCTTTGCCGTATTTGTGCCTGGGTGCATATTGCAATATCTGGGCAAATTCTTCCATGTGGATGCGCTGGCTGTTTGCGCCACGGTCAAAGCGTTTTACCACCAGCAATTCATCGAAGGGAAAAGCCTCTGGCAGATCGGCATCGTCTTTGCTGATGATGCTGGCCTCTGCGCACCGTATGCCAACTGCCTTTAACAGGGCAAACCCGGTCGCTTCGTTTTGTGCGAGCTCAGGGTGGGTGGAAGTCGGCAGTTTCAGGATATACGCACCCGGTGCGCCGTGGCGTTTGATGATGTAGCGCCGCCCATCCTGTATCGCTGAAAACTTGGTCACCACGCCCGGGATGGCAGCGGCATCGGGTACCGGGTTTTCTACAAAACCGGGTTCGAGCACATCTTTGCCCAAGGTGGTATGCCACAGCCGCACGCTGTCTGGCACGCCTTCACGTGCTGGCACGGGTTGCACTTCGACGGCACCCATCAGGTCATGCCCAGCAGCGGCCAGCAATTCAAATTCATCGTCGGTGCCGCACTGGCGTTCACGCGCCAGGCGTTCACGGTTATGTCCTTCGGGCAGCAGGTTCTGGAAATAGACTGGCCATTTGCCATCGCTGCGCGATACACGCATATCCCGCTCAGAACGCAAGATCGCCTGCGTGTCTGCTTCATTTGCACCCTGGTAAGCGAGCGACAATATCGGCCGCTGGCTGTCCTGGATGTAGCTTTCATCAAAGGACAGTCGCAAGATATCACCATAGGCAGACAAATAGCCAATGGCTGTCTTGCCTGCTTCTGGCGTGTGCAGATAAAGGCGCAGATAGCGTATCGATGTGCTCATGGTGGCTGCCAGGGATGGTATCAGCCCCGCCCTTTTGCCAGCAGGCTGTCAACGACAGACAGCGGTGCATCAATCCCCTGGTCTTGCCCCAGGTATTTGCCACCAGCCTGGATAAACGAGGTCAGCGGCGCAGTCAGCTCTTGCGGTACCAGCATCAGTTCCAGCCCCAGCGCACGCGCCATGACCTGTATGGTAGACAGGCGCGGGTCAATCTGCCCGTGTTCAGTACGTACGACGGTCATGCGGCTTAAACCTGCCAGTTCTGCCAGATCAGCCTGGGACTGTTTGCTGGCTTCACGCAAAGCGGTCATTTGTCTGGTGATATTGTTCATTATGCTACTCATTTCAGAGGTGATGAGTAGCATCATAGGCTTTTTACCCGTTTTTTCAAGGCAAATTTCATACTTAAGCTACTCATTTCATCAACAATGAGTAGCTTACTACTCTTGTATCGATAGTGATGCGTTAAAAACAAGGGGGATTAAAACGGCATGTGGCCGAGCCCGTGCGAAGTGATCAACCCGCATAGCCAGTCGTCAAACAGGCATAGTAATGCCCCAATAACTTCAAGACAGGCTTGCTTTCGCATTGCATGCTGGTGCTGATTTTATCGAGCCGCGCCTGCTGCGGTGAGCCGCCGCCTGGCACATACAGGATGCCTTCATGTGCTGAAAATGGCACATGCAGGGCATATTCAAAATACACATAGGGCGGGTCAGCTTCGTCTGAAAAACAGCTCGATTGCTGCACGCAATTGCCCGGTGTTTTTTGAGTGACACTGACGACTTCACTGTCATAGTGATACTTGCAGAGCAACAGATCTGCATACACACTCAAGCTGCTGGCAGACAGCAAGGGCCATAGCAACCATGAAGCCACAACCGCTACCAACAACCACGGCGAAGCATGTCCACCCTTGCAAAAAACCGCAGCACGGTAACTGGTATAACAACCGAGGCAAAACAGGCCAATGACCACGATCACCAGCACACCAAAATAAAACTGCTGATACAGCGTTACAAAGCAGGCGACGCTGGCAACAAAAGCGAATGGGGAAATCGGGTAAGGCTGTTTATCTGTTGATAAATGCATGGGTAATCGCGTTGCAAAAGAATTTAGAAGCCATCAACACAGCAAAAACTACTTTTTAGCACATATATGTATTCATATTCGTACGACATTCAAGGAAATAAGTACATATATGTACTGCTATCGCGCTGCGGGCCTTATCCGGCCTGACCCAGAAAGAATTCGCACGGCATCGTGGCGTCAGCATACGCGTCATCAAGGAACTCGAAACCGGCACAGGCAACCCGACCATCAAATCCATCAACACTATCGCTGCCATTTTCGGGTTGGAAGTGGGTTTGCGGAAAAAATCACAGGATGGAGATCATCTGTAAGCGCAGTGCAGTGCACTGCGGCAGCGAAGCATAGACAGCGTACCTTATTCAGGAAGTAATGGAGCGCTGATTAATCGCTTCCCTCTCAGGCAGTTTCAAATTCAAAAGGGCGAATGCGGGTTTTAATTTCAGGTAACAGATTTGCCTTTGCAATACGCACATCATACTCAGCTTGCAAATTCAGCCAAAAAGATGCATCCATATTAAAAAACACGGCCAGACGCATTGCCGTATCTACGGTAATCGGGCGACGTTTGTTAATGATTTCGCTGATGCGGCTGGTCGGTACATCAAGATCACTGGCCAGACGTGCATTTGTTATCCCCAAAGGCTTAAGAAACTCTTCACTCAGAATTTCACCTGGATGTATTTCTTCCAGCCGGGTTTTCTTCGTCATGTCAGTCCTTCTTTATCAGACAGAATAATTTCAATCAAACAAATCCAGATTCCGCGGCAAGATCATCTTTTCCCTGACTGGCTTCACCAGCTTTTTAGGCGCGGGTTTGGCCACCTGCTCTGCCACCATGCGTTCTGCCGGGAACAGTTGCAGGTAAGCCCTGGCCACCTCGGGGTTGCGGCAGGCGAGCCAGTCATCGAAATCATCGGGCTGCACAATCACGAGTGAGCGCTTTTCTTCACCGGGTTTGTGAAAGCGTTTCATCAGCGGGTGTTCGTCGGCATTGATGGTGATCTGGGTGAATGAATAGCTGACGCTGCCGTCGGCTTCTGGCCATTGCTGGTAGAGCCCGGCCACGGCAAAATCCGCTTCATCAAGCAAGCCTATGCGCCAGCGTTCAGCCTGGCCGTTTTCATAATTGGGCTCGAAGAAATGCTGCATGGGCACCAGGCACAGTTGTCCTGCATGCCAGGCGGGGGCATAGCTGCGCAGTGCACCCAGGGTTTCTGCCCGGGCGTTCATGGTGGAAAAGCGTTTGATACCAGGCGGTATTTTTGACTTCGGCACCATGCTGTACTTGCCCAGCATGGCCTGGCGCTCGCCAGCCTGGTTATGCAGGATGATGGGGGCAGCATAATCTTGCCAGGTTTCGCCATTCCAGTCGGCCAAGGCTTTGCCACCAACGCCAAATCGTTCAAGCGATTCTTTTCGAGTAGGGGTGTAATTAATGCACATGCCGCCAGTTTATTCGTTTCGCGGTTTTTCAGCCAGCGGCTGAATAAGAAGCTAAATAAGAGGCTGGCAAAACTGTGTGCTGAATTTCGTCACACAACATTATCTATAGCAGGGCGAAGTAGGTATATTCGCATATTTGCTTCCATTGACGTCGATGTCGACATCCATATCCACGGCCATCATATCCAGGAGAATATGCATGCCACAGGGTAGCCACTTCCGGTCAACCCTGTTGCGGGCGGTGACGATATGGTTGCTGGGTACGGTCATCAGCATGGCAATAGTCGCGCACGCGCAAAGTGAAGGCACTGCCAAGCCGGCACTGCCCTATACACCCAATGCCGGACTGGATAAAGCCTTTGCCACCAAAGTGCCGGTGCTTGCACATATCTATATTGAGGGCCGCAAAGCCTTCCCTGAATTTGCCAAGGCTGCGCGCATACGTATGGAAAATTTCAAAGGGGCGGTCTTGCTGATTGCCGTTGGCGATGACCAGATGTGGCCCGCCGCAGACATGGCGACCAGCATCGCCGCCACGCGCAAGGCAGCCGGGCTGGATACTGAAGTGCTGCTCTTCCCCAAAGCCGGGCATCTGGTCGGTGGTGACGGTTATTCACCCAATGATTACAACACGCCGTTTGCCATGGGTGGCAATGCAAAAGAAGATGCCCATGCGCAGACCACGGCATGGCCAGCGACCATGCGCTTTTTGAAAAAAGCGCTGCAAGTGTCACCTTGAGCAGGCAATCGTATTGAGTTGGATTTGCCTGCGCGCAGGCCGCTCGACTGCAACTGCCAGCTGTGCCTGCTAACTTTGACTGCCAGCTTTGACTGCTCGCTGTGATTACAGCTACGTCAAAACAATGTCAGTCTGGCTCAGGCAAACCGCATACTCACCCGCCTTGACCAAAAACAAAAATTCCATTAAATTTTGCCGCCAGAGAATTTCTTAAAAGAAATTCACTTAACTTCGTCAAAAATAGAGGGATTACTCTTCTTTTTCGCGCTTTCTTACTTCTGTTGGCATCAAGGCACTTTCGATGATGGCAATACCAGTATTCAATATCGCGCTGCAGCAAAACGAATTTTTAATACGGCATTGACCATACCAGTTACCACTTTGCGCAGGAAATCCTGTTGATAGAAAACGATTTATGTCCGATGTTGAAACCAGTTCCTCTGAACTCAAAGCCAAATCCGCTGTCTACGCCGAAGGCAAAAACGACCGCAAATACAGTCTGCATGAAAAAGTTTTTCTGAGCTGTTTCAAGTAAGCCCTGCTTTTACCATTATTACCGGACATCTGATGAAATACCTGAGCGCTGATATTTTGTTCAAGGACGAAACGGCGGCAAGCCAGTTTTTTGCCGCCACACAACCGCATCTGCAAGACGATGCCTGGACACTCAACAAGTCACTGACAAACGCTGGGGCAAGTATCCCTTCAGACTATTCCGATTTCTCGATTGATGCGTTCAGGCAGTTTCGCAATGTCGTCCATATTGAATTTTATTGCGGCACACGTGACGAATATGAAGAGATCATCAAAGCCTTTTTTACCACTGGCGCGCATATGCTGAAACTGCGTGTACGTACCGACGAATGCGATGAGACTGAACGCCATGTCGCCAACCAACGTGTCAGGAACATCAAGCAATTTGACCAGGAATATGACAGCCTCGTCATCGTCGACGTTAATCTTGCATTCAGCCGCGCCATCATCAAATCCGATTTCGTCAAAGCGATAAACCTGCTGGAACAGATGGATCTCACCAGCTTCCACTTCGACGATGAACACCTGCTAGCGCTGACAAATGACGATACCGCGGCTGACCTCATGCTGGCATTGATCGCACGTGGTGTTTTCACGGAAAACCGCCTCGTCAATGAAGACATGCGGCTGTTCAGCCTGGCTGCGGGCATGGGTAGCCTGGCAGTGGTGAAGGCTTTTTTTGACCTGGGTTTTGATCCTTATCTGGCAGATGCCAACGGCAGCAATGTCTTGCATGCCGTGCTGAGCTGCAATCAAGCCGGGGCCATCGCCGCGGCACAGTATGTGGCAGAACAATGCGCGGCCAACCTGAACCCTGTCGGTGAAGAAGGCAGCCCTTTATGGCTTGCCTGTTACCGGCAAGCGAATATGGCCGGGGCGAAATATTTCAGCCAGCGCGGTGCCATCGCTATTGCACCAGACGGGTTTTATGATGGCCTGGCGCATGCAGACATCATTGCAGAAGCTACCAGCCATGGCGACCTGGCAACGCTGAAAACACATTTCACGGTAGCCGACTATGATCTGGTCCTGCGCAAGGCCATCCATGGTGAAGCACTGGATATCGTCCTATGGGTGGATGGTATCCAGAAAATCGACTGGTTGCGTATCGTCGAAACAGACCGTTTTGATGAACGCTTTGCGCGCGAAGTACGCCTGTTTGAAACGCCCTTCCTATTTGCCAGCGGTGACAATGCCGATCTGGATTTTTATGACATGATCATCGATGCCGTCGCCAGCCACCCTAGCGCAATCGACGTGATGGCGGTCTACCTGGCAGGCTATAACGGCAGCAGCCGCTTATTGCGCAAACTGGGCGCGCTGGGCGCAGTCTTTGGGCCCGCCCCGATAGAACATGGTGAAGCGGTCTACCCGCTCTACAAAGCCGCCCTTGGTGGCCACCTGGGCAATATCGCCACCCTGCTCGACATGGGTGCCGCCGTCCCTGTCATGGAAAGAGACAGCCTCGATAAATTCGTCTTGCGCAATATCGAAAAAAACAAGGCTGAACAGGCAAAGGCGCTGTTTGTGGAGTATGGGGTTTAACGCTTAGTTGCGCTTATTTGTGCTTAGTTGTCCGTAGCTTAAGCCCAAGCTGCGATACTGACGAGGCCTGCCCCAAGCTGCAAAGTCCCACCGACAAGAGTCTTCCTCTCTCAACTCCCTCGCCACAAACGTAAATTATACGACCAGCCAATGCCTTCCTTGGCTGGTCGTACACACCTTACGTCGCCATATCGTACCAGCTTCATCTGTATCCACTGCCATGAATGAAACCGGTGATGAACAGCGAAATGATGAATTAATTATCAACACAGCATGACAATACGCTATCATATTTAAGAAAACAGATGGCGTGTAGCCAACGTAGCGCTTGTGTCCCGTATGAAGCCCGCCACATCACTTGTTTGTCATTCTGACTGGAACCGTCGCTAAAGCAGGAGAGCATTGCATGAGAGCCGCACTACCCGGCCAGCCCAGCAAGACCAACGCACAGCCGCAGCAAATTGCGCAGACCGTGCAAGCTGTGCGCGGCGATGCCCAAGCGCCGCTGCTCGACTCCCGCCCGCCAAGCCTGACCCAGCAGATGCAACAGGCATACCAGCGCCACGCAGACAGCAGTACCCAGGCCATGCAGTTAAAGGCACGCCAGGCCATGATGGCGAACAGCCCGCAGGCGCTGCAAATGCAGGCCCGGTCACGCATGATGAACCGCAATGAAGCGCCGGTACAAACCATGGATGATGAAGTGACATCCATCGCAGACAGCCAAACCCAGGCAACAGGGCCGGCAGACATGGCTGCGCCCCCGCCAGAAGTGGCCGCACCCACCGCCCCAACTGCGCCAGCAGCATCCGGCAACGGCTTGCCGCATCAGTTAAAGGCTGGCATGGAAAGTCTGTCAGGCATGCGCATGGACCATGTCAAAGTGCATTACAACTCATCACAGCCTGCACAACTGAACGCCCTGGCCTATGCACAGGGCACGGATATCCACGTCGCACCGGGACAGGAACAGCACCTGCCGCATGAAGCCTGGCATGTCGTGCAGCAGGCACAGGGGCGCGTGCAGCCTACCAGGCAAATGAAAGGGAATACCCCCGTCAATGATGATGCCGGGCTGGAAGCCGAAGCCGATGTCATGGGTGCCAGGGCCATGTCAGCAGGCGCGCAGATGACCCAGCTAGCCACCGCAGAAAACCGGCCTGCCCAGGCCGGGCTGGCTGAGCTTCCCACGTTTTCAGCCAGCACACCGGTGATGCGTAAGATAGGTTTTGAATATGAAGTCGGTTCCGTCAACACAGAGAAAGACACCGCTTTTTTCAGCACCGAATGGGAGCCCCACAGCAAGGGTGAAATCATCAAGACCCGTACCGGCTACGACATCACCGCAGATATCAATCAATACGGAGAAGGCACCAATCTCGAATTCATCACCAAGCCCATCGACGAAACCAGCCCCGCCGCTGCCGCTGAACTGACCATGGTGGCAAACAACATCGTCGCCGACCTGACCGAAATTGTCCAGGCATCCTACGGCCCCCATGCCGATCAGGATAACTGGGTAACACTCGATCATCTGAATCGTGTCAATGGGAAAAAATCGCAGCGTATGCACAGTACAACCAACGCGGTCAATAATTCCCTGGCGCAGTTGCAAATGACGGGTGGGGTCGATATCCACAATCTGCCCGACCTCATGTCAGGTCGTGTTCTGGGCCAGGAGCCGTTGAGAGCACCCATGCCGCATGTAGGCCCCCAGGTAAGCACAGAAGTCAAACGCACCTCGCTCAGTAAATACTATGCCACCAACCCGGCCGGTGAAGCCAAGCAACCAATTTATGTGCAAGCACTTTCACAAATCAATGCCCGCTTTGGCGATGACTGGGACGTGCCCAGCAAACAGATCATTGCCGCAGCATGTGCACTGATGGCGCAAATACCCATAGAAAAACGCGCCAACGCCGAATTATTCATGGCCGGGTCCGGATTGTTGCTGGCCAAGACCGACTATGGCACCATTTTGCACATGGCCACTGAAGCAGTGGGAAAAACCATCGACAGCAGCAAATTCACCAATGCCCTGGTCGCCACCATCAATGCGCATGTACCGGGCGACAAGCAGGTCAGTTCCGCCAGCGATGTTTTCCCCGACGACTACAGCATGATTCAACGTGGTCGCGAAAATGAGCCAGACCGCGGTATTGTGACTTTTACCGGCGTCAAAATTGGCGATTGGGTCACCCAGGCCATGCCCTTCAAATTGCCCGACCTGCCCTTATTTCCATTTGGAGGCGACGCCATGATGCAAGGTATGCCGACCAGCGAAACCCTGCGCAAGGGCAAAGATTTGCTGACGGCGCAAAATTTCCCTGGCACGAAAGCACAGAAAAAAGAAATGCGCGCCTTTGGTACTTTCGGCAGCAAAACCGACCCTGGTAACAAAATCATCCTTGAATGGCGTAGCCTGGGCCCCTGCTATCCAGACTCTTTGCTCGACGCCATGCTGAACGCGCTGGCGTATAACCAGCGGTTGTAGATAGGAGAGTTGGTACGTTCCCTTATACCTGTTCCACCGTATCACAAGCAACATCAACCAGCATATTCCACGGGCATGACTTTATGAAGTCAGCTAATTCCTGTCTGGATGCTGCGTCTTTAAGTTCAGAATATGCCCATAACAGTGCAGACAATCGCTGGTTCCACTGGCGATAATTGAGCCTTAATACTTTGATGATTTCAAAAAAATCTTCTGCATTGTCGATCTCGGGCAATGCATAACTTTGCATTTCCATGGACACAAATTTCAAGAGAAATGCCACACTCTCTTGATTATAAAATTTGTCCCGTTTAATTTCAGGTAAATTAAATAATTGATCAAACCTGTCCCATCTTGATTTACGCTGCTGATATCAAGATGCCATTTATGGCCTTTGACATTGATTTTTTTCAGTGACTAATGCACAAAAAACATTAATCACACTGCTAACAATTTTTCAGAAATTTGTAACAAATATCAGCGTGAATCAATCGGTTCTATTTTCAAATATTCGCCCGATACACAAAATGCATGTCCTGAATAAAATGCAGTATCTCCATGCTCTACAGTACTTCCAAATCCAAGCCAATAATATCCGTATTTATCAATCTCAGTGATGACTGCCGCTTTACCAATACAGGAATAGATTTCTGTTTTCTCTTCTTCTGGCAAATCATGTACGAGCCATTCCGGTACGCCAGTCAGGATTACCCGATCCCCCATTTTAATTACATTACTCACTCACTTCCCCTAAAAGAACACAACAAAAATGATCATTTTTAATGATCGCCATTGCAATGGTTTGAATAATCGCACTCAGCATCCCTATACCCAACATTGCCAAAAACCCGCACTAGCAAGGTCATCAACGCGGTAAAAACGCATGCGTCCTGGTTTAACATCATCGTGGTATACACATCTTCAGGAACCCACAACATGCAACTACTGTACCAAACCCACTCCCCCTACGCCCGCAAGGCACTGGTCTTCGCCCATGAAGCGGGCCTGGCTGATCGCATTGAAGTCATCCATCATGAAACCAGCCCCACCAACCGCAATGAAGCTGTGTATGCCCAAAACCCCTTGGGCAAAGTGCCGGTGTTGTTGCGTATGGGTTTGCCCCCGATTTTTGATTCTGGCGTGATTTGTGAATATCTCGATACCCTGCACACAGGCAGGCCATTGATACCATTGCGTGACGAGGCACGCTGGCATGCCTTGCGCGTACAGGCGGTAGCCCAGGGCATGGCAGATTCCGGCATTGCCGTGCGCTGGGAAACCTCACGCCGCCCCGAAGCCTTGCGTTATCCACCGCTGCGTGACGGGCATACCGGAAAACTGCTGGCAAGCTATGACTGGCTGGAAAAGGAACTGGATATGCATATAGACACCGATGCCCCCATCCACATCGGCCATATCGCCGTTGCCACATCACTGAGCTGGCTGGAATTCCGTGACTTGCCCGGCTTTAGAAACCAGCGCCCCAGACTCACTGCCTGGTATGAGACTTTCATCCAGCGCGCTTCGATGCTGGCGACACCTTTGTCTGGTGAAACACAGGATCACGCCTGACCTCAATCACCCCCATCCAGCGGCACAGGTATATGCAAACCACGCTTGACCAGCCCAAGACAGACATTGGTGGTAAAGCGTTTGACATTGGGGTTATCTTTCATCAGCGCTGACATCAAGGTGTCAAAGGCTGCCATGTCAGGTGCGGTGACGATGATGACAAAATCTGCTGCGCCGGTGACGTAAAAGGCTTGCTGTATCTGCTCATGTCGCGCCAGCCATGCGCGCAGCTGTTCCAGCAGTTCAGGATGTTCGCGCTCAACTTCCAGGCTGACGATAAAAAAATTGGGCTGGCCAATCTGAACTGGATCCAGCATGGCCACATCCCGCACGATCACACCCTGCTCACGCAGGCGGCGCAAACGCCTTTGTATGGCCGATGGCGATAGTGGCACCTGCTCTGCCAGGCCTTCGGCCGCCATGCTGGCGTCTTGCTGGACAAGATTAAGCAGTTGACGGTCAAATTTATCGAGTTGCATGTTTATTTTTTGGCGGATGCGGAACTGGCAGGGCTTATGAATTGCAAAGCCTGGTGATTTTCGATTGTAGCATTGCGGCATGTTGCCGATGTCTGAGCATCTGCCACTCATCTATCACTCATCTGCCGCTCGCCTGTCAGCACTCATATCCACCGCGCAGCAAAAACCTGGCATGGACATTGTTTCATTGCTTGGTGGCAGGTCTCTACAAGCACCTGTTTACGGCCTTGACTGGCTTGCTACCTGCTATCTTGCTTGCGCTTGCCCTTTGGCAAGATGGCTGTGACTGCGTGCAAAGCATGGCGTGCATCCGCTTTAAACGTAAGGAAAACGCGTCAGCAAGAATATCAGTGCGTGTGTGCATAAGCATGTAAAATAGACCATATTTCATGAAAAAGGCGGGCTCTTGCAGCTGGGGTTTTCATGTCATCGGTTTTAATCTTTTCTTCCTGTGCACGACGTATTCTGGCAAGCACATTATCTTCATCAACCAGGGGTAAGCATGAGCTTTACTGTCATTAATAATACCGGCTTCGAGGCGCATTTCACCTTCAAAAAAGGCGACATCATATTTGCGCACTGGGTACCTGTCGCAGCTGGCGCCACGATGGAATTAAAAACCGATATCGCGCTCAGCATTGTTGCCAAAACCAATTTCCTGAATAAGGAATATGAGTCAAGTATGCAGATACAGTTATCTGCCAACCTGGCCTATGTTGCAGAGATAGACCAGGATATCGAAAACAAGTCCTATGTGATGCAACTGTCGGAAGCCCCCAGCAGCAATCCGCCTTGCCTGCAACTTTACAAGACCTGTACTTCGCCTGTGAGCTTTCTGGTGCGAGCTGGCGACAATGTCGAACAGGCCTTTTTGCAGCCCGAAAGCTTTACGCCCATGAATTTGCAACTGGACGGCTATACCGTGCAAGCTGTCATCAATGGCATTACTGTGCCCCACGTTGCCATCGCCCAAGACGGCGCAACTGTCACTGCCAATACGCTAGACCCCAATCCCGAAGCCGGGTTTTATGCGCTGGAAGTGACCAATAGTTAGTAATGAGTTTGCCCAGAAAAAATGGAAATAACACGACGTGTACGCTGGCGACGCATTTCGCAACAAGGACAACAGGTGTTAAGCGAAGATTGTTTTACTCCTGCAAGACCTTCGGCTATATTGCTCAGTCAATTGTACAAACTTATACCTATGTGTCTCAAACATTTACTTCGCACCTTTCTTACTTTTGTTGCCTTGATATCCATATCGGACAAAGGCTTTGCGAGTCAGGCAAGCGTTAAAATCGCCAGGCACGTCTGGTCTGCACTAAGCCTGCAAGAACAGCAATTGATTCAGAATAAGGGTCAAATCCAAATCATTGAATCAGATTCTTATGGACTGATCATTGATAACCAGGGTGTCAATGAATCAACCCAATCTACCAATGGGGGTGCCGCTCTTGGCGCTGCAGTTGGAAGTGCGGTGTATGTAGATAAGGCGATCGGCAATGGAAACTATTCCGCTAAAAGTCAGCTTGCAGCCATCCTGGTTGGTGGCATACTCGGCTCAGCACTTGATAGCCAGGGTGTGACAAGGTACCACTTCAGGTATGCGGTCAAACTTGGTTCCGGTGAATTAAAATATTTTGATCAAATGCAGTCAGATCCATTTCGGCATGCAAACGGCGCATGCGTATCTGTTTCAAATTTTTCTCTGATAGAGCAGCAGCTTTGCTCACAGTCTGTCGAGATGGTTAGAAGCGTGTATCTGACTGCCAAATCCACTACAGGTGGAGTCGCAACAGGCATCAGCGGCGACGTTGCCGGTCAGCAGGTAAAACAAGAAAGAATTAGTTGTAAATTGGGAACGCAAGCTCCAGTTTTCACCACCCGAGAAAAATGTTTGTCAATCAATGGGAGTATCGAAGAATGAAATTTAAATATGCTATGCCTGGCCTGCTGCTGATACTCATGGCGCTTACAGGCTGCGGAACTGTTTATACTTTTGAGGGACAAAAGTACGATTCTAAAGAAAAACTATTTCAGGCAAGTGATAACTTCATCAGCACTTCCCTAAACACTGTAACACCACTGCCTAAACCTGTATCCTCAAAGAAGCTGGTTTTTGCCATACCCAGTCAACTAGCTCTTTACAATGAATCAATCACTAGATACGAGACTGTTCAGCACACCAAGGCGCCTGGCAATGTGCGCGATATGCTGGATGGAATTACCACGACAAATTTCAGGCAAATTAAAGTTTTTTATGACGCAATCGCAAAGAAAAATATCTATCAAAGCACAGAATTTGTAGGCTTCGATACGATGAACGGCTCTTATCCAGCATCGCCAGATGTCGATGTAATTTATTACATCGAGCCAGCTCAGGGTGCAGGTCAATGGTTTTTTGTCTCTGCTAAATATGGAAAACAGGTATTTGCCTATGACAGAAGCTCTACTACCGGCGCAGGCAAAATACAAGGTTTCATTGACGCCGTTCAGGTGCAAGCCATCAAGGATTAAATGGATTTAAAGAAGGGTTTGCGGTGAGAGAAAAACCAACATTTATCCGCAAGCCTTTAGTTGGCACCAAAACCCGAATAGGTATTGGCTCAAAGCATTGCCAGACCTAGCATAGTCAGCGCCATTGCAACAACATTTGCGTTTCTTCAGTCACCTTATGCTCAAAAGCGTCCTCGAATACAGTTAGCTCAATAGTGGTAAGACCTACCTCATCACTCAAAGCCACTTTTTTCCAATTCTCAACATGGGATAGCACGATCTCTCAAACCGTGATGGCCTCAACATTGGTAAGCGAAAAGTAAAGTGCAGCATCAAGCAGCATTTGCACTGAATCAATCGTGCCAGAATCTTCCGTCAATCAGATCTTTAATTCCCGCAACTCGCCTGGCATTGGATTGATGTCGAACGACGGCGAGAGTTGCGATTACCCTTCACCGATATAGAAAAATCATGGCTTTTCAGGTGGTCGTCAGTATTGGTGATGAGCAGATTAAAGACCCGGCGACGCCCTAGTCCGCAGGCACCCTGTTCAGGATTCAACCACTTTTGCCGCATGACGTCGACAATCTCGGTGTAAGCACGTATATCCCCTCTTGAGGCTTGAAGCATAGACGCTGCCGATAGATAGGGAATTCAACAATACAAAGCCTGGAGCTAGCCGGGGCGACAATCAAACAGAAAGCGGCCGCAGCACCTCTTCCAGAAATTCCACAAACACCCTGATCTTGGCAGCGCGATGATGTTTTTGCTGGAACAGCACGGACACGTCCGGTCCCGGCACTGACCAGTCTGCCAGCATGGGCAATAGCTGACCATTGTGGACGGGGCCAGCCACCGACACCGACATATGCTGGATGATGCCGGCACCCGCCATGGCCGCAGCGATCAATGATTCCACATGATCCATCGCCAGCAAGGGGGGTGGCATGTGCTGAAAATGTTCGTCATCTTTTTCAAACAACCAAGGCCGCAGTTGACGGGAATTGGGGCGCAAAAAACCCAGGCAGGCAAATTGCGCCAGTTCTTGCGGGTGCTTGGGCTGGCCATGCTGCTGCACAAACGACGGTGCCGCACAACAGATATAGCGGGTCTTGCACAAGCGTTTTGCGATCAGGCTGGAACTGGGCAGATCAGCAATGCGCACGGCAACATCGACGCCCTCTTCCACCATATCGATATTACGGTCACCAACGGTGATCTTGAGGGCGATATCAGGATATGCCGCCATGAAGCGCGGCAGGGCCGGGGCCACATACAGGCGACTGATGATGGCGGGCAGCTCCACGCGCAGGCTGCCTGCCGGGTTCTGGCCTGATTGCGTGAGGCTGGCTTCGAGGTCATCCATGTCGCCCAGCAATTGCAGCGCCTGTTCATAGCATTGACGGCCCTCGTCCGTCAGCGACATGCTGCGCGTACTGCGGTTCAGCAATTTGATGCTGAAATGCTTTTCGAGTGCGGCGATCTGGTTCGTCACCGAAGAGGTGGACATGCCCAGCTTGTCTGCCGCACGGCTAAAGCCACCCAGCTCGACTACGCGGCAAAATACTTTCAGTGCATCGAGCTTATCCATCGGTGTTTCCCCAGGGTGTGTCCAGAAGCGCTTTCATTCTAGCATCCGTCAATTTTTTCTAAGACAGGGATTGTGCAGCTTTTCTGAATACTGCATTGCGCCCGGCCCTGTTTATCCCGGTAGCCCACAGGTCTAGACTGCGTTTCATCATCAATTTTTATGGAGAAACCATTATGACAAACACTCACACCAATACAGGCATGCGCGCCCTGGTGCTGGAAAACTACGGTACGCCTTTCATCAGCCGCGAAGTGGCACGCCCCCAGCCTGCAGCAGGCGAAGTGCTGGTGCGTATCAGCGCCAGTGGTGTCAACCCGCTCGATACCAAGATACGCAGCGGCAATGCAGCGCATGCCAACACAGTGTTGCCGGCCATACTGGGTATGGATATGGCAGGTGTGGTGGAAGCGGTGGGCGCAGGTGTCAGTACTTTCAAGCCTGGCGATGCCGTGTTTGGCATGACCGGCGGCATTGCCGGTGTACCCGGTTCGCTGGCGCAGTTTGCCGCTGTCGATGCACGCCTGCTGGCGCATAAACCCGCACACCTCAGCATGCGTGAAGCCGCCGCCCTGCCACTGATCTTCATTACCGCCTGGGAAGGCCTGGTAGACCGCGCCCACGTGCATGCAGGCCAAAAAGTGCTGGTGCATGGCGGTGCCGGTGGTGTCGGCCACATGGCAGTGCAACTGGCCGTCGCCCTCGGTGCAGATGTCTATGCCACAGGCTCGGCACAGCAAAAAAACATCATCGAAGGCTATGGCGCCACGGCGATTGACTACCAGGCCAGCAGCGTGGCTGACTATGTACAGCAACATACCGGCGGTGAAGGCTTTGATGTGGTCTATGACACCGTAGGCGGCAGCACGCTGGATGCCTCCTTCAACGCCGTGCGCAGCTATGGCGGCCATGTGCTCAGCTGCCTGGGCTGGGGCACGCATGCGCTGGCGCCACTGTCTTTCCGTGCAGCGACCTATTCAGGCGTGTTCACGCTGCTGCCATTAATCACCGGCAAACAGCGCCAGCATCATGGCGACATCCTGGGCGAAGCCGCCCTGCTGGCCGATGCAGGCAAACTCAAACCCCGCATGGACAGCCGCCACTTCGACATGCAAACCGTGATGGATGCACACCAATTGCTTGAAACTGGCAAGGCCGAAGGAAAACTGGTGATTGATATCGCGTGAGCAGACTTGGTAATGACATCCCGCACGAAACAAACTATGCACAGGAAGACAAAGCGGAAACTGTGCATAGTTTGCATGAAAAAATCACAATTGACAGCCTGCATATTCTGAATTAATGTACCCGATTACGCCAAGCTGCTGATGGCTTAATCCTGGCTTTTTCTTTCTTGCAATCAATGTATTGGTGAGAAAGACCTATGCAAACCTGTTTTCGCCTGCGTGATTTTTCCTGTGAAGAGTGAAGCCATATGCAAACAAGCAGCAGCATCAAATCACCACTTTATTTCTCGGGCCTGTTTTTGCTGGTGTTCATCGGCTTTTACCCCAGTTACTTTGGAAGGTTGGCACAGCTTGATGTGAAGCACCATTTTCACGGCATCATGGCGACCATCTGGATGGGCATGCTGGTTTTGCAAAGCTGGCTGGCCACGCACAGGCGGCTCGATATCCATCGCAGCATAGGCAAGTTGTCGATGGTGATCGCGCCCTTGTTTGTCATCTCTGGCATCATTATCATGATGACGATGCTGTCCAGCCACAATGGCTTTGCCAAAGCCTTTGGCAGCCGCCTGGCTTTCGTCGATCTGACAACCTTGCTGGGTTTTGTATTGGCGTATGGACTTGCGATTCAGTATCGCCGTTATCGTCCGCTGTATTCGCGCTGGATGGCATGCACAGCCTTACTGGCTTTCCCACCAGCGGCAGCGCGGGTGTTCGGCAATTTTGTGCCGGGCATTAACTCTTTTTCAGCCTCGTTCAATGCCTCGTATTTTTTTACCGACGCCATCCTGCTTGGCCTGATCGCCTATGATGCGCGCCAGGGCAGATTGAAAACCCCTTACTGGCTGGTACTGGGCATCATGGTCTTGCATCAGATCAGCTTCATCGTCTTGCCGCATATCCCGCAATGGCAGGCATTCACTGACTGGATAGGGTCTTAATTCAATCCATCCCATGGTGAGCGTGGTGACGTCGAGCGCTAAGTGATTATCACCGCTTTGCCAATAACAAAAAATGAAACGTAGCAATTAAAACATGCATGCTTCTGCTGTTGATGAGTCCATGGGCGCTTTGCCAGGCCCACGATTCCTGCGCCATCGACCGCTTAAACCCACAACTTGAGCAAGTGTTTCAACGCGACCAGGGTTTGCGTATGGCGCGCATCCAGGCAGATTATGATCAGAAATTTGCCCCCAGCGCCGAGCATGAAGCCAACCAGGCCAAAGTGCTGGAAGAATTACGCGCCGGTGACCGCGAAAATGATGCCACGATAAAAAACATTATCAGCAACTGTGGCTGGCCTGATGCCAAGACACTGACCTACCTGGCTAATTCGGCACTGTTTTTTGTCATACAACATGGCAGCAAAGAAGACCGCATCCGCTATTTCCCTTATTTTGAGAAACAGTATCAGGACAAACAGCTGCATAGTTCACGCTATACCATGATGAAAGACCGCATGCTTTTTGACCAAGGTTTGCCGCAGTTATATGCCACCCAATTTTTTCCTGGAAAAGAAGGTATAGAAGCCTATGGCAACGTGGAAGAACCAGAAAAACTCAATGACAGGCGCGAACAGGCGGGCTTGTCACGCATCAAGGCCTTTGATGACCAATATCCACCACAACAACGCAAGTAAATCAGTCAGCAAGGAAAACAAAGCGGTGCAATACACGGCTGCATTGCTTGTCTTGAAGTGAATTTCGACTTAACGCATCCCTATCATGAATCAGCATAAAGACGCTTCCCAGGCGCCTGTTCACAGCGGTGAAATCATCGCCATCATCACGATCTGCTTTGGCCTGTTTATCCTCGCATCACTACAGGCAGTAGCCCTGGGCTTTCCCGCTGGTGGCGCATTCAATGACCATGTCTTGCTGTCGATGGCGTATACAGAATGCGTACTCGCAACAGTGGCACTGGTGGTATTGCGCATACGTGGGTATACACTGGCGTCCCTGTGGCCAGTACCAGACTTGCGCGGCAGTGGCATAGGCATACTGTTGCTTGCTGCCAGCTACCTCGGTCTTAGTATTGTGTACCCGCTGTTGCCGGTCAATTCCATGGTCGAACAACCGATCGCCACCATCGTCTCGCAGTCTCACCCGTCTTTCATCGGCATCTTGCTGATTTCCATCATCAATGGCTGGTATGAAGAAACATTTTTACTCGCCTACCTCGTGCGTGGTCTCGACAGACTGGGCGCTTCCACGGCGATAGGCATCAGCGCACTGGTACGTCTGATGTATCACCTGTACCAGGGCCCTGTGGGTGCAGTCTCCGTGCTGGTTTTTGGTATCATCATCAGCACTTACTACTGGCGCAGCCGCAACCTGTGGCCCGCCGTTTTTGCGCATATGCTGGCAGATTTTGTGGCCTTCCTGCCGCAGATTTAAATTGCTGTGGCAAGGTAAAACGACAAAGCCGGGCTGGTATGCTCATGGCAACAGGCAGTTGTGTTTCACGGCAGCACCCATTAAAAATTCTACATTCGTCATCAATAAGGAGTCAATATGAAAAAAAACCACCTGCGAAGCTTATGCCAACTTCCAGCCATGATGTTGCTGGCACTGGCTTCCAGCACCTTTGCCGCAGCCGATAATGAAGCCATTTTAAAAGACAAACCCTACAGTCTCGATTTGACGGAGATCGCGGCACTTGACCCAAAGCCTTTGAAGATTTCTGAATTTTCACCCGACCCGGATAAAAAAATTCAGGGCGTCAGAATCACATCAACAGGACGCATTTTTCCTATCGAGTATGAAGTCATCACCTTTCCGGCACCTGCAGATACTGACCGCATGCTGATCGCCATTTCCAATTCACTGGAAAAGCATGACGACATCATCCTCAAGCAGATGCAGGACAGCAAGACACGCGGACATTCCATCCATTATTTCCAGCAGGTGTCTGAAAACGGCAAACCGCATCACGTTTCTTCGAACTATATCTTCGTCAAGAACAATGTCACATACCACATCGTCGGCACCAGCTATGCCGCAAAAGTGATGTCCCGCGAAAGCTGGGGAGAACCCAGCCCCGACAAGAATGCTGACGAGGAAGCGAAGCTCTTGTATAAAGCCCTGCAATTCAAGTAATGACATGCCGGATCAAGTCCGGCATGTCAGCCTGGATACTTTATGTTGAGATGCAGGATGCTGCCCGTTATTTGAGAATGCTGCTTCAAAATAAAGCTCAGTCGTAAAAAACCAAAACATGATGAAGGCACTCTTTGCTCATCAGGCTAGACGAAGAGTTCTGATTTGCACACGTAAAATCATCAACAGGGGCAAGGGCAAGCCCCAACCACAAACCACGGCATGTTCAAAAGCCCCTTGTGCAGGGTGACACAGGTCGTGTTACTCGATGCCAGATCATTGAAAACCGTACTTCTGACACGCACTTCTTCAGATGTCGGTGTTGGCCCCCAGGGCGCCAGTTGCAGATAATAGGCCGTACTCTTGCCGTGGGAAACGCGCCTGCTTTCAATGTTGACATTGTAAGATTGAATAGCAAAGGGATCAAAGCGCGCATTGATCAATGCCAGCGCACCAAAGCCATGCAGAAAAGAGAGGACCAGGCACAGAAAAAGTACCATGGGCTTATATGCCTCTTCATAAACGCGTATCACGATAGCGACGAAGATTAGCGAGCAGGCCAATGCCATCCCCACCAGCATGGTATGGTCAAGCAGATTGACATCTGTCTGTGATCTTATAAACAGCACACCTGCTGGCAACAGGATCAGCAAAGTCAGGTTGCCCCCAAAGTCATTCCATTGCCCGTCAATCTGGAATTCGTCCTTGTAGCGCTGCATCAATAGCAAGGCCACACAAGGCATGGGCAACAAAGCCAGCAGCAGCAAGTTATAGGGAGTGGGATAAAGCAGCATCCATGCAGAGATCGCACCGGCGATGAAATTCCAGAGCTTGGCAACCTGTTGTGAATTCAGTCTTTGCATGGGTTGGTGCCAATAGGTGAGGCAATGCGGTTGATGAAGAAATACAGCATCTCTTACCTGCTTATTTTTCAGCTTATTTTTTAGCTTATTTTCAGCCCTTATGCCGCAAGGCTTCGACCACCAGCGCAAACGCGGGTGATGCCTGGCGGCGGCTGGGGTAATACAGATGATAACCCTGGAAACTGGGGCTCCAGTCTTCCAGCACGCGTTGCAGATTGCCCGCGCTGATATGCTGCTCAACCATATCAATCGGCAGATAGGCCAGGCCCAGGCCAGCCAGCGCTGCACGCACCATGGGCGAACTGCTGTTGAACACCAGTTGGCCTTCGACACGCACTTTCAGTTCATGCCCCTTGCGCTTGAATTCCCATGCATACAGGTTACCCAGTGTAGGCAGGCGCAGGCAGATGCAATTGTGACTGGCAAGATCTTGCGGTGTCTTCGGTCGCGGGTTTTTGGCAAAATACGCCGGTGCGCCCACGACCACCATATGCAAATCCGGCGCAACCCGCACGGCGATCATGTCTTTGGCAACATGCTCGCCCAGGCGTACACCGGCATCAAAACGGTCAGCGACGATGTCGGTAAAACCGTAGTTGATATTGATCTCCACCTTGATATCAGGATAGTCAGGCAAGAACTTTTCCAGCCTGGGCCACAAGACTGTGTTGGCCGCATGCTCAGCGGCAGAAATGCGCACCGTACCAGCCGGTTTGTCGCGCAGCTCGCTCAGGGCGGCCAGTTCCAGTTCGATTTCTTCAAAACGCGGGGCGAGGGTTTTCAGCAGGCGTTCACCGGCATCAGTCGGTGCCAGGCTGCGTGTGGTGCGCGTCAACAGACGCACACCCAGCCGCGTTTCCAGACCACGTATGGTATGGCTTAAAGCCGATTGCGACACCCCGAGTTGCGCTGCTGCCCGGGTAAAGCTGCCTTCACGTGCAACCACGGTGAAGGCCAGCAGGTCATTGAAATTTTCTTTGGGCATTCATGAGACTTTCTCACCAGTTCATGCCGATTATAGCGCCTTATAGTACCTTGTAGCACCTTGTAGCACCTTCGAGACGCAAGAAGTGCACAGCCTGCCTGTTCCTTATCCATGTACGGTATTGCCATCGCCTGCAACGAACGTGGAAAGCTATGCGATGGCACGTAGCCCTATCTCATCCAGATAGGCCGCCAATGCCGCAGGGGGATCATGCTGTATCAGCACATAGGGGTACAACGATGTCGGCTTTTTAAACAACATGGTGGCACGTTGCCCGCTGAGATAACAGTGCTTTACCTTGCGGTTCCAGGCCAGCGTGGAACCCGCTTTGCTGATACGGTAATACACGGCAACATCATCGCGAAAAACATATTCCGCCTCGAATGGCAGGATTTTCCTGGCCACTTTCAGCATGCGTTTGGCGTGAGACTTTGCCAGCCAGCTCCAGTAAGGCTTGAATACTTTTCCCTGCCTGTTGATGAGTTTGTTTTTATCCCAGAACAAGACCAGCAGGATCAGGAAAAAGAGGGCGAATAAAAATTCTATCCTGATCCCGTGAAAAGGAATGCCGCCCAGCGCAAACACCCACACGCACAAAGCCAGGCCCAGGATGCAAATGCATTTCAATATCAACAGCAAAGACAGGGTCATCCTGGATTGCATGTACCGTTCGCGATACGCCATGAACCGCGCATGCAAAGTTTCCACCAGTTCCGCTTCCAGTGCATCGAGAAATTCTGCATCAACCTTCGTATGCAACTGGAATTGGCGGTGAGGCGCACTGTTTTCAGCGCCGTGTTCAGCAGCAGTGACAGTCGCAATTTCACTTAGGGGATTGATCTGGTCGGCCATGTTTTTTTATTCCCTTATCAGCGGCATCGCCTTGGTCTGATGATGAAATCTTATTTTAGCATGGCGATATGCTGTCTCTTTCCATGTGTGAAGCCAGCAGACTGGAAATTATTCTTGCTGGGATGCGAAATCATCCGGCGCACAAAACCATTCACGCCTGATGCCATCTTGTTCCATCCTTGCTTCGTCAAAGAATGGGGCAAATGGCACAATACCCTGCTTCACCAGGCTGGCATATAAATCAGCCGCGAAGCGATGGGCATAATCTTCTTTGGTGGCAGTCGTCTTTCCATCCCACTCTTCATCTGAACATCGCTGCCTGTCAACATGATGTCCTATCTCGTGCAGGAGCGTACGGTACAGTATCGTGTTACGCAAGGATTGTGCATTTGGCGCTATACGGTAATGTCTGTCAGAACGATGGATAGCATGCCCATCTTGCTGCAAACGGGTGAGTTCACGGCGGCGTTCCGTACTCAATGATGTAGGCCAGACATAGGAATCGAGATTTTGCGCCTCAATGACGATGGCAGCGCCGCGTAAACGCCGTATATCAAATGAGAATATTGCCCTGCCCCACACCGGTCGCAAAATGCGCTGCTTGCGTGTAGCCTGACGCAGTACGATGAAATCGAAAGATGAGAGAGCATCTTCAGGGCAATGTGTCAGCACAGTAGAAATGTCGTCAATGCTGCATGGATAAAAGAAACCGGGTCGTGCAGGTTCTATAAAAAAGCGTATCTCGCGCAAGCCAATATGGCGCACGATCAGTTTATGTGAATCAAGCTTTTCATAATAAATATCGCCCCAGGCTTCAGGAATGACGAGGCGATTATCGTTGCCATGTCCTTGCGCCCCGGTACCTATATGTTTATTGCGGCGGGTAGGATTCCAGGCGTGGCGCATGGTCGATGTACTGAGAAAAGTGTTGGTGAAAGCCGTAAATCGGCTTCAGCGTGGTGAGGCCTGGTCAATAATTCTAGCATGACAATCTTGCGGCGATTTCTATTGCGGGTTCAGATACCCTATGTCTGGTATATCCAAACCCTGCATCAAAAATTTATCTGGCCCCCACCGACACATGCCCCACTTCATACCCCTGCACATCCTGACCAGCATTGGCAAACCCCGCATCACGCCATAGATAAAACCGCACCAGTGTCCATGCATTGGGGTCAAAGGCCGTTACCACGGCCAGCAGGCCATCTTGCTGGCTGGCTTTTTTTGCCGCAGCGGTTTCTGTTTCGCGCAAGGCGGGTAAAGCGGTATAAGGTGCAATGGCGATGATCTCGCGTGTCGCATAGCTTGCACTGGCCACCTCGGCATGCACATGGCTGTGCCAGACTGACCAGTTGCTGACGGCGGGCCAACCAAAGGCTTGCGAAACGGTGGCAAAACCATCGCCGCACAGGAAGTTGTTCATGCCTTCATTGCTGTCCCACAGGTAAAACGGCGCATACCAGTTTTGTGCTGATTGCGTGGGCACGGTATTTTTTGCCGCATGCAAATACGCCTTGAAGACCAGGCCAGGGAAGTTGTCCATCAGATGCCCCTTGCTGGCAATGCGCTGGCGCACGATGCCCATGTCATAGTCAGCAGGCAGGGTAAAGTTATATTGCATGGCGATCATGTTGCGGCCCTGTTTTCTGTGGTGGTGTCGTCAAGGCTGGCACGCTGGCCTATGCCCATGTGGCCTGAGCTTAAAGACCAGTCGTCTGAGGTCGTGGTGTTGATGATGATCATGATGTCTTGTGGCCGCAAACCGGGTGCTGCGCCCAGCAATTCAACCACACGCTGGTAAAACGCCTGCTTGGTGGCCTTGCTTCGCTCGCGCCCGCCAGTGATGCAGATGAGCACATAATCATCGGAACGCGCGCCGCCGCGGCTTAAGTAATGGCGGTCAAAAATCAGCTCTTCAGGCGCATGCTGGTGAATGGCCTGGAAGCAGTCATCCAGTGGCACTTCATAGGCATCCACCAGGGCTTGATAGATACCGTCAGACAAGGCTTTCAGATAGCTGACTGGTTTGCCTTTTAAGAGTGAGATACGGGCGAATGGCATGGTGTCGGTTCCTTATTTGGCTACTTTGGTTGATTTTGGGTGGATGTGAGGGTGCCACCAAACTGCGGCATGGCTTTCAGGGCGGTCACGGCGCTTGCGGCAGTCGGCCAGCCTGAATAAAACGCCAGGTGGGTGACTAGTTCCACCAGTTCTGCCGGGGTCACGCCATTGTCGATGGCGCGCTGCAAATGGAAAGGCAGTTGTTCACTGCGGTTAAGTGCCACCAGGGTGGCGACGGTGATCAGGCTGCGTTCGCGCTTGGGCAGACCCGGCCTTTGCCAGATATCGCCAAACAAGACTTCATCTGTCAGTTGTGCCAGCCTGGGGGCAATATCGCCCATGGTTTGCTGGCCTTTGCCTATGGCGGGGTCGACATTTTTCTGCTGCATGTGTCCTCCAGATCGCGTTGTAGTGATTGACAGGATCAGAATACGCGCTTATCTTCATCCATAAAATCAGATAATTTTCAACAGATAGTTCAGAAAAACAGGATTATTAAAATGGCAAAATTAACTTTTGATCTGGATGTCTTGCGTACCTTTGTCACTGGCGTTGACCTGGGCAGCTTTGCCAGGGCGGCGGACCGGCTGGGTCGCTCCACCTCTGCCGTCAGCGCGCAATTGAAGAAGCTGGAAGACCAGGTGGGCAGCCCCATCCTGCGTAAATCTGGCCGTGGCATGCTGCCCACTGCGGCAGGTGAAACCCTGCTGACCTACGGACGCCGCCTGCTGGAACTCAATGATGAAGCCGCCACCGCAGTACGCGGTGTAGAGCTGGAAGGCTGGATCAGGCTGGGCATGCCGGAAGATTTTGGCGAACGCATACTCACTGATGTGCTGGGCCGCTTTACCCGCGCCCACCCGAAGATACGCATGGAAGCCAGGGTCGCGCGCAATGTCATTCTGATGGAGCAAATCAGCGCCAGCAAGCTTGACTTGGCACTGACCTGGGATGCCGGCATCCCCACCCCGCATGTGGAAGACATCAGCAGCTTTGCCATGCGCTGGATAGGCCCGCAAGAAAACTGGACGCTGCCCATGCCCACTGCCGACAACCCCTTGCCGCTGGTCGCCTTTGAAGCGCCCTGCCTTATGCGCAGTTGCGCCATCAACGCGCTCGACAAGGCGGACATACCCTGGCGGCTGGCGTTTACCAGCCCCAGCCTGAGCGGCGTCTGGGCGGCGGTGGCAGCAGGACTGGGCGTCACCGTGCGTACAGAAATCGGCCTGCCCGCCAACCTGCGCCTGCTCAATTCGGCAGACACAGAATTCGACCTGCCGCCCCTACCCATGCTGGGCCTGAACTTGCATCGCGCAGAAGCAGAACTCGACACTGCCACCCAGCGCCTGCGTGACATCATCGTCGAGGCACTGGCCGAGCATACGGTGCACGTGAACAAAATTTGCTAGGCTACATGAAGCATCATTGCACGCAGTTGTCAGCACTTGCGGATGAAATTATGTGTAATTGCTTTGGCAAGAAAAACCCCACAACTTACACAATCAGGCATAATATTTCAGCAAGATTTCCCCAAAAAGCAAAGAACCGAAAGATCCCTGACCATGAGCCAAGATACCTGGAACAGTGTTGACGATTATTTTTGTGAACGCCTCATTCCTGAAGACCCCGTACTGACAGCCGCCCTGGCGGACAGTGATGCCGGTGGTTTGCCACCCCATCATGTGGCAGCCAACCAGGGCAAGTTTTTACACCTGCTGCTGAAAATGCAGGGCGCACGCACGGTGCTTGAATTTGGCACGCTGGCAGGCTACAGCACGATCTGGCTGGCGCGTGCCTTGCCGGAAGACGGTCGCGTGGTCTCACTGGAATTCAATCCAAAAAATGCCGAAGTTGCCCGTCACAATATTGCCCGCGCAGGCCTGTCGCACAAGGTCGATATCCGTGTGGGCAAGGCGCTCGATACCTTGCCTGCGCTGGAAAAAGAAGGCATCGCACCGTTTGATTTTATCTTCATTGATGCCGACAAGCCCAATAACCCGCATTATCTGGAATGGGCATTGAAGTTGTCACGGCCAGGCACGGTCATCATTGGTGACAATGTGGTGCGCAATGGCGCCGTGGCTGATGCCGGCAGCACCGACGCCAATGTCATCGGCGTGCGCAGCTTTTTTGACCTGATGGCAGCCAACCCGCGCCTGTCAGCCACGGCCCTGCAAACCGTTGGCAGCAAGGGTTATGATGGCTTTTCCATGGCCCTGGTGTTGGAGTAAATTTCGCTGGAATAAACTTCGTTGGAATTTTTTTGGAAAGCAGCATGTTTGAACAACTGAAACAACACTTGCAAGACCATCATGCACGTTTTCGTGTGATCGAACATGCTGCTGAAGGCAATTCAGAAAAAGTCGCTGCCGTGCGCGGTACCGAGGTTGGCCAGGGTGCCAAGGCCATGCTGTGCCAAATCAAAGAGCAACCGGCTTCACTGGTGCTGGCGATTTTGCCCGGTGACCAGAAGATCGATTTCAAGAAACTGGCGCTGGCGGTCAAGGCCAAAAAAACCAGCTTTGCAGCGCCTGAGGTTGCAATGGCAAAAACCGGCTGCGTCATCGGCGCGATCCCACCCTTTGTATTTTCTGAAGACATACACCTGGTGGTTGACCCCAGCCTGCTGGCACGGTATGCAGAAATTGCCTTCAATGCCGGGCGGCTGGATGCCTCCATCGTGTTGAACAGTGAGGACTATCTGCGCATTGCCAAGCCCTTGCTGTCAGATATTTGCGCGACGGGCTGAAAAGCTTTCGTGTTTCAGCCCGGCTGCGTTTATACAGTCATTTCAAAATTCTTCAAAACTCTTCCCAATCCGGTGTTTCCTGCGGCTGTGCTTTTGCTGCCCCAGCATCTGGCCGGGTTGGTGCGGCACGCCTGGGCGTGGCATGACTGGCTGCATGTTTGATCTGCCTGACCGGCGCTGACCTGGTGGCCACTGGCTGGCGATGGATGGCTTTGGTCGATACCGTGGATACTGAAGATGCCGACGATGCAGGCAACAGATTCTTGATCTTGAAGACGCTGACGACCTGCGACAGATTATGCGCCTGGTCTTGCAGCGAAGAAGCGGCAGCGGCTGCCTGTTCAACCAGGGCGGCATTTTGCTGGGTGGCTTCATCCATATGAATGACAGCCTGGTTGATCTGGTCTATGCCGGATGACTGTTCATGGCTGGCAGAGCTGATTTCACTGACGACATCGGTCACGCGGCGTATGCTTTCCACCACATTGCTCATGGCGACACCTGCTTCATCGACAAGCCTGCTGCCTGACGCGACTTTTTCTACCGAGTTGTCGATCAGGGTCTTGATTTCCTTGGCGGCAGAGGCAGAACGCTGGGCCAGGTTGCGCACTTCCGAGGCGACCACGGCAAAGCCGCGCCCCTGTTCACCGGCACGGGCGGCTTCCACCGCGGCATTGAGGGCAAGGATATTGGTCTGGAAGGCGATGCCATCAATGACGCTAATGATGGCCTCTATCTGTTTGGCTGAATCATTGATTTCTGCCATCGTGCCTACTACCTGCGACACCACGGCACCACCATCCACCGCCACCTTGGAAGCAGTCTGCGCCAGTACATTGGCCTGACGCGCATTGTCTGAATTCTGTTTGACTGTGCTGGTTAATTCTTCCATCGACGAGGCGGTTTCTTCAAGTGCGCCAGCCTGCTGCTCGGTGCGTGAAGACAGATCCATATTGCCGGTGGCGATTTCTGATGAGGCGGTGGCTATCGCATCGGTGCTGTGGCGTATTTCTGAACAGATTTTTTCCAGGCTGCCTGACATTTCTTTCAACGCCCGCATCAACTGGGCGATTTCATCCTTGCCGCTGTCGTCGATCTCCTTGGTCAGGTCACCAGCGGCAACGGCGCTGGCAACTTCGATCGCCGTATTGAGATTGCTGACAATTTTACGCGCCAGCATCAGGGCCATCGCTGCCACGGCTAGCACGGCGATCAGGCCGATGATGGACGATGTGAGATTAGCCCGCCTCAACACGGCGCTGGCCTGTTCTGCACCGGCGGCACCCAGTTGCACATTGTATTTCTGGTGTTCGCGCAAGGCTTCCAGCGCTTTTTGTACCACGGCCTGCTGCCCTATCAAGAGGTCTTTGGCTTCATCCATCTTGCCTTCTACCCCCAATGCCAGCACTTTGACGCGCAGCGCATCATAGGTGGCAAATGTGCTGCGGTCTGCGGTCAGCAGTTCGCGGTCTTTTTGGTCGGCGATATCTTCTTTTTCGTATTTGTCCAGTGCCTCGACCAGCTTGACCCTGGCAGCGTCAATACGTGGCAACATCGTCGCCCGTCTGGCTTCGTCGCTGTCGGCCAGATAAGTCAGGGTGGCGACACGCATGGTGGCCAGGGCATTGATGCCATCATCCAGTGCCAGCAGGCTGGGTACGGTATTGACATTGGCAAAATTGGCCGCTTCGAACACCGTGCTGATCTGGCTTAAACCCATGCCCACCAGGATAAGCAATACCACAGTGACGAATGCGGTCAGTATATAGAGTCTTCTTGCGATGCTCATGATGTCTCCTGACTATCGGTTTTTATAATAAAACGCGTTTTTGATTCGGTGCATCAGGCCATACTGGTGATAGGACTTGCAAATTCTGTTCAGATAAAAATTGCCGCAGATAAACAATATGTCGATTATGTCGCATTTGACGACCCGCATTTGACGACCCGCATTTGACGGCCATTTGTTAAGGATAGCGGCAAACTGTATTGATACAAGCAGCGTCGATATGCTGACACCTGCTTGCTCGACATCATGCATGGGTTAATCTATCAAAAAGACCCTGACAGCACATGACATTATTTGTAGTGAATTGTAAATTGTGTCTTGCGAATCACACATGGAGCGCAAGAAAAAAGTATCAGACCGGATTGATTTTCATTTGCATTGGACTGACCCGATTTGTATTGTCGGCTTTTACTACCGGCGCAGTTTAAAAATGAACCGTCTGTCATTCAAACTTGGCGTCCTTGTTTGCCAGTGATTTCGCCTGCATAAAAAAACGACGCCCAGTCCTGAGACCGGGCGTCGTTTTTTAGACTAAAAGCAAGCCTGGCAGGCTTGCTTCTACAGCGGGCTTACTTGGCTGCTGGTGCTGTTTTTACAGCTGGGCTGGCCGTTGCTGCGGTGGCGACTTTATCGTCTGCCTTTTTACCTGCTTTGGCATGTTTTTCGTGCTTGACATGCTTGCTGTGCTTCACTTGTGTATCGGTGCCTGTCACAGCGGTTTTGCTGTCTGTGCTTGCTGTCGCAGTTGCAGGCGCTGTTACAGGTGCAGTTGCGGACGTTGTTGCTGATGTTGTTGCCGACGTTGTTGCTTTAGTGGCCACAACAACAGGTTTCGCTGTCGGTGCCGGGGTAACCGCTGTTGTGGTCGTGGTGGTAGCAACCGTTGCAACTGGTGCTGCTGCTGTTTTGCTTACTGGCTCAGTTGGCGTTTTTGCAAAAGCACTGCCCATCAACAAAGTGGAAGCGATGAAAGCGGAGATAATTTTGTTCATGATCATTGTCCTTGATTTAAAAAATTTAAAATGCGTTGATTGCTGGAATAAGTTGCGTAACAATTTGCCTGACTAAGTACCTGATTATTTCGATGCTGCCGGTGCTGAGGCTGAAGCTGGTTTGGCTTCATCTGCCTTGACTACCTTTGCTGCTTTTTTTGCTTTCGCATGTTTGACATGCTTTACTGGTTTATCTGTACTTGCTGCTGGTTTGGCTTCGGCGGTGGCTGAAGCCACTGGTGCAGCAGCCTTGGCAGATGCCGATGCGCTGGCAGGTGTTTGTGCAAAAGCGCTACCCATCAAAA
This sequence comes from Undibacterium sp. TJN19, assembly GCF_049339485.1. NCBI lineage: Bacteria > Pseudomonadati > Pseudomonadota > Betaproteobacteria > Burkholderiales > Oxalobacteraceae > Undibacterium > Undibacterium sp. TJN19. The sequence continues at coordinate 355,661 of NZ_JBMPPL010000001.1, forward strand.
CGGTGGAAGCGATGATGGCGGTGATCAGTTTGTTCATGATATGTTTCCTTTATTCCGGTTGAGGTGATTTGCTTGCCTGCCTTGTGTTTCATTTCAGCCTGCATGAGCAAAAAACGCCAGCCGACGCATCTGCGTTGACGCAAAAAACCACAGTGGGGTGTGCTTAGTGTTGTTGTTCTAAACGAGGGTGGTCTTGTCAACCGGATGGTGGCTTCATGCGTTACGCGCGTAAGGGTATGAATAAATCATGGCCCTGGCGCATCTCTTCCTGAGCTCCTCCTTTCTCCCTCCTGATTTTCATCTGGCTGCGCTTAAATTTTTTGCACAGCAGGGGCAGCACGCCAAAATGCTATCATTCACCTGCTTTTCTACCCATCACAGGAACAGGCAGCAATCCATGAGATATCTATTTGCATTCATTTTTTCCCTGTTTTCGACCTATGCGCTGGCAAGTGACATGGCACTCATCAGCGGCAAATACCGTTATGAGAAATATGCGCTGACCATGCCCAACGGGAATGTCATGTCGATGAATAACATCGGCGCCAAATCGATCAACATGGTGTTCAATCTTGACGATACCGTCATCATGGAACTGAAAACACTGGATGGAAAAATCATCAAGGAAACCGCCACCATCAAGGAAATCAAGATCAAGGGCAACAAGGGTTACTGGATCGCCAAATGGCCAGACATCAACTACAACGTGCGCAAGGATTTCACTTTCCATGATGATGTCTTTGAATATGAAATCAAATTCACCGACAAGTCAGATACTGTCCGCTATGGCGCAGTGGAACGTGCCACCCTCAGGAAAATGCCTTACTTTTGATGTCACACCTGTCAAATAATCAGGGCGCAAATGCAGGTACATTGCGCCAGCAGATACGCGCCGAAATCAGCACCATCACCGCCCACGATGCGCTTGAGCAAAACCGGCCACGCCACCGCAACACCTGGTATCGTATTTTGTCGTTACCGATGGTCAGCATGTTTTGCTGGTGGATCACAAGAATGCCCAGTTATGGCTGCCTGCGGGCGGCCATGTCGACGATGGCGAACACCCCCGCACGACGGTTCAACGCGAACTGTTTGAAGAACTGGGCTTTCATGCTGCGCATGACATTGCCGCACCGTTGATGATCACCTGTACCGGCACCGTTGGCCTGACTGCCGGGCACACCGATGTATCGCTGTGGTACGTGGTTCATGCCAGGCGTGAACAACCGCTGGTATTTGACACAGGTGAATTCAACAGCGTGCGCTGGTTTGCCTTTGCCGATCTGCCGTTTGACCGCAGTGACCCGCATCTGCGCCACTTCATGGACAAATATCTGGCTGTGCAAATGGCTATGTAGAGGTATGCAGGGTATGCAGGGAGGGCGTTTGAACGTACCGCCTGCGCCCAGCCGCTGTCAATGACATACATGATCTGACCAGCCCGCATACATCGCCCTCCTGCTGCGCTGAGTTCAAATACCCCCTGCAAAATGCCCCACCTGGCGCAAAAACAGGGGGACTTTGTAGTTCGGTGTAAAATTGCTACTTTACAAACAGCTGCGCACCTGCCGCAGCTCGTCACCACTGCTGCCGCACCTCACACTGACGGCTCCGACAAGACGATGCGTTCACCGACAAAGGTAACATCATGCAAAGCACCTTCAGCATTACCGAACAAAGTACCCTGCTCAGCGCCTGGGTCCATGGCTGGACCATTTCACGTGGCACGCCGCCAGCTGTCGCACTGGCCGATGATGGCTTTCATATCCCGGTTGGCCTGCCTGGCCACCTTGAACGCTATGTCCTCTACGGCCATGCTGTCAGCGCGATACGCTCGCTGGCACGCGAATTAAGCGCGGCAGATACCTGGCTTAAAATCTGCGCGCCTGTCACCGAAGTCGCTGCACTGTTGCCAGCCTGCTGGCAGATCAGGCCGGCAGAATACCTGATGCACAAAGCCATACGCGCCAGCCAGGCCCTGAACTTGCCTGAACGCTATAACATGCGCATTGCCGAAGACGGCCAGGCTGTCACCGCCCACGTGCTCAGCACCGATGGCCAGATCGCTGCCACCGGCCGCATGGCACTGAGCAGCCATTTCGCTGTGTTTGATCAGATCGTGACTGACCCGGCGCACCGCCGCAAGGGGCTGGGCCAGCAGATCATGCAAGCTCTGAGCAACCATGCGTTTGGCAGGCAGGCCAATACCGGCGTGCTGGTCGCCACCGAAGACGGCAAGGCGCTTTACACTGCCATCGGCTGGGCACTGGTGTCGGCCATGACGGCAGCAGTCATCTGTAGCTGAACACTTCGTACCTGAACATCTCAGACCTTAAACGACTTCATGCCTGCCTTTGACCAATTGACCCTGCATACCCGGCGCCTGTTATTGCGGCCCTTGCACCACGGTGATACCGACGCCATCATGCGCATACGCGGCAACCCTGCTGTCATGCGCTACATGCCTTCGCCACCGTGGACAGACATCGCCAGAGCCACGGCCATGGTTGAGCAAGACAAGGCTGCCATGATGAAAGGCGATTTCTTGCGCCTGGGCCTGGAGCGCCTGGAAGATGGTCTGCTGCTGGGCAGCTGCATCCTGTTCCACTTTGATGCCGGTTGCCGCCGTGCCGAGATCGGCTATGACATGGATGCCGCCGTCTGGGGCAAAGGCTATATGCATGAAGCCCTGGTCTGTCTGCTCAATCACGGCTTTGATGAAATGAACCTGAACCGCGTTGAGGCGGATATACACCCGGACAATCTCGGTTCAGCCAGAACTTTGGACAGGCTGGGTTTCAGGCAGGAAGGCTTGTTGCGCGAACGCTGGATCGTTGAGGGCGTGGTGGGAGATTCCGCCTTATATGGCTTGTTGCGCAGCGACTGGCGCGCACGTCAGCAATGAAGAAAATGCCTGCCATGGCCATCAACCTTACCAGAACATATCACTGAACACATAAGCTGAAAACCTACCATGCCTGCATTTGACCAACTGACACTGACTACCCCGCGCCTGCTGTTGCGCCCCCTGCGCCACGACGATACCGCCACCATTTTGCGCATACACAGCGACCCTGTCGTCATGCAATACATGAGCACACCACCGTGGACAGGTATTGCCCAGGCCACCGCCATGGTAGAGCGCGACCTGGCTGCCATGGTCAAGGGTGAATTCTTGCGTCTGGGGCTGGAACGCCTGGAAGACGGTGCGCTGCTGGGCTGTTGCACCCTGTTCCACCTTGATGCCGGTTGCCGCCGTGCCGAGATCGGTTATGACATGGATGCCGCCGCCTGGGGCAAAGGCTATATGCATGAAGCGCTGACCTGCCTGCTCAATTATGGCTTCGATGAAATGAACCTGAACCGCGTCGAGGCGGATATCGACCCGCGCAATATCGGTTCAGCCAGGTCTCTGGAGAGACTGGGTTTTAAACAGGAAGGCTTTCTGCGCGAACGCTGGATCATTGATGGCGTGGTGTCCGATACCGCCCTGTTTGGCTTGTTGCGCAGCGACTGGCTGGCGCGTGGGTGACACAGAAATCCCGCAAATCTTTACATCAGACACCGGAGCCTAACATGAACAAAGAACTGTCCCGCGCCCTCATCATCCTCGGCGTTTTGCTGGCCATAGGCATGTCGGCAGCAGCGTTTATTTTTGGCATGCAGGCCAAACACATAGGCGCAGGCAGACAAAGCATTTCGGTCAAGGGTCTGGCGGAAAAGAATGTGCAGGCCACGCTTGCAGAATGGAAGATCGGTGTCGCCGTTGTCGCCCCCAGCTTTGCCGAAGCCCTTGCCAAGCTGCGCACATCGCGGCCAGTGCTCGACAGCTTCCTCGCAAAGAATGGTTTTGACAAAAAAGCCCTGAAAGAATCGGAAGAAAGCGTCGGCCCGAATATGGAAACCGAAGAACTGCCCGAGGGCCGCAACCGCCAGGTACAGCGCGGCTTCAAGGCCAGCCAGAGCATCACTGTGACCAGTAGCGACCTGGCAAAAGTCAGCAATGTCAGCAAGGCGGCGCTGCAACTCGAGGCCGATGGCCAGCCCGTGTTTTATTCTTCACCGCTGTTCCTGGTGCAGAACCTGGAAAACCTCAAGATGTCGCTGATCGGTGCTGCCACTGAAAACGCCAGCAAGCGCGCCAGCGAATTTGCCAAATATGGCGGCGTCAGGGTCGGTGCCATGCGATCAGCTTCGCAGGGGGCCTTCTACATCCTGCCAGCCGGTGCCGAAGTCAGCGCGGATGAATATGGCGGTACTTACGATAAAAGCACCATAGACAAAGTCGCCCGGGTGGTGGTGACGATAGAATACAATATCGAGCACTGATGGTATTCAGCCATTGACAAGCCTCAGGCTTCGGTATCTGCCAGACGGCCACGGTACAGCGCTGCCACCAGGTCAGATTGCGTGACCATGCCAACCAGACGGCGCTCTGCATTGATGATGGGGATATGATGCAGGCCCTGGTCAGATAACAGTGGCACCAGTTCCACGATATGCAGGTCACTGCCCGCCGTGCGCACAGGGTGGCTCATGATTTGCCCGACGACTTCCGGCTTGGCAGAATGCATGAGATGCGTGCGGCGCAATAGTTGCCGCAGCTTTTCATCAAACTTTTCATAGACATCAAGGTAGGCATTTTTCATGAAATCAACCAGGGTGATGATGCCGATAGGCATTGCCTACGCCATCTGGTCAGGCGTCGGTTGGCTACTGTTCGGACAAAAACTCGATATGCCTGCCATTCTCGGCATGGTACTCATTGTTTCTGGCGTGATCGTAATGAATGTTTTTGCAAAAGCAAACCAGCATTAAGCGAAAAGAAATAAGCCCGCCACCAGAATAGCAAGACAGTTTCGTCATCCTGTGCGGCGGGTACGTTGACGATTGTTAAGACAAGACTATGGAAATCAATTGCTTGTTCTGGAAACGATGGCTGACGCTGTCGTAGAAAAACTGGTTGCCAATTTAAGGTCTCTCGTTTATGTTGATGGCTACCCGCCATCATTTGGTCATCATTGCCGTATGGATAAGAATCGCCTTCGTATCATCGTCGCCGTGGTATTGCTGGTCCCGGGCTTGCTGGTCTTGAAAGCCATCTTTCGCCGGGGTGACAGTGTGCCAGCCATACCTACAGAGATGGCAACCACGACGTCACAAGCTGCGATGAACAATCCATCTGTGCTGCTTGCCCCGACGACAGCAGAAGAAGAACAGGGCATGCAGTTTGCACCGGAAGCAGAAAAATTTGCTTCCGACATGGTCGAAGGCCAGGCCGGTTTGCGCAAATACCTGACGGCCACACAGGCAAAGCAGGTAACAGCCATGCTTAAGGGCCAGCATTGCGATTCACAAAAAATGACTGTGTATTACCAGCAAGCTGTCGCTGAAAAACTGCTGGTCAGCGACTGTAATTACGAAATCGAAGCCGCCTATGGCAACACACCAGCTTATTACGATATCGAATACAACATCATGCTGGCTGTCAGCAAGGATCAGATTCATGAATTGAAAAATGTCAGGGCATACAAATTCATGTACGAATCCGGTAGCCTGGCTGCTGTTACCAACCTCAATAAAAACGGTCGCCTGCAATTGTGGCTTGATGGCACAGTCTGCGAAAACGATAATAGCCAAGACATGCCCGCCATTGCCAACCTCAATGACCCGGTAGCTGAATGCGAAGCGACGACGATAGTAGAAATTATTGACGGCAAATTATTGCCGTTCAAAAAAAAGGCCCTGCCAGAGAAATTGCCTGGCAAGGCCGTGAACTGATGTGGTGTGCGGTAAGGGTTTTTGCTACTTGACTAGTTCCGCTATTTTGTCATTTCTTCCACGCATATCGGTAACAACGGAATCTACCTTTAGTTTGAATTGCATTACCGCTGCTTTCGCAGCGTCAAACTTCAATTTTTGCGTCACCTTCTGGTCGAGAGATACGGCAGAGAATTGACGTATCGCCTCGAACATATCTGTTTCAGCCTTGTTAATCGGGCCATTTTTAATATCGCAATCAGCTTGCTCATCTGCCGCAAGTTTAGCAACTTCTTTCGCCAGTTGATCAACAGCCAGCGCACGGATAGCAGAAGATGTTTTGAGGGCGACAATATCAGGTGTGTTTGTCGTATCGTCCTAAATTTTTTTGTCTTTTGCGGCAAAGGCAGCCGCTACTTTAACGGTATCCTGCGCAACCTCTGCCATGGTATTGCAACTCTTGGTTGCAGACGGCAAAGCAGAAGTATCCAGCGAGGCAGTACCCAAAGATAAATTGACGCCCGTATTCAAATCTTGCAGCAATTCGTTCACCCTCTTCAGTCCCGGGTCGCGATCACGAGTAACCGCATCACTGGCTTCTTCAAGACCGGCCAGGATATTGCAACTGCCATGATAAAAAATCGCATCACTGATGGCGGCGTCCAGCGTATACTGGGTGATGTTTTTACTTACACGATTATCGCGTATACGTTTGAGTGTTTTTTCACGTACAGAACGTATGGATTTTGACACCAGTTCAAACGCCTGAGATGAAAAGTAGACCTCATTGTATTCTGCGCGCAAGCCGCTGGTAAATGCGCCTGCACCTGAAAAAACCCTTGCCGTAGTAACCGATGTGATCAAACTACCCAAAGTGCCAAACATGGTGGTCGCTGCGCCGAGATTCAGATTAGTACGGGTAAACGATTTTCTTACACTGACCAGGTAGTCTGAACAGGCACTTTCTGAGGCCCAGATCAATCTGTCCTGGACGCGGTCACGCAAAACGCCACACCGTTCATCGCCTGAACAATGGGCGTAAAAGTACTGGCGTGCCAGTTCAATTTCGTCGCCAGCGATATTGGCTGCTGCCGGAGCTGCTACAGACTGGTCACCAGGTGACGCCGTACTGACTGCTTGTTGCGCTGATATTCCGTCTCTGTTTATTAATGCGCCTGGCTTAGAAGGATCTGTCTGCGCCGCCATTGCTATCAAAGTGGGCAGGCTGACCGGATAATCCGTGGGTGTGCCATCCGTCCGGTGATTACTGATTCTCGCCGCAGTGGATGGCCCGGGCTCCAAACCCTTGCCTGTCAGTGAACAGCCTGCCAATAAGCTGGCAACTGGAAATATCAATAATAAAAACCTCGCGGAATGACGCATACAGTCTCCAGATGTATAAGTGGAAGCACGTTGATGAAGCGAACAGGTGAAGCAATGCGTGAATGATTACCAGGCAATCTCCGGCAACAATGCCTTGAGCCGCGACAGACCACCCCATTGTGTAAATTTTTCTTTTGCGTGCTGCTCTATCACCTCAGGTGCCAGTGGCCAGCCTGTGCCACTACCCGGGAAGACCACATAGACGATGCCATGCGCAACGCCACCGTGTTTAGGGCTGCTGGGAATATCCAGTTTTTTTGCCAGTGCCATCGAGCCTTCGCCAATTTTTGCGCTGGGTCCATTGTCGGCATGAATACAGCCATAGACCAGGCCATTGCGGGTATTGATGGCGACGCTAAGGTCACCCAGCCTGGCACCAAACTTGAATTTCCCCGGCAAGACAAAGAAGGGGATATGTTCAGCATCGACATAGCGCAGCGGGTCTTGAACAGCGCGGGTTTTATCTTGCAGGGTGGTCGTCGAAATATAAAAACCAGGTGCAGGGTCGCCCTGTTTTTGTATAAGCGGCTTACCGGCACGTGTACCGTCATCGGTCACCAGTGCCCACCAATCGCCAGGCTTGCCCGCATTACCCAGATAATCAAGCCCCTGTCCAGACTGAGGATGATAAGCATGCGGCGCACCATCGGCATCTATCGCCATGCCCGCTTCAAAGAAATAGGCACTGCGATCATTTTCCAGCGTATAAATATCTGAATAGGCGATACGCGCCAGCAGTGTTTTTACATCAGCCATCAGCTTGCCCTTTATAAAAATATCCTACAAATTCACCGGACAGAAAAGCAGGCCAGACAAAGACAGTGCTGGCGAAAGCGCATACAAAATCAACAGACAAGAGTACCCCTGCAAATAAAATGCATCTGAAAACGAGGGGCCGGAGGGTGATGCGTACAATCTGGAATCTAAAATCTGGGAAAGCGATAAATCTAGCGAAAGAACCAGGCTCAGTGCCTGTTCGTGCAATTTAGGCGCGCTTGGCCTGGAAGATTTTTTGTTGAATCTCGCGCGCTGAAATTGCTTTATTGTATTTATATATAGATAATTATTTGATAGCTGAGTATATACTTATTAATAACTATCGCAAGCATTTTTCTCTGCGGTTGATGTTGTTTCTTTTCACAACAGCGGATACTTTCCCTTAGGGAAATCGCTTAAATGTAGTGTCCACCTGTATGTCATCCTGCTCAATGGCTGAATTGCCGAATTACTTAATGCAGGCAATCTGGCATGATGATGGTTCTCAAATTTTTTCTGCTTCTACATGCCGTCAAATCCCGTCAATGTACTTTTCGTTTGCAGCCGTAACCAGTGGCGCAGCCCGACTGCCGAACAGGTATGGCGCAAGCACCCCATGGTGCGTGCCCGTTCTGGCGGCACCAGCCCCAATGCCAGACATACCGTTTCTGCCGATGATGTGAGCTGGGCCGACGTCATCTTCGTCATGGAAGACAAACACAAATCCCGCCTGTTTGCCGAACACCGCCGCCTGCTGGAAAACAAGCCCGTGCATGTGCTTGATATTCCCGATGAATACAAATACATGGATGCCGACCTGGTAGAACAGTTGCGCCAGGCGGTAGGCGATATCCTGGGACTGGAATGAATGTGCATGACTACCCTGTCTGGATAGACCATTTCATCGCCCGATTTGCGTCTGCGTCCCTATTGCAAAAAACAGAAATCCTGCAATCGTTCACGCAACTTGACCAACGTCTGCCAGTGCAGGCGCAAGAACTGGTTTATCAAACTGCATTGCATGCAAAACTGGATACCAGCCCTGATGTGACAGACCATACAAACCAGGAATTATTCAGCACGGCCATCATCGCCTTAAGCAAAGCCACTGACATCAGGTCACAGGCCATCGCCCTGCTCAGCGACTGTCTGGCTCACCCGCTGTGGTTCATCCGTGGCAATGCAGCACTATCGCTGGCGATGCTGGGCGTGAGCGATGAAGCCATCATCAGTCGCATTGCAGACCTGCTGTTCGACAAAGCTGGCAATGACTGGCATGTGTTTGAATCTGCCCTTCAGGCATTGGAGATTTTGGGTGGGCGTGCACAGGGAGAATTACCCAAAGTCTTGCGTCTGGTATCGTTTTACCTACATGATACCGATGGCGGCGGTTGGAACGATACAGGTATTTACCTGGCAGACTGTCTTGCTGCCATCGGTGATAATTCAAGCGCTGTCATCAGCATGTTGTGTCAGATTATTGCCAAGCGCAGAAGCAGCGCCTACCAGGCCTGCATCGCTTTGGGCATGCTGGGTACGACCGAAGAACAGGCCACGCAAGCGATTGCCAGCTATTTATGCAGTGATGACATGCCCGCCGATGAGGCAAGAAAAGCGCATGAGCTGATTGATACACTGATCAGCGTCGCCGGTGAAAAACACGCCATCGTCGGGCAATGCCTGACGCATTTGCTGCAATCACCGTTTCCTGATGTGGCACATATCGCCAGACAGCGGCTGTCGTCATAACTTGACACACAAAAGCCCGACACTTGACGCCTGCATCACCTGCTGGCACACTGGCTGCTCCCATCAACCACCACAGGAGACAAAACCATGCGAACCATAGATATTGCCGCCCTGTCGGCTGCCTGATCCTGCCTCATCTTCCTGCTTTTCCCTGCAAATAAACTTGCACTAGTGTGTTGATACGCGCCTGATCCCGCGCCGGCCTCCATTTTCTTTTTCAGCACCTGCACGTCTGAAGCTTTTACGTGCGGGAAGGACTCGTGCATGCCACGGGTAACGAATTTGGGAACACACACTCATCATGATCAATTTTGATTTTGAAGCATTACGCCGCATCGGCCTGACACCCGTCATCGCCAACCAGCTCTATACACTGACACCACAGACAACCGGCAGCCACCATGTGGCCCGCATCACCGAAGTACATCGTGACACGGTGAACGTGCATGATGGAAAAACCGCTTTCAACACCAGGATCTTGCCACGCCTGTTGCTAGACAAGGACAGCAGCGATAGTGGTTTGGCCGTTGGCGACTGGGTGCTGACAGAAAGTATGCAGCATGACGACTATTGGGTCACTGACCGCATGCTGCCAATCACCCATCTGACCCGCCGCAGCAACGATGGCAGGCGGCAGGCACTGGCCAGCAATATCGACACCGCGCTGCTGGTCATGGGCCTGGATGCCGATTTCAATCTGCGCCGCATGGAACGTTACCTGGCGCTGACGCATGCCGCAGGCGTAGCCGCGGTGATCGTGCTGACCAAGGCTGATGTCAGCAGCGACACCGCAACGCGCGTGGCCGAGGTAGAACAACGCCTGTCTGCCAGCGTGCCCGTGATTGCCGTCAACGGCCAGAGTACCGATGCCGCCAGCGCTCTGGCACAGTGGATGGCTGCCGGGCAAACCCTGATTTTGCTGGGCTCATCGGGTGCAGGCAAATCCACACTGACCAATACCCTGGCCAGCAGCCAGCAACAAACCGGTGGCGTGCGTGCCAGTGATGGTCGCGGCCAGCACACCACCACCGCACGCTCGCTGCACTTATGTCCAGGAGGCGCCTGCATCATCGACACACCCGGCCTGCGCAGCCTGCAACTGGACGTGGATGAAGCGGCATTGAGCGCCAGCTTTGAAGACATTGAGGCGCTGGCAGAACTATGCCAGTTCCGCAATTGCAGTCACCAGAGCGAGCCTGGTTGTGCCGTTCGCGAAACAGTCGACGCTGACCGCCTGCACAACTACCAGAAACTGTTGCGTGAAGCGCGCCGCCACCAGCAAAGCCCGCTGGACAAAATCGCTGACAGGGCGAAATGGAAAGTGATGATGCGTTCTGTGAAAGAGAGGGACAGGCAAAAGCGCGGCTAGCAGTTAGCGTTTAGGGTTTATGGGCCTGCTCGCTGAATGTTCACTGAATGCTTACTGAACATTCAGTGCAGGCTGGATGGCCCGCACCGCCAAAGCGCTTGCGATGGCGGTGCAACTTGTCTTTTTGTTTTTACCAAATGTAAATTTCAATGCGCTTGATCATGCGCTGTGTATACTTGTGCGCATTAAAACGATACTGAGACTTCATGAAATACCCTGGCACCCGCCCTTTATTCGCAGTTATGCTCGGCCTGTGCAGCAGCCTCGCAATGGCACAGGAAAAGCCAGTGGAAATCCACACGCGGCTGGTGCAGCAGGCAGGAGCAGACAAGAAAGTGGCGCTGACGCTGGACGCCTGCTCAGGCAAGTTTGATGATGACCTGATCGAATTTTTGATACGCAACCGCATCCCTGCAACCATCTTCGCCACCAAAAAATGGCTGGACAGTAATCCCTATGGCATCTCTGTCATTAAGGCCCACCTGGATTTGTTTGATGTCGAAGACCATGGTGAAAACCACATCCCCGCCGTCATCGGTGCCGGCAGAAAAGTCTATGGCATACCAGGCCAGCCCGACCTTTTGCACTTGCAACGCGAAGTCAGCGAAGGTGCCAAGGCCATCACCCGCATGATAGGCGTGACACCCCGCTGGTATCGCGGTGCCACTGCTGAATATGATGCCCAGGCCGTCAGTGAAATCAATAGAATGGGTTACAAGATCGCCGGTTTTTCATTGAATGCCGATGCAGGTGCCACCTTGCGCAAAGCTGCCATCATAGAAAAAGTCAAACGCCTGAAATCAGGCGACGTCATCATCGCTCACATGAACAAACCCGCATCTGATTCTGCCGAAGGTTTGTCATCTGCCCTGATCAATTCGCTCAAGCAAGGCTTCATCTTCGTGCGCCTTGATCAGGTGGACATGGAACAGATACCTGACCGCAGGTTGAGATAGCTTAGTTAAATAACTTAGTTAAATAACTTAGTTAGATAACTTAGTTAGATAGGACGGCGGCTTAGCTAGATAAGGCTGATGAAATTGAGCGCAGTTTCAGCTTGTGCGGCTGTATGGACAGAAGGCCCAAAGGCGCATCACAGAAAAGGTCGAAGAGAAAACGATGCTTATCGCCTCATCTTATATCTTAAGGTGTAGAGTTTTCAACGCGACAATGATGCGTTCCAACTAGCCATATCATAGTTATATCACATAGGCTGCGCCACGCGCACCGCATGAAAATATGCAATACCGTCAGCCATCAGGCAAACGATATTGACATGCACGGATGCCGTTTTTCGGCATCCGCTTGCTACCGCATTAACGGCGATGCGGTTCCCAGTGACCTTCGCGGAAATGCCAGGAATTACCGACCTGCTCCCAGCGATGGCCAACCCAGTAATGGCCTGAACGCGGGGCCGACCAGTAACCGCCGTGCCATACATGGCGGCCACCTTCCCAGAACCAGGCGCCGCCTATCCACACATACCCTGCGGTAGGTGCCACGCCTATCACCTCAGCATAGGGCGCTGGCGGTGGTGCCTCTACCACGACCGTACTGATCGGGTAAGGCTGCTGCACATACACAGGCTGCGCATGATAGACAGGACGGGGTGCCACTACGCAAGCCGTCATCGTTGTTGCCACGGCGACAACCGCCAGGCATAAAGGAATGGTTTTCATTTTTACTCCTGAGTAATTTTCTGCAAGGCATTCTACAAACAAAGCCTGCATACAAGCATAACGACCCAGGCCCATCTTTGTTGACTACAGACTTGTAAAGTATTGCAACAGCAGTTACAGGTGATGGCGACGACAAGTGACAACTGCTGATCGATGGCAATTTAGTAACCCAACTCCAAGAATATTATTGCTTGCATCATGCTGTTTTCTCCATGCTGAAAATGAGATTTAATATTCAGGTCGAAGAATAAATGACTGTAAAAGTTTTTCCCATACAGCTTGCATTGCCACCCAGTCTTTCAGATGTATGCGCTGATAGCTCAGTGTTACTTTTGCATTCAGTGGCTTGAATATAAAACCCTGTTCACAAAAAGCAGGTGCTGGTGCCTGCAAGCCATTGCCCGATGCTTCCGCTTCTTCTGCCGTACAGCGTATAACTGTATTCAGATTTTTTTTCTCGTCGTAGCTGAAATAAACATCGTCTTTGAAAATGTCACCATATTGCGATCGTGGAATAACTGGATAGTGGCTAAAATCGATACCGATACGTTCCAGACCATAACGTGCAGGCTTGGCATCTACCTGTTCTCTGTTACTACAAATGGCAGCATCAATCAATCCGCGTTCATTCTTTTCCACTTTGGGGTAATAGCAAACATTGTTCAGATTTACAGAAAAGGTCTTGAAGTCATATTGCAAGCGATTGACATTAACACCGTCATAAATGTCAATTGCAGATAACTGTAATAATGCATATACCTGCAATGACTTGTCATGTGCAGGCTGGGCCAACCATTTCATTTCATCCAATGGCGCCATGTCGGGCCAGAAAGCAGAAACGGAAAAATTAGCATAGGCTGGCGCTGTCATTTTCCCTTGTTTCTGCTGAAATAACTGCGTCTCAGCTAGCAGCGGCAAATTCCATACCGTGTTGACCTGGAAAGCATAGGGAATGCGTAAATGCGTCCATTCAATACCAGTCGTGGTTTTTGGCCAGGTGATATTGAAGAAGATCACAGGCTTTTCGTCAGCGCTGGCGTTAGCGTTGCCCGAGGTAACGAGTAGCAGGTCAAGAACACCGAGCACAAGTCTGATAGAAAAGAACAAGCCTGCTATGGTTCTCATTAGCGATGCGCTCTTATTTTTTATGTTCTTTCTCAATTTTCTTCAACCCCAATTTATCAAACAAATTGACTTGATTGTCTGGCCCACATTGTCCAGAAAACGTCCAGGGATAAACATCTTCAGTTGCAGGAAACATCCGGCTGACAAAGCCACCGTTTGCGGTGACATATGCATAATGAAAAACCAGCTCACCCGTTTTGGCATCGATATAGCGTATAGGCAAAATTTTTATCGCAACAGCTGTATCTGCTAAATATTGTTGGGGGCGACTATCGAAATAAACTGTACGCCCTCTTGTTGATGCAACATCGATATGAACCATGGATTCTTCATTGCAAATTTTTTCAAACTGCCTTTTCCCAATGAATTCGTCAGTTAAAGGTAAGGCCAGCAGCATGAAGAAAATGAAGAACGCAATGAAAACACCCCACCATTGCTCAATGATTTTGCGCGTTAAAAATCTGCTGATCTTGAATACGATATACAACCACACTGGAAAGCACAGCAAAAACAAGATCAGGTGTATCAATGGACCAGCTCCAAAAAAACCCAAATTACATTAACTAAGTAATGCCATCGGCAAATACGAAATGCCGAACATAGCAAACAGCATTCAATCATTTATATGCTGCCATTGCCCGTTCGAAAAATCATAACTTTCCAGGTCAAACACGATGTAAGTGCTGGCATAGACAAAATAGGGCTTGCCTTCATTGATGCCATAAGCAGTAGTGCCCAGGTGTTTTCTCAGCCATTGCCTGGAAAGCCCGGCAGTGGCACTGTCTGGCGGGTAATGCCCTTTTTCCTGCCTGTATTGTTCTATACTGGCGACGGCCTGATTGGCGTATTGTCTGGCGACTGAGGCCATCCATATATGGCCGGCAATGATGATGGCAAACCCGGTTAGCCAGATCGCTATTTTTGCACCCCGCAATGTACGCTGTGGCGGATGTCTTCCCATGATGTAGATGCTGTAAAACAGCCACGGTAGCCAGAACAACATTACTAAAATCAGTGCGAAGCCAAAGTGGCGTTGCATCAGTGTCAAAGTGATGAAGCTTACCCCGGCGATACACGATGCCAGTGGGCGGAACTTGGTATACAACTTTTGCAGGGTGTCAGACATCAGAAATGCCAGTTAAGCTGCGCAGCATTCGAGGTGAAAGCATGCATCAGGCGCAAAGCATATCATGTTTATATGGCAATAATTCGAGGTTTTTGCTGCACTTGTGCAGAATGGCGCACTGATAGCGGGATATTGCAAATATGCGTTCCCCTGACACAAAATTTCTTGCTACACTCATCCTGCTTACCGGCTTAAAACCAAAACCCACGCTGGCTTCACACCCTGATCGGATTCGCATGATGGATGATATCTTCGAAATCCTGCTGCAATTGTTTGGCCAGATTATTGGCTATGGGACAGGTCGTTTGCTGATACCCATTTTATCTTTGGGCAGCATGCGCGGTGAGCATTTTGATGGAGAGACGGGGCCAGATAAAAAATCCTATTTCTGGCGGGACGATACCGGCATCGTTGTCAGCAGCGGGACGACGACATTCATCGGCATCGTCTTCTGGGTTGCGGTGCTGATTGCGGTGGTTGTGCATTTCAATAGCTGACGGCAACAGGCGTTTGCCTGTGTAGTCAGCCTGTGTAGTCGGCCTGTGTAGTCGGCCTGTGTAGTCGGCTCGTATAGGCTGCCTGTTTCCTGGCACCCGCGTGTCACGGTGCAGGCTTGGTCGTTGCCGTTATACCCCACACACTTTCCAGCATGGCATGGCCGCGTGCATCATATTTGATGAGTTCTGCGCGCTGGTAGGGATAAAAATCATTCTCGCCAAAATAGGCTTCGCTGAGTTCGGCAAAATATTCACGGTGGTTACCCAGGGCATAGGCTTCCTGCAACTCTGGCCTGTGATCACGTGTCACCTGTTTGTATAGCCCGGCTGCTTTTGCCAGCTCATAGGCCTGCAAGATGCGGGCGTCGAGTTCAGGGTGCAAAAAGTGGTAGGCATGCGACATTTCATGCAGTAGCGCATACGGCTGGCTGCGTACCAGGGTGGTGAATTCACGCCAGTTACAGATTTCTATATTGCCGGCAAATTCAACGGGGTAGCCATTTTCTTTCAGCCATTGTGCCGACGGGTGATGCTGCGCACCAAAGGCGCGGTAGGTACCGCTAGACACAAAGATTTTAACGCCACGCAAACCTGCCAGCGCTGGGGCTGGCAGCTTGTTGAGTTTGTTGAGCTGGTCGTTCAAGACCACCAGAAAGGCCGCTTTTTGTGCCGCATCTGCGGTTTGCGCGCCCTGGTCGAACAGTACAGTCCAGCCAGCGATTTGCCTTGCTTGATAAGTGGTATGGGGATGGTCCTGGGCAGGGACAACGCCGTGGGCCTGACCGCTTGCCAGCCAGGCGAGCATGGCCCATATCAAAGACAATAAAAACTTTGGCACTTGCGTATGACGAGACAGAAACGGGTAGATGAACTGTGCAATATCAATGCACCTTCAAACCATTTACCATGGAAAAATGCTGCATCTTTTCAATGATGGCATTGTTTGATACATAGACGCTGATGATGGTGTGTTCGGCGTCATTGACCCAGAATTTGACATAGCCAATGTCATTGGTCTTGTACAGGTAACGGCCCAACAGGCTGAAGAAACCGACACCAAACAGGGCGGCAGCTGCGGTCGCGCCATTGATGGACACGCCGCCAATGGCCAAACCACCACCGTCTTTGTATTCCATTTCCCAGCGCAGGATGTCGCTGTAGAGCATGGCTTTTTGTTTGCCATCGTCGATTATGTAAATGGTCTTGTTGGCGTAATTGAGAGCGATGGCGCTTTCGCGGCAAGTGTCGAAATAGGCAGGGTCACTGATTTGCGAAAACGACTTGATGTCGGCCAGCAATTGCTGCTTGGCGCGTCTGGCCTTGACGACGGTATTGATCAGCGCATAGATGGTCCAGATGATGACAGGCAAGCCCAGGATATTGCGGAAGGTTTGCGAATAGGTCACCTGAGAGATCACATAGAACAAGACCCAGGCGGTGAGCAAAATTCTGACAACCGGGCGTTTAAAGAAGTGGATCAATCTTTGTATCATCTTTTTCCATCTCGCAAGCAGATAAATTAAAAGCCCCTGCATATGCTTACCTTTGCACATGCAAGAGCCAGGTAGATCATTATAAGGCAGGTGCATGTTCATTTATCAATGCCCCTTGGCAATTATGTAATCAAAAGTTACAAAATCAGCGGGATCAAGGCAGTCGCCTGGCCAGACCCATTTTGAGCAGCCACATCAGTTGCCTGTGCGCCTGCTGGGGCCTGAGATGGCAACTGGCACCCAGGCTGCCTGCCAGTTCGCCAAAGCTGGCCGGGCCATGCACCAGTTGCAGCAACGCAGCGCTCAGGAAGGGGATGGACAACACACCGAGTGCATGGTGATAAGCGGGCAGCTTGGCCCTGCCCTGGCAGATCGCATGCCCCTCATCAGTGAGCGCGATCTGACCCTGCTGATCAAGTTGCGCGCTGGGGTAGTGAGAAAACACTTGCGGTATCGCCTGCAGGTTATAGTCTTTTTGCGGCTGTGGCTGCCACGGCGTGTGGCTGGCGACATCGGCCAGCTCATCCCATAAGGCTTCATGCTGGCCGACCACGACTTGCCAGTCGTAACTGGCAACCGCCCGCTCACGTGATGCCGCACCCAGGCGCTGGCGCAGGGCCGCAGAATCGATCAGGCTTTGCAGGCTGGCCGCCAAGGCATCGGGGTCGACCACCACGCTTTGGGCGCTAGCGAGATGGTCGGACATATCATAGGCGTCATACACGCCTGCGCCCAGGCTGACGTCATCAAGCGTGCCATCTGCGACAGGTGCAGGCATCCAGGTGGGGATGCGGAAACCTGTCACATCGTCGATGACGGTATCGCGGTAACCGTCCCAGTCAGACACCACTTGCGGCACGCCGCAGGCCATGGCTTCGATGGGGGTGATGCCAAAGGTTTCCTGTATGCTGTCCGCCGGTGAGACAAAAATGTCTGCCGCTGCGTGGTACAGATGCCGCTGCCGTACTGGCACGGGGCGCAACAATACGCGATCAGCGATACCCAGTTCACGCGCATGAGCCTGCAAGGTATGGCTGACAAACTGGTGGCCGGAACCACCGATCAGCAAGACCAGCGGCTGGCCTTCAGGGCCGAGCCGCAAACGTGCAAACACTTGCAGCAGTGGCAGCAGATCTGCCTTGTCGAGTGGTGAAAAGCGCCCTACCCATAACAATATCAATGCGTCTGCCGGCAAACGCAGTTGCTGGCGCAAGGGTGTTTTTGGCCTTGGCCGGAACACCTTGCTGTCCACCCCCAGCGGTATGGTGGCCAGGCGCGGTGTGAAAGACAGTGTCAGGCCGTGGCTGGCTTCCAGGCTGGCGCTGACGCTGGCAAACATATTCTGCACAACCTGCCTGGCTGAAGCGGTCGGGCAAATCAGTGCATCACAGGGCTGGCCGTCTTGCAACAGCATGCGCAATATCCAGCTATGGTTGAGGCCGGCATAACTGTAGGCATGCGGCGTGGCCGTGACCGGATACAGGCGCGACGAATAGCGCTGGCGCAAATCATGTGCGCCATGCAAATTGCCATCAAGGTCATGCCAGGCGGCAAATGGGTGATCCGCAAAATGATTGCGCAAGGCGCGCATTTCTGCCAGCACGGGGCGCACCTGCGCTGCGGCCTGCTGTTCAAGGCGCGGCATGGGGTTACTGCGCTTTTGCAGCAGCGGACTGTTCTGAAAAAACCGCAATTCGCCAGGACGGGAATACTGCAACAGCGCGCCACAAAAACCTTCTACTGCAATGTCACGGCCAAACACACCGGCCGGATCTGGCTCGGGGTCGTTGATGTCCAGGTACATGCCCAGCCTGGCCATTTTTTTTGCCCCTGTCACTGCACTCATGCGGCGTCTCCGGCCAGGTGGCGCAGGCACAATTCAAGGCTGGCGGCACTGTAGAAGGGCAAGACTTCATCATCGCTGCCATCTTCACACCAGCCCTGGAATTGCGCTTGCAAGCGCTTGCTGTCTACCAGCCCGGCCTGGGCCAGCAACGGGGCGTCAAACAATTCGGCCAGTTGTGCCGTGGCGCTGTCGCGCATGCCTGCCGACAGGGCTGTCTGGAAGCTGTCGTTGACGCGGCTGTCCACCACCTCGGTAGTGCAGTTGAGTTCGCGCAACATGCGTCTTTCTATCGTGCGGCCTACCCGCCATGACCACGGCAGTGCACCGCAGAACAGGTTCAGTTCTGGCGTGCATAAAGGATGTATCGGCCAGATGCCATGACGCAAATACATGGCCGAACCCAGCGCGGCAGACTCCAGTGAAGAGGCATCAATGGCGGCCCGGGGTGCAGGCGCACGTGGCGTATTGCGCATGGCCTGCACGGCGCGCAGTGTCAAAAAATCAGATTGCGTACGCACGCAGGTGGCCGGTTCCAGCGCAGCCAGTTCCGGCGGTGGCGGATCTTCATCCCCATAGAGCGGACATAATTCATCGCCGCCAAAGCCGGTAAACATCGCTTGCACACCCTGTTGCGCGGCCAGGCTCAGCATGACATTGACGCCTTCATCATAGATTTCTTCCCAGGGTACGCTGACCTGCTGTTGCCAGCGCGGCGAATTGCGCGCCAGTGGCAGGTGGGCATCAAGCTCAACCGTGTGGTCGACAAAACCGAAACGGTCTATCAATGATTGCCGCCTTGGCTGCTGGCCCGGTGCATCGATATGAATGCCATAAGTCTGCCATTGTGGCCGGTGCTGCTGGCAGACTATCGACACCAGGCTGGAATCAAGCCCGCCACTCAATTCAGACGCATAGCGGACATCATCATGCAGCCAGCGCCGTATGGCCTGATCAAGTATCGTCACCGCTGCCTGCGCAGGCTCAGCACCCGGGCGCAAGGGCTTGCGGCTGACAGGCGCCGCTTCACGCGGGTAGGCAATGTGGATGCCACCGCCCTGCCAGCGTGCGTAACTGCCTGCTGTCGTGACCTGCAAGCCGTCAAACAGGGTATGGCGCGAATACGGCATGTCAAATTCATGCAAAAACCGGGCAGCCCGTCCAGGGTGCAAACTGTTCAGGCCAGGCAGGTGCTGATAAAGTTGCAAGGGGTCCCAGTGTCCATGCAGGGTCCATTCAGCTTCACAAAAAAAGACCGGGGCCGTACCCCAGGAACCCTGACGTACGCGCACAGTGCCATCAGTATGGTCGATTAATGCAATGCAGGTCTGCAAGGGCCATGCACAGGCTGCCTCGATGGCGGCGGCAAATTGCTCCCTGCCCATCACCTGGCTGGCGGCAGGCCCGGGGCCGCGTTCACGCACGACCAGTGCGCTCGTGCCAGGTGCACGCAGGGAATACGATTCCAGCATGGGGTGTTGCAGTGCACGCACCCAGCTTGCGCTGCAACTTATTTCACCATCAGTCGCATGCCATCCCTGACGCAAGGCAGGGGCATGGATTTTAAGACTCAGCATAATGTCCTTTTTTCTGAGCGGTTTTCAACATAAAAAAAGCGCGCAACCCGGTGCTTTTTTGCACCAGGCCACGCGCCGATTTCAACGACCGTTCAGGTTCTTACTGTTTCTGACGAGCACATCAGTCCCTGAAAATATCATTTCTTCCTGCGCTGACGGTCTCTTGCGCCAGCTCTTTTCGCTGTCTCCCCCAGGGCAGAATTTCCCAGCAATTCTGCGATCTGTTCGCGCAAGACATCTGCTTCATCCGGCTCATCAGATTCATAGGATTCATGAAAGGCCAGGGCATTATCTTCATCACCCACAACACCATCCGATTTCTTTTTCCGCTGACGATCACGCGGACCATAGATCTTGGCATCGTCCATGGTGGTCAGTGCAATCACATTTTTCCTGCGCTGGCGGTCTCTTGCACCGCTGACTTTTGCTGTCGTTCCCGGATCATAATTTTCCAGCAATTCTGCTATCTGCTCACGCAGGTCATCTGCTTCGTCAAAGTCACTCTCTGCTTCGCCTTGCAGTACCATTTTCTTTTTCTTCTGACGATCACGCGCGCCAGAGCGTTTGGCACTATCCGGTTCAGCACCCAGGTGCAACGGTTTTCTTCTGCGCTGACGGTCTCTGGCACCACTGACTTTTGCTGCGTCTCCCAGATCAGCATTTTCCAGCAATTCTGCAATCTGTTCGCGCAAGTCATCTGCCTCATCGGGCTCATGGAATGCCAGGGCATCGTCGTCATCAATGCTGTAATCCATGCGTTTTTTCCGTTGACGATCACGCGGGCCATAGATTTTTACATTATCCTTAGCGGCCAAAGTATTCGCATTTTTCCTGCGCTGGCGGTCTCTTGCACCGCTGAGCTTGGCTGTCGTTCCCAGATCATAATTTTCCAGCAATTCTGCAATCTGCTCAAGCAGGTCATCTGCTTCGTCAAAATCGACCTCTGCTTCGCCTTGCAATGCCATTTTCTTTTTCTTCTGACGATCACGCGCGCCAGGCCGTTTGGCATCATCCGGTTCAGCACCCAGTTGCAAAGGTTTTCTTCTGCGCTGACGATCTCTGGCACCACTGATTTTTGCTGCGTCTCCCAGATCAGAATTTTCAAGCAATTCTGCGATCTGTTCGCGCAAGTCATCTACTTCATCGTATTCATGAAATGCCAGCGCATCGTCATCACCAACAACGCCATCCCATTTCTCTTTACGCTGACGGTCACGATTACCAGCACGCTTGGTATCGAGCTCGGCACCCAGCAGCGCTGTCTTTTTCCGACGCTGAAGGTCTCGTGTACCACTGGTTTTGATTGTTGTTTCCAGCTCTGAACTACCCAGAAATTCTGCGATATGCTCAAGCAATGTATCGGCATCATCTGCCTCGTCAGAGGCTTCCGCCAGCATATTGCGTGGCTCGCGCTTCTGACCACGGCCAAGGTCTCGTATGCCAGGGAATTTGGCGGCGACGCCAACACCCTGGGCCAGGTATTTTTTCTTGCGCTGACGGTCGCGTGCACCACTGACCTTGGCTTCTGCCTGTTCATACTCATCATCGCCGTAGCCAGCCTGCGCCTGCTCGCGCAGTGCAAGCAGTTCATCGACAAGATCGCGTAACAAACCGGTATCGTCAGATACGTCCGATGACGACAGGTCTTCATCATGCAAGGACAATTTCTTTCTCTGACGGTCACGCGCACCGGCCAGTTTGGCACTGACATCGGCGTTGACATCGGCACTCAGCCTCCTTACTTTCCTGCGCTGACGGTCACGTGCGCCGCTGATTTTAACTTCATGGTCTTCATCATCATCGTCGTAGCCAGCCTGCGCCTGTTCGCGCAGTGCAAGCAGTTCATCGACGAGATCGCGTAACAGGCTGATTTTATTCTCGCCAGTCACATCATCAAACTGGTCTTCATCGCTGCCGTCAAAATCATCTTCTTCAAACTGCTCTGAACCGTCGGCGATATGCAGGCCGTGATACTCCTCGTCTGCATGATCAAGGTCATGGTCGCCAGACAAAATATCTTCTGCCAGCGCGCTGAAGCGATAGTCTTTTTTAGCCTGGCGATCGCGTGCACCTGCCAGCTTGCTTGGCAGTGGGCGCGGGTCACTATCATCGTCCGGCCATGGGCGGTCATCACCGCCGCCATCTTTCTTGCGCTGGCGGTCACGCGCACCGGCTGTCTTGCCGGCGGTTGTCAGAGGTGCCAGATGATTGCTTTTTTTACGCTGGCGGTCACGTGGGCCGGCGATCTTGCTGTTGACTTCCGCATGCAGGCCATCATCGATACCCTCTGTGCCTTCAACAGTGTCGGCCCCGTCAGCGGGCAGGCCGAAAGAGCATTCCGGCGCAATGTTGGAAATCAGCGCAGTCTGTAATATCGTGATGCGGCTATGGTTGTCGGGATATGGCTGGCCATTGGCTTCTTGCGTCGGCGGGGTGATATCGAGTGTGTCATCCTGCTCTTTGGCCTGTTGCAGGTAGCTATACAACAATTCCAGCTGGGCGATGGCTTTGGGCAGGCGGGCGGCATGCTCTTCACCAAACCAGATGGCGCGCAATGCCACGGCGGCGGCAAACCAGTCTGCCCGGCCTTCGCAGGTAACACCACCAGGCAACAGCGGCCAGCCCAGCAGGTGCCCGACTTCATGCGCCAGTGCCAGTGCCAGCCCTTCTACTGCAAAGCCCTTGATACGCGCCAGCCCGCCAGACAGATACACGGTTTGCTGGCCCGAAGCCGGGTTGACCCAGGCATAGGCGTTGACGGTATTGTCATACCAGTTGAAGTGGAAACGGATATCGTAATAGCGCGGTTCGAAAACAAATTCAACCAGGTGTTCACACAGGTCTGGCAGATAGAGGCTGGATGTCGGCTCTTTCGGTGCGTGGCGGTCAAGTACGGCGGCTTGCACTTCCGGTAAAAAGGCGCTGGCATACGCCGGGATGGCAACCGCAAAAGCCGCCGCCGGAATGAAAATGCCATCCACCAGTTGTATCGGTTGGGTATAGGTATGTTCTTCCGAACCATTTTTTTCCAGCCAGGCGCTGGAGCCGATGGACGGGCGCTGCGCGTTGCTCTGGTCTGGCATGATGATGCTGGCGTCACCAGTGACGACACCCTCGCTGATCAGGAGGTGACCATCGAGGCTGGCTGTGTCAGCCTTGCCGCAGATCAGTTCCCAGAACTGACCTATATAGTTACCCATGACGATGGCATCAATGCTGACTGGCCTGCCATCACCGCCTTGCAACTGGTCGCTGGCCTGCAAGGCATAGGCAGGTACCAGGGTCTTGTCAGCCAGCAGGAAGGGGTAATCCATATTGACGACGCGCTCCAGCACGGCACCATCGCTGTCCTGGTAACGCAGGTAGATGCTGTTCCTGAATTCGGCGGTATTGCTTTTGACGAGGCTGCTGACCGTGCCCGGCACGAATTTCAGATCCAGCCCTGCCGTGGCAATGCCGGTTTCGCCTGCCTGCAAATCTTCTATCCGTTCCTGGCTGCCATCTGCCATTGCAACCAGTGTGCCGGTAGCAAGGCAGGCACGGGCCGCATAAGTGCGCTTGCCGTGCGCCAGTATCATGCGCCCGGCGCCTGCTTCATCATCCAGATCATGTTCTTTCGCAGAAATATAAAAATGATCACTGCCTTCACTTGCCGCCATGCTGCCCCCTATTGGATTAACTTCAGTTGACTTCGATAGACTCAATTCCCTGGCTTGCCCAGCTTTACTCCAACGCAGGCATTGCTGCGGCTGATGGCCTCTGCGCCTGTCTCACCGCACCCTGCCCTGCTCTGCCCTGATTTGACTTACCTGATGATGGCGAATCTTTGTGGCAACAGCATGACCTGTCAGCTCATTATTTGCATAATCAGCAAGTGTGATGTTTGATGGTACATGAGCTTTCATCAACAAAGTGTGTTTTATTCAAGGCTCTTTATTTGCTCTTTATTTGCTCTTTATTTGTTTTTTATCTGCGTTTTCTCTACCTTGCAGCGCCCTGCCCTGCGCTGATATCACCCGCGACATCTCAGAGGTAGGAAAAACAAGGCATTGCGTAATGTTACTCAAATTGTAACTTCATGTTAAAAACGTAACACTCCTGTCATTCAATATTGCACCATCGTGCTAATTTGCCTACTATTGACTTAATAAATTTCCAATTAAATGCGAATTTTTCAAATTAAATTTAGAGCAATGTCCTCCAATTGAAAAATAATGTTGCATAAAAGTTGCCCTGTAGTATTATTGTTTGATGGCCCTTCTGTCGAAAGGCGTTCTTATGGATGACAGCATCCCGCAGACCAAACCGGTCACGATACTGATCGTGGACGATGATGACGTTGATGTCATGGGTATAGAACGGGCGCTCAAAAAACTCAAAATTGCCAATCCCATCGTGCGTGCACGTGATGGCATCGAGGCGCTGGAAATTTTGCGTCAGCCAAACGGTGTGACGCGCCCCTACCTGATTTTGCTAGACATTAATATGCCACGCATGAACGGGCAGGAAATGCTGGCCGAGCTGCGCCGTGATACGCAGTTGTCGCCTGCAGTCGTGTTTGTTTTAACCACCTCGCAAGACGATCAGGACAAGGTGCTGGCTTATTCGCAGCATGTGGCCGGCTATATCGTCAAACAGCATGTCGGTGACGGCTTCATGCGTGTCATCGAAATGCTGGATCGTTATTGGCGCATAGTCGAACTTCCTATCGCATAAGGGGACGCATGATGTTAGCTGGATCTCAACAGACCGCCGCACTGGAAATACTGGTCATTGATGATGATGAACTCGACCGCCGTTCAGTCATGCGGGCGATGAAACAGGTGCCGGTATCCGTCAATATTTCAGAAGCCACCACAGCGCTGGAAGGCTTGATGAAAGCGCAGGCCACGCGCTTTGATGTCATTTTGCTTGACTATCGCCTGCCTGACCGCGATGGCATCGAAGTCCTGAAAAGCCTGCGCATGGACAAGACCCACCACACCGCCATCATCATGCTGACCAACCAGGAAGATGTGACCCTGGCGGAACAGGCCATCGAAGCCGGTGCCCAAGATTTTTTGCTAAAAGACGAAGTCAGCGCCCGCCGCCTGCTGCGCGCCGTGCAACAGGCACGCCACCGCCATAAACTCGAAACCGAACTCAGCAACAGTTATGACCAGTTGCGCGACCTGGCCGAACACGATGCCCTGACCGGTCTGGCCAACCGCTATGATTTTGAACGCGCGCTGGAATTTGCCGTCAGCCGCGCCCGCCGCGAAAACCTGCATGGCAAACTGGCGGTATTGCTGCTGGATTTGGACCGTTTCAAGAACGTCAATGACACCTATGGCCATGCCATCGGCGACCAGTTGCTGGTCAAGGTGGCCCGTCGCCTGGGCACCACCACGCGCGGCAGCGATTTGCTGGCACGCCTGGGGGGCGATGAATTTGTCGTGCTGGTGCAGGATATGGAAAGGGTAGACCAGGCAATCTTGCTGGCGGGCCGCATCGTCGACGCTTTCAAGAAACCCATCGTGCTCGATGGCGTCGAATGGGACGTAACCATGAGCATAGGCATCGCCGTCTTTGGCTCCTGCGCCGACAGCGCTACCGAACTGATGAAATGCGCCGACATCGCCATGTACCGTGCCAAGCAGGAAGGCCGCAACCAGAGCCATTTTTATTCCGACCAGTTGCATCAGGCCGTGCGCCACCGCATCTATCTGGAAAGGGATTTGCGCCAAGCCCTGCGCAATGACCAGTTGAAAGTCTATTACCAGGCCAAGATCAATACCAGTGACGGCAGCGTAGGCGGCATGGAAGCGCTACTGCGCTGGCACCACCCTGTCGAAGGCGTACTGGCACCCGGCACATTTTTGCCGATGGCAGAAGAGCTTGGCCTGATGTTTGAAATCGACCAGTGGGTCATGCGCACCGCCTGCAAACAATTGCAGCAATGGCGTTCACTACCGTTTTTGCATGCACAGGAGTTGACGGTGGCCGTCAATGTCTCGTCCATACAATTACAGGGCGACAATTTGCTGGCGACCGTTGACGAGGCTTTGCACAGCAGTGGGCTGGACCCTGCCTGTCTGGAGCTGGAGATTACTGAAAATGCCCTGATCCGTGACCCAGTGCACGTGGCCAGCATCCTGCTCAAGCTGGCGGCACGCGGTGTTAAATTGTCACTGGATGATTTTGGTACCGGTTATTCGTCTTTTGGCCACCTTAAACTCTTCCCCATCCATGTGTTGAAGATAGACCAGAGTTTTGTCAAAGGCGTGGGCCACGGCGAATCGCCAGAACGTTTGCTGGCTGCCATGATCGCCTTTGCCAAAACCATGGGTCTGACCCTGGTCGCCGAAGGCGTGGAAACACAGGCACAGGCCGATTTTTGCACAGACCATGGTTGTGAGCTTTTGCAAGGCTACCTTTACTCGCGCGCCGTCAATGTTGACGAGTTTGAAGCGACTTTTTTAGCGAGGAAATACCGTCATGACGCCCACGCCCGGCAAACCTGAAACTGGTCACGAACCAGACTGTTTGCTGGCAGCCATCGTCGCTTCATCGAATGACGCCATTATTGCCTGCGACCTGGACGGCAATATCCATAGCTGGAACCCGGCGGCTGACCTCATCTTTGGTTATCCTGCCCACGAAATCATGGGCAACCCGCTGGCCAGCCTGTTCCCACGCGGCCAACTGCCTGAGCATGCGCAGTTGTGCCAACTGCTGCAACAAGATGAACCCTTAGGGCATTTTGAAACCATGCGGCGCTGCAAAAGCGGCATGGAATTGCCAGTGTCGCTGACCATCTCCGCCATTCTTGACCAACAGGGCCGCTTCAACGGTATGTCGGTCATCGCCCGTGATTTCAGCGATGGCTACCGCATCAATGCCAGGCTGGCGCAAAGCGAAAGGCATTTCCGCCAACTGGTGGAAGCCGCGCCGAATGCCATGATCATGATAGACAAGCGCGGCCAGATAGAAATGGTGAATGCCCGTGCCGAACAAATTTTTGGTTACAGCCGCAGCGAGCTGATAGGCAAAACCATGGAAGTACTGATACCCCAACGGTTTCGCCATCACCACCCCGGCCTGCGCATAGACTATTTCACCTCTCCCAGCACGCGTGAAATGGGCCGTGGCCGTGACCTGTTTGCCCTGCGCAAGGACGGCAGCGAATTCCCGGTTGAAATTGGCCTGAACCCGATAGAAACTGGCGACGGCATCAAGGTGCTGTCGGCTATTGTCGACATCTCTGAACGCAAACGCCAGGAACAGCGCTTTCGCCAGGTAGTAGAGGCTGCCCCAAACGCCATGGTGATGATAGACAGCAGCGGCCAGATAGAAATGGTCAATGCCCAGACTGAGCAGATTTTTGGTTACAGCCGCGAAGAACTGCTGGGCCAGCCGGTGGAAATGTTGATACCCGAGCGCTTTCACCATCAGCACCCCGGCTTGCGCAGCAGCTATTTTTCTTCGCCCAGTACGCGCACCATGGGCAGTGGCCGCGACCTGTTTGGCCGTCGCAAGAATGGCAGTGAATTCCCGGTTGAAATTGGCTTGAACCCGATAGAAACCGCCGATGGCATCAAGGTCTTGTCATCCATTGTTGATACCTCAGAGCGCAAGCGCCAGGAACTGCGTTTCCGCCAGGTGGTGGAAGCCGCACCCAATGCCATGGTGATGATAGACAAACACGGCCACATCGAAATGCTCAATGCCCAGGCCGAACAGATTTTCGGTTACAGCCGCAGCGAACTCATGGGCAAGCCCATGGAGATTCTGATACCGCAGCGCTTTCGCCATCACCACCCTGGCCTGCGCTCGGATTATTTTGCCGACCCCAGCACACGCGCCATGGGCAGTGGCCGCGACCTGTTTGGCCTGCGCAAGGACGGCAGCGAATTCCCGGTTGAAATTGGCCTCAACCCGATAGAAACCGCCGATGGCATCAAGGTCTTGTCTGCCATTGTCGATATCTCTGAGCGCAAGCGCTTCACCGATGAACTGTCACGCCGCAATCAGGAACTGAATAATTTTGCCTATGTCGCCTCGCATGACCTAAAATCGCCATTGCGCGGTGTTGACCAGCTGGCGACCTGGCTCAGTGAAGACCTGATGGGCAAGTTCGACAAGGACACCGACGAACACCTGCGTCTGATGCGCGTGCGTATCAAACGCATGGAAAAACTGCTCGACGACCTGCTGCTGTATTTCCGCGCGGGCCAGCTGGGCGGCAACCTCGAACGCATAGACATAGGCCAACTGGTCACCGACGTGTTTGACCTGTGCTGCAATGACCGCCCTTACCAGTTGCAATTAAATGGTGATTTCCCCATCGCCAGTATCCACAAGGTGCCGTTGGAACTGGTGTTTCGCAACCTCATCAACAATGCCATCAAGCACCATGACCAGGCCAGCGGCACTATCACCGTCAGCGCCACACCGGGCGAAGGCCGCTATGAATTTGCTGTCGCTGACGACGGCCCCGGCATCGCCGAAGAACACCGCGAACGCGTCTTCACCATGTTCCAGACCCTGCGCCCGCGCGACGAAGTAGAAGGCAGCGGCATGGGCCTGGCCATCGTCAGAAAAACCATAGAATCCTTCAACGGCAACATCACCTTGGGCAATAACACGCCACGCGGCGCGGTGTTTCAGTTCAGCTGGCCTTGCAAGGTGGGGTGAGTATGATGACGCGGGAGTTTTTCTCACGTTCATAAGAGGAAGGTAAGGCGCAGTGCGCCCTGCCACCTCCGCAGGTGCGATTAGCACAGCGTAATCGCACGTATGCTGACTATCGCCAGAGCGCATCGATGCGTATCAATGCGCATCAATTGCATCATTCACGACCATCGCAGACGATGCAATTGATGTCTTGCTGACCGGGGAAAGTATATGTGTGCGATTATGCTGCGCTAATCGCACCTACGAATCAGTGACACTCCTTCATCCGCAAAGAAACATCCCCCGGCCAAGCCAGTTTACTTAGGCGGAAACGAATACGTCACCGTGTAATTGCCACTGCCAGAATACGATTTGACCTGGACGTAGTAATAACCCGCCGTACCCGCATAGTTGAACGATTCTGACGATGTGTTGCCTTCGCTGGCAGCCACCTTGATCCAGGCAGTACCCGAATACTTGAACAGGTAGAGGTCAAAGTCAGCGCCCGCTGGCCCGCTCAGTTGTACGCTAAACGTGCCGTTGCCTGCCTGGATATAACCGGGCGATGCACTGGGCGCATAGGCTACCGCGCCATTGGTGAGGCTACCGGTCTGCGTGACAGGGCCGCCTGTCACTGGGGCATAGGAGGCAAATACGGTTTTGGCAATGCCCTCATTCACGGCATGCCATGGATAACCCAGCGTGCGCATGCGTGAGTTTTCTGTCGGACGGTATTTGCCGGTCGTGCAATATTGCGCACCCTGGAAGACACCGACAGTGCCATTGGCATACTGCCCCAGGCTGGTTGGCACGGCAGTGGCAGATGAGATCAGCCCGCCCCATTTGACGTTACGTGTGCCGTTAAGCGATACATCACCCGAAGTCGGTTCGGCACTCAGGCTACAGGTGCCGTAATCATATTCGTCGGCCAGGGCAAAGGCGGTGTGACCAATTTCATGCAGGGCAATTTCCACTGACTGCGCGTGCATGGACAAGGTCGCTATTTCCCCGCCTGAGCCGCCATAGCGCGTCGAATTGGAAACCACGACGATGATATCGCGCTGATCGGGTGCCAGCACCGAACCGACGATGTCGTACACCTTGGTCGAATTGACGCATAACAGGCGATCGAGGTTATAGCAATAAAAGCTGCCATCCATGGCCGTATCGCGGTAGATACCCTTGTCAGGCTCATCCACGCCCGACTGATTGCTGGCGACATCGACGCGGCGCACATTGATGCTGGCGCGGTTGGCTGCAAACAGCGGGTCGGCCATGAAACCGTTAATCACTTTCTGCGCATCTGCATGCCATTTATCCATCTCGGCAGCCGTGTAGCCATCACCGACAAAGACAATGTCCATACGCGCATTGGACGGGCCGTTATCGATGATCGTGGTGGCTGTCGCTGCAGGCGGTGGGCCCTGGACACGTGCCACCTGGCTGCTGCGTGCGATTTTCTCAAGGCTAGCCCGGTCAAATACGGTCAACTGCGGCGGCACAGGCGCCATGCCTGCGGTGCCGGTAGATTGCTGCTGGATTTCAACACTGGCGATCTGCGCATCAAAAGGCAGGGACACCTCGAAGACGCCATCAGCCTGCCTGACCTGCTGCGACACGTCGATGGTGCCGTTTTTTTGATTGAATACTTCTACATGGCGCTGCTGTGCGTTCCTCACCAGCACTTCATGGATGACGGCGCCTTGTGCATTTTTGGCGACGACGCGCCATTTATCTCCCTGCCCACCCTGCGCCAGGCTGGGTGTCAGGCCAAACTCGCCAAGCTCGGCATGCACAGGGGTGAAATTCGTACCCTGCCTGCCATCGCTGTAAGCGACACGCAAAGAGATATTCCCGGCATAGGCACTGATGTGTGCCAAGGCAATTGCCAGGAAGGTAAAACTAAGTTTGATCGCATTCATACTGTCTCCGAATAAGTATTTTTGAATGTAAGAACTGTCGATGCTGATGCTTTGATGATGCTGATGCTGATGCTGATGCTGATGCTATTGATGATGTTGATAATGTCGATGGTATGGCCTGGCGATGAGCCCTTCCTTGGCAAAGAAACTGTTGATGGGAGATGTCAATGAGGCAGCAACTGCGCGCGATGCTGGCAGTTGCTGCCCAGTATAGTAAACTAAATATAAAATAAATATATCAAAGAAAACTTAATGTAACTAGATGTAACTTCTTTGTGCGGTATCGATCATAACGGCAGTCCATGTTGCTTATTGCCGCTTGGCACCACTTGGTAACGATCGGTATCAAATAGCGCCAGTGAAAGCTTATGCGTGTTATTGCGAAAGACTGGCAGGCAGCATCTTGTTTAACTGTGCTGGCGCACCAGACTCAAGCGCACAGACGTTAATACGATGGATTCCTGCCTGCGCAGGAATGACGATTTGAAGCGTACCGGGGTACTGATGCAGCCCGGTACGCCGATGTGATTTTTATTCCAGAGAAACAGGCGTGCAGCAGATCAATAAAATGCTATGCGAGACAATCCTTGACCTGGCTATGAAGGGAAAACAAGATCCACATAATTGGCATCGCCTCAGCGCAAGCTGAGAGCGTAATAGCGTTTGTTGATAGCGATCAAGCGCAGCTAGAACCGCGCCTTACTGAGCTACAGCTCATCAGCCCAACATGGGGCATAACATCACCTGGCATTGTTTCACAACACCTCACCCCTTACTGAACAAAGCAATCGACCGCGCAACAGCCGGTGCAATCATCGATTCATGGTTAGCGTTAATCACTTCATGTTTGCACACGGAATATTTGGCGACCAGGTTGCAAAATTCTGTATTGACAGGGATAGCCGGCGTGTTGACTGATTCAGTAAAGATATACAGCGGTGTTTTGACTGCGGCGGCATAACGATAGGGGTCGCGGATTTTTTGTTCGTCTGGCAGGTCGACATTAAAGGGGGCCATGTTCTTGTAATGGGCCAGCCACAACGGCAGGCGGGCGAAGCCGCTGTAGGAGGCAACTGCCTTGAATGGGGATGGCATTTCTGCTGCCAGCATGGCCAGGCTGCCACCGACGCTATGGCCTGCCAGGTAGAGTCTTTGGGTATCTACCTGTGGCAATGTGGCGAGGTAATTGCCGGCGGCGATGGCATCATCGAGTTCACCGCCAAACATTTCAAAATTGCCTTCACCACCGTTTTCACCGCGCAGGCGCGGCATCATGAGGAGATAACCCGCTTTGACAAAGCCTTGAACAGCGTTCCAGTCATCGGATGAAAATGAGAAACCACCGTGCAAAACCACCACGGCAGGCATTTTTTTCGTGCTGTCAGGGGTGGCAGAAACCCATGCTTTCAAATGCAGTTTGCCTGATACGTAGTCAATTTCCCTGACACCGGCTGGCGGCTTTTCTGGCACGTAGTCTTGCGGTGCCTTCATTTTCTTGATGAACTGGCTGGCATAGGCGGCACGCGCTGCCAGCAGGTCTTCTGCGTGGGCGCTGAAAAGTGGCGCTGACAAGAGGAATATTGACAGGGAGATAGTCAGGCAGGGTACATTGAATGTCATTTTGAATGATGGAATAGATGGGCGGGCTTAGGATATTACGGCATTCAGCCGCCTATGGATACTGGCGGGTAATCATAAAATCGAAGCCTGGCACAGCGTGCTAAGCATTGCCGCACCGTTTGGTTAATCACATGAATTTTTGCCGGCGCAGGAATGATGAGGCGGATGGTATCGACACCTCAAAATGAATGGGCTTGCGAATAAGTGACAAGAAATCTCATCAGGTATGCGGTTGCACATTTACTTCAGGCATACCTTCACTCACCACGACACCAGCTCCATAAACGCGTATCAGTTCATCGACAGGCTTGGGCTTGCTCAATACGAAGCCCTGGATGAAGGTATCGCCAAACTGGCGCAGAAAGGCCAGTTGATTGTCTGTCTCCACCCCTTCTGCAATGACATTCAAATGCAGGTTGCGGCCCAGTTCTATGATGGTGCGCACGATGGCGCGGTCTTCGCTTTGTTGCGGCAGGCCCTTGATGAAAGAGCGGTCTATCTTCATTGATGAGATGGGCAGGTTTTTTAAATGCGCAAGCGACGAATAACCCATGCCAAAATCATCAAGGCTGATGCCAAAGCCCTGCCGCCGCAGGGTGCTCATGATGGGGATGACGTGATCGGGCTGCTGCATGAGCATGCTCTCTGTCAGTTCCAGGCAAAGATGATGAGGCTTGATGCCGGATTTGTCGACGATGGCGCGCAGTTCATCCGGCAGGTTGCTGGATGTGAATTCAGACGCGGCCATATTGACATGCACTTTCAAATTCTCGAACCCTGAACGATGCAGGCGTGCCAGGTCATGGCAGGCGCGATGCACGACCCAATTGCCAATCTGTATGATTAAACGGCTTTCTTCTGCAATGGGGATGAACACGTCAGGCCGTACGATGTTCCCATTGGCGCGACGCCAGCGTATCAGCGCTTCTATCGCATGGATCTGGCCATTGCCGGCAAAGATGGGCTGGTATTCGAGATAGAAAGCTTCATCTGCAATGGCCTGATGCAATTCGGTTTCCATCGTCAGCCGCTGCGCCAGATCAGATTGTTGTACCGCCAGTGTGTAAGACGTGCTGCTGGCAAAATAGCTCATGGCGTTGCGGCCATTTTTCTTGATGCGGTACATGGCGGTATCGGCACCACGCAACAGTTCGGGGCCGTTCAGGCCATTGTCAGGATAGATGCTGATGCCTATGCTGGCCGATACGGTAATTTCATGGCCATTGAACATGAAGGGTATTTGCGCTGCATGCAGCACTTGCCTGACGAGGGCATCAAGCTGTTCATTGAAGGGTGTGTCAGAACCATCGGGCTGGTACAGGATGGCGAACTCATCGCCCCCCAGCCTGCCCACCAGTTTGCCAGGTATAGGCAGTGCCTGCACGCGCTGCGAGAAGCCACGCAAGACGACATTGCCAGCCTCATGACCAAAGGCATCATTCACTGGTTTGAAGCGGTCAAGGTCAATAAAAATCAGGCCAAACACGCTGCCATTGGCCGCGCTTTGTTTACAGTTTGCTTCCAGTATCTGGTAAAAGTGGCTGCGGTTGGCCAGTTCAGTCAGCCCATCGATCTGGGCTAGCTGGCGTATGGTTTCTTGCTGTTCCAGCCTTTGCGCAGTTTGTGCAATCAGCGCACCGATGGTGGCAGACAAGGTCGGCAATTGCGCTTCGCTCTGGCGCGTCAGGCGGCTATAAAATTCCAGCACGCCGGGGCAATGGAGATAACCTTCATCAGTCACATACGCCACCGGGAAAATATACCCAGATCGCAACTGGCACTGGATTGCCGTTTCACTGCGCAAGAAATCACGATCATCATTCATGTTTTCTACCCAGCGCGGCTCGCCCTGTTGCCACACCTGTCCAACCAGCCCGGTGCCAGGGCGCACCTGCATGGCCAGGCTTTCTTCGGTAAACAAGGCCAGTGATTCTTGCTGGGCATGCCAGCAGTTTTCCAGCGCCAGTTTGCGCTCACCCAGGCTGTCGGCCTGCACTGTCCAATAGGCACCCCAATCCCAGCCCAGGTTTTCACACACCAGTTGTATGACCTTGGTAACGGCGACCCCGATAGAATCTGCACCGACGAACAGCCGGGTGGTTTCAAAACTCAGACGTTCACGCATGGCGGCATGTCTGGCGGCGGTAATATCCGTCAATATGCCTTCGCAAATGGCCGATGCGTCTGTTTGCGGGATGGATTTCAAACGCAGCCAGCGCAAGCCACTACCTTCGATGAAAATGCGGAATTCCCATTCCAGTGGCAGATGGCTGGTGCGGCTCTCACGCAACATGGCGCTTAATTGCAACCTGTCGTCTGCCAGCACGTTGATAAAACCTGCCTCCAGGGTGACATGCCAGCCAGCAGCCACGCCCACCATGTCGGCAGCGGCCCTTGTCAGCACCATCTCGCCGCTGTCAGCGTGATACCACCAGCGCCCGAATGACGCCGCCTGTTCAACCGGGTCAAACGCCACCGCCTGCGCAAGCAGCACCCGCAGCGCCGGCGTGGCAAAGTGGCCTGTTGATGACGGCAACCCTGAAGCAGTCGCCTGAGCAGCGGTTTCACGCATGATGTGAAATACTTCCCTATGCAATGGTGGAAATGTCTATATCTCTATATGTCTGCGCAGCAATTTTTATACCAATAGAAATACCACAAATGCGGGTCTTTCGTGCATAAAACCTGTTTCTCAGATGATGGAAGCCAAACTCAGGCGGGAATTTCGCTTTTTTCGGTGCATGGCAGCTTGATGCACCACGCGGGTGCGAATGTCTCACAATAAAGCTGGCTAAACGTTATGACGCTGCGCATATGCAGATGAAATCCACGCATTCATGCTTGTGTATTTGCTTCCGCCTCAGGCCAAAGCCGTGGAAAAAGATAGCGAAACAAATCCAGTGGCGCCGCCAGTTCAACGGGACCTTTGGGCGTTTTAGAAGTGATCACTCCGAGTTTAAACAAATCTGCAAGAACGCGGTCAGCAGTGCGGTCCGCCAGGCCCATCATGCTTTTAAATCTGTTTCTCTCCAAAGATTTGACACTCCCCAAATAAGCCAATGGCGCTGCGGCTTCAAGCTTCAAATATCTGGTTTCCTTACGGGTTGATTCAGCAGCCAGCATTTGGGCAAGGCGGTCTTCAAAGCTGGAGAAATCAAGCAATCTATTCATAAAATAAATCTGGTCAAGGCAAACCTGCATGAAGAATTCAATAAACGCGACCAGTCCTTTTTCCGTCAAATTACCTCTGCCATCCAGATCGCCACGACGTACCTGATCAGCATTGATCAAATGCGTGTAATAATTTTCTTGTTGCCGCGCCAGTCCGCGCATGGGCGACCATAAGCCTTGCGTCAGACCCAATGCATTCAGCCCGGCATGCGTATGTAAGCGTGCAGTACGGCCATTGCCATCCACAAAAGGATGTATCCAGGTGAATCGATGATGGGCGGCAACCAAGGCAATGACGGCAGTTTCACCTGCGCGTGCATATTGATATGCCGCATGCCATTCATTCATGAACAAAGACAAAGTCATCGGATCAGGCGGAATATGCTGTCCAACAATGACACCAACTTCACGCGATATCCCAGGCTTAACAATTTGCTCAATGCCATCTTCATTGAACTGAATCAGGTCTTCAGGCAAGAGTTGTGCATGTAAATGGCGATGAATGGCATGTGTGACATCTGCATTAAAGAAAATGGATGCGTCAAAGTGTGGATAAGTTGCGTCTGCCCAGCGCTCAGTTTCTATATGGGCAACGGCAATACGCTGCTTACGCGCTTCATCTGGCTGATTCGAAAAATCTTTGTTCATCGCCCTTTCTATTAACAAGGGTTCAGTCTGTTGCCCTTCTATCTTATTGGTATAGAAAGAATTCATGGGACGTAAGGTTTCCCGCAACAAGGCGCGCAAATGCGGCATGCCATGAGAAGCAAGATCCTTGGCTTTGCTAATGAGATCTGCCGCCAATGGCCGCAAATCATTGAGTTTTGCTTCACCCGGAAGCATGGGATGCATCTGGTGAGGGTTGTTGTATGGATATTTACTCATATTATCGCTTTGCATACTTCCAATACGATCAAGTCACATTCACGATCAAAATGGCGCCTATTTTGGCGGATCATTTAATAATTTAAATATATAAAATTTCCTTTAAATACAATAACTTAAAAAGTTAATGGCGAATCATTTGGCGAATCATTTTTTGAATACAATACTACTATACCTCATTTCTTCATGTGCAATAACCCGGTGGTACACTGTGTGTACCACCGGGTTATTGCACAGCATGAGGTGCGATATTTGCGCCTCTTGTAAACAAAAAGAAAAAAGCCAGAGCACACGCCCTGGCTTTTCTCATTCCAACATACTGCCTTGCAAACAACAGGCAAACCAAATTCCAGCCTGCCTGTCATCTGCCATTACAACAACGCCTTACACAAACGACGCTTCATTCACATCACAAGCCGCATGCCTTGCATAAGTTGCGCTGGCAAATGCCCTGCCCTGTGTCAGTGAACGCAAGTCATTCGTATGACCGAACAGCCTGGTCAGCGGCACATCGGCCACCACTTCGACACGGCCTGTGCCTTCAGTGATGCCCAGTACGCGGCCACTGCGTTTTTGCAAGTCACCAATCACGTCGCCCGTATTGATGGCGGGTGCATCGACGGTGACTTTCATGACGGGTTCAAGCAAGACCGGGTTGGCCTTGCGCAAACCTGCCAGCACTGCCTCTTTGGCGGCGATGATGAAGGCCATTTCGTTACTGTCAACGGCATGGAAATCACCATCCAGCAAAGTGACTTTGACACCTGTCACTTTTTGCCCCAGCGGGCCTTGTTGCATGGCCTGCTGCACACCTTTTTCAACAGCCGGGAAAAACGCTGTAGGTATCACACCGCCCTTGACGACATTGGCAAAGGCAAACTCACCGTCTTTGGCATCGAGCAATTCCAGCCTGACCACGACGCGGGCATACATGCCTTTGCCGCCGTTTTGCTTGTCAAGCTTGCCTTCTGCTTCGACGACTGGCAGGCCCATGGTTTCTTTGTAGGCCACATGCGGCGCGCCGACGCGGATGTCCACCGCAGCTTCACGGCGGGCACGCTCAAGCACCACATCCAGATGCAACTCACCCATGCCCCACAAAATCGTCTCGCCAGTTTCGACATTGTTTTCCAGACGCAAAGACGGGTCTTCACGGCGGAACTTGTCGAGCACGGCCAACATCTTCGCCCGGTCAGTGCCACTGCCCGGTTCCACTGCCAAAGCCACGACAGGCTCACCCGCATGGATGGTTTCCAGCGTCCACGGTTGTGCCTTGCTGGCCAGGGTCTGGCCAGTCAGTGCATCTTTCAGGTTGGCGATGGCGATGATGCTGCCCGCGCCAGCTTGCGTGGTGCTGGTACGTTCATCCGCATGCACGACATACAGACGGCCTATGCGAACAGAACTATCCAGGCTCGCATTCCAGATGGTGTCACCTTCATGCATGCTGCCACCATAAATGCGCACAAAAGCCAGCGAACCATGTTCGTCATGCGTGACCTTGAACACCAGCGCGGCCAGCGGATCAGCATCGCCAGTTGCCACGGTCAGGCTGTCACCGTTCAAACTTGCAACGGGGGCAGCACGGTCGTCAGGTGCCGGCAGCCAGTCAATCACGGCATCCAGCAGCGGTTCTATGCCCGCGTTTTTATACGCAGAACCGCCCAGCATGGGCACGGCTTTTCTGGCCAGCGTCAGGGCACGCAAACCTTGCAGGATATCTGCATGGCTGAGCGTGTCGTTCGCCAGGTAGGCATCGGTCAAAGCATCATTCGCTTCTGCCGCGACCGAGGCTGCATAGGCATATGCTGCCTGCGACTGCGCCTGCAATTCTGCGGGCAAAGCCGACACCGTCATGTTGCCCTTGGCATCCCATTGCAGAAAACGCTGTTGCAAGACATCAATGACACCAGTGAATTCATCTGCTGCACCAACCGGTATCGCCAAAGGCACAGGGCGCGCACCCAGGTGCGAACGCACTTGTTCAGCGACACGGGCAAAGTCGGCACCCAGCTGATCCATCTTGTTGACGAAGATGATCATGGGCACGCCATGTTTCTCGGCCTGATGCCAGACAGTTTCGGTCTGCGGCTGCACGCCAGCCACGCCGGACAGGACAGTGATGGCACCGTCAAGCACGCGCAGGGAGCGTTCAACTTCTATCGCAAAGTCGATATGGCCGGGTGTATCTATCAGCGTGAATTCATGGCCGTTCCAGACACAGCGGGTTGCCGCTGCACCGATGGTGATGCCACGTTCTTTTTCCAGGTCCATATGATCCATGGCAGCATTGCCTTCATGGACTTCGCCAGTGCGGTGGATTTCGCCGGTTTTAAACAGGATGCGTTCAGACAGCGTGGTCTTGCCAGCGTCGATGTGCGCGATGATGCCAAAGTTGCGCCAATGGTCACGCAAATGATGACGTGAAGTATGAGCAGATGCCTTGTTGGAAGCGGCACGGGGGACAGTGTTCGTCATGATAGGGGTACTTTCACATAGCGAGCGGTCGTGGGGTTGTCTTGGTGACAGCGCCGCGGGGCCATGCGACCACCCTCATTTCAGTGGACCCGCGCGCGTTCTACATCTGCTGACTTCATGTTATATGGCTCCTCAAAAGAGAGTGTTTGGTGTTACAAGTAATGCAAAGTGCTTACTAAAGTGGTGCTGAGTTTTTGGATATCAAGGGCAAAAACAGAGCGCCGAAAACAAAGTGGTAGAAAACAAAAAAGGCCCTTGTGGGCCTTTGTTTTCATTTCTGATTTACTTTGGTCAGAGTTTCAACGGGCACACATCAGCGGCCCCGGGATGTCGTCTGACATGCCGGGAGGGCGTAGGTAAAAAAAAGTATGCTCAGTGTTTTCATTTTTATAGAGTAATCCTGTTTTGCAGGCTTGTCAAATGAGGTCGTACTCGTTACACGGCAGAAAAAACGGATTTTTGCAAACTACCTCATAGAGCAAACCCCTGTATTTTGGTATTGAAGTACGCGCTGATAATAATTTTCAATCGGCCTGATATAAACTGCCTATCGTCGCTATATAAAGCAAATTGTGAGCGTAAAAAATGAGCGCGTAAGCGCGTTATAACTCTCCGTCTTTGACACTCTCAAGTGTATGCAGCAATTTTGGAAACGATGCGCTTCACCACAGTCTACGCACAGTTAACATTTGATTTCGCGTTTATGAAAATATTGAAGAAATCATGAAAAAAAAACTTACTTTAGTCATTGCAACATTAGGATGTCTAATGAATTTAACGGCGTGCTCTGAATCGTCCGATTTCATTAGCTGGAATGAAGAAGTTAAATTGAATGACAATCGAATGATTATTGTTACTCAAAAAAAGAAATGCGAGGGCGGGGAAAAAGTGACAGCAAATGGTTTCCCATATTGTATTGCACGCGAAACTTGGCTAACTATAAATTTGCCTGAATTTAGTAAGCAGCCAATTGTTTGGCATGAAAAACTTCATCCGATGATTATAAATATTGTTGGTGGGCGACTCTACGTCGTGGGCACTCCACCGACCTTAGCTGAGTATCGTTTTTATGAAAATCCAGAACCGTATTTTGTTGGTTTTATTTGGGAAAATGAAAACTGGAAAAGAATCAAATTCAATGAAATTCCAGAGGTGATTTATGACGCAAACATGCTTTTCTCGAATATTCCTATCAAAGGAACCAAGCTACTAACTTGGGATGTGAAATGGAGTGAAAAACTAAATGGTGGCTCTGAATATAGCGCGTCTTCATTTAGAAAACGAATAGATCCAAAATATATAACTGGCTACCCTCAACTGTATAAACCTAGTCCAAATAAGTAACTCTATTTTTGAGATATGGATCGAAATCGGTAATAGTAATCAGCGAAATCAGGCATGCATAATGACATTATTCTAAAAATTTAGAATAGTTATGGTATCAGCGAGCAAGGTGCGTTACAACGTACCCTACATCACGGATCAATAACGAGATCAGATAAAGTATGTAATTAGCAATTCTCACTATATTTCGCAATCTGTGAACGCAAGATACCCGCAACCTCGTCGACTGTTCCTGTGCTTATACATGCATCGGGCCACCATTGAAATTGGCCGTACTGATAAAAAATCAGAAATCCATCCTTGAGCCTGTAAACCTTGTCAAAAACATTCCATTGAGCTTCCCCTTTGGACAGTGGATCATCCCAAGAAAATTTATCGGATTCCACTACAAGCTGCATCATGATATTGCAGGCAGACGACCGTCTGAAGCGCCATAACATTATCCAGTAATCCAACTTGGGGCCTAGAGCAAGAAGCACTATCATCGAAGCGATGAATAGCGATACCAAATATGCCTTTGCATGTATCAGGATTGCCAGCAAAGCCATCAACCCTAAACAAGAAACGATTTTTACGGGCTGACGCAAGAATCGCTCATATGAAATACTACGCTTGCGATAAAAGGCCGTGACTTGATGTTTTTCTGTATTTTTTATCTGGTATTCTGCCATTGAAGAACTTATCGTAGTTGCGAATGTGGACTGTGTATTTCCAGATAGGGATTGTACCAAACCCTGCACGCATCGATCTTCTCATATTGCCGCTGATTATTGCAGCCAGTGTAGGTACGATTAGTGCAACGTAATCGTACGCATGCTATGCCGCAAATGACCAAGCATCACTGGTAAGTTTCGTGGCCACCGCTTATTATCTCAACATGGGTAAGATGCATGCTTGATTGAGTCACATAAAATTCCCGTGATTATCAAGCAACATGGCGAGTTGCTGCCAAACATGCGTACGATTACGTTGCACTAATCGTACCTACGCTCTTACCGCTGGCAGCGGTATGGAAGATGCACGACTCGCTCAATGCTGCGATGACATCCCCTACTCCACCCCATAAACAGCCGACACCCGCGTCCCCACCACCAGCAAAAAATGCGTGAACGCGCAGGCTGTCAATATCCAGGCCAGCGGCAAATCACCCACCAGTGCGCCTGACAGCAACAAGCAGTGATCAGGCGATGGCGGCTTTGTTGGATAGTCTGGGTAACTCGGTGGGCAGTGCTTTGCAGGCGCAGATGGATAAGACCCTCGGACAGATGAATTGATCTATTGAATAAGATGCCACTCTGATTAAGGTCATTTGTGGCATCTTTTAGTGACTTTATGACAGTGAGGTTTTCGGGTAGTTTGACGGGCTGTATCAAACTATTGGTAATCCTTTGAAAACTACCATACGATGCATAATGATGAATAAGTGAGAATGAAATGAATGAATCTAGCCGACAACAAATAACTGTTATGAACGAAATACAACAAGATAACGTTCAGCAAGATGGTTGGGGTGTGCCACGTGCATGGACAAGGAATACTGGGGACGTTTTTGGAGGAGCGAGACAAAGAAACCTGTTCTTTCCTAAAATTAAGATTGGGGATAAAGTCCTGGCGCACAACGTAGAAACAGGTGAGCTTGGATATAGCAAAGTCGTGAATGTATATACTATGGACAATGTACCTAGCTATATACTCTATTGCGAAGATATTCATGGGGTAAGAGATAGGATTCAAACTATCGAGGCTGCAGAAAATTTGTTATTACTGGTCGAAGGGAAGGGCTGGACCAGGCTGATCGATTTGCAAATCGGGGACAGAATCAGGTCATTTGACAGCGATGCTCGCCGCCAATCAATGAATAGCGAAGTGGAGACATTGCAAAGCAAAGAAGTCGTTGTGCTTGGAATAAAAAAAACAGGCATGCTCAGAAAAATGTATAGCTTGGAATTAGATTCGTCACATAGTTACTGCATGGGGGATCTTCTTTTATGGATGCATGACGGTGTTGGGCAAGAGCCAGTGAAGCAAGCTGTGGCAACGATGCCTGTCGATGAATTAAGCCAGCTAGGCTCATTAAGAATTTGTGGTGTCGGTGGTTTGGAATTCGTAAAAGAGCCAGGCAAGAGACTACTCGATATGGAATACGTAAGTCGCGGTAGGAATTTGTGTGGACGCAACAAAAAAACAGGTGAGTTAACAGTGTCGAAAGTGTTGTATCAATGGGAGCATAGGGACATCGAGAAATGTAATCTTTTTTATCTTTATAATGAAGAGCCACATCGTGTACACATGTCCTGTGCACAAGAAATTTTGGTAAAAGGGGGCAACTGGGTT
Organism: Undibacterium sp. TJN19; assembly: GCF_049339485.1. NCBI lineage: Bacteria > Pseudomonadati > Pseudomonadota > Betaproteobacteria > Burkholderiales > Oxalobacteraceae > Undibacterium > Undibacterium sp. TJN19. The sequence goes on from NZ_JBMPPL010000001.1 coordinate 398,427, forward strand.
AGGGCAATGAACCTTCAATCTGGCGATATTTTGGAATCTGGCGATGACCTTACCGTTGTTGAATACGTTGAGACGCTATGTGATGGAGAAATAGAGCATGAAGATTTTTATGCATTCATCCTTGACGGTGATAATAACTTCTGTGTTGGTGAAAATTCTGCAATATGCTTGCGTGGCTTTCGCTTTGATGAGGACACGGAAGCTGAAGAAGGTCTTTGAAAATTTCGAGTCCGTGATCGTATTGTTTTAATCAATGAATTTGCAATGACCTCATTGATCACAATGGCGGCATCAATGGCACGGCGCCTTATGGCCACACGCAAGACGCCTATGGCCAGAAGGCAGATGACCACGTCATTCAGGGCAACCCACCGTTTGCTTTTGCTGATGTCCAGACCCAACTGACCACCCTGAGCACCAGCCTGGCCAACCAGCCAGTGACTGGCACTGTCGTGCTGCAATACGGTGGCCTCACCTTCACCGGTGACGGTACGTCCGCAGTCCAGGTCTTTACCGTCAGTGGTGCTGACTTTGCCAGTGCCGGTTACACCCACCTCAACAACATCCAGCCCGGCCAAAGCATCATCGTCAACATCATTGGTGATACCGGCTTTGATGGTGGTGTCACTGACGCCTTTGATGGGTACAACACCCTGTTCAATCTCAGCACCGCCACTACCTTCACCATCAACACCAGCATCTACGGCAACATCCTTGCCCCCCATGCCAGTGTCAATGGTGGGTCTGGTTCCATTAATGGCAACCTCATCGTCAACAACTGGAACTCTGGTGTACAGATCAATGCCTACCACTTCTTTACCCCGGCAACGACCAATGCCCCTGGCACCACCCCACCGGTCAACCATGCCCCGATTGCCACCAACAGCAGTGCCAGCCTCGATGAAGACACCAGTGTCTCTCTGAGCCTCTTGAGCAACGCCAGTGATGCTGACAGCGCCGACGTATTAAGTGTCCGCATCACCACCCAGCCAACACACGGCACCGTTACCAAAAACAGCAATGGCAGCTGGACTTACACCCCAGTAGCCAACTACAACGGCACAGACAGCTTCAGTTACGTCGTCAATGATGGCAAGGTCGACTCCAACATTGCCACCGTCAGCCTGACAGTCAAAGCCGTCAATGATGCCCCGGTCGTCAGCAACCAAAGCATTACCGTTGACAATGCCACCAGCATCCTCATCAAAGCGCTTGGCACCGATGTTGATGGTGACAGCCTCACCAGCAAACTCATCAGCACCGCCAGCCATGGCGCCGTTACTCTCAATGCCGATGGCAGCTTTACCTACAAAGCCACCGCAGGCTATGTCGGCACCGACAGCTTTAGCTACAAAGTCAACGATGGCAAGGTCGATTCCAACATTGCCACCGTCAGCCTGACCATCACTGCCGTTGCCCCACCGGCAATGACCTCAGCCGACCTGGGGTTGGCAGGGCAGTTCAACGCCTTTGTCTTCAATGACTACACCGCCACCGGTGGTGAGGTCGCTGGTACCATGGCCGTAGGACACAACTTCAATGTGTCGTCCTTCAGCACGGACACTACCCAAAAGAACTACCAGGGCATGTCACTGATCGTTGGTAACCAGCTCACCTTCAATGGTGGGTCCACCCATGGCAAAGCCACCTATGGCAGCAGCAAAACCACCAGCAACCTGCAACAGGGTGACACCGTCGTCAAGGCCGCACCGCCATTCAGCTTTGCTGATAACAAAACCCAGTTGACAGACTTGTCCACCAACCTGGCAGCTCAAACTGCCAATGGCAAAACCACCGTCCAGTTCAATGGTATGACTTTTCAGGGTGATGGCACCAACGGCACACAAATCTTCAATGTTAAAGGCGCCGACCTGCTCAGCGTGACCTATGCCAACTTCGTCAACCTCACACCAGGGCAGACACTCATCATCAATGTGACAGGGGACAGTGGCATGCAGGGTGGTATGCCAGATGGCTTCAAGAATTACAACACCCTGTTCAACTTCAGTACCGCCAAGAAGTTGACCTTCACCAACGTCGCCTTGAACGCCAGCATCCTGGCGCCATTAGCGACAGTGACCGCAGGCAGTGGGGTGATCGATGGCAATGTGGTGGTCAATAACTGGAACAGCAATATCTACATTGCGAACAACCGCAGCTTCCAGGCGGCAGCGATGCCAGTGAAACAGACGAGCACCAACACGGCGATGGCGATGTCTGTTGCCGCAGCCAACCCGTATGCAACGGTGGTGAGTCCGGCGACACCGGCCACGACTGCCAACAGCAAGGCGGCGACGGTCTCAGCAACACCGTTACAGTCAACAACAGGTAGCAGTGCGATTGTGATACCGGCAAGCACAACAACGTCATCAAGCAACACCAGCACGACAGCAGCAAGCAGTGATCAGGCGATGGCGGCTTTGTTGGATAGTTTGGCTAACTCGGTGGGCAGTGCTTTGCAGGCGCAGATGGATGCGGTTTTAAGGTTTAATAAACCCTTTTAATCTACAACAAATGTTGCGTGTTGAGCGCACTCTATTTTGCAGTTACTGTAATTGCGACAGTGTAAAATTAGAATTTAAGTGTGGTGATTTGCTTCATTTTTGAGCACAATTTATATGTTTTACAGCAATAAATATAACTGATTTATTAATCAATTGAGTTGGACTTTTCTGGATTAAAAAATGCCTAGAATTATTAATGTAACGAATGGGGTTCCTCTATATGCGGAAAATAACTTACCATTTGGTGATGATCTGCCTTTACTTTGTGAATCCATGGAATTATTGAAGAGTATCAAAGGAAAAATAATAACTGACATTCTAAAGTTGTATAACTGGGAACCATCCGAATATCTGAATAAGCCATTTAATATACCTGTAAATCAATTATTTAAACGAGCATTAGGACCAGTGTTTTTCGTATTGGAGAATGAACTGTGTGTCGGTTTTTATAGTTCATCCTTAAATCAATCAGTATTGGTTTGGAGGGAAGATTTACCTTTACGATTTGACGTACTTGCCGAAAAATTTCAGTACATTGTGGAAAAAGGATCATTGATTGATTGTAGAAACAAGCATTTTGGCGATGTACAATTTGCCAATGTCATTGGTAGGAAAATAACGAGACTTACTATATTTAAGACTTCGGAACCTAAGACCATACCCTATCGAACTGAACGTGGCCTCTTGGTTGGATTAGATAATGGTACAGATTTTTTAATCTCCAAGGGCTTGCAAGAAAAAAGCAGTGACTTTATTTTAATGTTTGATGAAAAGATCAGGGCATCTCTAAAAGACATTATTACGCCAATTGAGGTTTGATTTGCTACTGCCATGTTCAGTGTTCAGTTAAACCAAATCGCTCCGTCCGATCTGCAAATTTTGCAAAATCTGATGGAGGTTTTGGTAAGCCCCCGTAGGTACGATTAGTGCAACGTAATCGTACGCATGCTATGCCGCAAATGACCAAGCATCACTGGCAAGTTTCGTGGCCACCACTTATTATCTCAACATGGGTAAGATGCATGCTTGATTAAGTCACATAAAATTCCTGTGATTATCAAGCAACATGGCGAGTTGCTGCCAAACATGCGTACGATTACGTTGCACTAATCGTACCTACGCTCTTACCGCTAGCAGCGGCATGGAAGATGCACGTCGCGCTCAATGCTGCGATGACATCCCCTACTCCACCCCATACACCGCCGACACCCGCGTACCCACCACTAGCAAAAAATGTGTGAGTGCGCAGGCTGTCAATATCCAGGCCAACGGCAAATCGCCAACCAGTGCGCCTGACAGCACCAGGCTGACCGGCATCAGCAGTTTGAACAGCGAACCGGTGAGGCCGGATATGCGGCCTATGTAGCGGCTGTCTGTGCTTTCCTGGCGATAGCCCCAGATGCAGACATTGCCGATGACGGTGCAAAAGCTGTTGATGCCCAGTGCCAGCAGCAGCAAGGGGATGCTGTTGCCCCAGGCCAGCAGGAGCATGGAACAGGCTTCCACACCCAGTTCCAGTGCTAGCAGGCGGCCCAGGCCAAAGCGCTGGCGCAGGCGGCTGGCGACCAGGCCGCCGATGACGCCGCCTATGCCTGCCACGCCATACATGAGGCCCACCTCAGCCGCGCCCAGTTGCAACTGGTCACGTGCGCGGAACAGGAAGAGTACATCCACCACGCCCGCGCTGCCATTGATGACGACCACCAGCCAGGCCATATGCCATAGCGGTTTGTTGGCGACCAGCACGCGCCAGCCATCGCGCCATTCATTCCAGAAACCGTCTGCATCCGGCTTGCGCACTGGCAGTTGTAAATCCCTGAGCAGCCATGCCGCCAGCAGCATGGCTGCCATGGGCAGCCACAGGCCCAAGTCCATGCGTATGGCAATCACCGCACCGGCCAGCGCCGGGCCAAGGATGCTGAACACCTGGTTTAACACTGTCAGTTGGCCGGTGGCGGGCAGCAGCAATTGCTCGGGCAGCATTTCTTTCAGCATACCCATGCGGCAGATCGCATACAGATAATGCAGGGTCATCAGCAGAAAGGCGGTGATGAAGAAAAAGGACAAGGCCCTTGCACCATGGTCCAGCAGCACTGCCTGCATGCCGGTCAGCACGACGATACCGACCAGCGCAAAGCGTGCCCAGCGGCCCCGGTCTATGCGGTCAACCCAGACACCGATGAACATCGCCAGCAGCAGATTGGGCAGCAATTCAATGGCGCGCATGCCCGTCATGACGCCGGCTGAGCGGGTCAACTGGTAAAGTATCAGCGGCATGGCCAGTTGGTAGATTTGCGTGCCCAGCGAAAAACTGATGGTCGATGCGTACAGGCGGCGGAATCCGGCGTGTTGCCAAAGCGAGGGTGTGGACATAAAGAATATCAAGCAAGGTTGAAGAATGTTTTAGTGAACTGTAACAATAGGAAACGAAGTGCCTGCCATGTGCGCGCCGATCATGGCTGCGTTACAAATGCTCGCGATAGTCCCGCTATCGCTGTGCTTTGCGTCTTGCCCTGATGCGCCGGGCACAAGTCCTTCACTTCCGTTTCCTACTGTTACAGTCCACTAGCGTATATCAAAGGCGGAAACACAAAAACGGATAGAATCTGATATTTCTTTCCGCCTTTATTGCGATACCCAGATGCGACTGCTTGATCACTTCCAGCGCCTGGCCGAGTGGCACCCCGGTGCCCATGCGCCTGACCTGACGCAGATCGCTGCGGCCCTGTGCTGTAGCGAGCGCAATGCGCGCCTGCTGCTCAGGCGCATGCAAGAACAGGGCTGGATAGACTGGCAGCCCGGCAACGGGCGTGGCCACCGCTCACGCCTGCGCTTGTTGCAAGACCATGACAACCTGCGCCTGCAAAGACTGCATCACCTGCTGGCAGATGGCAAACTCGAAGCTGCCTTTGATGGCTTGCCCAGTGCCGGGCGTGAACGCCTGAAGCAATCGCTGCCTGGCTACCTTGGCGGTGGCCGCGCCGGCAGCTTGCGCATGCCCTTCTACCGCCCGCTGCATGCGCTGGACCCCATCCACATCAACCGCCGCACTGAGCAACACATCATCATGCAACTCTGCACTGGGCTGACAGAGTATGACCGCGCCAGTGAGCAGATCATTCCGGCGCTGGCGCATCGATGGGATGCCAGTGCCGATGGCCGTCGCTGGGAATTCATCCTGCGCCCCGGCCTGCAATTCCACGATGGCCGCCCCGTGCGTGCCGAGGACGTGGTCTACACCCTGCAACGTGCCCGTGATACAGATGGCCCCTATCGGGCCATGTTTGCCCACCTGGCCGGCATCAGCGGGGCTGAGCGCAGCGTGAAGCTGCAACTGAACAAGCCTGATCATCTGCTGCTGCATCTGCTGGCGCACCATGCCGCCGTGATCGTGCCTGTGGAGGATGCCAGACGCGCAGATTTTGCCGCGCTGCCTATTGGTGCCGGGCCTTTCCGGCTGTTGCGCAATAATGAACACCGCGCCACGCTGGCAGCGTTTGATGCTTACTTTCGCGAACGCGCCCTGCTTGATGAAATCGATTTATGGGTAGTGCCGCACAGCAGCCCTTTGCCCGAAGTGGATCTGCACCTGGCACATGCCTCGCCTGAAAAAGTGTTCGCCCCCGCCGATAGCTGGTCGCAGATACGTGCGCTTGAACAAGGCTGCGACCTCGTCATGCTGAACCCGGCACGCGCAGAATTTTCTACCCCTGCGGCACGTTTGGCAGTCGGTGCCTGGCTGCGCCCCGCTGCGGCTGAACTGGCCGCCAGAGAAACCCGCCCCATGGCTTTTGGCATGCTGCCGCAATGGCAGCACTTGCCTGAGCAAACGGCGACGACAGCACCCGCGTTGCCAACCCACCTCGACGTGGTAACGTATGAACTCGACAGCCATATCGCCCTCACCCATTGCGTAGCTGCCAGGCTGCGCGAGGCGGGGGCAGATGTCACACTGCACATTCTGCCCTTCCCCGAATTTGGCCCCTACAACTGGCGGCACTGGGCAGACGTGGTGATTGCCGGTGACGTGCTCGACAATGATATGGAATTTGGCCTCTACAGCTGGCTGGCCGGTGAGTCACTGGTCAACCAGATGATGGACAAAACAGCGCGCACCTGGCTGGCAAAGGCCAGTGCAAAAATTGCTGCCGAAGCAGATGCTGGCAAACGTGCCACCCTTATCGAAACCTGCTTCGCCCGCATGGTTGAACAAGGCTGGATACTGCCCATGCGCCACACCCGCCACGGCATAGACTATGGCCCGCAACTGGGCGGCGTCACGCTGGCCCGCTGCGGCTGGATGGATTTTCGCAAGCTGTGGTTGCGGCCCTGATTTGCATCCCAAAATTGCACTCCTGAATTGCCCATGCCGAATTGCCCCATAGCGTATTGCTCAGGCAGCAGCCAGCGTCGGCATACGCAATGCAGACAATGACACGCCCCCTGCCGCCAGGTATGTTTTTCATTTACAATCAATCTCCGCCCATCCATTGCCGATCTCTCATGCGTAAAATAATTTCCTTACTTTTGCTATCCAGTGCAATCCTCACATCGCACGCTTATGCCGATTATGAAGCAGGCCTGATTGCCGCAGACAAACAAGACTATGCAACAGCGCTGAGAGAATGGAAGCCATTGGCTGAAAAAGGTGATCGCAGGGCACAATACAAAGTGGCTATTCTATATCACCACGCCCTGGGGGTGAACCAAGATTATGCCGAAGCTGCAATGTGGTATCGCAAAGCCGCCGAGCAGGGCGAGGCCATATCCCAGTTCAGCCTTGGTGCGTTTTACTATCGGGGATTAGGGGTAACAAAAGATTATAACCAGGCATTGAGTTGGCTCAGCAAGGCAGCCGAGCAGAATTTGCCCGTGGCACAATACCAACTTGGTATCATGAACGAGCTTGGGGAGGGTGTTCCGAAAAATTCCCCGCAGGCACTCATCTGGTTCCGCAAGGCCGCTGAACTTGGCGACGCTGAATCCCAGGTACATTTGGGCAACATCTACTTTTCTGGCGCGGGCGTTCCTAAAGACGATGCACAAGCAGTGGCGTGGTTTCGCAAAGGGGCAATGCAGGGAGATGCAGAAGGCCAGCTCAACCTGGCGTTTATGTACTACACCGGCAAAGGCATAAAAGAAGATCGTCGACAAGCCTTTGAGTGGTACAGCAAAGCAGCAGAACAAGGCCAGGCACTGGCACAATTCTATCTGGCAGTCATGTATGAGAAGGGCGATGCCACACCGCAGGACTATGCAAAAGCTGTTTTCTGGTTTCGCAAAGCAGCAGAACAGGGCGACGCCACTTCGCAATTTTATATGGGTGAGTTTAATGCCAACGGCATAGGCGTGCCCAAAAGTCTTTCTTCTGCCTTGAACTGGTATCGTGCAGCGGCCGTGCAGGGAAATGGCAACGCCCAGTTAGCCATGGGAAAAATGTACGAAAAAGGAATCGAGGTAGCACAAAACAAGGTCGTCGCCTGCGCACTGTACACGCTGGCCGCCAGTTCCAATACCAAAACTGCCAAAGCAAATCGCGATACCATCCTGACGACCATGTCTGCCCAATCAACCGATGCAGCGCAAAAACTGGCTGTCAAACTGGCAGAGCCAGGCAACCTGTTGAAGGCGATTGAGCAAAATCGGGAGCAGTGAAAAAATCAGCGGATTGTGTATGCCACACCACGCCACGCCGCACCACACTACACCGTGACGATTACCCGCAACGGCGTCGATGATGGTCAGCATCCCAGCGGCGTTACGCTGGTCCGTTGCAGCCGGATGGATTTTCGCAAGCTGTGACTGCGCCCCTAAGTTACCTCCAAAAAAGCCCGTGCGATTGAGTCCCCCGTTTAAACGTCCTTGTTAGTCAAAAACCATCATTTAATACATATTTATCTAATAATGATTGTATTTTTATTAGATAATATACATAATAAGCGCTTCCATATAAAAAAAGACAGCCCATGAACCAGCACATTCTGGATACTGCCCTGGCAAAACGTCTTGTCACTACATCTGCCATTGAAGGCGCGTCGATTATCGGGCAGACTGGCGGCTGGCATATCCTGCTCAGGTTTGGTGCCACGGAACACCCCTTGTGCGCACAAAGAACCGACCAGCCGCGCGTATGGCGTTCGCTTGACCGCTGTGTGGAATACCTGAAGTCAGAATTGCAAATCACCCGTATTGATTTGCTTGACGCCAGCGCGCACAGTGAATTGGCAGACAATCTCAAAACCCGCGCAGATACCTCCGAGCGCATGCGCCGCGCGCATGAGGCAGCGGCCTACGACAAATGGGTTCGTGAACAGACCCAGGTCGCGCTGGACGATACGGCACCTGCGCTGTCCAATGACAAAGTGAAACAGCAATTTGCAGACAAACGCGCAGCCTTGCGTCAACGTATGGCGGGCAGCAAAGCATGAAGCTGGTATGGAAACAACAGGCCCTGGCTGACCGCGAAAGTCTCATCAACGACCTGGCGCAAGACCAGCCGCAGGCTGCCCTTGAACTGGATGAAGCCATTGAACACTGCGCAGAGCAATTGCTGGCCAGCACGGCTGTCTATCAACCTGGCCGCATGAACAAAACCCATGAAGCACTCATCCGTAAGGGGTATGTGATGGTATATGCGCTGGAGGGCGATAAGCTCTGCATATTGCGCATCCTGCATCACCAGTCAGCTTCGCCGGTCTCTGCGAAAAAGACAGGGGCAGTGTCATTGCGCGACATTCCTGCCAGTTCAACAGGCTATAGCGAACTGACAGATCAACATAAACAGGCTGAAATTTTTCATCACATCAATTCAGAGCCGGTGCGCCTGGTTGCGCATGCCATCCCTTTCGAGCATGGCCCGGTGATTCATATTGATATTTTCAAAGGCGACGATGCCATCGCCGCCGCCCGTATCATGCCGCCTTATCATTCCAGCCTGATCGGTGTTCGTGCAGACAAGTCCGCTACTGAACTTGCACACGAAGTATTGAAGCTATTCAGCACCGGTGCGCTGCACGCCACGCTTGGCCGTGTCATGCAGGCAAGGCAGCATTACCTGGATTACGGCCTGTCATTCCTGCCCGTGATTTATCAAAACCCGGGGGATGTGAAAGCCTGATCACCGGTGTGCCGGTGCGCTGATGCTATGCATCATTTTCCTGGCAAAAGTAATGCTTCATCCCCTCTTCCTTAAAAGGGAGAGGGTGAAGTTTCGCCAAGCATGGTTTGCATGCGTGCATGATCTGAACCGCTCTCAGGCCACACGCAAAAACGAAATCAAGGCCTGCAAGGCCGCTGTCATATGGCGGCGGCTTGAATAATACAAATGAAAACCGGCGCGTGTCGTTGCAAAATCTGGCAACACTTCGAGCAGGCGGCCACTTTGCAGATAAGGCCGCGCATGGTCTTCTGCCAGGGCGCTGATGCCTGCGCCGCCCAATGCCGCCGCCAGGGCAAGGCTGGCGTCGTTGACGATGAGATGGCCGCTCACGGCAATTTCCAGCGCCTGGCCTTTGTCCATGAAAGACCAGGGCAAATGCACCTCGGTCGTGGGGCGCTTGATGCGTATGCATTCATGTTTTTGCAAATCACGTGGGCTATGCGGCATGCCGTTTTTGGCGATATAGTTTTTTGACGCAACACAGACAAAACGGCGGTCAGGGCCTATGCGCATGGCGATCATGTCCTGCGCCAGCAATTCACCCTGGCGTATGCCCGCATCGAAACGCCCCTTGGCCAGGTCGACGATCTTGTCTTCCACCGAAATATCCAGAGTGATTTGCGGAAACGCCAGGCGAAACTCTGCCAGCCTGGGTGCCAGCATTAATTCTGTCGCCACCCGCGGCGCGGTCAGGCGCACTGTGCCCGATGGCGTCTCACGAAAATCATTGATGGCTTCCACCGCATTGTCCAGCCCTTCCAGCACGGGCCGCAAATGATCAAGCAATTGCTGCCCTGCCTGCGTCACCGACACGCTGCGCGTCGTGCGGTGCAAGAGCCGAACATTAAGCCGGGTTTCCAGTTGCCGCATGGTCTGGCTCAGGGCCGAAGGCGTCACTTCCAGAAACGCTGCCGCCTTCGCAAAGCTTTGCCGCTCTGCAATCGCCACAAAAGCCCTGAATTCTGCAAATTCATTTGCACGCATGGATAAAAGTCTTGATAAATATGAACAAGCATAAACAAGCACGAACAACATTAATTAGCTTGACTACATAATATAGTAAATCATTCAGTGATTATTTGAACATAATTTTTCCCTATACTGAAGCCCTTCCAACAAAAAACGCAAAGGGGTTTCTCATGAACAGCAAATTGACAATGCGCGCACACCAGATCAGTAAAGCCGTCATCCTGCTCGCAGGCGCCGTCGCAAGCACGATTGCCCTGTCAACCAGCGGCCAGGCACAGATCAGTACGCCAGCGAATAAACCAGCAAATACACAAGCCAATCCACCAGCCCGGACACCCGTGCCAATGGCAACATTCCAGGCCCCCGGTTTTTACCGCATGATGCTGGGCGGTTTTGAAGTCACCGTCCTCTCTGACGGCACCGCCACACGCCATGTCGATGAAATCATGAGCAAGCCAGAAGAAGTCCGTGCCGCCTACGCGCACAGCCATGAAGAACTGCCCGTCGAACTGTCGATCAATACCTACCTCATCAACACCGGCAGCAAACTGGTGCTGGTTGATACCGGCGCGGGTGAACTGTTTGGTGGCGGCAGCAGTAACAGACTGGTTGGCAACCTGCGCGCTGCTGGCTACCAGCCGGAACAGGTTGATGCGGTCTTGCTCACGCACATCCACGGCGACCATTCAGGCGGCCTGAGCATCGGTGGCAAACGCGTTTTCCCGAATGCTGATGTGTATGTCGATCAAAAAGATGCCAGCTACTGGCTGAGCCAGGCCCAGGCTGACGCAGCACCTGCCGCAAAACAGCTGACGTTTACGCAATCACGCGCCACCGTCAACCCCTATGCCGATGCAGGCCGCCTGAAAACCTTCAACGGTGCGCAGGAGCTGTTCCCAGGCATCAGCAGCGTCCCCGCCTATGGCCACACACCCGGCCACACCGCCTACCTGATCGCCAGCCAGGGCAAGCAATTGCTGTTGTGGGGTGACCTCATCCATGCCGGCAATGCGCAATTCAAAAACCCCGCCATCACCATCGCCTATGACTTTGATGCAGCCGCCGCAGTCAAATCACGCGAATACCTGTTACAACTCGCCGCCAGCAAAGGCTACCTGGTTGGCAGCGCCCATATTTCCTTCCCCGGCCTGGGCCACATAGGCGGCTCATCAGCAGGCTATGAATGGATTACTGCGCCGTACCAGCTTAAAGGCACGTTTTGATGGCAGTTGATTCAGGTCAGAGATTATTCGCAAGGGCATTATCAGCGATGTGCAAGGCTGTCAGCATGCCTGGTTTCTCATGACCTGAACTGGCTTGCGGCTTCCGACCCAAAGCGGGAGATCGCTTGCTTACCGTATTCACCCGGAACTTTGAGAAGATGTGAAAAAATTCAAGCCCAGGTCCGTAAAGGGATGATGCCAAACCAGGCCAGATAAGCCGCTGCACACAAGTGCAGTACCGTAAACAAAACACTATACCAATAAGCTACCCAATTGCCGGGCACACCGCGCTGACGCCACACTGCCCATGCGCTCCATAGCACAAGCAGGCCATACAGCAGCGAGCCTATGCACCAAGACAGGGATGCTGGCGTCATGCTGCCGAGCGCGGATTCTTCCACCTTCAACATGGGCGGCGTAATACCAGTCGCGATGAACACCAGGCTGGCCAGCAAGGGCCAGACGCGCAGACGGAAGGCTGGCCCGCCTTGCAGTTGGCCCCACACCCGGCGCGGCACCCACACCAAAGCAAACACGAGCCCGCCTAGCGTGCATGCGACCAGGCCAAGCAAGACGGCGTACATCGCGCCCACTTGCAGGACAGAGATGCGCCGGTAGTGGTTTGTGCCCAGTACCACCACATCGCCCGCAAGAGGGTCTTGCGCACGAAGGCCATTGGCAAGACCAGTCGAGGGATCGATCAGATAGATGCCGCTTTTGAGAAGCTTGTCAGACCATGTCCCGGTAAAGGCTGTGCGTTCCACAAAACCATCTCTGTCTTGCAAGCGCACGGCCTGAAAGGGTAAGAGAAACCTGACCAGGGCTATACGCGGGTTATCCGGCACATACAAGCCATCCACATCTTCCCATGTATGCGCGTCAACTGGCGACTGTAGATAGGGTGGCTTGGGCGTCTTGATCCATTGATCAAACACCAGGTCACGAACCTTGAAACGCACATTGCTATCGCTGTTGGTCATCACGACCATGCCGACACCCAGTTCATGCGAATACTGTACCAGCGCGTGGAAGCCGCCAATGTCGCCGCCGTGACCAAACAGGGCGTAGCCCTTGTAGCCGTCAAGCTGCAAACCCATGCCCGGACTTGATTCCATGCGCGCAATGGTCTCAGGCTTGAAAATGCCATCGCCGTTTTCAAGAAACATGCGTACCAGTCGTGCCATGTCGCTGCTGGTGGATATGCCTGAGCCACAGGGGCGAAACAGAATATGTATGAACGGCCGTGCCTTGCCATCCTTCGTGTGGCCGATGGCACCGAGCTGCGTGTCTTCGAAGTAGCTGGCAGAGGCCATGCCCAAGGGTGTGAACACGCTTTGCCTGACCCAGTCCTCAAACAGCATGCCGCTGACTTTTTGCGCCACATACCCCGCCACCGCCGCGCCGGCATTTGAATACGCCGTCCGTGTGCCAGGCACCCAGCGCGAAGTACGTGAATGCGGATGAAAGGCCAGAGTCTCAGCGAGCGGCACTTCCCTGCTATTGTCGTAGGCATATTCTACAAAATGGATATCGTCCCAGCCTGTGGTGTGTTCCATCAGGTGGGCAATGCGCACAGGCGCCGTGGCTTCATAGGGATTGCTGAATTCGACTTCCGGTGCAAGCTGATGCAAGGGTGTACTCAGCGCGAGCTTGCCGTCTTCGACCAGGCGCATGACTGCCAGCGTCGTGAACATCTTGCCCATCGACGCGGTGCGAAAGCGCGTCTGGTCCGTCACTGGCAACTTGCGCGCCGCATCGGCAAGACCCAGGTTGATGACGTGGGTGGGCTTACCGCGTTCGATAAGGGCGACGCTCATGCCAACAGTGTGACTGTCCTCGCGCAGTTGTTCCAGACGCGCTTCCAGCGTGTCGTGAGCGGCCGCGTTGCAGCAAAGCATATAGGCCAGAAGAGCGGTCAGTAGTTTCATTTGACGTGGTCAAGCAGAAAAAATTTGAACCAGACCGTTGACGAGTGTGAACGCCCTTCCCGCCCTGGATGAAATAATGCCGGAACAGCGCTCATCATGCCCATCACTGTGTCTTGTACGACTTGGCGCCTGACGTCAGCGCTTGGCTAAATTCTATAGACGGACTGAACACGCTTGAATTTGTCGGCGCACATAATTAGCGCAACCAACCCGAACGAAAAATTATTGCGCTACCTTTGGTGTATCCTCCAGCTTAAGGTCGTCGTAAAAGCTCATTGCATAATCTGAAATTCTGGATTCAGTAATGACTCCTTTACTGAACAGGAAGAAGCGACGTTCAACGAAGCGTTGGTCGCCACCACCGTCAAATTTCAATGTGCCATTTTGGTAACTAGCAGGCAAGAAGAGTGCTGCGATATTGACATCCTGCTTCTCATCTACTTTCCAATAGACCTGGCAGACGTAAGCAAACTGGTCAGCTGTATTTTTCAATTTGGCCACGAGCATCGTGGTCGGATTTTGTCCCTTTTCTACCTTCATTATTTCGGATTGCATTCCATGCAAGGACAAAATTTCATGAAATTCACCTGCAAATTCTTCAACTTTCATATTTAGAAAGTCGTTAAGGTTTTCGTTTGTTGCGTGACCATTCATTTGCCTGGACGTCACTATGAAAAATGGCTTGCTTTTTTGAATGGGCTCCGCCGAATGAGCGACAGTGTCGAACAGAGTCATACTCAAGGCTATAAGAATGCAAACTATGTATTTTTGTATGTTCATTTCAGAATAATTTCTAGCGGTCAAACGGGAAAATGTAGATTCATTTTTTACTGGTACTATGTTACTGATGCTGGTTGGCATGCGGTCATGCCGCATAGCAATCCAAAAATTGACATTAAATTAATCCATTGGCAAGCTTGTACTTTAGCCTGATACACCACAATCGGCCAGTAGCTGTTAGTCATTCTCACTAACTGCGCCAAATTTGATTTTATTTCAATTTGCGTAAAGTTCCGTAGCGATGATAGTGCACTTGATTGACCAGCATCATTGCCGCCATTTGAACCCCAAAACGGTGCGATTGATCGCACCCTACAAAGCGCCGCATCGCGTAGGGTGCAATGAATTGCACCGTCTTGCTAGTTAGGCGGTCAAGTCATCAGCAATAAATCGCGCTTTCGCAGGCAGGCAAAACGCAAACCCGCACCATCACATAAACAGCGTCTTGTGATGCAGATAATTGCGGTACATGATCTTGAAGTTCTCGATATTGCGGTTGTCTGGCTGCACCAGCAGGTCGCGCACTTCGCAGGCTTTATCGTCGATTTTGTAGACCCAGAAATCCAGTATCACTTCAGGGTGGTCTTGCGAAACGATGGAGACGCCTTTGCCACCGCCGATGATGTTGGCATATTGATAGACCATGAACTTGCCTTTCAATACCGTTTTATCGATCTTCATGCCATCCAGCACAGCCGCGGCCTTCTCTTCTGCCGGGCTGATTTTTTTACGCGCATCCGCATAGGTGTTCAGAAATTTACGCAGGCAGGCCACTTCAGGGGTTTTATAGGACTTGCTATAGCCTTCCAGTTGCTGCTTGTTGAGGACAAGCTCTTTTGGTGCTTTGACTTCCTGCGCTTTTGGTTCTTCGGCTTCTTTGCTTTCTTTCGTGTCGGCAGTTTCCTTGACCTCTTTGGCTTCTTGTGCGTGCAGGGCAAAGGGTGCAAGGGATAACAGCAAGGTGGATATCAAGGCGAATTTTTTCAGGTGCATGTTTGCTTTCGGTTGGTTCGGTTGGTGCAGCCGCTACGATTCTCTGGGCTGTTTCGTTATCGTCCTTATTGTAATTTATCTCAACATCAATAAGGCATGGTGGCGTGACTATTACTTCAGTGTCGCCACCAGGAAATCAATAAACGCCCTGACCCTGGCAGGCTGCTGGCGGCGGCTCAGGTAATATGCATACAGGTCGGCAGATGGCAGGGTGTAGCCGGGCAGCACCTGTTGCAGCCTGCCGCTTTGCAGGTATTTTTCCACATCCCATTCTGAACGCTGCA
The DNA here is from genome assembly GCF_049339485.1 of Undibacterium sp. TJN19. Taxonomy (NCBI): domain Bacteria; kingdom Pseudomonadati; phylum Pseudomonadota; class Betaproteobacteria; order Burkholderiales; family Oxalobacteraceae; genus Undibacterium; species Undibacterium sp. TJN19. The sequence continues at coordinate 414,267 of NZ_JBMPPL010000001.1, forward strand.
AGATGCCGTGGCCATCAAGTGCCCAATTCAGCACCACATCGCCATCATTGCTCGATACTGCACCGCGCACTTTGACCAGCTCGACCTTGCGGCCCTTTTGCAAACGCCAGGTGCCGTAGACATCATCATTCTGGCGGTGCAGGATGCAGCGGTGCTGGTGCAGGTCTGCCGGGGTGAGCGGTTGCCCGGCTTTTTTCAGATACGCAGGTGAGGCGCACAGGTAACGGCGGTTGCTCATGAGTTTGCGCGCACCCAGGCGGGTGTCGGGCAGCTCGCCAAAGCGCACGGCCAGGTCATAGGCATCTTCAACCAGGCCAATCGGGCGGTCAGTCAGTTGCAGTTGCACTTCGATATCGGGGTAGGTATGCGCAAAGCGCGATACCAGCGGGGCAATGTGGGTGCGGCCGAAACCCGGCGTGGCATTGACGCGCAGCAGGCCCTTGGGCGTGGCGCGGCTGCTGGAAACTGATTCTTCCATATCGCGGATGCTGCCCAGTATTTGCGTCGCATGCGCGAGATAGGTTTCGCCTTCCGTCGTCAGGCTCAGGCGGCGTGTAGTGCGGTTGACCAGGCGCACGCCCAGGCGCTGCTCCATCAGCATCAGGCGTTTGGTGACGGCAGGCGGTGTGATGCCCAGTTCACGTGCCACGGCAGACAGGCTGCCCAGCTTGGCCAGCAGTGCAAAAAACGCCAGTTCGGGTGCAATTTCAATCTTCATTTCATTCTTCACTTTAAGTTAAGAATGGTTTTCATAGGGGTGAATTATAACAAGATCAATGCAGGGTAAGCTTGTTTCATGTGCCAGCCACGCTGCTTATGCGGATCACTTAACTTCTACCTTACCCAGGAAGCCATGCCATGAAAATTGTCGACATCCGCGAAAAAACGGTGCCTATCAGTTCCCCCATACGCAATGCCTATATCGATTTCAGCAAGATGACGCTGAGCCTGGTGGCCGTTGTCACTGACGTGATACGCAATGGCAAACCCGTCATCGGCTATGGTTTCAACTCCAACGGGCGTTATGGCCAGGGCAAGCTCATGCGTGAACGCTTCATCCCGCGCGTGCTGGAAGCTGCACCAGACAACCTGCTTGATGACAGTGGCAGCAACCTCGACCCGCACAAGATCTGGAACTGCATGTTTACCAATGAAAAGCCCGGCGGCCATGGTGAACGCTCAGTGGCGATAGGCACGATAGACATGGCGGTGTGGGATGCCGTTGCCAAGATCGCTGGCCAGCCCCTGTTTCAACTGCTGGCAGATCGCTATGGCAATGGCGTGCCTGACCGCCATATTTTTGTGTATGCAGCCGGTGGTTATTATTACCCCGGTCAAAGCCATGACAAGCTCAAGGATGAAATGCGCAGCTATATTGACCGGGGTTATACCGTGGTCAAGAAAAAGATAGGCGGCGCTTCACTGGATGAAGACCTGCGCCGCATCGATTCTATCCTCAGCGTGCTGGGTGACGGACAAAAGCTGGCGGTGGATGCCAATGGCCGCTTTGATCTCGACACGGCCATCCAGTATGCCAAGGCCTTGTCGCAATATGATTTGTTCTGGTATGAAGAACCGGGCGACCCGCTGGATTTTGAATTGCAGGCCACGCTGCGCAATTATTATGACAAGCCGATGGCCACTGGCGAAGACCTGTTCTCGATGCAGGATGCACGCAACCTGATACGCTATGGCGGCATGCGCGCCGACCGTGACTGGTTGCAGTTTGATTGCGCGCTCAGCTATGGCCTGGTGGAATACCTGCGCACGCTTGACATGCTGCGCCAGCATGGCTGGTCAGCCAAGCGCTGCATACCGCATGGCGGCCACCAGATGTCGCTCAATATCGCCGCGGGCCTTGGCCTGGGCGGTAACGAGTCCTACCCTGACCTGTTCCAGCCCTATGGCGGTTTCCCCGATGGGGTGAAGGTGGATAAGGGCCATATCATGCTGCCTGAATTACTTGGCATCGGTTTTGAAGGCAAGGCGGATTTGTATGCCGAGATGGTCAAGCTTGCGGTATAGGACGGGGCTTGCCTGCGGCAAGGAAAGCATTTTCCTGCGTGAGGGAAATGCCAGGGTCACGGCAGCGGCGAGACAGTGAAAATGACAGCCGTCAAGCATCAATGAAACGCTCAGGGCTTTGGGCGGCTGTTCAAGCAGCGCCCCAAAGCCCTGTCATGACTTATCAGGTAAAAAAAATCAGCTTGCTGGTGGTTCCCACAATTCGACGCGGTTACCTTCGGGGTCCATGACCCAGCCAAATTTGCCATATTCCGACTCATCGACCTTGTCGTCAACGGTACAGCCTTCTTCGCGCAACGCAGCCAGCAAGGCATGCAAATCATCAACGCGATAATTGATCATGAAGGCTTGTGTGCTCGGCGCAAAATAGTTCGAATCGCTTGGGAACAAAGACCAGACCGTTTTTTCCCTTTCGGTGGAGCCAGGGTCGCCAGTCGGTTGAAATATCGCGCCGCCCCAGTCGTCAAGATTGAAGCCCAGATGATCCCGGTACCACTCGCGCAGTTTTTCAGGATCCTGTGCTTTAAAGAACACGCCACCGATGCCAACAACACGTTTCATATTGCCCCCTGGGGATAGCTGCTGTTACCTGCTGAAATAACCAGCTCACCTGAGCGGTCGACTGGCACAGATACTACATGATAGGCTGGGGTGGTGCAAATCAGGCGGTGAAGTAGTTACAGCGCGCTTTGTTCGACATTGACGATCTGCAAAACACCGCCAGTATGGCCTGGCATTTCCCCTTCATGCAGCCACGCCAGTCAGTTGTATGACCAGTTGCGTACCGGCCAGTGTGGCAGCGGTGGCGGCGTAGGTATCAGTTAGCTGGTTGGCGGCGGTGACGCTGGCGGTGCTGCCATCTACAGCGCTCATTACTGTTTTTGCCCAGGTGGTGTCGGTCAGCCCCTGGTTGATGGCAAAGTGGACGCCGACCAGTTCTTTGTTGGCAAGTGCCAGGGCATCGGCAGCGGAACCGGTGACGGCGCGGGTGCCGTAGATCACGTCGAGAATAAACAGCGATTTGGTCACTGAGCCGGTTTGCAATTCGTTTGTCCAGTATTTCAGCCCTACGGCGTCGGGGCTGCGGTTTAATACGTTGTGGTAGACGGCATTCACAAAATCATTGATGTTCTGGCTTTCAGGGTAAGCAGCCACGGTTTCTGGCTGGACAAAAAAACTGTTGGCGATCTGTTGCAGGCTCATGCCGTCTACCATGCGGCTGGACCAATAGTCGAGACCGACAGCGTCAGGTGCGCGATTGAAATAGGCGATGTACATTTCGGTCAGGTCAACCAGGCTGGCTGTTGGCAAGGTGGCTGCCTTGATGAACCAGGAGGTGTCGATATCACGGTCGTTGAACTGTATTTTTTGGATGTTTTTGAGGGTGTCGTTACCGTCAATCCCCCTGTGGTCTTGGACTTTGATGGAGGCACCATTCACCACCAGCCCATAATTTTTTGATGCACTGGCATACGTGACGGCGCTGTTGCTGTTACCGGCAAAGCCTATGAGGGTGTCGTTACCGGCACCGCCGTGCAGGCTGGCATTGGCAACGCTGGCAGCGATCAGCAAGTCGGCATTCAGGGGGCTGATCGTGACGGTGGCTTCGGCAAAGATGACGGTCTCTATCGAACGTAACAGGGAAACGCCATCGATGCCTGTCTTGTTTTGCAGCAGGGTGTCCGTGCCGTATTTGACGAGATTGGAATCAGCCAGATAGCGGGTGACCACGACGGTGTCATTGCCCAACCCGCCATCAAGCAGGTAATTGCCATTGCCGATATTTTTGGGCAGCATGATTGTGTCGTCGCCTTCGCCGGCAGCAACGATGCTGGATGTCTGAACAGGTGTAAGCACGTCATTGCCAGACGTACCAATGATATTGTTTTTATCCAGCGTATCGACCAGTGGCAGGCTCTGGTAGTTTTGTATGGTCCAGCCTGCATCGCGCAGGATCAGCAGGTCAAGCTGGCCTATATCGAGGCGGTTGCTGTCGTAATTACCCCATTGGTACATGAGGCCCGACCTGACTGGCTGATAGGTGATGGTGGTGTTGCCGTAGTGGTCGTTGGCACCAGTCAGGGTCGTCGGTGCCAGCGGCAAATCGCCACCCAATACCTGATCGATGGTGGGGCTGGAATAATACCAGGCGCCATTCACCTGTTTGGTCAACTGGTTCCAAGGGGCATTGACAGCCGACCAGGACGCAAAGCCCAGGCAATGCACCAGTTCATGCATGGCAATGCCAATAAAATCAGCGGTGCCCACCGGCAAGGTGGGTGTCACGCCGATTTGCGGGTTAGGGTCAAACCAAAGCGGCGTGCCATAATTTTTCAGGCTGCCGTCATTGCCTGCATAGACGGTGAAACCGGCATCGGCGACCGCCCCATTGGCATCGACCCCGGTCTGGTTTTTCAGCACCGGCACCAGCATGGTATGGCCGGGTACTAATGACCAGGTGGGATTGGATGGCAACAAGCCATCGGTATTGGCCGCATTTTGCGAAGCAGGTGCAAAGTTGATTTGTAAATCGAGTGGCTTGGAAAAGACGATGTATTTGGACAGCACGCCGATAACGTAATTCACATCCGTGATTAAAGCCGCGACATTCGCCCCCAGCAGATTGCCAGGATCATTGATGTTGAGGGTGAAGCCGTTATTCATCGGGATGGGGATGGGCGTGGGCATGGCGATTCCTTTTCGCTGCGATCAACAGTGGGCTTCAATGCACATGGGCAATGCTCTTCAAATACCAGCCTGCCGCAATCGAGTATAGGTAACTATGGCCAATTTGTCATTTTGAATTTGCATAACAAAACCCGCAGTCGAGCCATAGGCAGGCCGCGATGCACAGCCCTGCCAAACCTTGTTAAGCCTTGTTAAGCCTTGTCGTCATCGTCTCTCGTTTGGCGCGCATGCATATGTACACACTATTGTGCCCATGATATCTTAGGAACAATTTTGTCCAGGGCAGATTTTCATGCACCCTGGCCTGCCAAGATAACAGCCTGCCACTTCACCGCATTGATCAAAACGAAAATGAAAAAGACTCTGCAAATCTGCCTTTCTGCCGCCCTGCTGATGGCAGGCATACCATCCCTCGCGCAAACGGTGGAAGAAGCAGCTGCCGCATTGGCGCGCGGTGATAATCTGGCGGGTCTTGAAATGTACCGCAAGCTGGCTGACCAGGGCAATGCGGTTGCCCAGTTCAATATCGCTTATTTCAATGAGCGGGGCCGCTTTGGGCCGGCCAATTATGATGCGGCAGAATTCTGGTATTACAAATCTGCCCAGCAGGGCAATGTGAAGGCGCAGTCCAATCTCGCCTGGTTCTATGTCGATATCAAAAAAGATGATGTGCGCGCGGCGTTCTGGTATGAAAAAGCGGCGGCGCAAAAAGATGCGAAGGCCATCGCCTCCCTGTCCAATTTGTATGCCGCGCACCCCGGCCTGAAAGAAACCGTCAGAAAGCACCTGGACACAGAAATCGATATCAACAAACAGCAGGCCCTGGCACAACAGCAGGGAAAAGACCTCGACGCCCAGGATGAGCAAAGCAAGAAAGAATCGCTGGCCTGCCTGGACAAACTGTATGACGACCCCAGGGCAAAATCATTGTCCGGCAAGATCATGCTGGACACGCGCAAACCCGCGCCGATGGAGCTTCTGGCCAATACCGCCAAACCCACTGCAAAGGAAAAAACTGCGCTGTCCTATATCGTAGCCGAGTGGGAAAGATGCGTTGACATGCAGGCCGAAACGCATAAGCGCAAACTGTCCGCCGAAACCATGCAGGCAATGAATGCCTACCGGCTGGATTTAAGGTCCGCCTTTGCTGACCTCTACAGCGGCAAATTCAGCTATGGCGACCTGGCAAAGGCGCGCGCCAGACTGGACCTGGAATTCAGCCAGAAAATCAGTGCCATCATCGCCGCCGGGCAGGCAAGAGAAATGGCCGAAGCCAAACAAAGGCAGGAAGCAGAAGCACAACGACGTTATGCCGAAGCACAGAACCAGCAACAGCGCGAAGCCGAACTGCAAAGGCAGCAAGAAGCCCGCCGCCAGCAGGATATGCTCGAAGCGCAGATGCGCCAGCAACAGGCACAAGCGCGCCAGTTGCAAAAAGAGGCCGACTTCAACAGAACCATGCAGATGCTGCAAATGTTCAGCCAGCCCCAGCAAGTGCAACAGGCCCCACCGCTGTTGCGCCCACCTGTGACATGCACATCGAACCGCCTGGGCAATACGGTGACGACAAACTGTAATTGACGGCAAGGCGGGACGCTGAAAAAGGCCTTGCCTACACTTGCGGCTGGTAGCATCCGGCCCTAGTATGGACAGGTCAGCAACCATGCCCACAATGACAGAGGATAGCCATGGCAATTGAACTTGATCACCTCATCCTGGCAGTCAACGAACGCGACACCAGCCTTGCTTTCTACACCCACATACTCGGGCTAAGCCACGAAAAAGAAGGTGATCAGGGGCCGTTTTCCATGCTGCGGGTCACACCTGCCTTCGTCATCCAAATGGCCGCCTGGGGCACGACAGGGGGCGAACACCTGGCCTTTGCCATGTCCAGGGCAGAATTCGACGCCGCCTTTGCCCGCATCAAGGCCGCTGGCATCGCCTATGGCGACCGGTTTGATACGGTCGGCAACATGCAGGGGCCGGGCGACGAAGCCGCATTGGGAGGCATGGGCATAGGCAAGGCCGTGTATTTTTTTGACCCGAACAAGCATTTGCTGGAGATACGGCATTATGAAACCACGTAATGCCCGGTAATGCGGTTATAACGGATATGGCGAAGCGATAGCTTCACACCCGCCGCGCGATGACCTCCAGCCTGTTGGTATGCAGTTGACGGCAGCATCCTGCTATGATGGCGTCATCACCCAGCCTCACCGAAGACCAACAATGAATACACCCACCCTTCCCCGCAGCCTGCATGGCATGACCCTGGAAACAATACTGGTACAGCTGCAAGCCCATTATGGCTGGGAGAAACTGGGGCAAATGATAGACATCAACTGCTTCACCAGCGACCCCAGTATCAAATCCAGTTTGAAATTTTTGCGCAAAACACCATGGGCGCGCGCGAAGGTGGAAGAGTTGTTTTTGAATATGCCGGTGTAGGTGCTGGAATAAGCCCGGCTGGCATACGCTTGCTGAGGCCGCGGTTAGAGATGCAGGATCGTACTAAACACAATCGGCACACTAAGCACACCTCTGCCCTTTAATGCGCAGTACCTGCCCTTCAATCGTCGCGCCTGCGCAGGCGGGTGCCCAGTGGCGTTCGTCGGCTACGAAAAATCTTGCTGACACTACGCAAATACGCTCAATAGAAGCAAAACTCTAGCGGCAAAACGCAATCGGCCTTCGCGTCGACATAGCTATCAAATTGACAAAAAACCGGCACTCGCAAGCCTTTCTTCGTTCTTCTGCTTCAAAAATTCGTAAACAAACGACAACATCTTTTGAATAGGTGACAATTTGACTACAAAATTGACACAATTTTCCACAATTCCGAAACAAATCAAAGACATACAAGCTGGAAACATTAAGTTACAATCGAGCACAATATGAAACAATGGTGCCATCGTGGATATTCTGAACTGGGTAGAGCTGGAAATAGCAAGCAACAGAAGCAAGGAAGCACCTTCAGCAAGAAGCGTGCAAGGTGGTTCTGCGTTTGCCAGCATGGCCTGGGCAATGGGCACGCGGTTTGCGGACACCAATAGCAGCTTCAAGAGTAAATGTGTATTCGTGCTGCGCAGCCTGTTGCAACCAGCGACCAGCCTGACCTGGTTCAAATGCCTGCACCAGACGTATCTGCAAAAAGCCGTGCATGGCGATGCCAGCCTGCTTGATGCCATACACCGCCCGTTTTTTGATCACACCATCGCTTGCGGCGCACGCCTGAAGTTGCTGAGCAATCATTTCCGCCTGTCCGGCATGTTGCTGGGTACCAAACTGGCGCAAGACCTGGCCAGCGGCAAACCCTATGAAATTGCCACTGTCAGCGGCAAGAACCATGAAGAATACAGCCTGGCCCTGTTCTGGGGCAGTTCCTTCAAACGTGAAGGCGGCATGACACTGGGCCTGTTTTTGCAGGGCAAGCTGTTGCAATGCATGACCTTTTCTTTTGACCGCGAAAATGGCCAGACCGTGTTGCGCGTCGGTGGCGTGCAAGCCTGCAACCAGGGTGGCCGTGATCTGATACGCGAATCCACCAAGGGCCTGCATGGCATACAGCCACGCCTGCTGCTGATCGATGCGCTACGCTGCATCGCCAGAGAGATCAATTGCGCTGCCATTGAATGCATCGCCAAGAAAAACCATATCTACCAGGCCTGGCGTTATAAATTCAAGAAAAACATCCGTGCCGAATATGATGCCCTGTGGGTGGCCGCTGGTGGCGTGGCACAAGCCAATGGCAATTACCGTCTGCCGCTGGTAACACAAGACAAACCCCTGTCCGAGCGCCCGACGAATAAACGCAGCGAATACCGCGCCCGCGAACAACTGACACTGGCCATGCGCAACGACATCGCCTGCCGCCTGCCGTTGGTGTGATCGATCGATCATAATCTAGCTTCAAGATATTCAGGTACGGCTGCGCCAGCGTAAAAATCTGCCTACCAGATGCAGCGAGTTCACTTGAACCAGCGCCACAGGTCAGCCCGTGGGTAGCCTGGGTTACGTACCGGCACAACTGCGCAACCCTTCAACCCCGCCCATCACCATTGCCCGGCAACATGCGGCGCAACACCCCATCTTTTTTCACCAGCGCATGCCACAGGGCCGCTGCCGCATGCAAGGCAGCCAGTGCCAGCGGGATATTGGCAATCAAATCGTTCAATTCAACACCCGCCGCGTGATCGCACTCGGCCAACCATCGATATCACGCTCCATTTTTTCGATTTGCACATTGCCCATGAATGGTGTAAGCCTCTGCCAAACAAACAGGGTCGTCATCAGCGATCAACTGCGCTTTTCCTTGTTTCGCCAAGGCGAGGAGTTCAGGGGCAATTGTTTTGAGAGACTTGTTGCCTTAGGGTAAGGTGGGGAATGGCATAGGCACTCCGCGTCACCCGGCGGCGGTTTCCCCATCAAGAAAAGGAAACCGCCTGGAAACCAGCACTCACCTAAGCCTATTTACCGTATTTCAAGCTAGCCAAACTGTGCGTTACCAGCGCAGTACCGCTTGCCAACGCGCGCACGCCAGTCACTACTGTGTAGATTCCCGTCGCGGCACCGCCAGTCGACTGACGGAACCAGTTCGCGCCTGTCTGGGTGAACATGAACCAGGGCATGCGCGCCACGAGCATGGAGACGTCCCGGACAAAATACAAACGCGTTTGCATCTTGAGATTCTCGTCTGCCTCATCCTGATCAAGAACCATCATCGCTCGACCGTAAATTATAATCCGTAGGGTAAGCAGGACGATGCATCCAATAGGCGCGAACTTGGCAATCTTAGCTTCTTTCTGGTCGAGCCAACTACCAGCGATCCCGCCGCCTAGCTCGCTCAATTGCTGAGGGGCAGGCGGCCTCACGATTTGTATGGCACCGCCGACCAACGTGATTAGGTCCCCCAGGGCCAGTACGCTGAAAACACTATACGTCATCCACTCTTTAGGTTCGACAATCTCCCAAGCTTCAGCGCTCAGTCCGCTCTTCATTCGGTCGTTGAATGCTGGCGTCCACGTGAGAGTCTGCAAACAGGAAGCGGCTATTCCGGTCGCACCTTTTAGCACTTTCATCATTCCGCGCACACGTGCTTCGGCCTGTGACGCCGCGCCGATACCGCCTGAGCTCACGCTCTTGGTGAAGAGAGCGTCGGATGCCAGGCCGGAGATGAGATTGATCGAGCGCAGCACGATGATTAAAGTTTCGCTGGACGTGTCCATTTCATTTGGTACTTTGGGTGCGCTGGACAGTTGTAGAGAATCTGTAGTCTTGCGTAAGGTGCGCGGTGCCTTGCCCTGTTCGGCACGCTTCATGCTCTCAACGAGACCCTTGTTGTCTTCCGCAAAAGTGCTCATCCGGCCTGACAGCGTCGTGACGACCAGATGTGCTATATGCACTGGCACAGCAAGGCCGAGACAGACCAGATCGAGGAGTGATAGTTCTGAACCTGTGATCCATCTGTACAAATCGCTGAGGAATGGAATCCGGATTTCCGTTTTCAGAATCTTCATGATCCAGTCCAGTCCTTCGATCAGCGCGCCGCTCACTGCAGTGAGCTCCTTGATCATCAGCCGGATGCTCGTCTCTGCGCCTTTCTTCAGGACAGCGAGAAGTTTGTCTAACATTTCGGAAAGCGATGTGTCGAGCAAGCCGGAAATCAGCGATGGAATGCTGTTGATCAGATCGTCGAAAGGACTTTCGCTACTGACGGCTATAGCTGGCGCGGCTGAAGTCACGCCAGTGACCGGGTTTTCCCGCGACTTTTGTATCACCATCTGCCCCTGCACACCTCGCGACTCATTGAGAACTGGCGAGTCGGACTCTCCTGCGCTAGCCGCTACTCCATTCACACTCTCGTTCCTCATCTTCGGTTTGACCGCAATCGCGTCAATGAGAGGCAGAAATGCAGCCTCAATTTTTGCGGGAGACATGGCGCGCTTGGTGGCGTCAAGACTCAGCTCGATGACACCTTTGATGATGTTCTTTGCTTGGATAATCGCCTTCCAGTTGAAGAGGGCGCGCAGGAACTCGATCGCTTTCATGATCATCACACCGATTTGCTCGAAGAAGCCCGCGACGGCATTCGCCGCCTCGACCACCGAATTAACGACGGTATGGACCACGCTCAGCACGCCATCGACCATCTTGGTGATCGCGAGTTCGACGGTATCGGCGATGGATACCACGATTTTCACGGCACCTTCATAGATATCCGTTGCCACATCCTTGATACCCTCCCACAGATCGCCGAAAAAGCCGCGCAGCAACACGCGTTCAGGAGTTGCCTCGCCGCGTTCTTCGTCTACCTCTGCCTGCGTTTCAAGCATCTCAAAGCGCAGACCCTGATTGCCGTGCGGGTCGTTGACGGCTTCAAACACAAATCCAAGATTGGAGTTGAGCGCTGCACGGGTCGCTTCGGGATTGAGCGCCTGCTGCATAGGCACGTGGGTCATGGTGCGGAAGGTCGCGACGCGGTCGCTGCCCGCAGGGCGCTGTGGTTGACGCATAGGCTGCGCATCAAAAAGTGCTCTTTCAGCACCATGCAGATTTCGCTTGGCCTGCTTGCGTGCCTTTGAACGCAGCATATGCGCATCGCCGCGCGGCTCCTTGGACGCAGCCGGATCAACTGGTTTTGCCGATGCCATTACAGTCTTGATTGCATTGGCCACCTTGTCTGCATGCGGCGCATAGTCCGGCGCGAGCAAGGTTTCACCATCGCCTTCCTTCATGCCTGGTTTCCAGCGTGTGGTGCGCTTTTCCATGAAGTCGGAACCGCGCACGTTGGCAAGTTTGCGATGCAACTCCTGATCGGCCGCGATCACTACCCGGTCATTCCTGTGCATGAAGCCAGCCCGCGCCATCAGGATGGGCGCGGTCAATGCTGATGCATCAGAGATGATGATGACTTCGCCCTGGCTGTCGGTCGTGAGCTCTGCACTGTTCTCTTTGTTGATCGCATACGAGCGGCCCACAACCTGCACGGTGGTTTGCTCGTCACCCCACAAGGATACTGGTTCACCGATCACGACCGTGCCGTCAGGGTTGGTGACGCGAATTACTGTTCTCCAGGTCGAGCGATCGCGGCTCTCGTCGATCTTGTTGCCACTGGTATAGGCATAGTCCTGGATCAGCTTGCTTTGCACGCTGAGTGTGGGTGGTGTTGCTGGTACCAGCATCTGTTCGTCCATCAGGACGTTGACGTGGAAGCGCTCATGACTCGCCATGAAACCGGCGCGCAGATCAATGGCTGGCGTGTGATCCACGCGTGAGGGCGTCACGAAGAAGGAAATAGTTCCGTCGTTGCCCGTGGTCGCCGAGAATACCCGCTGCTTGCCATCTGGCGAAGTTACGCCTGGTTCAGGTTCCTCTGCTGACCGCGAGCCGGTGATGCCGTCTGAATTGAAGAGAATCGATTCAGGCTGGTCGTCACGATTACGCACATACCAGAGGTTCATCGCTTGCCCAGCCATGCCGCTGCCGTCGGCACGGTGCACCTTGCAAGTCATCTGGTAGGTCTTGGGCTCGCCAGCGACATTGCGTAATATGCTCGCCTGGGTCGAGACATAGGGATACGATGGTTTCTCGAAAGCCAGATCCGACAACCACCAGACCGGGTCCTGGCCCGCGCCGACGACCGTGCCGTGGTGATGGTCGACACCCGCATCATTGACGTTCTGACGGTCGAAGTTCCAGAAGGCCAGCAGGTCAGGCTCGCTGCCGCGCAGTTTTACGTGCATACGTGCCGCAATTTCCGCAGGCTTAAGATAGGTGTCCCAAACACGTACATCCGCAATCATGCCGCAGAAAGGGCGCACCGCGTCGAGATTTGCGCCTGCTGCTGCGCCAATGAAGGCTTTCAGGCCCGGTGAGGTGTGCGCGGGTGCTTCCTCGACCAGGGTGCTGGTCAAATTTGGCACGGCCACGCCGTCGATATAGATGATTGCCGATTGCTCGGTCGAGCGCGAGACAGCGATGTGATGCCAGGTACCGTCATTCAGTTTGGCATCTGCACTCAGCTTCAGCATTTTCCACTTGCCGCGTTGCAGGGAGCGTGCGTGGTAGTGCAACGTACCGTCTTCATCGATTTCGAGATTGACGTCAAACTCGCCGTTTTGTGTCGGGCAAATGCCCAGCACACCACCACCAGGCCGCCGTTTGGAATCTACTTGCGCATCCGGCACGTTGACCCAGGCTTCGATGCAACTGAACGAAGGGTCCATCAAATGCAGGGTGTGTTTCGCAGCATCGACCGCTGGAATATCGACCATGGCGTAGGGTTCTGCCTTGGAAGGCATGCCCAGTTCATTGAGCCCGAGTCGCAGCACCATGGTGTCGCCGAAGACGACGCTGTGCAGCGCGCCGTCCCGGAAAGCGTCAGCACCTACCGCGTCGGCGCAGCCATAGTAAGCCGTGGCGGCGGAAAATGCAGCAGGCGTTACAATGCCCTGGTCATTGAAATACAGACCAACACGCGCGCCTGTTACAGGATCGAGAATGGCAATCGTTCCCGCGCTTGTTGTGCAGCAAACACGTCCGGCGGCGTCGAACACCGGCGCGTAAACCGAATGAGCTTCATGCGTTTTGAGTGTATGACTTGCTGGCAGCTTCACGCTCCAGCGTAGCGCCAGGTCAGAGATGGCAAATCCGTAGACCTCGCCTTTGTCGGTACCCACGACAACGAGGTCGCGGTCCAGCCTTGCGGCGATCCCGCTTATCGCGCCATTAATGGCAGCGTTTGCCTGCAGAACCACACCAGCATTATCGGCCGCAACACGTGTGAGTTTGGCATCGCGCACGCAGAACAACCATTCGCGGCTCGCTGCGTAGGCATCTGCGCTTACTGTCGTGCTCGCCTGGTTTCCGCTTGCCAGATCGATGCTGACCATCTTGAGTGCGCCCGGTGAACCACATAAGGCGAACAGGTGTTTGTCGCCGAGAGTCAACTGACGTACCGCAGCCGATACAGAAATATTGCGAACCCCGACAGGGACAGCGAGCCGGTCGACGATACGAATCTCGCCCGCAGGCGTTCCTGCCGCAAGATGTGTCTGTGTGACGGCTGGCGCGGCGAGCTGCGCGTTGGTCGGCTTCATGAAACCGGCGAACGAATCGATGCGTGCATATTCACCGCTCACTGCATTCACACCGATAAGACCATCATCGCTGGTCAACACGAAAAAGCGACCTGAGTCTGCCACTGGTGCCGAAGCTGCACCTGGCATATCAATCTGCCAGATCCGGCGTCCATCCGCGCGACGAACTCCGTATAGCGCGTTGCTCGTGCCAAACGCAATTGCACCGCCTGTCAGCGCTGCCGCTGTATCTACCGGTTGCTGGCCGCGTGCAGCCCAGGTGCCGGCATAAGGCCAGTGACTCTGCACTTCATGCAGCAGATACGGGAAGCCGGCATTGTCGAGTGTGAGGTCGGTGGGTGTCGAGGCCGCATTTTTGAAAGTTGCTTTGCTGGCGTGTCTTGCGACAGCATTTACTACTGGCGTTTCTTTGCCGGGAAGATGTTTTTCCGACAGTGTCCACAGGCCTTTCAGGCGCGGTTCGTTGCCGGTGAGCGCCACATGGCGGTTGTTTTGTACGGTAGCGACGTCGAGTGCGCGGTCCCAGATACGCAATTCGCGGATCAGGCCGTTGAAGTGCTGTTCTGCCTGTCCACCTGCTGACGGCCGTGCCGCACCGATAGTGAGCGCGCTCTTGCCACCGATAGAGAGGCCTGCCTGCGAATCGTCGCGGAAGAAGACGTCCAGCGATTTACCATCAAGCAGCGCGAGCAGTGTCTGATCACGCCGGATCAGTGCGATGTGATGCCACTCGCCATCGTTGGCGTGTGTTTCGCGCGTGCGGCCTGCATGTACCCGCTTCGCTGTTGCATCGACGATCGCAACGCGCAATTCACCATTTTCGCCAAGGTTCAAGCGAAAACCATGTTCTTTCGAGCCAGCCTCTGTGACGTGACTGGAGACGATCTCGCCACCTTCGCTGGAACGTATCCACGCTTCGATGCTGAAGTCGTCCATGCCAAAGTCGAACTGCTTGCCGTCTGCCTCTACGTCAATGTAGGAACTGATGCCGTCAAACAGTGCCGCATGCTGGCGCGCAAAAGGCCGCGCTTCGACCGAGCCACCAACATCAGGAATAAACACCGTGTCATTCGCGACGACGGGCGAATGATCACCCGCTATCTCGGGAAGTTCCATACGGCGTTCTACCTCGCCGGTAGACAATAGCAGCGTCGAGAGCATCCTGCGGTTGTCGGTTGTTACCATGACGCGGCCGGCAAGTAGCGATGGCAGGCCGGGCTTGTTGAGCGTGGTGCGCCAGGCTACCGTGCCATCCTTGGTGCGTACTGCAATCACTTCGCTGCTATTGCTTGCGATGAACAGGCCTGCTTTTTCAGCCAGCACTGGTGACAACCATACATCATTTGCGTTCTTTGGCTTAATCGCCGAAAACACCTCAGCACCTGTCTTGACATCGAAGAAATGCAACGATGTGCCGGCAGCGATGACGACGTCCCGGGCAACGCAGGGCTTCACGTTTGCATGTAGGGGCTCTGACGAAATTCCGCCTTTCGTGTATTTGAACCGGTCATCGCCAAAATCTACGTTGACTGCGTGAAGCTTACCGTCTGCCACGAAAAATACTGCACCTTCGCCATAGCTTACAGTGCCAGGACTCAGGTCACTGATGACCAGAGGGCCGAACACAGGCTCGCCATTGACGGCCACGAAACCGGAAACTTCTGTATTACCCGAATCGCCGATGTGCACGGCGATGATTTTGTCTTTTGCGGCGACCAGACCGCTGACCTGCGAGAGCCGCGGTGCTTCCCAGAGCTCCCAGTCGCCTTTCTTATTGCGCTTCTTCAATGGTTGACCATCAGCCAGGCGCAATGCGGTAAGTTCTTCACCATCCATGAAATACACGACGCCCGCTGCCGCGACGAGATAAGGGTCATCACCATAATGCGACTTGAACGTGTACGGAAAACCCGGCTCGGCGACCTGCGCATCGGGCAGGGGTTCCTTGCCACGAAAGATGTCGATCGCGAACAGTGTGCTTCCTGCAACACCGAGTAGCCTGTCACCTGCGACAACCAGGGGTTGCTGCGGCGAGAGTGTGCCAAAGCCATCGAAACGCCATAGTTCACCAAGGCGTTCGGGTGTGGGGAGTGCAGCAATAGTAGTGGTCATGCAGGTTTCCTCGGAAAACGGCCGCCGCCTGTATCAAGCGGTTTAACGTAATGAATAACGATCTCGTTGCCTGTTCGGCCTTTGAGAACGGTGGGCAAGGATCTTGCTCTGGAGTCGACCGCCCGGGAAGAGGCAGAGGCGGATGTGACGGTGGATCCCAGCCGCGAGAACGGGAGGGCGACGTCGCCATTTGCATCGGTGGTTGCGCTTATGCGGTCGCCATCGCTAAATTGAAGTTCTACGCGCTCGTTCGCCAGAGGGTGCGAACTGTGGTTGACTTCAGTGCCGCCCCAGGCCTCCTGCGAGGATGAGTAGATAATACGCACGATTATCGGACTTGCGAGGTCGCGCATGCGCTGCAGTACCTTGCGTGCGTTTTCTGCATCTTCGCTGGTGACAGCTGCACCTACCTGGTAGGAATAGAGAGCATGTTTGCCAATCATTGGTGGCAGCGGCAGTTCGCCTAATGCAGCGCCTGCCGCGGCGGCATCTGCGTAGGGTTGCAGGATTTTTTCCTTGTGCACGCTCCAGGACGCCTCGCCGTCTGCCAGCAGCGCAAGCAACTGCTCGCGTGTGCTGCTGTCCCGCGCAATCATGTACGCATCGATCATGGAAATCGTCACCTGCGTACGTATGCTCACTGGCGGCTTGGCTGTCGGGGAAAACGCTTCCAGTGTGCCATTGCGGATACTTTCTGGTGGTGGTGGATACCAGGCGACCGCCCTTTGGTCTGCCGCGTCCACGTTGTTTGCAACCAGTACCCTGAAGCCCAGGCCGCTACCAGGCTGGCGTGGTTCGCGGTCGAATTCAGCGACCATGAGAGGCCTGTTCTTGGTTTCGAGGAAACTGCTGTAGTGTGGCGCCAGGTCTTTGCGTGCGCCCCATCGTTCAGCAGTCACATTGTTCTTGGCGAACGAAATCAGGCGTGAGGATGTATCGGTGCAGACGAGCGCGAGCTGCCCTTCTTTTGGCAGTTCCAGCCAGCGCCAGTCTTCGCCCTGCGCAAGCTTGATTCTTGATGCTGAGCCTTGTTCATCAATGGGCAGCGCGAACACCCCGGTCTCCTGCGCATCGTTTCCCCAAAGCAGGCCTGAGTCTATGCGCGGCCTGATGCCGGGCTGCAGACTCGAGCGCCCGCGCGCTGGCCATTTGCCTTTGACCGCGGGCGGCAATGAATGGCCTTCAATCTCACGCACCAGACCTTCGCCAGTCACGTAGAAAAGTTGACACGCGAATTCGTCACTATGGGCTTCGGTTTCTGACTCTATCATCGCAAGTGCGGGCCGTGCGCTGTTGTCGTGGCGGACGGTTCCCATGCGTTGCAGCTTGTCGTCAAGCGGATGAATAGTTCCGTCACGTCCGATCGCGTAGACCAATGCGCCAGCCTTCGCTGCGACTTGGTGAGTGCGCACCACCGGGGCCGAGAAAATCATCTGTGCCGCGGCGTCCTCGGCTGTTGCCAGTTGGGCACGGATCTGGCCGCGGTTGGCACCGACGAGTTGCCCCAGGTCGGCGATCATTGCGAGCAGCTTTGTCTGTATGTCAGGCGTGCGGGTTGCGGAGGTATCGTGCTGGAGTGCTTCGCAGTTTTCAAGCAGCGTGAGCCATTCGGCCTTGCGGCGCGCACGCACCAGTGCGAGTTTCTTTTCGCTCTGCGCGGTATCGAGCACGTGTAGCTTGCCCCAGTTCACCGGACCATCAGCAGGCTTCCATGAAAGCTTGGGATTGAGCAAGTTGATGGCGGCCATGCAGGTGCCGTTGATAAGCTCCCATCGGCTCAGTACAGGCCCATCCTGCAAGAAAAGTTCGCCCGAGTGCACGGCGAATCCAGTGATGCGCGACTGAGCTGGAATCGACGTCATGAGGGTGGGATTCGCATTCACCTTGACGAGTGACAGACCCGAAGGTCCACCAGCAAAAACGACGGCATTCCCTTTGTCGAGGTAGGGTTGCAAGGCGGAATCGCCATAAGGAGCGATGTCGCCCGGAAGAGGAATCGGTTGCCATCTCGGTTTCATGCAGGAACCCTATCAGAAATTGAACGTGTGATGCTGAACTCAACCTTGGTTTCCGGTTGAGTACGACGGATACGAAAAAAAGAATATGACACTTAATTTAATAGTATTATTGCATGTATTTAAGATAAGTGTTCATATCAACTCAAATATATGATGTCAGCCCCTATCTGGTAAAACCAGTCGAAGTACCTATCGACTATAAGAGCGACGGTTCTGTCTATCCTTTTGGGATACCTGCACAGTTGCCGTCCATCTTATGCGTAGGCCGTTTTTATCTCTTAGGCCGACAATTGGCTCATCATGCTACGCATCAGGTCTGGTTGTAGTGTGGTTCCAGGACAGCTTTGCCCTCCCTATCGCCGAAGAAATCTTGCAGCACCTGAGCCAGACTGTCTGGAATGATCTTGCTGGCAGTTTTTATTTTTGAATCGTAGTGCAGCACAGCGTTCAAATCTCCCTGGCAAAAATAGATGGCTGCGCACGCTGCACACATGCGGCGCATTGCTAAGAACTCTGGAATGAACCCTTTGTTAAGCCTGCAGTGACCGGCTGCTGGCTATCCACATGCCTGATAAAACTGATTAGCAAATTCATCAATTTGGTATGCTCAACTCCCCCTATGCCACCAAACATTGTTCTTGAAGTCGTACTGCTCGGTTTCAAAAACCAGATAGGTAGTCGCGTAATAAAAGTGCGGCTCCCCGTCTTTGCAGTAATAGTGAGAAAGACCTAGTCTGTTTTTCAGCCAGTCCTCTGACAAACCCAGGACTGCAATGTCTGCCGGACAATGGCCGTTCTTTGCAATGTATTGTTGCACCAGGCTGATGACTTCATTGGCAGTCTTCCGACTGGAAACGTACAGATAGCTGTGCCAGGTAATGATGCAGCCAAAGGCTACAATCCACAGCAAGATCTTGTTCCTCAGGAAGCGCCTGCGACCCGGATTTTTCATCATCACGAAGAGATTAAAAATCAGGAAAGGCAGTGATAAGAGCATGACAAATACCAGCATGAAACCCGCATGCCGCTGCGCCAGCAGAAAAACAATGATGGCCGCAGCAATAAAGTCGGATTTCAGCGATAGTTTTTTGTCAGCTTGTACCAGGTCACCCATTCTTTCTCCGGTTTATAGAGCTCTGAAAAATTTCTTGCATCCCACATCATTCACCCCTTAGCGCCGTACCCACCCGCGCGCAATCGGCCAGGCCAGCACCAGGTGGTAAAAGCGCTCAGCCACAGCCATCACTGTGATTCCCCACTTAGCCCACAGGGGCATCATCAGCGCATAGGCCAGTAAAGCCACCAGCACCGCACCCACCATATCAAACGGGAAATGCACGCCCAGAAAAATACGTGAGCATGCTACGGCGACACCTGTTATGGCCAGCAGGCAGCCCCACAGGCTTTCGCCTGCGATGAGAAAACATAGCGCAATGCTGGCGAACACCGTGCCGTGGTCACTGGGGAAAGACGCATCTGCGGCATGCATCGTCCAGGTGTGCCCGACACCGATCATGAACGGGCGTGGGTGTTGCCACAACAAGGTCACCAGTTGCCCCAGGCCCAGCGCCAGCAGGCACACCAGCACTGACTGCAAGGCCAGCCTGCGTCTGTCTGCACCGCCCCATAACCAGAAGGCCAGCAATAACAGGGGCAGCAAAAAGATGAGGGCATCAGCAATAAAAATGGCGATGCTGATCATGGCTTGCGGTGTACCGTCAGTGGCATTCCATTGCAAGAAGAGGAGTTGATTCAGGTTTTCGATTTGGTGCATGGCTGATTTTTATTGTTGAAATCATGGTCATTACCGCAGCTAGCGACATTGACGTGCTGCTTTGGCGTAAAAAAGACAGTCCCCGCATTTTGCCACAGCTTTATTCAAGCGCCATATCATTGCTTTCTTACATCGGAATTTTCTCCGGCCTTCATTTTCTGTGCCCCGCTTTCACTCTATAGCTGAGCCTGCCATCAGCAGTTTTTACATTGCTTCACATAGTCCCAAAAACCTCTGCCGCATCAGAAAGCACGAGGTCGTGCCGAAACGGCACAGAGGCAAATTTGACGCAAAACTATACTCGCTTAAGCCCAGAGAAATTTGCCCGCGCTTCACACCAGATGCCAGATGTTGATACTGATGTTGATACTGATGTTGATACTGATGTTGATACTGATGTTGATACTGATGTTGATACTGATGTTGATACTGATGTTGATACTGATGTTGATACTGATGTTGATACTGATGTTGATACTGATATTGATGTGGAAGCCCGCAAGTTTTTTTGAAATTATTCAAAGTGTTTCGAAGTATCTCGCCCATACTGATGAGACCTGATAAAAATACCGGAGTCTGTATATGTCAGCACAACTGCAAACCCTTGCTGTTGAACCCCACAACACCGCCGCGCGCCAGCCGTGGAAAGAAATCTGCGCCGCCAGTATCGGCAATGCGCTGGAATTTTATGACCTGCTGATCTATGGCTATTTCGCCATCATCATTGGCAAGCTGTTTTTTCCGGCAGACAGTGAAACCACGTCTTTGCTGCTCAGCGTCGGCACCTTTGGTATTTCCTTCGTCATGCGCCCGCTGGGTGCCATCATGCTGGGGTCATATGCGGACCGTGCGGGGCGCAAACCTTCGCTGACCTTGTCGATCACCATCATGATGATAGGCACAGGCATGATCGCCTTTGCGCCCACCTATGCGCAGATTGGCATTGCTTCGCCCATCATCATTATCGTTGCACGCATGTTGCAGGGCTTTTCTACCGGGGGTGAATTTGGTGCTGCCACGGCTTATATGGTGGAACATGCTGACGGCAAACGCCGTGGCTTTTTCGCCAGCTGGCAGTTGTCTACCCAGGGTCTGGCGACGGTGCTGGCTGCCGGTATCAGTGCGCTGCTCAGCTACACGCTGACGGATGCGCAACTGAGCGACTGGGGCTGGCGTCTGGCCTTTGCCTTTGGTTTATTGGTGGGGCCAGTGGGGCTGTATATACGCAACCAGATTGATGAAACACCAGAGTTCAAAAAAGTAAAAGCCATCAAGGCTGAACGCTCGCCCCTGCGCACCGTGCTGCTGCATGAAACCACCAACCTGCTGCTGGGCATAGGTGTGGTGTCGGGTGCGACGGCATTCAATTATGTGCACAAACTGTACATGCCCACTTACGCCCTGAAGCAATTGCACATACCCGCCACGTCTTCATTTTTGGGCGCGATGATCACGGGCGTGGTGCTGATGATTACCGCCCCTATCTTTGGCGCGATGTCTGACCGCTTTGGCCGCTTCCGTGTATTGTCGATTGCGCTGATGCTGATCGGCCTGACGTCTTACCCGCTGTTTTTGATATTGAATACCTGGCCAACGGTGACGACGCTGATCGCCGTACAGTTTCTGGTCGGCCTGTTGATCGCTGCCTGTCTGGGCCCGATACCGGCAATGCTGTCAGATATTTTCCCGACCACATCACGTGGTACTGGCCTGGCCTTGAGCTATAACTTCTCTGTCACCATCTTTGGCGGTTTTGCGCCACTGCTGGTGACCTGGATGATCTCTGCCACTGACAACAAGATGGCACCCAGTTTTTATGTCATGGCGACATCGGCCATCAGTGTCATCGCCGTGCTGGCGCTGGCCCAGCGTATGAAACGCAGACCGCAAAGCTAACACTCACCTCACTTATTCCCTCTCATTTTTACCGCTCTCCTGCCTGGCAGGCTGGGTCACCCTTTGTCTTTTTTTTGGAATTATTTACATGAAAACCCTGGATCAGATTCGTGCCGGATTACCTGTGTATCCTATCGAGGTCGATTTCCCTGACATTTCCAGATGGCAGAAAAGTAATACCGGCGTCGATTACATCCACACTTTCGACAGCGGCATCGCTGGCCCGCATGTGATGGTGATGGCGCTCACGCATGGCAATGAAGTAAGCGGCGCAATTGCTGTCGATGCCCTGTTGCAGATGCGGCCCAAGCCTTTGCAGGGCCGCATCACGCTGGGCTTTGCCAATGTCGATGCCTACCTGAAGTTTGACATCAACAACCCGGATGCGACCCGCTACATTGATGAAGACATGAACCGTGTCTGGTCAGCAGCCAGGCTGGATGGCAAGGGCGATAGCGTGGAACTACGTCGTGCCCGCGCGCTGCGCCCCCTCATCGACAGCGTCGATTACCTGCTCGACATCCATTCCATGCATGAAGAATCTCCACCGCTGATGATGAGCGGCCCGCTGGAAAAAGGCTTGCGCTTTGCCGCGCAGATTGGCGTGCCGACCAATGTGATTGCAGATGCAGGTCACCCGAACGGCAAGCGCATGCGTGACTATGGCGGCTTTGGCGATGTCAACAGCCCCAGGAATGCCTTGCTGGTAGAAACCGGCCAGCATTTTTCTGCGCGTAGCCGCGATGTAGCGCTGGATACGGCCAGCCGTTTTCTGGCAGCCACCGGTGTCATGGACATCATGCAGCTATCGCATTTTTTGAAACTGGCTTACCCGGTCACACAGCGCTTTTTGCAAGTCACGCAACCGGTCGTCGCCAAGACCATGGACTTTGCATTCAGCCGCGATTTCCGTGGGCTGGAACTGATCAAAACTGCCGGTACCACGATAGCCACAGACAATGGCACAGACATCGTTACGCCCTATGACGATTGCGTCATCGTCCAGCCTTCACTGCGGCACCTGGGGCCCAATGTCACCGTCATGCGGCTGGCAAAGCTCCTAGCGTATAGCCCGGCAAACATCGATGAACATACCTGATTTTTTACCTGATTGATTTACCCGTTTCTTCCATCAAAACCTTGCAAGGACTTATCATGAAAACCCCACTCTTGAGCATCGCCACTTTGCTGTCTGCCATGTCAGTCATGTCAGTCATGGCAACTACTGGCCTGGCGCAGGCACAATCGAATGTCACCGTGTATGGCGTGGTTGACGCTGGCATCGTGTATGAAAACAATGGCAGCACCACCGTCACCCGCATGGACAGCGGCATTTTGAACAGCAGCCGCCTGGGTTTTAAAGGGACAGAAGACCTGGGTAATGGTCTTAACGCCATCTTCCTGCTCGAAAGCGGCTTCAATGTCGATACCGGTGCGCAGTCAGATGCGGCCAGGCTGTTCAACCGCCAGGCATTTGTTGGCCTCACCGGTGCGTTTGGTGCGGTGCGCATGGGCCGCCAGGTCAACCCTGTGTATGCCAACAATGCGACGTTTGATCCCTTTCGCATCGGCATGGCGGGGGATTCTTCCCGCCTGATCAGCTTTAACGGCAGCCGTACCGACAACCTGCTGACGTATAGCTATGCCGCCAATGGCCTGCGGGGTGAATTGCAATATGGTGCCGGTGAAGTGGCGGGCAACAACAGCGCCAACCGCACCCTTGCTGGCTTTGCCGGTTACCAGGCCGGGCCTGTGGATGTCGTCATCACGCATCAAAACATCAGGAACGCAACTGACACCAATGCCACCAAGATGACCCTGATAGGTGGCAATGTGCAAATCGACTGGGCCACTCTGTACGCCGCCTACGGCTGGGAAAAAGGCGTGATACTCGGCACCACCAGCCCGCTTGATCAGCGTGACTTGCTGCTGGGCGCACGTGCCAAGGCAGGCGAAGCGGGTACTGTGGTGTTCTCCTACATCCGCAAGACCGACAAGGCAGTGGCGAATGCAGATGCAACGCAAGTGGCAATAGGCTATATCCATGACCTGTCAAAACGCACGGCGCTGTATACCAGTTATGGGCAGATCCGCAATGATGGTGCGGCCAAATACAAGGTGCTGACCGGTGGCGCGACGGACAAGGTATTGAACGTGGGCGTGCGTCACTATTTTTAAGGAAACGCTGACCGGGCTTTGAGATTGGGCTGGATGCTAAAGCGCCGCTTGAAGCCTGCCTTGCCCTCCTCTGCACCAGTCATCCATTGCACTTTTAAGGAAAAAATCATGAAAACTTTCAAGACGCTTAAGCTGTTTGCCCTGTCCTTGCTGCTGGGTTTGATGACCCCTGCCTTTGCTGCAGATACACCAGAAGACGCCATCGCCATTGTCAACAAAGGGCTGGCTTATGTCGATGCCCACGGCAAAGACGCCCTGATCAAAGAAGTCAATAACAAAAACCCGGCCTTCATCAAAGGCGATGTCTATCTTGCCCTGCGTGCGATGGATGGCACCACCATCGCGCATCCCATGAACCCGCGTGTGGTAGGCAAGAACATGGTGGTCTTTGCAGACGCAGACGGTAAATTCTACAGGAAAGAAATCATCGATGTTGCCAAAACCAAGGGCAAGGGATGGGTGGATTATCGCTACAATAATCCCGAAACCAAGGAATTGGAAAAGAAAGCAACCTATTTCGTGCGCAGCGGCGATATGATATTGGAAGCGGGAATCTACAAAGGCAAGTAAGCCAAATAAGCTCACCATCAACCTGCCATAAGCGATTGCTACCAAGAGGGCATCAACATGCAACTGACATGGCTGGAAGATTTTGTCGAACTGGCGCGCACGCGCAGCTTTTCGCGGGCGGCTGAAAACCGCTTTGTGACCCACCCTGCCTTTGGGCGACGCATACGCGCGCTGGAAGAATGGGTCGGTGCCAGCCTGGTAGAACGCCAGCAGCCGGTATCGCTGACGCCGGCAGGCCTGCTTTTTCTGGATGCCGCCATCCACACGCTGGATGTGCTGAACGCCACCAGGGCACAGGTGCAGGATACCGCTTACCGCCAGGACAACACCCTCAGAATAGCCACTGGCCGCACGCTGGCCAATACTTTTTTCCCTGACTGGTACGAATCGGTGAACCGCCGCTACGGGCCGTTTTCTGCTTCCATCACCACCAGCGGTGCGCAAGAAGCCATCAAGCATTTATCGGCTGGAGATGTTGATCTGGTGGTCAGCTATTCCAGCCCGGCCACACGCCTGCTGCTGGACCCGCGACAATTTGAAACCATGGCACTGGAGCGCGAAGTGCTGGTGCCTGTCAGCGCGCCAGACGCACAGGGGCGGCCAAAATTTCGCATCTCGGTGTCAGGCAATGCGCCGACGCCGTGGCTGGCGTATTCGACCTCCCTCACCTTGCGCGGCGTGCTGGCCAGGCACCTGTCTGAATTGCCGCGCAAGCTGGCCTTGCAAACCGTGTTCCAGGCGGATTCGTATGAATCGATACTGGAAATGGCCAAGCGCGGTACCGGCCTGGCCTGGTTGCCCCAGCGCCTGATACAGGACGACTGGAAGCAGGGCAAGCTGATGATCGTCGGCGATGCCAGCATGCGCGTCAGCTTCGACATCTGCCTGTGCCGCCTGCGCGGCAGTAACAATGCCATCGCCGATAAAATCTGGAATGGCTTGCTGGCAGACATTGGCCAGAGTGGCGGTCCGGTTGGATAAGTCGCTTTGCGTCTGACAAAGCAAAGACATCGCCTCATTCAATGAAATGCCCGCCAGAACCAATCACGGTCACCGTCACAAAGCCTGAGCCATTGTGCTTGCCAGCAGAAAAGCTGAGCGGGAAATCACCAACATTCCAGTCATGCATGGATTCCAGCGCGGCCAGCAAGGCTGGTCTGGTCAGTTTGTTGCCGGTACGTTTCAGCGCTTCTGTCATGACCTTGGCAGCGATAAAACCTTCCAGCGAAATATGGCTGGGTGTGGTCTTCAATGCAGGTGTGGTCGTGGTGTTGAGCGTAGCCTGGTATTCGCGGGCGATCTGGGTCTTGCCATTGAAGGGCGATGGCACCACCTGCGACAAGACCAGGCCACGACTTTCTTCACCCAGCTCAGCCACCAGTTGGTGCCCGGCGATCAGGCTGCGGGCAAAGTATTGTATGGGCTTGACCAGCGCGGCCTTGTTGAATTGCTGGATAAACTGCACCGCATCTTTTCCCGACACGCCCAGCACCACCGCATCCGGGCGCGCCTGTGCCAGCACACTGATGTTCTTGGAAAAATCACTGGACTGCAAAGAAATCACCGTGCTCACCAGCGGCGTCAGTTTCAGCACCTGCACCTTGCCTGCCAGTTCTTTTTCCAGCGCAGCACCTGAAGAACTGTCATAGCGTATCAGTGCCACCCGCTTCAAACCCATGACAGAAAATTGTTTGATCAGGGTATCAAGCTCGGCAGAAAAACTGGCACGTGTCATGAACAGATACGGGTTGACGGTCGCATACAATTCATCATTGCCCGCATAGGGCGCCACATACGGCACCTGCGCTGCCGTGGCAATGGGCAAAGACACTTTGACGGTGTTGGTGAACATATGCCCGAACAGCGCCAGCACATGATATTGCGTGATGAGCTTGCGGGTATTTTCTTCAGCCTGCTTCGGTACATACACATCATCAAAGGTCATCAGTTTGATGGCACGGCCATTGACACCGCCCTGGCGGTTTATCTTTTCAAAATACAGCAAGGCGCCATCGCGATAAGCCTTGCCCAGCTCACTGAAACTGCCCGTCAAAGGGGCTGATTGCCCCAGCACGATGTCGTCAGCCGCCACATTGTCGGCCCATACCCTGGCATGTACCGTAGACAAAAAAGCAGCCGCCAGCATCGCTTTCATGAGCAATAATCTTGTACGCACTGTCGCCCCTCCCGATGTGATGGCATGACCGTTAAAGTCTTTTTAAAGTCTTTTAAAGCCTTTTTTACCAGCGCATTGCTGGATCTGGTCAGGGGAAAGTATAGAAGGCAGACAAGGCGAGTCCTTGCTGATTCGGCACACATTTTTGCTGATTTGTTGATCAACAGCGTGGGGAGAGAGGCGAATGCTAGAAGTGTCCTATTGCTGGTCAAGCTGGCAAGTGCCAGCCATGTCCAGGCATATTGACACGTCGGGAAAATGATAATATCTTGACAACAAACCTACCTATGCAGCCATCATCTTTCATGGTAAATTGCAAACACCGTCATTGAACCCCGCTAACCTCTACTGCTGAATAATTCACAATGGCAGAAAGCATCATCATCCATTTCCGTACAGCCGATCACGATTCGGTGGCAACATTGATTTCTCAACTGGCTGCGCCTGCCGGGGCGGCGGCAAGCTGGCATTATCCCGATCATGTCGCCTACACGCTCACCCTTTATCCTTACCATGATCTTCTTGATGAATATGAGCCAGACAGCATCAGGCAACTGAAAAATCTGCTGAATGGTCTGCATAATGGCCTGCTCGATGGTCTGCATAATGCCCTGCCCAGCTCATCCTGGATCATTGAATTACGCCGGTCTGTCGGTGACCGTAGCGTGGCAGATGCGGCGGCCATCGCCATGCATCTCATCGGCGTGCTTGACGGTGTTATTGACGATACCTGTGGCGAGATGTGGACAGCCGCAGAAATCAGCGCTGGTGTGATTAAAAGCGAAGGGGCGTTTCTGGATTGTTACCGCACTGGTGTTGGCTCTCTATGAGTAAATTCATCTTCCCAAAACCAACATCTGCTATTATCAACATAGTAATTATTATTAACAAGCTGTAACAAAACCCGCACTGCTGCTGTATCAATACGCTGTGGTTATCGGGTAGACTAAAGATATGACACTGTGTGTAACGGCCATTGTTTTGCGGCGGTTACGTTCAGCATATCGCCCTATCAGCGTCACCTCTTCGGGAGACTGAGCACAATGAGCGCCCCGCCGGCACCTGGCTCACCAGCTAAAACTGTCGCTGTGTCCACGCTGCTGTATTTTGCGCTGGCACTGGTCGGCATCGCCCTGTCACGGCATGCAGAAAACGTCGCCGTCATCTGGTTTGCCAACGCCATCGTCGTGGCGTATATGAGCGAACAACCATTGAAAACCTGCGTGCCCTTGTTTGCCGGTGCCATGCTGGCCAATTTTTTCGCCAACCTGCTGTTTGGCAGCGGGCCGCTGATGTCGCTGCTGTTTTGCGTCGCCAATGCTATTGAGATCGTCCTGGTGACGTATGTCATCAAAACCTATGACCTGGCAAGGGATTTCGACAAATCCAGCAACCAGCTACTCAAGCTGATCATGCTGGGCATCTTCTGGCCCTGCGGTGTCAGCGCCACGCTGGGGGCGGCGATTGCCTCGTGGGCGGGGCTGGGCAGTTTTGAAAAGATATTCCCGACCTGGTATGTCGGTGCGGCGCTGGGTCTGGTGTTGATGTTCCCGCTGATGAAACTGATTTTGCGCCCCGGGCAGCAGAGTTTGTTCAAGCACATCCGGTGGGGGTATTTTATCCGCTTTGCCCTGCCGTCAGTGCTGGTGGCGGTGCTGACGCTGGAATACCTGCCCTTCCCTTTTGTATATGTGCTGGTAATTTTGACCTTTGCGATACAAAAACTCAGTTTTGAAGAAGCGCACGTTCTCATTACGCTGACCATAACCGGCGTAGCGCTGGTGATTGCCTTTGGCCAGGTAGGGACCGTCATCATCGCTGAAAACTGGCGGATTTTGCTGGTCTACCTGCCAGTGCTGATCACGGCCATTCCCGCCATGCTGCTGTCGGCCAGCATGAACGAAGGCAAGATCAAGGAGGCCGAGCGCATGCAGTTTGCGGTGGATTTATCCAACAGCCAGGCTGCCCTGCAAACCGTCATCGACCATATGCAGGCCATGATAGGTTACTGGGACAGGGATGGCGTCAACCACTTTGCCAACGGGGCTTACCAGAAATGGTTTGGCATTGACGAAACCAGCATGCCAGGCAAACACATGCGCGAGCTGGTGGGTGAAGAACGTTACCAGAACAACCTGCCGCATATCGAAGCCGCCCTGCGCGGCGAAGCGCAGATGTTTGAACGTGTCATCATTGATACCACGGGTGAACAAAAACATGCGCTGGTGTCGTATATACCGCATGCCTTCAACGGCGAAGTGCGCGGTTTTTATACCTTTGTCAGCGATGTCACGCCGATAAAGCAGGCACAGTTGAAAGAAACCCGCGCCCAGGCCAGGTTGACCAGCATCTTTGAAGCCGCCAGCGAATTTGCCATCATCGCTACCGACATCGAAGGCAATGTCCAGTTGTTCAGCAAGGGCGCAGAGCGCCTGCTGGGCTATCGTGCAGAAGACATCGTCAACCGGCAGCCACCCGTCATCATCCACCTGCGTGAAGAAGTACATCAGCGTGCCGTCGCCCTCACAGAAGAACTCGGTTACCCTGTCAAAGGCTTTGAAGTGTTTGTCGCCAAGGCACGCATGGGCATACTCGAAGCTCAGCCCTGGACTTATCTCACCAGCAGCGGCGAGCATGTGCCGGTGACCGTGATGGTCAGCGCCGTGCGCAATGAAAAAAACGAGATCGACGGCTTTCTGGGGGTTGCCACCGACATCAGCCGCCACAAGCTGCTTGAGGCATCGCTCATCACCGCCAAGGAAGAAGCCGAACTGGCCAGCCGCACCAAGTCTGAATTTTTGGCCAACATGAGCCATGAAATCCGCACCCCCATGAACGCCGTGCTGGGCATGAGTTATCTGCTCAGCAAGACCGAGCTGAACCACAGCCAGCGCAATTACCTGGAAATGATACGTTCGTCAGGCCAGTCGCTGCTCAGCATATTGAATGACATCCTCGATATTTCCAAGATAGAGGCGGGCCGTATTGAATTATCGCCAACGCGGTTTTACCTGAAAGACATCCTGAGCGCCCTGGCCAATATGATGTCAGTCAATGCCGGTGAAAAAAAGCTGGAACTGTCGCTGGGCATTGATGCCGATGTGCCGCGTGAACTGGTCGGCGATGCGCTGCGATTGCAACAGGTGCTCATCAACCTGATCGGCAATGCCATCAAGTTTACCGAAAGTGGCGAGGTGTCCATGCTGGTGCAGCTGAAAAAAACCAGCGTAGCCACGCCAGTCGCAGCAACAGACAGGGCAGGTAATCTGCCGATACAGTTCATCGTGCGTGATACCGGCATAGGCATGTCGCCAGAACAGATAGGCCGCCTGTTCAATGCCTTTGAACAGGCCGATGCGTCTACCTCGCGCCGCTTTGGTGGCACCGGCCTCGGGCTGGCGATTTCAAAACGCTT
The DNA here is from genome assembly GCF_049339485.1 of Undibacterium sp. TJN19. Lineage (NCBI taxonomy): Bacteria > Pseudomonadati > Pseudomonadota > Betaproteobacteria > Burkholderiales > Oxalobacteraceae > Undibacterium > Undibacterium sp. TJN19. The sequence continues at coordinate 444,217 of NZ_JBMPPL010000001.1, forward strand.
TGTCGACCTGATGGGGGGCAACATCAGCGTCACCAGTACCGAAGGCCAGGGTACCGAATTTTGTGTTGAGGTGATGATGCAGATCGCCGCCCCCGTCAGCGATGCCGACATCGCCATTGCCCTGGCCGATGGCACGACCGACATCCACAGCCTGCAACCCAAGCTGGGCATCAACCGCATATTGGTGGTGGATGACAATGCCACCAGCCGCAGCTACATTGCCAAAACCATCGAGGCCTGGGGCTGGCGCGCCGATACCGTCGGTTCCGGCGCTGTGGCGCTCGACATGGTGCGCCAGCAAATGACAGAGGGCGGTGGCTACAGCGCCATTCTCGTCGACTGGCATATGCCCGGCCTGGACGGGCTGGCCACCGTGGCCGCCCTGCGCGTTATATTAAGTGAATCTGCCGTCCCCCTCTTGCTCATGAGCAGCCCCTATGAACGCAGCAACATCAGGCTGGATAAAAGCCAGCCCATGCCCGATGCCGTACTGCTCAAGCCCGTCACTGGTTCCAGCCTGTATGACGTGCTGCAAGAAACCAGCTATAACAAAACCAGCGGCAATACCTGGATCAATCGCAGCAATCTTGGCGATAGCAATGCCACCCTGCCTGCCAGCCACGGCAGGGCCGCAGGCACGCTCAGCGGGCAGGTATTTGCTGGCAACCATGTCCTCTTGGTCGATGACAATAAATTCAACCAGATCGTCGCCAGCGAGATTTTGCAACAAACCGGCATCAGTCTCGAAGTGGCCAACAACGGCAGCGAAGCCGTTGAAATGCTCAAGACCCATGCTGACCGCTTTGACCTGATCCTCATGGATGTGCAAATGCCCATCATGGATGGCTGGGTTGCCACTGAAATCTTGCGCAAGGAACATGCACTGCAAATGCCCATACTGGCCATGACCGCCGGTGTCATGCATTCTGAACGCGAACGTTGCCATAACGTCGGCATGAACGATGTCATCGCCAAACCCATCGATGTAGACCAGTTGCTGAAAACCCTGGCACGTTACCTGCCCAAAAAGCCGCAGCCAGCCGGCATGGCTGTCAATTCAGTAAACCCGGCCAACTCAGTGGATGCCGCAACCAACCAGACGGGTGTACCAGCGATGCAAGACGCCAGCGCTAATGCCATTACCCATACCAGTGATGCCAGCCCCGACATTGGCTCAGCCACCGGCGTGTTTGACCCCGATAAGCTCATCTCCCTGTCCAAAGGTAACCCCGCTGTCGTCAAGACCCTGTTTGGCGTCATGAAAAACATGATAGGCACAGCCCGCAGTGAATTCAACAAAGCCAGGCAATTCTGGGATGCCGGCGAAACCGTCCAGGCCGCCCGCACCCTGCACACCCTGCGTGGCAGCATAGGTACGCTGGGCGCCAAAAATTTTGCCGAAACCGCGCTCGAACTGGAAATGGCCATCAGCGGGCAAGACAGCCAGGCCATTTTGCCCCTGTTTGCACTGGCAGAAACCCGCCTCACCCAAACCGTCAGCACTGTACAACACTGGCTGCAAGAACAGGCCAGCCGCAGCGCCGCCGAAGAACAGGTTGCCGCCAGCCACAGCAATGATGCCCAGGCCAGTGTCAGCCAGCAGCAACTTGACGAATTCAGCGCCCTGCTACAGACACAAAACATGAAAGCCTGCGAAGTCTATCAAACCCTCAAACCCGGCCTTGCAACGACCGGTGCCATTACTGCCCGCTGGCCCGCTGCCCGTCGCCAGGCGCTCGATACCGCCATGCTGGCGCTGGATTTTCACGCTGCGCTGGAACTGGTGAATGACCCAACCCCGACCACAATCCCAGCCACCGACCTGGCCTCAACTCCGGCCACAGCCCCGATCCAGGTTACAGACGCCGCTGCCGCCTTGAGCGCCAGCCCTGGTTCATGAGCAAAGTTTGCCAGCGCAGGCCCAAACTGCGCCGCAAACACAGCCCTGTTGTAACATCAGCGCAATTTGATTGCATTCAGGTCAGTGAATGCTATGCTATTGCCAAATTCAGCAGGCAATTCTTGCCCGCCCTACCATTTTATTGCTATGCCCACATTAAGCTATCTGGCGTCCCTGACCAATAATCAGGAATTATTATCGAAACGGCCACGCATCCTCGTGGTGGATGATCAGGCCCTGAACATCCAGACCCTGTACCAGATATTTTCTGAAGACCATGATGTCTTCATGGCCACCAATGGCCCGCGCGCCATTGAATTTTGCCAGCAGACACCGCCTGACCTTATTTTGCTTGATGTCATCATGCCCGGAATGGATGGCCTGGAAGTCTGCGCCGAGTTAAAACGCGATGACCGCACCAGCGACATCCCCATCCTCTTCGTCACCGCCCAGAATGATGCGCTCGAAGAATCACGCGCCCTGACTGCCGGTGGCCTGGATTTCATCAGCAAACCCGTCAACCCCGACACCGTGCGCGCCCGTGTCAAGACCCATATCACTTTAAAGTTGCAACGCGACCTGTTGCAAAGACTGGTCTTTACCGACCCCCTGACGGGCCTGGCTAACCGCCGCAGCTTTGATAATTCCTACGACAAGGAATGGCGTCACTGCCTGCGCCACCGCCATGCACTGTCCATGCTGATGATAGACATCGATTATTTCAAGCTCTACAACGACCACTATGGTCACCAGCAGGGCGACCATTGCCTGGCTGCCGTCGCCGCCAGCCTGCAGGCCAATTTTGGCCGCCCGCATGATGTCGTCGCCCGTTACGGTGGTGAAGAATTCATCTGCCTCATGCCCCAGTGCGAACTCGAAGGCGCACGCAACAAGGCCGAAAACCTGTGCCAGGTATTGATGAGCATGGCCATCCCGCACAGTGAATCCAAGATAGGCGACGTCGTCACCCTCAGCATCGGCGTCGCCTCCACCGTGCCCGACGAAACCCAGACCCGCGAAAGCCTCATCGCCGCCGCCGACGCCAAACTCTACGAAGCCAAAAACGCCGGCAGAAACCGCGTGGCGGCTTGAGTGGGATGAACCGGCATTGCCTCCGGTTTTAAAGACACCGCTGTAGCGTGAGATAAGATCAATCCCAAAACCAAAAAGCCTACCGCAGTGTTTCTGTGGTGCGCCTTTTGGTTTTAAAATTGAACGCAATCCGCATAGTATGTGAAACCCGCGCCCATCAACCTGATAAGCCCGCCCCACATGACCCCTACTGAACCCCTGTCATTTGCCACGCCAGCCGATCTCAGCCTGTGGCTGAAAACCCATCATGACAGCCACAAGGAACTGTGGGTGCGCATCTACAAGAAAGGCAGCGGCACGCCCAGCGTAGACTGGAGTGACTGCGTCATCGCGGCCATCACCTGGGGCTGGATAGACGGGCAGCGCAAGGCGCTGGATGAAGCCTCGTTTCTTCAGCGGCTGACGCCACGCCGGGCCGGGTCGAACTGGTCTAAGAAAAACAGTGAGCATGCCGAACGCCTGATCGCCGCAGGCCATATGCAAACCGCTGGCCTCGCCCACGTGCAGGCGGCGCGTGAAGATGGCCGCTGGGAACAGGCCTATGCCGGTTCTGCCGACATGGTCATCCCGGATGATTTTTTGAAAGAGCTGAAAAAGAACCCTGCCGCCAAACGTTTCTATGCCACGCTGAACCGCCAGAATTTATTCGTCATCTACCACCGCCTGCACACCGCCAAACGCCCCGAAACCCGCAGCAAGCGCATCGCAGCCATGATAGAGCAACTGGCGACAGAGAAGGCTTTTCATTGAAAGCCAGGGGCTGAGTGTAAGCGAGATTCAGCGAGACTCAGCCAGACTCAGCGAGATTCAGCCAAATTCAGTCAGCATGGATATCTTCGTTGGCATTATTGCGCACGAAGTGGTCATCATGGATGTCGAATGTCGATGCCGCCATGGGCTTGCTGCTGAGTTTGGTGACACGCCATTGCACCTGAGATGCGCTGTCGGTGATCAACAAGGGCAGGCGATACTTTTTGCTCCAGCAAATCTTACTTTCAGTGCTATTGCGTGTCAGGCTGTACCAGTTGCAATTGTCCACCGGTTTTTCTTGCAGCAAGGGCTTGTCAGTCATGGTCAACTGGTACGCAGCAGCAGGCCGGCTGAGCGCATGCGACATGCTGAACCAGTCGGTGAAATGGCCGATGCGGTACAGGTTGGTACGGTCAATATCGGTGCGTATCTTGCGTTTGAGGTCGAGTACAACCATGCTCCATTCCAGCTCTTTGGGCTGCTTGAAGATGAAGGTTTCCAGTGCGTCGTCCGTGCGGCGTTTGAGGTGCTGATGGCGGTCACGCCAGACTTGCACCTCGTGCTTGTCTGCCCCCAATTGGTAACTGGCCTGGAAATAAACCTGAGCCGGTTCTGCCTTGTCGTTAAAGACTTTGTCAAAATCCAGGCTGTCAGCCTGACTGCTGGCCGCGCACAGTGTGGCCGCGACAAAAAAAATGACCCGCGCATGGCGCGGGCGAAAATTCAATGCAAAAAAATTCATTTTACTTAGTGCCTGCAACGATTTGATCCGGAGCAAAAAGCTTGCACCCGGATCAAGTGAATCAAAATATCCTGCCTGAGCGCTTACTCAATCAGTTACGCACAGCCTGTGCATAATCGAAATAACGATAGGTCTTGCCGTCAACCGTCAGATCCTTGACGACCAGGTTAATCGTGTAGCTGCCATTGCTGAGTGCCGTATCCACGGTCGCGCCGGTAGGGTCGGTCGGCAGTTTGAATGACAGGCCAGTCGATGGCGCGGTCGGGTTCAAGGTCGCTGACTTGACGACGGGTGCGTTAGTCGTTGCTGGCTTGAGCAAGGCTTCGTTGAGCACGCGGCCATCTGCCTGCGGCATGGATTGACCAAGCACGTAAGCAATCGTCGGTGCCACGTCCACGTTACCGGTAGGGTTGCTGATGGTAACGCCGCTGCGGAAAGCCGGGCCACTGGCGATCAGGGTATTGTGTACGTCGATGGGGCTGAAGCTGCCATGCATGCCGCGGTTGCCGCCTGTGCTTTCAAACTCGATACCTGGCAAGCCATTGACGAGTTGCTGCGCATCCCAGGTGAAGCTGACGATGATGTCTGGCTGGCCCTTGCCGGAACGGACTGCATTTTCCAGATTGATCATGGACATCGGCAAGGTACCAGGGATGGCACCGTAGCGGCTGTCAACAAAGATCGCACCGTATTCTTCACGCGATTGCAAGAAGCGCACTACGCTGCTCACTGTCGTTACGTCATGGTCTGGCAAGTACAGATAGTCAGAACCGCCATTGGCAGCAATGACGATACCGTTAGCTGGCAAGATGGCAGGCACCTTGAAACTGGCCAGTGGGGTTGGCAAGGCGGCGCTGATGGCCTGGTATTTGGTGTTGGCCGTACCGCACAATGCGCCGGTGCCGTCGATACCGACGTTCTGCACGTTCGTGCCATCTGCCTTGATGCCATACATGCCGCTGGTGCTGCAACCTGAACCATCAAACGCCTTGAAACCAGCAAAAGTCAGCAAATCTGCCGTACGTACGTCACCAGAGACAGAGAAGCCATTCACCGGATCTCTGTTACCCAACGTGGCATTGGTGATGCCGCTGGTCACTGAGGTGCTGGCATTGATGGCGCGCAGCGGGTACAGGCTGGTCGGGCCAGACACATTGCTGTGTGCATGGTCAGAGACGATGATGATATTGGTGGTGCTGTCCATGCCGGCCGCTTTCAGAGCTGCCTGCAATTCGCCCAGGCGGGCATCTTGCGAAGCCAGCGCCTTGCGGTAATTGGACGATCCCGGGCCATACGCATGTTCCGTATTGTCTGGTGTACGGAACCAGATCAGCGACAGGTCAGGCAATTTTTTTGGCAGGACGAAATCCGTGTAGAGCTTCATCATGTACTTGTTGGCCGCATCTTCCGGTGCGCCTTGCGTGGTGTCGGTAGCGTCCCTGACTTGCAGGCCGTTAGGCAAGGCAAATGTCAACGCACCGGCGCGGGCAGTCGGGTTGCCATTGCTGGCAGCCAGGGTCACCGCACCTGAGGGGTAAGCAAACGGTGCATTCAGTGGCAGTGCAAAATTAGCAGTCTGCAACTCGCTTGCCAGTGATTGCGGCAAGACCGTGTTTTCGTCAATAAACACACCACCACGGCCCAGATCCTGGATATAGGCCGCACCGGATTTGCCGATGGTTGCCGTTTTCAGACCGGCATCCTGTGCCGTCTTGAACAAGGTTTTTACCAGCAACAATTGACCACCATAATAGTCATTGAGCGTACTCAAAACGGCGTAATCTTCAGTGAACACTGGCGCAACATAATCCTGGTTACCACCGGCAGCAGATTTACCGACGGGGATAGGTGTCGTCGCATTGGCTTGCGGCGGAGTCCAGAAAGTATTGCCATAAAAGCCGCTGGTCTTGGGGAAAGACCCGGTCGCAAACGAAGAGCCATTCATCATCGTGAATGTGGGGTAGGTCGAATGATGGTCAGCAAAATTGACACCCTGTTGACGCAAGGCATACAAATTCGGCGTATCCGTCGCATTGACGGCATCGGGACGCAGACCGTCCCACACCATGACGATGGTACGTGTTTGTGGTGTTGTCGTCACAACTTGTGGTTGCGTGGTCGTGGCCGTGGTCGCGACGGAACTGGAGCCGCCGCAAGCAGACAAACCAGCAAGTGCCACGCTTAAAGCGAGGACTAAGGCAGATTGGCGCATAATAAGTCAGTCAAGATGAGTAAATAAACAACCAGCTTCAGGCTGGCCTCGTTAAAATTGTTGTCAGGTCTTAGAAAAAACATAAGAATGGCAGGCAGGCTGTGCCGCCCTGCCATTGCGCTGCTTGCAGATAAAATGCATACAACAAGGCCATCGCGCTCAGCCGGGATGATAGTCAGGGAAAATGACAGGGCCATGACGGCGTCAGATGCGCTTGCACAGCTTCATGCGGCGATTGCGTGAGGGTGGTGTGAAGTCGCGGGGCGGGGCTGGCTGGAATGGCCTGGAAGGGGTAATCGACAGATCGTGGCACCAGTACCTGGGACAAAGCATGCTCACTGAAGAAGAACAGGATGCCTTTCTGGAATCCATACAAACCGTCAGGCGCCACATTGCCATACAGCTCATGCCTGTCCAACAGTCTGCGATGGCGGTCGCCCATATCGGCAAGCTGCATAAGAACGTCGATCAATTGCTGCAAGACAGCGACAAGATATTGGCCCCGCTGGCCTGCCAGGCGGGTTGCGCGCATTGCTGCCATGTGCGCGTCAGCGTCAGCCAGCCCGAGGTTTTTCATATCCTCACGGCACTCCGGCAACACAGCGACATGGCGCTGGATAGCCTGATCCAGCGGCTAAGACAGTATGTAGAAACGTCGCAGCACAACTCTCTTCACATACGTCAGGCCTGCGCTTTTCTGGTCGATAATCTGTGCAGCATTTACAGCCACCGGCCTGCCGTGTGCCGCAAGGCGCACTCCCTGTCCGTCAGCGCATGCGCCAGCGGGGCTGAACATATCCCTCAGGATCTGCAACTCATCCTGCGCGCCGAAGCATTGATACAGGGCCACGCTGCGGCCTACGAGGATGCCGGATTACCCGCCGCATCGCATGAACTGGCCAGCGCCGTCCTGCTGGCACTGGCCGACGCGCAGGCGCAAGAGACATGGTTTGCCGGCAAGCGCGCAGGGGCAGTGTGAACCCAAATGCTGGCGGCTCAATGTGAATGCCTGACCCGCCTCAATACGGCAGCGCTGACACGCCACCACGCAAGCACATAAGCTGCCGTGAGAACGATGAATACCATATAGCCTGCGCTTGCAGGGAAGGAGGCCGGAAGACAGGTCGCCAGCAAACCGAAGGCCGGTATGAATTGCTGTGCATGCACACCCAGAAAATGCGCCGGGCGCATGTCGCCTTGCGTATCGCCATCATCGCGCACATGCCAGCCCACGAGCGGCAAGCCTTTGCCAGCTGCGGGCTGACGCGCGCCCAGCAAAAAGCCGCTGACCGTCGCCAGTACAAAGGTCAGTATCAGACCGGTGACAATGGCGATCTGCATTAAGGACACAGCCGGCCTGCTATGGTGCAGCCAGATTACCCAGGCCAGCCAGACCTGGCTGGCTGTCAGGCAAACCGCGACGATACCCATCAAACCCGACATCGCCGCATGCAATGCGTCTGACGTATTGTAGTGCGAGGCTTCGCCCAGGCTGGCCTGCAAGCTGATGTAAGCCACTTCGAAGGCCGATGTGCTGACGATGAGCACGGCAATCGAGTAAAACGCTGGCAAGGCTGCCGGCGTCACCTCAGCCATCTGCATCAGGCCTGCGCTGGTCAGGGCAAACAACGCCGTGGCAGACATGAATTTCAGCGGCTTGACCCAGATGCCGACGCCACGAAATGTGCGCAGATCAAAGCGCGACCAGCCCCAGGCTGCCACCATGCCGATGCCCATGAGCAGGCTGTACATCAGCAAGACCTGCTGCGCGTCATAAAGCGATGTCATGCATGAACCCCTTTTTTTGTTTGCGGAAGCTTTGCCAGGTAACTGGTAACTGAATTAATGCGATGCTGCCTTGCTGCTACCTTCATGCTTCCTACTTTACAGTGAAACCACGATCTTGCTGGCAGACACACCTTTTCTTTGCATGTCCAGACCCGCCTGCACATGCGCCAGCCCCTTGCCGATGACATGCGGCTCAGGCGCGGCAACAAAAACACCCTGCGCCAGCGCCGCCGGCAAAAAATCTACATAGATGGCGCGACTGACTTCATTGGCGATCAGCGATGTGCCAAAGATGGCTTTGGTGCGTATGCCCCGCAGGCGCGATTTGACCTGCATGGACAGCATGAACGCGACAAGCCGTGGCAACTGACGCAGAAACTGGTACTTCAGATTGGTGCCCTTCGTCATCTTCTGGAAAGAAACCGGAAACGTCGCCATCGCCACAAATTTATTGCCCTTGCACGCATGCACAATATCGAGACAGGCTTCCATCGACCCCATGCCTATCGCCATCGCACCAGCCAGGGTTTTGCCATGACAGGCCGCAATGATATCGCTGACCACGCTGTCGCTGCGATAATCAAAGACCTGGCTGGCGCCCAGCTTTTTGAGGTAATCAACATTCTTTGCCGAGGCCGTGGTAATGACCTCATAACCAGCTGCAACCGCCAGTTGTATGGCATTGCAGCCAACGCTGCTTGAACCACTCCAGACCAGCACGGTGTGCCCCGTGACTTTGGCTTGTGTGGCGTTGACAGATGGATGCTGAAGCGCCATCTGGTCTTTTTCAAACAGGCCACAGGCCGCCGTCGACAAGCCCAGCGGCAGAACCGCCGCACTTTCATACGACATGGTGTCAGGAATGGGGCAGGCCATATGCGCAAGAACCACGGTGTAATTCTGAAAAGCGCCTTCGGCAGCGCTGTTGCGCTTGGGGTCACTGCCCACAGCATGCGCCAGCACCCGCTGCCCCACCTTGAAACGGCTTACCTTCTTGCCCACTTCCACGACTTCGCCTGACAGGTCTGAGCCCAGTATGAATGGATACTTGATCCATGAAAACACCAGCTCACCCGCATTTTGCAATATCCAGTCCAGCGGGTTGATGGCGACAGCATGGTTTTTCACCACGATCTCATGGTCGCCAGGCGGGGTATAGGCCGCAGGCTTCACGGTCAGATCGGCCCGCTTCGTTGATATCCATGCAGCAGTATTGGTCGTCATTTGCGCTCCTGAAATGATAAGAACGCATTTCATCAATAAAGATGAGATGCGTTCTAGCCCCTGACGGGCAAGAAAAACCCCATCATAGGCGCTTGTGCCAGGACGATCCATACTCTATAGTCCGGCTTATCTTTGCTATCGTCCGGGAATATATGGATCCGCTTTCAGATGTCTTGTCACTGCTCAAACCCCGCAGCTATATGTTTCGCGGGCTTGATGCGGGCGGACAATGGTCGCTGCATTTCAAGGCCCTGCAAGGCATACGCTGCTATGCCCTGCTCTCTGGCGAATTCTGGCTCACAGTAGAAGGCTATCCTGAACCGGTGCACCTCAAGGCAGGTGATTGCGTCTTGCTGCCAGGCGGGCAACCCGCCAGCCTGGGCAGTGACCCGGCTTTGCCGTCTGTTGATGCCAGCATGGTGTTCCCCATGGTGAAAGAAGGTGGCATAGTCACCTACAACGGCGGTGGCGATTGTTATGGGCTGGGCGGCTATTTTGAATTTGCCGGAAGACATGCCGGCGTGTTGCTGGGCATCTTGCCAGCGGTGGTACACATCCGTAAAGAATCCGATAAGAAAGTCTTGCGCGGCTCACTTGAGCAAATCATGCAAGAGCTGCGCGAACCCCTGCCCGGTGGTTCATTGATAGCCCGGCACCTGGCCCATCTCATGCTGATCCAGGCACTGCGCCTGTTTCTAGCGCAGACGACAGAACAGACCGCGCAGACAGAAGGCGGTGGTGCAGGTGCAGGCGTAGGCTGGATCTATGCGCTAAGCGACAGACAGATCAGCGCCGCCATCCATGCCATGCATGAAAACCCCGCACACAAGTGGACCATACAGAGCCTGGCAGAACGGTCGTATATGTCGCGGTCAACCTTTGCATTGAAATTCAAAACACTGGTGGGCGAATCACCGATGGATTACCTGACCCGCTGGCGCATGCTGCTTGCCGGCGACAGGCTGATGAACACCCGCGACCCCATTTCCATCATCGCCCCGTCACTCGGCTACGAATCCGAAAGCGCATTCAGCACCGCCTTCAAACGCGTCATGCAATGTTCGCCCCGCGAATACAGCCTTGGCCGCACCGATATCCGCATGGCGCAACCGCTCGCATAAACGGCTTGAAGGCAGCAGCCCGGCCATGTGTTGAGATTGCGATCAAGCCCCTTGCAGGCAAATTTTACACACACCTTTACGAATCGCTCGCCGCCGGAAAACCAATTCTTTCCATGGTGCCGATATGGCGCGCCAACAATAGCAAAGCCCTTTCCGTGTCCCTGGCTCTCAGGGCATCCACGATCAGGCGGTGGTCTTGATTCGAGCGCTGTTGCCAGCCGCGCACCTTGCCTAGGGCAAAAACAAAACGCGAATTCGATAACTCAAGTTGCTTGAGTGTCGCCAGCAGCCTTGGCATGTCGCACTGGCTGATGATGGCGCTGTGAAATTCGCGATTGGCAGCGTCCCATGCTGCCAGCGAATCAGCACTTTCGCAGCTTGCCTGCGCGGCTTCGATGACAGCCAGATCAGCGTCCTTCAGCCGCGGTGCCGAGTGCTTCAGGGCGAGCATTTCCAGCGCTGCCCGCATCTCTGTTATTTCTCTGATGCTCGCGTGGTTGAGTGCCGCGAAAGAAGGACCAACTCGGCTGCTTCCGCTGCGTCATTGAGGAGCGTCTTGCGCGGCACGCCCATCTGCGCACGCATGGTCAGACCACGGGAAAGGTCGAGAACCTGAGTCGCGCGCGCCGCTACGGGAAAGTCAGACGGGATTTCGCCAGAGCTGACCCCGTCAGAGAAACGACGTTCCACGAGCGCCACGCCGCCAGCTACGGCGTCCTTCAAGAACTGCCTGACCTCAGCGTCGTCTACGAGGGGCGCGACACACAAGAGAAGACACCCCGGGGCTGATCCCTCCTCGGTCGCAGCTTCTACGGCATGCCTCAGGAAGCCGGCAAGCGAATCCTGGAGAGCCGGCGGTGAGAAAAGCGCCTTCGCAGCGCGAGCGCCTTTCTTTTCGGCGTATGCCCGAAGGACACGCAAGAATAGCGTCCGCTTATCCCCGAAGACAGAATACAGGGTTGGCCTTCCCACACCCATGCCTGCAACGAGATCGTCGATCGTCACGCCGTCATAACCCTTGGACCGGAACACCTTGGTGGCCTTTTCAAGCGCATCCGTCTCGTCGAAATTTCGCGGGCGTCCCCGCAGCCTGGTGGTATTTTGAAACATTTTAGTTCTAAATTCCTTGACTCTACATTTACACCAATATAATATAACTGAACAGTTCGAAAATAACAAGGTCACCCTATCCGCAGGGACTCCTTCAACCTTATCCTTCACTACGGATCTGCCCATGAAACATTCAATTGCCCTCGTTACTGGCACCACCTCTGGGCTCGGCCATGCGGCCGCCCGCATGCTCGCCGCCGAGGGCTGGCACCAGGTCATAGTCACTGGTCGCAGCCTGGCCACTGTCCAGCAAACGGCAGCGCAGCTCGTCGCTGAGACCAAGACACAAGTCTTCATGCCGCTGGAGCTGGACCTGGACACGCCGGCCAGCGTTCAGGCCGCCCTCGCTGAGCTCGTCAAGCGAGGTCAGCCGATCGACTTTTTATTGCTTAATGCCGGGATGGTCCCTGGCAAAGCGCGCGTAATCACTGCATCGGGCGTCGAGGCGTCTCAGGCCCCATTGATTGGTCATCATCAACTGACTGTGGGCTTGTTACGCGCCAATCTGCTGAGTCCCAACGCGCGGATAGTTATCGCCGGTGCGGAGCCAGCCCGAGGGGGCGTTCCAATGTTCAGCTACACCGACATGCCAGCCTTCGCGGCCAAATATCACCAGGGTGACCAAACCGCCGCTGTTGAAGCCCTGATCCGTAACGGGCCTGACGTGAAGTACGTGCCCAACAATGCGTATGCTGACGCGAAGCTCATTGTCGCTTGGTGGGTCGCGGCACTGGCGCGCAGGCTGCCCTCCGGCATGGCTGTTTACGCCGTGTCGCCCGGTGCCGCGACCGCTACCAAGGTTTCGCGACAAGCTAGCCTGGCCGTGAAGTATCTATTTATCCCAATCGCTAACCTCATCCCCGGCATGAACCAGACGCCGGAGATTGCGGCCAGTCGGTACCTCCAGGCGTCGAAGTTCGGAACCGATGTATCAGGGCAATTCTTTGCCTCGGCGCAAGGGAAGTTCTCAGGCCCAATTGTATCCCAGCGCCACCCACATATCCACGATCACGCCAGCCAGGAGGCCGCGTGGCTGGCAGTCGCCAAGGTCTCTGGCGTCGACTTGCCCAATTCTACCCCCTTAGGCGCGGTGTCTGAAAAAGCGTCGGTCGCGGCGAAATGGTCGCAGTGAACAGATCGGCAGGCGATTGCAGAATAATAAGATCGTCCAGGAGTTTTACAGTCTTTTGAGATAAATAGTTCAAAAACACCCCGGGTGTCCATTACGCTTATTTATTAACTAAACAGTTAATAAATAAGTAAGGCAACCCTAACCTCGCATGGAGAATACATATGGACCAGTACCAAAATAAAAAGGTGGTTATTATCGGCGGCACAAGCGGCATGGGGCTCGCGACGGCGAAGAAGCTAATGGACGGGGGCGCGCGCGTCCTGGTGACAGGACGGTCTAAGGGCGGCCTGGAATCGGCGGGGAAAGAGCTTGGGGCGGGCGCCATCGTGGTGTCGAGCGACGCGCGGTCGCTGCCAGACATCGATGCCCTCGCATCCCGGGTGAAGACTGAGTTCGACACCTTCGACCTGCTATTTGTGAACGCCGGGTTCAGTATTCCAACGCCTCTCGAGGGTGTGACCGAGGCCATCTACGACGAAATGTTCAACCTGAACGCCAAGGGCCCCTTTTTCACGGTCCAGAAACTCGCGCCGCTGATCAACCGGGGAGGTGCTGTCGTCTTTACGACTTCGATCGCCAACGTCAAGGGATTGCCCGGCCAGGCCACCTACGGTGCGGCCAAGGCTGCGCTGCGATCATACGCCCGGGTGCTAGCCGCTGAGCTTCTTCCTCGCGAAATCCGCGTGAATGCGGTATCGCCAGGTCCCATCGACACAGGCATCCTCGACAAGGCGATCCCCGATAAAGATGCAGCCGCCAAGATGCGAGTACATGCGAGCGCCATGGTCCCGATGAAGCGTTTCGGGACGTCGGAGGAAATCGCCAAGGCCGTCCTCTTCCTCGCGTTCGATGCGACCTTTACGACCGGCGCCGAGCTTCCGGTCGATGGTGGCTGGTCGCAAATCTAATCGCGGTGCAAGCCGCACGTTTCACCAGAAGGAGAGCAATAATGACTTTATTGGAAAACAAGATTGCCGTCGTCACCGGAGGGACCAGCGGCATCGGCCTTGCGACCGCAATCAGGTTCGTTGAACAAGGGGCCCATGTTTTTATCGCCGGCCGCCGACAGTCCGAGCTTGACAAGGCTGTCGCCAAGATTGGCACGAACGTCACTGGCGTAAAGGCTGACATTGCCAAACTTGATGACCTCGACCATCTATACGAGATCGTCGCGAAAAAAGGCAAGATCGATGTGATTTTTGCGGGAGCGGCTTTCGTCGAAAAGACCATGACTGCCGCAGCCACGCCTGAGCATTTCGACAAGACTTTCGACACCAACGCCCGCGGTACTTACTTCACCGTTCAAAAGGCGCTGCCTTACTTGAACGATGGCGCTTCCATCATTCTCGTGGCGTCCGCCGGGAAGGACAAAGGCCTTCCCGGCCGCAGCACCTACAGCGCCACCAAGGCAGCGCTCCGGTCATTCGCCCGCACGTGGACCAGCGAACTCAAGGAACGAAGGATCAGGGCCAACGTGTTGAGCCCTGGCGCGGTCGACACGCCAATGTTCGACGACCAGTTCCCCTCCAAAGAGGGCGCGGCCAAAGCGAGAAACCAAATCACAGCGATGACGCCGTTGGCTCGCCTGGCATACCCCGATGAGATCGCCTGCGCGGCCTTGTTCCTTGCCTCGGATCTGAGCAGCTACGTCGCTGGCATCGACCTGCCGGTCGATGGCGGCCTGACTGCTGTCTAGCCCGAACCTTGCACCATATTAGGAGGAATCTCTGATGACACACACATCGAACCATTTGGTCCCAGAGGGCAAGCTTCGCCGCGCCCTCGCGACCGCCCGGGCTTTTCTGCAATCACTGGAGTCCACCAGCTTCGACTATACGCTCGATCGCATCGAACACCTGGAGCGGGAGGTGGGACGACTGAAAGAGGAAATGCGCGAGGGGCGCGATCCGACGGCAGTCGATGCTCACAAAGAGAGCACCGGTGCATCCGAACCCTGACCTGGCCGGGAGCTGCCCTGAAGATTGTGGCTACTATTCGCAATCTGCCAACGCACGGACAATTTGGTTATCTCAACCCGCTCATCACGCTTGAGCAACGCCTGGAACGGCTTCGCCTGGCGTCAGAAAATTCCCTGCCACTGACCCTCATCGCCTTATCCGATGAAGGCCAGGTGCAAGGGACGGCAAGCCTCAACCAAAGCACCTTGACGCACAAGCATCTGAGCCCCTGGCTATCTGCGATATTCGTGCCGCCAATGTATCGCGGCACCGGCATTGCCTCGGCACTGGCAACCAGGGCGCGTCTTGAGGCAGCACGACTAGGCCACCAAAAAATCTACCTCTTCACCCCGCACAACGCATCACTCTACGCGCGCCTGGGCTGGGAAAGCTTTGACACCGCGCAGTTAGCTGATACCACCGTGACTTTGATGGAAGCGAGTACGGCAATGTGATGTCGATCATGGATTTGTTACCGGTGCAACAGCAGGGTATCGCCCTATTGTGCTGTCTGTTTTTGCCGCAAAAGCCTGCTCGCCACCCACACACAAGCCAGCGCCACAAAAATCAAACCTGCTGCCACCGCAAACGTTACATGCATACCAGTGGCAACGGCTGCCGGGTCGGCGCTGCTGATGTCAGATGCCGCAGTCGCCAGCGCAAACAGGGCGCCCATCACTGATGCGCCGGTGATCAGGCCCAGGTTGCGTGACAGGCTCAGCATGCCGGAAACCAGGCCGCGCTGGTCGGCGGCGATATCGCTCATGATGGCGGTGTTATTGGCTGCCTGGAACAGGGCATAGCAAGGTGTGAGGCAGACCAGCGGCAGCAGGTAACCGGCAATGCCCAGGCTGGCGGGCAACAGCGCCAGGGCGATGCAGCCTGCCAGCATGCCGCACAGCCCGGCCAGGCTCATGCGCCTGGCACCAAAGCAGTCAACCATGCGCCCGGCAGGCACACCACTGAGTGCAGAAAACAGCGGCCCCACCGACAGCGCCAGCCCGACCTGCGCAGCAAGCAAACCCAGTGCCAGCGACAGGTAAAACGGCCCAACCACCAGGGTCGACATCATCACCGTTGCCACCAGCATGTTGGATGCCAGGCTGGTACTCAGCGCCGGGTTGCGAAACATGGCCAGGCGCAGCAGGGGCGCTGTCGCTTTGGCCTCCACGCGCAAAAACAGCGCCAGACCACAGGCCGCCGCCAGCAGCAGGCCCGCATTGAGCGCCCCAAAATGCCCGCGCCCCATGGTCATCGCCAGCGCATAGGCGGCCAGTGTCAGTGCCAGCATCAGCATGCCGGTCTTGTCGAAACTGGCCAGCCTTGCCCTGTCTTGCGCGGTCTGCCTGTCGGCAGGCAGATAACGCTGTATCAGGAAGAAGTTGATGATGCCCAGCGGCACATTGATCAGAAATATCGTGCGCCAGCCCGGGCCAGCCATGAGCAGGCCACCCAGCGATGGCCCCAGCGTCGTGCCGATGGCGGACATCGTACCCAGCAAACCCATGGTGCTGCCGGTTTTTTCTTTGGCGACGGTTTCACTGACCGATGCCATGCAAAGCGCCATCATCACCGCCGCCCCCAAGCCCTGCGCAGCCCGCGCGGCAATCAGCCAGGCCAGCGAGGGGGCCAGGCCGCACAGTGCCGAGGCGGCGGTGAATAAGGCAATGCCTGCCAGCAGCAGGCGACGGCGACCCAGCATGTCACCCAGGCGGCCCGCACCAACGATGAGGGTGGTAATCGCCAGCAGGTAGGCCAGCACGATCCACTGCACGGCCTGGAAGGGGGCGCCAAACGCCTGCGCCAGCACCGGCAAACCCGCATTGGCGATGCTGGTATCAAGCGAAGGCATCAGCATGGTCAGGCACAGGCCCAGCAGCGCCCAGCGCACCGAGGCGGGCTGCGCAGGCTTGCTGGCGGCAGACAGGCCAGGTGGTGTGGCAGGGGTCATTTCGGTTTTCACAATCGGCTCCGGCTTGGTATCTTGAAGGAATAGTGCCTACCATACGCCCATACTTGACATGGCGGAAGACGCAACATTTGCACTTTATTCATGCACCAGACGCCACATATAACGCCACATGCCTGCCAGGACACGCTACAATCGCCGCATGAGTACACCCGATTTCAACCTCTTGCTGACGCTGGATGCCGTGCTGGCCGAAGGCAGCGTGGCACGCGCCGCCCAGCGCCTGCGGCTGAGCCCCTCAGCCATGAGCCGCGCCCTGGCGCGCCTGCGCGAAACCACAGGCGACCCCTTGCTGGTACGCGCCGGTCGCGGCCTGGTGCCCACGCCCCGTGCGCTGGAATTGCGCGCCCAGGTCAGTCAGCTAGTGCAAGATGCGCAAGCCGTGTTGCGCCCGACAGAAAAGCTGGATCTGCAACAACTGAACAGAACCTTCAACCTGCGCACGCGCGAAGGCTTTGTCGACAATTTTGGTGCTGCACTGATCGCCCGTACGCGCAGTGAAGCACCTGGTGTGCGCCTGTGCTTTTTGCAAAAACCCGACAAGCAAAGCACCGCCCTGCGCGATGGCAGCATCGATCTTGAAACCGGCGTGGCAGGCACCAACACCAGCCCGGAAATACGCACCCGCGCCCTGTTCAGCGACCGCTTTGTCGGCGTGGTGCGCCCAGGCCATGGCTTTTGCAAAGGCAAGATGAGCGCTGCGCGCTATGCCGGCGGCCAGCACATCTGCGTATCACGGCGCGGCCTCGACACCGGCCCCATCGATGAGGCCATGCGCCCCCTCGAACTGGAACGCGACATCGTCACCATCGTCGGCAGTTTTTCAGCCGCTCTGGCGCTGGCAAAGGCATCCGACCTCATCGCCACCGTACCTGAACGCTACACCACCAGCCTGCGCCACGACCTGCACAGCTTCGCCTTGCCCTTTGCCGTACCTCCATTCACCATCTCGATGATGTGGCACCCCAGACAAGACGCCGACCCGGCACACCGCTGGCTGCGCGGGTTGATGGTGGAGGTTTGTGGCGGGGGTTGATGGTGCAGGTCTGTTCCGTTTTTCTTCGCGCTGGCTTGAGAACGTAAGTTGGGCGGAATGTAGGCTGGGTTGAGAACGTAGGTTGGTTGGACAACGTAGGTTGGCTGGACAGCGTAGGTTGGGCTACGGTTTACCAGCCCAACACTGGGCCTTTGATAAACGTGTACGACATTGAAATGCCAAGTGTAGGGCTGATGAAGCGTAGCCCAGCGGGGCCCGGCCCAACCTACGACCCTGACAGAGTCAATTCAGCTAGTAAATTGGTTAAATAACATTGATGTTTTAAGTGTAGATTTGGGTATTATTCAAGCTACCCGTTAGTATTGAACGTGCAATATTTTTTATTCCCAAGATTTCGTAAAGCACTTGGTGTTCCTTAAAATTGGTGGTTAGTCGTTGCTTGCTCTGAAATTTGAGCCACTTTGCTGGATAATTTGCAACTATGTGGCCCATGTTTGCATCAGAGGCGCTGAAAATTCACCAATCAGCCGGTAATTTTAGATGGTGACTCATTTGACTAGAGATGAAGCAATTGATTTGTTAGTGCAACGCGACCTTGCTCGACTTTCCAGGGAGGAGCGTGAGGCCTTGCTGCTGGATTGGTGGTCTATTGATGCGGGTGATCCCGACTATGAAGGTCTTCCCGATCTTTTAAAGGTGATGATCGCTCGTACTGACGAACCGGGCAACCCGAAAGGCGCAATATATGATCCTCTGCTAAAGATTGCCCTTAAACATTCATATACAGGGGTGGTCAACTCGTATTTGAAAAACCAGATCGCCCTTCTAGGGTTGGATGATGTGGTTAAAGGCGACGTTGAGGAGCTAGCGACGTGCCCATGCTGCGGATACCGAAGCCTGGAAGAGAGTGCGGCATATGATATTTGTCGTGTGTGCTTTTGGGAGGATGACGGGACAACGGAATTTGATCGACACAGTGGGCCGAATCATATGACACTGCGTGATGCGCAGCAGAATTTTCAACGCATTGGCGCCGTTACTGAAGAGGTTCGCCGATATGTCCTTTCGGATGGTCGGGATCGATATCTATCAGAAAAATCGGTGTGTAACGCGCTTGATAAACAATCAAATCTGCCGATTGCAAACGATCTTGCAATCGGGGCGGCATCATCCATTAAATGAGTACTCGGCAATTGTCTGAAGACTAGCGCAGGTCATTTGCAGGTCATTTCGAATACTGAATTTTGCCGTCATACGAATCACTTTAAAACGAAGGTTGGGCCGTGCCTCGCCAGGCTACGCCTCATCAGCCAAACACTCAGCCTTTGATTAACGAATAAGAGATTTATAGGCCCAGTGTTGGGTTGGTAAACGGTAGCCTGACGAAGCCAGCCACAAGCTGTGTCACGGCTGATCAACCGAAACCCATCTCCCCCTTGATCCGTCCACTGCACCGCTTGCAGGCTGCCGCACCGCGCAGGCATAAATCCCGCCGCATTCATCCCGCCCCGCCAATAAAGACAACCAGGCTCATCAAGCCCTCCCTAACATGCCCGCGCTGTTGACATCATAGTGACATCAAAAATAAAGCAACCAAATAGTTGCATTTATCCGAAACCCGTCCCATAATAAATAAGCAGCCAATTGGTTGCATATAATCTCAACCCAAATCCATGACCGGAGATCACCATGAGCAACTACCAGCACACCCTTGACCTGGCCGCCACGCCCGCTGCCGTCTACAACGCCCTCACCACCATCGCCGGTTTGCGCGGCTGGTGGACGCAGGATTGCGACGGCGGCACGGCTGTCGGCGACACCATCCATTTCCGCTTCGGCGTCTGCGACAAGGACGTGCGCATCAGCGGCCTGACGCCACAACACCAGGTGCGCTGGCTGTGCACGCGCGCCCACATCGTTGCTGCCAACGTCACCCGCAGCGACGAATGGGTAGGCACAGAAATGGTGTTTGGCATCAGCGACGCAGGCAATGGCCGCACACGGCTGGAATTTGAACACATCGGCCTCGTCCCCGCGCTGCAATGCTATAGTCAATGCCTGAACGGCTGGCAATACTTCATGACCAGCCTCCAACAATATGCAGAAACCGGCACGGGCACACCCCATGTCATCGCCGAAACAGCCACCGCCTGAATCAAAAAAAGAAAGGAGTCACCAGCATGAGCAACACAAGCAGCAATGCCAGCCACGCCGCAGACCAGCCATCCGACACCGACAGCCTGCAACGTAGCATCGTCATCAATGCCCCGCGTGAACGCGTCTGGCGCGCCCTCAGCAATGCCGAAGAATTTGGTGCCTGGTTTGGTGCCGACCTGAGCGGCCAGACCTTCGTGCCAGGCCAGCGCAACCGCGGCCTGTTCAACCTGCCCGGCTGTGAAAACCTCTATTTCGACGCCGTCATCGAACACATACAACCGCCAGATGAAATGTCCATGCACTGGCACCCGTATTCCATCGACACCAGCGTCGATTATTCGGGCGAAATCCCCACCCTCGTCAGCTTCAGCCTCAAAGACGCGCCCGGCAACGCCACCCTGCTCACCGTGGTTGAATCCGGCTTCGACAAGGTACCCGCCCACCGCCGCCGCAAAGCCTTTGAAATGAATTCCAACGGCTGGGAAAAACAACTGCAAAACATCGCCCGCTATGCCAGCAACTGATACCACGAGCAAAGCAGCCAGCAGCAAAACCCGCCGCACCGCCACCCGCGCAGCAGTTGGCGCGGCGGGTGCGGCTGCGGAAGGATCAGCCAACCCCGCAGCAGACAAGGACCAGCTCGCCAGCGTCTTCGCCGCCCTGGGAGACCCTACGCGCCTGAAGCTCGTCGAAGTGCTGTGCGCCGGTGGCGCCTTCTCGATTTCACACCTGACGCAAACCACCGCCATCAGCCGCCAGGGCGTCACCAAACACCTCACCGTGCTGGCCGACGCCGGCGTCGTCCACGACATCAAAAGCGGCCGCGAACGCCTGTGGCAACTCCAGCCCACCCGCATAGACGAAGCCAAACGCACGCTTGAATCCATAGGCCGCGAATGGGAAATGGCGCTGGGCAGGTTGAAGCGGTTTGTGGAGAAGGATGATTAGGGGGTGGCGTAATGCAGCCTTCGCCAAGAAGCGGGAGGTGGATCAAACTGACCTGGTCAATTCAGCTAGCAAACCAACACGCAAGTCCTAATAAGCCGTGCCAACCCATTGCTCAAATTAGCGGCTAACATCCATTATGTGCGCCGCTTTCTCGAATCCAAACCGCTCATGCAGTGGTAATCTTACTTCTCGTGCAATTTGACATGGTTAGGAAATTTCCTATATTTCTCAATGGCTTAGAAAACCGATTTTTTCCAAATAATGTCACTGAGGAATCCACTGCAAAGGCTTACCACTTGTATCTGCCACGGTCATCATTTCTCTAAAAATACGTGCCTGTATGCTATCCGGTAGACGGACCATATCGACGGCGCGAACCAAGTGGTCGCCGTTCATAAAGCTCCAGGTAAAGAACTTCATGGTGGCAATCGCTTTTTCCGGGTTGTTGACATTTTTTTGAAGCAAGACAAAAGTTCCCATCGTAATTGGCCAACTGTTGACGCCAGACTTATCTGTCAGCATTTCCTCGAAATTGCCTTGCGTTTTCCAGCCACTGTTAACCATACTCGCCGCAAATGCATCTGCTGAAGGTCCGACAAACTTTCCATCACGGTTTTTGAGCAACACAAAATCCAAGTTGTCCTGAAGCACGTAGTTGTAGTCGATATAGCTTAGCGAATAAGGTGTTTTTTTGACTGCTGCAGATATGCCGCTGCTGCCTTTTGCCTGGATGACTTCAGAATGCCACTTGATCGTGAAATTTTTTCCATAGGCACTCTGCCAGTCCGGTTTTAGTTTTGACAGATAGTCCGTAAAATTATAGGTTGTGCCCGATCCATCCTGACGTGCAATCACCTCAATGGCCTTCTTTGGGAGTTTGATGTCAGGGTTCAGGGCGACAATAGCAGGATCATTCCATTGGTTGATTTTGCGGGCGAATATGTCTGCAAGAACTTCACCCGTCAGTTTCAGCTTCCCCGATGCGATACCAGGAATGTTAATGATAGGCACCACACCTGAAATTGCAGATGGAAATTGAATGAGATTGTCATGCTTCAAATCTGCCACGCTGAGTGCCACATCGCTGGCACCAAAATCTACCGCTTTTGCCTTAATTTGCTTGATGCCGGTGGAAGAGCCAACTGCCTGATAATCAACATTCATTTGGGTTTTCTTGTTGTAAGCCTCAGCCCATTTGCCGTATAAAGGCGCCGCTGCGGAGGAGCCTGCGCCGTTTATCGTAGCGGCTATCGCGGTGGATATATGAAAACTCAGAAACAAAAAGAGTGAAAACGCTTTGCAGATAGCCGCGATTTGACCATGGGCAGTCATATTGACAGGCTTGGCATCAGGCTGGATTTCGGCCTCATCACCGGAATAATTGCAGTGTAAAGAGCGAAATGAGCTGGTTGGTAAAAGTAATAATAAAATCATTTTCATATCTCGTTGCAGCTCATAAACAAGCATTGTACCGTTATAAGCTCAATTCGTATTTGCCAGACGAAGTTTGGCCTTGGTAATTTGCCTGACCTGCGGAGCTGCATTTTTTTTCATGCTGCCTTGCCCTGCCTCTCCCTCATTTGAGTTTGTTGGTCTAGCGTCATGAATCCTGAATACGGCAACCGCTTGCGACAGTTTGAGCGCCTGATCATGCATGCTTTCTGCCGCTGCTGCTGCCTGTTCAACCAAAGCTGCATTCTGCTGGGTGATGTTATCCATCTGGCTCAAAGCTTCATTCACATGCTCAATGCCAGAACGCTGCTCAGCGCTGGCCGTGGTGATTTCTTCCATGGCATCGGTAACAGACTGAATGGAGTTGACAATCTGTTCCATGGTTGCACCCGCCGCCTGGACTTGCTTGCTGCCCACGTTGACCTGCTCGACAGACGCTGTAATCAGTTGCTTAATTTCTTTGGCCGCACCAGCAGAGCGTTGTGCCAGATTGCGCACTTCTGAAGCAACAACTGCAAAGCCACGGCCTTGTTCGCCAGCGCGGGCCGCTTCTACCGCAGCGTTCAGCGCGAGGATATTGGTCTGAAAGGCAATGCCATCAATGACACCAATAATGTCGCTGATTTTTTTGGAGGATTGTTCGATAGCCCTCATGGTATCGATCACCCGTTCCACTGCCACGCCACCTTCGCGTGCTATATCTGAGGCAGACAAGGCATTACCGTTGGCCTGTTCTGCACCAATAGCGTTTTGTTTCACTGCATTGGTTAGCTCTTGCATGGAAGCAGAAGTTTCCTCCAGTGAGCCGGCTTGCTGTTCAGTGCGGGTGGACAAATCAGCATTGCCATGTGCAATTTCCTGGGACGCCGTGGCAATTGTTTCTGTCCCACTGCGGATGTTGGTCACCAGACTTGCCAGGCCCAAACTCATTTCTTCGAATGCGTTAAGCAACTGCGCTATCTCGTCTTTACCATGAGACGAAATCCTGGTACTAAGGTCTCCAGCTGCGACACGTTGTACAGCTTCGCTTAGTTCTTGCACCTCGCCAGAAAACGAAACATAGAAACCTGCCAGTAAATAAGCTGCGACAATCAAGATGAGGGAAATCACTGCGATCAACATATTTCTGTGCAAGATGTCGCGTTGAAGCCGCTCTTCCAGTGATGCATCAAGCAAAGCGCCTGTCGCATTTGCATAGGCATACCAGCCATTGACACTTGCTATGCCCGCCTTCAAAAATTCTGTGCCTGATGTCTGGTTCAGGGTATTGAGAACTTCATTTTTTGTACGCTCCAGAAATTCCAGATTACTGGTAAGGACGGCCTGTTGCGCATCCAGCTTCGTTTTGAAACCAGGATTGGCTCTGTACATCGCTTCCAGTAATGCCGGTATGCGGCTGATGTCACGTTTGGCCAGCATGACATCTGAACTGATCAGCAAGTCTTCATTGGCTTCCAGCAAACCGGTATCGATATAAGAAGCCCCGCGACCTGCAATGTCGGAAATACCATCTGCTAATTCTGGCAAATTCTTGGCAAAAAGACTGATCAGATAATAGGTATCAACTTCCGGGTCCAGCGTAAGATGCGATCGATCGGCGATTTGTGCATTGAGTTTGTACAATTGCGCGATCAGTGATGCATGATCGGTATAGCTTTCTTTATTCTTTGATGCTGACAGCTTTTGCAAGATGCTTTCCCAGGACTGTTTGATGGCGATAAATGATGCATCCAGCCCCATTTCCAACTGCGCTTTTTGTAGTTTGTCAAACGCTGAAATTTTGGAGTTAATTTCTTGCTGTAGCTTGCTTGCCGCTTCTTTGGCTGGTGCATTACCGGCCAGGGCTAAATGACGCAGAGCGCGATGACGCTGCGTCAGTTTCAGCAATTCTTGTGCAGCCTGCAATTGCTGGATACCCAGACGCTCACTTTGACTAAAAGAGATAGATTTATTAAGCTCATGGATTAGCAAGCCAGTGATCAGAATAGCGGGTACAGAAAAGAGTACCGCAACGATCAGGAACTTAGGAAACAGACGGAGGCGCTGCATTAGCGCGATGGCAGGACGTAGAAACATGGCATGGTCACCTAAATAAAGCATGCATCGTTTCAAGCTTGAAACGATTTATTGCATTGCAGCAATGATGCGCCTGCTTTATGTCATTTTCATGACTGCTATGTCACAAATGGTTACGTCTTTTAAAGTATCGTACCATTATATATGTGGCAGATCCGGTTCGCATTTATGCGCCGTTGCGACGGTGCTCCGGTTGGGTTAAGACACGCTGAGTAACCTGGCGCGGTACACCATGTGCGCGCAGGTATTCAAGTGCACAAGCAGTTCCTACTGTCTGTTGCAGAGAAATACCATGGGCAACCTTGGTCTCGGTCGCAGAATCGGTTCTGCCATGGATGTTGGAAGTAGTTACTTCTTCGAAGTTTTGCAAAAAATTCAAATGGCTAATTGACATGCGTATCTCCTAGTTCCATCAGTGAAAAAATGCAAAATGCCGAATCGAATCGTTGTTTCCACAGACTTTTGCAGGCAAAAGAATACACCGAATTGGCGATCAAGATTTGCTGTTTTCATTTTTTGCGCTTGATTTTTGCATCTTATTTGATCAAACCCAAATGTCATTTACTACCTCTATGAATTCACTGCCAGCGGTAGTAGAAATTGTTTTAACATCAAATCAGGTACATAGTCAGCCGATACCGGGCGGGAAATAAAATAGCCTTGAATTTCATCACAGTTGAGCTGCCGGAGTGCATCCACTTGCTCCTGGGTTTCTACACCTTCCGCAACAACGGTCATATCCAGTGCGTGCGCCATGGATACTATCGCTTTAAAGAAAATCTCACCCTCTTTAGACTTCGTGAGTTCATTGGTGAAAACCCGGTCTATTTTCAAAATATCCATGTCCAGGCGTTGAAGTTGGGATAATGAGGAATACCCTGTCCCAAAATCATCCACCAATAATTTAACGCCTAGCTCACGTATATCGCGGAGATCCGCAAGGATGGCATTATCTTCCCCCATCATGGCAGATTCAGTGATTTCAACTTCCAGAAGAGTGGAATCAATACCGCAACTTTGCAGGCACTCAGCCAGTTTCTTCGGCAGAGAACCCGCGCTGAATTGCTTGGCCGAGACATTGATTGAAACAGGCACCACTGGCAAAGATGCGGCTTGCCATGCTGCGATCTGGGCACATGCCTTTGCCATAACGATTTCGCCCAGGCGCAGTATCATTCCATTCGATTCTGCAAGAGGAATAAACTCTACCGGAGGAACCAAGCCATAGTCCGGGCGTATCCATCTTATCAGCGCCTCCATACTGGTCATCTTACCAGTCAATGCATTGACTCGCGGTTGATAGAACAGCACGAATTGATCTTCTTCTATTGCCTGCTCAAGTGCACGCTCCATGTCGACGCGCACTCTTAATTTTTCATAGAGCTCGGGTTTGAAGAAATTGTAATGCCCCTTTCCAGATGCCTTGACCGAATACATGGCAATATCTGCATTCTTTAGCAATATCTCGGTCGTATCGCCATCGACAGGGTAAATGCTGATACCGATGGAAGCACCGATCTGATGCTTTTGCCCTTCCCACCAGAATGGTTGCTGTAAAGTGTCGCCTATACGTTCTGCAACTCGGGCAGACTGGCTATCCCGCTCTACCGGTTCCAGCACGACCAGAAATTCGTCGCCGCCCAGACGAACGACATTGTCAGATGGCCGCAGTACAGATAGCAATCGTGAAGCAACCGATTTCAGTAGCTGATCGCCCGCTATATGTCCTTGTGAGTCGTTGACGTTCTTAAAGCCGTCGAGATCAATAAACAACAATGCCAGCATTTGCTGGCTGGTTTTTGCCCTCTGTATCGCGTTTGGTAAATACTCCGTTAACCAGTGCCGGTTATATAAACCAGTCAACACGTCCTTGGTAGCCAAACGTTGCAGTTCACGCTCGGCTTCTTTTCTTTCGCTGATGTCTTGTATTGCTACTGCCAGACCAGAACCGGAACGTGTAAGGCGGCGTCTGGCCCATGCCATGTTCAAAGGACTCAATTCAGAGAGTTCGTACTCATCCTCGTAAAAGCCGGTTTCCATGGCGCGGGAATAAATTTGCATGAGCTTCGTGAAGTAAATTTCACCCTGCAGGGAAGACATCTTCATGCCTATGAGTTCTTCGCGGTTGAGTCCAAAAAACAGGGCACCGCGAACATTGCAATCAACCACCTGGAAATCGATGATTTTCCCGTGCGCATCCCTGATTGCATTCATCATGTAAAAGCCTTCATCTGTCGCTTCCGTCGCCAGACGATAAGTGTCGCGCACTTGCTTGGCCTGATACTTTCTCCAAGCAAGCCTGGTCGATATAAAAGCGGCGATTGAACCAAACAGGAAAAGTGCGATTGTTGTCGTGACAGCCGTCATTTTAGCTTGCGCCCAAATGGCCTGGTAATTACCAAACAGTTCCTGCTCATCCAGACCAACAACAGCAGTGAGTGAAAAGGCATCAACGCTTTGCCAGCCCAATATGCGGGAGTGTTGATCTACGAAAGTCGACGGCCCGGAAAATTCGTCTGAGCCTACCGTTGTTTTGAATTGAATATTCTGCGTAAATACGTTACCGCCACCAAACGGTATGACATCTCCCAGCCTGCTTGCACCTATCGCGCCATCGCTTGCCAGAATGGCGATCAATCCATTTTTACCCAGGCTTTGGCTGTCATAGAAAGAAGAAAAATAGGATGGTTCTACCGAGATAACCACTATCCCATCAAATGTTTCGTCAGCGGTTTCCAGCCTGCGCGTAAATTGAATGACGAGCTTGCCGGAACTGTTAATAACAGCCGGAAAGCCTATTTGCATGGCACTGGAATTATTATTCTGATGATAAAAAAACTGCCCCCTCAATGTCGTGTCCTGCCATTTCTCTATAGGGATAGTGGAGGTAACAGGTTTGCCTTTGGCGTCCAGGATGGCAACCAGCTCAAATTGTGGGGCGATGAATAATCCCTGGGATCTTTGTTCTTCCAGCCTCAGGGAATGCCTGGAATGTTCCCAGTCATATTTCACATGCATGCTGACCTGGTCAATTTGCTCAATTGTGCGGGTCAGATATTGCGCATATGCACGCGACAGAGAGGCGACATCTTTGAGCGCATTTGCCCTCATTTGTTTTTTGTCTCTGTCTATAGTGGAATAATGCGAACGCCAAACGGCAAGGACGAGAACCAGGAAAACAATTGACCATCCAATAATAAACGTACAGCTGTATCTCAGAAGAGCATGCTCTTGTGTCCACTTCCGGATAGAAGTAATGAGATGTGAGGCGATCACGATATTAAAGGAACATTTAAAGAGACATGACGGTATGGTGCGACAAGTATGGGCGTATCGCTGCCTGTATAGGAATGTATAGCAAAAATTTTCCTGTTCAGCTTGATTTTCAGAATGAGTCCTTGAAAGCACCAGCTTGTTTTTAGCAAACAACAATGCAAGCAGGGAGTCATTGAACTGTCATACCTGACTGCTATACTCACGGAAACATCTCCTCGATGTCGGATCCATTTTTTAAGCAGCCTCTCAAGGCTGCTTTTTTTTATATCTAAATTTATATCAAAAATCTTGCGGTGATTTAGTCGTTCGCAATATAGTAATTGCACATCGTTATGACATTACTGAGATTTCTGGCATCTTCACGTGCCAGCAGAATATCCCTGACTTCAACGATCTGGCTGCGGCTGGGAATAATTTCGACCGGGCTATGGCACATCCAGTTCACAAGAATCTTAGTGATTTTTTGACTGCTTAATTTAGCAACTTCGTTGCGAGTAGGTACATAACAATGAGAAATCTCCGTATTTTGTTTTTCGGCCCACTTTTTTGCCGCATTCAGGTTTTCTTCCGGGACACCAAAACGCTCATGACCACGCTGCATGGTAAAAATCATTAAGAAACCAGGTGAATAAATTTTATAGATTATTAACTATACAGCAAATAATTTCTTGTTTTACTTATCAAAATAATTTCGAAATGCAACGAGTACCAATTTCAAACTACATACGATCATTTTTACAAAAAAGTCGGTACAAATTTAGACCAAATAACACATTTTATTAAGCCTGACCCGGCTCCAACCCATGCACTAATAAGACGGCTGCATTAACAACTTGATTACAGTATGGATGTTGAATGAATTTAATTTCATGAGACGAATGCCCGCGCAAACCCTGTCACTCCCTCTACAACACCGCCAGCATCGCCCTCAGTCCCTCATTCAACGCTTCAACTCCCCCGTCCCCAAGGCTGACATGATGCGTCTTTCATTTTCTACGTGAGCGACGACTGCGCGGTCTACCAGGTCTTTACCGGCGTTGGTCAGTTGCACCAGCATGCTGCGTACGTCATCGGGGTTTTGCAGGCGCAAGATCCAGCCGCTGGCTTCGAGTTTTTTGCAATCTGTGCGTCATGGTGCCGGAGATGACCATGAGTTCGGAAAACAGGTCTGTCGGGCTCATGCAAAACGTGGCTCTGGAGCGCCTGATCGTGGCCAGCATGTCGAATTATCAGTCGCTCATGACGAAGGTGTTGAAGGTGGAATCGAGCTCGCGCTGTAATAGATCACTGCAACGCCTGAGACGGCCCATATTTTCCATGGGGCTGCAATCAAGGTCTGGCCTGGCATTGCGCCACTGTTTCATGATCTTGTCGCCTGCATTCATCATTTTTTCTCCCGTCTTGATGACTCCCTGAGTATTCATTCGTTCTTAAGCCTGCATTATATGCGTTGCCCCTCGCTATTCAGGCATATGGCCACTGTGGCTTCTGCTTACACCTTGAAAGACCACACACACACCGGGGGGTTATCTTGAAATCGAGATAGTTTGTGCTATCAGCTCTTGCTGTGTGGTGTGATCTTGCTGCCCTTGAGCCTCATGGCAGATGCGCCGCTGCCTGCGCTGAGCCTGACGCAGATACTGGCGTATGCCTATCTGTCGGTGGTCGGTGCCTTGCTGGCCTACAGCCTGTGGTTTCGCGGCATTGCGCGCCTGTCGCCGGTGGCCGTGTCTTCACTCTGTTTGTTAAGCCCCATCAATGCCGTTATCCTGGGCTGGATCGTGCTGGATCAAAGTCTGCGCGGCATGTCACTGGCGGGTTTATTGATCGTCCTGGCCATTGTCATCATCGTGCAAAAAAACATGCGCAGCCAGGTCTGAAATTATTCTCACCCACACTTTCATCAAGGAAAACAACATGGATGCACACATACAAGTGCTCAGCAAAAGTATTGATCCATTACAATGGCGCCACTTCGATCGGAAAGCACTGGGATTTGATAGGTCGCGTAACCGGGTGGCAGTCTTCGCCAGGAAGTGCGCAACGCGGCTGCGCAAAAATATAATTGCTGGGCCAGAGTATTCATAGCAGGAAATTTGTAGGGAGATACGCATGTATTATGGAGAGCGCTTCAACAGCATTACCCACGCGGTGGGTGCCGTGCTGGCGGCAGTGGGTGGCGTATCGCTAATCACGATAGCAGTTCGCAGTGGCGACTATTGGAAGATTGTTAGTTTCAGCATCTACGCAGCCACGCTAGTTGCCCTGTATTTTACATCTGCCCTGTATCACAGCACCCAAGGGCCAGCCAAAGACGTATTGCGTCGGCTCGACCATTGCGCAATCTACTTGCTAATTGCTGGTACCTATACGCCATTCACACTGGTCAGCCTAAGGGGGACGTGGGGATGGACGCTGTTCGGCGTGGTGTGGGGGCTTGCCGTTATTGGTGTCCTGCAAGAATTGTGGTACGCCAAAGGAGCACGGCTAATGTCGTTGCTGATCTATGTGGTGATGGGCTGGGTTGGCGTGATCGCTGCTAAGCCGCTCATCAATGCGCTCACGATGGACGGCTTCCGGTGGCTGGCAGCAGGCGGTGCGCTCTACACCGGCGGCATCGCGTTTTATGCCACAGATCACAAATGGCGTCACGGACACGGGGTTTGGCACCTGTTCGTACTTGGCGGAAGCATGTGCCATTTTGGCGCGGTATTGCTGTACGTGGCATAGA
The DNA here is from genome assembly GCF_049339485.1 of Undibacterium sp. TJN19. Lineage (NCBI taxonomy): Bacteria > Pseudomonadati > Pseudomonadota > Betaproteobacteria > Burkholderiales > Oxalobacteraceae > Undibacterium > Undibacterium sp. TJN19. The sequence goes on from NZ_JBMPPL010000001.1 coordinate 474,852, forward strand.
GGCTCAAGCACAGCGATTTGTCTTCTATCGCAGTGCCCTTTGTTGACTGAACACCGACAGAATTTTTTCAACTGGAGTTCTGCCGATCTAACTAATCAGCCAATAAGCGTTATCGAATGCCTACAGCGATAGCTTGTTGGTCTGCCACTCCAATCACGCTCTGGACAACTTATCCATTGTTGAATTGATAGGCTACATCAATTCGACACATGCAAATGGCTACTTTTATGAGAATACGCAGATGGGCTGGCAAGACTAAAGCGCAGGTTCATGCAGCATGCTGCACACCTGCGCACAGGCCAAACCATTAGCAACCCTAATGTTTCACATTACAACTATTCGTTATGCAAAGAGAACAGGGCAGGCTAAGATTTCTTTCACCCCCTGCCACGACTTACTCTGACAAATGAAACTACCTCTTTTATTCCCCGCTTTGGCTGCCATCATCCTTGTCGCCACGCTAAGCACTGCCCATGCTGAAACGCACAATGCCCCAAATGCCGACGATGAAAAGCAAATCAATACCTTGCTGACAAACTACACCACCAGCGTGACCAACGGCGACAGCGCACTTTTTGAATCGCAGTTGCTCGATCTGCACATCCCGTTTTCCGGCGTATCGCAAAAGAAAGGCGGTGCAGCGAAAATGACACTGCAAAGCATTCAGAACTACCAGGGTTTCAAGGCCGCCATTTTTGGCGACAGTCAACAATACAAGCAACGGTTTTCTGCCATCGATATCCAGCAAGTAGGCAACCTCGCCCAAGTCTCACTCGACTATGAAACCGCCGGACAAGGCGAAGACTACCAGGGCAAGGGATGGAAGATCATTCAGTTGATCAAGGTAGACGGCAACTGGAAAATAGCCAGCGAGTTTTTTGCGGGGTATCCGAGGTCTTAGTGTCAGATAGTAGTAGTGGCGCATCGAAGTGTAGCCGGATCACAAGTGCACATCACAGCGATTTACATTTATCTCGTGATCCTTCGATGTCGCCGTTTTGCTTCGATTTGATGCTGCATGTTTTCGAGCGTCTTAGAAGAGCTTGTGGAAGCCACGCTTCGCTTTAGCATCGTCAAGCTCTTTTTCACCTGTTTTTGAAATGAATTCTTAAATATATACTCATAGCTCTTTGGATCAGGAAAAGTCATTTGCAATAACAGTGCTGTTAGGGCCTCTGGCTAAAAATTTTACCAACTCAGTAGATCCCTTTGCGTTGTGCACCAATGCACCAAACAAGCCGACAAAATAAGTGTGAAATTCTTCAACTTCCAAGTTATAGACGGTCGTTTTTCTTTCAGTTTTTTTCAAATCAATGATAGTGGCAGATGCACCTGTAGCCAATTTAAGCCTTTGCCCTAACTGGAGTGCACTAACTGTTGCCCAGCCTATTCCCTCGACCCAAAATGGATGCTCTTCTGTAGCATAAATGAATTCTACTTCTTCATTCTGATTCTGGATTACCAAGTCACAAATGCGTTTATCGAAATGCTCAAAAAACTTTAGAATTTTACGATATGCTATTTCTCCAGTTTTTTCATCGCGTGATAAAACCTCGAGCCCTGGCTCTAAAAACTGGATTTCAACTAATCCATGTTTTGTCCAAACAAACGTACCTTCGTCAAAACACGAGAGATCTGGTGCTGCATTTTCAGTATTATTGAATGCTTCATCTAGCACTTTTTCGCAAGGTGGCGAAGCACTTCCAGTGGTTTTATTTTCATACTCATTTTGGATCCAGACACCTATCTCACCAAGGTAATACTTGTTAAAACCTTTTACTGTAAAGTCATAAATTCTTGAGTTGAAAGCCTCACCAAGTACAGGTGCAGCAGAAATTTCACTATCCGCGCGGGAATTTAAAATTTTCATATAGTCATTACCCAAACAATAAGGAGATTTTCGCCACTTAGATTATCTTTTCTTGAAACAATATCAGGAAATCGCGTGTAATAAACTTTGTTTCAACTTAGCGAGATCGCATCAGTGCCATCCATTAATTCCAGCAACGTAGGCTGGGCCTCGCTAGCCTACGCTTCACCAGCCCAACACTGGGCCTTCGATATGCATATGCGACATTGAATCGCCAAATACTGTAGCGAGGAGAAGTAAGCTAACGATGTCTGCCGCGCTTTATGGAAATGTTACGGCACTTAAGCCAACTGCTGTGCTTTCTTTACATTCAACGCTGCATGCCTCACCAGAACACCGTTCGCGCTGGCAGCATGCGTTTCACTCACCGGTCAAATGTATTGAAGACATTGGCCATTTGCTGGTTCTCAATAGAGGGCATACTCTGGCGCCTGCCCCGTTCGCGCCATTCCCTGACTACCTCGGTGACTTCTTTCTCGATGGTAGTTGCCTCGTCCCGGCCAAGCCGGTAGAAATCTGCCGCAGTTTCCCTTACGACTTTGATGTCAGGTGCAGCCACATCACCACCGCAGGCTGGAACAGTACGTAGGTTGGGCTACGCTTCACCAGCCCAACACTAGGCCTTCGATTCACGAATATTCACAAGCCAAACTGCGAGTCACATCAACCAAGGCTGTCTATGAGTAGAAATAATAATTTCATCGGAAGCCAGCATTGATAAAGCCAAAATAGGAAATTTTTTAACAATTGTATCTACCGCAAGATCAATCAATTTTGCAGCACGACAATGAGACTCAATGCAACCCACCCATATGTCAGGGAAATATCTAGACAACATACTTAATTGATAGGCCAATATGTAAAGATCGACAATTTCAAATGTGTACAGAGTATCGGCATAAGCGATGCTTTCGTGATTCAAATTATCTCTACTACTTGGCCAACTAAAGTGAAAATCTAGCTCGCGCTCTAAGGTAAGTTCAATGATTCCAACCTTAGCATCATCTTCTCCAAGCCAAGAAAATGAATTCGCATATTTCGGCGCAATGCGAAATTTATCTAATATCGAATCACGTTCATCGAGTGATTTGCAATTATGAATTCTCCAGCTAAAACGCCCCATAAAGTCACCATCAGCGATCGTATCGAGATTAATCCGGCTGCAATATACTTCTATTCCAAATCGATCAAGATCAATAGTTAGATCGGGCATATGTCGGAGAAGATCAATTATCTTCTTTTTTTTCCCATGAAGTTCGGCAGAACTACAAACATTAAAAGTTCCCACTGGCGAATATTCTACAGAACTATTTCGCTTCCCATTTGTCCTCTTCATTCCATACGTTTTCCCTACACTTGGCAAAACATCATACCAATTAGAAAAATGCCCAAATTTCAATATTTCTGCGTGTGTATTTTCAAGCAGATGCGTTCCTGAAGACGCCATCTTCGCATTGCAGCCAGTTGTAAAATCCAGACCATGATTATTATTTTTTTTGTCTTGGCGAAGGTAGTCGAGAGATTTTCTTCCATCTCCAAGAACCAACATCATTAAGGATGCTAAAGCGACAGCACCATAGTAAACATGATTTGGCCTTGTAAAAAGAGTTGAGGCACGAGCTGCATCAAAATACTCTTTCGCCTGCATGACACACACACGGGCTTGGGTAGCCTGCTTTAAATAATTTGCTTCATCTGATTTCGATTTACCTGACCCGTGCCTCAGTTTTATTTTATCTATTGTCAGTTCCGCGTTTGAGAACTCAAGCAACTGCCGCCATGTTTCGTTGTAGATATTATCGGTTACTATCCAGCGCATATTAAATTTTCATAAAAATTACCAAAGACGCTACCAGTCGAGAATCTAGCGTTGAAAAAATTACTCTCGCCAAATATCAACAACCAAAACAACAAAAAAACTATCTCTTTTTAGTCTGCGCCAACGCACTGGCAGCCGCTGACTTGGATTGGGCACTGGTTCTGCCATCAGTTAATACCTTAGACGCGGCACTGGCAGCGGCGGCAGATGTTTGTTTTCCGGGCGCGCCTGTTTGAGAAAGTGCGCTTGCAGCGGCAGTCTTTGAATTGTGTCCTGTTGATTTGCTTTGCAAGGTTTGCGATGCAGAACTTGCTGCTTTGCTTCCGGTAGTTTTGGTATTGGGCATGATGCCTCCTGGTTAGGTGTCACACGATTTGAAGCCTTACTGCTGCACGGGGAAGACCAATAACTGCCAAGCAATTTTTCCTTTATAGGGATCATGTTGCCTGTGATTTTGTGGTGGCAAGGTGTGACCACCAGCAATAGCGATCTCGTCGCCGCAATTTGTGCATCTGTAGATACCGGGATGCGGTGCAGTTGTACCGGGGGAATGTATGGCATCAAACGCAGCATCATTCCGCTGAAGCAGATACTGTCCGTATTTATATAAAGCCATACCTTCCTCCGTGAGAGACGTTGGCAATACTTAAGGTCGATGGCAATGCTTACAGTGACCAGAAGACCGCTCGTATGAAGATTTTAGTCCTTACATCTGCTGGCAAGCAATCCAAATTAAATATAAATAAGACATTTTATATTTACAACTATAAATCGTTGTTTTTTGACGGATTATTGTTTTTAGACAATGGCATCAGAAACTGATATGTCCGATTAAAAAGACAAATAATCGTATCTTGTCTGTTTCATCGGACAGTTAAAACTGTCTGACCATGCTGAACGTAACTTGTTTATTTGGGTAGCGCAGGTTGTGACTGACCTCACCACCTGCGACGATCCCCCTACCCTCGATAAACCGACATCCCACCATCCACCAGCAAGGCGGCACCGGTCATGAACGATGAGGCATCGGATGCCAGGTAGAGCACTGATCTGGCAATTTCTTCCGGCGTGGCCAGGCGTTTTAAGGCGTGCAGGTTTTGCACGTGGGCCAGGGTTTCGGGTGAGCTGGTCATCTGCCTGCCCATGGGGGTGTCGGTGCCGCCGGGGAGGATGGCGTTGACGCGTATGCCTTCGGAGCCGAATTCGCTTGCCAGCGATTGCGTCAGGCCGATCAGCCCGGCCTTGCTGGCGGCATAGGCGGCGACGCCGGCAAAGCCGACGGTGTAGCCGACGAAGGTGGATGTGAAAATGACCGTGCCAGACCCGCGTTTTTGCAGGGCGGGGATCTGGTGTTTTGCGCCGTAGAAGGCGCTGCTGAGGTTGATGCCCAGCGTGTCATGCCAGCCCGCGGCGGATATGCCGGGCGTGGGGCCCATTTCACCCAGCGTGCCTGCATTGTTGAAGGCGATGTCCAGTCCGCCAAAATGGGCAATGGCGGCTTGCACCATCTGTGCGGCAAAGGCTTCGTCTTTTACATCGCCTGCCACGGCCACGGCGCGCCCGCCTGCGGCGGCGATCTCGGCCACCAGCAGATCCAGTTCAGCGCGGCGGCGCGCACCCACCACGACCGCTGCGCCTTCGCGTGCCAGCAGCAAGGCACTGGCGCGGCCTATGCCTGAGCTGGCACCGGTGATGATGGCTACCTTGTTGGTCAGATTATTCATTGCCTTGTTCCTGTCTGTCGTTGAAAGAGCACGCAGTCTGCGCTGCAGCCCGGCAATGGTCTGGCCGGATACGGACGAGAAATTGGATGTGCCTGCGCAGCATGCTTACGCTCTGAAGATCGATGCTGCCAAACAGCCCATTGGTGCCTGCAATCAAAGTGAAATAGAGGTGGCTGAGGTGGCCGAGGTGGCCGATCCAGACGACGATGGCAAAAGAAGGATGAGACCAAAAGCGAAACTGAAAAAATGAGCTTGCCTGCCCGTGACAAAAATAGCTTGTCAGCCGCCACGCGGTATTGCAAACTTGGTACACACCTTCATCCCAAATCCCCCAATCCCCCCCAACCCCTAACAAGCACTGGAGACATCATGCGCATCAAACCCACTATTGCCCTTGGCCTGGCCTTTTGCGCTGGCGCCCTGATTTCGCCGCTGGCGCTGCACAGCATCAACGATGCGCGTGCCGACACACCGGGCCTGACGGCGGCGGTGATTGACCTGCTGGCGATCAGGCATGATGACCTGCCCAAGACCACCAATGCTGACCTCAATGCCCGCACGCTGGTCGTGACCGACCACGCCACCGTGGGCATACAGTCAGGCAATGTTGCCAAGCACATCCACCCGCAGACAGATGAAATCCAGTACATCATCGAAGGCAGTGGCAGCATGTGGCTGGGCAATGAACGCAAGGATTTCAAACCCGGCAGCCTCATCGTCATCCCCAAAGGCGTGGCCCATGCCGGCAGCATCGTCAGCAACGGCTCGGTCAAAGCCATCGCCATCAAAATCCCGCCGCAGGGCAAGGGAGATATTGTGTTTGTGGATTGATGCAAGTCAGGCAAACAGGCACTTTGCAGCCCTGCTGACTGAATGGCCCCCAATTTTGCCTATGGCATGCACTAATGTCATAATTCAATGATTGCCATTTTGTGGCATTCAAATGAAGCCTGTCTTTCTCTTTCTACTTGTCTAAAACTATGAAACTGTTAAGTACAATGCAAACGCTGTTCGGAAGGCGAGCACGCGCGAATGAGTCGACGGAGACCAGCGCTCAGCTTCAGACTCAGCTTGAAGCTCAAGAACAGGCTCAGGAACAGACTCAGGTACAAAACTTATTGGCATCGGCCCACTATGAGGCAGCCGAAAAACTGTGTCGGCTTATCATTCAGAAGGATGAACGATCCTTCAAAGCGTACAATTCCCTGGGTTTCGCCTTGCAACTCATGGGGCGCACAAGCGAAGCCATGCAGGCCTATCAGGCAGCAAGAACTTTGAATCCTGATTATTGGCAAGCCGCCTACAACATCGGTAACTTATATAAGCTGACCGGACAACTCGACGCCGCACTTTCTCCGTTCTACGATGCGATGGTAAGTCGTCGCAAAGTACAGGCGAACGCCCCGCAGGCAGACCCTCAGGACAAAGGCATTTCGCAATCCAAGTTGCTGCATGATATTGAACAGCTCACGTATTTGATCAGTCAGGGCGAGGTTGATAGCAATATCCTGGATGCCAAGGCAGCCCTGGAAGAAATATTGCACTATATGAAGCAACATTCTGCCAAGGTCATGATGGAATTACCAGCTTCTTTATCTGCCAAAAGCGCGAAATGGTTTAATCGTTTTTTACATTATCGGGATGCACCTGCATTGGCTGGTGGCGCGCTCAATCCCGACATCGATTGGGCAGCAGTCGAAGACGCCTATTTCGCAAACGCGCCAGGAATGACCTATATCGACAACTTTCTCAAACCGGAAGCCTTGGCCAGCCTGCGACGATTCTGTTTGGAGTCGACGTTTTGGTTCGATTACCAATATCTGGGAGAGTATGTCGGCTGCACCATAGAAGATGGATTCGTCTGCCCTTTGCTGCTACAGATTGCAGAAGAACAAAAGGCGGCAATGCCAAGAATTTTTGGCGACCACGCGATTCATGGAATGTGGGGATACAAATACGACTCGGAACGAACTGGCATTTCCATCCATGCCGATTTTGCTGCAATCAACGTGAACTTCTGGCTTGCCCCCGATGAGGCCAATTTGGATCCAAACAGCGGCGGCCTTGTCATTTGGGACAAGGAAGCACCACTCAACTGGGAATTTGACGACTACAACAATAATGCCGAAAAGATCGCCGCGTTTTTGCAAGAGACTGGTGCAAAAACCTTCGTTGTACCACACCGGCAAAATCGGGCGGCGTTATTCAATTCTGACCTGTTCCACAAGACGGATAATTTCAGGTTCAAGCCAGGATATGAAAATCGGCGTATCAATGTCACCATGTTGTTTGGCGACCGCAGGACAGGGTGAAGTGCTTTCAAAACGAACAGATGACAACTTCAAACCAGGCTTGATTCAGCGTCTATTTTTACGACAGTTGCAAGCCAATTGCAAGCCCTTTGCAATCACCTTCAAGCTGTTTTAAATGAGCGCTTTGCTGGCGTGCGGATGGCGGCAATGGGCACTGACCTGGTCAAAGCCATCGCCATCAAGATCCTAACGCAAGGCAAGGGAGATATTGTATTTGTGGATTGATACGGCAGTAAGCTGATCTGACAAAAGCCCCCGTGTAAAAACCAGGGGCTTTTTTTGTCGTCCCGCGCGGACACAGGTATCATGCCAGATATGACCACCTCACTACCCACTCACTGTCAATCTGATCACCACCATGACACCCACACCCCACCGCATTCTACTAACCCTGGCGTTGGCCTTGTCCATCGCCCCCTGCAAGGCGCAGACTACTGCTGCAGCAGCGCCGCCGCTGATGATCAGCGAAGCGCGCTTCGCGGCCTTGCGGCAGGCGCCTGAGCGCTGGGCTGGTTTGCGCAAGCGTTGCGATACAGAACTGACGCAGCCCAGCCATGCGGTGGCTGATTACAGCCCGGCACGGCATTACAATGCCGAAGGCGTCAGCCATGACCCCAGCGGCAAATACCTCAATACCGATGCAGGCGTCGCCTATCGTGCGGCGTTGTGCTACCAGCTCAGTCATGAATTGGCCTATGCGCGCCACACGCAGCAGATTGCTGATGCCTGGGGCAAGACGCTCAGGCAGGCGTCCAAAGACCAGGGTGCGGCAGAACTCAATTTCAATATCCCGCAACTGGTGATCGCCGCCAGTTGGGTGCGCAGTGCCAGCCCCTGGGATGACAGTGCCTTCATCGCCATGCTGCAAAAAGTGGCGCTGCCGCTATCGCATGCGGACAAAGCCAATAACCACGGCAACTGGGGCGTGCTGATGGATGCCAGCATTGCCGCCTACACCGGCAACAGCCAGCAACTGGCGGCGGCTGAACAGCGCTGGCAAACCTTGCTGACGAGACAGGTGGCAGATGATGGCAGCCTGCCGCTGGAAATCTGCCGCAGCAATACCAACAATTATTGCGACGGCGCGGACAAGGGCATCAACGGCCTCAGCTATACGCATTACACGCTGCACCCGGCCACCATCACCGCAGAAATTTTTCTGCAACTGGGCAAAGACCTGTATCAAACCAGTGCCGGCAAAAACCTGGGGCGTGCTTACCAGCGCGCCGCCGAATGGACACGTTACCCCGAACGCTTCCCCTATTACAGCAGCAACCAGGGCCACCTGAACGGCATCAACAACGACGCCTATTTCCTGATACTGCAAGCGCACTTCATGAATGACGATGCCGCTACCGTATTAAAGCAAGGCAAGCCGGGGTCGAATAGCCTGGAACTGGGGTTGTTGTATGGGGCGAATTAAGGGCTAAAAAAGCCTCATGGCCGCGCCAGGTAAGCCAGCGCCCCGGCTTCGCTGGCATAGCTCACATTGATGCGCACCCACGGGCAGGTGGGCATGCTGGCGATGAAGATGCTGCCTGCCGACATGCTGATGCCGCGTCTGGCGGCAGCGTCAACCAGGGTGGCAGAATCTTCCACGCCCGGGCGGCGCGCCCAGACAAACATGCCGCCAACGGGCTTGCCGAAGATGTCCCAGCCAGCCTTGTGCATGAGTTTTTGCACGGCGATCTGCTGGCCTTCCAGGCGTCTGGCGAGGCGTTCTGCCAGTTTGCGGTAGCTGCCGTTTTCCAGCATGGTGGCAACCACTTCTTCTGCAAAGCGCGATGCGGTGATGCTGGTCAGCATCTTGACATTGACGAGGTTGCGGATGAGGGCGGGTGTGGCGACGATATAGCCCACGCGCAGCGAACACGACAGCGTCTTGGAAAAACTGCCGACATAAATCACCCGGTTGAACTGGTCCAGTGTGGCCAGGCGCAGGCTGGCATCGCTTTGCATGTCGGCATAGATGTCGTCTTCGATGATGCTGAAATCATGGCGTTCTGCCATTTGCAGAATACGGTGGGCAGTGGCAGGTGACAGGCTGGTGCCAGTGGGGTTCTGGAATACGCTGTTGATGAAAAAAGCCTTGGGGCGGTGCTTTGCCAGCGCACGTTCAAGTACATCGAGATCAGGCCCTTGCGCGGTGCGCCTGATTTCTACCATGTGTATGCCTTGCAGCTTCAGCAGGCCGAACAGGTTGTAATAACCGGGCGACTCCACCAGCACGGTGTCACCGGGTTTGAGCAGGTAGCGTATCAGCAGGTCCAGCGCATGGCTGGCACCGGTGGTCAGCATGATTTGCGATGGTGCGGCGCTGATGCCCAGGCCATCGAGCCGTTGCTGTAACAATTCGCGCAATGTGGGGCTGCCCAGCGGGGTGCTGTAATCAGACAGGGCCTGCGCGTCGCGCCGGGTAACGTGGCGGATGGCGGCAGCGGTTTCATCCGGCTCGCGCCAGTTGGCGGGCAACCAGCCACAGCCCAGCTTGATGGTGTCTGGCGATTCGCCAAACAGGTGCCAGAGCTTGTCGGTCACGTCTTCGGCATTGTGGGGGTTGGAGGATCCACCCTGGCCACCTTGTCCACCTCTCGCCGCATCCTGCGCATAATAGCCCGAGCCCTGCCGCGCGCGGATAAGGCCCACGGCACGCAGGCGTTCATAGACTTCGATGACGGTATTGCGGCTGACACCCAGTTCATCTGCCAGCTGGCGTATCGACGGCAGGCGGCCTGCCGCACCCAGTTCACCCCGCGCAATGCGCAGGCGCATGTCTTTTTCTATCTGCACGACCAGGGGTTCAGGGCGCTGAGGTGTGGGTGGTGTCATGGTGGTAAGTGTGTCGTGAAAACAGGGGTACGGTTGTGAAGTTTATAGGGCAAGTGTACCTGTTAGTGTACCCGTTGTGGGAGGTAATATGGGTTGGTGGGTTGGGCCGGGCGCCGCTGGGTTACGGTTCGTAGGTTGGGCTACGGTTCATCAGCCCAACACTCGGCCCTCGATGAACGATACGTGATTTATAAGCCCAGTGTTGGGCTGGTAAACCGTAGCCCAGCGGGGCCCGGCCCAACCTACGAACCCGACCCAAGCTCGCGCTTTCTGAAACTAAATAAAACCAAACCAATACCTCATGCCCCCTCGCTCCCAAGCCGCCATCCTCGCCTTCGCCCTGACCATCATCACCATGGGCGTGAACCTGCATGTGCCGCTCTACCCTGCCATTGCGGCGTTGGATGGTCGCGGCCTGGCGGCGACGACGGTGGCGTTTTCTTTCTACGTGGCGGGTATCTTGCCGGTGCTGCTGGCGCTGGCTGGTTTACCTGACCGTATCGGGTACAGACCGGTGATTATCATGGCATTGCTGCTGTCCGGCACGGCGACGGGCCTGATGGCGATGTCGCCGCATATCAGCACGCTGGCCGTGGCGCGTTTGCTGCTGGGTGTGGGGACGGCGCTGATGTCGGCAACCGCGCTGGCCTACATGAGCCAGATAGGGATGAGCCAGCCTCTGCCGGGCAAGCCCGCAGGTGCGCAAGCCAGCCACGCAGCCAGTTGGGTAGCGGCCAGCACCTCGCTGGGCTTTGGGCTCGGGCCATTTGTGACGACGCTGACGCTGTATTTTACGGCGGCACCCGGCACGCTGGTGCCGCCCAGTTATATCATCCACATGAGCCTGGTGCTGCTGGCAGGCTTGCTGTTGTGGCAGGTATCGGGACGCATGTCTGAGGCGGGCAAACCCTTATCGTCACCTGCCGTGCGCATGCTGAGGCTGCCTGCCTATCCACCTGGAGCGCTGTGGTTTGGCCTGGCGATCGCGCTGGCCTGGGCCACCACGGGCATCATTATTTCTGTCTTGCCTGCGATGCTGGCACAGTACGGGATGGCAAAGTGGTCAGGTACCACGACGTTGCTGGCTGTCAGTTGCGGCCTGTTGTTCCAGCCTGCGGCACGCCGCTGCCAGCCGCACCGTGCGGTGACTATCGGTTTACTGACGCTGCTGCCAGCCTTTGTCATATTGGCCTTTGGCGCATTGCGCGGGCAGTTGTTGCTGGTCTTGTTGGGTGCACTGATGGCCAGCAGTGCCTGCTATGGCTTTGTCTACCTCGGCGGGCTGGCCGGCGTGGCTGCACTGGCAGACGAAGGCAACCATGCTCAAGCCAGCAAGGCCAGTGTCAGTGCCGGTTTTTTCATGCTGGCCTATGTCGGCTTCAGCCTGCCGGTGGTGTTTACCGGCGCACTGGCAGATGCCTTTGGCAAGGCAGCGGCGATGACGGTGTTTGGCGGCTTTCTGGTGCTGGGTGTGGCGGCACTGCTGTGGTGGCGCAGGCCACGGGTGGTGCTGGGCAAGGTAGGTGTTTGACCAGGTGTAATGAGGTCAAAAGTGGGCAACATGCGCACCAGCATCAGACTGCATCACGCCTGTCATTTCACCAGGAAAGCAGATTCATGTATCATGCGCCGCTTATAAAGAATGATGCGTGAAGAGCCCTGCCTATGAAAAATGAAACCTGGGAAATGTCTACGCTGGATTGGAGCCTGGAAGGATTTTATGGCGCCATTGTCAGCCCGGCAGATGTCGCACAACTCATTTCTGCCGAAAACAAACAGAAGGTGCGAAATGCTTTCTTTATCGTGGCTGACGCGGTAGGCCAAAATGGCTATATCTACCCATGTGCGCTGACGGTCACCAAAACCGTGCTGGCAGCCTTGCCGAATTGCGGCAAGTTTGCAAGGTCTGAATGCCTGGATCTGCTTACCATCATCGCCGCCGCCAGATTTGCCCCCGATGCACCACCTGTCGCAGAAGCATGCCTGCTTGAAATCCGTAACGCCACCTGGTACTTCATCTGGGGCCTGCAATTTGATGATGTTGACTTGGCGTCTTTATATGTCGATATCCTCGGCTGCCTGGGCATGGGCTTTCCAGATTTCAAAGCCACGGCTGAACACTACCTGACGCTGGCACTGACCAGGAATTTACCGGACTATGACATCGTCATGGTGAAGAACACGATTGCTGAGTTGCAAGAGTGAGGAATTTTCAGCAGCGCAGACAAACCCGGGTTTGATGTAGCATAGCAAGAGCCTTATCCCCATTCGATAATTTGATTGATACAAACAGCCTTGTAACTTTCGACCGAGTTAAAATCATGAAGCCACAAACAAGCACCTGGGATGTGACCGACTATCTCAAAACTGAAGAAGATCAGGCCATGTATCTGGATGCGTGCATGGAAGATGCTGATGGGGATGCAGCGTTTATTGCCAAAGCCCTGGGTGACATCGCACGTGCACGTGGCATGTCGCAAATCGCGACAGATACCGGGCTTTCACGTGAAAGCCTCTACAAGGCCCTGTCAGCCGATGGTAACCCCTCATTTGCCACCATTTTGAAGGTGATGAAATCACTGGGTCTGGAATTGCATGCCACGGCGAAAAAATCACCCGTTGCGACATGAGTAAAAGCATCGATCATCAACACCGCTGTTGAAATGGAAAAGCAAGCTTTCATCAAGACCCTTTTGCGGCAGACTCTTCTCTTCTTTAGTTAACACTTCATCAATCCTCTGGTACAGTAGCAGACGCAAGTCGGCCTGGGTGGTTCGCTATTGTGCTATCCCGCTATCAAGCCTGCCTTGCGCAGGGCAATCTTGATGATGACAGGTGGAAACGCATGAAAACGCATAAGACGGTGCAGGCTGGTGAAGGCCAGGCGGAGCACAATCACATCGCCCAGGCAGCCAGGGCCGCACCGGTCAGTCAGCTGGCCGATACCACTGCTATTACTTCTATCACCAGCACGGCGAACAGTTTTATCGACACCCGCCCACAGGCGCTGGTGCAGGGGCGTTTCCAGCAAATGGCTGACCAGGGCCAGCACACCACGCGCCTCAAAACCCTGCAAACCCGGATGGATGACAGCGCGCAAGCCTTGCAGATGCAAAACAGGGCACAGCGCATGCAGGCAGCCTTGCCCACGACCCCAGGGGCAGGGTCAGCAGTCAGGCAGGCCAGATCCGACACACCCGCCAACACCACAGGCATGCCCGACAATTTAAAATCCGGCATAGAAAGCCTGTCGGGCATGGCGATGGATGATGTGAAGGTGCATTACAACTCGGACCAACCGGCCAGCATGCAGGCGCATGCCTATGCGCAAGGTGCAGACATCCACATCGCCCCGGGGCAGGAACAGCATCTGCCGCATGAAGCCTGGCATGTGGTGCAGCAAAGACAGGGGCGCGTCAAACCCAGCTTCCAGATGAAATCCGGTGTCAGCATCAATGATGACGTGGCGCTGGAATCCGAAGCCGACGTGATGGGTGCACGCGCCCTGAGTGCGGGTACGGTGCAGAAAGTGGCGGCCGAGGAAGACCATGAGGGCGTATTCCAGAAAATGGCGGTGTCATCAGGGCCGGTTTTTCAGTTGACGAGAATGTCAGGCACTTTAAGCCCAGACAAAAAAAATGTTAGCTCCCCAGCCGGGGGGGCCAGAGCGATACCTGAAGACGCCGTATGGCATGTTGAATGCCTGCCCGGTCAAACCATATATTATGAATGGGATGTCGACGATAGGATCGTTACGGATATTTACGGGCCGGACGCCCCTCCGGCTGCGGCTCCGCCAGCGCCAGTGCCAGCGAAAAAATTGCCCAATAAGCCAATGGGGATAAACGCTCCATGGAGAGACACCAGTACACCCGCTGTGGCCGCAGACAAAAAACCGAATAAACCGCCATTACCCGCGGCAGGGGCAGAAATCAAGGCGGCGGCATTGCCCCCCAAAGCTGCGGTGGCTGCAACAGCCACAGGCAATGCGGCAGCGGGTGCAGGCGCAGAAATTAAAAAAGCAACCCCCGCTGCTGCTGCGGCGGCTACTGTTAGCGACAAAGATGCCAAGGCAAAAGTACCAGCGGCGGCATCTGCCGGCAAACCAAGTGCACTGGAAGCTCTCGAAGCAAAAATAAAAAAAATGCCACAACGCCAGCTCAAGATATACCAAGTCTATATCCCCGCAGACCGCTTCAAGCATGTTTGGTTCGCACACACACCCAGAGGAATTTTCGATGCAAAAGGGATTACAAGCAAAACCCAGGGCACAAGTATTTCAGTTTTTTATCGTATGAGTTTAACGGAATTAACTAGCATAATGGAAGACGAAGCTGCGGATACCAGTGCCTATATATGGAGCAAAAGATCTGGGGCACAAGTTGAAGGCCAAAATGGCTTCTACAGAATGACCTGTGAGAATATAGGTGGTCATTATTATATCGATACCTTCTACCCATTAAATGCTTCCATAGATATAACGAAGATACGAGCGGCTCTACGTGTCCACGCAGACGATTACGACGCATTTCTTACAGCCATAGGATTTTAACGCGTCCCCCACGCACACACCACCCTCATCACCAGGAGCCCCGCCATGCCACTCACCCTGTATGCCCACCCTTTCGCCTCTTACTGCTGGAAGACGACGATAGCGCTGTACGAAAACGACACCCCTTTCGACTTCCACCTGGTGAACCTGGGCGATGCGGCGTCGGCGGCGGAACTGCAAAAGCTGTGGCCGTTCAAAAAATTCCCCGTGCTGGTGGATGGTGATACCACCGTCATTGAATCCAGCATCATCATCGAATACCTGGACCTGCATTACCCGGGCGCGGTGCGGCTCATCCCCACAGATACCGCAAATACCACAGATCCCGCCAATGCGGCAGCAGCACTGGATGTGCGCTTCATGGACCGTTTTTTTGACAACTACGTGCATACGCCCATGCAGGCCATCGTTTCTGAAGCCATGCGTGGCGACAAGCGCGATGCCGATGTGGTGGCACGCGCCTGCGCCACCCTGGACATTGCCTATGCCTGGCTGGAACAGCGTCTGGCAAACCGCCACTGGGCCACTGGTGAACACTTCAGCCTGGCGGATTGTGCTGCCGCACCGGCCCTGTTCTATGCCGACTGGGTGCATGTCATTGGCGACGCCTACCCCAATGTGCGTGCGTACAGAAACCGGCTCAATGCCAGGCCGTCGTTCGCGCGCACGATCGATGAGGCGCGACCTTACCGTCATTACTTCCCACTGGGTGCACCTGACCGTGATTGAAGAAAACCAGCGCCTGTCTGCGTCGCGCCTGTGGCAGTGGCAGCGGCAGTTTTTCAGCGAGCAAACCATCGCTGCCTGGCGCAACAGCATCGTGCCGCATTATGTCACCAGCAATACCTTCATTGCACGGGCTTATGCCAGGCTGGTGTTCGGGCACCTGCGCGACCTGCTGTCTGACCAACATCATGCACTTGATGCACAACAGCCCGTGACGGTGCTGGAACTGGGCGCGGGTTCGGGGCGGTTTTCTTATCATTTCCTGAAAAAATTCTTTGCACTGTTGCAGCAATCCACCCTCAGCCACCTGCGCGTCAGGTATGTGATGACGGACTTTTCAGAAAAGAACCTGGCCTTCTGGAAACAGCACCCCTTTCTGCAAGACTATATCACCCGCGGCTTGCTCGATTTTGCGCTGGTCGATATCAATCTGCCGCAAGACATTGTCTTGCAGGTGTCTGGCGATGTGCTGTCAGCCGCGCAGATGTATAACCCGCTGGTGGTGATTGCCAATTATGTCTTCGACAGCATAGAACAGGATTGCTTTTACCTGCACCATGGCGAGCTGCATGAAAGCCTGGTCAGCCTGCATGATATTGACAATGAAGACAGTACAGAACCACCTGCGGATGCCAGCATCCTGCACAGGCTGGATCTGCGTTTTACCAACCGGCCTGCTTCGCCTGACTATTACCCAGAAGCTGAACTGAACAATCTGCTGGCCTATTATGCGTCCAGAAAAGTCGATGGCTATGTCTTGCTGCCCACGCAGGCGCTGCGCTACCTCGCACACTTGCGCCGCCTCAGCAATAACCGTCTTTTGCTGATTTCTGGCGACAAAGGTGACAGCCGCGAAGAAGACGTAGTGCTGCCCACAGCGCCTGCCATCGTCAGCCACGGCAGCATTTCATTGATGGTCAACTACCATGCGCTGGCCCTGGTTGTGCAACAGCAAGGCGGCGTATTCATGGCCACGCCGCAGCAACACCATGGCCTGCATATCTGCGCCGCGGCATTTCACCCGCATGCGGATACCGGCAACACCAGCGATGCGTTCTACCCGGAAACCCGACAGGCATTTCGTGAACACATCAGCGAGACCAGCCCCGATGATTTCTACCTGCTGAAATGCTTCATCCAGCCCAATGCAGTATTGCTGGATTTGCCGCAACTGCTGGCCTACCTGCGCCTGAGCGGCTGGGATGCGGCCAATTTCATGGGCTGTTACGATGCCCTGCTGCAATGCGCGGCGAACCTGCAAGAGGCTTCCCTGAAGCAGGAAATCATCAGCATGGCCGCCCAGGTGTGGGACACTTATTACCCCCTGGGCGAAAGCACCGACATTGCCCAGGCCCTGGGCAGCCTGCTGTATGAAATTGATGCCTATGCGCAGGCCATGATCTACCTGCAACATTCACGCGACCTGCATGGCGACGACGCCAGCATTGTGTATAACATGGGCATGTGCCATTACAATATGGGGCAACTGGTGCCCGCCCTGAGCTATGTCAAACAAAGCCTGCAACTCAAGCCCGGGTATGAACCGGCAACCCTGATGCAGGTGGTGATAGAAGAAGAACTGGCAAAGCCGGTGCTGGTGTAAAGTGATAAAAGTCTGTTGATGATCTTGCTGCGCAAGCAGGATCACCAACAGGCCCACACGGGTAGCAGGCAAAACAGCCGAGGCGACATGAAAACGCAATTGCCATCGCAACAGCAACAAAGCCTTCAAGTGCCGCAGGTCAGCACGGGCAAGGCATTGCTGCCGGCAGATTTTCATGACAGCCGCCCGCTTGCGACCCTGCAAAGGCGCTTGCAGACACTGGCCGATAACAGCCCGCAAACCCAGCAACTGCAAACCGTGGCACGCACCATGCAGGCACGGCCAAGGCAAAAACAACTGGCCGGCATCATGCAGCAAAAACCGGGGCAGACCCGGCCCAGCTTTCAGATGAAGACCAGCGCAGCAGGTACAGCAGGTACAACAAATACAGCAGGCACAGGCAGCCAACATCAAGGTGCCACGGCGCAACGTAAACTGGATGCGGCCAAGCTCAATGTGGCGGGGGAAGATCATGGCCAATCCGATGCCGAAGGAGAAAGGTCAGAAGAAAAACGCTTTTCCGCCGCCGTGACAAAATCTGCCGGGTACTGGACAGAAGGCCAGTTCACCATCAGTGAAGCTGGTGAGGGTGGCGCCATGTTAGAAAGACCTGCTGATCCACCCATGGTTGCCATCAGGTATTTGCTGTCGGTAATCAGGCCGAAAGTGATGCTGCTGGAACAATATGCAAAGGCCTATGAAGCAACGCCGAAATTTTATGCGAGCTGGCTCAAGTGGCGCACCTCGCTCAGGAATAATGTCGACCTGCTTTCAACACATATTTTACGCGCCACCGAAGAAAAAGAACTGAAGATCAGCGGCTTGAAAAACCCCGGAGATTTAGCCAGTTGCGCAAACCTGCTGCTGGTTTTTTTTGCAGGCGTAGCCGCTGAACCAAAGCCAGATGATATGGCAAGATACGTCGCGTTTTCGTTGAGCTACGACGCGCATGCAAAAAAATTCGTTACCTCAGTCGGCGGCGATGTCGACGCCAAAGCAGAAGAGAAAGATACCCACAACACACGCAACATCGCCATGGACGCGGCTGCAAACAGCAAACACGCCGTCAAAGGCGTATGGAAAGTCGGCGAAGACCATGTCACCGGCATCGCCGCCCTCGTGGGAGAAAAACAATACAATCTCGTCACCCGTGCCGAATTCAGGACAGAAATGGAGGCGTTCCAGGCCAGGCATCCAAGGCCACAGGATTGTGTAATTTTGTAGGTGGTGGGCGTAGTTTCTGTTACACCCTTACCAATTCCAGGAGTGGTTCAAATGCATACAGCGCAGGCCTGCGTCCCGACGCTTCTTCTATAGGGTGTAACATTCCCTTTTCCTGCAAGACTCGCACAAACCTGGCGGCGGTTGAAGCAGGTATGCCACTGTTATTCGTAAACTTATTATTTCTGAAAACTGGCTGTGTAAAGACAAAATCCAATGCGTTGACACTCCATTTAGATGCAAGCACTGTACTGAATTCCTGCTTCATGTTTTCGTAAAGCGCACTGATACTTTCAGCTATCTGAAGATTTCGAATAGCCTGTTTTTCAACGGCTTCCAAAAAGAATACGCACCAGGAAGTCCAGTCATCTTTTTCCGAGACAGCCCGCATGATGTCAATGTAGGCATCTTTATGCTCTTCAAAGTAACCACTGATATAAAAATGTGGTGCCGATATCACGTTGGATGACCAAAGCAACAAAGTGATGATCATGCGCCCAATACGTCCATTGCCGTCTTTAAACGGGTGCAAGGCTTCAAATTCAACATGAGAGATGGCTGCTTTAATCAATGAAATATCATCACTGGTCTGAATATAATGGAATAATTTGTCCATCCCTTCCTGCAAACGCTCTGGGCTAATCGGCACAAAGAGAATATTTCGCCTCGCTCTATCTGCGAGATAATTTTGCTCAGTTTTGAATTTACCCGGAGACTTGGCCGCACCTCTTCCAAACGACAGCAGGCGTTCATGTGCGGCTCGTATCAGATATTGCGAGAGGGGTTGTCCTGTCAACATGGCTTGCTGTGCATTTTTAAGAGCACGTTGATAAAGAAGCGTTTCAATCACTTCAGATCTGGTATTTGAATTCTCTGTGATATCTTCGTCGTAATCTGCTTCGTATTTCAAAATTTCATCGATGGTGCTGACCGTTCCCTCCATGCGGGAAGATATAACAGCTTCCTGATTTCTCAGCGGTGCAAGTAAAATCTCGCTGTTATGCATGTTTTTCAACATTTGGTCGTATCTTGCCAATGCATCAGTTGCTTTGACGAGCTGCACAAGCAGGCGTGGATAATCCAGCGAAGCTGGCGGAAATTTATCATAATGATAATCAACCGCATTTTCAGAATTTAATGATGTGAATAGCATGGTGACATTTGGCTCTTAAATTTCTATTATTATTCATATCAAATCAATTTGAATCATTGATTTTTAAATTATATTAACATCAAAATTTCCAAACCAAGATGTGTTGTCATTTCAAAAAGTCAACATATGTAGTCATTGCAATAAATTTGAGCGCATAGATATATTTCTCAATGACTGAGGCATCTTAAAAACAGCGTCCCTATAATAGAAACTCATTGTCTCTTGCATGAGCGTCATCGTGAGAAACAAAGCGTGTAGACCCCTCTCTATTGAAGACAAACTGGCTTGTCTCTTGTTTTCACCTTATTTTGAGAAACAAAGTAAATAGACCTCTCTTTATTGAGAACAAACTGGCGCGTCTCTTGTTTGAGTAGTATGTTAGAAGACAAAGTATTCGCTCATGATTCACGTCATCATGGTCGGGCAAATTTGCAATACAAGTTATAACTCGCCAAGCAACGCTTTGAAAACGGGACTCAAGATGAAAACCCAGTTGCCGCAAACCTCACACGCTGTCCAGGCTGCCCACCAGTTGCCCCAGGCAACTACCGTTGTGGCCGCCGGCTTTGTGGATGTGCGGGCGCAGGCACTGGCGCAAAGGCGGGTGCAGGCCATGGCCGATAATAGCCCGCAGGCGCGGCAAAGCCAGGCCATGCAGGCACTGGCCGATCACAGCCCGCAAACCCGGCAATTAAAAGCGCTGAATCACGTCATGCAGCCCAAACAGGGGCGGCTGAAACCCAGCTTCCAGATGAAGGCGGCGGCCCCCGTTGCGGCAGGCGCGGTGGATGTCATGCAGTTAAAACTGGATGCCGAGAAGCTCAATATTGCCGGTGAAGACCATAGCGAATCGGATAAAGCAGGGGAAAGAGGAAAAGAAAAGGCTTTCACCAAGGCGAAAACAGGCGTTGCCGATTACTGGACGGAATATGAATTTCAGGTCGACACAGACGCTGGCGCAGGACGAACCGTCAAAAAGCCAGCCGACCCGCCACTGACTGTGGTCTTGTATCTGCTATCGGTCACCAGAAAACGTCTGGCTGAACTCAAGACCTATATCGACACCAATGATGCGTCGGCAGGCTATTACATGGGATGGCGCGTGTGGAGCAAATCCTTAATCCAAGGCATTGAGACCTTGAATTCCCATATAGAACGCTGTGTGGACAGCGAAGGTTTGCCGAATTCAGACCCGGTGAAGGTATGTGTGGCAAGCACGACACAATTGCTGGCCGCCATCAAACCGGCACCCACTGCGGCAGAGATGGCGCCTTATGCCGTTCTGGCAGCCAAGTACGAGACGGCGGCAGCATTGCTTGCACCGACCTTGGGTGGCACCGGCGACTATGCTGAAGACGAAAAAAGCAGCAACACAAAGCGAAATAATGCGATGCATGCCGCGGGCAACAAGATGTTTACGACCAAAGGTGTCTGGAAAATCGGTAATGCACACGTTGAAGAAATCGAAGAAGCCAAAATGCCAGAATATAAGTACAACCTGGTCAGCCGTACAGACTTCCGCAGCGAGTTAAAAGCCTATCAGGATGAGGAGAAAAAAAAGAATGAGAGTTGCGTGATCGGGTGATCGGGTGATCGGGTGATCGGGTGATCGAGTGATCGGGTGATCGAGTGATAGTGAGCAGTCTGGTCAGTCTGAGCGGTATGGGTTTCCAGTTGAAAGCCATGCCGCTTTTCTTATTGTTCAACGCGAATCAGGCTTCTGCTTTTGTATGCTCTGACAATGCAAAAAAACCGGCGCAGTTTTCACTGTCGCCGGTTTTTTCTTCATCACTGAAGCCTGTTCAGGGACTTATTTGGAAGCCGATGCTGGTGTGGCCTTGGCTGCTGGTGCTGAGGATGCTGCCGGTGTGGATGCAGCTGCCTTGACTTCATCTGTCTTCACTTCTTTTTTATGCTTCGCATGTTTCACATGCTTGGCTGTTTTTTCTGTCGTGGCCGATGCGGCAACAGGAGCGACAGGTTTGGTTTCTTTTTCTGGCGTCATGGCTGCGGCAGAAGCTGATGCGCTGCTGGCCTTGACGGCTGGTGCGGCTGGCGTAGTAGTAGCTGCTGCGGGTGCAGATTTGGCGACGCTGGCAGCGGCGGCAGCAGAGGCTGCTTTGGCTGGTGTGCTCGCTGGTGTTTGTGCAAATGCGCTACCCATTACAAAAGTAGTAGCAACGAGAGTGGCGATGATTTTGTTCATGATATTTTCCTATTCGTGTTTGGGTAATTTGTTTGACCGCTTTTGTTTTTCGTAGTCAATCTACGTAAGCCAAGAACGGGCTAGTCGGCAACCGCGTTGACAGAAAAAAGACAGATTGCGGGGCTTAGAGTTGTTGGTCTAAACGGGTGGTGGCGTGTCAACCAAAAGCGCGCTCGTGCGTTGGGCGGGTATGATGGATGAAAAAAACGACGCCCTTTTGATGGGGCGTCGTTTTTTTTGGGCGACTTCGATTTGGAGCGTTTCGATTTTGGCGCGTGGCTTTAAAAATATTTGTCTCTCATTTCACCAGTAATCTTATTTACGTCATTCCTGCGCAGGCAGGAATCCAGTGGCGTTGGTCGTGCGGATTGAGGTTGGGATATTCTCTTAGGGCCGTAGGTTGGGTTAGGATGGGTCGGATCGGGTCGTAGGTGGGGCCGTGCCGTAAGTTGGGCTAGGCTTCATCAGCCCAACACTCGGCTTATCAATCACGTGTACGTTAATTAAACGCCCAGTGTTGGGCTGATGAAGCGTAGCCCAACCTACGAGACATTCCTAACCGACAAGCCGAAGCCGAACTACGAATCCAACCTCCCCCTCTCACAACGCCAGCTTGTTCTCCTCCACCACCAGCTGCAATTCATCGACCGCATTCAAAAAGGCCTCATGCGGGTCGAGCTTGGGGTATTTCCACAGGGTCATCAGGCCCAGGTGTTTGCAGATGGCCCAGTAGGTCCAGGGTTGTTCGGTGCGCAGGTTGTTGATGAGGGTGTCGAGTTCCTTGATGGTTTTTTCGCGGCGCATGTCCCAGACGACCTGGCTGTCGTCGGCGGCGACGCAGAAATTGCTGATGGCGTTTTTGCCGATGACGCCACCGCCTATGCCGGTGTCCCTGGCGATTTCGGCATGGTTGTTGTTCATCCATAGGGCCCATTGATCAAGCCAGTAAACCAGCAGGTCTATCTTGGCCTGGGCGGGGTCGATGTTTTTCTTGTGGAGGGGTGCAAAGTTCTGACGTGCATTCATGCTGGCTCCTTGGTGGGTGTGCGGTGTGCGTTTCTTATTGTGTAATGGCGGGTGTTTCATGGTGGTTCCGGTTTTCTGCACCCTGTCTTCAGGCGATGCGCCGGTACGATGCCCAGTCGAATACGACGGCTTTGCCACCGCCTTCACGCAGCCTGTCCATGACGCGGCTGCCTATGTATTTTTCCAGGTCGGCCAGGCCGAGGTTGCTGATGAGGATGCTGGGTTTTCTGACTTCGTAGCGGCCGTTGATGATTTCAAACAGCAGCATTTTTTCTGTCTCACTGCCAAACTGGACGCCGACTTCGTCCAGTATCAGCAGGGCGGGTTCGACCAGTTCCTGAATGGCCTGGTCTTCGGTTTTCTGGCTGTCGCGCTGGTAGGTGGCCTTGATGTGGCGCAGGGCTTTGAGCACGGAGGTGAACACGGCCTGTCTGCCGCTGGCCAGCACTTGCCGGGCGATGCCGATGGCGAGATGGGTTTTGCCGGTGCCGACACCACCGCAAAAGATCAGGCTGAGCCCCTGTT
This sequence comes from Undibacterium sp. TJN19, assembly GCF_049339485.1. NCBI lineage: Bacteria > Pseudomonadati > Pseudomonadota > Betaproteobacteria > Burkholderiales > Oxalobacteraceae > Undibacterium > Undibacterium sp. TJN19. The sequence goes on from NZ_JBMPPL010000001.1 coordinate 498,418, forward strand.
TTTCAACTTCATCAAATTGCGCGGCATACTGGATGCAGGTGTGCAGTGCCAGCTCTGACGCGGCGCAACTGGCGACATAATTTTGCAGGCTGCGGTCGCAAAAGCGTGCCGGTATGGCGGCGCGCCCCAGGCGTTGTTGCCAGCGTGCTGCCTGGATGGCGGCGGCATCTTTCTGACGCTGCGCCTGCTGTTGTTGCAGGTCGCTCTGATGCAGGCAGTGTTCGCAGGCAGACCAGCAACCGGCCCGGTGCGAATAGGCGGTGTAGTCACCATGTTGCGCACAGTGGGCAGGCTTGTTTTGCAAAGCGAGGCCACCGACGCGGATGAAGTTGCCTGCTTCAGAATGAACCATCTTGTGCTATCCCCTGTTGGTAATTGATCTGCTCAAAGCCGTTGTGCCGGTTGCCTGTTGTTGCCGCGCCTGGGCCGGGTGAGGCGCGGGCCTTGATGCTCCAGTCGGCCTTGTAGTGCTCATCCGGCCCGAAGAAGGTGGCCGCATGTTTGATGAACTGCGGGGCGGTATGCAGGGCGGCGACATAGGCGGCATAGCGTTGCACCCCGGCCAGCAGCGCAGCCTTGTCGGCACCGGCCTTGCAGCGCGCCCGCCAGGCTTTCCAGGCTTCTTTTTTGCTGGCACCAGGCCGGGGCGGATAGGCTTGCCAGGCCTGTTCGAAATCCACCGGGTAGGTGCTGGCAGTGGTGCTGGTGTTGGCATTGGCCGTGACACTGTTCGGCATGCTGCTGGATACGCTGCTGGCCTCGTTTTTTCTTTCGCTGCCACCGCCGTCCTTGCCCTCGTTTTTGCCCGACATGACCGGTGCAGGTGTTGGCACCGGATCAGGGAATAGAGGGTTAAGGGAATCAGGAATCAGGTTAAGGGAATCAGCCGGGCTGCTTCCGGTTAACACTGGTGCTGGCATGGTGCTGGTACCGGTTAATAACGGTACTGGTCTGATGCTGCTGTTGTGGCTTGGTTTTGTGTCAGGTTTAGTGTCCGATTTTGCCTCCAGGTTTACAAGCTGCCCTGCATCTGTATTGACAGCGCCATCAGGCATGTCAGGTGCGGGGATGGTGCTTTCCATTTCCTTGACATGCGGGTTCTGGTGGGCATCCCATTTGGTGATCTGGATGAAGGTGTCGCCAGCGGATTGATAACGCTGGATAAAGCCATGACGGGTGAGGATGTCGAGCAGGGCATCGCAATCGCAGTCGTCATACGGCAAGATCTGCGCCTTGATTTTTTTGGGCCGGTCTTCCAGCCGCCCGGCACGGTCAGCAATGGTCCATAAACCGACAAACAACAGGCGCCCCAGCGCCGGTATGTCGGCCAGCACATCATTGGTAAAAAACCCGGGCTTGATATTTCTTGCACGCGCCATGCTTGTTCCTTATTTATTTTTTTGACCGGTGTAACAGTGTTCAGATGTTGATTTATGACCGTAAAGATCGTGAAGACCATGAAGACCTCTCACCACAGAGGCACAGAGACACAGAGGGGGCACGGAGGATTGATCTTGTCGGTTGGGTCGGGTTCGACGGTTGGATTTATCTCGTAGGTTGGGCCAGGTTCGTAGGTTGGGCTACGCTTCGTCAGCCCAACACTCGGCTTATCAATCACGTATCCATTAATCAAAGGCCCAGTGTTGGGCTGATAAGACGTAGCCCATCGGGGCCCGGCCCAACCTACAAACTAGCCCAACCTACAAACTCTGCCCAACCCACGAACGCAATCCAAGCTACGCCCCTCCTCACATCCCCGGCTTGCCATCACGGCACAATTTGCAATACTGGTAAACCGCTTCATTGTTGGCATTGCAAAATTGCCGTATCGAGCGCAATTGTCCGCGGCCGTGGCGACAACGCGGGCCGGTGCACAGGCGGCGCGAGGTGATGGTGTTGACCGGCGACAAATTCTGGTTGGCGATGTGCTGCTTGTCGGTAGTGGCGGGTGATTGATAACGCATGCTGCGATGCCTTTCATTTGTTGTCTGGTTTGCTGGCAGCATTGGCGCTGCTTTTATTTTGTTGTGGCGTGGGTGCGGCGTTTGTTGTACGGGGTGGGTGGTGGGTTGTAGGTTGGGCCGGGCCCAGCGTGGCCCGGCCCAACCTACAGGCAAATCCCAACCTACCTCCGCCAACCTACAATCCCATCTTTCCTACCTTTCCCACCCTCACCGCCTCCTCCAGCCGCTTGCCCTGCCGGTACGACAGATCTGCCGTCTTGCCATTGATCAGGCGACTGATCGTGGCCTGGGTGACGCCGGCAATGGTGGCGATGTCGCTCTGGCTTTTGCCTTGTTCAAGCAGGGTCAGGGCGAGTTCTCTGGATGACTTCATATTGAATACGATTATATACGATGTCGTATTTTTCTCAAACTTTTTCGTATTATTCTTGGCAAATCCTATGCGATAACGCATAATGATCGTATGGACGCTAAAACTAATATCAAATATTTAATGGACAAGGCGGGGTTGAACCCGACCTCGCTTGCAACTGCGCTGGAGAAAAAGTTTCCGGTCGATATGTGGGTGCCGCAGGCAACCATCTTCAGGATTGTGGAAGGGATCACCAAAGACCCACGCACGTCTTCGCTGTCGCCGATTGCCGATTTCTTCAAGGTCAGCCTGTCTGATTTGCGCAGCACCGACCTGCGCAGTGCAGAAGCCTCACTGCCTGCGCCCGACATGGATGATGGCGGGCTGGCGCGCATCAATTACTATGCGGCCAAGGGTTCTTGCGGCGGCGGTGCGCATAATGAAGATGCCGAGGCGAAAGGCCAGCTCATTAAGGAACTGGGCTTTTTCAAGAAATACAATGTCAAGCCAGAAAACCTGGCCGCCATTTATGCCGATGGCAGTTCCATGGCTGACTTCATCGTCGATGGCGACATGGTCATCATCGACAAGACCAAGACCGAACCGCAAAGCGGCAAGATTTTTGCCATCCAGCACCCCGACGGCCTGCGCATCAAGCAATTGCGCCGCGAAATCGACGGCACCTGGGTACTGGAAAGCCGCAACCCCGACAAGCGCGCCTACCCCGACGAACGCATCACGCCAGACAATGTCGGCCTGCTGAAGATACTGGGGCGCTTTGTTTACCGGCAAGGGGGTTGAGGCTGCTGATGCGCTGCTGGTGCGTTGCTCATGGCTTGCTGATGAGCGCCGGCGACAGCTTGCAGCTGCCTGCGATTGCTTGACACTGTGGCATGTCAACATGCCGTAGCAAGACAGGGGCAAAATCATGCTGAAAGGGCAATTTGAGGTAAGCTGTGGCCCTTGTCCGTATTTCAGCCAACGCCTTATTCGTCATCACCCATGCAAACCACCCTGACACTGTCACTGGAAACACCGCGCCTGATCATCCGCACCATCACAGAAGACGACCTGGCCGACCTGTTCAACGTTTTTTCTGATGATGACATCACCCACTTCCTGCCCTACACCACCTGGCAAAACAAGGACGATGCCCGGGCCTGGTACGACAAGGTGCTGGAAAACGCCGCAGCCGCCAGCGCCATCCAGTGCGTGATGGCGGACAAGCACAGCGGCAAAGTCATCGGCAGCATTTTGCTGTTTCGCTTCGACACCGAATGCGCCCGCGCCGAACTCGGCTATGCCCTGGGCAAACCCTACTGGGGCAAAGGCTACATGGCCGAAGCCCTCAAAACCCTGCTGCCGCACGCCTTCACGCACATGGGCTTTAACCGCATCGAAGCCGAAGTCGACACCCGCAACGCCCCCTCTGCCAACCTGCTACGCCACCTCGGCTTCCAGCAAGAAGGCCTGATGCGCCAGCGCTGGACAATGAAAGGGCAAGTGAAGGACACCCTGTTTTTTGCGATGCTGGGGGATGAGTGGGTTGGTTGAGGGTTGGGTTTTTGAAAAATTTCACTGATTGAAGCTGTTTCAGCATCGGTTGAAACAGCAAAAAAGACTGAAAACCGGCATCGCGTCCATCTCAGCCACAGCCAGTGAAACCTGACGTGATTGCTAATCCGCCTCACCAGTGACGATGTATTGTGGCCGCACAGAAATGTTTCGATCATTTTATTCCGCCCCCCTACTTCAACGTAATCGCAGTCTTACATTGACGCAGCGCGGCAACTGATTTCAAGCGGGTTTAAGTAGGCAGATAATCTGCACCTGATTACCTCACCCTATCTGGAGAACCCGTATCATGATGACTTACCTGACCAAACATGCTGTTACAACTTGTCTGACGCATCAAGCTCTACGTGCTGACGCAATCGTAAACCAGTTGGCAGATAAAATGATGCGCGCGCCAGCCACACAAAGCCCGGCTTATCCTGCGGCAGATCGGAGCGGTACGACCTTGCGCAAAGAACGTCAGTCGCCACACCCTTTGCGTTATTTCCCACATCGCTTTCCTGAATCGCATGATGCGCCATTTGGCTTCAAATTCGCTGCTGATTCAGACACCCATTTTTCTGCAAACACCTCTGCCATCATTTTGCATTAAGCCTGCCTGCGTATGACGCGCATGATATGTACGAGAATGTACGAGAGGCGATGCAACATGGCCTTTATTTGCCTGGCTATAAAAAGACCACGACGTATTGCAGGATTGCAGGCACACGCTCGCTACCATGCCTGAGCGGCCTGACGAGTAGCTCAAAACCAGCTTAAGAATCGCTTAAGCTGGCGTTTCAGGTTCTCACGCACTTGGCCTTGATGGCCTGATCCCCGTTTCTAACACTTATTCTTACACTTGCTTGCTGCTGGCTTTGTGCTGGCTTTGTGTTGAACACAGCCACAAAGCCGCTCTGTCATTGTCTAAAAATCCCGCCATGTCCCTATCTCATGCCCCCGAAGGCAGCAAAGGATAGGGTGGCGGGTTTTGCTTTACATCAGGCAACAGGCGGGTCTGTCTCACGCACGTAGTAGCGGTGGGCAGCCAGCATGTCTTTAAACTGCGTTAAGGATGCGGCGTCAAAGGATTTTTCTACTCGGATGACCGATGGGTCGGGCGAGCCATCGGGCAATGCCGTGGGTACGCCCGCCAGGTCAAGAAGAATGCCGGACGTGCCCAGTGCCAGGATGGGCTTGCAGTGACGATGTTGCCAGCGGATGAATTCGAGGGCATGTGCATTTGTCGCCAGGCTTTCTACCGAATGAAAACCAGCCAGGATAATGACAGCGTCATACAACACCGATGGCCCGGTTTCGAAGGTGATTTCCACATCCAGCGGTTCTCCCGTCGAGGGACGCAATTTGCCCAGGGTATTGCTGATTATGCGCGGGACTGCGCCATCGTCAAGCAATGCGGTATAGATGGTGCTGGCGTCTGCCGCATCGACACCATGCGCTGCCAGCAAGGCGATGCGCCGGGTCTTGATGCCTGCGCTGCCGGGGCGGGCCAGCAAGGACAAGGCAGGGGATGGGTCATACTCAGGCACGGGTGCATCTATCACCGGCGGCATGGGTGCAGGCACTTCTATGCCCAGACCGTCAGCGACGCCAGCGCACAGGATGGGGTCGACATTGGCCAGCATGGATACGACACGCTCACGTATGGCTGGCGTTTGTACGCGGGTCAGCTCGAAGCGGAAAGCGTTAACGATGTGGGCTTGCTCGACGGGTGTCTGGCTGATCCAGAACATTCTGGCCTGGGCAAAATGCTCGGCAAATTTTTCTGGTTTGCCACGTACCTTGTCGTCGGCGATGGTCTGCGGGAAACTGGTAAACCCTGCACGGCCTGCCTGGAACGGGCAGCCACCAGCCAGTGAGTTGGGCTCATAAGCGACCCTGCCTCTGTGCACAGCCTGGCGGTGCATGCCGTCACGCTGATTGTTGTGAACCGGGGCAACCGGCGAGTTGATGGGGATTTCATGAAAATTGACGCCACCCAGCCGACTGATTTGCGTATCCAGATAAGAATGGATGCGCCCTTGCAGCAAGGGGTCATTGGAAAAATCAACACCAGGAACAATGTGGGCCGTACAGAAGGCGACCTGTTCAGTCTCGGCAAAGAAATTGTCAGGGTTGCGGTTCAGTGTCATCTTGCCCAGCGGCGTGATGGGGACGCTTTCTTCGGGCACCAGTTTGGTGGGGTCGAGCACGTCAAATGCAAAGGCTTCGGCCTGTTCTTCAGAGAAGATCTGAACGCCCAGTTCATATTCTGGAAAGGCACCGGCTTCGATGGCTTCCCACAAATCACGGCGGTGAAAATCAGGGTCGGCGCCGATGATCTTGGCGGCTTCATCCCAGATCAGTGAATGGGTGCCGGCCAGTGGCGTCCAGTGAAATTTGCAGAACACGGACTCGCCCTGTGCATTGACGAGCCTGAAGGTATGCACGCCAAAGCCCTGCATCATGCGGTAGCTGCGCGGTATGGCGCGGTCTGACATTTGCCACAGCAGCATGTGGGTTGACTCTGGCATGAGCGAGACAAAGTCCCAGAAGGTGTCGTGCGCGCTGGATGCCTGTGGCATGGCATTGTGGGGTTCAGGCTTGACGGCATGTACCAGATCAGGGAACTTCATCGCATCCTGGATAAAGAACACAGGGATGTTGTTGCCGACCAGGTCCCAGTTGCCTTCATCGGTATAAAATTTGACGGCAAAGCCGCGTACATCGCGCACGGTATCGGCAGAACCACGCTCGCCAGCCACGGTAGAAAAACGGACAAACACCGGCGTGCGTTTGTTAGCTTCTGCAAACAGCGAGGCCCTGGTCAGGCTGCTGAAATCTTTGTAGCTTTCAAAATAACCATGGGCGGCAGAACCACGCGCATGCACGACCCGTTCTGGAATGCGTTCATGATCAAAGTGGGTGATTTTTTCGCGCAGAATGAAATCTTCCAGCGCGGTTGGCCCACGCAGGCCTATCTTCAATGAATTCTGGTTATCGGCAACTGGCACGCCCTGGTTGGTCGTCAGGCGCTGGTCAGAGCTGTCTACCCTGACGCGGTCCAGCGAGCCTATGGTGGCATTCACGCCCAGCGCCGGTATGCCGTCGCCAGTCTTGTCAGAGGCGACGGATTCCATCACGGTACTGGCAGTGGCAACGGCTGACGCAGGCTCAGTGGTGCAGCCTGCCACAGGGTCACGTGCCAGGTCACCATATTCTGCTGCCTTGGCAGTGTTGACGGGCATGGCTGCGGCCAACTCAAAAGCACTGCCGATTTTTTCTATCAATGAAGGGGAAGTGGCGTCCACCGCACCAAGCGAATCAGGAAGTTGATCCGTGGATGGGCCAGAGGTACTGCTTAATACAGAGCCGGCACCGTCATTCGACGCCGGAGAATTTTTTTTGGTCATTGCGCTTGCCTTTAAAATCAATCAGGGTCTAACAAGAGAAAAGGGAGCATCAGGTAAATACGCGACCCATGACAACGCATCTTTTAAGAAGATAACGTGAAATAAAACAGATCACTGTTAGGTGCCGTACATACCCGCAAGCATCATGGCCTTTGTCCGCTAGTGTATAGATGCTCTGGATGGCTCTGGATGGATTCATGACATGCATGCCAATCTGGTGAGGTCGTATGTTGTCCGTAAAAAAATTGTCCGTAAAAAAAAAGAAAAAACATGCCGGCAAGTTTTTTCAAAATTGAACAATTCGTTAAAACAGAACCCCAAATACCCAGCTTTGCAAACGCAGAAACTATCCATCAAGCGCTGACAAAAAAAGAAAAAACTTGATGGTGGCCATGCGCTTGCCTACTGGGATGTGGGTTTTAGCACCCGGCACAAACCGCATGCTCTCCTACAGCCTGGGGTCGATTCTGCTCACTACAAAGACGAATGGTATGGCTATGATGATCTCACTGGATGCAAACAAAACCAGTGCAATGTGACCGCGACATTCTGCGGATATTTCTGGAGTATTTCAATGTCTACAAATTCTACTAGCTCTACTGGCTCTACTGGCAATAACAAATCAGGTTCCTCTTCTTCATCAGGTTCTTCCAAAGATTCTTCCAAATCTGGCGGTTCTACAGGTACGCAAGGCGGCACGCACGAACAGCACGTGAAAGCCGGTCAGCAAAGCCATAAAAATGATGACAGCAAATCTGACAGCAGCAAATCCAGTGCCTCTAATGACAGCAACGGCGGCAGCGGTTCCAAATCCAACTCGTCCGGCTCGCATTCTGGATCGGGCTCTAAATCCGGTTCTGGTTCAAGCTCGGGTAGCCGTTAATTACGGGTAATCAAAGACAGGCACAGCGACGGTGCATGTCTGTCTGGAGAATAATTTTTTCTCAAGGAATCTCTGCTTAAGTTCTGCATAAGTTGTGCATAAGTTCTGCTTAAGTACGGCAAACGACTTGCGTTTGATGAATTGAAAACCCTGCCATGCTGGCCTGCACAAGTACGGCACGCATGGCAGGACCAAACGCGGCGTCATGCCTGATTTAACCGGGGTTTCCACTATCACTGACCTATTACTGAAAGAAACATCATGACTACTTTACACATGCCTGTCGTTGGTACGACTACAGCAACGACCCCGCAACCGCAAGACAGCGGCTCTACTGGCAACAGCGCCCCTGATCAATTTGATGCCTCTGAACGTGATATCGCTGAAGGTGACCAGTCTGAAGATTTGCCATCGCGAAATCCGCAAACCAGCGGTAACGGTACGGCGCTTGAAAGCGATGGCCTCAACGATGCGGGCGGCCAGTCGCCTTCTACTCGCGCAAATGACGCAGATGATGCAGATGAGCTGGACGATGAAGACCGTCAAGGCAATCGCTGACACATCAGCGCCTGTAGACAAGACAGGCAAGCTGTAGAAGTTATCTTACATAAAAAGCCAGGATTCTGGCTTTTTATGTTGATGCGTATGTCGCTACCTATGTCACCACCTTATGTGATCACCTTGAGCATGGCAACCTGCTCAGGCTTCTTCGTTTTTCATCACTCCACGCACATTTATGACCAGCAGGCAGAGCTGCAAGCTGATAAGCGCGTAAGCGTGATCTGTCCAGCCCCAGATGATCCACAGCGCATTGCTGAGTACGCTGAGTACGAATAGCTAGAAGCCTGCTTTGTGTTTTTGACTGAGAGTGAAGCGACACACCAGGCGGCGACAACTGTCACCAGCATGGCGGGCCATTGCAGCAAATCAAAGAGCTCTTGCCAGTCCATGTGCATGCAGGTCTTTCTGAGCTTTAGCCAAGCTAGGCTGGCATCTACTTTGTATCAATATAGCGGCGGCAATGTTCAAGATAGGCGGCTTCATGCAGTGCTGCCAGTTCAACCACGCATTTCCATAACCAGCTTGGCGTGCCTTTGGTAGAGGGGTTGCGCGTTAAATCCTTATACCAGGCGAGTGCGGTTTCCTTGCTCATCTGACGCGCATGGGCCTTACCGACAACGGCACCAAAATAGCGGGCCAGTTTCAGTGCTTCTTTTGGTTTCAGTTCATCAATGTCGAGTTTCAGGTCTTCTGGCCGCAGAGCGCGCACGAAGACGGATTTGCCATCCACACGCCCTGCCAGCATGCGTTCACCCAATGATGGTGACAGGTGCCGCGCACCGGTGATGATGCGTTCGGCATTGATGACAGGCATGCGCACATCGGCATAGCGCGGCGCTTTGGCGGCGACTGCCTCCTTGATATCCATGAGGCACAATTCAATTTCTGAAGTGACGGGATCATCCACATTCAACAAGACCGCATAGCGCAACAGGCCCAGCGAGCTGCACCCTTTGACCCAGTAAGCGGCATCGACCAGTTTGACTTCTTCATCGCTTTTACGGCAACGCAGGTGGTTGACGAGCTTGATCGCATTTTTGCGCGTGAAGATCGACTGTATGGCTTTTCTCTCTTTAGTGACGATGGGCCAGAATCTTCTGCCTTGCGGGATATGCGGGCTGAGATCGACGATTCTTTCACGCGCCAGGTGTTTCCAGGTGCGGCGGCGGGCGCGCCGCATCGACGCTCTGACCACTGCCGGTATTTCTACTGCGGTTTCATCGCCATCGATAAACTGGGCGGCATAGCCTTCCATTAACACGCGCAGCATGTTGACTGTCATGATGCCTGGCAGATTAGACCCACGCGCCGCAAATGCCAGCGACAGCGCCAGCCGTATCAGATCGTGGGCAGGGTTGCCGATAACGGTTTGGTCGAAGTCGCGGATCTGGAAATCAACATTGCCGTTGATGTCAGCAACCGGCCCGAGGTTACCGATATGGCAGTCGCCGCAAATCCAGATTGCCGGGCCTTCAGGCAGTTTGCCACTGGCGGTATCCAGCCATTCATAGAATTTTGATGTACTGCCGCGCACATAGGCGTGGGCAGACGCAGCCATTTTAATATTGCGGCGCTCGGCCAGAGCGGTAGCGCGATCTGCGATGCCAGGTAAGGTGATATTTTTTTTCATATATTTTTTTGATTTTTTTTAAATATGGTTTCGCATATATTTTTAAATGGGACCAGATGAATATCTCCCTTTTGCCTGGCCCACTTACGTGATTTACTTTTGCACTGATGCCACTGATGCCCTTGATCAATTTATACGCTTAAGCAGGGGGCGCATACCACCGTGCTGAAGAAGGGAGCTTGCGAGCAGGGCTTGTCCCTCAACCTACCCTGCTTCAATACAGCATTGCGCCACTTTATCAATCTGGCGTCAATACCACTTTGCGGCAATCCTGTTCTTTCTTGTCAAATATCTTGTAGGCTTCAGCAGCCTGGCTCAATTTCATTCTGTGGGTGATGATGGCGTCTGGTTTAAGCTTGCCTTCTTCAATGAAACGCAGTAACTCGGGCATATGTTTTTGCACATGCGTCTGGCCCATGCGGATAGTCAGGCCCTTATCGAAGGCGTCACCAAACAAAAAGCCGTGGATGTAACCGCTGTACACACCAGGCACGCTGACGACACCACCTCGGCGCACGGCGGCAATACACTGGCGCAAGGCGCTGCCGCTGCTGGATTCGATTTTAAGCCCGGTCAAGACGGTTTCCAGCGTGCTGCCCTTGGCTTCAAAGCCGACGGCATCGATCACTGCATCGACCCCACGCCCCTTGGTATCGTTAACAATGATTTCGGCAGCATCGACTTCATCAAAATTGATGGGGATGATGCCGTAGGTTTCCCTGGCAAAATCAAGACGGTAGACATGGTGATCGATCATGTAGATTTTTTCTGCCCCCATCATCCTGGCGCAGGCAGCAGCCATCAGGCCGACCGGGCCAGCACCAAAAATCGCGACGGTAGAACCCTGCCTGATCTCAGCATTCAGCACAGCCTGATAGCCGGTGGGCAAAATATCGCTGAGAAACAAGACCTGCTCATCAGCAAGCGTTGCTGGTATCACCAGCGGGCCGACATTGGCCTTGGGTACGCGCACGAATTCGGCTTGCCCGCCGGGTACACCGCCATACATATGGCTGAAACCAAACAAGGCTGCCGGTGGCTTGATATGCTTGCTGTTCAAGAGGCCACCTTCACCTGTATTGGTGGTTTCGCATGCAGAAAACTGTTGTTGCGCACAAAAAAAGCAACTGCCGCAGGCGATGACAAAAGGGACGACAACACGGTCACCTTTTTTGACAGTATGCACTTCGGGGCCGGTTTCTTCGACGATGCCCATGAATTCATGCCCAAGGATATCGCCCTTTTCCAGTTGCGGCACTTTGCCGCGGTACAGGTGCAGGTCAGAACCGCAGATCGCGGTTGCCGTCACCCGCAATATCAGGTCATCGCTGTTGAGTATGCTGGGGTCAGGGACATTATCAACCCGCACGTGGTGACTGCCGTGGTAACTTAAAGCTTTCATCGTATCTCCCAATTGAAAAGCAGAAAAAGCTGCCTCTGGTGCAGCTTTTTCAGGATCAGCGCAAGTAAGGAAATTTATGCGCCGAGGCGTTCTTTCAATTCTTCTTTGGCGGTCGCCATTTCTTCACCGAGACTGTCGAGATCGAGATCGGTCTTTTTGAGTTTGGGGAAGAGTTCATTTTCTTCTTCCTCAACGTGGTGCTCGATCTGTTCGCTGAGTACTTTCACTTTTGCATCGAACATCGGGTCATCGGCTTCGGTTTCACCGAGTTGTTTGATGAGGTCTTTCGCGCCGTTATGTTCGACTTCGGCTTCGTTGAGCAGATCCTCATCTTCCAGTGCGGCGCGGGCTGCCGGATAAAAAATGGTTTCTTCGACCTGCATGTGAATCAGCAAGGCGGCACAGACTTTGCGGGCGATTTCGTATTTTTCTTTGGTTTTTTCTGCGTCTTTGGCTTTTTCATACTGTTCAAACAGTTCTTCAGCTTCACGGTGGTCTGCAATTAACAAATCAAGGGCGTTCTGAGTAGTGACTTCTGACATGGTGTTCTCCTGTTGGCGATGGCTGAATGTGGTCGCACCGTATTAATTCTTTAGCAGTGCGGCTCAGATGCATCTTATTTTTTTTAGAGAGCAATGAGAGTCAGCCACTGGCACACGCGCTCGTAGGATAAAACCCCGAACCTGGCACTATGTTTTACGGCGCACATAGCGACTGCATCGCGCCTCCGCACGCTTATAAAAGACAGGATGAATAGCGCATCATGGTTTGTTCACCCTGGCTCATCATCATTGCCTGTTCGCCTACATGCCATGCGCCTGATTTCCGACTCACAAACGCAAAAGCTTTTATTAAGATGAGGTCACTGCTGAATAAGCAAAACAAGCAAAACAAGCAAAACAAGCAAAACAAGCAAAACAGGCAAAACAGCACACTAATTCTGATCAGATTTTCTTTACCCTGGAGCACACCATGAAAACCTCTCCTAAGTTGAACAAAACCCTACTCGGCACAGGCCTGGTTTTGGCCTTTACGGCGTTGACAACGACAATGGTGCTGACCATATTGCCTGCCAATGGCGCTCACTTCCCGCCTGCCGTCACTCTGGACTTCGAGGCATTCGCCAACAACACCCAGCCCGCAGCGCAGCAGCATCTGAAAATGTCGGAAGAAATGAAAGTCAGTCTGAATAAATAAGCCACCTGCTGGCTTGCCTATAGCGGCAAGCGCAATGGACGCCATCGTCCGCAAATCTGAGATGTTGATGTAAGGGGCCTTGCGGCCCTTTTTTTGTGCGCCTTCGCTACAGCTTCGTCCAACTGCTTTGCGCTGTGTCCAATTGCCTCCCCCTGAGTCCACCTGCTTTCATGTCGCACAGGCAAGATTCATATTCCCTTAGCGTCCCATTCGTATCCCATTGTCAAGTTTGCCATCGAAAATTGCTATTTCGTGGCCTAAATATTAACAATCGTTTGGTGATGTGCGGTATTTACACAATTTAATACGATTTTATTCATTTCAATGCATTTTCGTATTGACATGGATAATACGACAGCGTATAGTTATATACATGGTCAGACATGAAAGGAAAGCGACAAATGAGTACGCAAACTTATTTCGGATTACCCAAAACCTATTTCGCCCAACCCGTGGCGGCGTCAGCTGGTGTGGTCATCGACGGGCAAAACCTGATCGACGCTTTTTCTGAATGCAGCATGGAACAATGCGAAAAAATGGCGTCCCTGCTTGACCAGGGCAGGTATGAAAACTTTGGCCGCATGATGGCCAAAGTGCTGCACGACTGGAAGCAATAAGGAGCTGGTAGTAGCAGGTATAGCAGGTCGCCATTCACCTGGCCCTTCTTCAAAAAGTTTTGGGCAGCACAAAAACTGTTTTGCCAAGCTGGCAGCTTTACCGACACCGACAAAGTGACTGCCTGAGCTTTAACGACAATTTTTGTGTGCGCCCACCCGTTTTAGAGTGTGCATCTGTACTGCATCGCTGGTGTCGCTGATTTGATCTGATTAGCGACACGCTTGCCGGGGTCAGCACCCGGCAACATCTGCTACTGGTCTGGCCCCGACCTTTGGCATGACAACGCAAGGGGCAGCGCAACATCCGGTGGCAAACGCGTGCATCAGCATTTGCACTTGCCACCGGATGCAGGCCAGCATCATCTGTTTGCATCTCCGGCAAATAGGCCTGCAACAAGAACACGGCAACGCAAGTAGCTAACCGCAACTAAACGACAACAACGCAGCACAACAGGCAGCATGGCGGCCATGACAAGTCAAGGCGCCGGCTTTTTGACGACCCTTTTTCAAGCTGGCGCAGGCAAGGCTCGCCCGGTAACTGACAAGATATCTTTATCAAGGACAAAACATGAAAGCTTCTCTCACAGACTGGTTCATCGCCGCCATTGCCTTCATCGTAATTTGCACCGTCTTCAGCCTGGTTGACGCGGGTGACAGCAGGGATGCATCAGTTCAGCCAGACCAGACAGAAAACCCGGCAGCACCAGCCGCCCCCGGCCAGACAACCAAGCCGCATGCAGCAATGTTGTCGCCAGCAGCTAGTGCAGCGTCACCAGCCACAAGCACAGCGTCACCAGCCACAAGCACAGCGCCACCAGCAACAAGCGCAGCACCACAAACAGAAATGCAGCGACTGGGGCAAGAAGCTGAACGCATGACCGGTATGACGGCGAGGCTGTGATGCAGCATACCCCGCAATTACAGGTCGTCGGCAATGCCATCTTTGATGCAAAAGACAGCCGCTGCCTGGCGATAGCCTATGGCTGGAAAGCCGAGCCGCACTACGATGCCAGCGGCAAGATCAGCAACCCCGATGCCCTGCTACCATCTGACGAAGCCGTTGCCAACGCCAGGCTGTGGGCCAGCGCACCCGAACTGCTGGCCAAAGCCCGCGCCCTGGTCAGCAAACTGCCGCAAGACCCGCAATGGTGCGCCGCCGCCGAGGCCAGTGATTTTCGGCGCTTGCTGGCGGAGCTTGGGGCTTCGTAGCTTCGTAGCTTCGTAGGTTGGGCAGATTTTGTAGGTTGGGCTACGGTTTACCAGCCCAACACTCGGCTTATAAATCACGTATACGTTGATCAAAGGCCCAGTGTTGGGCTGATGAGGCGTAGCCCAACCTACCAACCTACCAACCTACCAACCTACGAACCTACGAACCGCCCCAACCAATTTAACCAACAAGCAAAAACAATTCAACAACCCAAAGGAAACCAGACATGAAAGCCGACATCGCCGAACGTTATGCCCAAATGGCGCGCATTTTGAATGGCAAGTTCTTGTTCATTGAAGACATCATGCAACAACTGCGCACCTCAGAAAACTATGCGCGCAAGCTGGTGGCAGATCTGCTGTATTCTGGCCACATCGTGCAGGAAGCGACGCCGGGTTTGCGTGGCCGCACCAAACTGAAATTCACCTGGCAGCCCGGCAAACCCGCGCCGGTGGAATACACACGCAAGCAGCGTGTTTCCATCAAGGTGCAACGCACCGACCCGCTGATGATTGCGCTGTACGGCGCCGCCTAAGATCAGCCCCCAGACCACCTCACCAGGAGCCACCATGAGCGACACCCCTTTCTTGCGCACGTCCTGCCAGCTGCAACCCTGGAGCCGCGCCATCCACCTGCGCCTGGCTTACCGCCAGGCAGGCAAACTACAGGCCGCCCATGCCCTGCATTTCAGCGAAGTGGAAGACGGCCAGCACATAGAACCCGCACTGTGCCTGCAATATGAAGAAGCGCAAAACCTCATGGATGAGTTATGGACCTGCGGCCTGCGCCCCAGCGAAGGCACAGGCAGCGCCGGCGCACTGGCGGCGACAGAAAAGCATCTGAAAGACATGCAGGCCGTGGCGTTCAAATTGCTGGATGGCGTGGCAACAAAATAAGTTCAGCCAAGGCCGCGCTGCGCACGCCAGCCTCATAGGGAGAGGCAATGGGCGGGATTGCTATAATCAATTTCATCGCTTAGTGAAATTGTGTTTTAATCGCAAGCTGATCACAAATCCAAGTATACCCAGACAGCAAACCATCACCATAGCAGAGACATGACGATGACCTTCACGCTTAAAAAAAGCCACGCCACTTACCTGGTGCTGCTGCTCTCCCTGCCCTGCCTGACATTTTCTGCCGACACGGGCAAACCCGCCCCGACCATCAACACGCCGGATGCAACCATATGCAGCGTCAGCGCCATAGACCGCACCCTGCCCTTCCCGGTCGGTGAAAAGGCGCTGTATTTTTTGAACCTGCGTAATGGCGACAAGGTGCACGCGCCTTTCCGCGTGGCGTTTTCTGTTTCCGGCATGGGCGTGGCACCGGTAGAAGCAGGCAAGATCGATGGCACCGGGCATCACCATATCCTGATCGATCTTGACCTGCCGCAAGACATCAAGAAACCCATCCCCTTTGACAAATCGGATGAATACCAGAACCAGCATTACAAACATTTTGGCAAAGGCGAAACCGAAACCGTGCTGAACCTGCCCCCCGGCAAACACAAGCTGCGCCTGATGTTCGCCAACCACCAGCATGTGCCGTATTACATCGCCAGCAAAGAGATCAATATCGAAGTCTTGCCTAGCAAGGGATAGCAGGAACTGATTGCATGGGCTTCAGGGGGATAGGGTTCGGTTGATTAACACTTGCGGAATTTGCGCCAGAAAGCCATCCCCATCCCAACCATTCCACCGCGCTGCTTGCAAGCAGCTTGGATAACATGCGTGCGATAACGCTTTGCTAATCGCACCTAAGGGGCTGATTTATGCAAAATATGAGACGCGCCAGCGATACTGTCGATCAGCAATTCAAGACAAAATATTTCACTATGGCTCCATCGATTTCTGCCTTCGTACCCGGAGTGCGCAAAGAGATAAACCCCATCACGCATACCGGCTTTTCCTTTAACAAGATCAAGTTCACCTAAATCCCTGCCAAGCCAGAACGGCACTGCGACTACCTGGCTTCCCAAGTGATGGCTTGAATCAGGATCAGAGGAATATATACAATTCATTTCAGCAGTCATTTGCTCAGTTTCAGTACCTATCCGGTAGCAATATATACTTTGCACATTGGCAGGAATTTGAGAAACGAGACGCGAAAACAAAACTTTTTGAACTTCGTTCTGAGCGACAGTCATATTTGCCCAAGTAATGGCAACTATCACGATCAGCAGTACACCTATCCAGCGATTGCGCCTGACTTTCCAAATTTGATAATTTATCTTCACGGGACTAATTCGTATAAATTTTTGTTTTTCTTGAACAAACTTAACTGCATTGCAGTTTGCCCAATCTGTGTCTTCAATATTTTCAGCGATCGGCATCAAATAGAGCTATTCAGTCCTTTCCTCACCGCCTCATTCACCAACAAATTCTTAGGTAACGCATGTGTAATAAACAGCATGGTGACTCGTCCTTTTAACTGATTGATCGTTGCTGAAAAATTGTTTTACCGTTTCTGCGTCCAGGCAGCTAGTCAGCTGGTGGCTTTATCAAATACCAGAATCTTCGCTTGCTTTAACAAAGGACAGGCGATTACCATGCGTTACTTTTCCTTGGCGCCCTCCCTTTAACAGCAAAGTCGACTTTACATTCACCTAAAATAAATACTATGGTGTCGTCCTTGAGTTTTAACGTCATGCTTCTCTTTTTGATGATAACGTTTGTGCTCTAAAATAATGTCTCTTCCCCGCCCATTGTTACACTATGCAAAACCTAGCGATATGGGGGTTATAGTAGATCTCTTGGTCAGTGTCATTTCTCTTTCTTCAAGGAAGCTGCAATTTGAGAATGGCATTGCCGGAAATGACGGCAAATGTTTTTGGCCCTAGTTTGACCAGAGTATGAGGGTCGTACAGGCCACCTATCAAACCTAATTGCGTGCCATGCGCATGGGCAACGCCTGCCAGCGTTGTGACAACACCACTGACCGTTCTTTTACGTATTGTTGAATCAAACGTAAAATAGATGTCATCATTTTTATCTACTGCAAGATCTTTGGGATAATATAAAAACTTATAATCTTTCTGAACTATGAATTCTTCCCCATACTCACCCCAACTGGTAACGTTTGCCGTTGGATTAATTTTCCGAAGAACTTGATCATCAAAAACAACTATATCCCCCCTGCGATCGAATATCATATTCGTCAGAGATAAGAAAACAGCGTCCGTGCCAATGCCATCTTTTCTATATTTCCCCTTACGACCTGCGAAGACTACGGGTAGACCTTTAGCATTTAGCTGATATATGGCAGCGCGTGAACTAAAGAATATTTTTCCTGTCGAGTTTATAGCGATACCGTCAGGAGCAAAGTTACTGTCTACCTGTTGTACACCATTAATAAAAAAATCTTCTTTAGGAGCGCTAACAACAGTACTTACCTTGCCTTTAAAATCTATTTTTCGTATATCGCGATTGCCAACTTCAACTACATAGAGACTGCCTTGATCATCCAAGGCCATATCACTTAAGCCATCAAATTTAGCCGATCTTACCTCGCCATCTTCGTGACCTTGACCAGCTGGCCCTGGTATGCCAGCGACTGTACTGACAATACCGAGCGGACTAATTTTACGAATCAAAAAATTTCCACGATCAGACACATACAAATTACCCTGCTTATCTGCTACTAAACCAAACGGCAAATTGAATCGTGCATCTGCGCCAGCACCATCAACGTATCCGCCTTTCAAATTCTGACCGGCTATCGTACTGACGTCGCCTTGTTTAGTAATTTTTCGGATAAAGCTATCATCGGCGACAAAAATATTTCCCGCCGCGTCCAGAGCAGGCTTTCCCATTTTGCTAAATAGCGCTTCAGAGCCTCGTCCATCCAGATGCCCGGCTTTATGTTGACCAGCAATGACACTTGTTTTGCCATTTTTATCAATCAACCGTAGGATTGCTCCTTGGGTTACGTACAAATTCCCAGCGCGGTCGATAACAAGCCCGCCTGGTTCATTTAAACTAGGCACTTCCTCTTGATTAAACTTGCCTGGCTCAACCACCACACTTAAGGTAGAGACCGCACCAGTATTAGCAATTTTTCTTATTGCGTTATTAGATTCGTCTGCTACATAAAGTACGCCATCTGCATCAACGGCAATATCCTTGGCTACACCAAATTGAGCCTGGATACCAGTGCCATCCCTCAAGCCTTGTTTTCCGGGCTGACCTGCAATAGTGCTGACCACACCATTCGGACTAATTTTGCGTATGCAGTAATTAATCATATCGGTGACAAATAGCTCGCCTGCGGCATTAATCGTTATACCCATAGGGCGATTGAATTTGGCGCTAGCACCCTGTCCATCGGCCCAGGCAAATTGCCCCGGAGATCCTGCTACGGTAGAAACCTGGCCTTCCGGGGTAATTTTACGGATCGTGGAATTGGCGACGTCAGCAATGTAAAGATTATTTTTGGTGTCAATTGCCAGGCCTGCCGGAAATTTGAAGCGAGCCGTTGAGCTCATTCCATCGGCACTGCCTGCTTGTCCAGCCTTGCCAGCGATGGTGGTGACCACGCCTTGTGGCGTCATCTTGCGTATGATGTGATTGCCTGTGTCAGCGATATATAGGTTGCCAGACGTATCGATAACAAGGCCTTTACGATTGACACCAAAGTCGTTTAAAGTCGCCTCGCTAAATTGCGCTTGTAATCCAACTCCATCTGCCCAGCCAGGGCCTTCGATACTCCCGGCAATCAAACTCAAAGTTCCTGGCGCTACGGTGGGGGCCTTGTTTTCAAGTTTTATATCTGGCTTACTTTTTGTGTCCGCTTGCGCATTGCAATCAAAACCAGTAAATCCAAGAGACACGCTAAGCATTAAGCAAAGATGAGGTAGTATTAATTTCATTTGCAATCACCAATACAAATTCAAAACCGTTGATAATAAGTAGGAATAAGCAGCTATTTTTTTGCTCATCAGTTCCGCTAAACACATCGAATTTTATTACAAGCAATACAGGCATTTTTTCTACAATTATGTCATTCATGGTATCGGCTTATCTTCACCACCTCATCCGCCAACAAATTCTTACGCAACGCATGCGTAATAAACTGCATAGTAACTTGTCCTTTTAACTGATTGATCATCGTCACAAAGCATGTTTTGCGAATTCACATCAATCTCTCTTGATGAGGAATGAGCTTATTGGCTCAGACTTCGAAAACAGGCATCATTGGAAAATGAAGCTTGCGAAAGAAAACCGGTGCGCATTACGCATTCCAGGCAGGGGAAAACGATAGGCAGGATAAGTTTGAACGCCTCATTTGTCGTCAAAAGTCCGGAACCATAAAAGGTAAAAACATAGATTCCTCTTTGCCTTTCTCTGTGTCTCCGTGTCTCTGTGGTGAGCATTTTGGTCTTACGATTACGATTACCTTTGCACAGCCTTCAATATCATCCCCGGATCAAGCCGGATCAAGCCCGGTCACGCCATCAAGGCCGCTTGCCCGGCACCAGCAAATCGCCCAGCTGGCTGGCCATGGGGAATTCATTGCGGTAATTCGACAAGACGATGACGACGTAGCCGCTGTCGCGGTAGATGTCGACATTGCCGATCACGCCGGGGAAAGAGCCGCTGTGGCCGACCACTCTGCCGGCCGGGCTGCTTGCGAGTTCAAATCCATACCCGTAGCCACCGTCTTTTTTGTCCACCTTCGGTGCATGGTTTTGCCATATCTCGTCGAGCGTCGCGGGCTTGAGCAGTTTGCCGTCCTGCAGGGCCTGGGTAAAGCGCAGCAGATCGTGCACGGTGGAATAGCCACAGCCAAAGGAGAAGCCGCGCAGCAAGCCTTCGAAGGTGGTGTCGTGGTTGTACTTGGTCTGGCCGCGGGTTCTGTTGTAACCGGTGGCGAGGTTTTCTACTGGCTCATCAAGGGCATAGCTGTCTGAATCTGTCATGCCGGCCACCTGGTAGATATGCTGGCGCACGTAGTCAAAATAATTCTGGCCCGAGGCTTTTTGTATGATCACGCCGAGCAGCACATAGCCGGTGTTGCTGTACAGATAGCGGCTGCCAGGTTCAAATTCCAGCCCCATGTTTTGCAGCAGGGGTTTAAGATCATCGAGCTCGCGGTAGAGTGCGCGTGAGCTGTGATTTGCCCTGTCCTGGTTCAAAAACTCTGCCAGGCCACTGCTATGCGTCAGCAACTGGGCGATGGTGATGCGGTCAGTGACACTGGCGGGCAGCCAACTGGCATCAATGAATTTGCTGATCTTGTCGGTATAGCTGAGCTTGCCTGCTTCAGCCAGCTGGGCGATGGCGACGCCGGTGAACATCTTGCCGATGGAAGCGAGATTGAATTTGGTATCGATGCGGTTGGCCGCATGGTAGCGCTTGCTGGCTTCGCCGCAAACGGCTTCGGTCACCACGCGCTGACCCTGGGCGATCAGGATGGCGCCAGAAAAAGTATCGCGCTGGCATTGCTCTTTAAAAATCGCCTGGGCTTTGGCAGTCAGTGCAGCTTCATCGAGGGCCGGGGCAGTTTGTGCAAGCACGGGCGCGCCAGCAGAGCCACAGGCCAGCAGCAGCGCAGCCATGCGTAAAACAGAAATTTTTCGCATCATCGTCATCAAGTTAACAGGGAAATTTAAAAGGAAGGCCGCGCCTATTATAACGATGGCAGACAGACATAAGTACGCCATGCGCACAGAAAAAATCACCGGCAGGCAAGTTGTGCTGCCGGTGATTTTGGTGATGGCAATGAAGTGAAGCGCAAGCGCATTAACCTCATATGTCTCCAGAATTTTTCTGCATCCAGGCGTCTCTATGCTGAGCGCTTTGGTTTTGGTTTTGGGATGTCCGTTACCCGATGATCAAAGCAATGCCTTTCACGCACCGCTTTTGTGATGACAAATACCTGCGTGAATTTATTCGCTGACTTCCACCACACGGCCATTTAAGGGTTGTACTGGCCGGGCATTCATTTTGTAGAGGTTATGAAATGCCGCCACCTGGGCCTTGGATAATTCCACCGGTTCTTTCAGCACTTGCCAGCGCACGCCGTCACTGCATGGTGGTGTGGTGAGGGAGCCGGCAAACTTGTAGTACGCATGGTTGGCGGGGATGACGCCGGCTGGGTCAAAGCTGGCCAGTGGTGTGGGTTTGCCTTCTTGTGGCAGGGCGGCGAAGACTGGTGCCAGGGCAGTGTTTTCTTTGCCGGTTTTAAACAGCACGGCGACTACCGCCAGTTTGCCATCCACCGTTTTATGGACGAAGTGGGCCACCATGGGGTAGTTCTTGCCATTGATTTTTTCTTCGCTAGGTGTGTGGAAATGGAACTGCAAGAGGTTGGCTTCGAAATCGCCAGCTTTGAGGCTGCTGCCTGCGGGCAGGTTCACCTGTATGGTGTGGCCATTGTTGATGACTTCGGCAGCGCCACCGGCATATTTGAATTCCAGCGCGGGCAAGGCGGCTTTCTTGGTGGCACTGTCGATGATGTCGATGGGAGATTGCTCTTTGCTGAGCTTGCAGGCGGAATTGGCTTCATCAAGTTCAGACCAGTGCGCAGGCGCGGTCTTGCCGTCATAACTCCAGTGGGGTGCCGCCTTGTCATTGGCACCTGCCAGCCCTGCATGCATTGCCAACACACTGCCCGTTACCACCGCTACCAGCATTGCTTTTTTCATTTTGTCCCCTCGTTGGTGAGTACCGCAAAGACTACACATTAGTACAAAAATTAATTAAATGCCAATTAATTTATGCAAGCATGCTGTCATTGACGGGCCACCAGCGAGCGCGGACAAACGCCGGTATTAGCGGCTGCGGCCGTTAGCTTCTACACGGATCTCATTACCGCATTTTTCTGTCTGGCTGGCAAAGCCATCGGCGTCACCTATCAGTTTTTGCAGGCCCTTGCCGGTTTCAAAGTTCAGTGGCAATTTGAAACGCAGCTCTTGCAAGTAGCTGCCGCTGGCGCAACTGAGCAGGATGTTGCGGGCGACATTGTCGCCATAATTCTTTTTGACATCGGCAAAAAAATCAGCCGCCTGGAAAGACTTGCTGACATGGGCGAGGATGAATTTACCCACCGCCGAGTTATTGACTTCTTCCACCGCTGCCACGGCGGTCTTGAAATAGGTATCGGCATCGCGTGACTGGCAGACGCCGTGTTTTTCCCATTCATAGGTACCGAACTTGGTTTCATACATGAAATTGGGCATCCATTTGGCGATGTGGCTGACGGTATCGGGCGACAGCTTCAGGGCAACGCCGGGGCAGCTGCCATAGCGGATGCCGCATTCTTTTTTATTCGGCCACAGGCCATGCAGGGTCAGGTTGGTGACCACCAGATCCCCCTTGTGGATGGCATCGCATTCCGGCTTTTTGCCCTGGTAGGGAAAGTGTTCACAAAAACCAGGCTGCCAGGTGATGGCCAGCACATAGCTGTCTTCCTGGTTGGCAGTGGAACACTGGCCACCGTTGCCGGCATTGACCGTCACGTGGCCAGCGGGAGGCGCGGCTGGAGCCGCAGGCGCTGCGGGGGCTGCTGGAGCTGCCGGAGCAGCGGGCGCGGCTGGTGCAGCAGGAGCTGCTGGAGCGGCGGGTGCTGCCGGGGCGGTAGAAGCAGCAGGCTGCCAGCCATTCATGCCGACAATTTGCGACTTGCCACAATCACGCGACACCCAGCGCAGATTGGGGTTGGCATCAGGCACGATCACGCGCAGCCAGGTATAGTCGGGCGACTTGTTGATTTCTTTGACGATATACACCGCGCCTGACCTGGTCTGCAAGCCGTCGGGATTGGTTTTTTTGACGAAAGACGAATACAGATCACAGGCCTTGGTGGCGATCAGACTGCCCGCCGCCGTTTCACTGGCCTGCGCGCTGCTGCCAAGGCAGAAGGCAATGAACAGGGTTTGCGCGATGTTGTTGATGATGGGTTTCACTGGCGTCTTTCGGTTTGGGTGATCAATCTGATTTGCTGGCATAGTAAGGGCTGCGAGTAAATCAGTAAACTCCACGCTGAGCCACACTGTTGCCCGTCATGTCTTACGACAATGGAATCAGGATTAAATTCCCTCCCCTTCAAGGGAAGGCGTTGACCCGCATAAATTTAAGAAGCATACATGGAAGCCATCGCCCACTTTAGCCTGGAAAAATTACCCTCGTATTACCCCATGCGAGAATACAAGCGGCGTCTGCTTTTTAAAGACAGCCAAACCGCCATCATCGTCCACGGTGATGAAGTGGCGGCGCAATTCAGTTGTGCGGACTGGTATGTGGTCATGACGCAGTATGATTATTTCGATGGCACCAGCCACTGGTTTTACCTCATCGACAAACAGCTCAGGCGTAAAGATGCATGCAGCCCGCCGGATTCTTTTGGCTTCTTGCAGGATGTAGAATTCGTCGCTGATGCGTGTATCCAATTCGGCTTTTATGGCAGTGAGCAACAATGGTCGCTGGCGATTGTGCCGCAGGGTTTCTGGTCACTCAGGGGCAAGCGTTACCTGCGGCTTAATCGGGTATGAAGCTTTGTTCTCTCCTCCTTCAAACCGGGGGTTTGCCATGGTATTGATCTGCCACACCGTTTTATGCTGGCACAGCAGTCCCTGTGAAAACGATCAATGAATTTCGCTGAAAGGATGCGGATGCTATCCCCAAACAACACGCAGCCCCGCTGTGCTGGTCGAAGCAAGCTCGCACAGCGCGCATTGCCGGTGCGCCTGGCCTTGCTGGCAGGTATGGTGGCGTTGCAGGTGCTGCCACCAATTGCGCAGGCGACACCGTTGACAATGCGACTGGCAGCGCTGGACAGGGCCGAAAAAGCCACGGTAGTCATGGTGCCGACTATGTGGGCCTTTTACGCGCGTCTCGATGAAAAGGCGCTGAAAAAAGTCGGCTGCACCTTCGTGACGACAGACCGCACCCACATCGCCGCGCTAAAAACCCTGCTGGAACAGGCCAACCCCGACACACTGGACAGCCCTGTGCGGGCGCTGGACATACGCAATGCGGTGTTTTTCAATCTGCCGGGCGGCATGCAATCAAAATTTGTGTTCAGTATGGCGTATGGCAACAAAGACGCGCTGGATGGTATTTATCACGCTGTCGGGTCAGGTACCGGCGTGCCTGTGAAGGCTGACCGCGCCCTGATCGAGCAACTAAGTATCTGGACTACCCGACCAGGCGTCGAGCAAGTGGCGTCTGAAGTGACAAAGAGCGCCTGCGCTGATTTGCGTTCGAAACAGGCTCATACATCAGTCGCTGGAACGCATGCCAGCACTGGGTTGAAATAAGTTCCAATATATATTAGAAGTGCTATCATTAGACCTATTAAACGACCACTTAAAAGCCTGATCATGGAAACCATTCTCGCCCCTTCTTCAGTTGGCATTAGCGAATTGAAATCAAACCCGGCAGCGGTATTGGCCGCTTCTGGTGATCAGGCTGTTGCCATTTTAAACAGAAACAAACCAGTGGGTTACATTTTGACTGCTGCAGCCTGGGAAAAAATACACGAGCAGCTTGAAGACAAGGAAATCCTTGGACTGGCTAAATCAAGAATGGCTGATGGCAAAAAACCTGTCAGGGTAAGCCTGGATGACTTATAAGCTTGATTTTCACCCAGACGCGCTCAAAGAATGGCACAAGCTGGACGCGGCGATAAAAACGCAGTTCAAGAAGAAATTGCAAGAACGGTTGGAGCAACCTAAAGTCCTGAGAGCCTCAGTGATTGGGGGGAAGGACTTGTATAAAATCAAGCTCGCTGCTCAAGGCTATCGTCTTATTTATAAAGTGATTGACAGCACCATTGTGGTCTACGTTTTATCCGTGGGTAAACGCGAGGGCAATGCGGCTTATAAAATCGGACACAAACGTGACATGCAGGCACGATAAAACCTGGCTGAATTTCTATTTCCTATAAAGCGTTTTACTTGCGAGACGTTATTGATCCCCCTTCCCTTCAAACGCCTGCCGTGCCGCGGTGATGGTGTGCCTGTGTTCTTCTGCCCATAGCCAGACGCCGCAAAAGGCGGCGCCCAGGCTGAGGCCCAGGTCGGTCAGCGCGTATTCCACCTTGGGCGGGATGACGGGGTAGACGGTGCGCAGGACCAGGCCATCGGCTTCCATCTGGCGCAGGGTCTTGGTCAGCATCTTCTGGCTGACATCACCCATCAGTTCACCGATGCGGGTAAAGCGCAGGGTGCCGTGTTCAGACAAGACTTCGATGGCGACCATGGTCCATTTGTCGGCCACGCGGCTGATGATGTCGCGCACCAGGGCTTCCAGCTGCGGGTCACGGGCGGCGGTGTAATGCGGGTGGGCCAGCGGCTGGCCGGCCTGGTGCCTTGGCGTTGTTGTCGATGGTGTTGATGACGCTGTTAATGCTGGCGCCGCTCCTGGTGCAGCCGGGCTGTTCTTGCTGGGGCCGGACATTGACACTCTCCTTTTGGTAAGTACTGAACTTTCGGGTGCCTACTTCCCTTTGGTTCGTAATGATCTTACCATTGATGCCTGTTCATCTTCAATCCGTCTTCAACGCATCTCCCTCCATCTTCACGCTGAAAAGGACATCACATGGAAACCACTCTCCCCACCACTCCACAAGCAACAGGTGCAGCCATCGTGACCGGCGCATCAGGCGGCATCGGCCAGGGCATTGCCCTGAGGCTGGCGGCAGATGGTTATGCCGTGGTCGTGCATTACGCCGGCAATGCGGCCAAGGCCGAGCAGACCGTGGCCGCCATACAAGCCGCTGGTGGCAGGGCCATCGCGGTGGGTGCTGACATTGCCAAAGCCGCCGATGTCGACCATTTATTTGCTAAGGCCAAGGCGGCATTTGGCGATATTGCGGTGGTGGTCAACAGCGCCGCCATCATGCCGCTGGCACCGATACAAAAGGGCGATATGGAAGGCTTTGACAAGGTCATCGCCACCAACCTGCGCGGCACTTACCTGGTGATGAGCGCTGCGGCCAACCATGTCATCAACGGTGGTCGGATCATCGTGTTTTCCAGCAGCGTGCTGGGCAAGAATTTCCCGGCCTATGGCGCGTATATCGCTTCCAAGGCAGGTGTCGAGGGCCTGACGCGGGTACTGGCGAATGAACTGGGCGCACGCCAGATCTGCGTCAATGCCGTCGCCCCGGGGCCGGTGGCAACCGAGCTGTTTTTAAACGGCAAGACAGATGAGCAAATCGCCACCATCAGCAAGATGGCGCCACTGGGGCGGCTGGGTGAAGTGGATGATATCGCCGGTGTCGTCTCATTTTTGGCAGGCAGGGATGGCCGCTGGGTCAACGGGCAAGTGCTGCGCGTGAATGGCGGGTTTGCCTGATACTGCACGCTACCGGTGATGCCAGGACTCGTCCCTGTTGATGAATGCGTTCTGCAACCCGATGAAACCGGCTGATGTCATGGCCATGCATGCAAGGCTGGCTGCGTATGACTATGAGGATATTGTTGGCGTCACCTGGAAACGCCCTATCGTCTGCCAGGCCGGTGCTGCGACTGATGCATCTTTCACGTGGTATTTGCAGGCGGTCGCGGCGGGCTGCGGTCATCCGTTGTGATCCGCCACTGCCTTGTATAAAAACCTGTTCAAGCACCACGCTGATTTTTTGTTAAGACAAGAGCGAGGCCAGCGGGCGGGCTGTCACGCGCAGCCCCTGCCCTTGTCAACATCGCCAGCGCCATCAATGCCACGAATGCCACAGCGCCACCATCGTCATATCTGCATGACAAGAAAAGTTGCTTCAAAAAACTTCCCCATCGACCGCCATCGCCCCCAACATCAAGTATCATAGCCGCACATCCAGTGTGCATGTCAGCGTGTCAGAGATGCATCAAAATCGCAGCAAAAGCACCGCAGAAAGAGCAGCAGCCCATGAAGATTGTCAAACTTGCCCCGTTCCCGGCCCGATTTTCTGTTCGATTCTCTGCTCATTTTGCCACCCTGATGCTGACTCAGGTGCTGACTCTGTTGTTGAGCATGGCTCTGTCCCATAACAGCCAGGCGCAACCCACCCCGCCCTTTGGAAAAAAACTGCCTGCCACGGCACCGGCACTGCGTGATTTTGTTCCGCGCGGCTGGGCCGTGGAAAACCAGGTCAGCGGTGACCTCAATGGCGATGGCCAGGCCGATATTGCCGCTGTGGTGGTACAAAACAAGGGCGCAGGCGATGCCAGTGGCGATGACCGCCAGCGTGGCCTGATCGTCTTGCTGGCTAGCGGCAAGGCCTACAGTTTATTGGGCAGCAATGACAAGCTGCTGCAATGCCAGGGTTGCGGCGGCGTCAAGGACGGTGTCAACGTCACCATCAAAAACGGCGTGCTGGTGGTCAGCCAGTACAGCGGCTCACGTGAATATTCTATTTATACCTGGCGCTTCCGCCTTGACGCAAGCAGCCAGCGCCTGCAAATGATAGGCATTGATGAAGAAGAAACCGACAGCATGCTGGGCAAGGGTTCCACCGTCAGCACCAACCTGCTGACCGGTCAGCAAATCAGCGAAACCTATCAATATAACCAGAAGCAGGAACGCAATATCATC
This sequence comes from Undibacterium sp. TJN19, assembly GCF_049339485.1. Lineage (NCBI taxonomy): Bacteria > Pseudomonadati > Pseudomonadota > Betaproteobacteria > Burkholderiales > Oxalobacteraceae > Undibacterium > Undibacterium sp. TJN19. The sequence continues at coordinate 526,715 of NZ_JBMPPL010000001.1, forward strand.
CTCACTTCCAAAAAAAGCAAGGTCGCCAAAACCCCCACCCTGTTTGAAGACGCGGTAGGTAATCAATAAGCCTGTGCAAGACCATCACCTGAAGACAGCGTATGACTGACAATCAACAAGGCAATATGCAGCATGCCACGACACCCAATGCAAATGGTCTTTTGCAAGAGCAGGTTGCGGCGCATCAGCTAGCTTATGACCCAGTGGCAAAGCGCATTGCAGCCAGCATCTTCAAGATGATGCAATATGAAGCGCCCGAATATGTAGCCGTTCTGCCCAATGCCTTCAAACACCTGGATTTGAAAACCTATGACCGCACCGCCCAGCAACTGGCGGCGTTTGGTTTCAGCAAATCCATCGATGCAGAATCATTGAGTTTCAAGCGCAGTTTCGGCAAGCGCGTGATGCTGCGTTTTGCGCTCATGGATGACGGCAACACCGTAGCCGCCATTTACCAGGTGCCGCCCAATGAAAAACCGCGCTTTGCCTGGCTCAAGAAACTTCTGGGCACGCTGCCTAAAATGCTGACCACGGTGGAATTTGAAACCCGCTTCGTCAATGGGCATGAAGTGCTGACCAATAACCTGACTGGCCGCAATGTCTTCAGTGCGCCGCCAGAAATTCATTCCACCCATTTTGCACCTGACGCCGCGCTGGATGATATCTGGCGCATCCACCAGCAATGCATCGTGCAGTTCATGCAAAAATACCCGGGTTGTGAAGTACGCAGCATTGATAATCTCGACGATATCGAACAGGCTGCCTTGCACACCAACCAGCTCAAGGCCAGCCACCGCCGCAAGTTTGGTGGCGCGACGCGCGATGAACTGATGGCCCTGACCAAGGAAAAATTTCCGTTTGTGGAAGCCGGTATCCGCTCCGAACTGGCACGGCTGATGGCCACGCAAGGCGATACAGCAGCAAACGCATCAACAACACCATCAGGCACCGCCGAAACACCCGTCCCCGCCTGGGCCAGTTTTTTCAGCACCGCTGATTATGCGCTCTTCACTGCCCTGGTCGTGACAGACTTTGCCCGTCGCGGCAAGGTCGCCAATATCAATGATGGTGTCGTCAGCACCGCTAGCAACGATGCCAACAGCAGCGACCAGCATGGCCTGCAAAACCTGGCCCAGCGCTGCCATCAGGAAAGACAAAGTGCTGCCTGGCCTGCCCTCATCGCCAGTCACTTTACCGCGACAGAAAATGCCAGGCAGAGCGCCACGCCAACCATTGATGCCGCCAGCGAATTTGCCAAGATTGCCAATGCGCTGACGATACGTCTTTACCCCGCCGATTATTACAGCAGCGTGCCTGCGGCCAGTGCCGCCATCAGCCGCAGCGACCTTGATGGCACCATCAGCGCCCTGGTCATCGACTTGCCTGAGGCCGTGCTGCCCGTCACCCGCGACATGAGCCGCGCCTGGGGCAAGACCGATGCCGAATTGTTTGCCCATGCGCTGCGTTGGCTAAAGCGCGACAAGAACATAGAAAGTGGTGCGCTGGAACTGGGCCAGGGCATTACGGTACGCCTGGTCGCCAGTGATGGTTTTTATGCCGCGTCGCAGGCGCTGAACCTGGAACAGCATCAGGGCATGATAGGCAGCCACGGCGCCCTGGTCTGCGTGCCACACCGCCATAGCCTGGTGGCCTACCCCATAGAAAACCGGGCCGTGGCCACGGCGGTGGAACGCCTGATACCTGCCGTCATCAATATGCATCACGAAGGCCCCGGTGCCATCAGCCCGCACCTGTATTTGTACCGTAACAAAAAATTCACCCGCCTGCCTGTACACACCGCCAGTCAGAGCATGGTGTCACCCGCCTTCGCTGCGTTTGTCGATAGTTTGCCAGCGGTGTGATGGGGATGGTGGCGGTAATCATCCGAAGATGCAGACCAAAAAACTCACCACAGAGACACTGAGGCACAGAGAAAGACAGAGAAAGGCACAGAGAAATTTCGGTACAGCAGGGAATTCTAGTGGTATGAGGTTCGCCTACGTAACGAAGGCTGCTTGCAGGCAGCCTTCGTTTTTTCTTATTTCTGTGGTGAGCCTTTGGGTCTTGAGACCGCTACTCAGTCACAACAAAGCGATGAAATCAATTATTTATCCATGTCCTTGAGCCATTCAATATGCGCTCTTTCAGCGGCGCTGATGGCGCGGTCTATGTGCATTCTTGCGCGGTCACGCAGGCCGCGCACTTCGGGATTATCTTCTTCGCTGGAAATGTCAGCGCGTGCCTTTTTCAGCGTCTCTATGGATTTCAACAGGCGGCTTCCATGTTCCTTGACGTCGACATTTTTGTAGTCGTTGATGTCCTTGCCGTCATCAACCGCTGCTCTCTTGATTTCAGAAATTGCCGCATCGATTTCGACGATACCCATGTCTTCGTTTGCATACACTCTTGTACTACCGGGTTGGTGATATAAAAACCAGCGGGCTGTACGTAAGTCTGTCAATGCATGGAGGTAGGCAGGGTGCTTGCCGGGCAATTGTTGCGCCATGGAAGAAAGAGGAACCAGTGCCACAAAAGCCAGGGACAGGGAGTATTTCAAGATTTTGTTCATTTTCGTTTCCTTTATAAAATGATGAATTCAGCTGGTACGCAATCATAGTCTTCAGATAGACAAGCATTAAAAACTCGTCTTGCATGCATTGAAGACAACGTGATTAAAACAAATGTGGTTGACGCTGTATCGGTAAGAACTGTAACAAAGTATGATCAAATTGCCCTGAGATCATGGTCATCGCGGTGCAGCGAGGGTGCCATTGATTTTGTGCAAGTACACAAAGCGATCTGTACCTGCACCATCCAGGCCATGCATGGCGTACCCTGCAAAATCTCAGGGGATATGCGCAGTCACATAGGGTGAGCATATCTGCCAGCCCAGCGTTGCATAGAGTGCCTGCCCGGCTGCCGTGGCGACCAGTACCTGCTTTGATGTGCTGCTTTGTCTGGTCGACCGTAATGCGCGCATCAAACAGGCACCCAGGCCACGGCGGCGGTGGTCGGCTTCGGTGACGATACGGTCGTAGATGAAGTAGCCATCAAGTTCAGCAGCATGACCACTGGCGGCCAGCTCACCAGCATCGGTGACGATGCGTGCATGGGTAGTGGTCGCCTCTGCGCTCAGTTGCAGGGTGTAGTCTGGTGGCAGCAGTGCGTCGCTGGCGTTGAAGCCCTCGCCTGTCATCAGATAGCGCAGGTCTTGCAATTGCCAGCGCGGCGGCAACAGGGCGCGCAGTTCCTGCTCAGTGCCGCACAGTTTTAAAAACACCAGCGGCGTGACGATGTCTTCGCCCAGCTGGCGCAAGCCTTCGCCTGCACTGGCAAATACATAGCGCTGCAATTCTTCTGGCAAGCCGGTGTCAACACGCAAGCCGCCATGGTCTGCAACCGGTGCTGGCAAGCCGCGTGCGTAGGAACGTGTGCGCAGCCAGCCGGCGAGCAGTTCGGGGGGAACAGATTGGGGTTTGTCTTCTGTGCTCATGCTCAATAAAAATAAAATTTCTGGAATCCGCTACTATCCACTACGCAGGCTTTGCAAGGGTTGAGGAAGTGACGACTAATCTCCAGAGTCCAAATCCATTCCCTGCACCTGACTGCCACCCTGGCCTTGACCACCACCGCCTTTGCCATCATTGCCGCCAAAATGAAAGACCGGTTTCACTTCGGGCCCATATTCTTCCTTGATGGTGTCCAGCCAGCGTATGAGTTCCCTGGCCTTGTCTATCCAGGCCACGCCAAAGTCAATGTCGTCATCAAAACGGGCCGCCAATATATGCCGCACCATGTGGCCAAGCATGAGGTCACGTCCATGTACGCCATGCATACGCTGCAACTCGCCATAGGCCGACTGCAATTGTTGATAGACTTCGAGCACCGCCTGGCGCAGTTGTGACTTGCGCACCTGCTCTTCTTTTTCGCGGTTGTCGGTTGCCTGTTGCCAGTCCTGGTTAAAACCTGTGAGGAAAGGCGTATGCTGATAGCTATGCAGTGACTGGCTGATCTGGCCGAACTGGTTGTTGTAGAGACTGGTATCGCGCTTTTCAATGTCAGGCTGGGCGGTCTCGTTGACATAGCTGCTGAAATGCCCAATCGATTGGCCACCTTTTCCGAAACCAAAATGGCCAGGATTGAAGCCCAGTTCATTCAGGCTGCTTTTCACGGTGTGGTTGATTTTATTGCCACCGAAATCGTCACCAAATTCTTCTTTTACTTTCTTTTTGATCACGCTCTGTTTCTTCGACTGGTTGCCGCCAGGGCCGGTAAACTGACCATCTTCTTCTTGCAATCCATGGAAAAATCCTTGCATGTCTACCTTCACCTGCTCTTTGGCCTGTTCCCTGTTTTGCATCTTGCTGCTGATCATCTGGCCTTCCTTGGAAAAAAAAGGATGGTCGCTGCTGGTGAACACATCGTCCCTTTCCAGCGAAGGGTAAAGAATTTCACAGACATAAGGGTGGGTAGACCAGCCAGAACCGGATTTCTTGCCGATATGGTTCAATTCAGCTTCGGTGGTGATGTCTTGCCAGGAGACGATATTTTTTGCGTCGTCACGGATTTCGATATCAGGGCGGGTTGCGCCGCTGGCCACTTGCAGGCGGACATTGAGGCCAAATTCCTGTGGATTTAACTGCTCACAGGCCAGTGTTTCTACCGCATAGCCAAAGCTGGCATGCAGGAAACTGACCTGGCCGTCGCTGCCCATCTCGTACTGGGCATTCGCGTTCTTGTACCAGTTACCCAGATAACCGTCATAAGTCTTGAACTGACGCCAGTCCAGTGCGATCGGGCGCACCCGTTTGACGATTTGCCAGACATGCTCGGCTATTTTTGCGGCATTGTCTATTTTGGTCTGGTCGACCACATCTGTGGCTTGGTTGCGGTGCGGATAGACATCACGCTGCACAGGGGCATCTGATGCGCCACCAGCCATGATCATGCTGGCAGAGGTGAACCCGGATGCTGCCGCCCCGCCCTGCGCCATCTGCTGCACCACCTGCGCACCATGATCCAGCGCCCTTGCGCCCATGACATCGGCTTCGCTTTCCAGCCCGCTGTCATCATTGATGGCGACGCCGGCCTTCATCTGCATGGTGGGTCGCACCCGCCCCTGCGCCTGTTGCACGACATGCCAGGCTTCATGCGGCAGGTGCTTCTCTTGCCCGGGGCCTATGTGGATGTCTGTACCTTGCGCATAGGCATGGGCATTGAGTTGCGCTGGCTGCGCCGAGTTGTAATGCACTTTGACCGCATCGAGGCTGACGCCTGACAGGCTTTCAACACCAGCCTTGAGCTGGTTGGGCAAGCCGGTATTATTGCGGGTGGTGATCGGTGTCTGCACAGGTGTTTTTGCAGGTGTTTGTGCAGCCTGCTCATTGACCGGCTTTGCCTGAATGGCAGGTGCGACTTCGCGCTTTTGTATGGACTCGGCGTCAGCACCGGCCTCAAACTTGCCTTGCAGTTCTTCGTCTCTGGCCTGCTGTAACACCGGCACAGACTGGCCATCCATCCTGGCCCTGACGGTCTGCAATTGCCGCGCCTGCGGGCTGTTGTCGGCAATCTGCTGGCGCTGTCTCTGTGCCTGCATGGCTGGCCGCTGGTCGCTGAAACCTGTGGGCTGTACCAGCCTTTGCGCCGTGGCAGGCCCGACCTGCGATGCCTGGGCAGTTCGCGGTGCAGGCTGCAGGCGTTCACGCTGTGCAGGGTGAGAAGATTTCATTGTCAGACCTTATCGAAATGCCTGTATGGATATGTATCCCAGCTTGCATTGTGACACAAACCCTGGCTGGCTGAGAGTGGCATGGTCTTAAAGACCCTCTTCTTCCTCTATATGGATGATGGAATCGTTGTCGTCTTCTTCGTTGCTGGACCCGGCATCTTCTTCCTCCATGTCATGACGCGTATCTTTCGATATTTTTATCTCTTCAACCTCGTCTTCGTTGTCACTGAAAGACTTGCCAACATTTTTCTTTCGCTTGGATTTCTCTGCCCGTTTGGTTTTCTTCTCGAATTCAGTCTTGTCCACTTTTCTTTTTAATTCGGACTGCTTGCGTTTTTCAATTTTTTTCTTCTTCTCAAGCTTCTTGGTTTTAAAAGAAAATTTCAGGGAAGGTGATTTCTTTTTTTCGTATTTATCTTCGTCTTCGCTGGAGTTTTCTTCCTCGTCTTTTTCAAAGATAAGATCGTCGAGAGAAAATTCGCTGGTTTTTTCCTCTTCTTTTTTTTCTTTTTTCTCTTCCTTCTTCTCTTCCTTCCTTTGCTCTTTCAGATCCAGTTTTTTATAGCCCAAGCCAGCCTTCCGGCCCATTCCGCTTTCGTCATTACCTTCGTTAAGCTCGTTCGACGCATTGAGCGAATATTTCCAGAAAGGGCTGCCCGTTATAGCAAACAATTCGGAAATGGTTTCGCCGTCGAATTCATATTTTTTCAGTTGTTCAACAGCGTACAACCAGCCTTGTATGGAATATTTGGCATCTGCCAGCATGGCACCAATGGCAATCACTTCTGATTTATGAAGCTTCCCCTTATATTCATTCAGCAAGACCTCAGCAAGCCGGGTATGGACTTTATCGAGCCCTTTCACCTTGGATAAATGTCCAGCCAGTTTGTCCCAGGTATGTTCGGTGGAACCGCCTTCCTGTCTGTAGACGTTTTTTTCATCCTCTTTCTCTGTCAGTGGAAAATAAAACAGGTCGCCATTACCTGTCGTATCGCGGTAAAGGCCGAGGCTTCCTCCAAGGTCGAATACAAATTTTGTGCTTGCACAACGTCCTTTGATGTTCAGTTCATCACCATAGGCACGGATATACATACCTGCCAGCGCGATAGAGGCGGTACAGTAGTAATCTTTCTGTTTACCTTCGCTGCCGATTTCTATCTTGGCAGATTTCTCCATCTTTTCGAGCAAGTCTTGTGGTGACGGGGCACCTTCTTTACTGCCAAAGGTAAAGGAATCTTGACGGCTGAGTTTTTTGCCCTTGCCGACATCCAGTGTAGACACATCCGTGACCAGGTCGGCGATCAGGTCTTCCGAAATACCCTTGTTGTCATCATCGTCTTCACTGTTCAGTTCTTCGCTTTTGTCGTGCTTGCTGTTTTTTTCTTTATCGCTTTCTTCGTCGCTTTCTTCCACATCGCTTTTTTCATTATCGTATTCCAGACCCTCATTCCATGCGTGAAACAGACCCTGTCTGTATTTTGGCGCGAGTTTGTTACTGGCCACCCATTGCTTTACCCATTCCCTGTCGATGTGGTCGTTGATATGTTCTTCGAGGGTAACAAGTTTCGGCTTCCTGTCTTTCTCCCTCGGAAAAGTAAGTTCCCATTTATGCAACCATGTGCCTTTTGGCTTGCAACCATCGAAGAGTTCGCTTTTCCTCAGTTCTTTGATGCCGTAAAACGCATCTCTATGCCTGTAGATATATGCACTTGCATCATTACGTGTCAGTTGCACGGGCATGCCTGCTTGCATTGCCAGTTGCCTGGCTTGTGACACTGCCGAACTGCTGGCAGACTGATTTGCTGCCTGGGTTGGCGACGATACTTTTACCTGCCCACCCGCCGCCAGCGCCCGTGCGCCCATGACATCGGCTTCGTTTTCCAGCCCGGCATCATCATTGATGGCGACGCCGGTCTTCATCTGCATGGTGGGGCGCACCCTGCCCTGTGCCTGTTGCACGACGTGCCAGGCTTCATGCGGCAGGTGTTGTTCCTGGCCGGGGCCGAGGTGGATGTTGTTGCCCTGGGCATAGGCATGGGCATGCAGTTGTGCTGGCTGGGCTGAGTTGTAGTGCACCCTGACTGCATCAAGACTGATGCCGGACAGGCTTTCTATGCCGGATTTAAGCTGGTGGGGCAAGCCCGTGCGACTGGCGCTGGCGCTGGCGTCAGGCTGCGCGCTGCCATGAAGCTTATGGCGGTTATTACTGATATTGCTGAGATTTTTGCGGGCATGGGCCTGCAAGATGCCTGCCCTGGCTTGCATCTGCAAGGCTGCCGGGCTGTTGTCCATACGGGTTTGCCACGCCTGTAACTGGAGTGCGCTGTCGCTTTGATCGGCAATGGCTTGCCAGCGGCCAGCCGCCTGCATGACAGGCCCCTGTACAGGGCGTTGATCGGCAAAGACCGCACCAGCACTGACGGGGCCAGTGACGGCAGCATGGGCCTGTGACACGGCCAATGGGCGAGTATCAGGGTGGCTTGCCTGTCTTTGCTCGCGTGTTTGCGCAGCCGCATGAGATTTCATCAGCACTTGCCCGGTTGCAGGTGTTCAGGTTTTGCGCAATGTTGCACGCAAAAACATGACTTGAGTCTATCAGTTTAACATGGTTATTTGGCAATTTATTTTTTGTGCGTGGTGTTTGCAACAAGGCTTGGAACAAGCTTGGAACAGGCTTTGACATAGCGGCTTGCAACAGCGCCGCAGATGATCTACCAGCGGAGAGGGGTTGTAGAGATGGGGAGCGTCGTGCCATGCCGTACTATGGTGAACGCTGGTGAACGATGGCGTAGTATTGAAAAATTGATCCACGCCACAGGTGCCAAACCAGCAGCGGCATGAAGCCGTGTTTTCACAGGCAGTTTTGAATGCAGGTTTCGAGCACGGCAGGCCACGGTTAGGCAGCAACCCCAAGATGATCAAGAAGGGCGAGAAGGAAACGCCCGCACGGCACAAGCGCACAGACAACTCTGTGGCTACATCATTCGCTCACGGTCGCCAACTGCCGCGGCCTTCACCTGAATAATAGGCATCTGTACCTGCACTGCGCCAGTTCGCATCAACGCAGCGGAGATATGCGCTCAATAATGCTGGGCGTTGGCACTCTCTTCATTGGCCGAGACGGTGCGGCGGCGATTTGATTTAAGCTGCAAATCAGTGATGCGGAAACTTTCGCGTTTATCACCCATCAATGCGCGCAATTCCTTGATGGAAAGGCCGCTGATTTCATGCATGCTGATCATGAGCGATGCGCCTATCGCCAGGCGATGATGACGCACTTTGCTGATCACGGGCGGCGCCACTTCCAGCAACTCTGCCAGGGCTGCATCGTTTTTCAGACGCAGGCGTTTGATCAGTGTGTCAAACAGGTGGTTAGGGTCATACTTGAATTTTTCAGTTTGCAGGTTTAATAAGTTAACCATTTCTATTCCTTTATAAATCTCTAAAACACGCGCCTTTTAGCAACCACGTAAGCTATCTGAGCCAGGTCGCAAAAAGAAACTATCGTACAAACAGCGCGATTAAAATAACTATGGGGATGGGTACACCTAATAACAAGAGCAAGATGGATCGCATGGCATTCTCCGGCAGGGTTCAACATCATTAAAAACAGCAAGTTCTCGCAGGTCTTACAGGTTTATTTCTAGCTTCCGACTTGTCAGGCTATATGCGCACCATCACGCTGACGACCGCCAAAGGTGGCAAAGAAGCTGGCGACAAAGGCACCGATGAGCAAGGCAACGAAAGTCCATAAGGCGGTATGGGCGGCAGTTTTACGTGCCTGGTCAGCCGCTGCTTTGGCCGCAGTTTGCGCATCGACGATGGCTTTATTCAGTTGCACATAAACGTTGTCCACGCGTTTTTCTGCATCAGCCTGGCTTAAGCCTGTGCGTCTGGCGACAATTTTCGACAGATATTCACGGTCTTCCGTGGGCATTTTTCCGACGGCCAAATCGTTGGCCAGAATTTTGCTGACTTCATTACGGGCGGCGTTGCTGTTGATGGCCGGGCTGCCCAGCGCGACCAGATCTGAACGCAATACCATGTCAGAAAAATAGTCGATGGCCTTGTCTTTGGATGGGGCAGTTGTAGTTACCGCACCAGACGCCGCGGTCGCACCTGCAACGAGGGCAGCATCTGTCGCCACATCGCCCGCCGCTGAAATGATGCTATGCATGACACCGGTCAGCAAGGCGGCTGTGAGCAAAGACGATACGGCCCAGGCCAGCAGGCCATGCGCGGTGTCACGGAAATACACTTCGTGCGTATGCAGGTCAGTCCAGCGGTCACGCAGGCGACCAGCAATATAGCCACCCAGGCCCGATGCCGCCAACTGGGTGAACGCCAGCCAGGCCAGCGTCGATGCGCCAATCACGGCGGTGTTGTAGGTCCATGGTGAGACGGCAGACAAGCCCAGGCCCACACCGAGTATCAGCAAGATCATGGACAAGGCGGCGGCAGCAGCCGCACCGGCCAGCACCGCGCCCCATGACACGCCGGAAGAAGCGGTGCGGGGTGTGATGCTAAACGGCGATACGGCGTCTACTTCCAGGGTTTGCGCATTCATGATTTTCTCATTTCTATATATCTTCACATTTTGTCTTCACGCTTAGCGGGCTTGTAATTAATAAAATTCACAAGATTCACAAAATCAGCAAGGCAAACCGCGCCAGGTAGCCGGGAAGACTTCAGTAAAATGTTCAGTGCAGTAATTCTCTGCGGGCACGCATTTCTTCACCCAGCGCCAGCAGATCTATCTTGCTTCTACGCAGCTTGGGAAACATTTCATCTTCGACTTCGCTGACATGCAGGGTAATTTCTTCTTCCAGTACCTTGACGACGGGGTCATACAAATCATCATCCGGGTTCATGCACTGGATTTGCCAGATCAGGTCACGCACGGTGGCGATTTCGATTTCCACTTCATCCATCAGGTTCTTGTCCTTGATGATTTCTGTGACGGCTGGGTAAAAGGTTTTTTCTTCCATCTGCACATGCTGTATCAGCACCTGGCAGATCGCATCGGTAATCATTTTCTTGTTGTCGGCGGTACGGTCGCCGAGATTGTCATAAGCACGAAACAGCGCCTTCAGTTCTTCATGATCACGTTCCAGGATATTAATTGCATCGTCATGTCTGGCGTTCATAATGTTTCCTTTATGTAAATCATTTATTCTATGTAAGAAAGACTAAATAAAACTTGCAAGCTTGTATGTACGATATCTAACACAGGCAGATAAAAGAATTGGAGAAGCTATTTTTTCTATTTTTCTATTTTTTCTATTCTTTATCTCTTTGCTACCATGGGTGCTGACTTGTGCATCTTGCACACCATCTGCAAATTCAGGATTTCTCTGTTTTTTACGCCATCTGTGCGTTATTCAACGGACGTACGCAGATGAAACCTTCACAATCATCAAGCTTTTGCATTTAATTTATAAAATAAGAACTTAGAACAGTTAAAAACCATCTCTACCATATCGCAAGACACCGACACATAGCGAGGTCAGTATCATGTTGAAACAATTTTCTCAAAAGCAAGCAGGCAAGCTCAGGGCTGGCCTGCTGACTGCAGCCATTGCGTTAACCTTCAGTGCGAGCGCTGTTGCGCAGACAGGTGTAAGCAGTGTCAGCTTGAGTGGCGATGCCGAAACCCCGGCGGTGACCACACTGGCCAGGGGCACGGGCAGTGTCTCGGTTACGGAAGATAAAAAAATCAGCGGCACCATCAATACCACCGGCCTGGTGGCGACCGTCGCCCATATCCACATGGGTGCCGAAGGTGTCAAAGGCCCGCCCATCATCAACCTGGTCAAGACGCCGGATGGCAGCTGGATAGTGCCAGGTGGCGCGGTACTGACGGATGAACAATACGAAGCTTACAAGGCAGGCAATTTGTATATCAATGTCCATACTGCACAAAATATGGATGGTGAGATACGTGGGCAACTGAAGCCCTGAAGCAGACGGAGAGCGGGCACAGGTAAAAGTGAGCAAGCGCACCGGGTTTGTGCAAGCCTGGCAATACTGCGCCAGTGGCAAAAACGCCTGTGTTGTCGCCCCTGCCGCATCGTCTGCACGCAGGCGCCAGCCTGACATGGGTTTGATCACGCGGCCATTAATGCAGATGGCGCCAGAAGCTGCGCAGCCTGCTTCGCTGACCTATCGTGTTTTATCCTGTTATTGCATGCTCACCGGTAGAATGAGCACTGTTCATTTTGCCGTATTTTGTGCTTTAATGACCCGCTCGCGCGTGGCCACCGATGTCGCCTGCGCCGGCGCAACAAACTATCATTTTCTACGTTATCAACATGAATCCAACCCTGACCGAGCGAGCCCATCAACCTTTTTTGAACGATACCGGCGATATCGGCAAGCTGGTAGAAGCTTACGACTGGGGCAGCACCCCTTTGGGTGAAATCAGCTACTGGTCTGCCGGCGTCAAGGCGGTGGTGGCGATGATGTTGCGCTCCCCCATGCCGATGGTGATGCTGATGGGTGTGGAAGGCGTCATGATCTATAACGAGGGGTACGCCACATTTGCGGGCCCACGCCACCCGCAATTGCTGGGCATGACCGCAGGCGAAGGCTGGCCAGAAGTGGCTGAATTCAATGCCATGATTATCCGCCGGGTGTTTGCCGGTGAAAGAATCAGTTATACCGACCAGGAATTTTCGCTGAACAGGAAGGGTACGCTGGAACAGGTATTTTTGAACCTGGATTATTCAGCCGTTTCAGACGAGCACGGCGTTACCGTCGCGGTGCTGGTGACGGTGGTTGAAACAACCGCCAAGGTCAAAGCCGACCGTTGGATGGCAGGCGAACGCCAGCGGCTTCAGGCCATGTTTGAGCAAACCCCGGGCTTTACCGCCATGCTGACTGGCCCGCAGCATGTGTTTGCGCTGACTAATCGTGCCTATTCCACATTGGTCAACAACCGCGAGGTATTGGGTAAATCCGTTAAGGAAGCGATACCCGAAGCTGCAGACCAGGGTTTTGTCGACCTGCTAGACAAGCTGTATGCCACAGGCGAGATTTTTGAAGGGACGGCCATCCCCTTTGTCATCGCCGACAGCCAGGGAAACACGAACAAGCGCTTTCTCGATTTTGTCTACCAGCCGCTGAAAAATGATGCCGGTGAAGTGTTCGGCATCTTTGTGCAGGGCTTTGATGTGACCGACCGTGTGGTGGCTGAAAAAGCCATGGTCGAAAGCGAAGCCCTGTTCCGCACGCTGGCGCAGGCGGTACCCAACCAGGTGTGGATAGCAGCACCAGATGGCCTGTTGTACTGGTTTAATGACCGCGTATATGACTACAGCGGTGCCAGGCCAGGTGAACTGGATGGCGAAAAATGGGCTACCCTGCTGCACCCTGATGAATTGGCCGAGGTAGCAGCGACCTGGACGGCTGCTGTCACATCTGGCGAAATCTATCAGACCGAATTCCGTATCCGCCAGCATGATGGCAATTACCACTGGCACCTGGTCAGGGCCTTGCCCATCCGCGATGAAAAAGGTGAAATTTTACGCTGGATAGGCACCAACACCGATATCCATGACCAGAAAAGCGCCTCACAGGTACTGACCCATGAAAACCTCAGCCTGACCCAGCAAATCAGCCAGCGTACGGAAGAACGTGACCGCATGTGGCGGCTGGCAACCGATATCATGGTGGTGGCCGATATCGACGGCAATATCACCTCGGTCAACCCGGCCTTCAGCACGCTGCTGGGCTGGAAAGAAGGCGAGGTAACAGGTGTACCCTTCGTCAGTCTCATTCACCCTGATGAGCAGCAGCGCGCTGGCGGCAAATTATTTGCCTCGTCTGATGGCAATAATACCTTCAAGTTTGAAAAGCGTGTGCGCCGTGCTGATGGGGCTTATAGCCTGGTCTCGTGGACAGGTGCGCGCGATGCCGGCCTGTTCCACGCCGTTGGCCGCGATGTGACTGCAGAACGTGCCGCCGCTGCGGCCATGAAACGCACTGAACAGGCGCTGATACAGTCACAAAAAATGGATACCATCGGCAAACTGACCGGTGGTGTCGCGCATGATTTCAACAATCTGCTGCAAGTCATTTCAGGCAACCTGCAACTACTGACACCCGAAGTGAGGGACAACCCGCGTGCGCTGCGCAAGATCAACAATGCCCTCGACGGTGTGTCACGCGGTGCGAAGCTGGCCAGTTACCTGCTGGCCTTTGGCCGCCGCCAGGCACTGGAACCCAAGGTGGTCAAAGTCAGCCGTTATATAGTCGCGATGGAAGACATGCTGCGCCGCAGTCTCGGTGAAGCCATCGATATAGAAATGGTCGCCTCTGGCGGGCTGTGGAATTGCCTGGTCGACGTACCGCAACTGGAAAACGCCATCCTCAACCTGTGTATCAATGCGCGTGACGCGATGGAAGCCAACGGCAAACTGACCATAGAAATGGGCAATGTCGCCCTGGATGATGACTACGCCGCCAACCACTTCGAAGTGGAACGCGGCCAGTACATCATGATCGCCGTCAGCGACACCGGCAGCGGCATGACGCCTGAAGTGATCGCCCAGGCATTTGAGCCCTTCTTCTCTACCAAGCCCGAAGGCAAAGGTACCGGGCTGGGCCTGTCGATGGTGTATGGCTTTGTCAAACAATCAGGCGGCCACGTCAAGATCTACAGCGAAGTGGGTCTTGGCACTACCGTCAAACTATACCTGCCAAGATCGATGGCGGCAGAAGAAATGCCGACCATACTCGACAGCCGTGAGGTGGTCGGCGGTGAAGAAACCATCCTCGTTGTAGAAGATGATGTCGGCGTGCGCAAAATCGTCGTGGAAATGCTGGGCGGCCTTGGTTACCGCGTCTTGCAGGCTGGTGAAGCCGAAGGTGCACTGGCCATCGTGCAAAGCGGCCTGGCCATCGACCTGTTGTTTACCGACGTCGTCATGCCCGGCCCCCTGCGCAGCCCCGACCTGGCACGCGAAGCACGCGGCTGCCTGCCTGACCTGGCTGTTCTGTTCACTTCGGGCTATACCGAAAACGCCATCGTCCACGGCGGCCGCCTCGATGCCGGGGTTGAGCTGCTTGGCAAACCCTATACTCGCGCCGCGCTGGCACAAAAAATCCGCCATGTGCTGGGCAACCAGAAGCAGCGCAAGCAAACCGCCGCGATGGAAATAAAGAAGGCTGCGCCAGTCAACCCGGCCAACGCAGCCAGCCAGAGCATTATTAAGCCTGAACCCGCACCGCCACGCGCATTGCATATCTTGCTGGTGGAAGACGACGATATCATCCGCGCCAACACGACTGAATTGCTGTCTCTGCTGGGCCACCGTGTCAGCCACACCAGCCATGCCGAACAGGCGCTGAAGATACTGTCATCAGAAGATATCAATGTCCTCATCGCCGACATACAGCTACCCGGCATGTCTGGCGAAACCCTGGCCAACCAGGCCCGCGCCAGCCTGCCAGAACTGCATGTCGTTTTCGCCTCGGGCCAGCCACAGCAAACCCGCTTGCCCGGCGCAGTCAGCCTCATCAAGCCCTACGATATCGCAGCGCTGGTGCAGGCGATTGAAGGGGCTGGCAGATAAACATTGTCTGGATGAAGTCAGCTTACCCAGGAGCGATTCGCGCAGCGCCAGCTGGGCTGGGCTGAACTCAGCGTCAAACTATCAGCGGCGATCTTCAAAACCGTATCTGGTTTGCTTCGGCTTGCCCGACTGAACTAGCTGGTGCCTGGTAGCAGATTGGGGTTACGGCAAACACGGTCACGTCCGCTCTTTTTGGCAGCATAGAGCGCAGTGTCTGCCGCTTCGATCAGTGCCACCGGGTTATGCAAGTTCTTTACGGGGATGATGGCTTCCACCCCAGCACTGACGGTCACAATGCCAGTCTCGTTACCCGCGTGTGAGATCGCTAAATGGTGAATGGCCTGACGTATTTTTTCAGCGATCAGGATGGCACCTTCGACATCAGTGGTCGGAAGAATCACTGCCAGTTCTTCACCACCATACCGGGCCGTCAGATCGCCAGCACGATTCTGGCAAGATTTGACGGCCTGGCTGATTTTTCTCAGGCATTCATCCCCAGCCGCATGGCCGTAAAGATCGTTATATTGTTTGAAGTGGTCAACATCAATCAGGATGAGTGCCAGTGAACTGGCATTTCGAATCGCCCTGCTGAATTCTTCTTCCAGGGTGATATCGAAATTACGCCGATTGGCAAGCTCAGTCAGCGCATCCTGAAGCGACAGGCGCTCAAGTGTCTTATTGAGATCAATCATTGCATCTCGCGTCTGTATCAGTTCGGTTTCAGCACTAAAGCGCAACTTCATCTGCGCAATCAGATAAAAGCCGACAGAGCCGAGTATGATCACAAGCAAGCCGACACCCGCTGAGTGCCAATAAGTATCCGTCCGCCAGTCGGCAAGAACTTCATCTTCAGAGACGGCCGCAGAAACGAACAGGGGGTAAGAATCAAGACGATGAAAACTGTTGATCCGTCTGACCCCGTCCTGGGCTGATTTTACGGTGAACGTCCCTGCTGGCTTTAACGCACTTTCTTTAAACACCGTTGTTGATTTCATGTCCCTGCCGATAGAGTCAGGCAATAGCGGGCGACGCGTCACCAGGGTGCCGCTGTTTAAGGACAGTATGATGGCTCCCGCCTTGCCGATATCAAAGCTGTCATAAAATTTATTGAAGTAGCCAATATCGATAGATGCCAGCGCAACACCTGCAAAACTTCCGTCGGCATGATTGATTCTGCGTGACAAGGTAATCACCCATACGCCACTGGAACGACTGCGTATCGGCGCGCCTATATAGGTATCGTCGCCCTGGTGAGTCCGGTGATAAATGAAATAATCGCGATCTGCATTGCTGGCATGCGCTGGCATCGTCGGCAAGGAATTGACTAACCACCCGCCGTTTTCGTCGACAAAAAACAAGCCTTTGATCTGCGGCAGTTTGGCCGTTTTGGCGACCAGTAATTTATGCAGACGTTCCAAAGCGGCAGGGCTGGTACCGTCAGCCTGGATTCTTTCATCTGTGCCCAACAGGGCAGCATCAGCAGCCCTGATCGTATCGTCTGCATGTTGCGCTATTGCGCGCGCCATATTGGCAGTGGACACCTCCATCTCACGCACTTGATTTTCTCTTGCTGTCCAGCTACGCCAGCCATCCATGCATATCAGTGACACGCAAACAAAAACAACAAATCCCATCGCCAGCCACTTGAGGGATCTCTTTCTCGGCATCGGGCTTGCCTGCGGAATCGAAGTCACTTGATTGTTCATAAATTGTCAGAATGGATGCCGTATATTCTACCACTGCGCTTACCACAGTTATTGCTATGGATCAATCATTGCAGACGCCAATACCACAGTACGCTTGCCATTCGACCAACACCCGGAAACGGCTTGCTTCACTGTGTGGGAAGCATTTCCTGGGGGTTACCATCAGTTTTTTCCGGGAATTGTGGAGCGCGGAAACCAAATAAAATAAGTCAGATCAATGATTTTATTGGAGCGGGTGAAGGGAATCGAACCCTCGTATGAAGCTTGGGAAGCTGCCGTTCTACCATTAAACTACACCCGCGATAGCTTTATTCTACGGGGGTTTTGATAGATTTAGCAATCCCCGTCTTTCACGCAATTATTACAACTTTCCCGCAATTATCGGGTAGGCACTACTATTTTACCTCTACGCATATAATGTCTGCGAGTGGTTTTGACGTCATCATGACCGAGCAAATCGGCGGCCTTCTGTTCGCCCAACATATCGGATGTATCATCGGCCGCTTTTGCACGCAGATCATAAAACCAAAAGTTGATGATGTCGCTTTCAAGTTCTGGATTTTCAACGATGGCCAAGTCCCTTGCATCGTGAAAATGATTTCGCAGCACCGCTTGTGTCATTCCCTTGCCGTGTGTGTTTACGAGTAAAGCACCGCTTACGATAGCGTATTCATCTTTACGGCGATATATCCTGTCAATCACCTCTTTTAATTGCCCCTGAATAACAACCCGCAAGGGTTGTTTGCTCTTTGCTTGCTTAATGATCAGATGTCCAGAAACAATGTCGTTCTCCATCATAGATAAGGCGTCTGCTGGGCGCTGGCCGGTCAGATAAGCTAATTCCATTGCATCCTTTAGTGGCTCGCTGGCATGCTTATAGACCAGGTTAACAGGTCGTCAGAGATATAAACCGTCCGTTTGTCTATTTCTGTCCTCGGATACCCTCATAGGGGTTTTGCGCGTCTGTATAGCCCCAGCCACGCGCATCCAGCGTCCACCATAGCACTGCCATTTACGTCAAACGCAATTTGCTGGCGGCCACCTTCATCCCGCATACATATCTGTCACGTCTGGCGTTTAGCAGGTTTGCGCTTGATTACCTGATATTCGGCAATGGTTATCTGGAAAAACAGAATAGCCGCAAAGGAAAGATTTTGCAGCTTGCACCGGTATTATCCAAATACACACGCCGGTGCTGTGACGATCTGGACAAATACGCTTTTGTGCGTGGCTGGCAGCAAGAACATGAATTTGCCACTGGTTCAATTTTCCACCTGATGGAACTTGATATTAACCAAGAGGTGTATGGCTTGCCGGAATATTTGAGCGCCTTGCACTCTGCCTGGCTGAATGAAGCGGCAACGCTTTTCCGCAGGAAGTATTACAAGAACGGCTCACACGCTGGCTTCATTCTGTACATGACTGACGCTGTCCAAAATCAAACTGACGTTGACGCCATGCGCCAGGCACTGCGAGACAGCAAGGGGCCAGGCAATTTCCGTAATGTGTTCATGTACGCGCCAAACGGCAAGAAAGACGGCATCCAGATTTTGCCGGTTTCCGAAGTGGCGGCCAAGGATGAATTTTTCAGCATCAAGAACGTGACGCGTGATGACATGCTGGCGGCCCACCATGTGCCGCCTCAACTGCCGGGTCTGGTGCCGAACAATACGGGCGGTTTTGGGGCCGTTTAACCGACGGCGAAGGTGTTTACGATGAATGAACTGGAACCGCTGCAGGCGCGTTTCAGGGAGTTTAACGACTGGCTGGGCGAGGAAGTAATCCGATTCAACCCATATTCTTTATGGCGATGCAGGAGAGGTAACAAAATGACTGATGTTTCGGATATGTCAGATCAATTAATTGAAACTTTTATTGCTTCAGCTATTGATTCGCAAGCCGGGGCCTGCATTTGCAAAGTAATGGCCACTGCCTGTTTTGTGATGAGTATGTCGAACCTGATTTGCTGTTTTGTAATTTAGATTGTCGTGATGATTTTGAGAAAGAAAGGCGACTACAGAAAATTGCAGGCAAATAATGTATAAGAATGAAACACTTGAATATATACATTTAAATGTGTATTATATTGTATGAAAGACGAGACTATGCCAAGGAGGGTGTATTAAATGGAAACTTTACTAACCAAGAAAGCAGCGTCATTAACTGAATTGCGAGAACCTGGCAAGGTGTTGGAGTATGCAGGACACACACCTGTCGCCATTTTGAATCGTAATGCGGTAGTGGCCTATCTGGTTCCAGCTGGGGCTGTGAATATTACCCATACCAAGGCGTCCACTGATGATGTGTTGGCCGCGTTTGATCGACGTTCTAAGGTATTGGAGCCAGTGCTTGATTATCTGAAAGATAAATAAGCATGATTAGTTTGACCACTGAAACAATTATCAGATTACATGATGAGCGTGTTATACAAGCACATGAATTACAGGGCCTTGTACCTGATAAGTCATTAGAAGCAGCAATTGCACGGATTGATACCAGGTTGGATTATGGGTTGATTGAAGATGTTTTCCAGCTAGCCGCGTGCTATGCTGCTTTTATTGCTGAGGCGCATGCGTTTAATGATGCGAACAAACGCACCGCCTTTGCCGCTATGGACATGATCTTGGTTCTTAATGGCGTTGAGATTGACTACAGCCCGCAAGAGGCTGGAGATATGATTATTAAGATCGTCACCAAGCAAATAGATGAAACAGTGCTCGCCGAATGGCTACGCAGCCTTCAAACTTAATATGCAACTCGCTTCAAATTAAACCGGCCTTACGCCGGTTTTTTTGTTCGTCTAGCATATCAAAGAATTCAAAGAACTCTCCCAGCCTATATGACGTGTTGGGGCGAGATTCTCTCGACATACACAAGACAATAATCACTCGCCACCATGGCTGCCCATATCGGTTTTCTAAACCGTTCGAAAATCATTTCATTTAAGCAATTTTTTTACGTTTTTTCCCATTCCAAGACCTGGCGCGCAGACATCCCCCACCACGCATGCCCGCTAAATGGGTCGCTTTTGACTCAAATCTGCGTCACCAGTTAAGACTAAGCCCAGCCTACGGATGCGGCTAGATTGAAGGCCTTAAAAGCTGACGCAATTAGACGCATATTTCGTGCAGCCTTAGTGAAATTTTCGGCCATGAAATTTACGCAGTTATTGGCTATGCATTGTGCCGAAAACTTCAAAGGATGGCACTCCCTCTTTTTCAGAAGTAATTGTCATCGAAACTCGACTGTCCTCTGACACCATTCCTGAAAAACGCGCATAAACAACCGTATCTTGATTGCATTCATCACGCAGGCACATTACGCCAGAAACAGCATAGCTCTCATCCGCCACTGCCAAAAATGCGCGACCTGTAGTAATCAGCCATTTCCCTCGAAAATCGACTGACATAAACCAGCTCCAGTCAAATAACATATTTGTCCTTATAAATTTTTCAAAAATTTGCGGCGTCACTTTGCAAGTAAAATAATTTCACAAGCACGAGTATCTGTTCCTCAAGTCGCTTTAACGCCTCCAGTTGAATGATCTTTTGCGCGCTCCAGGCAGTAAGCCGCACCTTCTATCCCTGCATCAACGGCCTGCTGAAGTAACATCAACCCCATAGGCTGATTCTGAACAATTCCATTTGTCCCATAAAACAAATCCAGACCATAGGAGACTTTTGCTTTTGTGTGTCCAGTTTCGGCAGCCTGCTTAAATAGTTGAGATGCTCTGTCGGGATTCTTGTCCACCATATCACCAACATCATAAAAAACCGCGAGCTGATATAAGGCGTCACCGTGTCCCAAACTGGCGGCCTGTTCCAGTAAACGCAGTGTACGTTTTTGGAAATCATCAGTGGTTTCTTTACGCAAGAAGCTAAACTTCGAATACATATATAAAGCTTCAGCACAATTTGTTTGCAAAAGCGGTGCCAATATTTTGTAGGTAGCACGATATGAACCCTTGTCCAGCTTCTCTCTCGCTTTTTGCAATAGATAATCCTGATTGTCATTGTTCATATGAGTCAATTCCAACTTTGTCTTGAGCTTTCTTGAGAGCGATAAGTGTAACGTAATCGCAAGCATGTTAATCGCCAAATTCCAATAATCATCTCAAAACCCTGCATATACATGAAGCAATTCCCACGAGCGGGGCTTAGCTCTATTGCATCCGTATTGAATACGCTATCATGCCGCTTCATTGAGATTTCAGACTCAAAAAAGATGCCTGAAAACTCCTCTCATTTTGCATTACCCCCCACAGGAAATCTGGCGAATGTCCAAAACAGTTTTATTATTGCTCCTCGCAATTACCACCGCAAATTTACACGCCGCGCAAACTGATCCGCATCAGGCTGTGAAAGAGCCAGCAAGTGCGTGGGAACCGCCTGCGGGTCTGAAGCAGATTGCTATCTGGCCCAATGGTGTGCCTGATGGGGCGGTCGTTTCTCAAACTCTTGAAAGCATGCAGCTCAACACACCGCCGGAGGTCAAGCCGGGGCGGGAGTATACGCAGTTGCTCAACGTCAGCAAGCCAACGATGACGGTCTTCCCACCCAAAGGGGTGAACACTGGTGTGGCGATGGTGGTGTTTCCGGGTGGCGGGTTTCGTATCCTGGCGATAGATCTGGAAGGCACCGAGATATGCGACTGGGTGACAGCCCGGGGCATGACCTGTGTTTTGCTGAAATACCGCGTCCCTAAGGGTAACCACTACTGGGACAAGGATTGCAACTGCCACATCACGCCTAAAGTTCCACTTGCGCTTCAGGATGCGCAGAGAACCATCAGGCTGGTACGGGCGAGTGCAAAGGAACTGGGTATCGATCCCGGCAAGATTGGTGTCATCGGTTTTTCTGCCGGTGGTTATCTGGTTGCACAAACCAGTAATATCTTCAAATCCACCTACAAACCCGTTGATGCGGCTGACAAGCTGAGCAGCCGACCTGACTACGCGATTGCGCTTTATCCCGGGCATCTGTGCCGTTCAGGCACGCGCTTTGACCCTACCATTCACGTGACAGGGCAAACGTCGCCGACCTTTCTGCTGCAAGCCTGGGATGACCCGGTCGACAAGATCTGTAACAGTACCTTGTATGCGAGAGCGCTGAACGATGCGGGCGTGTCGACCGAGGTACATCTGTTTGCCCGGGGCGGACATGCATTTGGCTTGCGCAGTACCCCGCATCCGATTTCTTTATGGCCGGTACTGGTTGAGAGCTGGCTCATGGAGATGGAGATATTGCCGCCCTCGCCTGCTAAGTCAAACAGTGGCAACTAATGCGCCAGCAAACTGACTGAGGTGGCCACGCTTGCGAATACGCGAGTTATTCGCACTTGCGTGGTTTACAACAACCAGGCCTCAAAGGAAACTTGGCTTTGCGTCGCAATAGACGCGCTTGACGGTGGCGTCTCTTACCCACCAGCCTTCTTTACCATCTGTCGTAACAAATCGTTCCAGACGGGCAAAGCACTGTGAACCCGTACGTGACCAGGTAGCCTTGTATCGCGCACCTTCTACTGCATTGAACAGAAGTTTTACGTCACATGATGTTCTGGTAGTGATGTCGTAGTCACCAAATTCGATGAGCGTATCGGGTCTTGCGGCGATGGTGGTTGTCAGCGTGTCGTCTGAATGATGATCCAGCATGCCAATGTGATGCCTGCCGCTACATTCTGCATCCCTGAAAAGATAGGGCCACAAGCGGCCTGCTTTTGCCCCGTCGGCACGACCCACGGTCAATTCTGCGACTGGCCCGGTGGATACGGGGCGGTACAGTGGTGTCTGGCATGCTGCAATTGAGGCCAGCATTGCCAGCATGATGGCTATTCTCGTCATTTTCATAAGGTTTGTTTCCTGTTTTCTAGAACTCATTTCATAAATAGGGGTGAATGCGAACAAGGCGATTTGGGATGCAGTGCAAGGCGTGACGCGCAGCTAAGGCGTCCGCCTTTGCAAGCGGCACAACGCAGCAATGCGCCCAAATCGTCAGTTCCCGAAGGGTTTGCCTCATAGCGTTGGCTGGACTGTGTAGGACTCGTTGTCAATAGCACCACTATTGACGGCCTCGCCCGCCTTGCCAGCCCACGCTATGAGGCAAACGCATCTCATCCCTATTTATGAAATGAGTTCTAGTGAAGCTCCACCAGCCAGGCGCGTGCACGGTAGTCGCCTGTCGGTTCGCAATGCAATTCATATTTCGTATTTGGCTTGAGGTCGGCATTCAATCTGATTTGCGCGATAGCGCTCCCGCTTGATCCGACTACTACGCCAACCCCATTGTCGACTTCATCAAAGGGACGTTGCCTTCCGCTCATCGCACTTTTATCCAGGCGGCACAATATGATCAGTTTGCTTGGCCCCGGAGGCGTTGTGGCGCCTGTGGCATAGCCGGTCATCTCAAACCCGACTTGCTGACCATTCACGTGCGTGATGAGTGCGGCACCTTTTTCATTTTTGCCGGAAACGCGTGTGATTTCAGCATTCCCCTGGTCTGGTGTATTCGGTGCCCTGACATGAACGCCGCACCCTGAGAGTGCTGCGACTATGAGCACCGCAAGATAAGACACACTGATGATTTGATTGATTCTTTTTCCCATGGCCAAGCCTGATATCCCTGAAATTTCAGCGCGGACTATACCTGCTGGTGAGCTATCTGGCAAGGGTGCACCAGTACCGCAGTCTGCGGTCTCTGCCAACTGGCTCTCTGTTATCTGCTGACGGCATTGGGCGCTTTGAAGAATGCAGCAACTGTGCACACTTCACACCGGGCGCATACTCTCTTCACACAGGCATGGCATGCTGGCTTGTCACTGGCGCAGAGGCAAGCATGATGCTGTTATTGCGCTGGCCCAGCAACCCACTGTTGAAATGCCATCTCTATGGAAATAATTGCCTGCCTTTGTATGCTGCCTTACACGATCCCGTTTGCCCTGGTCTTTTTGATGCCTGACCGCCGCTTGTTACTCAGGGGTGCAGCGGTGATCAGCATAGCGCTCATCGCGCTACTGGTGTACAACATCAAGGGTGTCATTGGCTCGGGCGATGATGCCGATGTTGGCATGGCGTTGACGATATTTGTTTTTGGTGTGCCCTGTATAGGTTTGTGGGCAGGGACAGCAACGCGCCTGCTTTTATGGCAAAGGCGTGCCGCAGGTGAATCAGCAGTCGAGCGCGCAACACTTGCGGTGTGCGGTTTTGCGCTGTTACCGCTGCTGTTCTTTATTACGATATTGTCGTCCAGGTAGACAGCGCTTCATCGCATAAACAAAGCAGCGTCTGATGGAGAATATCTGCAAGAACGCATGCAGTAGTGATGCCCCATAGTCGTTCTAGCGCGCAATGCCAGAGCGCACGGTGTTTAGGTCGTCATCACCAGCAAACGATTATTGGCGGGCATGGCGATATCATCTTGCAGGTGCAAACCATGCTGCTCAGCCAGTGCAATGATTTTTTCAATATCGCGCAGGCCCATGTGCGCGGCCTGCTGTTTTAATGAGGCATCAAATTGCTGGTTGCTGGCGCTGGTGAACTGGCCTGCATAATTGAAAGGGCCGTAAATCAAAAAACAGCCGGGCGCTGCAAGGGCTTTTGCAACACCGGCAAACATGAGCTGCACTTCTTGCCATGCCATGATGTGACAGGTGTTGGCGGTAAAGACGGCATCAAACTGCCTTTCTGGCCAGGGGCTTTTACCGATATTCAATTCCAGCGGTGGCAACACATTGGTAAGCGCAGCCTCATCCAGCCACGCCATGATGCCAGGATGGTATTCAGGCCGGTCACTGGTCTGCCATTGCAGATGCGGTAAATGCCGGGCAAAAGTGACGGCATGCTGGCCAGTGCCGCTGCCGATTTCCAGCAGACTTTTAGTGTCAGCCAAAACAGGTGTGATCACTTGCAGGATAGGGCCGCTATTTCTTTCACAGGCGACGGAGTATGGTTTGTTCATGCCAGAATTCATTTGCTTAAAGACCCTTTTTCTTATTGTCTATATCATGTCGCTACTTTACGTTGAAACAGCGAATGCCACAATCAGCGCTTTCTGTTCATATTTTTAATTTTCAAACTAGCCGACTGGCATGAAAAAAACCCTGTGCCCTCCTCTCCCACAACTGCTGCCTTACATTGACAGACTTTGGGGCTGGGAAAGTGAGGTAAACGAAATCATCGCACTGCCAGAACTGTTGCCAGGCACAGGGGCGGAACTGTATTTTCATTATCGTTCGCCTTTCCAATACCGCACTCGCGGCAACGAGAAATTGGCAGTGTGTAATTCCAGCCATTTGCTGTGTATGCGTCAGCAGGCGCTTACGCTATCCGCGTCTGCCGATATGGGTTTTATTGCAGTGCGTTTCAAGGTGGGCATGTTGCCGCGGTTTACCACTATCCCCATGAATGAACTCGCTGACCAGGTAGTGACGGCGGAAGATATCTGGGGTCAGGCAGCGAACAGGCTGGGCAGGCAATTGGAAGAGGCTACTGCGCGGGAAAGGCTGGAACTGATCAATGCCTTCCTGCTCAGTCGATTAAAACCCGAAGCACCCGATGCGCTGATAGAGCAAGCCATGCCGCTGTTATACCGGCGCCATGCGGATATCAGCATACAGGCGCTGGCTGAGCATTTCCATCTTGGCAGGCGGCAGTTTGAGCGGCGCTTTCTGGCTGCCAGCGGGCAGACGGCCAATACCGTCAGATGCATGAGCCGCTTCCAGCACACCATGCGCAGCCTGATGCTGGGTGATATGACAGCTACCGCCAGCACGGCGCTGGACCATGGCTACTATGACCAGGCGCATTTCATCCATGAGTTTAAAAAAATCACGGGCAGCAGCCCTGAACAGTATTTGAAACTGGCGCGCACGAAGACGCATTTTTACAATACCAGCCAGCGCCCTTAAAGCAAACTATTTACTCCTTCTCATTACTATCATCACTACAGGAGTAAAAAAACATGCTGTTATTATTGGCCGAACTACACGCGCATGCCGCCGCGCAGGAAGAAGTAAAAACCATGCTGGAAAAACTGGTCGCATCAACTCAGCAAGAAGCCGGCAGTCTTTTTTATGCGGTGCATCAGCAGCAGGATCAGCCTGATCATTTTATGGTCTATGAGTTATATCGCGACAAGGCGGCCTGCGATGTGCATCTGCAATCCCTGCCTGTCAAGACTGCGTTGCAGCGCATGGAGACCTTGCTCAGGCAAGCGCCGAAAATTACTTTTTGCGACACTGTCGCCCACACTTCACTGAAGACTTAAGACAGGCTGCGCCCCGGGGCTATCAGGCTCCGGCACGCAAACCCATGATTTGCCATGCGGCGAAACCCAGCAGCAGGCAGCCACCGGCGCGGTTGATGCTTGTCATCATTGCGGTATCGATCTTCTTGCGTATCAGGGCGATGCCGCAAGTCAGTGTCAGCCACCAGGCGGCGGACCCCAGCAGCACGCCTGCCACCATCAGCATGGCGGCAGATGGCTGCACTGCGACGGGGCCGGCAATGCTGGCGAACACGGCGATGAAAGAAATGATGGTCATGGGGTTGGTCATAGTCAGCAAAAACACCGATAAGAAGGCGCCTGCCGCAGAAGGCCGTACAGCTGTGCCCTGCTCTGCGGGGCTGGCTTTGCTGAAGAGCAGCCTGACACCCATCCAGGCCAGGAACAAGGCACCAGCCAGCGCCAGCGGCATGCTCAGCGAGACGAAGTAGTCAGTGATGGCCACCATGCCAAACGCCCCAGCGGCGCCGTACACGGCGTCAGCACACGCCGCCCCCAGGCCACTGACAAAACCGGCACGCATGCCATGTGCGAGGGTGCGCTGTATGCACAGCAAACCTATCGGGCCGACCGGCGCGGCGATCGACAGGCCGATCAGCATTGCCTTGAAAAACAAAATCCATTCCATGATGTACCTGAGAACAAGAAAGACAGGGTTCAAGTATGACGAATTGAACATGGCAATAGAATGGAAAAATTCAGGTAAAACTGCTACATTGCCTTCACTATTCTTGCGAAACTGCCTGCGGACTTAAAATCATGGATATCGATGCCAAAGCCTGGAAAATACTGGCCGCACTGCAACGCGACGCCCGCATTTCGCTGAAATCCCTTGCCGATGAAACCGGCCTGTCGCTGCCTGCCACATCTGAACGGGTCAAGCGGCTGGAAGAGGCAGGTATCATCAAAGGCTACCGCGCCGAAATCAATGCCGAAGCCCTGGGCCTGCAGGTGCAGGCGGTGGTGGGGATCACCGTTCCACAGCCGCAAAAGGCCAGCCTTATTGCACACCTCAAATCGCTGCCTGAAGTGATGGAATGCCTGCACGTCACCGGCCAGGATTCTTTTTTGCTGCGGGTGGTGTGCAGGGATATCCGCCATCTCGAAAGCTTTGTCGGCAATATCAATCATTATGGCGAGACCCGCACCTCCATCGTGATGTCGGCACCGATACCCTTGAGAGCGATCACTGACCTGACCAGCAGCGCATGATTTTGCACGGCGGCGCGAGAAAATCTCGTGTCCGATTGCAGCCAGCCATGCCACTTTGCCTCGCCCATACTTTGCCTGTCGTTCAACAACAAGCGAGGCAAAAATGCATATCAGCAGCGAATCATCCATCCTTTATTTTGGTACACCTGTGATACTGGTCAGTACCGTCAATGAAGATGGCAGTTTTAACCTGGCACCGATCTCATCGATATTCTGGCTGGGCTGGCGGGCGGTGATCGGTGTAGGCTCGAGTTCACAGACCGCGCGTAACCTGAAGCGCAACGGCGTCTGCGTGCTGAACCTGGCTTCTGTCAATGAGGTGGAGGCAGTCAACCGGCTGGCGCTGACGACGGGTTCTGATGCAATGTCGGCATGGAAGGCCGCATGCGGTTACCGGCTGGTGAGGGACAAGTTTGCCCTGGCTGGCCTGACGCCGCAAGCATCAGAAACCGTGGCCGCAGCGCGTGTGCAGGAATGCCTGGTCCAGCAGGAAGCCAGTGTCGTCGCCATGCATGGCATTGCCGATGATGAGGCCCTGCTGCGCGGCGGCATACTGACTTTCGAATTGCGCATACAGCGCCTGCATCTTGATACGTCGATACTGATGGATGGCAACCCCAACCGGGTAGACCCGGACAAATGGCAGCCACTGATCATGAGTTTCCAGAAATTCTATGGACTGGATAACCAGCAGCTGCACCCCTCCACCCTGTCAGGCATACCGGAAAAAGCCTACCGCAGCCCGGATGTGGACAAGGCGCGGCAGATGCTGGCTATCGCAGACATTGCCTGACAGTGGCCCCGGTGCTGACACGCGCTACACCAATGCGCTACACCATCATGGATGCTGTCTTTGGTGCCGACAGCAGGTCTGTAAAGACCTGCCAGCGGCTTTGCTCGCTGCCAGGCTCTGCCAGTTTTTCGACATAGGCCTTGGTCATATCCTGGCCCAGGTTATAGTTGATGACATAGGAGCGATGTTTTTCCATGAAGCGCAGGCGTTGCCTGGAGCGGGCTTCATCAGACAGCGCATATTTCATCAGCATGGCAACGGCGGCTTCAGTGTCGATCTCGCCATCGAGATAAAGCCTGGCGACCATATTGCCGGCATACGACAATTGTTGCAGCACCGCCTGCACTTCATAATAATGTTCTACCCTGGCCGGATCGATACCGGCCAGCGGGAACAGTTGTGCTTTCTCAAAGGCCATGCGTTCTGCATGCGGGAAGGCGACTTCTATGCCGTAATTGGCACTGCCTTCAGCCAGGAAAGACATGGGCGAATACAGGGGGTAGATGCTGTATTCGAGCCAGCCGTTTTCATTGACCAGGTGTTTTTCCATCAACAGGTTGAAGACATGGTGGCCGGGGTAGCCTTCATGGCTGGCCAGGTCAATCGCGCGGCTGATGAACATGGGGAAATCCGTATTGACCTGTATCAGGCTATAGCTGTTGCCCTTGTACCAGTTATAGGCACTCCAGACCTGGTCTTTGACATATTCGATGCGGAAATCTTCTTCTGCCGGCAAGTTGATGTATTTGCGGGTGCGTTCCCTTGACTCATTGATGGCGGCGGTGAAGACGGCGTCTAGCCTGTCGCGCGGGATTTCAAAATCGCGGTTATAAGCGCTGAGGCGCGGGTTGAGTTCACCTTCTCCGGGCAGCAGCTGGTCAAGCTCTGCCAGGATCAGTTCAAAGTCGGCAGGCGTCTTTACCGGTGACTGGGCGTCATACAGGGCCAGCGATTCGGCATCAAAACTGAGCTTGCTGCCCGACAAGTGGGCGATATAGGTGCGTACCGATGCCAGTTGCAGCAACAGGAATTGCTGGCGCAGGGTTTCGCCAGCCGCAGGCGGGGGCAAGTTGCGCGCCAGTTGCAACAGCTGGTCGGCAGATGCCAGCAAATCGACCAGCGGCAGCTGGCGGCTTTCTTCCTGCCAGGCGGGTGGGCCGTAATAGGCATCGACATACCCGGCATCATGCTGACCAACGGCCAGCACCAGTTTGACATAGGCTGCGGCAATTTCATTGAGTGTCATACGCGTCTTTCTGGAAGGGACAGGGAAGGATAAATACTTGCCAGCTTTGCATTCTAATTTATATTCCGGTTTTGATCCGGCTACGCTGTTTGCAGCACAGCATGGATTTGTCGCGACAGAAATTGACATGCTGATCGGCTAACACTATATTTCGCTACCGCCCGGCATCGTGCATGCAAAAAAAACGCAGGCGGTCATAAAAGAGCAGCCCACAAGGACGCAGTTTTACCCTACCGGAGGAGGACACATGGCTTTACAGCAGCTAGATGATACACAGATACGCACCTGGTCAAGACGACAGAAAGACCAGTGGTGGTTTGATAATGTGTACCGCAGCAATATGGCACAACTGACCTTGCGCTCTGCCCTGACGGGTTTCTTGCTGGGCGGCATCCTGGCTGCCACTGCGCTGTATATCGGTGCCAAAACAGGCATCGGCATCGGTGTGGGCCTGACTTCGGTGATTTTATCGTTTGCGATTTTCCGCATCCTGCACGGCATGGGCCTGGCTTCCGATTACACGATACTGGAAAACAACTGTACGCAATCCATCGCGACAGCCGCCGGTTACATGATCAACCCCATGATTTCCAGCCTGGCGGCCTATATGCTGATCACCGGGCGCATCATCCCCTGGTGGCAGATGCTGCTCTGGGTGACCGTGGTCGCACTGATCGGCGTGCTGGTGGCTTTCCCGCTCAAGCGCCGTTTTGTCAATGAAGACCAGTTGCCCTTCCCGGAAGGCCGCGCCTGTGGCGTGGTGCTTGATTCACTGTACACCGATGGTGCCGGCGCCGGCCTGTATAAAGCCAAGCTGCTCGGCTACACCAGCCTGTTCGCCGGCCTGTACCAGATGCTGGTCAGTGATGGCTGGATGCGCCTGATACAGTTCAAGATTTTGCGCATGGACAAATGGGCAGGCATGACAGAAGCCTGGAATTTGCAGGAGCGCCTCGATACCTATTACTACATGGCCGCCGTCAAATATGACTGGTGGATACCAAAAATCCTCGGCACCGACATACGCCAGCTGGGTTTGCGCTTTACCGTCGATGCGGCAATGTTTGGCGTTGGTGGCCTGATGGGCATACGGGTGGCCAGCAGCGTCATGCTGGGTGCGGTCATCAACTTTGTGTTCCTCGCACCGTGGATGATACAGCGCGGCGATATCGCTGCCCGTACTTTACCCAACGGCAGCATCGTGGCGATTTCACGTACCGAAATCGTCAATCAATGGGGCTTGTGGTGGGCGGTGACGATGATGGTGGTGGGTTCCCTCGTGGGCCTGCTGGCAAAACCGGAACTGTTCAAGGCGGCATTCAATTCGCTGCGTGGCAAAAGCGAGAAGGTCAAGGACACCGGCCCCGATCCGCTCAAGGATATTGAAGTGCCGCTGTGGATTTCTTATGTCGGCGTGCCCATCCTGTGCGGCGTTGCAGCCTGGCTCATCAATGCGCTGTTTGGTGTTTCCTACATCATGGCGCTGATTTCTTTCCCGCTGATTTTTGTGCTGACGGTGATCTGTATCAATGCGATGGCGCTGACTTCCTGGGCACCTATCGGCGCGCTGGCAAAGATCACGCAATTCAGCATGGGTGCGATAGACCGCAGCAATCCGGCGACCAACCTGATACCGGCGGGCATGACTTCTGACATCGCCTTCAATGCCTCATCACTGCTGTCAGATATCAAGCCCGGCTATATGCTGGGTGGCAAACCCAGGCACCAGGTGATAGGCCATATCATCGGCATTTTTTCCGGTGCGCTGGCCTGTGTGCCGCTGTTCTTCCTGCTGTTCCTGCCGCCTGACCATGAGGGCTTGCGCAGCACCGCTACCATCGTCAGCGAGCAGTTTGCCTTCCCTTCTGCGCTGCAATGGAAAGGCGTGGCGGAGATCATCGCCAAGGGCATCAGCGGTCTGCCAATTTCAGCCATTATCGCCATGACTATTGCCGGTCTGTGCGCAGTCTTTATCGAGGTGACCAATATCATCACCAAAGGCCGCCTGCCTTTGTCGGCGGTGTCCATCGGCCTTGGCGTAGTCTTGCCACCTGATGCCTGCCTGGCCATGTGGATAGGCGCGCTGATATTCTGGTATATGGGCAGGAAATACCCGACTGAAGGCACGCAGGGCAATACCTTCTGGGTGGGTGGCTGCGAAGCCATCAGCGCCGGCCTGATATCCGGTGCGGCAATACTGGGCATAGGCAATGCCATCATCAATGTCATGATGGCCTGATAGCCTGATAGCATGCACGTGAGGTTTTGCCAGGCAGGCGTGTCTGGCAAAACCTCAGTTGGCTGGGTTGCTTGGATTAGCCGGGTTGGCTAGCTTAATTATCTGCCCGCAAATACCGCAGCAACATCTGCACCATCTCTTCTTCCCCTGCCTTTTGAAACTGCGCCGACGGCTGGTCTATCACCAGCTTGTGCGTGAAATGCTCTATCGTGTGCACTACAAAATACGCTTGCAACTGGCTGTCTGTGCTGCTGACATCGGGGCGCAGGGACAGGCAGCGTGCCACTTCCTGTATCAAAAACACTTCAGCCTCTTTCACCGTTAGGCGCAAGCCCACGGGCAGCAAAGCCTCTTCATACAATAAGCGGTGCAGGCCAGGGTTGATCTTGTGCAGCGCGATCATGCTGGAGACGATTTCGCGCAAGGTGGCTTCCAGCGACAAGTTGGCCTGACGCAGGGTCTCAAGCAGACGGGCACTGAGGCCCAGGCCTTCCGCCAGGTGCTGCTGTGCCAGCGCAAACAGGATTTCATCCTTGTTGGGGAAATACTGGTACAGCGAACCGATGGAAACTCCGGCCCGCTGCGCGATGCGCGAAGTCGTGCCGGCCGCATAGCCGTGGACTTCAAAAACCTGAATAGCAGCCTCCAGGATGGCCTGGACGGTTTGCCGCGAACGCTGCTGAAGCGGCTGTTTTAAAGGCTTTGCGCGGGGTGTGGCCATGTCAGAAACCGGCTCCTGAATGCGAATAGACAATGTGAATGATTGTTCATATTATAGACCGACATGGCGAGGTCGCCATCTTCTGGAGTTTTCATGCGCAACAAATCTACGGACGCAAGACCTGATCAGCTTTACTGGCATTGTTATCACGACGCGGCCACCTTGTCGCGCGCGGCAGCGTTACGCCGCGTCCACCATGTGCCATCCACCGGTGTGGATTTGCATGTCGATGTCTATGCGCAGCAAGACCAGGCCGCGCCCGTGCTGGTGCTGAATCATGGCGGTGGTGGCTATGGTGGTTTGTTTGTCGGCCTGGCGCTGGCTTTTCATGCGCGTGGTTATACCGTCGTGGTGCCTGACCAGAAAGGCCAGGGCCGCTCTGGCGGTGCACAGGGCGATTTTACCGTTGCTGAAAGTGTGCAGAATATTGTCGACGTTGCCCTCTGGGCGCGCAGCCAGTTTGGCGGCAACCTGTTTCTCAGTGGTGGCAGCATAGGTGGCGGGCTGACCTATGCTGCAGCGGCGGCACTGCACCAGCACGGTTTGCCACCGGCGGCAATCGTCTGCCTGAACCTGTATGATTTTGGTGACCCGCATACCGGGCTTGGCTTTACCCGTTTGTCTGCGCTGGCGCAGATACCGGGCATGGCCGTTTTATGCAAATATGCCAGCCTTGCACTGGCAAGCCTGCTGCCAGGATTGCGCCTGCCCTATCGTCCACTGGCGCGTTTCCGGCATATGCTGGATGAACGCGACCAGGTGGATTTGCCTGGTGGCTTTTATACAAAATGGCAGGCTGATCCCTGCACCTTGCGCACGGTCACGGCACGCTATTTTGCGAGCATGCTGGCAACACCATTTTGCATACCGCTGGAATCGAATACCGACATACCGGTGCTGGTGATCAACCAGAAACGTGACAGGATGGTCAGCCCGCAACTGACGCTTGACGGTTACCAGCGCCTGGCAGGGCCGAAAAAATACGTAGAAATAGACTGTGGTCACTTCTCTTTGCAGGAAGCTTTCATCGCCTGTCTGGCTGACCTGGGTGACGACTGGTTACAAAAGCATGGGCAACATGGACAACATCGCCAGCATGAACAGCATGGGGAAATCCGCACGGCCAAACCTGCGCCGCTGGCGGCTTGCCTGCAAGCTAATCGACTACTTTTGTCCCCGGTGCATAGTAAGTGATTTCAAAGCGTATGCCGTCTGCATCTTTCATGAACAGGGCTGTTGCACCGCCGAGTTGCTGGATTTCTGGCACGGCAAAACCGGCCTCCTGCATGCTGAGGCGTATATGCTCTACCGCCGCTACCGAGGCTGCGCCAAAGCCGACATGGTTCATGCCGGCACCATAGCGCTCATAAGGACGTGTACCTGCCTTCGCTTCCAGGAACTGGAAGAAAAAGCCTTCACCATCTGACCAGACATGCGCGCGCTGTTTGCTAAAACCCAGCAGCGGCAAGAGCGTGTCGTAATACGGCATGCTGGTTTCGAGTGAGCTGACCAGCAGGGTGATGTGATCTACTTTCATGATGCTTTCACTTATGGGGCAACTCTCAAATGACAATCAAACATCGGTGTTTATTATGCAGCCAGCATGACCTCATACATGGCTTCATCCACGGCTTCATCCATGGTCATAGGCCAGCAGATATTCCCTGACCAGCACACGCGCCCTATGCAGCCGGCTCTTGATGCTGCTTTGCGGCTCGTTCAGGCGCCCGGCGATTTCTGCTATCGTCAGTTCTTCAAAATCGCGCAAGATGACGACTTCCAGATAATGGGCGGGCAATGATTCCAGCGCGGCAACCAGGTCCATGCGCAAATCCTGGTCTGTCTTTCTGGCCAATTGCTGTTCTGCCTGCGCTTCCCGTTCTTCATCAAAGCTGTCAGTGCGCGTGATGATCTTAGCGAGTTTGTAGCATTCGCGCTTGATGACGGTAAACAGCCAGGCAGAAAAAGCGGCCACTGCCTGCAAGCCACCCACTTTGCGTGAAATGATGAGCAGTGATTCTTGCACTGCATCATCGACATCACTGGCATGGCAATGGCGGCGGGCATAACGGCGCGCGTCGGCCTGGCAAAGCGCCAGCAGGCGGGCAATCGCAAGCGTATCGCCCGCCTTGGCAGAAGAAATGAGATTATCTCTTTCTATCGTAATATGCATCAATGGCCCTTATTGACCTTATTGACTCTTATTGAGCTTGCGACCCAGCATGGCACACATGGGGCAAAACCCTGCCAAGCCGGTGACAGCAGCCACGGCCCCGCCAAGGCCCGCGGCGACACTGAGCCATGACGACCCCCAGTTCATATACGCAAAACCCAGACATGCCAAACCAGCAATAATACGCAAAACCCGTTCCCAGCCTGGTAAATTTTTAATGTAAAACATCGTAAGCCTCTTTGAATGGCGTTATTTTCAGAACTAACATCAACTTATGCTGACATTTGTTAAGAGCAGGCAAAAGCGGGAAACGGTTCGCACGATTCGGGGCATATTGAAAATATTTTTTGGATTTATGACTTTTCATGACATCCAAAACAGCTGTTGGTGCGTTAAGGCTAAACAGGCGTCTCATTTGCCACCCTCTTTATTTGTCGCCTTTATTTTCATTCCTGCATACAGTGGAAACCAAACTATGCGTAATACCAAGACTAGCAAGCATCTGTTAAAAGTCGCTGCCTTTGCCATTGCCGGCCTGTTTATGCAGGCAAACGCCAGTGCGCAGGATGAGCCACCAGGCCGGGTTGCGCGCGTCAGTTATTCGTATGGCAATCTCAGTTTTGCCGACGCAGGCACGACAGACTGGTCGGCACTGGTGCCGAATCGCCCTATTTCTACCGGTGACGGCTTGCTGGTGCCATCGGCTGGAAGGGCAGAATTGCATGTGGGTTCCAGCGCTTTGCGTTTGCAGGAAAACACGAGCATCCATTTCCTCAACTTGACCGATGACGCGACCCAGATAGATTTGCAGCAAG
This sequence comes from Undibacterium sp. TJN19, assembly GCF_049339485.1. Taxonomy (NCBI): domain Bacteria; kingdom Pseudomonadati; phylum Pseudomonadota; class Betaproteobacteria; order Burkholderiales; family Oxalobacteraceae; genus Undibacterium; species Undibacterium sp. TJN19. Next base: position 562,201 of record NZ_JBMPPL010000001.1, read on the forward strand.
GCAGCATGGTCGTACGCGTACGTGCGCTGGCGAACAATGAAATTTTTGAAGTTAATACCCCCAATTTGCTGTTTGCCATACAAGAACCTGGCGAATACCGTATCAATGTCAACCCGGACAACAGCACCACCGTTCTGGTGCGGCGCGGCACCGGCGTAGTACAGGGTGAGCGCGACACCATCACCGTGCGTGAAGGCGAGCAGTCACGTTTTTCGGGCCGCAATTTGCAGCATACCCAGATCACCAATGTCTTGCCTTACGATACCTTCGACCAATGGGCTTATGATCGTGACCGCGCCGAGGAAAGCGCCATATCAGCACGTTATGTGTCGCGTGAAATCATCGGTTATGAGCAGCTGGATTCTTATGGCGCATGGGAAACCACAACAGAATATGGCGCAGTCTGGTACCCGCGCCAAGTGGACGTGACCTGGGCACCGTATCGTGACGGCAAATGGGTCTGGGTAGCCCCCTGGGGCTGGACCTGGGTTGACCGTGCACCCTGGGGCTTTGCGCCATATCACTATGGCCGCTGGGCGTATGTAGGCGCGCGCTGGGCCTGGGTGCCGGGTGCGTATCAGCAGCATCAGCGCCCGGTCTATGCACCGGCCCTGGTGGCGTTTGTCGGTAATGGCAACCCTGGTTTTGGCAATAGTCTCAATCCTGGTCAACAGCACTCTGCATCGGTTGGCTGGTTCCCGCTTGGGCCTGGTGAAATCTACCGCCCTGGCTATGCCAGAAACGTGACCTACATCCAGCGCCTGAACCCGACTGTAGTCATCAACAACACGACCATCATCAATAACCGCACGGTGTTTGTGAACCAGGGCAGGCAGAACGCCGTCACCGTTGTGCCCACCAACACCTTTGTGCGTGGCGACAATGTGATGTCAGTGCGTAATACCAAATTTAACCCGGCAAGCGTACAGGTGCAGGCAGTGACCCATGCGCCCGACCTGACACCGGGCAACGGCAACCGCTTTGGCGATGCCCGCCCGCATGGCTGGCAGGATGCCAATCAGTTCCAGCGTCATATTTCGCGCAACCCGCCTGCCGGTAATGAACAGGGTGCGGCAGTCAACAATTTCAATGCTGGCCCGAATGTGCCAAAGACTGAACTGAGGCCGCAAATACGGTCTGGCGAAGTCGCCAATAACCCCGGCAATATCGGCAACAATACCGGTAATGGCGCGAATGGCTATCGCCCGAACGGCAACAATGGCAATGGCAATGACAATGTCATTCACCTCAACAACCTCAATAACCGGCCACAGGTGATTACCGGGCCTGCCGTGCCTGCTCCTAATAATGCGGTGACTGTGAACCCGCCAGCCAATGTTAACAATGCTAACAACCCGATTGGCAACCCCATGACGGGTAACCTGAATCAACGCTCTGGTGAGAACCAGGACAGGGGTTCAAGATTGAATATGCGCCCCGGCGACAGGCCAGGTGAACGGCCAGGCGACTTGCGCAGTCCGAATGGCCAGCCTGCGACGACACCGGGTGCACCGGCTGTCGTGATGCCTGCTGCCAATAATGGTATTGCGCTGCCCGCAGCTGTGCAGCAAAACCAGCCACAGAATATGCCGCAGCGCAGCCCCAATGTCGTCAGCCCGGCCAACAATGCGATCATGACTGCGCCAAGGCCAGCGGAAAATATTGACCGCAATGTTGACCGTAATATTGAACGAAACGGTGACCGTTCGCGTTATGGTGGCAACCGCGCACCAGACAATGCCGGGCAACAAGATCCGCGCAATGAGCGCCCGCGTGAAAGAAGCCCGGTGCAGATGCAAAGGGAAATGCCGCAGGTGCAACAGCAACCACAGATGCAACAGCAACCACAGATGCAACAGCAGCCCCAGGTACAACAGGCACCGCGCGTGGAGATAAGGCAGGCACCAGTACAGCCGCAACAACCGCAACCGCAGCAGATCCCGCAGCCAGCTCCGCGCATGGAAATGCGTCCAGCGCCAGCGGCCATGCCGGCACCTGCACCGGCGGCTCCTCCAGCGCCCGTGCACAGGCCAGACAAGGAAAAAGAGAAGGAAGATGGCCGCAAGCCACATAGCGCGCCTGAAAGATAGCCAACCGCATGAAGGCAGATGCAGCGCTGATAAAGTGCTGCATCTGTTTTATCAAAACTGCGATGAGTTGATACGCAACGACATCAATGCATCAATGAGCCAACGCATCAGCACATCCGCATTAATGCATCAGTGGGCCAAGCCCCAATAAGCTTCGTGGCTTATTCCGCACCACCCGTCACATAAACGCACCTGCTCGTGCGTTTTTCTTGTATCTACCTGATTGTCCAGACATTTGCACAATCACGAGATCAACATGACACCATCAGCCATCCGCAAATTAATCAAACCACGCGCACTGAAGTGCGCATCCCGATCTGCATCGCGATCTGTATCTACATTTTTATTTACATCGGCATGCACCTTCACGTTTTGTATCGCATGGGCTTTCAGCAGCGCCGCCCAGGCTGACAGCATCAGCGACAGCAGCGCCGTGCTTTTGCAGATGCAGGGCACACGTCTGGTGTCCCATCAGGCCTACACGCCAACGCTGGCGACGCAAGAAATCAAGCTGACCCAAAATGCACTGCTGCGTAAGGACAGGCATTTTCGCCTGGTCACTGAATCGTTCTGGCCTGGTCAGATCAAATTCCATTTCATGAGTACCGGCTCAGCCGAAGGCATGGCCACGGTCGATCTCATGCAATGGCGCGGCGGCATAGAAATTGAAAGGGAAGACGCGGCAAGTGCACTGACAAATTATGCCGACCTGCTGTTCCTGTCACCAGCCCTGTTGCTCGAACAGGCGACTGAAAGGCAGCCCATCTCCACTACAGCCGCCACCTCGACAGATGCCAACTATCGTATAGAAAGCTTCAAGGATGCCGCAGGCAGACCAGCCACGCTGGCGCTGGATCTGGCAAGCGGGCATGTGGTCAGCGCCAGAAATGCGGTATCGCGCTTTGACTACAGCCGCTACCAGGATGATGACTATTTCAAACAACCACAACAGGTCAGGGTCATGAAAGGCGATGATTTGCAGGTGCAATGGACTGTGCTAGCGCAGGCTGTGCCACACACTGGTGCGCAAGACTTTGCGCTGCCGCCAGCGTATGTGGAAAAGCAGGACAAGGGCGCATTGCGTGCCAGCCTGATTGCGCCCGGCACTTATCGTGTTGATGGCACAGAATCGGGTTACCACACGGGGTTTTCGGTAGGCAGCCATAGCGTCGCCATTTATGATGCCCCCGTCAGCCCGGCAGAAGCGGCAAAACTCAGGGCCTTGATAGAACAGACTGCACCGGGGCGCAAGCTGGCCTATGTGATCGTCTCGCATGCACATCGTGACCACATTGCTGGCCTGCCTGCCTACCTCAATGACGGGCTGCACATCATGCTGGGCAAGGATGGCAAACTGGCAGTGGCGCGGCAACTGGGCGATGCCGTCGCCGCGAAAACCATCGAAGTCAATCAAGCCACAGAACTGGACCTGGGTGGCCGCCGCATACAGCTGCTACCTGTCGCCAGCACCCATGCGTCTGACATGCTGGTGGCTTACGATACGGCGTCTGGCACGATATTTCAGGGCGATCTGTTTTACCTGCCTGAGCTTGGCCCTGTCCCACCCGCCTTTGAAGGCAGTGAAGAACTTGACAGCCTGATCAGGCAGCACCAGCTTGCGGTGAAGCTGATTGTCGGCGTGCACGGCAAAACTGGTGACTTGAGCGACTTGCAAAAATCACTGCAATTAAGAAAAGAAAAACAAGAAAGGCAAGAAAGACAGGAAAAAATGTAACTGACCGTACTTTGTGGCGGCCATGCCGCGCAACAGCCCAAAATTGTCATTGTTTAACAGGACAAACGCATCCTGGCAGACGGTTTTGCATTGTTCAACTATCTCTGCAAGCAGAATTGTTGTAAATTCAGAGCAGGCGAAATAATCGGTGTCCTTAATTTATCGACACCTTCGCAAGCGCCAGAATACAGGTGCACAGATTATTTTGCCTGCTTGGAATTTGATATTTTTAATCACGCCAGCCTCTGGCAAATATCAGGCAATCATGCACGCTGCCCATTTTGGCCCTTTCTGCTTACGCACCCTGCTTTCCCGCCTGCGCAGGGTTGGCTTGCTATGGGCTTTGCTGTTCATGTCATCGCTGGCAAGCGCACAGGAATTACAGATTTTTACCGAAGACTGGCCACCAGTCAGTTTTGGCAATGGCAACAAGGCAGACGGCATGGCCGTAGAAATGGTGCAGGCCCTGCAGGCACGCATAGGCAGCAGCCACCCGGTGCAGGTCGTGCCATGGGCACGCGGTTACAAGGCCTTGCTGGAAGAACCAAATACCCTGCTGTTCACGGTTGGCCGTTCTGAAGAACGAGAAAAACTGATGATCTTGCTGGGGCCGGTGGCGATATCAACGACATCGCTCTACACGCGCAAGGGCAATGCCGCACGCCTGCAAGCCATGGGGGACGATATCCAGAAACTGAAAGTGGGTGCTTACCGCTCAAGCATCTTTGCCGACACGGCGCGCAAAAAGGGTTTTCAAAACATAGAGCAGGCGCCGACACCGCAGGTGATTGCCAATATGCTGCTGGCAAAACGTTTTGACTTGTGGGTGGAAGGCAGCCTGGTGGTGTCGTCGGTGCTAAAAGAAATCGGCCATTCGGTGGATGAAGTCGAAAAGGTCAAAGTGCTCGACAGCCTGGAACTGTACCTGGCGTTTTCGACCCAGACACCCGCCAGCACCATCAAAGCCTGGGAAGATGCCCTGCGCTGGCTGAAGAAAGAAGGCCATTTCGCCAGGATTCACCAAAAATGGCTGCCCAATGAAGTGCCACCGATGGCGGTGATACGTCTGGACCCATCGGGAAAACCCTGAACATGGGCTCAGCCCTTGACGATATTTTCCAGGCTAAAAGTGAAAGGCTGGAAACTGGCACCTGAGCCACCACCTTTCATGATGATATCTGCGCTCACAATATCAAGCAGCGATAATTCGGTATCGATGCTGGCAACAATGGCTGGGTCCATGACTTGACCTTCCTGCACTTGCGAGGCAACACCTATCCAGATTGAAGGCTTGAATTCAAACGCGGCTGTTTGCCCCGGGGCGATGGAATGGTGGACTGCCAGTCTTTGTCCGGCTCTGTAAATGACTGCATTGATTGCACCATTCGGTTTGCCATTACGGACCTGTACTTCACTGCTGACACTGGCAGGCCCTATATAGTGCAAATAATCATAATGTCCGGGAGCTTCTCCATAGCTATATAAGCGACCAGCATACGCGCCTAACTGCCGCGTATAGTTACCCCATGCATCACTTACGCTAACAGCCATGGACATGGAAAAGGAAAACGGGCGATGGTGATTGTCTCTCGGCCCTTCCTTGATGATCACTTTCCAGGCGATGACATTTGCATCGACATTGCTTGCCACATTTTTCTGGAAGATGACGACGTGAGTATTACTGTCATCCGAAAGATTGATGAGCTTCAGGTGAATAACCCGTTCAATACTCATGTCATGTCCTTTGCTTTAAAAAGAGAGAGGGCTGGTGTAAATCGCAGCGCCAGCGTGGCAGGCAGGATGCATGGCTGCCTAACAAAGTGCTGCCGGGTGGCTATGAGGCTCTGATAAGGCTTGAACCACCGGGGCGGCCTTAGGAGCTGAAGCAGGATCAGGCGGACCGGATGTTTTCGAAATGAAATGCAAACGGTGTGGAGTCCGGGCCCGGGCCACCGCCTGTCATCACGATATCTGCGCTGGCGATACCGAGCAAAGACAACTCGGTATTGAGACTGGACAGCACCGCCGAATTCATGACATCGCCTTCTTCCATCTCAGAAACTGCGCCTATCCACAAGGTCGGTTCCAGCCTGAATGCTGCGCTTTGACCAGGGGCAACGGCGGTCTTGATAGCCAGCAGCTTGCCAGCCTTGAAGATATGCGCATTGATGGCGCCTTGCGCCAGATTATTGCGCACCTGGACTTCTGAAGCGCTTGTTGCGGGCCCGGCGTAAGCAAGGTGGTCGCCAGAAGCGGCCATTGCTGCCTCAAACATTTGCCCATGCTCTGCTGGCAGTTGTGGTGTGTAATTACCCCAGCTGTCGCTGGATGACAGGGTCATGCCTATAGGATAAGTAAAGGGATGGTACTCGTTTTGACCGCAATTTTGAATGACCGTCCAGGCCACGGCCTTTTCTTCAAAATTTGCTGCCACATTTTTCTGGAAAATAACGACACTGGAATTATTTGTATCGTTGGATGAATTGCGGAAAGTAAGTTTTATATCCATCGCCTGCTCCCTTTGCTTGATTCGTAAGAAATTGCCTGTGATATTGATTGCAGATTAAGTCTGCAAATTAAGATTGCAAATAAATTGCAATATTGCCATCTTAATAGTACATCTTCAGAGAAGTCACTTCAAGAGAAATCAAAAGGGGAAATTGCCTGGCGCATACCCCTAACGGACAATAGATGAAGTAGCAAAGGAAGGCTTATCCAGATTGCGGATTGCGGACCATAATCCGCAATCTGGATATACAGTAAGGATCAAGACAGCATAGCCACCAGTGCATCAGGATGGATATGCAGGCCCAATAAACCGGCCACGCCCATCAGCACGCCAAAACCTGTAGGCACCAGGGACAGGTAATACAGCCATTTCTGTTTGGTTAATGCAGTCACTGCCAGCAAGGAAATGGCAATCGCCAGCAAGGCATCTGACAGGTCGAACTGGTCATCCTTGTAATTGGCGTTGTCATAATCAACCTGGTCCTGCTCTGCCTGCTTTTTCAGTTCTTCTTTTTTCTCGCGCTGTTCTTTGGCGAGCTTGTTGTAAGTATCGATGGCGGCCAGGTAGTCTGCCTGTTGTTCAGCAGGTGCGTTTTTTGATGCCAGCCGCAACTGTAATTCAGTCGCCTTAGCGACTTCTTCACGGATGTTTCTGGCCTGGTAAAACGCCCAGTGATCAATTTTATTGGCTTGCGACTGTTGCATGGCCTGGACGATATTATCGTCCTTGACCTTGCAGATGCCCATGAAGGTCGCCAGCAAGGCAACGGTGATGGCGACCAGTATGTTCAGGTGCTGGTTGGCCCTGTGCTGTTTATTTTCTTCCTGCTCTTCCGTTAATTGTTCAACGGTTTCCATTGGATCAATTTCCATGTTTTACCCCAATCACTGATTGATTCATACAACGATTTATACAAACGAGAGTCTGACGACGAATTTCCATTCAGCAGAAGACTAGCGCATTTGAAACCATTCCCGCTAGTAGCGCGGAAATATTTATTTTGTAGCATCATGTTACTGACGACTGGTATGAATGAGCGCAGAGTCGCCGTGTAATTGCAGCCAGCGCTGCCCGTCCCTGAAAACCTGGTACATCAGGTATAGCGCATAAGCCGCACAAGCGAGGCGAACCGCATGATCAAGCCTGGGCAGGTCACTCATAGTTGCCATACCCTGTGCCGTGGTCACAAAACGGGTATCCAGCTGGGCAAAGAGCAGGAACAAAACGGCATACAGGATATTTTGCGCGATGTTCAGCACGAGTTTTTTCTTGTCCCAGCGTGGTTGCAGCAGGCACCACAGACAAAATGCGATACTGTATGACAACAGCACTGTCATCCACGGGAAATAGCTGGCCATCGCCGGTGAAAAATCAACAGGCAGGCCATTCAGGCTTTGCGCCGGCATCCAAAAGGCATGCCAGATCAGCAGCAGGGCAAAGCCGCAGTTGGCCAGGTCAGTGATGATGTCGGTACCGCGTATGGCCTGCCATTCATGCGGCTGGTCGGGCAAATCCTGCACCCGCCATGTCCCCTGTGTCAGCCAACCAGGCTTGCCGGTTTTGGCCGCGCGTACAGAAGCCGCATAAAACAGCAGGGTCACCACCACGAATACCTTTGCCGACTGATCGACAAAACCGGACAATAATTGCAGCAGGGCCTGCATGATCCTGAAATGCTCTGCCTGTAAAAAAGTCATGCCGCTTTTTAAGGATTGCAAGAGCAGGACAATGCCGAAAGCGCTGAACAATACCTGGTGGTAGAAGGGCATCAGCTCGCTGCTGACCAGGGCCGTGGCAGGCCGGTAGCTGGCGGCCACTTTGCCTGGGTGGCCCAGTTTTTCCAGCAGTGCAGCCAGTTCGTCCTGATTGATGTCCCTGCCGAGCTGCTCGCGCAGGCTGTCGATCTGATCGAGTATGTTGGCCTGCAATTCGCGGGCGATATCGTCACGCTGCGCTTCTGGCAATTCCCGTTTGACGGCGCTGATATAGTTTTGCAGCAGATTCATGTTGATTTCTCCAAGAGCCGGGCCAGGGGGCCGTTGAGCAAATGCCATTCCTGAGTCAGTTTTTCTAGCATGTCCAGCCCGTCAGCCGAGAGGGTGTAATAACGCCTGTCGCGGCCTTCGGCCTGTTGCCATTCACTGTCGAGCAAGCCCTGGTCTGCCAGCCGCCTGACCAGGGGATACAAGGTGCCTTCATCAATATCGATGCCGTTATCGAACAGGGCCTTGCGCAATGAATAGCCATATTGCGGCTGGCGCAATGAAGCCAGCACCGCCAGCACCAGGGCACCACGGCGCAATTCCAGACGCATTTTGTCCAGCCGTTCTTCTGACATGCAGTATTCCTTCCTGTTTTTCACATACTGTGTGTTGCACAGCATAATACTATGTGACGCACAGTAAAAATACAAGCTCTCTTTTTCGCTGGCACCAGCGCATGCTGACTAGTTCAGCATGGCGGCTGTCAGTCAGTTTTATTCCCTGTTATCCGCGATTCGTCAGCATTTTTTTGCTTTTGTCGGAAAATGCAAGACGAAAGCCGCGCAGGCAATTATTCTTGGCAGCAATCGCAAATAAGAAGGAAATAACAATGTTCACGACGATCTGGTTTATCTTACGTGCCAGTTTTGGCTGGGGCCTGCTGATACTGTTCAGCACCATATTTATCGTCAACGTGATTTTCAGGAATCACATGCCGGCGGAAATGGTCTTCCTGCCCCTGGCTGCGGTGGCCTTGGTGATGGGTATCAGTTTTTCGCATGTGCGGCGGGTACGCCTGATCGCCAGCAAGGTGGATGCAGGCACGCTCGCCAACCGCCAGCGCCGCCAGATAGAAATCCCGCTGGAAGCCAGCGAGGCATTTGAACTGGTCGATGCCGCCATACGTGAACTGCCCGGTGCAGAAGACACCGACAGCGCCAGGGACAGTTTGCAGATACGCGCCAAAATCAAACGCATCGACCCGTATCAGGCGAATATCGTCGATGAATGGAAGTTGCTGGATTTTCTGGCGACCAAGCGTAACCAGATCCTGGCAACCATTACCCCCGGTGACGGCATCGGCAGCCTGACCCTGATCTGTGAGCCGGAACGCCCGGCCTGGACAGACCTGTTCCTCGTCGATAATGGCACCAATCTCGAAAACGCCGAAGCCATCACCCGCGCCATCACCCGCCGCATTGCCGAGCGCAGGCGTAAGGAAAAAGCCAGCGCCGCACAATCCGTCACCGAAAAAGAATTGACGGTGGCCAAGCTGAATCTCTTGCATGCGCAGGTGGAACCGCATTTTCTGTATAACACGTTGGCCAGTGCACAATTATTGACGCGGGCCGATCCAGCGGCAGCCGACCAGATGCTGGGCAACCTCATCACTTATCTGCGTCATTCATTGCCGCGCACCGAAGATACTGCTTCCAGCATAGGTGAAGAACTGGAACGGTCCATCGCTTATCTCGACATCATGAAGATACGCATGGGTGCGCGCCTGAACATACAGATCCAGGTACCGCCAGAATTGAAGGCACTGCCCTTCCCCATGATGATGTTGCAGACCCTGGTGGAAAACGCCATCAAGCATGGCCTGGAACCCAAGACCGGCGGCGGCACAATATGGATCATCGCCAGGCAGCATGAGGGCAATGTCGCCGTCACCGTCGCCGACGATGGCAATGGCCTGGGGGCAGAAATTGGCGGTACCGGCATCGGTTTGAAGAATGTGCGTGAACGCCTGCGCCTGGCCTATGCCAATACCGCCAGCTTTGTACTGGTGGGCAATTTCCCCAGCGGCGTGGCGGCCACCATTACGGTGCCAGTCGTCAGGGAAAAAGCTGCCGATAAAGGAGAGCACCATGCCTAAGTGTGTCATCGCAGAAGATGAAAGCCTGCTGCGCGAAGCCCTGCTGCAACAACTGAGCCTGGCCTGGCCAGAGCTGGACATCGTCGCCGCCTGCGATGATGGCGGCAGCGCACTGGAAGCGATTGCCGCCCATCAGCCGGATGTGGTGTTTCTGGATATCCGCATGCCGGGCCTGAGCGGGCTGGAAGTGGCCGCCGCCATGACAGAAGTCAGCCCGCGCAGCCAGATTGTGTTTGTCACGGCCTATAACCAGTATGCCATCGACGCCTTTGAAAAAGGCGCGGTTGATTACCTGCTCAAACCCATCGCCCAGGAACGTCTGCTGGCCACCGTGAAGCGCCTGCAAAAGCGCGCCCTGACCGGTGCCACTGATTTGCAGGCAATTACTGCACTGGTGCGCCAGCTCAGCGGCGGCCCTGCCGATGTGCCCAAGCGCGAACCGCTGGTCTGGATCACCGCCAGCGTCGGCAATGAAACCCGGCTGATCATGGTCGATGATATTGCCTACTTCCAGGCAGACAGCAAATATACGGTGGTGATGACGGCAGAAGGCGAATCGCTGTTGCGCAAACCCATACGCGATTTGCTGGAAGTACTCGACAATGCCCTGTTCAAGCAGATACACCGCTCGACCATCGTCAACATCAAGGCGATAGCCTCGGTATCGCGTGATGACACCGGCAAGGGCGTGGTCAGGCTGAAAACCCGGCCAGAAACTCTGAGCGTCAGCCAGCCCTTCATGACTTTATTCAAGAATATGTGAGCGCGGCATGTCTTTCCCCATTCTGAATGCAGACGCATGCAGGCATGCGTTGAAAAGCCTGCTGGCATTGTCTGCCGGTGTCAGCCTCCCAGTGTTGGATGAAAAAAATCCGGCCGGGCATTTCGTGCATGCACGTGGTCGCCAGAAATACCTGGGCATGGGCGCGCTGGTGCTTTTCTTTGCGCTGTTTGCCGGTTATGGCATGAGCCATATGCTGGCCAGCATGGCCAATGTCAGCGCCAGCGGTGCGGTCATTACGGGTTGTGTCTGGGCGGTATTCCAGTGGTGCCTCGAACGTCAGATGATCATGTCGATTGCCTCAGACGCTTCATGGCAGGCAAAATTGGCTGGCCTGAGCTGGCGCAGCCTGCTGGCCTGCCTGTCAGCCATCACCATGGTGTACCCGTTTTTTGTGGACAGTAACCGTGCCGAAATTGATGTCAGAACAGGAGAAATGGCGCGCGGCCGGTTGATACAGAATGTGCAAAGTGCGCAGGTGGCGGCAGGCTTGCCGGTGCTGGCAATGGCCGCATCCGGCATCGATGAAAAATTACAGAAGGCCGAAGAAAACCTGCGCAGCGAAGCACCGGACATGGCCGCACTGCGCGCACAACTGCACCTGTGCCGCGACCGGCTGAAGGAAGAAGAACGCAAGGCAGCACCGCAACTGGCTGTGTGGAAGCAGCAACTCTCGGCAGCAGCCGCATCAGGCCTGAGCGAAGGCCGGCACTGGCAAGACAAGATCGATGCCATGCAGGCGAAAATCCATGCAGCCAAGGCCCGTTGCCAGCAATATGAGATGCAGGTCAGCCAGCGCCTGATCACCTGGAAAAATGAAAAGCTGGCAGAGAAAAACCAGCTCATGGAAGACTGGCGTGACAGCCGGGCCAGCATCACCAGCGCAAGACAGCGCAGCACTGTGCTGGAAGAAGAACAGGCAAAAAAAATAGACCTGGCCGCCCATGCCGGTTTTGCAGCAGACTTCGCCGCCACCTGGGACATGCTGAAAAACGATATGCCCAGGCGCCTGCAATTCATCTGGTGGCTGCTGTGGTTTTTGACGATAGAAATGGTGGCAATCATCATCAAGTTCAGTTCCCATACCGACCTCGATGCGCGACTCAGTGCCGATGAAAAACTGGTCAAACTCGATATTGCCCAGACGCTGGGTTTGCAAGAGGCACAGATGGACATCACCCGGCTGCGCAATGCCATGCAAGACAAGGGCGAGCAGGATGCGCTGCATGCAGATGATGGTAAAAGCCAGGCTGCCCTGAGTACGATACGCCAGTTGATCAGGCTGGAAGAGCAGGCGCAGCAGGCCGGGCAGGAAAGCAAAGCCAGCACCTCGGTGCATGTGCAAGCGCACGTACAAGCCATCGTGCAGCAGACCACTGCCGCCATCCACGCACGCTTTCTGGGTTTGCTGGCAGCAAAGTAAGCGGCAATGCTATTGCAGAATTTTTGCATGTGCATGCCGGCAGGGATTTACAATAAGGCGATCTTTATTTCCTGAAAAATCATGAAGCCATTTCTTGCCCTGTTCAGCGCCACCCTGCTGTGCGCGATTCACCTACCCATTCAGGCACAAGCCCAGGCACAAACGCCAGCACAGACTCCAGCGCCAGGCTGGCGTATGACAGACAGTGGCACGCAGGTTGAATTGCGCGGACTTTCTGTCGTCAGCCCTACAGTCGCCTGGGCCAGCGGTGCCAAGGCCACCGTGCTGCGCACTGTCGATGGCGAGCACTGGCAGGCGATGCAGGTAGCCGGTGCCGACGGCCTGGATTTTCGTGATATCCAGGCGTTTGACAAAGACCATGCGCTGATCATGAGTGCAGGCCCCGGCGACAAGTCGCGCATCTATCAGACCAGTGATGGCGGCGCTTCATGGCAATTGCTGAAAACCAATCAGGAGCCTGCCGGTTTCTGGGATGCCTTTGCTTTTTTTGACGCAAAAAACGGCATGCTGTTTGGCGATGCAGTCAATGGCCGTTTCCAGGTGCTGGTCACTGCTGACGGTGGCGCAAGCTGGCAAGAGCAAAGCCATGCAGGCCTGACTGCCCTGCCCAATGAAGGCGGTTTTGCTGCCAGTGGCACCTGCATTGCGGTCTACGGCAAACAGGCCGCGTGGATAGTCACAGGCGGGGCCGATGCCGCGCGGGTGTTCCGCAGTACCGACCTGGGCAAGAGCTGGGCTGCCAGCAATTTACCGATTCCGGCAGCGGCTGCGAGCAAGGGCGCATTTTCCGTCGCCTTTCTCGATGAAAAAAATGGCATGGTCGTTGGTGGTGACTACAAGCTGCCCCAGCTGGACACCCTCAATGCCGCGCGTACCGAAGACGGTGGCATGAGCTGGGTAGCCAGCCCGGTATTGCCGAAGGGCTTCATGTCCGTCATTGCGACCGTGCCAGGTGCGGCACACACCTATGTGGCAGCCGGGCTGGCCGGTTCCGGCATCTCGGTCGATGGCGGCAAGAGCTGGCGGGTTTTGGGAACCACGCCCGTCAATACCGTCGCCTTTGCCAATGCCAGCACTGGCTGGGCCATCGGCCCCAAGGGTTTGCTGATGACTTACCAGGCTGGCGAGCTGCCCTTGCCCAAGCCGGTGGCAAAATAATCGCGATTGTTGATTATTGATTATTGATTGCTGGATGTTGCCTGACGGCAGTGTCCGCATGTGTCCGCCAGTGTCCGCTTTGTCCGCCAAAGTGACCGCAAGCGGACAGTGGACATGCACAAAAATCAACAGCTTTCGCCAAGTTCTTGTTTTTGATGGGTTTTATTTCTGGCACGTTCTTTGCAATACCTACGCAGGCGCGAACAAAACTATTCTGGACAAATGCGCTGCTTACATCGGGACGCGAAAAAATGAGACTGACTTTCCCTGTAAAACTGGTATTTGCCGGCACCTTGATGGCTGGCCTGCTGGCGACCACGCCCGCTGCCTTCGCGCAACCACTGGCGGTATCAAATGCGGAAGCGCAATTGATTTCTTACTTCAAGTCATATACGCCTGCGGCCGAAGTGCTGGTTAACAAGAATGAGAAAAACGAGAAAAATGTCGCCAACCAGACCTCTGTCACGGCCAAAGATGCGGCAAGCCGCACATCAAGGTCAGAACTGAGCCCTGGCAACAAGGAAGACTGTAAGGGCAGTACCCAGAAAATCATAGAAGCCAGCGCATCGGATAACAAGACGCCGTCAACGCCGCAGCTACAGTAAGTGCGGCAATTTGCTGCAAATCTGCTGCGAACCTCTGCAAGTATTCATGCCAACACCAGGCTGAAGGCAGCTTAGTGGTTCGCACCACCGCCTAGGCGCAAGTCCTGCGTGTTCAGGATGCAGGCTTCCAGCGCCGTCAATATACCGCTTTTCATCACCTCCAGAGACATGCTGGCCGCACCGGGGCTGGCCATTGCCTGCGCGGGCAGATACGGGATATGGATGAAGCCGGCCTGCCTGATATGGTCCATCTTCTGCGCCATATGCATGAGGCCATAAAACACGTGGTTGCATACATAGGTGCCGGCAGTTTGTGATATCGATGCGGGTATGCCTGCCTGGCGCAGCGCATGCATGATCGCCTTCACTGGCAGGCTGCTGAAATAGGCGGCTGGCCCGCCTGCGACCACCGGCACGTCGACTGGCAAGGCACCTGCATTGTCCGGTATGCGCGCATCATTGATGTTGATGGCGATGCGCTCCACACTGATATCAACACGGCCACCGGCCTGCCCCAGGCACAAGACAATGCTGGGCTGATATTGCCTGAGTGCCGCTTCGAGGATTTGCAAAGAGCTGGCGAATTCACACGGCAATTGCGCCACAACGATCTGGTGATCGTCATCCACCAGGCGGGCATCAAGACCACGCGCCACTTCCCATGAGGGGTTGCTGAGTTCGCCACCAAAAGGGTCAAAACCGGTAAGCAGTATGCGTTTCATATTTTATGGAAATGCAAAAAAATGGATGAGCAGGATATTGCCAGTCAAGACCAGTATAGCAGTCGGCACCTGTACCTTGATGACCTGGTACTTGTCTTTCAGTTCCAGCAAGGCAGCCGGTACGATATTGAAGTTGGCAGCCATGGGCGTCATCAGCGTACCGCAATAACCTGAAAACATGCCTATGGCCACTAGCGCCGCCGGATTGGCATGATGCTGGCTAATCAGGAATGGCATGGCAATACCGGCCGTCATGACCGGGAAGGCGGCAAAGGCGTTTCCCATGATCATGGTGAACAGGGCCATGCCGCAGCAATACATGATGATCAGCGTGAAACGGCTGCCAGGGTCAATCAGCAGGTTGACGATGGCCTGTATGGATTGCCCGGTCCTGGCGGCCACAAAGACGCCGCCCAGCATGGCCAGCATCAGCGGCAAAATCAGCGCCCAGCCTATGGAGTCGATCAGGCGGCGCGATTCACGTACCGCCTGCATGGGCGTGCCACCTGTGTATCGACAAGCCAGCGCCAGTGCAGTGACACAGGCAATCGTCAATGCGGCCAGGGTCAGGTTTTTCTGGTCGAGCAAATACCAGGCACCCCATTGCAAGTCTTTCAGCAAGACCGTAAAGATGACGGTGACAACGGGAATGGTCAGCGCTGGAATAAAGATTTTATTACCCAGCTTACCCAGCTTGCCCGATGCTTGCAGTCGCTGTGCGCGCCCGCTGTCATCATGCGCGCCTGCCCCCAGCAGATTCGCACCGGCCAAGCCCGCCATGACCAGCACCATCACCCCTGTCAGCCTGTAGGTCAGCGTTTTTCCCAATACGGCCAGCATCAGGTCACCAAACAGGAAGCTGAAGCCAAGCAGGAACCAGAACAGGGCCGTGGTGTAGCGACGCGGGTTGCTGCTGTCGCGCACTGTCATGAAAGCCACCAGCATGACGATGATGCCAATGAGGTAAAACACCAGGTTGATGCTGACGAGGCTATTCATGGGCCGCCCCTGCTGCGGCATCTACGGTACCAGCGGCTGCGCCAGATGCCTCCCGGTTGCGCCAGGCGTGGATGTCACGCGCAATGCTGGCATCAAGGCGCGACAGGCGAAACAGATGTATCAGCAGCGCCATGACTGCGGTGGGAATACCCCACAGGCCGATGGTCAGCGGTTCCATGCCCTGTATGCCATTTTCTTTTAGGAAGGCACTCATCAGCAGTACCGCACCAAAGGCGATGAAAATATCTTCGCCAAAGAACAGGGCAACATTGTCGCAGGCAGCAGCGTGCGCGGCGATGCGGTCACGGATAGGGGCTGGCAAGTCGCCATAGCGGTTGCTGGCTGCGCCTTCTGCCATCGGTGACAGCAGGGGCCTGACCGTCTGCGCCTGCCCGCCCAGGCTCAGCAGGCCCATGGCGGCAGTGAGTTCACGGACGACAAAGTACAGCATCAGTATGCGCCCGGTGGTGGCGCTGCGTATGCCGGCCACCCATTGCTGCGCCCGTTCGCGCAGGCCATATCTTTCCAGCAGGCCAATCACGGGCAGGATCAGCAGCGCACTGGCCAGCTGGCGGCTGTTTAAAAACTTTTCACCAAAGGTTTCCAGCACGCTGACAAAATCAAGGCCGGCAGCCAGCCCTGTCGCCAGGCCCGCTACTGTCACCACCAGCAAGGGATTAAATCGCAAGGCAAACCCCAGCACCACGATGGGGATGCCTGTCAGGGGCAATAGCAAAGCCTGGTCCATACCTTTGTCTCCTGAAGTCTGACGGCATTTCCCTGATCTTGCCGGGGCTGCCGTTCTGGTTTTTTTTGTGTGGCTCTATTGTATGGCTCTACCGTATCTAGAGTACGCGGTAAGCCAGCCTGTCCAGGCTGCTGCCCCGGAGGCGGCTTAATAATTTGCGCACTGGCTCAGGGTAATCGCGTAATTTTTCCAGGTCGCGGTAATGGGTGATGCGGCTGGTTTTTTCCATGATCTGCGCCAGTTCTTCCTGCCGCTGTTTTTGCAGGAGCTGTTGCGGATCATGGATCAGCAGGGCATTTTCCAGATCAAGGCGGAAGGCACGCGGGTTCAGGTTATTGCCTGTCATCAGTGCAAACTGCTGGTCTACCCATACACCTTTGAGATGGTAGGTGTTGTCGCCATCTTTCCACAAATGCAGTTGCAGTTGCTGGCTGCTGATTTCTGCCTGGTGAGATTTGGCAAAGCGGCGCAGATTGGCTTCATACAGGTAGGGCAAGGCGGCAATCGCCTTGAAAGGCTGCTCAGGCGGGATGAAAAAATCATTGGCGGTCTTGTCGCCGACGATGATGGCAATACGCACACCACGTTTCAAGGCGCGGTTGATTTCACGTGTCACTGCCAGCGGGAAATTGAAATAAGGCGTGCAGATGGTGATCTGCGTATGGCTGGCGGCCAGCAACTGGCAGATGACTTTATTGAGCGGATTGTCTTTACCCACACCGACCAGCGGCGTGACCGTCAACGCATGCGGTGGCGACTCTTGCTCAGGCAGGTTATACGTGTAGCGCGCACGCTTGAGCTTGTCGCGGAACTGTTTGATTTCGCGCCGTATGCTGCGCGTGGGCGGAATGTCGGGCATGTCAAGCCGGTGCACGGCCGCCGCCGAGAGCAGGTGTTCACGGATAAACTGCACCATGCTGTTGGCCAGTATCTTGTTTTCAATTATCAGATAACGGTCATGCCGGTATTTGTCGAGCTTGTGCAGGTAGACATTATTGAGGCTGGCACCGCTGTAGATGACTTCGTCATCAATCACAAAACCCTTGAGGTGCAGGACGCCAAACAGTTCACGGGTCTGCACGGGTATGCCATAAATCGCCACGGCATAATGATGCGCCTTGCTGATCTCCTGGTACCAGCCGGCATTGCCGCTGTTTTTGGCGGCACCGATCAAGCCCCTTTGCGCCCGGTGCCAGTCAACCAGCACGGCAATATCAAGCGCCGGATGGGCGGCCTTGGCGGCATACAGGGCTTCCAGTATCTCGCTGCCGGCTTCATCATTTTGCAGGTACAGGCTGCACAGGTAAATCCTGTTTTTGGCACTGGCGATTTTTTTCAGTAATTGCTGACGGTAATCAGCGGCGCTGTGCAGGGTATGGACTGCATCGGCATGCAAGGGGATACCGGAGAGCTGGGCAAGATCAGAAACAGATTTGAGGATACGCATGAGGATAGTCGCCTACCGGTGGAAACCTGCCGATGGTAACACCTTGCGTCAGCTAAAAACAATCCCGCTTCTTGCGGGAAATAAATTTCCCGCACCGGGCCTGCCCGCACTGCTGGATTGGCATAAAGCGGTACCGGAATAACTACCTTACTGGAATAACTGCGCAAGCCGGAATGTGGAACTCTTTCCCAATTGATCAAAATGCTGATCGAGCCAGGTTTGTGCATGCAGGCGCCCTTCTGCATGCAGACGGTGCAGGAAAACCGGGTTTGCATTCATCTTGCTATGCGTGCTCAGCTGGCTCATCAGGTCCTGTGCTTCCAGTACATGCATGTTCAGCCTGCGCAGGCGTCTTTCCAGCTTGCCAAAAGCCAGCCAGCTACGCTGGGCTTCACGCTTGGCCAGCATCAGGCCCTGTAATTCGGTATAGAAAGAAGAGCTGAAACCCATCTCGGTCAGGCGCTGCCAGATCTCATTGGCCGAAGTAGGCACCTGCCTGCTGGCCTGCGCATGCAGGAGTACCACGAGCACATCGCGTGCCTGGCATTGATGCACCAGCGGGAACAGCGGCGGGTTGGCCGTCAGGCCACCATCCCAGTAGGCCTCACCATCAATTTCAACTGCCCTGTGCATCATCGGCAAACAGGCTGATGCCAGCAAGACATCCAGGCTCATATGCCTGTTGCGGAACAGCTTCAGCGTGCCGGTACTGACCTGCGTAGTCGCGATGAACAGCCTGATCGCCGCTGCGTCCTTCAAGCGGTCAAAATCGATCTGCGCCGACAAAATATCGCGCAGGGGATTGATGTCAAAAGGATTAAGCTGGAAGGGCGAGAAAAACCGCATGAGGCCAACAAAATGCTTCATGCCGGCAGCCAGTTCTGATTGCGCCGTAATATCTGAGGTCAATGAATGCTCATCCGGCAAGAGGCTGAAAGGCGCTGCTGCGGCAACGCTTTCCCAGAAAGTTTTCAATGCTTCACGCGCACCATCCCGCCCGCCTTGCAGATAACCGTGGGCCAGCACGACAGCGTTCATGGCACCCGCACTGGCGCCACTGATGCCTTCGATGTCGATACGTCCATCTTCGAGCAGACGGTCGAGCACGCCCCAGGTAAACGCACCATGAGAGCCCCCGCCCTGCAATGCCAGTGTGACTGTTTTGTTCATTGATTCCCTTTCAAGAGGCAGATGCCGTGAGGGAGAGTGAAGCACGAAGGTGACCGGCTTATGACGTGGTCAGTGTGAAGGAGTAGCAAGCAAGGGACGTGCCTGTGGAATATCGTAGGTTGGGCCAGACCTCGTTGCGCTACGCTTTACCAGCCCAACACTGGGCCTATGATAAACGTACGCGTCCTAAACGCCGAGTGTTGGGTTGGTGAAGCCAGGCCCAACCTACGATTAACCCAACCACGATCACGATATTACAAACGCTGCCACACCTGCCAGCGCTCCTTGCCCGCAAACACGGGGATGGAGTCACTGACGGCACGCTCTTCAAGCAAGGCAAAATACGGCGACATCAGTTCACGAAATGCGGCGCTGTGTATGGTGAACGGCGGCCCTTTCAACGAGGCATCGGGCGCATCATCAAAGAAGAAATAACCCGCCAGCAAGGCACCGGCAGGCAACAGCGCCGCCCAGCGGCTGACGATATCTGGCCGCATTGCAGCAGGCAAGGCGCAAAAGAAGGCGCGCTCATAAATCAGGCCCAGGGCTTGCGGTGGCGCATAGGTTAAAAAATCTGCTTCGATGACATGGCTGCCCCATTCACCTATCGCCGCCTGTGCGCTGCGCACGGCAGCGGGAGAAAAATCAATCGCCACCACAGGCCAGCCGGCTTGCGCCAGAAAGCCAGCTTCATAGCCATTGCCACAACCGGGGATCAGGGTGTTCAGCGGTTGCGGCAGGGTCTGCATGAAGGCTTGCAGCTCAGCCGGGACATTGCCTTTGTCCCAGGGCATGAAATTCTTTTCAAACCGCTCATCCCAGAATGCAGGGTTGCGCGGATCACGTGTTGAAAAGTCTGCCATCAGCTAAAGTTTGCCATCATTCATGTCGTGAGATAAGCATGCCACAAAAAGCGCACCGCAAACACACCGGCAACTATAAACAAGCCTGCGCCGAGGTATAACAGGGTGCGCAACATGCGGTTGGTACGGCGCTGCTCAGACAGCAGGGCGACCAGCATTTCATCATTATGCGATGGCTCTGCCGCGCGCGTCAGGGCCTGGTGGGCAAGGCGTGGCAGTTGCGGGAAGATGTGGCTGTAGCGCGGTGCCTCGGCCTTGAGTTTTTCTATGAGGCCGCGCCAGCCGACCTGCTCGCTCATCCAGCGTTCCAGATAGGGTTTGGCGGTTTTCCACAAATCCAGTTCAGGGTCAAGCTGCCGCCCCAGGCCTTCGATATTGAGCAGGGTCTTTTGCAGCAGCACCAGTTGTGGCTGTACTTCGACATTGAAGCGGCGCGATGTCTGGAACAGGCGCAGCAAAACCTGGCCAAAGGATATGTCTTTTAACGGACGGTCAAAGATAGGTTCGCAACAGGCCCGCACGGCAGCTTCCAGTTCATCGACGCGGGTTTCTTTTGGTGCCCAGCCGGATTCGATATGGGCTTCTGCCACGCGCTTGTAATCGCGACGGAAAAACGCCAGGAAATTTTGCGACAGGTAGTCTTTATCAAAATCATTGAGCGTGCCAACGATGCCAAAATCGAGCGCGATATAGCGGCCCAGCGTCGCCGGTGCGGTCGATACCAGGATGTTACCGGGATGCATGTCGGCATGGAAAAAGCCATCACGAAACACCTGGGTAAAAAAGATGGTCACACCATCACGCGACAGCTTTTGCAAATCGACACCGGCTTCACGCAGTTTATCGAGCTGTGAAATCGGTATGCCCTGCATGCGTTCCATGACGATGACTGAGGACGAGCAATAGTCCCAATGCATTTCCGGCACGAGCAGCAAATTGGAGTCTGAAAAATTGCG
Source organism: Undibacterium sp. TJN19 (assembly GCF_049339485.1). NCBI lineage: Bacteria > Pseudomonadati > Pseudomonadota > Betaproteobacteria > Burkholderiales > Oxalobacteraceae > Undibacterium > Undibacterium sp. TJN19. The sequence continues at coordinate 583,286 of NZ_JBMPPL010000001.1, forward strand.
GCGCAACTGGCTGCCATTGGCGGCTTCACGCATGAGATCGAGTTCGTCATGCAGGTATTTGTCAAACTCGGCCACGACTTCTTTTGCCTTGAGGCGCTTGCCATCTGCCCACAGGGTTTCGAGCCAGCCAGCGGCAATCTGCATGAGTGCCACGTCATCGTCGATGGCTTCTTTCATGCCAGGGCGCAGCACTTTGACAGCGACTTCGCGGCCATCCTTGAGCACGGCAAAATGCACCTGGGCGATGGAGGCAGATGCCACGGGCACGCGCTCAAAACTGGCAAACAGCTGGTCAGGGTGTGAGCCCAGGGATTTCTTGATCTGTGCTATTGCCAGGTCAGGATCGAATGAAGGGACGCGGTCTTGCAGGTGCGTCAGTTCATCGGCGATATCCGGCGGCATGAGGTCGCGCCGGGTGGACAATACCTGGCCAAACTTGACGAAGATGGGGCCCAGTTCTTCGAGCGCCTTGCGCAAGCGCTCGCCACGCGGGGCCGAGATATCGCGCCAGAAGATGACGGTATCGATCAGGCGTGCAGTGCGGGGAACGGACAGACCGGAAATCGCGATTTCATCGATGCCATACTTGATGGCGATGCGTATGATTTTGAACAGTCGCAAAAATTTCAATATCATCCGCGCATCCTTTCCAGTTTTTCGATGCGCTTGATAAGACGCTCGACATCATCACGTGTCTTATTGATTTCAGCACTGAAACCCTGCACGGCCGAGGGCCTGACCAGCATGGGATTTTCTTCGAGAAAATACTCAGCCAGGTTTTCCTGAATTTTCTGGTGCGTCTGCCCCAGAGTCTGCACGACAGATTTCGCCAGCCCGACCATGCGTACGGCGGCAATGTCGCCAAACAGTTTGCTCAGGTCTTCTTCTGCTTCCCAGCGCAGGTTCTGGCTTAATCTGGAAATGGTGTTGGCAAAATCTGCATCGCCTTCGATCTTGACATAAGAAAATGCACGTTCGCGGTTTTGCGCAATCAGGGGCAGATCGCTGAGCTTGATGCGGATGGTGACCTGTGCCTCAGCGCCCGCATCGGCTGATTCGAGCAAACCGTCGGCACCGACTTTCAGGCGCAACTGCATGGTCTGGACATCGATACAGGCAATCTTTCCGGCATGCGGCAACAGCGCATTTCTGGCCCAGGTTTCTTGCGCCAGCAAATGATTTATAAAAGCGGAGATAGGTGTCATGGTCGATTAGGGCCTGGGCAAAAAACTGTCAGGCATTTTTGCCTGTTTTTGCATAAGCCCGGAAATAAAAAAACCGCCCAGCAATCGCGGGCGGCTTCCAGTTTAACAGCTTATCGCAGTGTACATGGTTGCGCTATAGTAAACCGTGGGCAAACATGAGCAAACTTCAGCCTGCTCATGCGCACTGTCATCACTGCACTTGCTGTATGCCTGCCAGTACCCAACCGCCCTGACCGCTGACAGGTTTGGACAGGTTCCAGACTTCATTGAAGGCTTCTGCCGGTGCATTTTGTGCTTCCTTGATCATGCCGGTAAAGCGTACGCTGGCCAGATGATCATTGCCACTGCTTTCCAGGCCCAGTAACTCGGCATCAATCGACACCACGTCAGTCACGTTGGTAGTCGCACCACGCTCCTGGATTTCAAGCTTCAGTTCAGCATACATCTCTGGCGTCGTAAATTCACGCAGGTCATTGATGTCAGCCTTGTCCCATGCCGCCTGCAGGCGGATGAAATAAGATTTCGAATTACGCAGGAAACCTGGCACATCAAAATCAGCTGGAACACCCCAGGGCGCATTATTTGCTGGCGCACTTGCAGATGCCATCGAATTACCCTGGAAAGCCTGTGGCTCTTGACGGGAAATGTCTGATGCAGGCACACCGGCATAAGCAGGCTGTGAAAAAGCCGACGCCCCGCCATTGGTCTGGTCACTATTACGACGGAACAGACGCACCACAAAATAAATCGCAAAGCCGATCAGCGCAAAGGTCAGCAATGAGCCCAGCGCACCACCCAGGGCACCGCCCAGGCCAAAATGGGACAAGGCTGCGCCCAGCAGGGCACCACCGATCAGGCCGCCAACAATGCCCTTCCAGGGTGTTGCCGGTTTAGGCGGGATCGCAGCAGCAGGTGCTGCCGCTGGTGTCGCAGGCCGGGCCTGGTTGGCGTTGTTGCTGACAGGCGGTGTCGCCTGACGCGATACATTGTTTGATTGACGGCCAATGGAACCACCGCCACCAAGGCGCTTGGCCTCTGCATCCGACAAGGTCATTGCCATGGTGCTTGCTACCATCAGCATGGCGATCAGAAATTTTTTCATCATTTGACTCCTGTTTGTTTCAAATTCATCGACTTCAACATTTGATACCGGTGTGTAAAGCGGCCACACCTGCCGTCAGATTGAAATACTGTACTCTTTCCAGCCCTGCCGTTTCCATCATGCCTTTCAGGGTTTCCTGATCGGGATGCATGCGTATGGATTCGGCCAGGTATTTATAGCTCTCGGCATCACCGGCTATTTTTTGCCCCATCCACGGCAAGACCTTGAATGAATACAGGTCATACGGTTTTTGCAATATTTCCGGCACTTTGGAAAATTCCAGTACCAGCAGTTTGCCGCCTGGTTTCAATACCCTTTGCATTTCTGCGAGGGCCTGATCCTTGTGCGTCATATTGCGCAAACCAAAAGCCACCGACACGCGGTCAAAGTAATTGTCCTGAAATGGCAATTTCTCTGCATCACAAAGCAAGGTGGGGGTGATCAGGCCTTTATTCAAGAGGCGGTCACGCCCCACCCTGAGCATGGATTCATTGATGTCGGTATGCCAGACTTCACCGGTCTTGCCTGCCTGCCTGGCGAATTCCTTGGTCAGGTCACCAGTACCGCCAGCAATATCCAGCACCTTGAAGCCCGGGCGCACTCCAGCCTGGGCAACGGTAAAAATCTTCCAGACACGGTGCAGACCAGCCGACATCATGTCATTCATGACATCATATTTTGCCGCCACCGAATGAAATACTTCGGCCACTTTATGGACCTTCTGGTCTTCTTCGACGGTGGTATAACCAAAATGGGTGGTATTGCTCATATTCTTAGCCTTTTCTTCTTTCAAGGGGATGACGCCGGTTTGTCTGCCTGCCATGTTAACCATGGCAGCATGCTTCACACGCATCCCAGTAAATTCGCTATGTAACGGATTGTAGCCTATTCATTGCGCAAAACCCTGCGCCTGGCGAAAATCAAGTATCCCAGGTTTCGCTGGATTGCCTGAACCTGCCCAAAGTTGCCACCTTCAGCCACCTTCAGCCACATTCAGACATTATGCCCGGCAAGTGTCTGCGCCAGTTCAATTTGCCACTGGGCAGCGTTTTTGCCATTCCAGACCAGGTGGATTTCTTCGCTGCACTGGAAGCCGCAATCGCTGACTTCCAGCCTGAGCAAATCGCTGTCGGTCAACGCAAAGTCAGGCAAATAAGCGAGCGCCTGGCCGGATTTGACCATGGACAGCAATAATTGCAAATCATCTATCCAGTAGCGTATCTTGCGCGGCAACTGGTCATCACGCCAGCCATCAGAACGTGTGCCACGCTGCTTGCCGCAAAACAGCGAACGTGAAGGGCTGACAAAATCATGAGCCAGCACCTGCTCGCTGCTGACCTGCCAGTGATCAGGCTTTCCTGCATGAGCACGTGCCTGTGCATCGCTGACCAGTGGATGCTGACGCCCCGCCAGCAACTGTAAATTCAAGGCCCCCAAAGGCGTGCTGACCCAGTCTGCCGACCAATGCCCGCCACGCCCGTGCAGCACTTCACCGGTCACCAGTGCATTATTTACTTCACCACTTGCCAGCGCCGCCAGGGCATCATCTTCATACATGCTGGATAAATGGATTTCAGCATCAGCATACGCCGTCATGGCTTGCCTGAACTGGGCAGCGTGCCGCCATAGCAATATAGCAGGCCCGGCAACGCGGCAATTGAAACTGGCCTGCCCGCCACTGACATCGGCTTTGGCCTGGTCTGCCATCGCCAGCATATTGCGGGCAAAATCGAGCATGCGCAAGCCACTGGCATTCAGACTCAGTTGCTTGGCAGAACGGTTAAACAAGACGGTATCGATATCCCCTTCCAGCCTGCGCAGGGCTTTGGACACGGCAGAAGGCGTCAGGTGCAATTCCAACGCCGCCGCCCCCAGCGAAGGCTGCCTGGCTACACAGGCGAAAATTTTCAGGTCTATCAGGTTCATATGCTGATGCTTTAAACTAAATTTCCATTTTGGACATAAAAACTGAATTTATATTGCTTTACGAGACATTTTATCAGTTCTACTATGTAAGCATCCACTTCACTCATTGACTCCTATCTCGGAACTCACCATGACCAACACAGAAAATGTCGTACACCAGCAATGGATATACAGCCGCCATCCGACTGGCATCGTCAGCGATGAACACTATGCATTGCGCAGCCAGCCTTTGGACACCTCGCTGGACCGTGATGAGGTCTTGATAGCCGCCCGCTATATCAGCGTAGACCCTTACATGCGTATCAACCAGTCGTCCAAACCCACGTATAACCCGGAACCACACCCGCTCAACACCGTGCAGGCCGCTGGGGTAGTTGGCCAGGTGCTGGCATCGAATGCCGCCAGTCTCAAAGAAGGTGACTGGGTATTTGGCATGACAGGCTGGCAAAGCCATGCGCGCGTGCATGTCAGCGCGCTGACCAAAATCGACCCGACGATTGCCCCCGTATCCACTGCGCTGGGCGTACTCGGCATGCCGGGTCGCACGGCCTGGTTTGGCCTGACCGAGGCAGGCAAGCCACATGCAGGTGAAGTCGTCGTCGTGTCCGGCGCAGCCGGTGCTGTTGGCTCACTGGTCGTGCAATTCGCCAAACGCCATGGCGCCAAAGTATTGGGCATCGCTGGTGGGGCAGAAAAATGCGCGTGGCTGAAAGACAAGCTGGGCGCAGACTGGGCGCTTGATTACAAAAGCTTCAGCAATGACGAGACACTGAGCCAGGAGATACTCAAACTCACAGGCGGTGTCGATGTGTATTTCGACAATGTCGGTGGCATGGTCACTGATGCCATCCTCCCCATCATCAAACGCCGCGCCCGTATCATCATCTGCGGCCAGATCAGCCAGTACAACGGCGGCCTCGATGTGCCGGAAATGGGCCCACGCCTTCTGCAACACATGCTGTACCAGCGCGCCACCATACAGGGCATACTGGCGCGCGACTACCTGCACCGCATGGATGAAATGCTGGCCATCGTCTCGCCCTGGGTCAAGGCGGGTGAGCTGGTGTTTGAAGAAACCATCATCGACGGCTTTGAACAGTTGCCCAGCGCACTGAATTCTTTATTCACAGGTGAGCATCGCGGCAAATTGCTGGTAAAGGTGTGAAGCGCATGAAACGCCTGCTGTCCTTATTCCTGCTCAGTTTTTGCTGCATCTTCAACGCCCATGCCGAAAACAAACACGGCCCCACCTGGGGCGTGCACGGCATGCTTTTGTTTGGCAACAGCGAAGGCATGTATGTCTCGCACCTGCCCATGTTCCATGCCCCGCATGATTACCAGGTTGTCTTGCAGATACGCTGCCTTGATCAAAAGCTCGATGCTGCCATCAAAGCCAGGCTGGAACAAAAACTGGCCTTGTGGACCATGGAACCAGAACAATTCGAGATCGCCAGACTGGCCACGGACAGCCAGACGCCGCTGAAACAGTTCAAGGCCAATATCGTGCTTGGGCATTTTGAACAGGGTGGCAAAACCGAATACAAGGATGTGACTGTCGTCGTAGAAAAAACCCTGCTCTTCCGTCAGCTATCGCCGCAAATGCACGAGAGCAAACAGGCTGTTTATCATCAGATAGGCAGTGGTTCACAACGCTTTCTGTTGAAGGAAATCGACAGCCGCCCTGACTTTGATCATGTGCTGGCGATCAGTGTGCCTGCGAATGCGGTGACGGCTGACGTGGTGGTGAAAAAGACAGGATTGCAGGCGGTAACAGATGCCGAGTTTTTGCAGGTCTTACAGGGTAAGGTGGATAAGCGGGCTGGTGTTAAGAGGACGGTTTATCTTGATAAGGCGGATCTGGAGTAAGTGACCAAGCTTAGTGCAGACAGTACACAAATGCAGGCATTAACGTCGCCCTTGAAGTTGGGGTTGTTTTTGACTTTCCGCAGTTCCCATGTGTCGACGCCGTTTGTGCTGTACAGAAAATGGAAAAAGAAGAGCCGATGTCTGAGGTGTAGCAGGGGTTTCGTGGTGCATGCACCACGCTTGCGTAACGACATGCGCTTGCAAGCGCATGTTCCTAGGGCAAGGCTGCAGGCGAGTTTCGGATCTTCCCATTTTTTGTACAGCACAAACGGGAACCCCGTAGGGGCGACGACGCCTGGGTCGCCTTCTTTGGCTTACTTTTCTTGGCGAGACAAGAAAAGGGAGTAGCTGCCGGGCTACCCCCGGCCTGCAATCTTAAGCCACTAGATTCCTGCCTGCGCAGGAATGACGTTAATGTGTGTACGATTTATCAAAAGATAGCAGTGCTGAGCTACATCTCAGACGTGAAATCTGAGTTCTGAAATCCGAGATCAACGCACACTCAGTGTTTGGTCCCACAACTACCGCCACCCTTCACCTGCATGGGCGCATCTCTCCCGGTCTCGCCACCAAACCCGGCGGCCTGCAATTTATCCATATACTCCTGCCACAACTGTGCCTGGTTTTCACCCAGCCAGTACAGGTAATCCCAGGTGAATATGCCTGAAGCGTGCTGATCTGAAAAAATCGGCCTGATGGCGTAATTGCCGACTGGTTCTATGCCAGCCACACCGATCTCACGTTTGCCGGTTTGCAGGGTTTCCTGCCCTGCACCGTGACCACGCACTTCGGCGGAAGGTGAATACACGCGCAGTAATTCAAACGGCAGCGAAAACTCTTTGCCATCGTCAAACGCGACTTCAAGTACCCGCGACTGAGTGCGGGCATTCAGGGAAGTGGGTTGTGGTTTGCCTATGCTCATGATGCGAAATTCGAAATAATGGTTTGCCTTAATTGCGGCAACAAGTTGCGACGTGCGTCTAGTGCAGCTTGGTCAGCATTGCCATGCGCAACAGCCCAGATGGGGTTGGGGAAATGCGCATCATCGGTATACCGCGGGATCAGATGCCAGTGCAGATGCGGCACCATATTGCCGAGGCTGGCGACATTCATCTTGTGCGGCTGCATGACTGTGCGTATCGCCGCTTCCAGCTTCCAGACAGATTGCATGAACACCGTCCTGTCTGCCTCTGGCAGGTCAGTCATTTCTTTGACATGCACATTCCAGATGACGCGGCAAAAGCCAGGGTAGTTGGCGTCATCAACGAGGAGGATGCGTAACTGATCTGTGCTGACGATAATATCGCCAGCACGGGCATCACATAATTCACAAGCAATGGCCATTACACCAGCACCCTTTCTATACCACCGTTATTGGCTTTGGCGACATACTCTGGCATCCAGTTTGGCCCCAGGATATGCTTGGCCATTTCGACGACGATGTAGTCGGCTGTCGTGCCAGAGTCTTCATCATAGCGTGTCAAGCCTTGCAAGCAGGCCGGGCAGGATGTCAGGATTTTAACGTCGCCAGTAAAGCCATCAGCGCGCAGTTTGTCTGCACCCTTGTTCATTTCTTCTTCCTTGCGGAAGCGTATCTGCGTGGAGATATCAGGCCGCGATACCGCCAGCGTACCTGCCTCGCCACAACAGCGGTCATTCTTTTCGATTTTTACATCATCGACCGTCGTGATCAGTGCATTGACCGTTTTTAATGGGTCTTGCAATTTCATTGGTGTATGACAAGGATCGTGATACATATAACGCGTGCCATTCACTGCGGCCAGCTTGACATCTTTTTCCAGCAAAAATTCATGAATGTCGATGATGCGACAGCCAGGGAATATCTTGTCGAATTCATAGCCCTGTATCTGGTCATAACAGGTGCCGCAAGAAACGACGACGGTTTTGATATCCAGATAGTTCAGGGTATTGGCCATGCGATGGAATAGCACGCGGTTATCAGTGATCATCTTCTCGGCTTTGTCGAACTGGCCGGCACTGCGTTGCGGGTAACCGCAACACAGGTAACCCGGAGGCAGCACGGTTTGCACGCCGACATTCCACAACATTGCCTGGGTTGCCAGACCAACTTGAGAAAAGAGCCTTTCTGAACCGCAGCCGGGGAAGTAAAACACGGCTTCCGTATCTGCTGTCGTGGTTTGCGGATTACGGATGATGGGTACCATCTTGTCATCTTCAATATCCAGCAAGGCACGCGCCGTTTTCTTAGGCAAATTGCCCGGCATTTTCTTGTTGATGAAATGAATCACCTGCTCGCGCATGGCAGGCTTGCCCAGGCTCGCCGGTGGTGCCTTGGTCTGCTTTTTGGCGAGCTTTTTCAATACCGTATTACCCATGCGCTGTGCCGCCACACCCCAGCCAAAAATCACCTGGCGCGCCGCCTTGATGGTGGCCGGATCTTTGGCGTTCAAGAAGAACATGGCTGATGCGGTGCCGGGGTTGAACGACTTTTTGTCCATCTTGCGCAAGAGGTTGCGCATATTCATCGACACATCACCAAAGTCGATATCGACCGGACAGGGCGTCACGCATTTATGGCAAACCGTACAGTGGTCGGCCACATCTTCAAACTCTTCCCAGTGCTTGATGGAGATGCCACGGCGGGTCTGCTCTTCATACAAAAAGGCTTCGACCAGCAACGAGGTCGCCAGAATCTTGTTACGTGGCGAATACAGCAAATTGGCGCGTGGCACATGGGTGGCACAGACAGGTTTACATTTGCCGCAACGCAGGCAATCCTTGACGCTATTGGCGATCGCACCGATATCACTTTGCTGCATGATCAGCGACTCGTGCCCCATCAAACCAAACGAAGGCGTGTAAGCATTGCGCAGGTCGGCAGCAAAGTCTGGCAGGTTCAGCAGCTTGCCTTTGTTGAAGCGGCCTTCTGGATCGATACGTAATTTATACGAGCGGAAATCCTTGATCTCGTCTTCAGTCAAGAATTCCAGCTTGGTGATCCCTATGCCATGCTCGCCGGAGATAACACCATTCAGAGATCGGGCCAATACCATGATGCGGGCAACGGCATGATGCGCCACTTGCAGCATGTCATAATCGTCAGAATTGACAGGCAAGTTGGTATGCACATTACCGTCACCTGCATGCATGTGCAAGGCGACGAAGACGCGGCTGCGCAAGACTTTTTTATGAACAGCCACGCATTCATCCAGTATCAGTTTGAAGGCAGAGCCACTGAATATCTGGCGCAGGTGTGCACGGATTTCTGTCTTCCACGATACCCGTACTGTCCTGTCCTGAACGATGGAAAATACCGTCACATCCGGCTGCTGTTGCAGTCTTTCATCGAAGACAAATTCCAGCTTGTCCAGACCCAGTTCCAGCAATTCTTCCTTGGCCGCACTCAGTGGTTTGTCGAGATTATTCAGCAGATAAGTCCAGCGTGCTTCTGCTGCCTGTAGCAAGACATTCGCTTCATTGACGCGGTCTTCCAGCAATTCAGATGCGGGGATATCATCGCCAGCGGCATCTTCACTCTTGCCCAGCGGCAGATTGCGCTTGGCGAAGAAAGCTTTCAGGGCATCGAGCAAGGCCAGCTTGTTTTGTATCGATAATTCTATGTTGATGCGCTCTATGCCATCGGTGTATTCACCCATGCGGTTCAGCGGTATCACCACGTCTTCATTGATCTTGAAGGCATTGGTGTGCTTGGAAATCGCTGCCGTCTTGGCGCGGTCCAGCCAGAATTTCTTACGTGCCTCTGGGCTGACAGCCACAAAGCCTTCACCGACGCGGGTATTGGCAATGCGTATGACTTCAGACGCGGCCTGGGCCACGGCATTTTCATCATCGCCGACGATGTCGCCAAACAAAGCCATCTTGGGCAAGACACCGCGCTTGGATTTGGTCGTATAACCGACTGCGCGCAGATAGCGTTCATCCAGATGTTCCAGACCAGCCAGAATAGCACCGCCCTTGCGGGTTTCGTTATCGAGATAATCCTTGATTTCTACTATGCTTGGTATGGCATCACGTGCCTGGCCAAAAAATTCCAGGCAGACGGTGCGGGCAAACTTGGGCATCTTGTGCAGGATCCAGCGTGCCGATGTAATGAGACCATCGCAACCTTCTTTTTGCACGCCTGGCAAACCCGCGAGGAACTTATCAGTCACGTCCTTGCCCAGACCTTCCTTGCGGAAGACACGGCCCTTGATATCAAGCTGTTCAGTCTTGAACGGCTGCTTCTCACCCGGGTGTGTCCATTCGAGCTTGAACTTCGCCAATTCCACATCATGGATTTTGCCGAGGTTATGCTCAAGCCTTGTTACTTCCAGCCAGTCACCATTAGGATCAACCATGCGCCATGAAGCCAGGTTGTCGAGCGCCGTGCCCCATAATACCGCCTTCTTGCCACCGGCATTCATGGCGACGTTGCCGCCTATGCAGGAAGCTTCAGCCGAGGTTGGGTCAACGGCAAATACAAAGCCTGCTTTTTCAGCCGCATCAGAGACGCGCTTGGTGACGACACCGGCACCGGAATAGATAACGGCGTAATCGCGATCAACACCCGGCAGGCGCGTCATTTCGACTGCGCCCAGTTGTTCAAGTTTTTCAGTATTGATGACTGCCGACAAAGGCGTCAGCGGTATCGCGCCGCCGGTATAACCGGTGCCGCCGCCACGCGGGATGATGGTCAGGCCCAGTTCTATACAGCTTTTGACGAGGCCAGCCATTTCATCTTCGGTGTCGGGCGTCAGCACGACAAACGGATATTCCACGCGCCAGTCGGTTGCATCAGTCACATGCGATACACGGCTCAGGCCATCGAACTTGATATTGTCTTTTGCCGTGAAACGCGCCAACAACTTGCTGGCCTTCTTGCGCAAATCATAGGTATCACGAAAATCCTTGGAAAATGCTGCCACCGCCTTGCGGGCAGCCTGCACCAATGTTTCCACGCTATTGCTGCGTTCTGCATCATCGTTGACCGTGCTGACGCGGCGCTTCTCGACTTCCGCCAGCCTGTGGTTCAGCGCATCGATCAGATCCTGACGACGGCGCGGGTTGTCCAGCATGTCGTCTTGCAGGTAAGGATTGCGCTGCACGACCCAGATATCACCCAGCACTTCATACAGCATGCGCGCAGATCGCCCGGTCTGGCGTTTGCCGCGCAATTGATCAAGCAATTGCCATGCATCTTCACCTAGCAGGCGGATGACGATTTCGCGGTCAGAAAACGAAGTGTAGTTATAGGGAATTTCCCGCACGCGGGTCGGTGTGGCGCCTTGGGGTGCATCTGCGAGCAAGGCCTGTATCTGGGCTGGAGCGTTCATCAGTGACGTGGTTGGACGGATTTTTAAAAACCCATTCTAACTTATTGCGATGCACCACGCGCCAACAGCCTTGAAGTTTATACGGTAATGAATGGTGATTCTGGCAATTTTCCAAACGGAATTTGGTAAAAACCTGCTAAAAGTGCGAAAAACCGCCATTCTTTGCAAATTCGCCACAGGCATGGCTGCCAAGAGCGCCTCCTGGCGAATTTGATTTTCACCGCCGTCTCAATTTTACACGTGCTTTACAAATGACCGCCAGTCATTTAATATAAAACACAAATGACCAACGGTCATTTATCTTGTGTTTTTATGGAGAAACTGAAATGAGCAAAGATTTACAAGGCAAATGGGCATTGGTCACGGGGGCGTCCAGCGGGTTTGGCGTCGATTTTGCACAACTGCTGGCAGAACGTGGCTGCAATCTGGTATTGGCTGCACGCCGCCAGGACATGATGGAAGAACTGGCAGCCCGCTTACGCAAGCAATACCAGGTCACGGTATTTGTGCTTGCGATTGACCTGGCCAGGGCAGGCATAGGTGCAGAAATGAAAGCCCATACCGACAGCCTGGGGGTGTCTGTCGACATCCTCATCAATAACGCCGGTTATGGCGTGTTTGGCGAATTCATCCAGCAGGACCTGCAAAAGACACTCAACATGCTGCAACTGAATATGGCCAGCCTGACCGAGCTGAGTCACGTGTATGCAAGCGACATGCAAACCCGTGGTGGCGGCAAGATTTTGCTGGTGTCGAGCATCGGTGGTTATCAGGCCACGCCTTACTATGCGGCCTACTCTGCCAGCAAGGCGTATGTGCTGCTGTTTGGCGAAGCCCTGAATGAAGAATTAAAGAAATACAATATCGCGGTGGCTGTGCTGTCACCGGGCATTACCGCGACTGATTTTTTGAAAGTGTCGGGGCAAAAAGCCACGGCCTACCAGCGCAGCATGATGATGGCATCACGCCCGGTTGCAGCAATTGGCCTTAAGCACTGTTCAAGGGCATACCGAGTATCATTCCGGGTCTGGGCAATAAACTGACTATTTTTTCCAGCCGCTTTACGCCACGCCGCATACAAATCAAAATGGCGGAGAAGCTGATGAAGAACTAGCACGCAGGCCTATTTTTAAAAAGGACAGAAGCAAGGATGGTAACCCGCGCAAAAGACGATGAGGCCAAGCAGGCCAGACGCACAGACATCCTGCTGGCGGCACGCCGCCTGTTCATGCTTGACCCGCATCAACTGCCTTCTGCCCTGCGCATTGCGGAAGAATCCGGCCTCGCCAAGGGCACGGTGTATCTGTATTTTTCGACCAAGGAAGAAATTTTCCTGGCATTGCTGGAAGAAGAATTTGCACTGCTGCTCGACGAGGTAAGGGATATTTTTTCAGCGGGGCAGCAAGTCACTGCCAGCGGTTTTATCACGCGCTATGTCAATTATCTCGAAGCGCGGCCAGAAATGCTGCGGCTTGATGCAATGGCGCATAGCGTGCTTGAACAAAACATGCAGGAAGACAAGTTGCGCGCATTCAAGCTCAATCTGATACAGGCACTGATGCAAACCGGCGCGGTGCTGGACCAGACCCTGCAACTGACACCGGGTCGCGGTGCCAGCCTGCTGACGCGCACCCATGCCATCACCAGAGGCCTGTGGCAATCACTCGATTATTCGCCATTGTTGCAGGAGATATTAAAAGACCCGGTCTTCGCGCCGATACGGCCAGACTTCAAGACAGAACTGGCGCAGACGCTGGAAGAATACTGGAGAGGTGCATTGGGCATGTGATTTGCCCGGCCATGTTTTATCGGGCTTCAGGGAAGCACAGCGCAGAACTCAGGCAATTTCTTACCGTCGAAATTAACTTTATTGCAACAATACAAACAAAAAAACGGGCAACATCTGTTACCCGTTTTTAACAAAATTTAGCCCAGCAAAGCAGGTGCTGTCTTGCCGTATTTCAGCGTGGTTTCAACCGGCACCCAGTTGCCTGTCGATTCCTGGCGGCCTTGCAGTACGAAGCGTGGATGTGCTTCTTTGGCAGCGTCAGCAGCGGCTTTCGACAATTCACCGATCTTGCCTTTTTTGAGGCGGTTCACGACCAGGCCGATTTCTGTTTCCGTGAAATCGCGCAGCATGTCGTAGTCACCATCGCTGTCGCCGGCAACAAATACCGGGCCATAGCCTTTTTGGGCAACCAGTTCGCGTTTGATGACGACGGTTTTGCCCGGGCCCCAGTTCAAAGGCCAGTCCTTGCGGTAGGCGTTTTTGTAGACATCGCCATTTTGTTCGAGGCGCAAGCCCAAGACGTTTTCACGCTTGACGTGGTAACCGTATTTTGGATTGCTGGCAAATACGGCAACCACATCTTCCAGTGATGCTGTGCTGACATACACGTCGAAACCGTTTTGACGGAAAGTGTCCATCAGTGTCGCCACTTCTGTGCACAGGCGTATGCCGTGGAAATGCGCTGTCGTGATGACACCGGCTACACCAGGCAGGGATGTCGGGCTGGTGTACTTGGTCTTGGTCAGGCTCATGCCCAGGTTGGCATCGTTGGATGCTTCAGCCAGTGCGCTGACTTCGGCAACGGTCATGTTGGCGAAGAAGTAGATGACCCATGGGTAACCGACATTGACGCCATGCGTGTCATTGACGGCTTCATACAGGAAGTAAAGCTTGGCGCGGAAATCCTGGAACTGCGCAGTTTCAATGATTTCTTCGAGGCTGCGGCCACCGGCCATGCCCTTGTAGTTGGCATGCAGGTAAGCGTAATCGCTGTCAAGGTCAGTACAAACGCTTTCCAGGTCAAGCTGCTTGCCAGCGGCGTTTTTGTAGTCGGCAGTGAAATTACCAGCCGGTACATTCTGGCGTATGGTGGCAGAGAATTCAGCGGGTGTGAGCTTGAACGCCAGGTGATTGATCTGGTACATCAGCAGCGCTTCTTCGCAATCATTCATGATGCTGGTGTTATCCCAGTCAAACACGGCGTAGGGTTTGCGTTTGGCCGAATAAGACTTGCTGGTATTGCCATGTTTGGCGATCAGTGCGGCGATCAGTTCACGGTTGCGTGGTGACCATTTGGCACTATCGAGATAGACCGCGTTTGCCGCGACCGGTTTTGCCAGCGCTGGCGTCATCAGTGCAGCACCTGCTGCGGTAGCAACGAGACCCTGGATAAAGCCACGGCGTGCCTGTTTATTTTCTTGCATTTTCTTGTCCTTAAGAATGACATGCGACGATGATATCGCCTGTCTGGAATGAGTACCAAAGCGGGCATTCAGCGATAGTGACGTATTTCAGAGGTGTGCATCACCCACTGTTAAAAAGATCACAAACCTCAACAAAAATGCCGTTGGGAAACGCATTATAGACAAACATTGTGACAGGACTGTGCAAAAACAAAAAAATTAGACTGTTTTTACTGAATAATTTCGCCGGAAGTCGATGCTTGAAATTGCCAATAAAATTGGCAACTTTCCATAAAGTTATGAATTAAGCTTCAGGACAAATAACTCGCCAGATGCGTCCAGAAGCCATCTGGCAATTTAAGCAAGAGCCAGCTGATGAGGATGTAGCGCAGGCACTTGCCCACTGCCATGTAAAAGACACTGGGCCAGAATGGCAGTTTCAACCAGCCTGCGAGGGTGCAGATGGGGTCGCCGATGACGGGTAGCCAGGCCAGCAGCATGGTTTTTGCCCCGAAATGCTCAAGCCAGCGAAACCAGTAACTTTCTTTTTCGCGGTGGAAAGCTTTTTGCGCGCCATAACCCATGGCATAGTCGACGACGCCGCCCAGGGTATTGCCGATGGTGGCGACCAGGATCACCAGCCAGAATATCTGTGGATTGGCCTTGATGACGGCAAATACTGCCGGTTCTGACCCTAAAGGCAATAAAGTTGCCGAGATAAAGCTGATCAGAAAGACTGAACTCAGACCGATTTCTGGCAGTGCCAGCATGCTTAATATCCAATGTACTCCCGCCTCTATCATGGCATTCCAGTGTGTGCAGAAAAGGCATCCATTATAATGAGCTTACAATTTTCAATTCACCAACCTTAAGATTAGACATCCATGAGCACCGATTATCTGAAAAAGATCCTGACAGCGCGCGTCTATGACGTCGCCTTTGAAACCCCGCTGGAACTTGCCTCCAGCCTGTCGGCGCGCATGGATAATCGAATTTACTTCAAACGCGAAGACATGCAAAGCGTGTTCAGTTTCAAGTTGCGCGGTGCCTATAACAAGATTGCCCATTTGACCCCGGCCCAACTGAAGCGCGGCGTCATCTGCGCGTCAGCCGGTAACCATGCGCAGGGCGTGGCGCTGAGTGCCGCCAAGGTTGGCTGCAAGGCTGTCATCGTCATGCCGACGACCACGCCGCCGGTCAAGATTGATGCGGTCAGGTCGCATGGTGGCGACCTGGTGGAAATCGTCCTGCATGGTGATTCTTATACGGATGCCTACGGCCATGCGCTGGAAATGGAAAAAAAGCGCAAGCTGACTTTTGTCCATCCTTTCGATGACCCGGATGTGATTGCAGGCCAGGGTACGGTAGGCATGGAAATTTTGCGCCAGCATGCAGAACCCATCCATGCGATTTTTGTGGCCATCGGCGGCGGCGGCCTGATCTCTGGCGTGGCAGCCTATGTCAAGGCGGTGCGCCCTGACATCAAGATCATCGGCGTACAGACAACGGATTCTGACGCCATGGCACGCAGTTTGAAAGCGGGCAAGCGCGTGACACTGACCGATGTGGGCCTGTTTTCTGATGGCACGGCGGTCAAGCTGGTGGGTGAAGAAACCTTCCGTCTGGCCAAACTGTATGTCGACGAAGTCATTACGGTCGATACCGATGCGGTCTGCGCGGCCATCAAGGACGTGTTCCAGGACACGCGCAGCATTTTGGAACCCGCCGGGGCACTGGCAGTCGCCGGTTGCAAAGCCTATATAGAACGTGCCAAGGCGGCAAAGAAACCCTTGAAGAACGAAGCCCTGGTGACCATTGCCTGTGGTGCCAACATGAATTTTGACCGCCTGCGTTTCGTGGCGGAACGCGCCGAAGTCGGTGAGGCACGCGAAGCGGTGTTCGCCGTCACGATACCGGAAGAACGCGGCAGTTTCCGCCGTTTCTGTGAACTGGTGGGCGCGCGCAATGTGACGGAATTCAATTACCGCATCAGTGACGAAAAGGCGGCGCATATTTTTGTCGGCGTACAAACCACCGAGCGGGAAGAATCGGCAAGGATCGCCAAAAACTTCGTCAAGCATGGCTTTCCTACGCTGGACCTGACGCATGATGAGCTGGCAAAACTGCATATCCGCCATCTGGTGGGTGGCAAGAGCGCGCTGGCAGAAAATGAGCTGCTGTACCGCTTTGAATTTCCTGAGCGCCCGGGTGCACTGATGCGTTTTCTGAACAGCATGGCACCGAACTGGAACATCAGCCTGTTTCACTATCGCAATCACGGTGCTGATTACGGTAGAACTTTAGTGGGTTTACAGGTTCCAAAGAAGGAAATGAAGGCCTTCCGTGAATTTTTGACAACTTTGGGTTATCGTTACTGGGACGAAAGCAATAATCCCGTTTATCAATTATTTCTTGGTTGAAACAGCTCAGGCGAGAAATAAGGATACGCAGACACAATACGACATCAGCACGACACAAGGCCGACATAAACGCGATGTAGATTCATATAGATACGATATAGACACGATACAGACAACATGACAGATCCCGTACCAAATACGCCCGAGCAATCGCTACTGGGCAAAGCTGCGACTTACAAGGCCGAGTATGATGCCAGCCTGCTCTTCCCTATCCCGCGTGCCGGCAAGAGGGAAGAAATCGGCCTGACTGGCAGCAGCCTGCCTTTTTTTGGCATGGATATCTGGAATGCCTATGAGGTGTCATGGCTGAACCTGCGCGGCAAGCCGCAAGTGGCGATTGCCAGGATCAC
Organism: Undibacterium sp. TJN19; assembly: GCF_049339485.1. Lineage (NCBI taxonomy): Bacteria > Pseudomonadati > Pseudomonadota > Betaproteobacteria > Burkholderiales > Oxalobacteraceae > Undibacterium > Undibacterium sp. TJN19. Next base: position 600,662 of record NZ_JBMPPL010000001.1, read on the forward strand.
GGCACCGGCAGATTCACCCAATATCATTGAATCGAAGTCTTTCAAGCTGTACCTGAATTCATTCAACCAGACACGGCTGGCTGGCAACGAGGCATTGATCAGTTTGCTGCAAGCCGATCTGTCTGCCGGCTTTGGTGCGGCGGTGCAGGTCAGCCTGACCACGCCAGATCAGTTTGACAAGCTGGCCATGCATGAACTGCAAGGCCAGTTGCTTGACCGTCTCGATATCGAAGTAGATTCATACACCCCCAACCCCGACCTGCTGACGGCCAGCACGGACGAAGCACCGGTAGAAGAAACCCTGATCTCGCATTTGCTGAAATCAAACTGCCTGGTGACCGGGCAGCCGGACTGGGGCAGTGTGCAAATTCATTATGTCGGGCCGCAGATCAACCAGGAAAACCTGTTGCGCTACCTGATCGGCTTTCGTGACCACAATGAATTCCACGAGCAATGTGTAGAACGTATTTTTGTCGATATCATGCGCCAGTGCAAACCGCAAAAACTGTCCGTGTATGCGCGTTACACACGGCGCGGCGGTCTCGATATCAACCCGTGGCGCAGTAATTTCAGTTCCGGCCAGGGGCCGGACAACCGTCGCAATGCGCGGCAATAGGCAGGTCATAGGCAAGCTGATAAAGCAAGCCGATCAGGCATGCTGACCTGCCATCTATGAATCCATTTTCATCACTTTGTACAATGACTCTATGTTGAAGTTTAAAAATTTTTCCTTACGCGCAGCACTTTGCGTATCCAGCCTGTTTTTCAGCATTTCTGCCAGTGCGCAAGCGCCGGTCAATGAGGAGCTGGGCTGGTGGGATAGTGCCAAGGCCAAGACCAACAAATTGCTTGATGACGGCAACCTGTCCATCAATATTGCCGGTTATACGCACCACGGGCGCGGCACCTATACGGCAGAACGCATTGCCGAACTGAACGAACGCACCTGGGGCCTGGGCTTTACCAAAACCCTGCGTGACGCCAAGGACAATGAAGAATCGCTGTACGCGATGATCATTTCCGATTCGCATTTCAAACCGCAGCCCATGCTGGGCTATGCGTATGAATGGATGAAGCCTGTGGGCGACAAGGTCGAAGTCGGCGTTGGTGCCACGGGTGTGCTGATCAGCCGCACGGACTATTTTGGCGGCTTCCCCTTCCCCGCCGTGTTGCCGGTGGCATCGATAGGCACGCGCAGCAGCAAGCTGATCGCCACGTATGTGCCGCGCTTTTCCAAAAACAAGGGAAATGGCGATGTCCTGTTCCTGTTCCTGCGCTTTGATTTGAACTGAGAGAACGGTGATTGCAAATCGGCTAGACGAAATACAAAGTAAGTATTTTATTGCTATGCTAGAACGCATTTCATGAGTAGGGGTGAGTGCGAACAAGGTGATTTGGGATGCAGTGCAAGGCGTGACGCGCAGCTAAGGCGTCCGCCTTTGCAAGCGGCGCAACGATGCAATGCGCCCAAATCGTCAGTTCCCTAAGGGTTTGTCTCATAACGCGCGCTTGGCTGCGTTGGACTCGTTCTCAGTAGCACCGCTATTGACCGCCTCACCCGCCTTGCCAACCCGCGTTATGAAGCAAACGCATCTCATCCCTATTCTTGAAATGAGTTCTATCAATCTATCAACGTTGTCCTCAGGCAGCGCTTGATGTACATTAGTCAGACTTATTAGCCACAAAGATTGTTGTCGTGATATCACCGATCCCGTTTTCTACAAGCAGTGCGCGTGAATATGTCGCCGGTAGTGACTGGCACATGGCTTTGCTGGAACATAATCCAGATGCGATGTATGTATTGATAGACGACAGCCTGGTTTATGCCAATCCGGCAGGGGCAGAACTGATGAAGGCGGCCGACCAGTACCAACTGATCGGTCTGAAGCCTGAAGCTTTTTTGCATGGCCGCCATCATGAGGGTGCGCGTACCATCTTGCAGAAATTGCGTCATGAAGGTGCGCAAAGCAAGCATGTCTGCCAATGCATACGGCTCGATGGCCAATTGCTCGATGTCGAAGTCCGGGGTACGCAATTTACCTTCAATGAGCAAACTGCCATCTTGCTGACAGCACGTGAAATCAGCAAGCATCATCGCGCTGCTGCCACCGTCACGGCTTTACCTGTGATTGATCAGGGCCGCTATAAATCCAGCCGTATGCATGAAGCCCTGCACCACGAAAAAGAAATCCTGGAAATGATCGCGCTGGACAAGCCGCTGGCCGATATTCTCGAAGACGTCTGTGACCGCATGGAAAGGCTGCTCGATAACGGCGCCCTGTGTGCCATCACCCTGTTTGACAGCAGCACGCAACAAGTGACGCTGGGTGCAGGCCCTTCCTTGCCTGCCGGGTTTTGTGCCCTGCTGAGCAACCTGCCGGTGGACACCAGATCTGGTACCGCTTCCGCCGCGATTCATTACAACCGCACGACCATCGTGCAAGACATTGCTGTCAGCCCCCTGTGGGAGAAATTGCGTGAGCCGGCACTGCGCTACGGTTTGCGGTCTTGCTGGTCGCTGCCTATCACCACGGCTTTCAACACCCTGCTCGGTACCATCGATGTCTATCACCAGAAGGTGCATAGCCCGAATGAGGATGAACAGGCCATGATGATGGATGCCTGCGATCTCATCGGCCTCGCAATAGACAAAAAGAACATGGAGCAGAGCCTGGAGGAAAGCGAAGAACGCTATCGCTCCGTGGTGACCAATTTAAGTGAAGGCATCATGGTCATCGGCCCCGCTGGCCAGATCCTGACCTGCAACCCCAGTGCACAACGCATCCTGAAGATAGAAGACATCAATGCCGTAGGCCGGCGCCACCGTTATTTCAAGACCCTGCTGGGTGAAGATGGCCAGGCGACCAAGATGGGTGATGACCCGGCTTCCATCGTTTTCCGCAGCAAGACCGCCATCCTGAACCTGTCAATGGGCGTGGAATTGCGTGATGGCTCCACCGTCTGGCTGCTGGTGAATGTCTTGCCCATCAACAAGAAGAGCAGCGCTTCCGTGTCTGCCGTGCTGATTTCGTTTACCGATACCACCGAGGTGCGCGAAACACAAAGGCGATTACACTTCATGGCCTCGTATGATGCCCTGACGGGTTTGCCGAATCGCCATCAATTGAATCAGCGCCTGGTGAAAGCCCTGTCCAGCGCACGCCGTAACCATCACAGGCTGGCTTTATTGTTTCTCGATCTGGACCGGTTTAAAAACGTCAATGATACAGCTGGCCATGCGGCTGGTGATGCCCTGCTGCGCGATGTCTCTTCACGCCTGAGCTCTTGCATACGTACCAGCGACATGCTGGCGCGCCTGGGTGGTGATGAGTTCGTCATCGTGGCAGAAGCCTTTGATGATGCCATGCACCTGAAAGACCTGGCAGAAAGGGTGCTGGCGCGCATGCGTGACCCCTTCGTCATTGACGGCAACGAATACCATCTAGGTACCTCTATCGGCATCAGCGTCTACCCGCATGATGGCGAGGATGGCCCTACCCTGATGCGCTGTGCCGATTCGGCCATGTACCATGCGAAAGAATCAGGCCGCAATAATTACCAGTTCTTCACGACAGAGCTGAACGTGCGCGCCCAACACAGATATGCGCTGGAAACCAATTTGCGCCGGGCGCTGACCGAAGATGAATTCCTCGTGTATTACCAGCCCAAGATCAGCCTCAGCACCTCACGCATCGTCGGTGCCGAAGCCCTGATACGCTGGCAGATGCCCGATGTGGGTCTGGTACCGCCGAATGAGTTCATCCCGATTTCAGAAGAAATAGGCTTGATACTGCCGCTGGGCCGCTGGGTATTGCGGGAAGTATGCAAGCAAACCCTGCTGTGGCGTCAGCGCTATTCCCCCGACCTGGTGGTCAGCGTGAATATCTCGCCCAAGCAATTCCAAGACCCGAGCTTGCCGACGTATATAGAGCAGGTCTTGCAGGAAGTGGGTTTGCCACCGTCGGCACTGCAACTGGAAATTACAGAAGGCTTGCTGATGGGTGAAATTGAGGTCTTGCTGCCCGTTTTCGATGCGATCAAAAAGCTGGGCATCAGCATTTCGCTGGACGATTTTGGCACAGGCTTTTCATCTTTATCTTATTTACAACGCTTTCCTATCGATAATTTGAAAATAGACCGCTCGTTCATACGCGAGATCCCGGAAAACCAGGATTCCGTCGTCCTGACCCATGCCATTATTGCCATGGCAAACGCCTTGGGCATGAGTGTCACTGCGGAAGGCGTGGAAAAAGCCGATCAGATGTTCTTCCTTGCTGACTCTGGTTGCCATGAGATGCAGGGCTTTTATTTTAGCCAGCCTTTGCCTGTAGAGAAATTCGAAAAATTACTACAAGACAATATTCGTTAAAAGTGTTCATCAAGTTTTACGCATATCGGGCAAAAGAAGCCTATAATTTGTCAAAACCCAACTTTGTGCACTGCACCATTTCGCTGTAACCGATCTTGCACCATGACGAATATTGCAAAAATCCTGCCTCTCAACAACGTACTTCTGGATCTGGAAGTTTCCAGCAAAAAAAGAGCATTTGAACAGGCCGGGCTGTTATTCGAAAATAATTGCAGCATAGCCCGCTCCGTTGTTTCTGATAATCTGTTTGCCCGCGAACGTCTGGGATCAACCGGTCTTGGACATGGCGTCGCCATTCCTCATGGTCGCATCAAGGGTCTGAAGGCACCGATAGCGGCACTGGTCAGGCTCAGGGAGCCAATTCCTTTCGAATCGCCGGACAGCCAACCTGTCAGCCTGCTGATATTCTTGCTGATGCCCGACAATGTCATGCAACAACATCTGGAAATCCTTTCCGAAGTCGCTGAAATGCTGTCGAATGAAAGTTTCCGTGATACGCTCAATACGGAAGCCAGTGCAGCTGCTATTTATGAAAAAATCATGGCATGGCGACCCAATTTGCCAGGTAATCCCTGATTTTTTATCTATAGTGCTGCGAACTGACCGCTAAGCCCAGCGTTTCCAGACTCCAGCCCTGCTCCAGACATCGTCAGATTCAGCACCTATCGCCATGCCATCATTGACAGAACTAACGATACAAAAAATCTACGACGATAATCGTGACACCATGCAACTGGGCTGGTTTGCCGGTTTTGCAGGTGCAGATAAACAAATCACTGGCGATGCTGCCTCTTCTGCCGACCAGGTCGGGCATTTGAATCTGATCCACCCTGGCCGCATACAGGTGCTGGGGCATCAGGAACTATCGTATTACAACCGCCTCTCAAATGCTTCGCGCAATAACCTGATGCGCGAACTGGTCGCCGGTGCCCCCCCTGCCCTGATCGTGGCGCAGGGGCTGGAATCACCGCCAGCGTTTCTGACGACCTGCGACGACAATAATATCCCGCTGTTTTCAACGCCTTATCCATCAGCGCAAGTCATTGATTACCTGCGCGTCTACCTGTCGAAAAAACTCGCGCAAAAAATCACCATGCATGGCGTGTTCATGGATGTGCTGGGTGTTGGCGTATTGATTACCGGTGAATCTGGCCTGGGCAAGAGCGAGCTGGGTCTGGAACTGATTTCGCGCAGTCATGGTCTGGTAGCCGATGATGCGGTTGAGTTTTCGCGCATCGCACCGAATATGATAGAAGGCCGCTGCCACGAATTATTGCAAAACCTGCTCGAAGTACGCGGTCTGGGCCTGCTCGACATCAAGACGATTTTTGGTGAAACCGCCGTGCGCCGCAAGATGCGCCTGAAGCTGATCGTGCATCTGGTACGCCGCAGCACGCTGGAAGAAAACTACGAACGTCTGCCCATCGATTCTCAGACAGAAGAAGTGCTGGGTTTGCCGATCAGAAAAGTCGTCATCCCGGTTGCCGCAGGCCGCAATATTGCAGTGTTGCTGGAAGCGGCGGTGCGCAATACGATCCTGCAATTACGTGGCATCAATACGCTGGAAGACTTCATGGAGCGGCAACGTCGCGCCATGGAAAACGGCGATTAGTTGGCAGCAAAATGGTGAATAGACGGTGAAGAAATGGTGACAAAATAGCGCTTATGGAAATCCTGCTTATCTCTGGTATCTCCGGCTCCGGCAAATCGGTAGCCTTGAATGTGGTGGAAGATGCAGGCTACTATTGCGTCGATAATCTGCCCCCCAGTCTGTTGCCAGACCTGGTCACCACGCTGACAAAAGAAGGCATACTGTCAGCGGCCATTGCCATTGATACCCGCAGCGCCACCTTGCTGACCAACCTGCCTGACGCCATCCAGACCCTGCGTGACCAGGGTCATGAAGTCAAAGTCCTGTTCCTCACTGCCAGTACAGAATCGCTGGTTGCCCGTTTTTCTGAAACCCGCCGCAGCCACCCCCTATCACACCGCCTGGCCAAGGACAAGGACACTGGCGACAGGCTGAGCCTGACAGAATGCATACAGGAAGAACGCGAAATCCTGGCAGGCATACAACTGGTCGCGCACGTGATTGATACCTCAGACCTCAGTGCCAATAAATTGCGCACCTGGGTCAAGGACATGACACAGATTGGCCATACGCCCTTGACACTGACATTTGAATCTTTCGCCTTCAAGATTGGTGTGCCGCTGGATGCCGATTTTGTTTTCGATGTACGCATGTTGCCCAACCCCCATTATGACCCCGACCTGCGTCCGCTGACCGGGCGCGATGAACCTGTCATCCGCTACCTGAAAGAACAGGCTATGGTGCACGAGATGTTTGATGACATACGCCAGTTCATCGCCAAATGGTTGCCTGCATTCAAGCGCGACAACCGCAGTTACCTCACCGTTGCCATAGGCTGCACCGGCGGCCAGCACCGCTCTGTGTATATGGTGGAAAAACTGGCTGAGGCTTTCAGGCAGGATGAGCAGGTATTGCTCAGGCACAGACGTCTAAGTTAGATCACACATAGGTCAGACACAAGCTGGGGTGGATTTCACATCAGCCGCTGTCAGCTTCCCCGTTTTCAGGGAGTGTCAATTCTTCCAAATGCCCTTGCTTGATTATGATGCCCGCCAGCATATTTGCGATCAACGCAAATATGAAACTTCTGTACGCCTGCCCGTGTCCAAGCAAATCAACAAGCTGGCAAACTCAAATAAGTAAACTTAAATAAGTAAGCTCAAATAAAAATGAAAACCAAACCACAAAAAATCTGGACGGCGACAATCATCAGTACCGCGCTTGTCATGGCCCTGACGGCATGCAGCACAACACCCGGCATTCCGAAAGCAGTTAACCATCAATATCAGTTGAGCAGCGATGCCAGCTGGGCCAAACTCAATACCGTGGCCTATAAGGGCAAGCAGGATGACATCTTCTTTGTGCAGCCTGAGCTGGGCTGGTATGTGAATGGCAGCGGCAAGATATACAAGACGACGGATGGTGGCCAGAACTGGCAAGAGCAATTATCCAAACCCGGCACCTTCTTTCGCACGGTGGGTTTTGTCGATGCACAGCATGGCTATGCGGGCAATATCGGTACGGATTATTTCTCCGGCGTGACCGACACCACGCCCTTGTATGAAACCCGTGATGGCGGTGCCAGCTGGCAAGTGGCAAAAGGGCTGGAAGGCATCACCATCAAGGGTCTGTGCGCGATTGATATCCTGCATAACAAGTTCATCAATTCCGGGGTGCTGGAAGCGAGAACCATCATCCATGCGGGTGGCCGTGTCGGCGGGCCAGCGACGCTGCTGCGCTCGGTAGATGGCGGTGCCAGCTGGAAGAGCATAGACATGACGCCTTACACAGGCATGATACTCGACGTCAAATTCTTTGATGCGATGACAGGCTTTGTGTTTGGCGCATCAGACAGCGATACAGAAAAATCGCATGCGCGCATCATCATGACCAAAGACGGTGGCGCTACCTGGAAGACAGTCTATGAATCCAGCCGCCCGTATGAACTGACATGGAAGGCCAGCTTCCCCACACGTGACACCGCCTACGTGACGGTACAGAGTTACAACCCTGATCCGAAAACCAGCCAGCGCTATGTCGCCAAGACAGAAGATGGCGGCCTGACCTGGCGTGAAATTCCCCTGGTCAATGACATCAAGGTAAGGGAATTTGGCGTGGGCTTTGTCGATGCCAAAACAGGCTGGGTAGGTGCGATTGACGGCGGCTACCAGACAACGGATGGTGGCATCAGCTGGAAGCATGTTCCCATGGGCCGCGCTGTCAATAAAATCCGCCTGTTACCGACAGAAAAAGGCTTTGTCGCTTATGCGATAGGGACAGATGTCTACAAGATGACGCAGGATAACGCGCGCCTGCCGTGATGAACTGAACGCTGTCTGGCTCCCTGTATCAAAAAAAATCAGAAAAGATCAGGAAAGAACCAGACAGCTTTGAAACAAGAATGCAGATGGGCTGAAATGCTGGCCTCCCAGCTTGTCAGCTCATCACCACCTTGCGCATTTTTTGCGCGATATAGGCCAGGCTGACAAAACTCATCAGGGCGCAAACGACGAAGGCAATCGCCATCGCTGCGGCGCTGACGGTTTCCCCCTTCAAGACCTGATTCATCATCTGGTTTTGCGACAACACCGGCACCCATTGAAACCAGGATGGTTCCCTGCCGGGAAACAATATCGGCATCAGCGAAACAAAGGGGATGAACATCGTCACCAGCTGGTTGCGCACCTGCGCCTCTTTATAGCTTTTGCAATCAAGCGCAATCGCCACCTGTATCGCTGCCATGCTGGCTGCCAGAGGCAGCAGCACAAATAGAAAGCCAACTGCATCCTTGATGCCGAACTGGAATTCGGCGCGCAGGGTTTCGTTTCTGATCAGCCATTGCGAGGGGAAGAAACTGCATATCGTCAACACCACCACACCCATGCCCACCAGGGCAACCGCGCCCCATTTGCCGATGGCGAGTTGCCAGCCACTGACGGGGTTCATCATCAGAGGTTCCAGCGAGCCACGCTCGCGCTCGCCAGCGGTGGTGTCGATGGCGGCATACATGCCACCGAGGACGATCGCCATCAAGACCATCATCGGCAGCATGGTAGTGACGGTGGCCTTGCGCTCATCCGGCTTTTGCAGGTGGCGCTCCTTGACTTCCACGCGTTGCAATAATTCCAGTGAAACACCGCGCATGGCCAGCCCCATGGTGGCAGTTTCCTGCGCGTAGGCGTCAAGCAGCCTGCGCAAGGGACGCAGGCTGAATTCAGCAGGCCGGTTCGAGGTGTCGTAAGCAATTTCCAGCGTCGCCTTGTCACCAGCTGCCAGCTTCTGGTCAAAGTCTTTGGGGATGACCAGGACAGCCTGTTCAAGCTCCTTGCTTTGGGATTTCGCCTCATAATCTGGCGGTGCGGCCTTGATCTTGTAGCCCTGGCGCAGGATGAAATTTTCCAGGCCATGCGCATATTCGATGCCGGTCACCATGACGCTGCGTTTTTCTTCCTGCGATTCGACCTGGGTCAGAATGACGGAAAAAATCAGCAATATCAAAGGTACGCCGAGTAAGGAGCTGATCAGGGCCACCAGCAAGGTACGGCGGTCACGCAGGGCATCGCGGATTTCCTTGCGCAGGATAGCGAGTGTCACTTTCATCAGATTGCTCCTGTCACAGAAGTTGGCGGATGCAAAAACGCCAGCTTGACGAAGGCATCTTCAAAATTGGCTTCCGCAGATTGCTGCATCAATTCAGCCACTGTGCCCTGCGCCACATTGCGCCCCTGGGCAACGATGACAACCTGGTCACAGAGTCTTTCCACTTCCTGCATGATATGGGTAGAGAAAATAATGCATTTGGCACCGCCTTCGGGTGAACGCAAAAAACGCAGAAATTCCCGCAGTGCGCGTGTCGCCACCACGTCGAGGCCATTGGTCGGTTCGTCCAAGATGATGTTTTTTGGGTCATGCACGAGGGCACGGGCAAGCGCGGTCTTCATGCGTTCACCCTGGCTGAAACCATCGGTGCGGCGATCAAGCAAGGCTTTCATGTCCAGCCATTCGGCCAGTTGCTGTGTCCTCTTTTCAGCCAGGCCCTGCTCCATGCCATGCAAGAGGCCATAGTATTGAATGTTTTCCCTGGCTGTCAGGCGTGGGTACAGGCCGCGCGCATCAGACAGCACGCCCATCTGCGACTGGGTTGACGATGAACCGGCTTTCACCTGCGCACCATCCACCATGATTTCGCCTTCATCTGCCTGCAGTAAAGCGGCAATCATGCGTAGGCTGGTGGTCTTGCCGGCACCATTGGCACCCAGCAAGCCAGTGATGCAACCATCAGCCGCAGTAAAACTGACACCATCGACGGCCTTGACCACCTCGGTCGATTTTTTCATCAGGCCCAGGCTGCGTGCCATACCGGCAAAGCTATTGCCAGACGCCTTGCCCATGCGTACAAATTCTTTATGCAGGTCTTTGACGATGATCATGGCGCATCCTTTCCAGCTGCGACAGGCGCCTGCCATGCCAGCGGACGCGGAATCTGCCGCACGCATTTTGCATCAACATTGATGGCTTCGCTGTCTTCCTTGGCATTCAGATAGCGGTACACGACATCGCGCACGCAACCCTGTGCCAGCAAACCATGGCCAGCATTGTCTATCTTGATATGTGTCGCTTTCGCACCCAGTGCTTTGGCCACGGCTTCACCGTGACGGCTTGGCGTTACCGGATCAATACCGCCGCTCAGCAGCAGGACAGGCGAGGCACTGGCAGGAACTTCAAAAAAGCCGGCAGGGATATCCGCACGTGGCCATTTTTTACAGGTCTGCTCATACATCTCATTCATGGACTTTTCAAACGCATCTTTGGCCTGGGTTTGCTGAGGTCTGGCATAAGCCTCGCCACACCAGACAGAAAAATGCATGCCATAGGCGATGCCACCTGGCCCTGGCAAACTGGTGCTGCCGCTCATGGTGATCAGGGGCGCATAATTGCCCTGTTCAGCCTGGGTGATGGCATAAGGCAGGGCTGCCAGCGTTGCTGGGGAATATAAAGTCTTTTGTACCATGCCCAGCAGGCTGTCATAGGTCAGTTCAAACTTGACGGTATTGCCCATGCGCGGATGAACGAAGCTGACTTTTTGCGGCTGGCTTGCCAGCAGTTTTTTCCAGTGTTTTTCCAGTTCAGGGTAACTGGCATTGCAGGCTACCTCTTTCAGGCAATCCCTGAACAGGGCATCCAAAGCCAGTTGCGAATCGGCGCTGGCAAACTGTATCGTCGGTGGCACCACGCCATCGAGCACCAGACGCCTGACCGATTGCGGGAACTGACGCAGGTATTCCAGGCCGACACGTGTGCCATACGAAGCACCAACCAGGTTGATACGGCCATAGCCTTGTTGCTGGCGTACTGCTTCGAGATCCTGCACGGCAATGCTGGTGCTGAAATACTGCAATTCACCATAAGGCAGGGATTTTAATTGTTGCAGGCATTCATCGGTACGTTTGGTGGTCTGTTCCGGCGTCAGCACTTCGGACAGGTTTTCCAGCCCGGGGCATTCGAGGGGGGCGCTGCGGCCCGTACCGCGCTGATCAACAAACACCAGGTCACGCCGGCGGTTCAGGCGACCAAGCACGGTATTGCCCCAGCCGGCCACCTTGATGGCACTCTGGCCAGGGCCGCCAGCGAGCAAAAATACGGCATCGGGCAATTTGTTTCTGTCCTGCGAGGGCAGGACGACATAGTGGATATCGATTTTCTTGCCTTGTGGCTGTGCCGGATTCAATGGCCTCTGAACCTGGCCGCATTGCACTTCCTGCGGAAAATCAGCGACACGGCAAGCCCTGGTCACCGCCGCCTGCGCAGACAGGGACGCCAGGGAAGCGGTCAGCACAAGCAGGGACGATAATCCACGCACGACATTTTTATGCAAAGTGGTCTCCTGAAAAATGGTGGTGCAAAACCAGCAATATTATCTTGAAAGCCGCGCAACCGATAGCCTGCACAGGCCGCCGGGCTGATCCCGCTTATTTCGTTGATTTCGCTTCTTCCAGCTAATCAAAGGCAAAAGAAGCCTGGGCACCAACTGATACCAGCAGATTCTTGATCGGCGCCGGCAAGGCATACTCTTCCGCCTGACGGATATCGAGCCAGCGATGATCATCTTCGGCCACCAGCGCGTGACGCTTGTCGAGCAAGACCTGCACCGGCAATATGTGCAGCTTGAAATGGGTAAATGCATGGATGACGACTGGCAAGACATGCATGGCGCTGATATCGCCAAACTGGCTGGCACGCTGTCTGAGCGCCACCATCTGTGCGTCGACTGACACGCGCTCGTCGCTACAGTCCTGCATGCCATCAAGTTCAGGCAGCGACAACAAGCCACCCCAGATACCTGTGGGTGGTCGTCTTTCCAGCAATATCTGGTGTTCATGCTGCAACAGCAGCATGACGGCCTGTTTTTCTTTTTGTGCTTTTGGCGGTTTGCGGGTAGGCAATTCTGCTGCGCGGCCTTCGGCATAGGCGACACAACGGTTCTGGAACGGGCATTGCTGGCACCTGGGCTTGCTGCGTGTGCACAGGGTTGCTCCCAGGTCCATCAACCCCTGGGTATAGGCTTCTATGCCCTCTGATGGCAACAAAGCCTGTGCCCGCTTCCACATCAGGTCTTCCACGGGTTTGCTGCCCGGGTAACCGGCAATACCAAACACGCGGGCAAACACGCGCTTGACGTTTCCATCGAGGATGGCCGCGACCGTGCCATAAGAAAAAGCCGTAATCGCCGCAGCGGTAGACCGGCCTATGCCGGGCAGTTCCTGCAACAGGGCCGGGTCAGCAGGAAACTGGCCCTGGTATTTTTCCACGACCTGTTTTGCGCACTGATGCAGGTTACGGGCGCGGGTGTAATAACCGAGGCCACTCCAGTGTTCCATGACATCTTCAACCGGTGCAGCAGCCAGGGCAAACACTGTCGGATAACTATTGAGGAAACGCTGGTAATACGGGATGACAGCACTGACCTGCGTCTGTTGCAGCATGATTTCAGACAGCCAGACGCGATAAGCCTCACGGCTTTGCTGCCATGGCAAGCCGTGCCGGCCATGCTGTCTTTGCCATGCGATGAGGGTTGCGGAAAAACTGGGGTCGCTATCGTCACTATCAACAGGGTGGTTCGCGGGAACCACCCCGTCAGGGGTACTGGATGTCATCTGTTGTCAGCTATCAGGCAGTGCCCTGGATCAGGCAGCCACCCTTAATGCGCTCAATTCAGCTGAAAGCGAGTTTTTGAGACTTTCTTCCAGCATGGTCAGGGCTTTTTTCTGGGTGTCAATTTCTGCCTGCATGGATTCGAAAGAGGTAATCTTGTCTTCCAGGCTGTCGGTTGCCACATGAATTCTTTGTATCGACTGCATGCGGTTTTTCAACTGGCCCTTATGCTCACGTATCTGTGCTTCCAGAGGTGCCATCACCACTTTTTGCCAGGCTTCGACATCGCGGTTGGCTTGCAAAAAGCTTTGCTTGACGCGGGCAGCGACAGAATCAAAGAATTTTTGCATGAGCACCACTTTTGGCGTGGTCCACAGGGTTTCGGTAGTGAACTGCTTTTGATAAACAGCTTCAATTGCTTCCACTTCCTTGATGTACTTGTCGAGGGAAAATGGCATGGGCGACGACAGGGCCAGACCGTGTTCAGTAGAAAATTTGCGGTACATGACCGTCATCATTTCAGAAATTTCGTCTGTTTTCTTGTTCGATGTCATCAGGTTCAATTTAACCTGGGCAAAGAACTGCCTGACAGATTCTTTCAGGCCGACTGAGAACTTGCTGCTTTCCATCGAATCGCGTGCCTTGCGTATGTCTTCGCGCAGGATGTCCATGCCCAGGCTGGTATACACCTCGGTAGACAGGCGGGTGAAGACAGAACGTGTACCCTGCATGCGCAGGAGGCTGGCATCGAATTCTTTTTTCTCGGCATCGATACGTTTCATCATGTGTTCGATGACGTTCATATTCTTGCCGCGCAAGCTTTTCAGTTCCAGCATCTGTTCAACAACACTGCGGCTGCGCGCAGAGATGATGGCTTGCTGGGCACTGGTAATTTCATTGACTTCAGAAGCCAGTTGCGCACGGATGATGTTTTGCTTGGCCGGTATCAGTTCTTTCGACAAGGCATATTCAAGCGTAGGCAGGCGGCTGCGTGCCAGCAATGGCGCGTCTTTATTGATCTTGGCCACCAGGCCTTTTTGGGCAGAGATAGGGAATACCTGCTTCTCATCCAGCGCCAGGGTATGGGCAACGGTGCTGATCTGGCGAACGATTTGCGCTTCCACTTCTTCAGGAGTGCGCAACTCATCCCACATGCTGTCGATCTTGTTGAGGACCACCATGCGGCCCGGGCCATTGCCGATATGATTGCGCCAGACATCAATATCACTCTTGGTGACACCGGTGTCAGCAGCCAGGATGAACAGGACGGCATGCGCATTCGGAATCAGGTTCAGCGTCAGTTCAGGCTCGGTACCGATGGCATTCAAGCCTGGTGTATCGACGATGATCAGGCCCTCTTTCAGCAGAGGGTGGGGGAAATTCACAATCGCGTGACGCCACTGAGAAATTTCTACCAGGCCATCTTCATCGACTTCGAGCGCGGCATCGGGGTCGTTTTCATCAAACAGGCCGTAATATTTTGCGGTTTCGACGCTGACTTTCTTGGTCAGGCTGACTTGCTTGAAGGCTTCGAGCATGCCGTCGCCTGAATTGATATTCAGCGGCAGCACGGTCCAGACATGGCTTTGCCCCTTGTATTCGCTGGTCGATTGCGCTTCGGCGCGGGTTTCTATCGGCAACAGGCGTATGCAAGGCGGGATGGTATCGTCGTATAAAAGCTCGGTCGGGCACATGGTGGTGCGGCCGGCAGATGAAGGCAGGATACGCTGACCGTAGTCGGCAAAGAATATGGCATTGATCAGCTCTGACTTGCCGCGTGAGAATTCTGCAACGAAAGCGATAGACAATTTGTCATCAACCAGTCTTTCCATCAGGCGTGCGATACGCTGATCACTGGCGGCATCGGCCATATCCGATCCATGTATCCACGTACGATACTGCTCCAGCGCCTTTACTACCCCTTTGCGCCAGTCGCTGTACTCCTGGAATTTCTGAACCAGATTGCTCATGTTCCCCTCGGTTAACTTTTTTAATTTTCCAAGTATATATGGAAGCTTTGAAAAAATATGGCTAAATTGAATTTTGCCTACATTTCAGCCGCTTTGGTGGATTTATTTCTGACATTGTGCACAATAAAAGCTGCTGCGCTGCCCCTGACGTATCTGGCGTATGGCTTCACCACAGACCCGGCAAGCTTCGCCGGTACGGTCATAAACGAAATAACTCTGCTGAAAATAGCCTGATTGCCCGTCTACCCCCATGAAATCTTTCAGGGTACTGCCGCCCTGCTGTATGGCCGCTGCCAGGGTGTCGCGTATGGCCTGTGCCAATAAAGTATAGCGCGCCAGACTGATACGTCCAGCCTGAGTTTTAGGGTTGATACCCGCACGGAACAAGCTTTCTGATGCATAAATGTTACCAACACCCACAACCAGGTCGCCTGCCAGCAAGACCTGCTTGATGGGCGCGGTACGCTTGCGCGTCTGGCGATATAGCAATTCAGCGGTAAAACCCGGCTCCAGCGGCTCTACACCCAGCTGGCGTATCAGCAGGTGTTCTTCGAGGCCGCCATCGGCAGCGTCATGCCAGAGCACAGCACCAAAACGGCGCGGGTCTGTCATGCGCAGGGCAAAATCCCCTACAACAATATCAATATGATCATGTTTTGCAGGCTCGACATTTTTATCGAGGACACGCAAATGACCTGACATGCCCAGGTGGATGAGTAAAACACCGTGCTGGAAATGCAATAAAAGATATTTGCCCCTCCTGCCGGTCGCCAGAATACGCTGCTGGCTCAACAGCGCAGGCAAATCAGGGGGAAACGGCCAGCGCAAGCCCGCACGCCGCAAAATCACGTTCGTGACTTGTTTTCCGGTCAAGTGGGGGTCTACGCCCCGTCTGGTGACTTCAACTTCTGGTAATTCTGGCATGGGAGGGAGCTTTTACCATTACAATTTGACACAGTGTGATAATACTGATCAACCCACACTTGCTCAGCTTCAGCGTAAAATCTATCATCTAAGTCAAATCCGGATTCGTTTTGAAAACACTTCCTACTACTTTTTCTGCTTCTATTGTATCCGCTATGTCAGCTTTGCGGCCTGCCCCCCTGCTGATCTGCGCTGCCCTGCTGACGGGATGTGCGTCCATGGGCCATCAAAATGCAGCCGATGGCAGTGATGCCAGCCATGCGCATGATGCGGCCCAGGCCGCCTTGTCGGCGGAAAAAACCCTGAATGGCACGACGGAAGACGCGGCGGTCAATGAAGACAAGCTGCCCAATGTCGTGCTGACAGAAGAATTATTCTACAAAATCCTGACTTCTGAAATCGCCTATCAGCGCGGTAGCTGGCAGGCGGCTTATGTCACCCTGTATTCAGTGGCGCAACAAACGCGTGACCCGCGTATTGCCCGGCGCGCAGCAGAAATCGCCCTGAGCGCCAAGCAGGCTGGTGAAGCCCTGGTTGCCATACGCCTGTGGCGCGAGCTGGCCCCTAACTCCAATGAAGCGACGCAATATTATCTGGGCTTCATGGTCATGAATAACAATCTGGCCGAAATCCAGACTGTTTTCACCGAGAGGCTGAAATCTGCCGATATCAAGCAGCACGGCATCATCATGTTGCAGGCACAGCGCCTGCTGTCCCGTGCGCGCGACAAAAATGCGGCATTCGATGTACTCGAAGAGATACTCTCGCCTTACAAAAACAGTGCCGACGCCCATCTGGCGCTGGCCCAGGGTGCTTATACCAAAGGCGACAACAAGCGTGCGGTGCTGGAAGCACAGGCTGTGCTGGCAGTGAAACCTGATTCCCAGCTGGCGATACTGACTGTGGCACAAGCCTCGTCGCAGCAGGATGCGGCAAAGGCCATGAACGCCTTCATCGCCAAAAACCCGACTGCCCGCGATGTACGCCTGGCCTATGCGAGTATTTTGATCGATCTCAAGCAAATGGATAAGGCCACGCATGAATTCGAGCAATTGCTGCGTGACAAGCCGGACGACAGCAATGCCATCTATACCCTCGGTGTACTGGCCATGGAAAGAAACCAGCCGCAAGAAGCTGAGCGTTATTTCCTGCAATATCTGAAAGTGCTGGAAGCCAAACCTGGTGAAGAACGTGACCCGACCACTGCGCTGGTCAATTTGTCACGCATTGCGACTGACCGCAAAGACTACAAGGCAGCACAAGGGTGGCTGGAACAGGTAGAGTCTTTTGATGGCAGAAATCCAGCCTGGTTCAATGTGCAGATGCGCCGTGCTTCGCTGTACGCCAGGGAAGGCAAACTGGATGAAGCGCGCAGTTTTCTGCAAAAAGTAAAAGCCGGCAATGAAGCCGAACAAACCCAGTTGATACAGACCGAAGCGCAGTTACTGAAAGATGGTGGTTTGCCCGACCAGGCCAAAACGGTCTTGCAGGAAGGCATACAGCAACAGCCAAACAACCCCGATCTGCTGTATGACTTTGCCATGCTGGCAGAAGCGCAGAAAGATGTCACCGGCATGGAAGCCTCCTTGCGCAAAGTCATCGAACTGGCACCGAATAGCCAGCATGCGTATAACGCGCTGGGCTATTCTTTCGCCGACCGCAATGTGCACCTTGACGAAGCCAATACCCTGATAGAAAAGGCCAACCAGATTGCCCCGGATGATCCCTTCATCCTCGACAGCCTGGGCTGGGTCAAGTTCAGGTTATCGAAATATGATGAAGCGGAACAGGCTTTGCGACGTGCCTACCAGTTGCGCCCTGATGCTGAAATCGCGGTACACCTGGGCGAGGTTTTGTGGACTGTCGGCCAGAAAGATGACGCAAAAAAAGTCTGGCGTGACGCTCTGGCAAAAGACCCTGGCAACCTGACGCTGAAAGCAACGCTGGAAAGATTGAAAGTCAAACTTTAATCCATGAACCCGGGCATGCATTTCTGTTTGCATGCCCGCGCTCAATCATCGCTCATCACTGTAAGCCTTTGACGTACATCAGCGCTTCTTCGCATTTTCTTGCAGACAAATACCCATCATGACGACCACTACCCGCCTTTCCCTGGCTGCTGTTATTTTCCCTGTCCTGGTCTTCATGACCGGCTGTGCCAGCCTCAATACGCCAACTGCGCAGCCAGGACAAAATCTGGCCACAGCCAGCACGACCGGCACAGCACGCCCGTATAAAGACCAGATCCAGATCAGCGGCAGGATTACCGTGCAATACCAGCAGGCAGGCAAGCCGCAAAACCTGCCTGGCAGCTTTGAGTGGGATCAGAATGCTGACGCAATACGTATCAGCCTGCTGTCACCGCTGGGCCAGACCCTGGCAAGAATCACGCAAAACAAACAAGGTGCGACCCTGGAGCAGGACGGCAAGGAAACACGCCAGGCCAGCAACCTCAACCAGTTACTGCAAGACACGCTGGGATGGCCCTTGCCAGTGGCTGGCCTGCGTGACTGGCTGCAAGGCTATGTCGCCATCAATGGCAACGTGCTGACTGCACTGAAGCCGGAAGACCAGACCGTAGAAAGCCAGGGATGGAAACTGCGCTATGCGACCTGGCATGAGGCGCCTGATTTCCCCAAGCGCATTGACTTGCAACGCTATACCGAACAGGCTGGTGATGTATCGATACGTATCGTGATTGATCAATGGAAGTAAATGGAAGCAAGCAGATGCAAAAACTGGAAAATTGTCCCGCACCAGCCAAGCTCAATCTTTTCCTGCATGTGACGGGGCGTCGTGCAGATGGCTATCACCTGCTGCAAACTGCTTTCCAGTTGATAGACCATTGCGATTATCTCGATTTTGCCGTGCGTGAAGACGGCCAGATTGTCAGGACCAATGATATTGAGGGTGTGCCAGCTGACAGCGACCTCATTGTGCGTGCCGCCAGGCTTTTGCAGCAACAGACTGCTTGCCCGCTGGGTGCCGACCTGACCCTGCATAAGCACTTACCCATGGGCGGCGGGCTGGGCGGCGGGTCTTCAGATGCGGCCACGGCGCTGATGGCATTAAACCATCTGTGGAAAACCGGTCTTTCCCGCGCAGAACTGATGAAAACCGGCCTGCAACTGGGTGCGGATGTACCGTTTTTCCTGTTTGGTGAAAACGCCTTTGCCGAAGGCGTGGGCGAAGAATTGCAGCCACTTGACACACCGGCATGCTGGTTTGTGGTGCTAGAACCAGGTGTGCAAGTTCCCACACCAGCAATTTTTTCGGCGAAAGGCTTGACAAGAAACACGAAGCCCGTCAGAATAGCGGACTTTTCCAGTACCAAAGAATTAGACTGGAAAAATGATCTGCAAACAGTTGCCTGCGCATTGTTTCCGCAAGTCGGTGAAGCCATACAATGGCTCTCGGGTTACGGCGATGCAAAGATGACAGGATCAGGAGCTTGTGTTTTTTGCGCCTTTGCTGATGAGGCAAGCGCAGATAGCGTGTTAAAGCAAGTGCCGGATCGCTGGGTATCATGGAAAGCAAAAGCGCTGAGTCGCCACCCGATGGCGCTGAAATTGAGATAGTAAAATATTTGGCTTGCAGTCAGTTTAACGCTAAAATAGCGGCGAATTGGAAACAGGCAAACGGTTGTGTAGGGGAGTCGCCAAGCTGGTTAAGGCACCGGATTTTGATTCCGGCATGCGAAGGTTCGAATCCTTCTTCCCCTGCCATTAAATTAAAGCCGCCGCATAGATTGTGCGGCGGCTTTTTCAGTTTTATCAGCGGCTTCTTTTGTGTAAAACCCATGCAAAATAAGCCAGACCCACAAAATCTCAGCCGATAGGTCCAGCCATGGCAAATGCGCGCGCAAATGACAACATGATGGTTTTCACTGGCAACGCCAATCCTGCATTGGCTGCTGGTGTTGCCAAGCAACTGGGCATACCACTCGGCAAAGCCGACGTTTCCAAATTCTCTGACGGTGAAGTGATGGTCGAGATCAATGAGAACGTCCGCGGCAAAGATGTTTTCGTTTTGCAATCGACCTGCGCACCTACCAACGACAACCTGATGGAAATCATGTTGATGGTTGATGCCCTGAAACGCGCCTCTGCTGGCCGTATCACTGCCGCCATCCCTTATTTTGGTTATGCCCGCCAGGATCGCCGTCCCCGCTCTGCGCGTGTGGCGATTTCTGCCAAGGTCGTTGCCAACATGCTCGAAGAAGCCGGTGTTGACCGCGTGCTGATCATGGATTTGCATGCAGATCAAATCCAGGGTTTCTTTGATATCCCGGTCGACAATATCTACGCCTCGCCGATTTTGCTGGGCGACCTGGTTGCAAAAAATTATGAAGACCTGCTGGTGGTTTCACCAGACGTAGGTGGTGTGGTACGTGCACGCGCGCTGGCAAAACGTCTGGGCTGCGACCTGGCCATCATCGACAAACGCCGTCCTAAAGCCAATGTCTCTGAAGTCATGAACATCATTGGTGAAGTTGAAGGCCGCAACTGCGTGATCATGGATGACATGGTTGATACCGCCGGCACCCTGACCAAGGCAGCCGAAGTATTGAAAGAACGTGGTGCCAAGAAGGTGCTGGCCTATTGTACGCACCCGGTTTTGTCGGGACCTGCGATACAGCGTATTTCGCAGTCACCACTGGATGAACTGGTGGTCACTGACACCATACCTTTGTCTGAAGCCGCCCGTGCCTGTCCTAAGATTCGCCAGCTGTCGTGCGACAGCTTGCTGGCAGAAACCTTCCGCCGCATCACCAAGGGCGAATCCGTGATTTCTCTGTTCACAGACTAATCATATAAACGTTTCCGGCGCTGCCATCTTGCTGATGGCAGTGCTTTTTTCTGGGTCCCTGGTCGCGGGGGCTCAACACCGCAAAACCAATAAAACGTTTTGCATTTTTTGGAGTAACACCATGAAAGTAATCGCATTTGCACGCAAAGAACAGGGGACCGGAGCGAGCCGCCGCCTGCGCCTTGCTGGCCAAACACCTGGCATCATCTACGGCGGTACAGAAGCCCCGGTATCCATCACTCTGGATCACAACGCCCTGTACCATGCGTTGAAAAAAGAAGCCTTCCATTCTTCCATTCTGGATCTGGAAGTTGATGGCAAAACAGAAAAAGTATTGTTGCGCGACTTCCAGGTCCACGCATACAAACAACTGGTTTTGCACGCTGATTTCCAACGCGTAGATGCTAACCAAAAAATCCACGTTAAAGTGCCTCTGCATTTCGTGAACGCTGATGTTTCCCCAGCAGTGAAATTGTCTTCCGCAGTCATCAGCCACGTTGCTGTTGAGCTGGACGTTTCCTGCCTGCCAGCAGACTTGCCAGAATTCGTTGAAGTTGACCTGTCCAAACTGGAAGCCGGTCAATCCATCCACGTTTCTCAACTGACATTGCCAAAAGGCGTGACAGCTGTTGTGCACGGTGGCGACGCTACTGTTGCTATCGCTGTTGTACCAGCTGGTGCAACATCCGCAGAAGCCGAAGCGAAGTAATTCGTTTCAGCTGTCGCAAGAAAGCCGCCTCAGGGCGGCTTTTTTATTTTCTGCATGCGGGATAAATGTACACTGATGGATGTCGAAAAGGTATAAATTAATAGCGTTCGCGAACACGCCCACCCTGCCGGAGTAAGTCTGCATGTATTTTTCAAAAAAGCTTTGCCTGAGTCTGCTCATCCCCCTCTGTTACGCCTCTGTCAGCCTGGATAGCCAGGCACAAATCGCCGCTGGCATCAAATACGACACCACCTACCCCATCATCAGCCCGGTTCACGGCCAGCATGGCATGGTCGTCAGTGAACAGGCTTTGGCCAGCCAGGTTGGTCTTGATATATTGAAACGTGGCGGCAATGCCGTTGATGCAGCCGTTGCGGTTGGTTTTGCGCTGGCTGTGGTGCTGCCCAATGCGGGCAATATCGGTGGCGGCGGCTTCATGATCATTCATGAAGCCAAATCAGGCAAGGATATTGCACTCGATTTCCGTGAACTGGCACCTGAAAAAGCCAGCAAGGATATGTACCTCGATGCCAATGGCAAGGTGATACCTGGCAGTTCGCTGCATACCCATCTGGCTGTGGGCGTGCCGGGCACAGTGGCCGGCATGGACCTGGCATTGCGCAAATATGGCAGCCTGCCTTTAAAAGACGTGATCGCTCCCGCCATACGCCTGGCTGAACAGGGTTTTGCCATCAGCCCGCACTTGGCTGAACTGATAGAAGACAGCAAACCCGAGCTGGGCAAATGGCCAGCCAGCCGCGCGATTTTCTTCAAGGATGGGCAACCGCTGAGGGCTGGCGAAATCTTGCAGCAAAAAGACCTCGCGCAATCTTTGCGCCTGATTGCAAAAGACGGTGCGCGGGCTTTTTATGAAGGCAGCATAGGCCAGAAAATCGTCGCTGAAATGCAGCAGCATGCGGGCCTGATCTCAGCCACTGACCTGAAGAACTACAAGGCGGTTGAACGCATACCGGTCAAGGGCAATTACCGCGGCTATGAAGTGATGTCCATGCCGCCTCCCAGCTCAGGCGGCGTGCACATCATCCAGATGCTCAATATGCTCGAGCACTTCCCGCTGAAAGAACAAGGCGTTAACAGCGCAAAAACCCTGCACCAGCTCAGTGAGGTGATGAAGCTGGCCTATGCTGACCGTTCCGAATTTCTCGGCGACCCTGACTTTTACAAGGTGCCGCTCAAAGGCCTGACTTCACGCGCTTATGCCGATGAGCTGGTGAAAAAAATCCAGCCTGACCGCGCTACGCCTTCGAGCGAGATTAAGCCAGGCAAGCCACTGCCCTATGAGAGTGACCAGACCACGCACTACAGCGTGGCTGACAAATTCGGCAACGCCGTAGCGACTACCTATACGCTGAACCTGAATTTTGGCAGCGGCATCGTCGCCACAGGCACGGGCATCGTGCTCAATAATGAAATGGATGATTTTTCCGTCAAGGCCGGTGTACCCAATGCCTTTGGCCTGCTGGGCGGGGATGCAAATGCGGTACAGGGCCTGAAGCGGCCGCTGAGTTCGATGTCACCAACCATCGTCCTCAAAGATGGCAAACCCTTCCTGGTCACAGGCAGCCCGGGTGGCAGCCGCATCATCACCACGACCCTGCAAACGATATTGAATGTGATTGACCACGGCATGAATGTCGCCGAAGCCACCATCACACCACGTATCCACCAGCAATGGATGCCTGACCAGTTGCGCTTTGAAAAAGGCATCAGCATCGATACCCTGAAACTGCTGGAACAAAAAGGACAGAACCTGAAGCCTGCGGCAACCCTGGGCAAGACACAGACCATACAAATCGGTAAAGATGGCTTTGATGGTTATTCTGACCCGCGTAACCCAGACGGCAGCGCTCTGGGGCTCTGAAACGCCATCGCTACCATCAGCCTTTATCCAGCGATCAGTATGTCATCCATGGCAATATCGTGCTCCCCTGCTGCAAAATCAGCAAGGGTGCATTGATAGGCGATGCCCAGTGTCAATGGCCTGGGCAGTTTTTCCAGAGTACGGTCATAGTAACCACCGCCATAACCCAGGCGAAAGTTTTGCGCATTGAAGCCAACGCAGGGAATGATCAGGGCTGCAGGCAAAATAGTCACACTGCGCTGCGCTGGCACAGGGATGCCATATTCATCGTCAAGCATGGGGTCCCCAGGCTTCCAGTCTAAAAACACCAGGGGCTGCTGCCTGGTTTCAATCAGCGGCAAGGCCAGTTGCATCCCTGCCGCGGCCAATGTGCCATAAGCATCCCGCAAATCAGGCTCGCCTTTTATCGGCCAATACACACCCAGGCTCGTAATTTGATGATGCGCACAATAGGCCTGCAACTTTTGCCCCAGTTCGGCATCCCATTGTTGCTTGAGGCTGGCATCCAGGTTTCTACGTTTCTGCAACAAAATTTTTCGCAAGTCGTGGCGGCTCTGGGGTGCATCTGTCATGCTAGTGTGCGCGATGGCTGTGGGCTGTGTCATACTGTCAGAAATGTAATCAAATACTGTGTCTAAAGATGTCTGCGAAAAAAAGTTTAGCTGGTCTGGGTCTGGTGATGTTAGCAGGTTTCGGCATAAGCCCCCTTGCCGGTGCAGTTGCGGCAAAAAGGGGGTTGATCAATGATGATGATCGTTTCATGGCCTTGCGCGATGCGGCTTTCCATGACGATACATTCAATGCCGAGCAGCATGCAGCAGCGCTGAAAAATTACGAAATCCCTTCTTACGTCGATTATTACCGTCTGCGTTCGCATCTGGCAAAAGCCACGAATGCCGAAATGCGTGAATTTTTGAACAAGTATGAAGGCACGGCCATTGCAGACAGGTTGCGCAATGACTGGTTGCTGTTGCTGGGCAGGCGGGGCGAATGGGATTTGTTTGACCAGCAATATCCGCTGTTCGTGGTGGCTGACGATAACCAAGTGCGCTGCTACTCGCTGTTGTCGAAAGCTGTCAAACAACAAAAAGTTGCCGCTGAAGCACGTAATTTGCTGAACTCACCGCGCGACTATGGCGAAGGCTGCTACGCCCTGGTGACTTACCTCACGGCAAACAACCAGTTCAACCAGAATGATCTGTGGACACAAATGCGCATGGCAGGCGAAAACGCTGCCTTGCCGCTGGCACAGCGCCTGGGCAAGTTACTGGAAATTCCGGACAGGCAGGTTACCGATGCCATCGACAAACCGGCCCTGTTATTGAAAAAAGGGCCGGATGTCGGCCGTACCGCGCATGAGCTGTACCTCATCGCGCTGGGCCGCAATGCCAAAAATGATCATGAGCAAGCTGCCGCCACCCTGACCCGCTACAGCAGCCAGTTCAGCGAAAGCGAACGTGCCATGGGCTGGGCGCAAATCGCCCTACAAGCCGCATTGAAGCTGGAACCGGAAGCACTGGGCTACTGGCAAAAAGCCAGTAATGCACCGTTGTCACTGGAAGCCTTTCAATGGCGGGTGCGTACTGCCTTGCGCGAAGGCGACTGGAAGCTCGTCAAATCATCGATCGACAACATGCCTGCCAGCCTCAAGTCTGACCCGGCATGGGTCTATTGGCTTGGCCGGGCCCTGAAGGCGGAAGGCAAGAATGAAGAAGCACGCGCCCTGTTCACCAGTATTGCTGATCAGCTGCATTTCTATGGCCAGTTGTCACTGGAAGAACTGGGGCAAAAAATAGGCGTGCCTGCGGCAGTCAAACCGGTGACGCCGGAAGAAATCGCCCCGATGGAAAAAAATGCCAACCTGCAAAGGGCATTGAAGTTCTATGCGATGAACCTGCGTTTTGAAGGCACGCGTGAATGGAACTGGGAATTGCGCAAGATGAGCGAACGCCAGCATCTGGCAGCAGCTGAACTGGCACGCCAGAATAATTTGCTGGACCGCATGGTCAACACGTCTGACCGCACCAAGGGCGAACTCGATTTCAGCCAGCGCTACCCTACCCCTTTCAATGACAGCATGTACAAGACCACCCAGAGCCTGGGGCTGGACATGGCATGGGTGTATGGCCTGATCCGCCAGGAATCACGTTTCATCATGAACGCCAAATCGCATGTGGGCGCTTCTGGCCTCATGCAGTTGATGCCTGCCACGGCACGTTACGTCGCCAAGAAAATTGGCCTGGGCAATTTTGTACCGGCACAGGTGAATGATGTCGATACCAATATCGCCCTGGGCACCAATTACCTCAATATGGTGCTGACCGACCTGGGCGGCTCGCAGGCGCTGGCATCAGCCGCCTATAATGCGGGGCCGGGGCGGCCCAGGGCATGGCGGGCAAAATTGACACGGCCAGTGGAAGGGGCTATTTTTGCAGAAACCATCCCCTTCAATGAAACCCGTGGCTATGTCAAGAATGTCTTGTCGAACGCCACTTATTACGCTGCCCTGTTCGAGAAAAAACCGCAGTCATTGAAGACGCGGCTGGGCACGGTGATCCCCAAGGGGATGACCGCCGGTGATCCCGATCTCCCTTAAATTTTTTGAACACAAAAACTCATGCAAGATACTGAAATGCAACCTGCGCTGGCCGCCATGCTGGGGAAACACCGCTCTGGCCTGCGTCTGATCATCGGCAATAAAAATTACTCTTCCTGGTCGATGCGCCCGTGGGTGGTGATGAAGGCCTTTGGCATCCCGTTTGAAGAAGTGCGCATCCTGCTGAACCAGCCGGATACGACGAACCGCATCGCTGAATTTTCTGCCGCCGGGCGCGTGCCGGTGCTGCTGGCGGGTGAAATTACCATCTGGGATTCGCTCGCCATCTGTGAATACCTGGCTGAACAGTTTTCCATACTGAACCTGTGGCCGGAAGACGTGGCCGCCAGGGCGACGGCGCGCAGTATCTGCGCTGAGATGCATTCCGGTTTTTCTTCACTGCGCTTTGACATGCCGATGAATATCCGTGCCGACCGGTTTGGCAAGGGCCGCACCATAGGTTCACAGGCAGACATCGGCCGCATCAGCGAAATCTGGGAAGATTGCCTGGCCTTGTATGGCGCACATCAATTTTTGTTTGGTGAATTTTCAATTGCCGACGCCTTCTACGCGCCGGTGGTGATGCGCTTCCGCACCTATGGTGTCTCGCTCGCCCCGGCATTGCAGGCCTATGTTGACCGTGTGATCGCCCACCCTGCGGTGGCGCAATGGGTCAGGGAAGCACTGATGGAAACCGAGACCATGCCAGGCCATGATGCACGGCCTGCCGAATAAGCAATGAAGAGTTATATCGTTGGCGGTGCAGTACGTGATACCTTGCTGGGCTTTCCGGTGCAGGACAGGGATTTTGTCGTCGTCGGCAGTTCACCCGGAGAAATGCTGGCGCTGGGTTACCTGCCGGTGGGCAAGGATTTCCCGGTGTTTTTGCATCCCAAAACCCGTGAAGAATACGCACTCGCCCGTACCGAACGCAAGACCGCCGCAGGCTACAAGGGTTTTGTATTCCATACCGACACCAGTGTCACGCTGGAAGAAGACCTGATACGTCGCGACCTGACCATCAATGCCATGGCACAGGATGATGCAGGCCATATCATCGACCCGTTTGGTGGCCGACAAGACTTGCAAAACCGTGTGTTTCGCCATGTGTCAGAGGCGTTTTGCGAAGACCCTGTGCGCATTTTGCGGCTTGCACGTTTTGCTGCGCGCTTTGCCATGCCACCGACAGAGTTCAGCGTCGCAGAAGAAACCAATGCCCTGATGCAAACAATGGTCGCCGCCGGTGAAGTGGATGCGCTGGTGGCTGAACGGGTATGGCAAGAACTGTCACGCGGCCTGATGGAAGTCAAACCATCACGCATGCTGGATGTCTTGCATGCGTGCGGTGCACTGCAAAGGCTGTTGCCAGAACTGGCCGCATGGTGGCAGACAGCAGATGGCAGCGATGGCAACAATGGTGCTGATAGTGTCGATAGTGCCGATAATGCAGAACCAGCCCGGCAGCTTATCGATCACGCCGCCCGGTGTGGCCTCGCACTGGCGCAGCGTTATGCCGTCTTGCTCCAGCAGCTTGATGATGTAAAAACCGTCGAAGCCATCAGCCAGCGCCTGAAAGTGCCGGTTGAATGCCGTGACCTGGCCGTGATGACAACACGCGAATACCAGACCATCTTGCAGGCACAAGACTTGTCAGCCGCCAGTGTGGTCGACCTGCTGGCGCGCAATGATGCCTTTCGCAAACCGCAACGGTTTCTTGATCTACTGCAAACTATTGCCTGCATTTTCACAGTGCGCAAGGCACAGTATGACACCGCTTTCCCGCAGGCAGATTTGCTGGGCAAGGCGATGCAAGCAGCGCAACAAGTGAATGGCGGCGCGATTGCCAGCCTGCATGGCAGCCAGCCGCAACAGATACCGGTAGCCATACGCGAAGCCCGTATTGCCGCGGTGGCAGCCCTTCTGAAATAGTAGTTAACGTTTAAAGATGGCGGTTTTCTGGAATAATCAGTGCAGATCACCTACAATGCGTTGTGCACTGCACAAAAAACCATTCCTATAATTCCCCTAAGGAGCTGGTATGAATGCGAACGACGTTTTCCCTGATACCCCAAAACATTTGCCCAAGCCGGGCGGCAAACCATCGAGATCGACAGTCTTCGTCAAGGAATTGTCAGAAAAAGACCGGCACCGTATCCTCCGCCATTTTCTGGGACTGGAAGAAAGTGACCGCTTACTGCGTTTCGGCACGTATTTGCCGGACGTGATGATAGAAAAATATGTAGAAGGCATCGATTTTTCACGCGACAAGGTGTTTGGTGTGGTCAGTCACCATTTCAGCCTGGTCGGCGTGGGCCATCTGGCCTATGCACCAAAAGAAGTCGGTGATGAAGCGACCAACAAAGACAAGGTGGCAGAATTTGGCGTGTCTGTCTCAAAATCAGCACGTGGCAAAGGCGTGGGCTCACGATTGTTTGAACGTGGCGCGATCCATTGCCGCAATGATGATGTCGATACCTTGTACATGCATTGCCTGTCATCCAACCAGACCATGATCCATATCGCCAAAAAAGCCGGCATGGAAATCCATCGCGAATATGGTGAGGCCGATGCCTACCTGAAGCTGTTGCCAGCCGATGCCGTCAGTGTCCTCAAAGAAGCCATGCAGGAACAGGTCGCCACCATCGACTACACCATCAAGGCCAATACCCGCGCAGCCGCAAAATGGCTGAGCAACCTGCCGGGCATGAAGGATAATTCCAAGTAGAACAGATTATCCACATGGTCTTTGCATCATGTTTATGCCAAGGCCGGGATAAATCATGTCTTTCTTTCGTATCTTGAATTGAAAAGACTGAACTTGAAAGATCGTACTACCTCTTTGCAGTTAATTATGTCGATTCATAGTACCCGTCATCGCTCCAGTTATTGAAGAGCAAATAAGCACCAATTATTGTACCGACAGGGAATGCAAACAGCATGAGCAGGGCAATTAAAGTTGATGTCATTCGCGCCCACGGTCTTTTATTGTACGCACCGACAGAAGTCGCATAGTGCAAAACCGTCAAACTCAAAAAAATCGAAAATACGCTTATCAAGGCATTATTTGGCTTCCCGGAATGAGGGTAAAGCATGTATCCGAGTACCAACAACAAGAGACCATACAAAAGAGCTAAAGCGCGATGTGTCCTCGCGACTTTTTCGTGTTTTTCCATATTGGCAAATCCCCACATTAAATAATTGTTTGATCAGGCTCTTTACAGCTATTGCAAATAGCTTCAGGGTCAGCAAGTCTCTGAAATAGCACCGCGTAAATGTTAACTATTTATGTCTTGGCAGTAAACAAAAATTTCATTAATGCATGCATTTTTAATATTTTTAGAGTAACGATAGTTACCCGCTGATTACTACCGGCAAGGCCGTCGTGTCCTTGATATGCTGGAGGGCAAAGCTGGATTTGACATCCAGCACGGCAGGATGGCGCAGCAGGGTTTCCATCATGAAGCGTGAGAAATGGTTCATGTCTTCGACATGCACGCGCAGCAGGTAATCCATTTCACCGGTCATGGCATAACAGGCGACCACTTCCGGCCATTGCGCCACTGATGCAGAAAAATCATCTC
This sequence comes from Undibacterium sp. TJN19, assembly GCF_049339485.1. Classification (NCBI taxonomy): domain Bacteria; kingdom Pseudomonadati; phylum Pseudomonadota; class Betaproteobacteria; order Burkholderiales; family Oxalobacteraceae; genus Undibacterium; species Undibacterium sp. TJN19. The sequence goes on from NZ_JBMPPL010000001.1 coordinate 630,245, forward strand.
GCGGTGAACGTGAACTGCCCTTGCCCGGATTATCGCTATGCTTTTCCAGCCTTACATTGACATAGGCCAGCAAACCCAGGCCTATCTTGGTCGGTTCCAGCAAGGCGACATATTTGCGGATGACGCCGCTGTCTTCCAGCCGCTTGATGCGGCGCAGGCAGGGTGATGGCGACAGGTTGACGCGCTCTGCCACTTCCTGGTTGGTCAGCCGCCCATCTGCCTGCAAAATCGCCAGAATTTTGCGGTCAATTTTATCGAGTTCAATTTCAGCCATAATATGTCTTAAATTTATTTATATAAGCAATATTATTGCTCAAATCTCTAAATCATTGGGTTATTTTGCAATTATATGGCGCGTTTTGCAGACTATACTGAGAGCTTGAGCTACATCAAAGCCAGACATTAAGCTAGCCAGTTGAAACTAACGAGCTGAAACTAGCGTGTTGAAACTAGCATGATGCAGCAATACTGATGATCACACTGAGGAGACAGGCATGACTTTCCAAACTTGGGAAAACCCTATGGGTACCGATGGCTTTGAGTTTATCGAGTACGCGGCACCCGATCCAAAAGCACTCGGCGACTTGTTTGTCACCATGGGTTTTACTGCGATAGCCAAGCATCGCACCAAGGATGTGACCCTGTTCCGCCAGGGCGGTGTGAATTTCATCATCAATGCAGAACCTGATTCTTTCGCACAAAAATTTGCCCGCAAACATGGCCAGTCTGTTTGCGCATTCGCTTTCCGCGTCAAGGATGCCAATGCTGCCTACAAGCGCGCACTGGAACTGGGTGCCTGGGGTTTCGACAATAAAACCGGCCCTATGGAATTGAACATCCCTGCCATCAAAGGTATTGGTGATTCCCTGATTTATTTCGTTGACCGCTGGCATGGTAAAGATGGCGCAGATGCAGGTGCCATCGGCAATATCAGTATCTATGACGCTGACTTCGTGGCACTGCCAGGTGTGGATTCCAACCCTGTCGGCAAGGGCCTGACTTACATCGACCATTTGACCCACAATGTGCATCGTGGCCGCATGAAGGAATGGGCAGATTTCTATGAAACCCTGTTCAACTTCCGCGAAATCCGTTACTTCGATATCGCTGGCAAGCACACTGGCCTGAAGTCCAAAGCCATGACTTCACCTTGCGGCAAAATCCGTATTCCTATCAACGAATCTTCGGATGACAAATCCCAGATCGCTGAATACCTGGATCTGTACCACGGCGAAGGCGTGCAACATATCGCCATGGGTACAGACAATATCTATGACACTGTAGGCGGCATGAAAGCCAATGGCGTGGTGTTCCAGGACACGATAGAAACTTACTACGACCTGGTTGACCGTCGCCTGCCTGGCCACGGCGAAAACCTGGAAGAATTGCGCAAGCTGCGCATTCTGGTTGATGGCAAGAGCACAGAAACATCGCGTGAATTGCTGTTGCAGATTTTCACAACGACGGTCATCGGCCCTATCTTCTTTGAAATCATCCAGCGCAAGGGCGACCAGGGTTTTGGTGAAGGTAATTTCCGCGCCCTGTTTGAATCTATTGAGCTTGATCAGATCCGTCGTGGTGTCATCAAAGACGAAACAACTGCCTGAAGCATTAAAACTTTGTTTCGCTAATAGCTAATGGAGATATGAAAGAGGCTGGTCATCATCTGATGCCGGCCTTTTTCACTGAAAAATATGGATACTATCGCTACTTCCGCTACTGCTGACACGACTGTCAGCAACGACGATTTTCTGGCTACCGTTGCCGAAAAATCCAATGGTGCAGCCCTGCGTGGCAATTATGAAAAAGCCGACGCGCAATACGTTGTCGAGCAAGACTGGGATGCCTATACCGAAGCAGAGCATAAACTATGGCGCAAGCTGTATCAGCGCCAGATGGAACTCTTGCCTGGCCGTGCCTGCGATGAGTTCATAGAAGCACTGCACAAGATGGATGCCTCGGCTGGCATCCCGAAGTTTGAGCGTACTTCAGAAGAATTATTTGCCGCCACCGGCTGGCGCATTGTGGCCGTGCCCGGCCTGATCCCGGAATTGACTTTCTTCGAACATCTGGCCAACCGCCGCTTCCCGATCACGGTCTGGTTGCGCACGCCGGAAGAATTCAATTACATCGTCGAACCCGATGTCTTCCACGATTATTTTGGCCATGTGCCCATGCTGTTCAATCCGATTTTTGCCGACTACATGCAGCTGTATGGCAAAGGCGGTCTGAAGGCGATGAAGCTGGGTGGCCTGGATTTTCTGGCGCGCCTGTACTGGTACACGGTAGAGTTTGGTCTGATCAATACCGACAAGGGTTTGCGCATCTATGGCGCGGGCATCCTGTCGTCAGGTGGCGAAGTGGAATATTGCCTGAAGCCGGGAACGACTTCACGCCATATCCATCTCGACATAGAACGCTGCCTGCAAACCCTGTACAAGATAGACAGCTACCAGGAAACCTATTTTGTCATCGACAATTTCCAGCAATTGTTTGATGGCACGGCACCGGATTTCACGCCTTATTATGAACGCCTGAAACAACTCGATGCCTTGCCAGCCAATACTCTATTGCCGGGTGAAGTTGAATTGCTGCCGTAAGCCAGCACGGATATTAAAAACTGAAATGGGAGCATCAAATGATGCTCCCATTTCTATTTTTGCGCCGTGATGATGTTGGACACACGCGTCCACACCTGGGTACGGCCATTTTCTGGCTTGTCCTTGTAGGCAGTGACTTCCAGCTCAGTCTGGCTCAGCATGCGCATCTGGCAGGCATAGGTCTGGCCATCGGCACGGTTAAAAATCTTGCCTGACCAAGTGTCGGCATTGCCTGGCGTAAAGCCTTCCATGATGGTCTTGCCCAGTACAGGCGTGGCGGGCATGGATGTTGAGGCAGCACCCATGGCAGCCATGTTGCTGACATTGCCCGCATCATTGACCTTGCTGACTTTGCCGCATAAGGCTTCGCCACAATGACTGATCTGCACTTCCAGACTGCCACTTTGCGTGAGCCAGGTACCGGCGACTGCGCCAGCCTTGCTGCTGGCATGATGCTGGGCCTGGATTTCAGCTTCCACAGGTGCCAGGTAGTAATCAGACAAACCAGCCTGCTGCGCCTGGGCAGACCAGGCACTCATCAATAAAGTGGCGAAAGTGCTGATAACGATCATTTGCTTTTTCATGTCAGTTCTCCTTGAGTTGTCGAGGTGATGCAATTCATCACGGCCATGTCATTAGACAGGCGCAAGGTATCTGGCAGATGTCAGGAAATGCCATATTTGCATCTACATATGTGTCAAGAGTGCCCAGATACACTGGGATACAAAAGATTTTGTCTCTGCCACGATTTAAGCTATAAAGCACTATGGAATGAACTATCAAGAATGCGCAACCAGTACACAACCAGTCCAGCACATGGAAAACATTGAATCCCCGGATCACATCCTCATCGTTGATGATGATGCAGAAATACGCGAACTGACTGCCCTGTACCTGCGCAAGAATGGCAACAAGGTCAGTACGGCTGCGGGCGGCAAACAAATGCGCGCCTTGCTGGAAGGCAGTGCCATCGACCTGGTTGTGCTTGATATCATGATGCCCGGCGAAGATGGTTTGAGCCTGTGCCGTGAATTGCGCTCTGGCCCGCACAAAGTCATTCCCATATTTTTTCTGACGGCACGCGCTGAAGAAACTGACCGCATCGTCGGCCTGGAAATGGGCGCAGATGATTACCTGACCAAGCCTTTCGCTGCACGCGAGTTGCTGGCACGCATCAAGGCGGTCTTGCGTCGTACACGCATGCTTCCCCCTAAATTGCGCGAACAAAAACCACCCGCCATGCTGCATTTTGGTGACTGGCAACTTGATACCCTGGCACGCCATCTGCTTGATAAAGACGGTGTCATGGTCACGCTCAGCGGAGCGGAATACCGCTTGCTGCAAGTCTTTGTCGAACACCCGCAGCGCGTGCTGAACCGTGACCAGTTGCTGAACCTGACGCAGGGTCGCGATGCCGACCTGTTCGAGCGCTCCATCGACTTGCTGGTCAGCCGCCTGCGCCAGCATTTGCGTGATGATGCGCGCGAGCCGCGTTATATCAAAACCGTGCGCAGCGAAGGTTATGTATTTTGCGCGCAAGTTACCGCACCCGAGGAAGCCTGATGCATATCATAGAAAGCCCGCACTGGCCGCACACCCTGTTTGGCCGCATATGCCTGATTTTGCTCAGTGCCCTGCTGATGGCCTATGCACTGTCATTTGCCTCATCACAATGGGACAAAATGCAGGTCAGGAAAAATCATATGGTTTATTCGGTAGGCAAGGATGTCGCCAATGCGATTTCCTTTCTTGACCGCCTGCCAGTCAGTGAACGTCAGGCCTGGCTGGGCAAACTTGCCCGCAACAACTATGAATATACTTTGCAGGCCGCCCCCGCAGATGCCAAGGACAGCATAGACCTCGACATTGCCAACGAGGCGATAGAGGCCATCAAGAATAACCTCGAACATCCGGCAAAGATCAAAATCAGCATCAGTATGGAAGCAGATAAAAAAATCCTGCAATTGCATCTGGCCCTGAGTGATGGCGCGCCGCTCACCGTGCGCCTGACTGCCTCGCCTTACACCATACAATGGAGCATGTTTTCGCTGCTCTGCGTACAGCTTGCCATTCTCATGGTGGCAGCCTGGCTGGCAGTCAGGACAGCGACACGCCCGCTGGCGATGCTGGCCGACGCTGCCGATGCGATGGTCAAGCCCGGTGCCAGGCCACAGTTCCCTGCCCGTGCACCACGAGAAGTATTCCGCGCAGCGACTGCCTTCCAGAACATGCAGGAACGCATAGATACTTACCTGGCAGAGCGCATGCAAATCCTGGCTTCCATCACCCACGACCTGCAAACCCCCATCACCCGCCTGCGCCTGCGCACCGAACTCATGGACGACGATACCCATCGGGACAAAATGCAGGCCGACCTGCAAGCCATGCAAAAACTAGTGGAGCAGGGCCTGGCCTATGCCAAGGTACAAAACCAGCTGCAAACCAACCAGGAAGCCAGCAGCAAGATCAATCTCGATGCCCTGGCTGGCAGCCTGGTACAAGACTATTGCGACACCGGCCAGCAGGTCAGCCTGCATGGCAATAGCCACCAGACCCAGCAAACCCGCCCCCTGGCCCTGTCCCGCCTGCTCGGCAACCTCATCGACAATGCATTGAAGTTTGGTGGTGAAGTCGAGCTTATTCTGAGCAGTGACCAGCAGCATGCAGTCATCACGGTACAGGACAGAGGCCCAGGCATCCCGGAAGAACAATGGGAAGCCGTCATGCAACCCTTTGTGCGACTCGAATCGTCCCGCAACCGCGATACCGGAGGTGCTGGCCTGGGACTCGCTATCGTGGCGCAACTGGCGTTGCAACTGCATGCGGAGATACGGTTTGCCAATCGTGAAGGTGGGGGCCTGGCGGTGAGTGTCAGCCTGCCCTTGCAGGCTGCGATGGGGTAGGTTTAATCGGTGGGCAATTGATCGCGAAGAATGTGGCTGCGGTCGTGATGCCGTTGCTTTTTAGATTTTGATGTTGTTTTTGATTTTGCCTTACCCCCGCTTGGGCCCTGTATCCCTAAAGGGAAGGGACATCGCCTTGCAGGGCGATGTCGTTACGCAGGCGGATTGCATGCAATCCGAATTCCCTGCTACACCGATGCAATTTGTGCATCGCAGAAAATGGATAAGAAAGTTTTGTTGTCTGAGCCGAAGGCGAGTTTCGAAACTTTCCATTTTTTGTGATGCACAAATTGTGCTGAAGCGTAGCGCAAGCACCCGAAGGGCAAGTCTGCGGTCGCCTTTCTTTGATTCCTTTCTTTGGCGAAGCAAAGAAAGGAATTCGGCCGCCGGGCCGAGACCCGGCTTGGTACTACGAAGGACTATCGTTTTAGTCAAAGTGCGAGCTTCAGCAAACAATACGGCATACCACGAACGCCGCTGGAACGCCAGCCCGGTGGATTCCTGCCTGCGCAGGAATGACGTTAACTACATTGCCGTCAAATTCAAGACTCAGCAGCCAGGGCGGTACAACAAAGCTAATCTGCATTAAATCGCAGACATAGCTCACACCCTCCAATACTCCCCCTCCGCCCTCTCCATCAATCCATTCATAATAAACTCCCGCCGCAAGGTCGCAAAATCAGAATGAAACTGCAACAAGAAGCTATTGATATCCGCCTCCACATACCGCTGCTCAAATTGTAATTGCTTCACCAGCCAGCGCAAGATCACCAGTCGCTTTTTATGCTGCTCAGGAATACTCACCAGCCGCCCATCCTTGACGAAAGACTTCATGACCCGCTCAGCCTCGACTTCCGTCGACTGCAAATCCAGCATGAGTTGAGAGGCATCCCAGTTCTCTTTGAAACGCTCGGTGCGGCTGGCTTGCAGGCGTTGCTGCGCCAGGTTCAGCCAGTTTGCACTGCCATAGCCCTGTACCAGATCACGCCCGATAGCGTCCCAATATTCAGCAGCAGCGCTCACACCCAGCGCCTGCAAATAATCAGCGGTGACGACGAGGTATTGCTTGCGGTAAGGTAGTAAATAGCCAGCTTCATTCACCCGCAATTGCGCCTGCGCTTCGGCATAGCTGGCATACCAGTGATTGATGAAGACAGCCACTTCGGCACCGTGCCAGAAGTCACCCATGTCTTCACCCGGTCTGGCTTCGCCACCGAGGACGATGCGGGCATGTTCCCAGTTCTGGAAACCGGCATCGGCTGCGGCCAGGTTCATGCAGTGCTTGAGTTGCCAGACCTCGGGAATGTCCCACTTGCGCTGACGGCTCAAGATCAGGGCGCGTTTGCTGGCTGCGGTATTGCGCGTCTCCAGCAGTTTCTGCAATAAACGGGCGCGGGTTTTGATTTCTGTCGTCAATGCATTCATGCTGTTGCTCCACGAGAGGTGGGCTGCAATGCAGTGAACAATGAGGGGTAGTACGAAGACAACATGATGAACTCCAGTTCGCTTATCGACGACCCGCTGACGTCAAACGAAACATGGCAATTATCACATTAGTATGGATGTGCATAATATCTAGAGGCTGTTACAAAATTAAGATGGCTAGGCGCCATCGCCGCAGACAGTACTTTAGTACGGCAAGGCGATGCAACAACGCCAGGTTAATTTTGTAACAGCCTCTAAGGGTGAGAGCCTCTTGTGCGGGTAGGCGCCCCTTAGCACCTGCGGCAATTTTAGGCGCGCATCCAGTTTTCGTCAACCATGTCACGAATGCAAGGCTGGCAAACTGGCCAAGGACACACCCAATAATATCAGTACGCCGCCAATGCAACGATTGAGCATGGCCTGTTTTTTCAACATGTCCACCCGCAAGCGATGATCTGAAAAGAACAGGGCAACCAGGCTGAACCATATCCAGTGTGCGACAGACATGAACAAACCATAGCCAAATTGCGCCAGCAAGCTGGTATCAAGCTGTACGACCTGTGTGTAAGTGCTCAAGACAAATAAAGTGGTCTTGGGATTAAAGGCATTCGTCATGAAACCTGCACGCAAGGCCGCCAGAGTATTCAAGGACTGCCCCTCTCCTGCTTCGGCACTGACGATAGCGCGGGCAAAAAATGTCTGGTAACCGATATAAATCAGATAGATCGCACCGATGATCTTGATGGCGAAATACAGGCTGGGTGATTTGGCAATCAACAGCCCCACACCCAGCATGGTGTACATCACATGCACCTGCACACCAAGTGCTATGCCACTCGCAGCCAGCAGGCCTGCACGGCGGCCATACAGGTAACTGTTCCTGGTGACCATGGCAAAGTCAGCACCGGGGCTGATGACGGCCAGGATGGTGATGATGGCGACGGCAATGAGTTCTGTCATGTTCTTCCTCAAGATAAAAATATTTATTTGTGATCTGATTTGTGATCTATGTTCACGTATGCACAGATTCTGAAGCCAGGCAACGATGATGAAAATCGATATATACTCAGACATATCATTGAGAAAATCTCACAGATGCCAAATCACCTTCCCTCTCTGAATGCCATACGCGTATTTGAAGTCGCCGCACGCCATCTGAGCCTGGTCAGGGCGGCGGAAGAACTGCATGTGACCCACGGCGCGGTCAGCCGCCAGATCAAGCAACTGGAAGAAAAACTGGGCGTGGAATTGTTCGAGCGCCGCAACCGCGCCATCTTTTTGACACGCGCTGGCTTGAGCCTGCAAGGCACTTGCACTGACATCATGCGGCAACTGGAAGCCGGCCTGCGTCAACTGAAGCAGGCAGATGATCAACCGCTGGTGGTGTCGTGCGAACCGACGATAGCCATGCGCTGGCTGATCCCGCGCCTGGGTCAATTCAGGCAACTACACCCTGAACTGGAGATTCATTTATTTGCCGCTGGCGGCCACGTCGATCTACGCCACGGGCATATAGACCTGGCTTTGCGGCGCAATGATTTTGCCTGGGATGCACACTACCATGTCGCTCAAGTTGCGCATGAACTGATCGCCCCGGTTTGCATTCCCAACCTGCTCAAACAAGGCAAACTGCAATTGAACCAGCAATGCCTGTTACACACGGCAAGCCGGCCAGATGCCTGGCCACAATGGCAAAAATTCAGCGGGCAGGCTGTACGCGGCAAGAGCCGGGCGACGTATGAACATTTTTACCTGAGCCTGCAAGCTGCCTGCGCCGGGCTCGGCGTCGCCATGGCATCGGCGTATATGGTGGAAGATGAAATCCGCAACGGGCTGCTGCTGGCACCACATGCCTTCATGGCAGATGGGACTGACTATGTCTTGCTGTCAGCCCTGCCATTTGAAGAAGACCCGCGCCGTCTGGCATTTCTGGAATGGTTGCAGCAGGAATTTGAAGTGACGGCACAGGCCGTCACTGGTGGAAAGTAATAGCTGATCCGCACTATCAATACAGGCTTGCTTCACCCGGTGGCCGGGTTTTAAAGCGCTTGTGTGCCCAAAAATATTCGGCTGGCGCTTGCAGGATTTCCTGTTCGATATACGCATTCATGAAGCGGGTTGCCTCGATCATGTCGTCACCGGGATAGTTTTCCCAGGCGTCACGGAAACTGACTTTCCAGCCGCGGTAATTGGGCAATATCGTCGCAATCACCGGTATCACTTTGGCTTTGGTGGTGGCCGCTATCCTGGGCACTGCGGTCAGCGTGGCGGCGGGCACACCAAAGAAAGGGACGAATTCCGCATCCTTGGCGCCAAAATCCATATCGGGCAGCATGAAGAAGGGCAGGCCTTCGCGCATTGCACGGATGATGGGTTTGACACCCTCAGCCCGCGAGAATAATTTCACCGAGCGAAAACGCGAGCGGCCCTTGCGCAGGGCTTCATCAAACACCTTGCTGCGCTGCTCGGTATAGATGGAACACAGCGACGATTCCAGCATCACCGCCACGCCTGCCACATCGAGGCTGACAAAATGCGGGCACATCAGGATGGTAGGGCCAGCCTGTATGCTGGCCAGCGGCACAGCCGGGTCTATCTGTATCAATTTTTTCAGGCGCGCTTCTGATGCCCACCAGAGAATGCCGCGCTCCAGCACGCTGCGTGCATAGACCTGGAAATGCCGTTTTGCGATGGCTTCTCTTTCTGCTTCGCTCAGTTGCGGCAGGCACAAACGTAAATTGGTCAGCGTGATATGGCGACGCTTGCGTATCAGGCGAAACAGCAGACTGCCTACGGCTTCACCAAGACGCCCCAGCACCGGCAAAGGCAACCAGTGCAACAGCCACATCAGCCCCAGCACTGCCCTCATGCCTGCTCCTGCTCAGAGCGCGTTTCGGGGCCATCTACGCCATCCGGTTTTTTATAGCGGTTATAGCTCCAGAAATACTGGGCTGGTGACAGCGCGATCAGTTTTTCCATGCCGCGGTTGATGGCTGCTGCCTGCTCCACCGGGTCAGACCCCAGCTCTTCTTCAAAGGGAACAAAGCGGATCACATAACCGCGCCCCATGGGCAGGCGTTCAGCATAGGTCAGGATAATGGGCGATGAAGTCATGCTGTGCAATTTGGCCGACAGGGTCATGGTGTAGGCGCGCTTACCAAAGAACTTGGCCCAGACGCCCTCACCTTCCTGCGGCACCTGGTCAGGCAGCAGGCCGATGGCTTCACCTTTCTTGAGCGCCTTTGCCATGATCCTGACGCCGGATAAATTGGCGGCAGCCAGCAATAGGTTGTCACGCGCACGCGCGCCTTCGATCAGGGGCTTCAGGGCTGCCTTGCGTGGCGGGCGGTACAAGACTGTCAGGCGGGTACGCACGGCGATACTCTGTGCCACGATTTCAAAACAGCCAAGATGCGGTGTCAGGAAAATAACACCCTTCTTGCCATCGAGCGCGGCCTGTACCAGTTCCCAGTTTTCTATCGTAGCGGTGCGCAAAACCCTGTCCGGGCGGGCGCACCAGATGAAGGGCAGCTCCAGTATATTTTTCCCGGCTTCCCTGACTGCATGGTGCAAATGCCCGGCAAAACCAGCTCTCGTGATGTTTTCTTTCAGGCGGCGGCGATATGAAGCTGACAATAAATACACCACCCAGCCCAGTAGCGATCCCGTCGCATGCAAGACCGACAAGGGGAAAATGGAAAGGAAACGAAACAAAGTGACAAGCATGACGCAGCTCAAGTATCAGTATAAAAAATAGGGGATATTCGACAGATAAAGTAGAACGAGCGTAAAATATCACACATTGGGCTGCTTTGACCTGCAACAACATGGTAAAGCAGCCACCGCCGAGTTAACAGACAACTTGCGAGGCGGTTAATAAAATTCGCTAAAGCGTCGCAGGATCTCTTCCGACTGCGGCAAAATCTTTACGGTCATTTTTTATAGGAGCCTGCGATGGCAAATGATTTTCTTTTTACTTCTGAATCGGTTTCCGAGGGACACCCGGACAAAGTCGCCGACCAGATTTCCGACGCAATCCTGGATGCCATTTTTGAGCAAGACCCGCGTTCGCGCGTTGCTGCCGAAACCCTGACCAATACCGGTCTGGTGGTACTTGCTGGTGAAATCACCACCAATGCCCATGTTGATTACATCCAGGTGGCACGCGACACCATCAAGCGCATCGGCTATGACAATACCGACTACGGTATCGATTACAAGGGTTGCGCCGTCCTGGTGGCTTACGACAAACAGTCGAATGATATCGCCCAGGGCGTTGACCAGGCATCTGATGACCACCTCAACACCGGTGCCGGTGACCAGGGCCTGATGTTTGGTTATGCCTGCGATGAAACACCAGAGCTGATGCCAGCACCAATCTATTACGCCCACCGTCTGGTAGAACGCCAGGCACAATTGCGCAAGGATGGCCGCCTGCCTTTCCTGCGCCCGGATGCCAAGAGCCAGGTCACCATGCGTTATGTCGACGGCAAACCGCATAGTATTGATACTGTGGTGCTGTCCACCCAGCATCACCCTGACCAAAGCGAAACACCAACGAAGATGAAGCAGTCTTTCATCGATGCCGTCATTGAAGAAATCATCAAGCCGGTCTTGCCGACTGAATGGCTGAAAGATACCAAGTTCCTCATCAACCCGACAGGCCGTTTTGTCATTGGTGGCCCGCAAGGCGATTGCGGCCTGACCGGTCGCAAGATCATCGTCGATACCTACGGCGGCGCATGCCCGCACGGTGGTGGTGCTTTCTCAGGCAAAGACCCTACCAAGGTTGACCGTTCTGCCGCTTATGCAGCACGTTATGTGGCGAAAAACATTGTCGCTGCCGGTATCGCCCGTCAATGCCAGATCCAGGTTGCCTATGCAATTGGTGTGGCCCGCCCGATGAACGTGACCGTGTATACCGAAGGTACAGGCGTGATCCCTGATGACCAGATCGCCGCACTGGTCAATGAATATTTTGACCTGCGTCCGAAAGGCATCATACAAATGCTGGACTTGCTGCGCCCCATCTATTCCAAAACTGCCGCCTATGGTCACTTTGGCCGTGAAGAGCCAGAATTTACCTGGGAACGTACCGACAAGGCCGCTATCTTGCGCGCTGCTGCGGGTCTGTAATCTGTCTTAGTTTGTCTTAACGTGTGGCACCGGGAGTTCAAGCAAGAATGCAATGGAGATTGTTGAGAAGTAAAGTCTGTGCATTTCGCTGCAAACCACCTGGTGCTGCTTTTGCCGTAACGATGACGAGCCTGCTGGCAAGCGCATCCTTACTGGCAGCGCAGCCCGATGTAAAGCCTGTAGCAAAGCCTGTAACAACATCTGCGGCAGTCACCGCGCCCGCCAGCAAACCCAAAATCATCACCGACTGGTGCACCCCGTTGGTGGCACGCCTGCCCAAGGTCTCTTTAAACGACTGCAAGAACAGCAAGTTCAGCCCTACCGGTGCCACTTCGCTCAACGGTTTTCCGGTACTTGCGCGTGATTTACGCGCAGATGCCAAACACCCGCAGGCCATTAAAATCCTGTTGATAGGCGGCATTCACGGCGATGAACAGACTGCCTCATCCATTGTTTTCAAATGGGTGGAAACCATGCAGAAAAGCCCGCTGGAATTCAACTGGAAGATCGCCCCCGTGGTCAACCCCGATGGCTTGCTGGCCGCCAAACCACGGCGCGTCAATGCCCGTGGCATAGACCTCAACCGCAACTTCCCGACGCCCAACTGGCAAAAAGAAGCCCCCAGTTACTGGGCCAGGGTCACCCGCAGCGACCCGCGCCGTTACCCCGGCAAGGCCCCCATATCCGAGCCTGAAAGCCGCTGGGTCTATGACACCATAGAAAAATTCAAGCCTGATGTCATCATCTCGGTGCACGCACCTTTTGGGGTACTCGATTTCGATGGCCCGACCACGCCACCCAACCGTTTTGGCCGTCTCATCTACAACCGCGTCGGCGTCTACCCGGGTTCACTGGGCAACTACAGTGGCCTGCACAAGGACATCCCGGTCGTCACCATAGAACTGCCGAACGCCACCCAGATGCCACCAGACGCCGAAATACAGCGCATCTGGCAAGACATGCAAAACTGGATAAGACAGAACGTAGCCGCCCCATTAAAGACAGCGCGGAACTAGGCATTCACACGTCGATTCTTCGCCCCTGCTTGATTCAATGCGGTACAAGAATGCCCAGATCTTCTGCCTTGAGTTCACTGATGGCTTCATACTTTCCACCACCGGTGTCCTGCAAAAAAATGGCGTGCTGATCCTTATCCGGTTTATTGAATATATGGATGGCCCCAAAATTATCTTTGACGCGATATAGCAAGGGAAGAAAATCCGCAGGTATTTTGCCTTCACTGCGGGCGACGATCTTGTTGAAAAATTCTTCCGTCTGTTCTTTCAGAAACTCTTCATCCCTGGAGACCAGTGGCCGCAATATCAGCCGGCTTGATTTTCCATCGGCACTGGGCAACAAGCTACGCTGATAACCGTACAGAAAAATGGTCGCGCAAGCGAATGCGCAATTTTCACGGGCGAAAGTATGCAGGTGATATTGATCAATCAGATCCAGCATCTTTTTGGTCAGTTCAATTTCATTCTTGTAGATACCATAAGATCTGACAAACTCGATTTCCCGCAGCGAAGGATGCGCTTTAAGCTGCGTTTCAAGGTCATGGATTTTTTCAGCATTAATAAAACTCGTGATGATGTAACGTGTTTTATTTTCATCCGCAATTGCTGTCGAACAAAGCAAGAGCAGCAGGCAGTAAATTAGTTTTTTCATTTTTTGATCCGGCTGAACAACTACTCTTCAACTTCAATCCCAAGTTCGCTTAAGGTCTGGCTGGACAATGCCTGCAATTGATCGCCATATTTGCCCTGAAAGAAAATATGTTTTCCATCTGCATTCGCCTGACGCTTGATGATGATCCCGCCATATCTGTCTGTCGCCTGGTACATTTTCTGCAAAAGCGCCTGACTGATTTTATTGCCGCTGCGACTGCTTATTTCCTGAATATACTTATCAGTGGAAAAACTGACGACCTGATTCATGTTCGAATTAAATATGGGATGCAGCTTGAGGATGGTGGGATTATCCTCAGTACCTTTTAACAAACTGCGTTGATGTCCCATCAGAAAAATGAAGGCACAGGTGGAATCACAAAAACCACGCGCATAAGTATGCAACTTCAATTCATCAATCTTGAGCTGAAATAAATTCACGATAGAGTCAGCATAACCCTTTGAGCCGTTGGAATTAAAAAATTCCAGTTCACGGATCGCAGGATTGACTTTCAGCGCCGCTTCAAAATCCCTGTAGGTATCCAGCGTCAGGGAATCCGATATCCGATAGCGTATGGAAGCAGAAGGCGGGGCGAGAGGGGTAACAGGGGCAGCAGAAGGCGCATCGTCGGCGACAGCGTAATACGGAACACAAGGTAAAAGAAATGCCAGCAAATAAAAGTGTTTCATTCATCTCCCTCAATTAAGCCCGTTTCAAATTCGACACTTCATCCTTGAGAACAGCAGCACGCATTTCCAGTACCTGCCCCTATGGAACCAAAGCGTAACACTACATCACCAAGATGGCGCTTTTCAAAATAAGAGACCGGCAAACGCACAAGGTGGGCAAATACGCGCGCCGACCATTGCAGGCTGATGTCCATAATTCAGCGCATCAAAAACCAGCTGCGCGCGAGGCCTATGGCATTCTGGGTGATCATCAACAGCGCAAAACCAAACACCAGCACGACCAGTAATTTTTTGTCACCGCGATTTCAATAAAAGCGGCGTTTTCACACTATTTTCTTCCATGAATATCCCAACAGTACGGTTACTTGGGACTAGCAAAGATTTCGAGACTCTGTGCAAGTGCTCCAATGTCATTTCTTGTATGCGATTCCGCTCCCAAAAATATAGGCGCCAATCACCACCAGCAATGTAACTCGACAGTTTTTCTGAAAACTCTTTTATGTCCTTACGTTCATTACTCGCTTTTACTTTGTATTGATTTTTGATTTCGTCCAATTCAATTTGATTGAACTTCTTTTTTTTTAGATTCGATTCTTGCTGCAAAAAAAAATCTTTAACTTGAGGAATTTTTTTTGCATCACCAAAATCCAGTTCTGCATAAAACATTAGTGCATTTGCTTCTGAAAATTGCAAATTCCCGCTATTAAAACTACTAGATTTCTTTGAATTCAATAATTTCTTTTTCCAGCTTTGTATTCCGTTATCACTTGATAGCAATTCACCTATCAATGTTGCAGCAGCATAATCTGGATGAGAAATACCTTCTGTACGATATGCTAAAAAAACGACAGATCGTTCTTTGGGCCTACGAATAAGAAATTCTTTTTGAGTCTGTCGTGGGAATTTTCCCACACTGATATTCGATACAGGTTCTTTATATCCGGGAATTTCAGAAAATGCATTGGCAACAGAAATTAAGGCTTTTTCCACATCAAAATTACCTGCAATAATTATTGTTGCGTTGTTGGGGTGGTAATGTTTTTCCCAGAAATTTTTCACCGCATCGAGTTGAATATTTTCCAGATCCCGGCGACTTCCCAAGACATCTGTTCCATAGGGATGCTGCTGAAAAACAGTTTCAAGCATTTTCTTGTAATGAAATCTTCTGATGTTCGAATCATTTTCCCTAAGCTCGTCCAAGACTTCAGATAAAGCTGTGTGCAAGCTATCTTTTGAGTAAGAGAAATTCTGCATGCGATCAGCTTCTACATTCAGAATCCAGTCAAGATAATTATCTTTAGTCTCAAAATTAGAACGATAATAAGTGTAGTCTGCACTTGTAATTCCTACTCGCTTGAATTTTCGATCTTTCATTTCTTGCTGTAAATCTGGATGATGCCCAGATCCACGCATTACAGCAAAATGTTCAAAAAGATGTGCAATGCCTTTTTCATCTGGTGCTTCGTACTTTGAACCAACGCGATAAGTCAAATTCACCACAGTATTTTTTGCAAACGTATCTGGTATAAGTAGTATCTGCAAACCATTACTTAATTTGTATTCGCTGATTCCTTCAAGTTCCCGAACAAATATTCCTGTTTCCTGGCTATTTTTAGTCAACAACTGTTCAGACTGTTTTGCGCTCACTGCGGCCATGACAGACAGAGAAAGTAATGCGAGAATTGCGTTGATCATTTTCACAGTTAAATTCATTCCCTTAAAAATAAAGAATAAGGTAAGCAACATATCATTACGCTGCTTGCCTTACAAAAGCTACTCGGTCACATTAACCCGTAGTACCACATGTTTCGGGACGACTCTCAGCCGCCGCTTCCCTCGCTTGCTGCTCACCATATTCATCTTTTTCTTCTTGAGTCATTCTTTTACCGGTTTACTCTCCGTCACCACCGCTTACCAGTTTCAACAGTTCTTCATTTGAAATAATACGCATTTTATGTTACTCCTATACGTGGTTAAGTGAACCATACCTCATGGCATGGCTTTACTACTCCGATCAGGGTCTTGATCAACCTTATCTTTTTTTGGGGCTGGGTCTGTCGGGTTTTCCTGACAGGCTCAGCATCTAATTCTGAAATACTTTGTTGCCTTTTAGGTTCGCCGGTTGATTGCCAGTACTGGCTCCAGTACGCATCCCCAAATCCTGCGCTTGTCCTGTATCACGCCCGCTTCCGGCGTCATGCCTGGCTTGAGCATTTTTGCCTGTCCATAGGCATTGATGCTTTGCTCGTGCAGCCTGACCTTGATGCGGTACAGCGCTTCGTTCGTGTTGAAGCCAATGATGGATTGCTGGGCATTGCTCAAAATCGTTGTTGCCAGATGTGCGGGTAGTTCTGCCGGGGCAAAGGGGGTGCGGCTGACATCCGTGACAGTGGCGCTGTGCAAACCAAATTTTTGGTAATGAAAGGCTGCATAGCGTATCAATACTTCTTGTCTCGGCTGGATGAAACCTGCTGTGCGGCTGGGTACATTTTCTGCAAAAGCGTCTGACTGATTTTATTGCCGCTGCGGCTGCTTATTTCCTGAATATACTTATCGGTGGAAAAACTGACGACCTGATTCATGTTCGAATTAAATATGGGATGCAGCCTGAGGAAAGTGGGATTATCCTCAGTACCTTTTAACAAACTGCGTTGATGTCCCATCAGAAAAATGAAGGCACAGGTGGAATCACAAAAACCACGCGCATAAGTATGCAACTTCAATTCATCAATCTTAAGCTGGAATAAATTCACGATAGAGTCAGCATAAGCCTTTGAGTCGTTGGAATTAAAAAATTCCAGCTCATGGATTGCAGGATTGACTTTCAGCGCCGCTTCAAAATCCCTGTAGGTTTCCAGCGTCAGGGAATCCGATATCCGATAGCGTATGGAAGCAGAAGGCGGGGCGAGAGGGGCAACAGGGCAGCAGAACGTGCAGTAGAAGGGGCAGTAAGAGGCGCATCGTCGGCGACTGCATAATACGGAATACAAGGTAAAAGAAATGTCAGCAAATAAAAGTGTTTCATTCATCTCCCTCAATTAAGCCAGCTTCAAATTCGACACTTCATCCTTGAGAATAGCAGCACGCACTTCCAGTACATTCCCGTCATATAAGGAAACCACCCGCTCGGCGGCATTGATAGTCTCGGGGCGATGCGCCACCATGATGCGTGTCAGTTGTAAATCACCGAGCGCCTGATTGACCTTGTGTTCGTTATTCACATCGAGGTGGCTGGTTGCTTCATCCAGCGCCAGTACTTTTGGCTGTTTGTATAAGGCACGTGCCAGCAAGACGCGCTGCTTTTGACCGCCAGACAGGCTGCTACCCATATCACCAACCAGGGTCTGGTAACCCATGGGCATCTTGCTGATTTCTTCATGGATGGCCGCCAGCCCGGCGCACTGTTCTACCCTGGCCTGATCACAGTGACTGTCAAAGAAAGCGATATTGTCCATGATGGAACCAGCCAGTAAAACGTCTTCCTGCATGACTGTGCCGACGAGTTGGCGGTAAGTCTTGACGCCAAGCTGGGTGATGGGGATATCATCGATCAACACTTCACCCTCTGTCGGTTTCAACAGACCCAGAATGATCTTGCACAAGGTCGTCTTGCCACAACCACTGGGCCCAACCAGCGCAATGCTTTGCCCTGCAGGTATCGTCAGGTTCACATCCTTCAATACCCAGGGCTCACCCTCGGCATAACGAAACTTGATATTCTTGAGCGTGATGACAGGCTTGATGCGCGAGATATCAGTTTCGATCGCAGTTTCTGCCTCGGCCTCTTCCAGCACAATATCGGCCAGCCTTTCGCTATGCAGGCTCAGCATGCGGTAACTGATAAACACGTCAATCAGACTGGAAATGCGGCCAGTGAAGGTGCCCGCATAACTGGAGAAGGCCATCAGCATGCCGACCGTGAGTGTATTTTGCATGACCTGGCCAGCACCGATATAAAACAGTGCCAGGCCCTGTATGCCAAAGATCAGGGTATTGCTGACCTTGAAGATGATGGATAATTTTTGTGTCTTGATATCACGGTTTTGTACATCCATCTTCAGGTTCTGCCATCGCGACAAACGTTCAGTCTCACGACCAAACAGTTTCAAAGGCGTGACGGCACGCATGGTTTCCAGGAAGTGGCTACTTTCTTTGGAAGAAAGTATCAAGCGCTGTTGCGATGCTTCGCGGAAAGGCTGATAGAAAGCCCAGCGCAAACCCGCGTACAAAATGACCGCCCCCAATACCAGCATGCTGAGCTTGACGCTATACACCAGCATCATGACCAGCGCCAGCACAGCCATCAAACCGTCAAGAGCACTTTCGACAAACATGCTGGTCAGGGTACTTTGTATCGCACCGATGGAACCAAAACGCGACACCACATCACCCAGATGGCGCTTTTCGAAATAAGAAACCGGCAAACGCACCAGATGCGCGAACACGCGCGCCGACCACTGCAAGCTGATATCCATACTCCAGCGCATCAAAAACCAGCTACGCGCGAGACCTATGGCATTCTGCGTGATCATCAACAAGATGAAACCAAAAACTAGTACGGTTAACAGTTCTTTGTCGCCACTGACGATGACTTCATCTACAACAAATTGATTGAACAAAGGTGAACAGATCGCGAAGATTTCCAAAGCCAAGGCAAGGGCAATGACTTTGACGATGGCTGGACGCAGGCCAACAATGTGACCAGTTAAATCACGCAGGGCAAGCTGCTTCCTTTCATCCCTGGGTTTGAAGGCAGGGCTGGGTGCCAGTTCCAGAGCCACACCGGTAAAATGTTTGGACGCTTCTTCTATCGAAACGCGGCGCTCACCCACAGCGGGATCAAGCAAAATCAGCGTCAGCTTGCCACGCCAGTCTTTGCGCACGGCTTCCAGCACCACAAAGTGATTCAAGTTCCAGTGCAGGATGCAGGGTAAAGCCAGTTGATCAAGTTCATCGAGTTCCAGACGCAGCGGACGGCTATTCAACTGCATGGCAGATGCGTGACGCATCAGTTGCGCCAGGGTTGCACCTTTAAGGCTGATGGAAAATTGACGGCGCAAATCAGCGAGGTCAGTGTTGTAGCCAAAATGGCTGGCAACCATGGCGAGACAGGCAAGGCCGCATTCGCTGGATTCAGTTTGGAGCTTCAGGTTCATTTGCCAGACGTGAATTATAGAAATACTTTCTATTCACATCACCAGATGTGCATAGTTTTAAAATCAGTTGAAGAATAGTGCTAGTCGACATCTCTTTTAAACAGAGAGTAAATCCAGGCAATCGCGAAGCCTAATGGAAAATAATAGCCAAATATCTTCAAGATGATTGCAATATCAAAAGACGTTAACTTGCCTTTTATTATCCACCCCAAAAGACCGACCAAAAAGCTTATCAGGCCACACAATAGTGGCTGCTTGAATTTTGAAATTTTCCAACGCATTTACTATCCCTCAGTGTCTACAGTTAATTGCTGAGAAACCAGTGGAATTTTTTGACGATTTGATTCGCCACATTTTCTGGTATTGTTTCCTGGTTTTCCTGCTCTAATCCATGCCCCAGATGCGGGTAGACGTTAAAGTGAATATGCTTATTTTTTAATTTTTCTTTTTCCAATATGCCGACATTAATCGGGACATTCAAACGTTGATCATTGTCCCCATAGAAAATTTCCACGGGGCCTGCAAAACCAGATAACTCGGACAATGGCTCGACAAACGCTGTTTTCTCAATAAAGAAGTCCTTCATATAACCAGCACTGGATTCAACTCTGTTTATACCATCACGAGTTTCGCTAAAAACGGCATGACGGGGTACATCAGAATAGACCTTCAGATTATTTGTAAAGTTCGTTACCAACTTTTCCTTGGCAAGTATCATGTCATTCGCATCAATTTCGCTCTTGGCTCCAAACAAATCGACTACATCCTGGCCCTTCCAATTTCGCTTTTGTGCGACGGCTGCCATTTCTGACACATTGAGCGTTGTCATATTTTTTGAAAAATGCTCCGCTAATAAATCGGGGATAAACGCACACATCTGTCTTTCCCCGGCTTTATAAGGAGATTCTGCGGGACCGCCAATCGCCGCTATAAAGCGCGGATGAATAAGCGCTCTTCCGGTTACGTTTGCGACATGCAACAAGCCTTCCGAATACGCTAAAACGCCCATTCGCTTTTCGTCAATATCAGGTAATGTCATTGCAAGTTGATAGACCGTAACGATATCTTGTCTCAAGGATTCAAAATCTACTGTCTTACGCGCAGGGTTATTCCAGCAATCAGTGACAAACTCGGAAAAATTCAGGGCTCTGGTTTTTCCATGCATGCATCGTCGGCCAGAGACAGTTCCCCTTGTGTCAAATCGCACTATGGCAATTCCATTTGCAAGTAGTTTGCTTCCCAGACCTAACATGCCATCTTCATCTTGCTCAAAATTGGGAGCAAGGGGGTTGAAATATAAATCTGCTGTGGCCTTTGTTCCTGGAACGACCACAATGACGGGAATCTTCGTACCAGCGCTGACGCGTTCTTTCCTGGGCATGCTTACATAGACGTTGAGAAATGCTTTGCCATCCAAAGTAGCAACATGAAATTCGCTTACGCTATCTTTGCTTACTGCATTGCCTGTGGCCAGTAAGCTAAAAAAAACAATCCCCATGCGTAACAAAAATGACAGCATTTTTAATTCCCAATACGTATCGCCAAGAAAATTTAAATTCAGGTAGCGTTAAAGTATGCAAGGAAGAATCAGCCTCCTTGCATTTAAATGAAACTGCTAAACCAGATTACGGAGTGCAGTCGTAAGTCATTTTATAAGTGCTGGCGGTGCCGCCAGTAGATACATTGACGCCAGCTTGGGTTGAGTACGTAAACGTTGCGGTGGAAGTGCCTCCAGTAACCTCAACTTTCACATTCGTAGGCGTACTTCCTGTTTGGCACATTTGTTGTCCGCTAAAAGGATTCTGTACGGGCGACGGTATGTCGATTTTACTAACAATAGTATATGTCGGTGCCGTATCCTGGGAAATATAATCCAGTCCCATCGAAACCGAATCCGCCGCGCTCATGTCGCCATCCATACCGCCAGTCAATTCTTCTTCGCCACCGCCAATTTGGTCAAGCAATTTTTCGTTTGTGATTACGTGCATTTTGTAATACCTTTCTACATTGTTGGAAAGAACCATACCTCATGGCATGGTTTTTACTGCTCCGTTCAAGGTCTCGATCACCTTGAACGGTTTTTCTGGCTGAGTCTGTTGGGTTTTCCCCATAGACTCAGCAAGGAATGATGAAATTCATTGTTCTTGCTTTCAGGCGCGCTGTGCCATTGCCAGCACCGGCTCCAGCACCCATTCCCAGATTTTTCTACTGTCTTGCAGCACATCTGCTTCCAGCGTCATGCCAGGCTTGATGGCTTGTGCCTGTCCATAGGCTTGTATGCTTTGCTCATCAAGCCTGACCCTGACGCGGTAGAGCGCTTCATTACCGTTAAACCCGTTAATCGCTTGTTGGGCATTGCTCAAAATAGTGCTTGCCAGGTTCTGCGGTAATTCTGATGGTGCAAATGGGGTGCGGCTGACATCGGTCACTGTTGCGGTATGCAAGCCAAATTTCTGGTAGGGGAAAGCGGCATAACGTATCAATACTTGCTGCCCAGGCTGGATGAAGCCAGCAGTGCGGCTGGGTACATACAAATGCACTTCCAACAGGCCAGCGGTTTGTTCAGCTTTTGATCTGTCCGCCCCCTCTTTGCTGCCGGACGGTATCAAACTTGCCAGTACTTGGCCCGCATTGATAGCCTGTCCATTTTGATTGGTCAGCGCCGTCACCGTACCTGCCTGTGGTGCTGTAATCTGACTGGATTGACGATTGGCGTTTTCTGCTACTTCCTGTTTCAGGCTGGCTTTGGCCCTGTCGATTTGGGTCAGGTCGGTGGCCAGTGTGTTTGCCAGGGTATTGAGTTCGTCTTGCAGGGCGATTTTATTCGCCTGTAGCTGGGTCTTATTTCGCTGCAAGGTGCTTAAGCGGGTGCTGATGTCGATCAGGTCTTCCTGCTTTTGCTGGGTCTGGGCGGCAGAGACATAACCACTACCTTGCAGGGTTTCAAACTTGCTGACGCTTTGTTGTGCCAGTTGCTGGCGGCGCAGCGACAATGTCAGTTCTTGTTCCAGTTGGCCATATTCGAGTTCAAGATTAGCCAGCCTTTGGCTGAGTGCCAGTTTCTTTTCCTGATACTGTGTCTGGCGCAGGCGTTGTTCTGCTGCCAGGCTATCGGCGCGGGTAGCCAATTGCTGGGCGACCAAGGCAGTAATTTCGCCCTGGCTGTTTTGTCTCTCTGTACTGATGGTGAACAAGACTTGCCCGACCTTGACCAGCTCACCTTCTTTGACGTGGGTATTGAGTAATATGCCTGCATTGGGCGCCGCAACGCTCAACTGGCCACCGACAGGTACGGTAATACCAGTGACACGGGCTTTTTTGGTGATGCTGCCGAACGTGATATAAGAGATCAGGGCAGCGGCAATGATCAGGGCAACGATGGCAATCAGGGAAGCGGAAAGTGGCTGCGCCAAGCGTATGGAACCCATCCATTGACTGCCTAAGGCTGCGGTGACTTCAGGGCGGAACAATGGGCTGGAATTACTCATCACCCATCCTGCTAACTACAATTTGTTGCGATTTCACTGACATCTTCAATTATCTACGGCAATTTCTCAAAAAACACTTACTTGTGCACCGGTCGAAAGCATAAATGAAAACACTGAAAAAATGTTAAATAAAGTTAAAAATATATTTTAAACATGCCTAAAGACTACCTCATATTTTTCTGATAGGATCGCGCGCCACGTGCGCTGGCGCGGGCAACAATCAGCCAGGCCACTCATTGTTCAGGAGCCGCGACCAGGTCATGAAAAAGTTTTCATGCAGTCTCTGGACACCATTCTGATGTCCAGGCATTCTTCTTTAAATCCGGTTCCATCATACGTATGTCTAAAAATCAGTCACCTTGCTGCTGCCAGATCGCCTTGCCCGCCTTCATATAGATCAGGGCACTAGCGGAGCCTTCTTTCGCCACAATGATGCCGTCATTCTGCAATTTGACAGACTTGGCATGATAGCTGTGTGGCTGTGAACCTTTGTCTTCGACATACCAAAGTTCCAGCCACGAAAAGTCATCACCACCATTGCCTGTCGCATGTCCCGCACCCACGATGACAGGCTTGGCTTTGCCATGTGACAAAAAGACGATGCCCTCTTTTTTAGTCTTGCTGTCCTTCACCAATACTGCCAGGTCACCCTTGCCAGCGCCCAGAAAATTGCCACGCCAGACGAAGGGATTGATACGGCTGTTCACCTCGATTGATTCTTGCTGGGACAAGCCATCAAGCTGCTTGCTTGCCCAGTCCGGCAATTGCATCTTGGGTGTCACATCCTGTGCAAAAGCGATGCTGTTGACGAATAACAGAGCGACAGACGCTAATTTAAGATTCATGGCAAAACTCCTGATAATGAAATAAATGGGTAAAAAGCGATTGGATGACAACCTGCGATGCTGAAACTGATCATTGATACTGATGATTGCTACAGATTACTACGACTGATTAACGCGACTAACTACCGCCACTACGGTCACTACAAAAACCTCACCTCAAACTGATGGTCTGCTTCTTCCACGCCGGGTCTTGCCACTTGTAGAAGACACTCAAAGAGCCTGGCTTGTCAGCACCGTTTTCAACTTGCAGGCTGTCCATGCTGACGACTTCAAAACTCTTTTTAAAACGGCCTTCGACCTTGGCTTCGCGTGCGACCAGCATCTTGTTGGCACCTGGCACCCAGCCGGCGAATTCTGCATAACCCAGATCAGGGTCGCTATTGGCTGGTGGCAGGATATCGATGATCCAGCCCTGGCTGGTCTGGTGAAATAACCAGAGTTCACGCCAGTTTTCCATCGGTTGCACGGCCAGCGTCAGCGCGGTGTTTTGTGCATTGGTACGGGCTGATGCTGCCCACACCACGCTATAGGTGCAGCGTTTTGCCAGCGGGTTTTTCATATCATGTCTGGCGTCAATCAGCATGACACAGGTTTCACCTGGCTGGCCCGGGGCGGTGAAGAGATTCAGGCCGGGCTTGGGGGCGACTGCGGGTTCAGCAGCCCAGCGTGTCGTACCTACCCGCACACCGGCTTCCGTATAGGCGTAGACATCTTCATCGGTGAATTCTTCTTTATTGACGGCGGCCAGTTCTGTCAATGCGAGGTTAGCAGCGTCTTCCATTTTTTCACCTCTGCGGGCGCGCTGGAAGGCGATGCTGGACCAGACGCCGGCCTTGCGCATGTGCATGCGGTTTTTCAGGTACTCGGGCAGGTTTGTCGTGTTGACCCGGTCAAGCACATCGGCACGCCATTGGTCGAGGGCAAAACGCTCGGCGGGGCGCATGGCAGGGTCTATGCAATCTGACCGTGTCAGCGCCAGAGCGGCGCGGGCTTTCTGGTCTGGTGTTGCGTTCATGGCCAGTACACGGCGAAAGGCTTCACCGTCATAGCAGAGTTGCATGCGGCCTTCGCGTTCATAGCCTTTGATGCTGATGCCATAATTGGCGACCACTTCCAGATGGGCGGCAATGATCGCTTCATTTTGTTTGGGCTGCTTGCTCGAAGCACGGCGTGCCAGACGCTCTGCCATGGTACCCAAAGCATCAAAGGCTTCAGCACCGATGGCTTTTGCCGGAGCCGCCTTCAGATAGGCAGCGGTATAGCTGATACCCAGTGCTTCGGCACCCGGCGTGTCGCGCATGAAGCGGATGACGGCAAAACTGTCGGGTGCATCATCAGGCTGCATGGACACCAGACGCACTTGTGAAGCCTTGATATAACCGGCGCGTTCACGCCTGTGGTCATACACTTGCAGGTAGTCGAGTTTTTCACCACGGATTTCCAGGCTGTCGCCCTGCCACAGCACGGCTTGTTGTTGCGCACCGTCCTTGGGTGCGGCGCGCAATTGGGCCTGGTCCTGTGTGACAACGGCAAGCACGGCGACAGCAGCTAAGGTAGCAAACATGATTATTGGCTCTCTTTGTTTTCGTTAGTGGTTTCTGCTTCAGTCGCTACTTTCTGTTGCGCTGGGTTATTGTTTTTACCCGCCCCCAGCAAAGCTGCACCGATGAAGCCGCCATCTGCCGGTGGCGGCGCGATGATGACCGAGATCTTGTCAGACAATTTATCGGCCATGGTTTTTTGTATCAACAAGGGGTGCTTGGTCAGCAAGGCACCATCACGCTCCATTTGAGAACTGGCGACCTTGCCGATCAGGTCTTGCCTGTAGGCTTCGGCATCGGCCAGTTTGCGGCGTGACTCTGCTTCGCCCTGTGCTTCGATGACACGTGCCTGTGCCGTACCTTCCGACGTTTTGATGAGCGACACTTTTTCTGCTTCGGCTTCAAGCTTGCGTTGCTCTATCTGCTTTTGCTTGAAAGGCAGGACATGCTTCATGGCTTCTTCTTCCGCTCTGGCGGCGATGATCTGTTCATTGCCAGCGGCTTCGGCAGCTTTTTCGCGCTTGACCTTGTCGGCATCTGCCTCCAGTGCGGTTTGTTTAACCTGTTTGTCTTTCAGTTCCAGCGTATAACGCATTTTTTCGCTTTCCAGTTCTTCTGCCAGCAGTTTTTCCATGCCCCGTTTATAGTCGGCAGGCAGGTCCACCTTGCCCATCATGACGCTGCGCAGGATGATGCCGTCAGCGGCCAGCCTGGGTTTTAATTCAGCTTCGATCTGCTTCTGGATTTCTGCCCGTTTGCTGGAAAAAATTTCACGTACCGTGTATAGCGTGAATGCCTTGTAAATCACACCCTGCACTGCAGGCTCAACGATTTCTGCATTGATGTTTTCTGGCAGGCTTTTCGATATGTTGGTCAGCTTGGCCGGGTCAACCGCATAGCGTATGCTCAGGTCCACACCGATTGATAAACCTTCTACTGACTGGAAAGGCGCGTCACCGTCGGCACGGCTGCTGCGTACCGGTCTGTACAACTGGTCTTGCAGATTGAACAGGCGCAATTCATGCAGGCCTGGCACGACGATGACCGCACCGTCGTGCACCTGGTCTGCATTACCGGTTAACTGGTTGATACGTACGCCAACTTCACCACGTGGAATTCGCTTCACCGGAGGATGGGTGCTGATGGCATATACAGCACCGCCAACCAGGCTGAGAACCACCAGGCGATTGAACGTGGTTTTACTGAAGAGACCGGACTCTGTCGTGACCCTGGCCCCCACCTTGAGTCCCGACGCGCTTTTGCTGAAAACGGAAGACAGGGTGGATCTTACGGCTTGTACCAGGGATTTGATACGGTCAGACATGATGGATCTCCAATGTTGGTCATTTTTATCAGGATTGGTGCAGTAGCGTTTGCCCTGCTTTCCTTAGAACCTGCCGATGGTCTGTAGCGAAGTTCGCCGGCAGGTTCTGAGACACATCATGCGCCGCAAGCCACGGAACATACAATGCTGGGGCGGGGGCAGAAATATCACTGTGGCAAGCTATTTATTCCGCGCCTGGAATAAGCCTTGCCGCGTGTGAAGAAAAACTCACAGCAGCCGTATGACTTTTGCCTGAAAAGCGTGGATACTGCGGATATTGAGATTCCTGCAGGAGAAAACCGTGGTCAAAGTAGCTGTCATCGAAGATGATCTGCCCACCAGCAATCAGTTAAAGACCTGGATAGAAGCGGCAAAGCCGGGCATACAGATAGACCAGTGGTTCAGCCGTGATGATGCCGAAGCCGCCATCGTACGTGAAAACTATGACCTGGTGGTGCTTGATATAGAACTGGGGCGCGAGCGCCATGCCGGCGTCGCCATCATCAATGCCATCAACAAGCAGCATGCCACGCCGGTGCTGGTGGTGTCGGCCATGCCGGCCACCATCTACCGCAGCATCATGAAGGCGCTGGATGCCTGGGATTACCTGCAAAAAGCCACTTTTGAAGAAGCTGATTTCATCGAAACCTTCCTGGAAATGCTGCGCTCGGTGAAAGAGCGCAAGCTGCATAAAGAAAGCCAGAGCAGTGCCTACAAAGAAGCCGCAAAAAGCCCGGCTGCCGACCAGCTCAGCATGGACCCCTTGCGCCAGCGCACCCCCATCTGGCGCGGCCAGCGCATCAACCTGCCACTGACGGCACAACGCATACTGGCAGCCCTGTTTGCCCGCCGTGGCCAGGTGGTGTCGTATGAAGACCTTTATGAAGTCGTCAAGAGCGGGCGCAACCGCGACAATATACGCAAGCATGTCTCGACGATACGCGATGCCTTTCGCGAAATTGATGCCGACTTTGAATGCATAGAAAACGTCCCCATGCGCGGTTTCAGATGGGTGGATGACGACGCAGGCAGAAGCTGAGATGAGCAAGTTTTTGCTGGCAACTTACCGGCTGCGGATTTTATTCCGCGGGGTTTTTCTCTTGCTGGCGCTGGCAACCGTGGGGTTGGCGCTGTCTGTCCTGCAACAGGAAAAACAGCTCAGCTATAACAATTACCAAAGCAATTTTAATAAAACCCGTTTGCAGATATCGGCCACGCTGCGCCACCCCGCCGGGCAACTGGCCTTGCTGAATCCCCCTGCTGAGGGCAAGCGCGCATCCCTACGCCCTCTGTTGCTGCCGTATTCTGCGATTGATTTTGATGACCAGAACAAGGTACAGCAAGCCATCGCCATGTCAGGTTGCCTGGTGCAATATGGTAATGAAGGCGCACTCTGTAGCGGCATAGGCAATAACCCCTGGGCCGGTGGTTTTATCTATATCGCCGGCAATTTCAACAGCAGCCAACTGGTGTCGCACAAGCGTGGCAATGAAAGCCTGACACAGGCGCACAGGCTGAACGTCAGTGTCAGCCTGCGCGGCCAGACGTATCGCTGGATAGCACCGTTTGAAGAAGAAATAGCACCCGCCAGACAAAACCAGGGCGTGCGCGGACGCTGGACTGGTTTCAACGAAAGCGAAGCCAGCAAACCGAATGCACGCCCCGTCAAAGACTTCCGTGGCTGGGCCTGGCAACAGGCAGTTTGCAACCAGGCAGACCTTGATGACAAGGATGCCAACTGCCAGAAAAATACTTTCTTCTCACTGCGCCTGCCTATACCTGTGTTGCAGGAAGCCCTGTTTGAAAAAAAACGCCCGGTCTGGCCGCCACAAGATCTGGACCAGATGGAAGTCCACCTGTCTGTACTGCCACCGGATTCTGACACCGCCCTGCTGGACAGCAAGAACACGCCGACTGCGACACCGTTTTCACTCAAGGATTTGCAGGGCAATCTCCTGCCGGGCGAAACCCTGCGCATACGCAAGCGTGATGCTCAGGACAGCAAGGACAGCAAGGATGATCTGGTCAATTTGACCGGTGCCTTTGAACAAAGCGATGAGTCATGGAATATCATCACCCGCCTGATACGCCGCCTGCCTGTCGATGAATACGATGTCCCACTTGAAAGCCGCGAAACCATCAGCACGCCGCTGGCCAATTATGAAGTCTTGCTGAAAGGTGACGTGCGCAGCGTCAGCAAGAGCCTCAGCGTGGTTGCCAGCCGGGTTTCCTGGTTTGTCGGTGCGATGCTGCTGGCGCTGACAATGGCCTGGCTGTTGATCGAGGTCAGCATCATACGCCGCATCACCCTGCTGACCAGGCGCGCCGTGTCGCTGTCGAAGACCATGAAGGGCGCGGGTGAGCTTGAGCAATTCGATGTCAGCGATTTGCGCAGCCCCGATGAACTGGGCGTGCTGGCCAGTTGCCTGCATGACTTGCTGCGCCGCGTAAAGGAAGACGTGGAACGCGAAACCATACGCACCGAGCAAGAGAAAGAAATGTGGCATGCAGTGGGCCATGAAATCATGTCACCGCTACAGTCCCTGATGGCCTTGCATGGCACGGCAGATGACCAGAGCAACCGCTACATCAGCCGCATGCAGCAAGCCATACGTGTGCTGTATGGCAGTGCTTCGCCGAGTGAGGCATTTCAGTCCACTGTCTTGCAGGTCAGTGAAATTGACATCACCCTGTTTCTCAAAAACGTGGCCGACAATGCGCCCATGGTGGACATACCGCATGTCGTCTATCAGGGGCCGGATGAAGTCATCATGGTCAAGGCCGATGAATATTCACTCGAAGATGTCGTCACCCATGTCCTGCGCAATGCCCAGCGTTATCGCCAGAGCAATACGCCTATCAGCATCAGATTGCAAAGTACGGAAACCTCAGTGACGATCAGCATTCACAATACCGGCCCGCATATTGCAGAAGACCTCATCGACAAGATATTTGAATATGGTGTTTCTGACCAACTGGATTCAGGTGCGCATGGCAACCGCGGCCAGGGCTTGTTTGTCGCCAAAACCTATATGGCAAAAATGGGCGGCACCATCAGCGTACAGAATGTCGCCGATGGGGTCAGTTTTACGCTCAGCCTGCAAAGAGGGAATTGTTAAGCTGGTTTTCAAACCTTGATTTTCAAACCTTGAAATTCAGGCGATAACAACAAGCTTGCCACTCATGCCCTCATGTCCGTCACCGCAAAAGTTATCGCATAAAAATTCATAGGTGCCTGGCTTGTCCGGTTTCAGTTCCACATTGATGACTTTGCCTGGCACCAGATCCATGCGCAGATTAAAATCAGGCAGGTTGAAACCGTGGGTGAAATCCAGTGCGGTGAAAGCCAGTACGATGGTTTCGCCCACTTTGGCTTCTATGCGATTTGGCACGAATGAAAATTTTTGCGCTTTGACCGGGATAACACGTTTTCTGGATTGTCCCTGCGCATAGGCAAGCTGGCTGTAAGTCATGACCGATGCCGCGCCCAGCAATATCATCGCTGCACTCGCACAAAACAGGCGTCTGGATGCTTTCATGTTCATGCCTTTACCACAGGGAATTCGCTGACGCTGCTTACTTTGCCGTCCACATCAATTTCGCGGAAACCAAGACCTGAGAATGGTGCATCAGGTTTCCACGGCAAAGGTGTGCGCTTGTCCTGGGAACCTGGGGCCGGTAACGGAAAGATCAGGGATTTGGCAGCATGATGCGGGATATGCCCCGTCATGTGATGATGCTCCTGATGGATGTGGCCGTAAAACACGCTGATATTGGTATATGGCGTCAACAAGGCAATCGCCTGTGCGCCATCGCGTGTGGCCCAGTCCCATTTGGGTACCAGATCAAATAGCGGTCTGTGCGTGAACAGGACGATAGGCGCATCCTTCGCCTGCTTGCTCAGATCAGCCTCCAGCCAGGCCAGCTGTTTTTCGCCTATGCGTGCGCCTGAATCGGACACATTATCCAGCGCAATGAAATGTACGCCTTTATGATCGAAACTATAATTGGTCGCACCAAAATGCTCTTTATAGGCGGCACCGGCATCGAGTGAGGCATCATGCTCACCAGGGATGAAACGAATGTTCCTGACCTTCAGGTCGCCAGTGATGTCCTTGAATTCTGCCATGCGCCTGCGGCGTTCAACCGGGTCATCGGTGGTATGGGTCAGATCGCCCGTGAAGATGATGAAATCAGGTTGATGCGGCAAGGCATTGACACTTTCTATCGCCTTCCTCAAGGTATTCTTTGCCTCGGGGTTAGCGTCGCCGCTATAGCCCCAGTGCGTATCCGACAACTGGACGAAATAAAAATCAGATTCCGTATTTGCCAGTACGGAACGGTACAGGCCGGACATGAACACGGCACCACCGCCTACGGCACCAAGTTTCAGGAAATTTCTGCGGTCTATCATGGTGTTTCCTTTATAGAAGAAGGTCTTGTTCAAAAAAGACAGGTAAAAATCGCAGGTAATTAAAAACAGCTGATTCACGGTCACCGCGGCTGTGGTGCTTTCATGGTCTTCAGATAGGCAATCAGGTCTGCACGCTCGCGTGCCGAAGCGACAGAGACACCCATTTTTTGACCTGGTACTAATTTCTCAGGGTCGCGCAGCCAGGCATCCAGCAGTTTTTCATTCCAGACCAGGTCAGCCTTGCTTAGTGCAGCTGAATAGACATACGCTTCCACGCTGCCTGCCTTGCGGCCAAACACGCCCAGATGTGCCGGGCCGACACCGTTATACTGAACCGAGTGGCAGGCTGCACACCTGGCCTGGTAAAGCAGTTGCCCTGCGCTGGCATCCCCTGCTGCATGTGCTTCTGCCGTCATGGCAAGGTTCGCCAGTATGGTCAGTGTTGCCAGCAAATATGGTCGACTATTCATCTGATTAGCCTTATCCTTGAGTTAAAACTGATAGATGCAAATACCCGGAATGGCAGGAATTTATTCCCGCCAGACTCAAAAAAATTTGTTTTATTTTTTTGCCCGGATCGGGAATAAATCTGTGCGATATTGCGTCTTCATGGCAAGGATCAATAAAATGGGTGTGTTTTTGAAAGATGACCGTGCTGCCAAAGAATTTGAAACCCTCGCCCTCGCGCATCTGGATGCCGCCTATAACCTTGCGCGCTGGCTGACGCGCAATGACCATGATGCAGAAGACCTGGTGCAGAATGCCTATCTGCGGGCTTTCCGTTTCCGTGACAGTTATCACGGTGGGGATATCCGCGTCTGGCTGATGACGATAGTGCGCAATACTTACTACACCACTTTGCGTGACAACAAGAACATGGCCGCAGACATTGCTTTTGATGAAGCCATGCATGGTGACGCCGCAGGCAGCAATGAAGATTCCAGCTATGCCTTTGACAAAGACCCTGCCCATGCATGGGAAATGCGCGATGTGGGCAGGACCGTCAATCTCGCGTTGGAAAAACTGCCACAGGCTTTCCGGGAGGTGCTGGTATTGAAAGAAATGGATGATTTTTCCTACAAGGAAATCGCAGAAGTCTCAGGCATCCCTATCGGCACGGTGATGTCACGACTGGCACGGGCCAGAAAATTATTGCTGGGATTTCTGCAAGCAGGACCATCAGGAGATGAACATGGAATGTAAGCAGATCAGGCCATTGATGTCTGCATACCTCGATCAGGAGCTTGATGCCACGCAGGCATCGCAAGTGGATATGCATGTCGCAGGCTGCCAGGATTGCAGCGCGGCCTTATCACAAATGCAGGCAGTGAAGACAGGCGTAAAACAACATGCGCATTACCATACTGCACCCGCCGGATTGCGCCAGAAAATCATGGCAGACCTGGCGCAGCAACACCTGTCCAACCCTTCCCCATCACCCAGCCCTTCCCGCCCTTCACGTTTGCGTGCATGGCCCTGGGCCTGGATCAATCTTGGCCTGGCGGGCATGAGCACCGCTGCCTTTGCGGTCATGCTGGTACTGTATCTGGGCCAGCCGTCTGCCAATGACATTTTTAATGAGGATGTGCTGTCCAGCCATTTCCGCTCGCTGGCACCAGGGCATCTGATTGACGTCGCCTCTTCAGACCAGCATACGGTCAAGCCCTGGTATGCGGGCAAACTGGATTTTTCACCGCCGGTACGTGATCTGGCGGCGCAGGGTTACCCCCTGCTGGGTGGCAGGCTTGATTACCTGGCTGGCCGCCAGGTGGCAGCCCTGGTGTACCAGCACCGCAAGCATATTGTGAGTCTGTACCTGTACCCTGACAATGGTCAATCCCTGCCTGCGCCAACGACGGCATCCAGCCGTGGCTACCAGTTGATGCAGTGGAGTGCGGCTGGCATGCACTATGTCGCGGTATCAGACATGAATCATGAGGAGATGGCGCAATTTGCCAGTCAGGTCAGGGCATCTGCTGAATAAATCATGCAGGCATGCCTTCGTGAAATGATCAAAATTACATCAATCTGATGCAGGCAGCAGTTTTTCTTCAAAAAGCAAAACTTAGTTTTGTATCAAGACAAAAATCACATCGCACCATCGGAAAGCCCCGAATTAGAATGCCAGACCAAGGCGCAGAACTATTTGTTCCGTAGCCTGGTCTATTGCATTGCCTGACAAGGCAAGGGCAAATAATAAATCAGGTGGACACCACCTGTTCCAAAAAAACAAGGAAGACGATGAAACCACAAATGAAATTACTCGCAGCACTGTGCCTGCTGGGCGCAACCAGTCTGGCACTGGCGCAGGCAGAAGACAAGCACCAGTGGCTGGAAGACGTGACGGGTGAAAAAGCCCTGAACTGGGTCAAGGATCAAAACAAGCTCACCCGTGGCAAGCTCGATAATGACGCAAGCTTCAAACAGTTGAAGACTGATCTGCAAGTCGTGCTGGATTCAAAAGACCGCATCCCCAGCATACGCAAGATGGGAAACGC
The DNA here is from genome assembly GCF_049339485.1 of Undibacterium sp. TJN19. NCBI lineage: Bacteria > Pseudomonadati > Pseudomonadota > Betaproteobacteria > Burkholderiales > Oxalobacteraceae > Undibacterium > Undibacterium sp. TJN19. Next base: position 663,932 of record NZ_JBMPPL010000001.1, read on the forward strand.
CGTCTATAACTTCTGGATGGATGCAGAACACCCACGTGGCGTCTGGCGCAAAACCAGCCTGGAAGAATACAAAAAAGCCCAGCCCAAATGGGAAACCGTACTGGATGTCGACGCACTGGCCAAAGCAGAAAATGAGAACTGGGTTTTCAAGAACAGCGCATGCCGCGAACCAGAATTTGATCGCTGTCTGATTGAATTGTCACGTGGTGGTGCCGATGCCGTGGTGACGCGTGAATTTGATCTTGCCAGCAAATCTTTCGTCAAAGGTGGCTTTACTTTGCCAGAAGCAAAAGTGGCACTGGACTGGCGTGACAAGGATACCCTGTTCGTCGCCACCGATTTTGGTCCTGGCAGCCTGACCGATTCTGGTTATGCCCGCATCGTCAAGGAATGGAAGCGGGGAACAGACATCTCTGAAGCCAGGACGCTGATGGAAGGTGAAAAAACAGACATGGCTGTTTCAGCCCAGGCCAGCGACCATAAGGGTGTGCACCGCGAGCTGGTGAACCGCCAGATGACTTTTTACACGGCAGAACAATTCCTGAAAGAGGGTGACAAACTCATCAAGCTGGATTTGCCGGCAAAAAGCAATATTTTCTTCTTCGACAAACAGGCCATTATCACCCCGCGTGAAACCTGGGCAGTTGGCGGCAAAACCTATGCGTCCGGCAGTGTGCTGGCCATTGATTTTGATGCTTTCATGAAAGGTAACCGTCAATTCACCGTGCTGTTTGAACCCAGCGACACCACGTCTTTTACCGGTGCTGCGGTGACCCGCAATCACTTGCTGGTACAGGCACTGGATAATGTCAAAAGCAGCCTGAAAGAATGGAAATTCGACGGCAGCAAATGGACATCACGCCAGGTGAATCTGCCCACCCTGGGTTCAGTCACGGTCAGCGCCCTGGACTCTGAAAATTCAGACGATTACCTGCTCAGCTATTCTGATTACCTGACGCCCAGTGTTTACATGCTCGCGCATGCAGGCAATGACCGCCGTGAACTGCTGAAATCGGCACCAAGCTTCTTTGATGCTGCACCATATGAAACAGTACAACAATTTGCCACGTCCAAAGATGGCACCAAAGTACCGTATTTCATCGTGCGCCGCAAAGATGTCAAGTATGACGGCAACAATCCGACCCTGCTGTACGGCTATGGTGGTTTCCAGATTTCCATGACACCTTCGTACTCAGGTGGTATTGGTAAATCATGGCTGGAAAAAGGTGGTGTCTACGTGGTGGCCAATATCCGTGGCGGTGGCGAATTTGGCCCACGCTGGCATCAGTCGGCACTGAAAGAAAACCGTCAGCGCGCCTATGATGATTTCGCTGCGGTGGCAGAAGACCTGATCGCCAGCAAGATCACCAACCCGAAACACCTGGGTGCAATGGGTGGCAGCAATGGCGGCCTGCTGGCTGGCGTTGCCCTGACCCAGCGCCCTGACCTGTTCAATGCCGTGGTCAGCCAGGTGCCTTTGCTTGACATGCAGCGCTTTAACAAATTGCTGGCTGGTGCGTCATGGATGGGTGAATACGGCAACCCGGATGTACCTGCCGAATGGGCTTACATTTCCAAGTATTCCCCTTACCAGAACGTCAAGGCAGGTGTGACTTACCCGAACGTGCTGTTCATCACTTCCACACGTGATGACCGTGTGCACCCGGGTCATGCACGCAAGATGGCGGCCAAAATGCTGGATCAGGGCCACAAGAATGTCTGGTACTACGAAAACATTGAAGGCGGTCACGGCGGTGCGGCCAACAATGCGCAACGCGCAGACATGAGTGCCATCACTTATACCTTCTTGTGGAATATGCTCAAGCGTGACAATGACGCGGTACAAGTGCATTAACTGACTTAAGTATCAAGTGTAAACATCAAGTCAGGCACGATAAAAAAAGCAGCCACCCGGCTGCTTTTTTTTCGAACAGGATTTCAGCAACCCCGGCGCTTAATTGACCTTGTCAGATGGGAAACGTATGGTTTCCTTCAACAGCGCACCCATGGGCCAGGCCAGGTTAATGTTGTTTGGCTGTATCGGTTTGGTAAACCATTTTTCATGCAGCTTGGTGATTTCACCGTCGGTCATTTGGCGTGCCATTTCCGTATCGATGAATTTCTTGAATGCGGCGTCACCTTTGGGCAACATGATGGCATAGGCTTCAGAAGCCAATGGGTCACCCACTATCATCAGTCTGGACGGGTCTTTGGACTTGGCTTTCAAGCCAAACAGCAGCGCTTCATCCTGCGCAAAGGCATCGACCTGATTGGTTTCCAGCATGTTGAAAGAATCACTGTGGTCCTTACCTTCTACCAGCTTCATGTTCAGGGCGCGCACCTTGTCACGTTCAAGTATGAATTTGTCGGTGGACGTGCCTTTGGTGAAGACGACTTTCTTGCCCTTCAGATCGGTCCAGTTCTTGATGCCCGAACTGGTGTTGACCATCATGCGCAGGGTAGAAAAGAAATGCGGTATGGTGAAGTCAACGAGCTTCCTGCGGTCTGCGGTATTGCTGGTTGAACCACATTCCATATCTGCCTTGCCGGATGTCATGACCTCGATGCGGTTATCTGCCGTGACAGGCACAAAATTGATTTTGAGTTGTGGCAATTTCAATTCTTTTTTAAGCGCATCGACCATTTTTTTACAGATGTCGATGGTGTAGCCGACTGGTGCCTTGGTGTCTGACAGATAAGAGAAAGGCAGGGCTGACTCGCGATACGCGATATTGACGGTCTGGCTTTTTTTGATACGGTCCAGTGTGTCAGCAGAAGACACCTGGGAAAGAATAGCGGCGGACGCAAATACACCAGCCTGAAGAATACAGCGCAATTTCATATGGTTTCCTTATGCTCTTAAAAAGACAAAATTTACCGAGGCATGTAAGTGGAAGCTGTTGCAAAGATGTTCAGGCATTGCATGGCTACGATGAGCAGCTATTGCCTGAGTATAGGTAATACAGAAGGGCTATGCAATTCAGCCCGGGATATTTTGCAACAAGCGTGAGGGGTTCAACAGTGAGGGGGCGGATTATATAGCGGTCTGAGTTTGTTGAGGAAGAAGTAAACCTCTAGTGCATGATGAGATAGAAAATACGATAAAAAATAAGATAGAAATAGAGATAAGTAATTCCTACGCAGAGAATTGAAAAGAAATTGTATTTTTACTTTTCATAAAAACAAAATCATGTGTGCTGGCATAGCGCAAAATGAAAGTTCAAAGCAGCCAGAGGATGATCAGAAAATCAATATTTCATCAAGGTAAATCGCAGAGAATGAAATCAGAATTTGAGGATACTGTATCATTTCCTGCTTTGCCAACAATCGAGGACTTGCATTTGATGCATGCAACCATTTCCTGTCTTACTGGTCTGAACCATTTATGAGTTTGTACCAGCTTATTGCTCAATTTATACGACAGAACTGGCGCCACTATCTTGGTGCTGGCGCGATGCTGTTTGCTGTCGCTGTCATGACGGTGTTGATCCCCCGGCGCGTAGGCATGGTGATAGACGGCATGGTGGCGGGCCGCTTTGATCAGCACGGTCTGCTGCTGGAGCTGTCCTGGTTGCTGGTCATGGGCGTGGCCATCTATTTCTTGCGGGTGGGCTGGCGCACGCAACTATTTACCGCTTCCTACAAGCTGGGCATGGAATTGCGTACGCAGTTGTATCAAAGACTGAGCATGCAGGGTGCGCGCTTTTTTCAGCAACAAAGAACCGGTGACCTGATGGCGCTTGGCACCAATGATGCGGATGCGATCGAGCTGGCCGCAGGCGAAGCAGCACTGGCAGGGTTTGATGGCAGCCTGACCTTTGCGCTGGTGATAGGCATGATGCTGCTTGGCGTGGACTGGCGGCTAGCCGTGGCGGCCTTGCTACCCTTCCCTTTCATGGCCCTGGCATTCAAACGTATCACCCAGCATGTCCATGATGCTTCACGGGATTCGCTTGAGCGTTTCAGCAAACTCAATGACCAGGTGCAGGAAACCCTGGCCGGTGTACGCACCCTACGCGCGCTGGGGCTGGAACAACGCAGTGCCGCCCAGTTTGCCGAATTGACGGAACAGGCCGCCGCTGCCAGCCTGTCAGCCCAGAAATGGGAAGCCGCCTATGAACCCGCGGTTGGCCTGACACTGAGCAGTGCTGGTGCCCTGACTCTGGGTGTGGGCGGTTACCTGGTCTGGCATGGCGAAATGAGCATAGGCTCGCTGACCAGCTTTACCATGTACCTGGGGCAACTGATCTGGCCCATGTTTGCTGCCGGCTGGGTCTTGTCATTGCTGGAACGCGGCAAGGCTGCCTGGGGCAGGCTGGAGCCGGTGTTGACGCAGGAACTGAGCATCGACGATACCGGTGAACTGACTACCGCACCGCAGGGTGTCCTGTCGCTGAAGGATGTCAGTTTTCATTATCCCGGCCAGATGCAGGCGGCGCTGGACCAGGTATCGGTTTCCATCGCACCCGGGCAGACCCTGGGCATTGTCGGCCCTACCGGTTCAGGCAAATCCAGCATCATCCGTTTATTGCTGCGCCAGATAGAAGCGCAGCAAGGCCAGGTCATCTGGGGTGAACATGCATTGGCAGAATACCGTTTGCAGACCTTGAGACAGGCCGTGAACTGGGTCGCACAAGAGCCCTTCTTATTCTCTGCGTCGATTGCTGACAATATCGGCCTCAGCAATCCGCAAGCCAGCCGTGAACAGATCATGCAGGCAGCAAAACTGGCCTCTGTCCACGACGACATCCAGCGCTTCCCGCATGCCTACGATACCTTGGTTGGTGAACGTGGCGTTACCCTGTCTGGCGGTCAAAAGCAGCGCGTTGCCATCGCCCGCGCCCTGCTGACAGAAAGCCCCTTGCTCTTGCTGGATGATGCCCTGTCCGCAGTAGATACCCAGACCGAAACACACATACTGCAACATCTGAATGAATTGAAACGCGATTATGCAGCGCGTAGTGCCGTGATTGTCAGCCACAGGCTCAGTGCGGTACTGGAAGCGGACCATATCATCGTGCTGCGCGAAGGGAAAATTTCTGAACAAGGCAGCCACCAGCAATTACTGGAAATGAACGGCTGGTACGCCACGCAATGGCGCTATCAGCAACTGGAAGCCAGCCTGGATGCCGCCTGATATGCATACCTCAACACAGAAAACCACCGTAGCAGCGCCGGGGTCAGAAAAATACCTGGCCATGGGCTTGCTCTTGCGCGCCGCACAAACAGAAAAGCACCATGTCGTACTGGGGATTTTCTTTTTATTTTGCGCCGCTGGACTGGAAGCCATGGGGCCTCTGCTGGGCAAGGCTTTTATCGACCATTACCTGTTACCGCACCAGATGGATATGCCTGCGGTGATCGCCATACTGGCCGGGTTTATCGTGACCGGCTGGATGGCAACATGGTTGCGCTATCTGCAACTGACCAGGCTGGCTGGTGTGGCCATGCGGTCTGTCAGGCGACTGCGTGAACAGGTGTATGTGCATGTGCTGCGCCTGCCCATGGCATTTTTTGACAAGGCGATTACCGGGCAACTGGTCAGCCGCGTCACCAATGACACCGAATCTGTCAAGAGCCTGTATGTACAGGTCTTGTTTGTCATGCTTGACAGTTCCATCGTCGTCATCGGTACACTGGCAGCGATGGCCTGGCTGGACTGGCGGCTGATGCTGATCGTTACCCTGCTGATTCCGGCAGTCATCATCATCGTCTGGTTTTACCAGCGCTGGAGTGCACCGGCTGTCAGCAAGGCGCGTCAGTTGCGTAGCGAAATCAATGCACAGGTGGCAGAGAGCATCAACGGCATGAGCACGCTACAGGCCAGCAATGCCGAGCTGCGCTTTGGCCAGCGTTTTGCCAGAACCAATCAACTGCATTACGATGCCAGACTCGATGAATTACGCGCCAACGCCTGGCTGCTGCGGCCGGCACTTGATTTGATGAATTCATTGTTGCTGGTGGTGGTTATTTTCAGCTTCAGCCAGCGCAGTTTTTCGGGTGTGGAAATTGGTGTGCTGTATGCCTTTGTCAGTTACATCGCCCGCGTGGTTGAACCACTGATACAGATCACCTTGCAGTTTGGCCAGATCCAGCAGGCGGTGGTTTCTGCCGCGCGTGTCAATACCTTGCTGAACGAACACCTGCCATCCACCGCCAGTACGGATGCAACAATCAGCCGTGGTGCACTGACGCTGGAAAACGTCAATTTTGGGTATGACCCTGCGCATGTGGTCTTGCATGATTTCACGCTGCATATTCCATCAGGTAGTTTCTACGGCATAGTCGGCCATACCGGCAGTGGCAAATCGACGCTGCTGAGTTTACTGTTACGTTTCTATACGGCGCAATCTGGCCGCATACAGATTGATGACCAGGCACTCGCTGATTTTTCAGATGAGCACTTTCGCGCCAGGGTTGGCCTGGTACCGCAGGAACCGTTTTTGCTGGCGGCCAATGCGCGTGAAAACATTGCCATGGGGCGCGATATTTCTGAAGAAGATATCATCGCCGCTGCCAGGGCAGCGCACGTACATGAGTTCATCCTGCAACTGGAAAATGGCTACGATACACCGTTGGGCGAAGGTGGTGCCCGTCTGTCGACAGGACAAAAGCAGTTGCTGGCCATCGCCCGTGCGCTGGCAGGCAAGCCACGTATCCTGTTCCTCGATGAAGCCACCTCGCATATCGATAGCGAGACCGAGCAGGTCGTACAAATCGCCCTGACAGAATTGCGTGGCAAGGTCACCATCGTCGCCATTGCCCACCGCCTGTCCACCATACGTGATGCAGACCGCATCATCGTACTCAATCACGGCAAGCTGGCGGAGCAAGGTAACCATCAGGCATTAATGCAAGTGGAACAGGGTATATATCAAAGGTTGTACCTGTTGCAAACCCTGGAAGAATAAGGAAAGTCATGAAGAAGTGGATCACCATCAGCATCAGTGCTGCCGTTACCCTGTTACTGTCGGCGCTGGCCTATGTTTTTCTGGTCTTGTCACCAGGCCTGCCATCACTGGATGCCGTGACGGATTACCGGCCCAAGATACCTTTACGCATTTACACCGCAGACAATGCGCTAATAGGTGAATTTGGCGAAGAACACCGGGATTTTGTCGCCATCAAGGATATCCCCCCTGTCATGAAGAATGCCCTGCTGTCGATAGAAGATGCCAGGTTTTACGAGCACGGCGGTATCTCTTTCATCGGTGCCGGACGCGCCCTGCTGGCAGATTTGCGCGGCGGTTTTCATCAGGGTGCGTCTACCATCACCATGCAGGTAGCACGCAACTTCTTTTTGACCAATGAAAAATCGGTACCGCGCAAACTGAAAGAAATTCTGCTGACCTACCGCATCGAGGGTGCCCTCAGCAAAGACCAGATCCTGGAACTGTATATGAACCAGATTTACCTGGGTCAGCGCAGCCATGGCTTTTCCAGCGCGGCCCGCACCTATTTTGGCAAATCGCTCGACCAGTTGACGCTGGCAGAAGCCGCCATGCTGGCCGGTGTGCCGCAAAACCCGGTGCGTCATAATCCGGCGGTCAATTTTGAACGGGCCAAGCAGAGGCAGATACTGGTGCTGAGAAGCATGGTCAAGAATGGCTTCATCAATGAAGCGCAATTTGAAGAGGCCAGCAAGGAAGTCATTACCGTCGCCAGCAGGCAGCAATTTGATACGCATGCCGACTATGTTGCCGAACTGGTCAGGCAGAGCATTTATGCGCAATACAAGGAAGACGCCTATACCAGCGGTATCAAGGTGTACACCACCATCAACCGTGCCGAGCAGGAAGCGGCTTATGAATCGGTACGCCGCAATGTCATGGCGTATGACCAGCGTCACGGCTATCGCGGGCCAGAGGCATTCATAGAATTGCCGACAGATGAAGATGAACGTGATGACGCCATCGATGAAGCCTTGCGCAAACATCCGGGTAACGACAAGTTGCTGTCGGCAGTCGTCACGCAGGCGTCCAATAAACTGATCAAGGCTGAACTGCAATCTGGTGAAAGCGTAGAGCTGAGTGGCGATGGCTTGCGCTTCGCTGCCAATGCATTGAGCAATAATGCCAAGGCAGATATGAAGATCAGGCCGGGTGCCATCATCCGTGTGATACAGGATGCAAAAAAACACTGGGCCATCACGCAATTGCCTGAAGTTGAAGGGGCTTTCATTGCCTTGAATGCAGACGATGGCGGTTACCGCGCCATGGTCGGCGGTTTTGATTTCAACCGCAAAAAATTCAACCATGTCACCAGCGCCTGGCGTCAGCCTGGTTCCAGCATCAAGCCCTTTATTTATTCTGCCGCGCTGGAAAAAGGGTTTTCACCTGCAACGCTGATCAATGACGTACAACTGTCAGAGACTTCAGAAGAAGTCCTGCGCTGGGACCCGCGTAATGATGATGGCAAATATGACGGCCCTATCAGCATGCGCACGGCACTGGCAAAATCAAAGAACGTGGTCTCGGTCAGGATTTTGAAGGCGATCGGTGTTGATACAGCCAAGGGCTGGTTGCCGCGTTTTGGCTTTGATAAAGACAAGCATCCGGCCAACCTGACCATGGCCCTGGGTACGGGGGCAGTCACACCTGTACAACTGGCTGCCGCCTACGCCGTGTTTGCCAACGGTGGTTACCAGGTCACGCCGTGGCTGATCAGCAAGGTCGTTGACGCCAAGGGCAAATCCCTGTTCGAGATGAAGCCACCTGCCATCGCCCAGGATGAGGCGCGTGTCATCGACAGCCGCAATGCCTTTATTACCGACAGCATGTTGCGTGAAGTGGTACGCAGCGGTACGGGTGCCAGCGCCACGCAAAAGCTGGGCAGGCGTGACCTGGCAGGCAAGACTGGTACGACCAGCGATGCCGTCGATGGCTGGTTTGCAGGCTATGCCGGCAATGTCGTGGCAGTTGCCTGGATGGGCTATGATGATCCAAAATCCCTGGGTGGCCGTGAATTTGGTGCGACCCTGGCCCTGCCTATCTGGATAGATACCATGCGCGTGGCCCTGTCGGGCAAGCCGGAAACCCAGCGCACGCCACCAGAAGGCGTCAGTTCAGCCGAAGGCGACTGGATGTTTTCTGAATTCCTGAACGGTGCAGGCATCAGGACGGTTGATATGGACGACATACCGCCGGCACCATCGGAACCACCGACTTCGCCGCCAGCATCACCGCAACAGGCACAATAGAAAAAGCCCGCAGATCACTCTGCGGGCAAATATCCCGACCTTTGGAGGAACTTCTTCAGGATTGCCGCATGGTATCGGCTGAACATGACCTGCGCATGACAGGACATGGACAGAGGAAGATTCGGCAAAAAAAAGCCCGCAGACGGGAGCATGCGGGCTGAAATTCCTGCCCGGTGAAGGTGCAGGACGGTGGTAATTCTAAAAACTGCCAAAATCTTGTTGCGCATGGCCTGGTTGGCCCGCCATCTTCCATCTAATCCAAGAACAGAGCGCAAAGCACCTGTTTATTCCGCGTCTCAAGTCCTGCGTACCTTTTGTAGACTGTTTCTCATCCCTTTACAAAATGTCAGGTCTACCGATGACTAGCTCTTACCGCCCACAAAGGACCTTGCCGCGTGAACCCCAATTCATGCATGGCACGCCAGGCACGATCTACATTTTGCAAAACGATGGCTTACGCCAGGGTCTGTACAAAATCGGCGCTACCCGCCGTTCCGGCGTTTCCAAGGCCATGGAGCTGAACCGTGACCATCAGGAACTGATACCCGGTGTCTATGAATGCGTCTTTGAACTGCATACCAAGGACTGCGGCCAGGCACTGGATGACATCCTGAAACAATTCCAGCAACAACGCCGTGGCAAAAAAAACCAGGAGTTCTATGAACTCAATCTAGATGATGCTGCCGAAAAAATCGCCAACATCATCGCTACCATCAACCGTCAGGGCATCATGCGCCAGCAACAGGCCACGCTCAGCATGATGCGTCACCTGGAACCGGACGTCATCGCAGAAAAGCAGGCCCAGGAATTCAGCCCACCACCCGCTGGTCTGTTCAGGAAAGCATTTGACTGGGTAGCCAGCTAAACGCCGTCCCTGCATTTCCACCATCCCTCATCTTCAGACCACGGCCTTCAGGTAATTACGCGCTGGCTGTGGTTCACTGGTTTTACGCAAGGCATCAAAGCCCTGTGCCAGGTCAGCCAGCAAGTCTTCTGTCGCTTCCAGGCCTACATGCAGGCGCAACATCGGCGTCTGCCATTGCCCGGCATTGACACTGCGATAAGCAGACGGTTTTGTCGGCAAAATCAGGCTTTCATAACCACCCCAGCTAAAACCAATACCAAACAGACGGGTACGGTCGATCAGCGCGGCAACCTGCTGCTCGGTGATGTCTGCACGGAATACTGCGCCCATCAGGCCGCATGCATATTCAGGCTTGAAATCACGTTTCCATAATTCATGACCGGCACAGCCTTCAAGCGGCGGGTACAAGACCTCGGCCACTTCTGGCTGCTGTTGCAACCAGCGCGCAACCACTTGCGCACTGTCACGATGTACTGCCAGGCGTGCCGCCAGCGTGCGCAGGCCACGCAGGGCCAGTGCGGCATCATCGCCGCCAATGGTGATACCCAGTTGACGGTAAGTATTGCGTACACGCTCATGCAGGGCTTCATTGGTCAATATGACACCCATCAGCGCATCTGAATGACCAACGATGTATTTGGTGGCTGCGTGTATCGATACATCGATGCCCAAATCGAAAGAATCCCAGCCTATCGGTGTGGCCCAGGTGCTGTCAGATACAACGACCGCCCCACCGGCGTGGGCGACGGCCGCAATGGCCGGTATGTCCTGGATTTCAAAAGTCAGCGAACCGGGTGATTCGACAAACACGACCCTGGTATTTTTTTGCATCAGCGCGGCGATGCCACGACCGATAAGCGGATCGTAATAAGTCGTTGTCACGCCTATCTGTTTCAGCAGGCCGTCACAGAACAGGCGGGTCGGGTCATAGGTGGTATCGACCATCAGCAGATGGTCGCCAGGCTGCAACAGGGCCAGCAGCGTTGTGGTAATGGCAGACAGGCCCGACGGTGTCAGCATGCAGCCTGCGGCGTTTTCAGCCGAGCACAGCGCCTGTTCCAGCGCATGGGTGGTTTCATTGCCATGGCGGCCATAGACACGGCGTGTGCCACAGGCATTATTGAGCGCAGCCACGTCAGGGAACAGCATGGTGGACGCACGTACGATGGGCGGGTTAACCGGGCCTGGGTGTACCTTGCCTTTGCGACCTGCATGGGTCAGACGGGTGGCGGTTTGCAATGCTGGCTCGACCAGGTTCATGATTAACTCCTGTAGTAACTATGGTGATGACTATGCTGAATGCGCTTGCGTCTTTGCTCTGATGCAAAAAAATTTTGCAGGAAACGCTTCACACACATCCTAACAAGGGGTGGCAGGAATTTTTTACCAAATTATTTAGTAATTTGTGCTATTTTTAGTAAAATTTTCTATAAATAGACAAATATGGATAAAATTGATCTAGAACTTCTGAATTTATTGCAAAAAGATTCATCGATTGCCCTGGCCGATCTGGCGCAGGCCGTGCATCTTTCAGTGACACCATGCTGGCGGCGCGTGCAAAAATTGCAGGAAGATGGCGTGATACGCCAGCAGGTCGCCTTGTGCGACCCGGTCAAATTAAACCTCGGCCTGACCGTCATGGTGGCGCTCAAAGCCGCCCAGCATAATGACAAATGGATGCAGCGCTTTATTGCCGGTGCCACCGGCATACCTGAAATTGTGGAAATTTTGCGGATGAGCGGCGAGATTGATTATTTGCTGAAAGTGCATGTACCCGACATGGCAGGCTTTGACCTGGTCTACAAAAAACTGGTCAAGGTCGCCGACCTGCAGGATGTCAGCTCCAGTTTTGTCATGGAAGTCATCAAGACGACCACTGCCCTGCCGTTGAATTATGCCGTCCTGAAGCAGGGAAAATCGTGAGAAAAAAATCATAAGGCAGGCATTACCTGCCACTCTTTTCAACCACGGAAACGGTAATGCTCCTGCGTGAACAGGTCTATGCCGCATTGCAGGTTTTCTATCCAGTCAAGAAAGGCGGTAATGGCTTCATTGCCTAGCAGGTAACGGCCATGCTGGGGCACCAGCATGGCAACATCCATCTGCCTGACCATATTCGCCCAGAAGCGGCATACCTTGTTTGACACCATATAGCGCTTGTGAAAGCCGCTCATGGTGTGCAACTGCGCATAAAACTCTTCTTTGGTGGTGATCGGTTTTTGTATTTCCAGGGCATCGACCATGGAAGCGCCCATGTCGCCAGAAAACAGGATTTTTGACTTGCTGTCGTAAAACTGGAAATTGCCTTCTGCATGCAAAAAATGCGCAGGCACGGCATGAATGACAGAATCAGGCAAATACACAGGCATACCCTCATCAGGAATGCCGACGACACGCCCCTCTGCGCGGTTGAGGTTGCAGAAATGCGGCACAAAGCGTGACCACAATTTTGAGACATACAATTGGCATTCGGTACTGAACAGCCATTTATCGAGCGCGCCGATAATGTCCGGGTCCTGATGCGAAGCAAACAAATACTTGAGTTCTTTCTTGGGCAGATACCTGTGCATGCTCAGGACCAATGCGTTATAGGTAATATTGCCGGAAGGGTCGATCAGCGCCCCCACGCCATCCGAAACAATCAGGAACTGATTGGCCTGCACCGCATGATCTGCACTGTCGTCGACCAGGTCATTGAACATCACGCAGATGTGTTTGCCGTCGTTATAAAGTTCAATTGCCAAGTCCGCCCCTGTATGCCATCACCTGAAAATAGGTTCTGGTATTGTAGAAAAATTCAGCTAACGCCAGCTTGCGCCAGATCAAGCAAAGCGCATCCATCCCATCCCCCTGGAACAAACTGGATAGTGATGAATGGTGGCGAATGGTGACAAATGCGGCCAGCGCATGCCATGCATGAAAACTTGTCATGTGACGCCGCGTTGAAGTACCTACAATGTCATCTTCCCTGATCCCAATTACTCCCATGATAGAACGCATACTTTCCATCATCATGCCGGTATTCATCGTCATCGGCCTTGGCTATCTGTATGCGCGGCGCAAAGGCGGCGCGGCAGCGGCTGACATGGTGGCGGTCAACCGCATCAGCATGGATGTGTTATGCCCTTTGCTGGTCTTCACTGCGCTGGCGGGAAAAGATTTTGATGTCAGCCATAACCTGTGGCTGATCGTGGCAGGCGTATTGATCGCTTTGGGTTCTGGCCTGCTGGCCTGGCCACTGGCCCGCCTGCTGGGTTATGACGTGCGCAGCTTCGTACCACCGATGATGTATAACAATTGCGGCAACATGGGTTTGCCGCTGGCAGCGCTGGCGTTTGGCACAAGCGGCCTGTCTGCGGCCGTGGCCTTGTTCATGGCCTGTAACCTTGTCTACTTCACTGTCGGCATGCGCATTATCCAGCAAGGCCATCCTGAGCACCGCGATTCACCGTGGCGGTTTTTAGTCAGCCCGATGATGCTGGCGATGGCGGCCGGCATGGTCTTTGCGATTTTTCATATCCCCTTGCAGGCGACACTTTTCCTGGCGCTGAAAATGACGGGCGATGCCTGCATACCCATCATGTTATTTTCTCTCGGCGTGCGCATGCTGGATATCAATTTTGCCAGCTGGCGCATAGGCATGGCAGGTGCCATCGTCTGCCCGCTGAGCGGGCTGATCATGGCAGCGATACTGGAAAATATCTTGCCACTGACCATCACGCAGCGCGGCCAGATGTATCTGTTTGCGGCGCTGCCACCCGCCGTGTTTTGCTTCATGGTGGCAGAACAATACAGGCAGGAACCAGACAAGGTGGCTTCGATTGTCTTGCTGGGCAATGCAGCCGCACTGCTGTTTGTGCCAGCGGGTTTATGGCTGGGGCTGAGGTAATCATAAATAAAAAAACAGCCTCAGACTGATCTCATATCGAAACGCAGTCTGGGGCTGTTTTACAAGCTTACAATCTTACAAGAGGCAGGGCAGGACTACACCAGCCGCTGCCAGATTGCTGTGGTTGCTGCCGCCTGGTTCAGGGAATAAAAATGCAGGCCAGGCGCACCGCCTGCGAGCAGGCGTTCGCACATGGCGGTGACGACATCGAGGCCAAAGGCCTTGATCGACGCGCTGTCATCCCCATAGCTGCTGAGTTTCAGGCGTATCCAGCGCGGGATTTCTGCGCCGCACATTTCAGAAAAACGCTGTAGCTGTGTACTGTTGGTGATGGGCATGATGCCGGCAACAATAGGTGCAGTCACACCGGCCTTGTTTGCTTCTTCCACAAAGCGGAAATAGGCATCCGCATTATAGAAATACTGGGTGATGGCAGCATTGGCACCTGCCTGCATCTTGCGCACAAAGCTGTTCAAATCGTCTTGCGGCGAGCGCGCCTGCGGATGCATTTCGGGGTAGGCTGCCACTTCGATATGGAACCAGTCACCGGTCTCGGCACGGATAAACTCCACCAGTTCATTGGCATAGCGAAATTCACCGCCCATGCCATAGCCGCTGGGCATATCGCCGCGCAAGGCGACCAGACGGTGGATATCATGCGCCTTGAACTCGTCAAGAATGCCGCGTATCGATTCACGCGTACCACCTATGCAAGACAGGTGGGGTGCAGCATCATGGCCTTCCTTGCGGATTTCAGTCACGGTATCAAGCGTACCCTGCTGTGTCGTGCCACCGGCACCAAAAGTGACAGAAAAATATTTGGGTTTAAGCTCGGCCAGTTTGGCGCGCGTGGCGCGCAGTTTTTCCGTGCCTTCCGCCGTCTTGGGCGGAAAAAATTCTATGCTGAAATTAGGCGTCTTCATTTTTACCTTGCAACAATAAGGTCGAGAGTGTCCAGGAGATCACGCTGTACAGCAAGGCACCGCCCACCGCTGCCCAGAAGCCGGTGACATGAAAACCTTCCACCACGTTTGCCACACCCCAGAACATCAGGCCATTGATGACGAAGATAAACAGACCCAGGCTCAGCACCGTCGCCGGCAGGGTAAGTATCAATATCACGGGGCGGATGATGGTGTTGACCAGGCCAAGTACCACGGCCACAACCAGGGCAGTGCCAAAACTGGCGATCTGCACAGAGTCCATCAAGTAAGGGATCGCCAGCAAAGCCAGCGCATTAACCAACCAGGTTGCCAGTAAACGCATACATGCTCCTGTTTGCAGATTGTGAGATGAATCCTGGAAGCTGCAAGTCAATGACCCGCAGCTTCCTCCAGACCGGTAACTGTCAGGAAAAAACAGTTACCGGATGGCGATCAATAACGATAATGATCTGGCTTGTAAGGGCCTTCTTTTTTCACGCCTATGTAAGCAGCCTGTTCTTCAGTCAACACACTCAATTGTGCATTCAGTGTTTTCAATTGCAGACGGGCGACTTTTTCGTCGAGGTGTTTTGGCAGGGTGTATACGCCAACCGGATATTTCTCCGTATTCACGAACAACTCGATCTGCGCAATGGTTTGATTGGCGAAAGAAGAACTCATGACATACGATGGGTGGCCAGTACCGCAACCCAGGTTGACCAGACGGCCTTCAGCCAGCAGGATGATGCGTTTGCCGCTAGGGAAAATCACATGATCAACTTGCGGCTTGATGTTGTCCCAGGTGTATTGCTTGAGTGAAGCAACATCGATTTCATTATCGAAATGGCCGATGTTACAAACGATGGCCTGGTCTTTCATCTTCAGCATATGCTCGTGGCTGATGACATGGTAATTGCCGGTCGTGGTCACGAAGATGTCGCCAAATTCAGACGCGTATTCCATTGTCACGACGCGATAACCTTCCATCGCTGCCTGCAGGGCGCAGATAGGATCAATTTCAGTGACCCAGACCTGGGCCGACAGGGCACGCATGGCTTGTGCACAGCCCTTGCCTACATCACCATAACCGGCGATGACGGCAACCTTGCCAGCGATCATGACGTCGGTAGCGCGCTTGATGCCATCTACCAGCGATTCACGGCAGCCATACAGGTTATCAAACTTGGACTTGGTGACAGAATCATTGACGTTGATTGCCGGGAAAGCCAGTTTGCCTTCTTTATGCATCTGGTACAGGCGATGTACGCCGGTCGTGGTTTCTTCTGTCACGCCCTTGATGGCGGCCAGGCGTTTTGAATACCAGTCAGGTTCTGTTGCCAGGTGTTTTTTGATGGCATTGAACAGGCAGATTTCTTCTTCCGAGCCTGGATTGGCCAGCACGGAAATATCTTTTTCTGCACGGGTACCCAGATGCAGAAGCAAGGTTGCATCGCCGCCATCATCAAGGATCATGTTGGAAAAACCGCCATCTTTCCATTCGAAAATACGGTGGGTGAAATCCCAGTATTCATCAAGATTTTCACCCTTGAAGGCGAACACAGGTGTACCACCAGCGGCGATCGCTGCTGCGGCATGGTCTTGTGTAGAATAAATATTGCAAGATGCCCAACGTACCTGCGCACCCAGGGCATTCAGGGTTTCTATCAATACCGCAGTCTGGATAGTCATATGCAGGGAACCAGTAATGCGCGCACCTTTCAGTGGCTGGCTGGCAGCAAATTCTTCACGAATTGCCATCAGGCCCGGCATTTCTGTTTCTGCAATGCGGATTTCTTTATTGCCCCAGGCTGCCAGACTGAGGTCAGCAACGAAAAAATCCTGGGAAGTAGTATCGGATGTGTTTGCTACGATGGCGTTCATCACGCCCTCCTTTCTGATGAAAAAAGTAACGTGAGCGCGGTTATGGATATCCCAAGCCTGGCAAAAACTCGTAGTTCTCGTCGCAACGCTCCTTGGAAGACCTGAAGTATAACGCAGCTCCGCATTTTTTTGCTTATTTCTTGCGTGCTGGCTTCATGCAGCCAGCCAAACTGAAAGCACTGCCTCGAACTGCATTGATCTAAGCTTATCTGGCTGGCAAGCTTTTCTCAAAGCAGACAGCGGCAGCATTGCCCACATATTTGCCAAAATTATCAATCCGGCGGTAACCATGCTTTTCATAAAAAGCGACCGCACGCTGATTGACCAGCCGGGTTTCAAGACGCAATTTCTGATATCCCAGATCAGCAGCCGCTGTTTCCAGATGTCTGAGTACTGCCAGGCCAGCACCTTTGGTCTGCGGCCTCGCATACATGCGCTTGACTTCGGCAATGCCCGCTTCCATGGGCCTGAAGGCGCCGCAGGCGACGGCCAGGCCAGCGGCATTGCGCGCAATGACAAACAGGGATGCCGGGCCACGTACGTCATTGGCATCAAATGATGCGCGCCCGCTGTCACCGGTAATGGCTGCCAGGCTGTCGGACAATTCGTCGAGCAAGACCAGCGCTTCCGGCAGTGCCGGATCACAGGTTTCCATGGTCAGGATTTGATTGCTGTTCACAATATGTACAACTCAATTCATGTCAAAGCGCACAGGCATGGCGCCCAATAAAAAACTGACGCCGTAGCGTCAGTTGTTCGGGGATGTAAAAATTCTAATGACCTTCAAAATTACAGACGGTGAACAGGGGCAGGCCGCTGTCCTTGATGATTTTGGAACCACCCAGTTCTGGCAGGTCAACAATCACTGCGCCTTCCACCACGGTGGCGCCCAGGCGTTCCAGCAGCTTGCGGCCAGCCATCATGGTACCGCCGGTGGCGATCAGGTCGTCGATCAACACCACCCTGTCGCCTGCCTTGCAGGCATCGGCATGCAGCTCTACCGTGGCGCTGCCGTATTCAAGCTCATATTGCTCGGACACGGTATGGAAAGGCAGTTTGCCCTTCTTGCGGATAGGCACGAAACCCAGGTTCAACTCATAGGCCAGCACAGAGCCGATGATGAAGCCGCGTGCATCCAGGCCTGCCACCACGTCCAGTTTCTCATCCATATAGCGATGTACAAACATATCGATGAGCACGCGGAATACTTTAGGGTTTTGCAACAATGGCGTAATGTCACGAAACATCACGCCAGGCTGCGGCCAGTTTTCCACGGTGCGGATATGTTCTTTAATGTATTCGGATGGATTAAACATTCCTGCATGTCCTTCAAATTGAAAAATAAGCCGCTATTTTAACAGCCGCTGCTCTGCTCTAGCGACTGCTTCCGATGTGCCCCTGACGACAACGACATCGCCCACCTGCAAAAGTATGCCTTCCTGGTGATCCAGCCTGGCCTTGCCGCGTCTGACCGCATGCACATCAGCTTCCACCTCTTCAAGATGCAATTCACTCAATTGCAGCCCGACAGACTTCGCGCGCTCGGTCAGCATTACGGTATGCAGGCGGATTTGCATGTTTTCTGGACTGTCACTGGCGTCACTGGCACCATGAAAAAAGCCGCGCAGGGATTCATACCGCGCATCCCTGGCGATTTGCACGCGGTGCACCACTTTTCTTAATGGCACACCCAGCATCACCAGCGCATGGGAAGCCAGCATCAGGCTGCCTTCCATCAGTTCAGGCACGACTTCGGTGGCACCTGCCGCCCGTAATTTATCGAGATCAACATCGTCATGGCTACGCACGATCACCGGCAGGCTGGGGTTCATTTCATTGACGAAATGCAATATCTTCAAGGCGGATGCGGTGCCGGTGTAGGTCACGACAAGGGCGGCGGCGCGATTGATACCGGCTGCCAGGAGGCTTTCGCGCCGTGCGGCATCACCATACGATACATTTGCGCCCGCAGTCTGGGCTTCGAGTACACGGTCAGGGTCCAGATCGAGTGCATGGTAATCAATATTTTCCTCTGCCAAAATACGTGCCAGGCTTTGCCCGCTTCGGCCAAAGCCGGCAATGATCACATGCTTTTTCGTCGTCATGGTGCGCGCCGCAATTTGCGTCAGCGCCAGTGATTGCATCATCCATTCATTGGCGGAAAACTTCATGACAATGGCATCAGAATTGGCCAGGATAAACGGTGAAGCCAGCATGGACAGCACCATCGATGCCAGTATCAGTTGCAGCAACAAGGGGTCGAGCAATTGCAGGCCGCCCGCTTGGTTCAGCAGCACAAAACCAAATTCACCCGCCTGCGCCAGGCCCAGGCCCGTGCGCAAGGCCACGCTGGTGGAATTGCCAAAGATTTTCGCCAGCGCCGTGATCAGTGCCAGCTTCATCAATACCGGGCCGGACAACAGCAATAACACCAGCCAGAAATGATCAATGACCAGTTTGACATTCAGCAACATACCTACGGTGATGAAAAACAGGCCCAGCAAGACATCGCGGAAGGGTTTGATATCTTCTTCCACCTGATGACGGTATTCGGTCTCTGATATCAGCATGCCTGCAACGAACGCGCCCAGTGCCATCGACAGGCCCGCCTTTTCGGTCAGCCAGGCAGCGCCCAGGGTAATCAGCAAGAGGTTCAGCATGAATAACTCTTGTGAGCGCCGCTTGACGACGATGCGGAACCAGGTGCGCATGAGCTTTTGCCCCACCACCAACAGCAGCACCAGCACCAGAACGGCCTTGCCGCTGGCGAATGCCAGGGTTTTCACCAGGTCCGGCGATTTTGAAGCCAGTGCGGGCACCAGTATCAGCAAAGGCACGACGGCCAGATCCTGGAATAACAACACGCTGATGATTTGCCGGCCATGCAGGCTTTCCAGTTCCAGCCTCTCAGTCAGCATCTTGGAAACAATGGCGGTCGATGACATGGCCAGCGCGCCACCCAGCGCAAACGAGGCTTCCCAGCTGATATTGAAAAATTGCGGCAGCCAGCGGCTGGCTATCCAGCCAAACAGCATGCTGGTGAGTATCGTGACCAGTACCTGCGCCATCCCCAGCCCAAACACCGCCTTGCGCATGGCCATCAGTTTCGACAGAGAAAATTCCAGGCCGATGGAAAACATCAGGAAAACAACGCCAAACTCGGCCAGCTCATGCGTCACGGCACTATCGTCGGCAACTCCCATGCCAAACGGGCCGATAAAGATACCAACCACCAGATAACCCAGCATGGGCGGCAGTTGCAACATGCGAAAAGCGACCACGCCTAAGACGGCCGCGGCCAACAGTGATAAAGTGGTATCTAGTCCATTCATGCCTCCTATTATTGCCGATTTATCGCGTCTGAAACCTTATTTCTGGCAAACAATATTCATTCCGTTACAACTGGCAGAGTTTTTGCTTTCTGGATTTCGTTTATACTTCTGGCATGAATGAATTGAATGCCCCTTACTCCCCGAATCCGCAAAGTGCAACCGATAAGGCCGCCGCGGCAAAACGTGCGCTGAAACTGGCTTGTGAAACCCTGCAAATTGAAGCAGATGCCTTGCTGGCCTTGCAGACACGCCTGGGCAATGGTGATGCTGCCGGGTTTTCGCAGGCGGTTGATATGCTGCTGACCTGCCATGGCCGTGTGGTCGTGTCCGGCATCGGCAAATCCGGCCATATTGCACGCAAGATCTCGGCGACCTTTGCCTCTACCGGCACGCCTTCGTTTTTTGTCCACCCGGCAGAAGCTGCGCATGGCGATCTGGGCATGGTGACGCAACAGGATGTTTTCATTGCCATTTCGTATTCAGGCGAAGCGTCTGAACTGATGTCCATCTTGCCCATCATCAAGCGCCTGGGTGTCAAACTCATCGCGATGACGGGCAACCCGGAATCCAGCCTGGGCAAACTGGCCGATATACATTTGAACCTGCATGTGGACAAAGAAGCCTGCCCGCTGAACTTGGCACCAACGGCCAGCACGACGGTCACTCTGGCTTTGGGCGACGCCCTGGCCGTAGCAGTGCTGGATGCGCGTGGTTTTCGTGAAGAAGATTTTGCTCGTTCCCACCCTGGCGGTTCACTGGGGCGTCGGCTGCTGACCCATGTCAGGGATGTCATGCGCACAGGTGCCGATATCCCGCAAGTGGGGCCAGAGACTCAACTGAAAACGGCGTTGCTGGAAATTACCAAAAAGGGCATGGCGATGACAGCCGTGGTCGATCACAACCAGCATATCGTCGGCATCTTCACCGATGGTGACTTGCGCCGCTTGATGGATGGCACACGGGATTTTACGCAATTGCAGATTGCCGATGTCATGCATGACAAGCCACACCGCATACGGCCTGAACAATTAGCCGTGGAAGCTGTCGAAGTCATGGAAACCTATCGCATTAACCAGTTACTGGTGGCAGATGATGATGGCAGGCTGGTGGGTGCCTTGCATATTCACGACCTGACACGCGCCAAGGTGATCTGATGACGAGCGCAATCGACATGGCACGCCAGGTCCAGCTGATGATTTTTGATGTCGATGGCATATTGACAGATGGCAGTCTGCATTTCGGGCCGGATGGTGAAATGATGAAAACCTTTAATGTCCTTGATGGCCAGGGCATTAAATTATTACAGCAGGCGGGTATTGCCACGGCCATCATCAGCGCCCGGCAATCTGCCATTGTCACCAGACGCGCGACAGATTTGGGCATCCCGCATATCCGTCAGGGCATACATGATAAAAAATCAGCTTTCCTGCAATTGATTGCCGATTTGAACCTGCCTGCCAGTGCCTGCGGATTTATTGGCGATGATGTCATTGATTTACCGATACTGATGCGTTGCGGCTTTGCCGCCAGTGTGCCCAACGCCCATGCTGAAGTAAGACAGCGTGTGCACTATGTCACCACGGCTGGTGGTGGCAAAGGGGCGGCCAGGGAAATATGTGATTTCATCTTGCGGGCGCAAGACAAATACGAACTAGCTTTACAAAATTATCTTTCATGAAACATCATTTAACCATAGACCGTTTCCGTATCTGGCTGGCAGTCGTCATGCTGGGCGTCATCACGCTGGGCGCCATCTGGGTCATGGAAGTGGTAAGGCGTAATGCCGGTGATGAACAAAATCGTTCTTCCGCCAGGGCCGCACCCGATTATTATGTCGAGAAATTCAATTTCATACGGCTGTCCAACAATGGCAAGGCCAATTACCATGTCACCGGCGAACGCCTGATACACTTGCCCCGTAATGACAATATAGAAATTACACATCCGCAAATTAATAGTTTTGATGAAAACCGTACGCCTTTGCACTTGCGTGCAGAGCTCGCCGTTGTTTCACAAAAATCAACCACAACTTCGCCCAAACGCGAACATGATGAAGTGCATTTATATGACCAGGTCAGCGTTGAACGCCCTGAGGGATTGAATTCACAATTCATGCGGCTGGAAACAAATTATTTGTTGTTATTGCCAGATGAAGACCTGATCAAAACCGACAAGCCCGTCTTTGTAAAAACCAGCACGATAGAAACCACTGCGGTAGGTATGCTCGCCAATAATGCTACCCAGGAACTGGATTTATTGAGTAAAGTAAAAATGCATTTAAAGAGGCGTGTGAAGTCCGCTCCTCTTCCCATAAAATAAATAAATAGAAAGCAGAACATGAGAATGAAACCCATTTTTTCTGTGCCTGGCTTGCGCAAATTAATCGGCCTTGGATGTATGGGCCTGGCCCTCACCTCAGCCCATGCAGAAAAAGCCGACAGCCTGAAAGACACATTGATTGAAGCCGGCAGCACACAGAGCAAGGGACAGAAAGGCGTCCATGTTTTATCGAATGGTGTCCTGGTAACGAGAGGTACGCTGGTGGTCAAAGCTGAAAAAGCCGTACTGACAGAATCACCAAGTGGTGATCAGTTTGTCGTACTGAGCAGTGGCAGCAATGGCAAGGTCACGTTCCGGCAAAAACGGGATGGCGGTACCGATCTGTGGGTTGATGGCGAAGCTGACCGTGCCGAATATGATCAAAGTACCGAGGTCGTGAAATTTATTTCCAAGGCAAAGATACGCTACCTCGAAGGTAAAAAAGTCACCCAGGAACAAGAGGGTGAATATCTTTCCTATGACAGCAAAAACGATGTCTTTGATGGTGCCAATTCAACCAGCGGCAAGCATGTCGATGGCGATGGTCGTGTCAAAATAATTTTGCATCCAAAAACTGAAAAACAGGCCAATTAAGATGACGGCAATTGCTAGTACGCTGCTCGTCAAAGGGCTGCAAAAACGCTATGGCGCGCGCCAGGTAGTACGTGACGTATCGCTACAAGTGAAAAGCGGCGAAGTCGTTGGCCTGCTCGGCCCGAACGGTGCGGGCAAAACAACTTCTTTCTACATGATCGTTGGCCTGGTGCCATCGGACGCAGGTGACATCACGATAGATGCTGTCAATATATCTCAGTTACCCATCCATCAAAGGGCGGTGCTGGGCTTGTCATATTTGCCGCAGGAAGCTTCAGTATTTCGCAAGCTGACAGTCGAAGACAATATCCGCGCTGTTCTGGAATTACAGAAAAATGCCCACGGAAAATTTCTTTCGACCAAAGAAATCGATGAACGTCTCGATGCCCTGCTGGCGGATTTACAGATTGAAAAAATTCGTGAAAGCCAGGCCTTGTCGCTATCTGGCGGTGAGCGCCGTCGTGTGGAAATCGCACGTGCGCTGGCGACCAATCCCCGCTTTGTTTTGCTCGACGAACCCTTTGCCGGGGTCGACCCGATTGCCGTCATCGAAATCCAGCGCATTGTGCGCTTTTTGAAAGAACGTGGCATCGGCGTGCTGATCACCGATCACAATGTGCGTGAAACCCTGGGCATTTGCGATCATGCCTACATCATCAATCAGGGTGCTGTACTGGCAAGTGGCAAACCCGACGACATCATACAAAATGAATCCGTGCGGCGCGTCTATCTGGGGGAACACTTCCGGATGTGACGGGAATCATCATGAAACAAAGCCTGCAACTACGTACTTCCCAGCATCTGGCATTAACGCCCCAACTGCAACAATCGATACGGTTATTGCAGCTCTCCACTTTGGAATTACATCAGGAACTGGAAACCCTGCTGACAGAAAACCCCTTGCTTGAGCGTGTCGATGACCCGCTTGACCATGCTGTACGTCTGTTGGCCGATGGTGCCATCAACACCAGCAGCAGTGCCGCGGATGCCGGCATGGAAGCGCCAGCCATACGCGAAGAAGCAGCCGCAAGCACAGAGCAAAACCAGGAAGCTGAAGCCCCTGCCAGCAATGACACCATGAGCACCAATGAAGACGACTGGAGCTTCGATGATGGTCACCATGGCGCAGCAGCCAGCGATGATGAAGATGGCCGCCCACAACTGGGCGCAGCGCAAACTACCTTGCGCGAACACCTGCTGGAGCAAATGCGCCTGAACCTGCGCGAGCCACGCGACCGTGCGCTGGTAGAGCTGATGATCGATGCACTCGACAGCAATGGTTATCTGACTGAAACCCTGGATGAAATCCATGCCAGTTTGCCATTGGAATTGTGCATAGAACCGGAAGAGCTGGCCTTCGCGCTCAACATGCTGCAAAGCTTTGACCCGGCAGGTGTGGGTGCGCGCAGCCCGGCAGAGTGCCTGGCCTTGCAAATCAGGCGCCTGCCCAGGATTGCTTTCGTGACACGCCGCCTTGCACTAAATATTGTTGAGACACAACTCACTTTATTTGCACAACGGGATTTCACGAAATTAAAGAAAATACTGGACTGCGATGATGAAGATTTGCGCGATGCACAAACTGTCATCAGGCAATGCAAACCCCGGCCAGGTATCGCCTTTACTGCCGATGATTCAGACTATGTCGTGCCCGATGTCATCGTCAGAAAGTCAGGGAATGGCTGGCAGGTGCTCTTGAATCAGGATGTAATGCCAAAGTTGCGCGTCAGCAGCATGTACGCCAACATCATGAAACAAAACCGCGGTGAAAGTGGACTTGGTTCACAATTGCAGGAAGCGCGCTGGCTCATCAAGAACATGCGGCAACGTTTTGATACCATTTTGCGCGTTGCACAAGCGATAGTTGAAAGACAACGTAACTTTTTCACCCACGGTGCAGTTGCCATGCGCCCCCTTGTTTTGCGCGAAATTGCTGATACACTAGGATTACACGAGAGCACTATCTCACGTGTAACAACCCAAAAATACATGCTGACCCCACATGGCATGTTTGAGTTGAAGTATTTTTTCGGCAGCCACGTCGCGACGGAAACAGGGGGAGAAGCATCTTCCACCGCGATACGGGCACTCATCAAGCAATTGATAGGAGCAGAAGACCAGAAAAGCCCACTCTCTGATAGCAAAATTGCAGACATGCTGGGTGAACAGGGCATGGTAATTGCCCGACGGACAGTTGCCAAATACCGTGAAGCCCTCAAAATCCCCCCAGTGAGCCTGCGTAAATCTTTGTAAGTAGTCCTTGTAATCACGGTTTGAATTGCTATATATGATTTAGCTCAATGTTATTTGAACGCAAAGAGCTTTTCGTAATGGCAAGCAACATCACTATAGGAGCACAGTATGAATCTCACAATCAGTGGACATCACGTCGAAGTAACTCCTGCAATTCGTGAATATGTACATACCAAGTTAGAGCGCATCAGGCGGCATTTCGACCAGGTCATTGATATCGCCGTCATCCTGACGGTGGACAAGCTCCGGGAAAAGGAAAAAAGGCACAAAGCAGACATTAATTTGCATATCAGCGGTAAAGATATCCATGTTGAAAGTCTGGCACACGATCTCTATGCAGCGATTGATACGCTGGTCGATAAACTCGATCGCCAGGTCATCAAACATAAAGATAAAATACAAAGTCACCAGCACGATGCGATCAAGCACATACCTGATCCGGCGTCAGCCCAAGACGTGTAAGCCATAGCCCTGATCGGGCTGATGGCATCCAAAACAAGGACGCGAAAGGCGTCCTTTTTGTTTTCTTGAGACCTTATTGATGCTTTATTGACTCATCGTTGAGCCGTCACCAAGCATGGCAAAGTCATCATTTATATACATTATTCATGTTGACTGAGTCATTGATTAGCGCCAGACAATCCGTCGCATTCGCACAATCAGAAAATTTCTTTGCGCTATTTCTGCATATGCTTATACATCTAGTGACGTGCACTGCCTGCAAAGTTAGAATAACAGCTTCGTCCCTTACCCTGCATAGCGAATCACCATGAGCGAATTTGTACTCACTTCCGTCAAGAACCATATAGGCTTCATCACACTCGACAGACCCAAGGCGCTGAACTCGCTATCGCTGGACATGGTGCGGGCGCTGACCACGACCCTGCTGGCATGGCAAAACGACGCCAGCGTACGTGCGGTGTTTATTCATAGCAGCAGCGAAAAGGCTTTTTGCGCCGGTGGCGATATCCGTTTCTTTTATGATGTGGGCACGGCAACACCCAAGGGTGATTCTGCCCTGCTGGAAGATTTTTTCACTGAAGAATACGCTTTAAATCATTTGATTCATTTTTACCCAAAACCCTATATCGCCCTGATGAATGGCGTGGTCATGGGTGGTGGCATGGGCATCGCCCAGGCGGGTGAAGACTGCCGTCTGCGCATCGTCACCGAACGCACCAAGATGGCCATGCCGGAAGTGAATATCGGCCTGTTCCCGGATGTTGGCGGGGGTTATTTCCTGTCGCAGGCCCCGGGCGAGCTGGGCACCTATCTGGGATTGTCAGGTGAAATCATTACGGCAGCTGATGCCTTATACGCTGATCTGGCAGATGTCTTTGTACCGACATCCGGGATACCGGCTTTACTGGGTTTGCTGGAGCAGACAGATGCCGCGGATATACGTGTGGCCATACGTGAATTTGCTGCACCGTTCACAGCACAAATACAGCCAGAGAACAGCAAACTGGCAATACAGAGAGATGTGATAGACCAGGATTTCAATGGTAATAGCGTTAAGGCCATCTGCGAAAAGCTGCAAGAAAATAATGCCGAATTTGCACAACAGACCCTGGCGGTGATGCAGAAGCGCTCTCCCTTGCTGATGTCAGTCACGCTGGAGCAGTTGCGCCGCAGTGCTGCCATGTCAGTCTCTGACTGCCTGCGCATGGAAAGAAATATGGTACGCCATTGTTTCAAACATGGTGAGGTACTGGAAGGCATACGCGCTCTGGTGGTAGACAAAGACAATACGCCACGCTGGTCGCCAGCAACATTGGTAGAAGTCAGTGCAGAACAGATAGCCGGTTTCTTTGCTGAGGTATGGCCAGCACATGCGCACCCTTTGCGTCATCTGGCTGGCTAGGTAGCCATACCGGCAATACAGGCAATACAGACATTCATACCGCCGTCAAAAAAAAGGGGACAGCATGCTGTCCCCGTTTTTTTATCTGTAGAAGAATCATGCATCAATGTTGCGCGCCGCCCCCCAGATAAGCGGCTTTGACCGCAGGATCATTTTGCAGGCTGGCAGCGGGGCCGTGTACTGATATCTTGCCGTTTTCAAGTACATAGCCGTAATCCGCCACGGCCAGGGCAGCAGCGGCAAACTGCTCTACCAGCAGCATGGTCGTGCCCTGCTCTTTCAGCCGGACAATGATGCGAAATACTTCATCGACCAGGATAGGTGCGAGGCCCATGGAAGGTTCGTCCAGCAACACCACATCCGGGTTCAGCATGACAGCGCGTGCCATGGCTAGCATTTGCTGCTCACCACCAGACAAGGTACCGGCAAGCTGGTTCTTGCGTTCTTTCAGGCGCGGGAACAAGTCCATCGCTTTTTGCAGATCACTTTCAATATCACCGCGCGGGCGACTGCGGGTAAAGCGCGGGAAAGCACCGAGCAAAAGATTATCCGTGACAGACATGGTGGCAAACACGCGCCGGCCTTCAGGCGAATGGGCAAGCCCGGCCCTTGCTATCTTGTGTGAATCGAGGCCGGTCACATCTTTTCCTGCCAGGGTGACCTTGCCTTGCTTGGGTTTCAACATGCCGGAAATCGCCCGCATGGTCGTGGTTTTACCCGCACCGTTAGAGCCGATCAGTGTTACCACTTTTCCCTTCGGGACTTCAAGAGAAATACCGTGCAGGACTTCGACCTTGCCATAAGCCGCATGCAGATTTGAAATACTTAACATGGTTTTCTCCTTAAGCCGCGACAACGTCTGATGCATCGGCAACACTGCCGCCCAGATAGGCTTCAATGACTTTAGGGTCTGCCTGCACCGCAGCAGGTTTGCCTTCCGCAATTTTCTGCCCGAAATCAAGCACGGTCACCGTATCGCAAATGGACATGACCACATCCATATGATGCTCAATCAGGATGATGGTGATGCCGTGTTCACGTATCTTGCGGATGATGGCAATGAGGTCTTTGATATCCGGCGCAGTCAGGCCTGCTGCCGGCTCATCCAGCAACAGCAATTGCGGGTTGAGACCCAGGGCGCGGCCAATTTCGAGCAGGCGCTGTTTGCCGTAAGGCAGATTACGCGCTTCTTCATTCGCCAGGTCGGCCAGGCCAACGAAATGGAGTATGCTGGCCGCCCTCTCCCTCGCCAGTCTTTCTTCGCGCAAGTATCTTGGCGTATGCAACATCACATCGAGGACATTGCTGCGGAAAGTATTATGCAACCCCACCAGGATGTTTTCAGTTGCCGTCATTTCGCCAAACAACTGCACATTCTGAAACGTGCGTGCAACACCGCCCAGCGCAATGGCCGATGGTGTACTGCCGGAAATGACTTTGCCGCCAAATTCGACCACCCCATCAGTTGGCTGGTAGATGCCTGTCAGCACGTTCATCATGGTACTTTTACCTGAACCATTGGGGCCGATCAGGCCATGTACCGTGCCCTTGGTGATTTGCAAATCCACCTGGTTCAAAGCTTTCAGGCCACCGAATTGCATCAGCAATTTCCTGGCGCTCAGTAAGACCCCTACCCTGGCATCGCTGGCTTTGACAATGGCAGTCTCATCACTGGCATGCACAGCAAGCTGATCCACGACAACACGTGTCTGTGCCTTGCCCATCACACTGTTAATGAAACCGACAATGCCGTCTTGCAGGTAATACACGACAAACAGGGTCATCAGGCCAAAGATGGTGAGGCGCCAGTCGGTGATGTTTTCCAGCTTGTAGGAAAACAGGGCCATGGCCACCGTGGCACCTACCGGCACCAGCATTTCCTTCATTGTCTTACGCTTGCTGCTAACGGCAAAACCACCTGCGATGAATGCAACAACCGCGGCTACCGTGGCGATTTTACGGAACAGTTCTATGTCTGCCAGCAATGAAGGCAACATGACCACGATCAGTGCACCCAGCAAAGAACCGCTGCGCGTTTTTCGCCCACCCATGATCACTGCCAGCAAGAACATGATGGTCAGTTCGAAGTTATAGGTATTGGGTGAAATGTATTCTTCAGAATAGGAATACAAACTGCCCGCCAGACCTGCCAGCGCAGCGCTGATGACGAAGGCGATGACTTTGTAGCGATATACCGACACACCCATGCAATCAGAAGCAATCGGGCTGTCGCGCAAGGCCTGGAATGCACGCCCGAGGTGGGAACGCAGGATGCGGTGAACGACTATCAGCGCCAATACCATCATGACCGCAACGACGTAGAAATAACCTACCTCATTGAGTTTCTGGCCGAACAGGATGGGCTTGGCAACCTTGATGCCCATTGGCCCTTCGGTCAGAAAAGTCATCTCGTTGATGAGAATCTGGATGATGGTACCGAAGGCCAGGGTCACCATCGCCAGGTAGGGGCCGGTGACGCGCAAGGCGGGCAAAGCCAGTAAGGCGCCAAACAAGGCTGTCACCACGATGCTGCATGGAACGGCAACAAAGATAGACATGCCCAGTTTGAATACCAGCACACCCGTGGTGTAGGAACCAATACCAAACAGGCCGGCATGGCCGAGGGACACCTGCCCTGTATAGCCCACGACGATGTCGAGGCCAAACAGCAGAATCGCATAGATCAATATGGTTTCTGCCAGATGCAGGTAATACGGGTTATGCATGAAGACCGGCAATAGTGCCAGTGCAGCAATACCCACGACAGAGAGAGATAAGGTTTTCTTGTCCATGATTTCGCCTTACACCTTCTTGATGGCAGCTTTGCCAAACAAACCGGCAGGTTTTACGGCCAACACCAGCAACAGCAATACCAGGCCTGGCACTTCCTTGTAGCCGGTAGAAATATAAAAGCCTGTCAGCGTTTCAGCCACACCCAGTATCAAGCCACCAACGATGGCACCGACACCTGAAGTCAGGCCACCGATAATCGCCACGGCAAAGGCCTTCAAACCCAGGGCCGATCCCATGGTGGCACCGGTCAGCGTCAGCGGCGCGACCAGTACACCTGCGAAGGCGGCTGTTGCTGAAGACAGGGCGTAGGAAAAGGTGATGACCATACTGGTGTTAATACCCATCAGGCCCGCCGCATCGCGGTCATTGGAGGTGGCAACAACGGCTTTGCCGTAGATGGATTTGCGGTTGAAAAACTCGACTGCCAGCATCATCGCCAGGGCACCCAGCACCACCACTACTTGCATGGCCTGTACATTGGCACCAAAGATCTGGAATGGCGCAGCGGATAATGGAGAAGGGAAAGTCAGATCATCTTTTCCCCAGATATTTTCAGCGACATTTTTAAAAATAATCGCCAGTGCGATGGTGGACATGATCCAGCCAAATTCAGATTTGATCTTGATAGCCGGACGTACGCCTATCCATTCCACGACCATGCCTTGCAGGGCACCAAAGATCAGTACCAGCGGTATCATCAGCCAGTAATTCATGTACGGGCCGCCATGCACGTTTCCAACGATGCTAAGCCCCACCAGCGCACCCAGCATCAAGGCTTCGCCCTGACCGAAATTAAGTGTGCCCGATGTGGCAAACGTCAGTTGATAACCGAAAGCGATGACGGCATAGATCATCCCCAGGGCAATGCCACTGAAGACGAGCTGAAGTAAGATTTCCATTTTTTTCACCCATGAGAGTGCAGCCAGCCAGCTTGCTGATGCAGGCGATCAGCAAGAAAGGCCATGCCTATCTGTAAGAAGGCCAGCCGCTGGAAGGCGGCTGACCAGATGGCAAGCGTGAATTCGCCTGATTATTTGGCGAGAACGATATGACCACCTTTGGCTTCACCCATGACTGGGGTGCCAGGTTTGATGGCTTCATGATCGTCGTGCGTGAAAGGTTTGTTGTACGTCGTGACGACACCTTCCACTTTTTCGTTCAGGTTTTCCAGCGCTTCACGCACTTTGACACCGTCTGTGCTACCTGCCTGTTTGAACGCGGCAGCCAGCAGATAAATGGAATCATAGCCTTGTGCTGCTGAAACAGCGGAAGGCATGCGTTCCAGTTTGTACGCTTTTTGATAGGCTTCGATGAAGGCTTTGCGTTTAGGCGTATTGGGGTCCTGGATAAAGGTTTGTGGCATCATCGCGCCATCACCATTCTTGCCGGCGTTGTCGAGGAAGTTACCCATGGACAGCGTCCAGCTGCCTATCATCGGTACTTTCCAGCCCAGTTTTTCCATGCCGTTGGCGATCTGTGCCAGTTCAGGGCCGATGCCGTAAGTCAGAATGACTTGCGCACCGCCCTGCTTGGCCTTCAACAGCTGGGCAGTCATATCAACATCCTTGATATTGAATTTTTCTACCGCGACTGGCTTGATGCCTTTGGCGTTGAGAACTTTTTCCAGATCTTCACGACCAAGCTGGCCGTAATTGGTGGAGTCGGCAAGGATGGCGACTTTAGTGAATTTGTTTTTGGTAACAGCCTCGTCAACGATCATTGCTGACTGTATCGTGTCGCTGGCAGCGGTACGGAAGATGTAGTTGTCTTTGTGTTCTGGCGCGACAAATTGCTTGGTGACCACGCTGCCTGTCGCAACATTATTCAGGACGGGGATTTTGGCTTCTTGGTAAAAGCGCTGTGATGCCAGCGCCACGCCTGTATTGATGTAGCCGACCGTCGCAGAGACTTTCTCTTTATTGATCAATTCTTGGGCGACTTGCACACCGCGCTCATTTTTTGCCTCATCGTCGCGTTCTACCAATTGCAACTGGCGACCCAGCACACCGCCTTTGGCGTTGATTTCGCTGACAGCCAGTCTGACGCCGTCACGCATTGAGACACCCATCGGTGCAGAGCCACCAGTGAACGGGCCTGCGACACCAATCTTGATAGGTTCTGCTGCATTGCTCACAGCAACCCAGCTCAATAGCGCGGAAGCGACGAGAGTTTTGATTTTGTATGACATTTTGGTCTCCTGATTTTTTTTGGTTGGTACTTCAAAAAAATGAATTAATGAATTACCTCGCTAAATTAACAGGAAATGACGAGGACGTTGCAAGCAGCGCTACTTAAGTAATACTACGCAAAACGCCCATGAATTGCCGGTTAAAATTTGGGCAACTCTGTGCCAGGCCTTATGGGGTAAGGGTTTCAGGCATTTTTATCAATTCTGAAACAGACTCAGTCTTGCCATGTTGCGGATTGAAATTTCTTCCTGTCATCAGGTGAATTTCTTTCATCAATGCGAAATCATTCAACGATGTACAAGAAAAACAACATCTGGAAATCATCTATTTCAACAAACTGAATACCTTGCTGATGGCTTTGCTGCCAGCACCAAGCGGGTCCTTGCGTATGGCTTTTTCTTCTTCGGCTATCATCAGGTACAGGCCATCCAGCGCGCGCTGCGTGACATAGCCTTCAACCGTTGCTTCTTGCTGGGAAACTGCGCCGAATTTCTGCGCCTGCCCCATGATGGCATTGTATTTGGCAGACAAGCCTGCTTTATCCGTCACGCCCTTGACCATGGGTAGAAATTTTGCGCCTAAAGGTGTCGCGGTTTTTTCTTTAAAGAAATCTGTCACCGAGGTGTCACCACCGGTCAAAATATTCTTGGCATCAGTCAGGCTCATGGATTTCACCGCATCGATCAGCAGGGGCTTTGCCATGGGTACTGCCGCTTCTGCCGCGCGATTCATGGAAACGATCAATTCATCCAGCTGTTGTCCTTTACCGGTCATCTGCAAAATCGGACGGGCTTTTTCCAGTATCGACGGTAATTGAATTTTGACCTTGTCATTATTCAGGAATCCATTTTCGACACCCAGTTTACCCACGGCTGCGACAGAACCTTTGTCGAGAGCAGCCCTCAAGCCGGTACTGGCATCCTGGTTGCTGAGGTCGGAAAAAGAAATGGCATAAGCACTGGTGCTGATCGCCAGGATGCCGGTCACTGCCACACGGGCAAACATAGTAGAAATGAATGTCATATTTTCACCAGAAAAATAAATGATATTCTATGCCGCCATGGGTCTGCATGGGCAGGGTGATGACGTTAAATTAAGTGAAACCTGGGGATATCAGACATTAAAAGCAGAAATGAAAAACAGAATTTAAATTTCATCCACCATGTACAGGCGGCGGTGTTCGCGCATGGCGTAGCGATCTGTCATGCCGGCGATGTAGTCGGCAATTTTTCTGACTTGCAAGGGCATGCGCTGATCATCACTTTCACCTTGAGCAAGCTGGTAATCAGGCGGTAGCAAATTCGGTTCTGCGATCATGGCGTCGAATAATTCAGTGATCGTGCGCCTGGCCTTGAAAGTCATGCGGTTGACCTGATAATGCCGGTACAGATTTTCAAACAAAAACTGCTTGAGTGCCTGCGCCTCTTGAAACATGGCATCAGAAAAGGCAATCATTCTTTCCATATGACGCACGTCGTCAACTGATGTGGGCGCGCATTCCTTGATCTTTTGCCCTGAAGTCTGGATCAAATCGACGATGAGAGTATTGATCATACGACGTATGGTTTCGGCAATGGCACGGCGGCCACTGATGCCGGGATATGTGGCATCGACAACGGCGCGATGCCGTGCATAGATATCCACTTCCAGCAACTGCGCTTCCTGTAACAAGCCAGAGCGCAGGCCATCGTCAATATCATGGTTGTTATAGGCAATGGCATCGGCCAGATTGGTGACCTGGGCTTCCAGCGTCGGTCGTTTCTTGTCGATAAAACGCTGACCAACATCGCCCAGCAATCTGGCATTGTTTATAGAACAGTGCTTGAGTATGCCTTCGCGGGTTTCAAATGTCAGATTCAAGCCGTCAAAAGCGCCATAGCGCTCTTCAAGCTGATCAACTACACGCAGGCTTTGCAGATTATGTTCGAAGCCGCCATAGGCCTTCATGCAGGTATTGAGGGCATCCTGCCCAGCATGACCAAAGGGGGTGTGGCCCAGGTCATGCGCCAGTGATATGGCTTCGACCAGGTCTTCATTGAGTCTCAGGTTGCGGGCAATCGAGCGGCCTATCTGCGCCACTTCCAGACTATGGGTCAGGCGATTGCGAAACAGGTCACCTTCGTGATTGACGAATACCTGGGTTTTATATTCGAGACGGCGAAATGCGGTGCAATGTATGATGCGGTCGCGGTCGCGCTGATATTCACTGCGGGAACTGGAAGCTTCTTCAGCGTAACGCCGGCCTCGCGAATTAGCCGATTGAGCAGCATAGGGACCGAGGTGGGCGTCGGTAAACATGGCTTTAGTGTGCGATGCAACTACGTATGGTTTCCAGCAGGATCTCTTTGGGTACGGAGGTAATCACTGCCTGGCCTAGCGGTTTCAACAAGATGAATTTGATCTTGCCGCCTTCATTTTTCTTATCGACTTCCATCAGTTCCAGCCAGCGGTCTTCACCCAGATCAGGTGCCAGCGTCGGCAAACCTGCGGCTTCGACAACTTGTTTGATACGGGTCTTGCAGACATAATCAATATAGCCAAGACGGCAGGATAATTCTGCTGCCATGACCATGCCGCAACCGACTGCTTCACCATGCAACCATTTGCCATAGCCGAGGCCAGATTCAATCGCGTGTCCAAAAGTGTGGCCAAAATTAAGGATGGCGCGCAAGCCACCTTCACGTTCATCCTGGCGCACGATATCTGCCTTGATTTCACAAGAGCGCAATATGGCATGTGTCAGTGCATTGCTGTCTTTGGCGCGCAAGGCGCTCATATTGGCTTCTATCCAGTCAAAGAAAACCGGGTCAATAATGGCGCCGTGCTTGATCACTTCTGCCAGGCCGGCCGACAATTCATTGTCGGGCAGGCTTTGCAAGGTGCTGATATCGGCAATCACGGCTTGAGGCTGGTAAAACGCGCCTATCATGTTCTTGCCCAGCGGATGGTTGATGCCGGTTTTGCCGCCGACAGAAGAATCCACTTGCGACAGGAGGGTGGTGGGTATCTGTACGAAGGGTACGCCGCGCATATAGGCCGAGGCAGCAAAGCCGGTCATATCGCCGATCACGCCACCACCAAGCGCCACCAGGGTGGTTTTTCTATCGCATTTATTTTCGAGCAGGGCATCAAAAATCAACATCAGCGCTGCCCAGTTTTTTTGTTCTTCGCCATCTGGCAAAACCACTGATATGACTTGCTTACCTGCTGCCCGCAGGCTGGTTTCCAGTGTCGCCAAGTATAAAGGCGCCACCACTGTATTGGTCACAATCAGGACATGCCTGCCCTTGACTTGAGATTGCAGGAAATGAACATCCGACAATAACGATGCGCCTATGGAAATCGGATAACTACGTTCACCCAGATCAACATTCAGGACTTTGTTCGGTGAATTGCTTTCTGCTGACATGATTGGCTTTGTACCTGACAGACCATCGATCAGCTTATCCTGTATCAATTTGTCTAATATGGATTGCACCAGAAATTGTACATTCGGGCGTCCGGTTTCGATAACCAGATGTGCGACCTCCTTATAAAGGGGATCACGTTGGGATTCTAATTCTTCCAGTTTCTTGCGTGGGTCACTGGTGCGCAACAAGGGACGGTTCTTGTCATTCCGGGTACGTTGCAAAATGCTGTGTATACCGGCGCGCAAATAAATAACGGTGCCGCGTTCATGCAGAAATTTCCTACTTTCTGCATTCAAGACAGCACCGCCACCTGTAGCTAATACGATATTTTCCTGGGAAGTCAGATCGCGAATGACATCTGCCTCGCGCTGGCGAAAACTGGCCTCGCCTTCAATTTCAAAAATCACCGGAATCGAGACACCGGTACGGGCCTCGATTTCGTGATCTGAATCTATGAATCGCTTATTAAGTTTTTTCGCCAGGGCCCGGCCAACCGTAGTTTTGCCGGAGCCCATCAGGCCTACCAGGAATATATTTGTCAACACTATTTCTTATTTCAACACGCATTGCAATGATTCAGATCAATCTACCTCTGATCATCAGCAACCGGCACCGCCATTCAAATCTTTAATAGTCATGGTACTTGTTGCGGTGACGTTCTGACTATCCTTGACAGTAATTGTCACGGCTGTATCAGCGGCCACGCAACGGGTACCTTGAGTTCCCAATGCCACGCTCAGCACACGACCGTTGAAACTCAAAGGATTCAGTGGATCAGGGTTGCTGCCAGAAACTGAAGACAGCAATGTGCTGCTGGTGAAGACTTGGAACGGTGCGTTACCGCCAGTAATGTTCAAATTAATTGTTGCAACATTAGTTTCATTAATATTGAAAACATTTGGACTGATAGACATGGTCGTCACCGGAGCAACAACTGTAATAGACACCAGACTGGTGTTACCCGAAGCGTCTGCAATTACCAGAGATGTCGCCCCTATTTTTGCTAAAGTAACATTAAATATACCACCACTAGTCGCAACCGTGCCATTTGCTACACTGGCAATAGCCTGATTATTTGAGGTAATAGTGTAAGGAGCTGCACCACCATCAATACGGAAAGCCAGCAAATCGCCAACATAACCAGTACTTGCATTAGGGGTAACTGCCAATGTCGCGCTAGTTGTACCAATAACGCTAACGCTGATAGGCACTCTTGCACCTACGCTATCCACCACCGAAACGTTTGCAGAACCTGCAGCCACACCCGTTAAAGTCAGCGACGAGCCGCTTACCACCGCAGTAACAATTCTTGCGTCACTAGTAGTCGCAGTGTATGGGCCAGTACCGCCACCAATTGTATAAACCGGTGAAGCACCTATAGTCAAATTGAGCGTCGCGGGCGAGGAAGTATACAAGGCAACCGAGGTACCCGTACCTACACTCACACTAATCGTGACTGGAGAGCCTGACGAATCCTTGACAAGAATCGTTGCCGCACCTGTCGATACGCCAGTAATTGTCAAGGTAGTACCTGTGACCGATGCAGTTGCGATTGCTACGTTACTACTTGTCGCAGAATACGGCGCAGTGCCGCCACCGATTTGGTAAGTAGGTGATGCCCCAGTAGCAATAGTGATCGCGGCTGGCGCAGTAGTAAACACACCGTTTACAGAACCGCTACCGACAGTCACATTAATTGAAATAGGACTACCACCACCCGCTTCACGCAAGCTGACAACCGCACTGCCAGGCGTCAGACCATTGATCACAACGTTATTTCCAGAAACGCTGGTTGTCACTACGCTGGTATTACTGCTGGTAGCGGTAAAAGGAGCAGTGCCGCCACCTACAATAAAACTATTACTGCCGCCGACCGCAACAGTAATACTACTCGGCGCAGTTGTATAAAAGGTAGCGCCCGATCCTACTGTCAGGTTGATCGCCACGTTTGCACCTAAACTATCCTTGATATTGATAGTCGTACTGCCAGGGCTAACACCTGAAATGACGAATTTATTGCCATTAATACCAACAGTAGCTATTTGAGTATTTCCACTAGTGGCAGTATAGATTTGACTACCGCCACCTATTGTAAATGTAGGGCTACTGCCACCTACAGGCACAACCAGCGCCGTTGGTGCGGATGTAAACAATTGTGCGGTAGAGCCAACGGTAACAGTAATTGTCACTATTCCTTGCGAAGCATCTCTAACAACCACATTGGTTGAGCCGACTGAGAGACCGGTAATAGTCAAAGTGGTACCTGATATGGACGCAGTACCTACAGCATTGTTACTACTACCTACGGTATAAGGGCCATTGCCCCCCCCTACAGTGAAGGTTGCAGCGGCACCAACACCGACATTGACAGAATTCGAAGCAGTAGTAAACAAGGGATCGTTAGAACCAACGGTAACAGGAATATCAACCGTGACTTTACCAAGGCTGTCTTTAACAGTTACGGTCGTTTTGCCACCAACCAGACCATTCACTACGAATGTATTATTAACCAGTGTTACGCTAGCAATAGTTAAATTATTACTAACTACATTGTATATCAAACTGCCGCCACCAATGGTATATACAGCCGAAGTACCGCCAACTGGCACAGTAATGCCACTTGCAGGGGCGGAAGTGAACAAATCAATTCCCGTACCAACCGTAACATCGATTGAGACGGCAGTTCCAGCACCATCCTTGACAGAAATTGTTGCTTTTCCTCCACCAGCAGAGCCACCAGTAATTGTTAGTACACTTCCATTAACACTCACAAACGCAGCGCTCGAACTAGTAGTTACAAAGTAAGAGGGGACGCCGCCGCCAATATTATAGGTACGGACTTCCCCTGGTGCGATAGTCAACAGGGCTGGCGCAGTCGTAAATAATGCTGCACCGCCACTTGTATTCCCAGGAGACCCGCCACCGCCACCACATGCAGTAAGGCCGACTAGCAGCAATAATGCGAACACTTCGCGAATAAACTTCATCATGAAACACCTATAGTTAATCAAATTCGTAAATTAATGGATTCAACATCAACCAAATGCCAATCATTGCATATCGTAACTGCAGATGAAACAACTGTTACTTGTTGTTAAATTTCTCAGCAATAATTTTGGGCGTAATAAATATCAACAATTCAGTTTTATCGTTGGTACGCCCAGTTGATTTAAATAAATTCCCGAATAAAGGAATGTCGCCAAAAAATGGTATTTTTGTAACGCTATCACGTTCATTCTGCTGGAAAATGCCACCCAGTACAACTGTACCGCCATTTTCCACTAATACCATGGTTTTAACTTCCTTTTTATCAATCGCAAAACCAGCTCTGGTTTCGATACCGACACTGTCTTTATGTACGTTGACATCAAGAATGACATTACCGTCAGGTGTAATCTGCGGCGTGACTTCCAGTCGCAAACTCGCAGTTCTGAAAACAATTGACGTTGCACCACTTGAAGTCGCTACCTGATACGGCAATTCTGTACCTTGCTCTATCGATGCTTTCAACTGATCTGCCGTTACTACACGTGGGCTGGAGATAATTTTGCCCTTACCATCTGCTTCCAGTGCCGACAGCTCCAGATTCAGGAAACGATTGGCGGCAGATGAGAACAGACTGACTGCCAAACTGCCCGGATTTAAACCGTTAATACCTGTTGCAGGCAGATTGATGAACTGCGAGTTAGGAATAAAACTTTGATCCGTGATTTTCGCCTGACCCGTTTGTTCACCCACACCCAGATAATTACCTGTTAAAGCTACACGTTGATTACCTTGTAACTGATAACCGGCATCACCACCACGCAAGCCACGCAAATCGGTAAAGCCCAATTTTGCACCCAGGCTCTTGCTGAATTTATCATCCGCTTCAACGATCCGGGCTTCAATCAATACCTGTCTCGAAGCAATATCGGTTTTTTGAATCAGTTTACGTATTTCTTCCAGTTTTGACGGGATATCAGTCACAAACAATTGATTGGTACGTGGTTCAATCACAGCACTGCCGCGCTTGGAAAGGATGCGGTTGGTGCTTGACCCATCCGCACCGAAAACCAGTTTGAAAGCTTCTGCTTTTTGATAATTTAATTGGAATGACTCTGTTTTAACTGGCTCCAGATCGGCGATTTGGGCCTTTTGTTCAAGTTCCAGTTTTTCTTTAGTCAGCAATTCATCTTTTGGGGCAACCCAGATCACGGACCCATTCTTGCGCATGTCCAAGCCTTTGGATTGCATGATGATGTCCAGTGCGTGATCCCAAGGAACATCTTTCAAACGCAGGGTTATCGTGCCGTTGACGGTGTCACTGGCAATAATATTGAGGTTGCTGACTTCTGCAATGATTTGCAAAATGGCACGCACTTCTATGTTCTGGAAGTTAAATGACAGACGTTCGCCACGGTAGCCTTGTGTGCCTTGTGTCAGTTTATTCGGGTCTTCCTTGATCGGTTTGACTTCGACAACAAATTGCGTATCGCTTTGATAAGCACTATGTTCCCACAGACCGGTAGGCTCAATCACCATCCGCACATTTTCGCCAATTGCGGTGGTTGTAATGGATTGCACTGGCGTACCAAAATCAGCCACATCCACGGTTTTCCTGAGAACTTCTGGCAAGCCTACCTTGAGGAAATCAACGATGATTTTTTGACCTTGTTGACGAATATCAACCGCCACCTGATTCACAGGCAAATCGACGACAATACGGCCTTCGCCAGCAACGCCGCGACGGAAATCGATATCCCTGAGATTTTTCTTGCCGCTTACGATGGGTTCCGGTGCCGCCGGCAAGCCCTGGGAATTCACTGCTGTCGCCGTGCCGCCAGAACCATCTATCGTGATGATCAGGTTATTTCCCTCTATCGCTGTCGCATAATTCAGTGACTTGTTTAAATTCAGTACCAACCTGGAGCGCCCGGTCGCCTCGATGACATTAACGGTGCGCAAATCCGCAATATTAATATCGAAGATAGTCTTGCCAGTACCATTGCTGATATCCGCAAAATCCAGTGCAATCCTTGCAGGACTGGCGATAGAAAACCCGACAGGCGCTTTCAGCAAAGGGGATTTCATGCCTACTCTGACGATAATATTGGCACCCTGCTGATTTGCAGTCACTGATTCAATGGAATTTGACTGGGCAAATGCAAATTGGCATAAACCCAGCATTCCCAATAAAATAAATTTAATCATTCCGGCGCCCCTTATACTTGTATTTATCAACGCATTCATTTCTTACTCTCCTGCAATTCTAACTTGGCATCGCGCTCGGTCCAATCACCTGCGGCATCCAGAACTTTTTCTTTAATTTCGATCTCGTTCTCCGAAATTTTTGTAATCTTCCCGGTGTTTTGACCTATGTAGGTTCCGGCTTTTACCTGATAGACAGTCTTATCTGCCTGCACCAGTGCATAGACCACTTTATTCTTCTCTATCGTGCCAACCATTTTTAGAATATCCAGAGGAAATGACTCCAGTGCATCCTGACGTCTGTTAGGGTCTGGTGCATCAACGCCATTCCCTGATTGCGCCTTCAGACGAGCCAACACGACCAGCAGTTTTGCCGGGTCGAAAGGTTCAGTGCTGCCTTTCGCATCATAAGAAAAGGGGACATAGACCTTAGGCTCACTGAGTTTGGGTACTATCACTTTGATTTCTTTTCTTTCAGCTTCCATCCATGAGCGGATTTCGGTTTCTTCACTATCACCACAGGCTGATAATGACGTCACTGCAAGCAAAAGAACTGAGGATCTAAATATCATCTTCATCATTTCTTAGGCCCCTTTTTCAGGTTTGCCTGCGTCATTACTTCATCCTTGTTCAAATAACGGAAAGTTTTAGCCGTTACTTCCAAAGCAAGACCGCCTTCTTTCACTGTGCTTATTCCTAAATTGTTCAAGGTCACAATCCGTGGCAGCTTGGCGATGTCGGAAACGAATTGCCCAAGATCATGGTAGCTACCGAAAATCTTGATTGAAATTGGCAACTCGGCATAATAATCTTTGACGACCACGGTTCCTGGTATAAATGAATCAAACTGCAAACCACGTCCAGTAGCGGCCTGATTAATATCAGCCAGCAAAGCCGCCATTTCGGCCTGACTCGGGAGTTGCTTTTCCATCGTCGCCACGTACTGCAACACCAGCTTCCTTTGATCTTTCAGTGCCTCAAGATTTACTGCCTGTGTCAATTTTTGTTTGTAATCAGCCTTCAGCTTGCCTTCTTCTATCACGCCATTATCGATCGCCTCGATTTGACCACTCCACTGGAAATACCAGCCAAGGCCTAAAACCAGTAACAACACACCAATTGCGGTTGCTATTCTGGGCGCGATCGGCCACAGGCCTGGATGCAGCCCATTTAAATCTCGAAATTGCGCGCCAATCGAATCGCCAATTTCATTCAGGTTAATCGCCATTTACAATTTTCCGTAATATTGCTAAAAAGTCCAAATCCAAGCTTACTTACTCTTTTTGCCAGCATCGCTGGCTTGCGATCCAGACTCTTCCTTCTCCCGCGGCCGCTTAATTCC
The DNA here is from genome assembly GCF_049339485.1 of Undibacterium sp. TJN19. Classification (NCBI taxonomy): domain Bacteria; kingdom Pseudomonadati; phylum Pseudomonadota; class Betaproteobacteria; order Burkholderiales; family Oxalobacteraceae; genus Undibacterium; species Undibacterium sp. TJN19. Next base: position 705,975 of record NZ_JBMPPL010000001.1, read on the forward strand.
GACATTGATCGTAAATTCAAACACTTTCTTGGCATCCCGTCCCTGACCTAAGGTCGTTGAATGAATATTCACCAGCTCAGGTTTGTACATCCAATCCGATTTGGCACCGAGGTCGCGGATATATTCAGCAACCCGGTCCTGGGATTGGGCAAATCCAATCAACAATATCCTTTGCCCCTCTTGTTTCAAGGAACGCAGATACACACCTTCAGGCGTCAGCTTGACCAGTTCGTCAAGCAAGAACACAGGCTGGTTCCTGTCGCCCTGCAAATCTTCAACCGCTTGTTGACGCGCTTTCAGAGCATCAATTTCTTGTCTCAGACTGGCAATTTCGATGATCTTCTCGTCTAATTTGCCGTTTTCTTTTTTGATGAATTCATTGCGTTCGGTCTGTGCTGCCAACTGGCGTCCATAATAGGCACCGACAACAACCACAATCAAGGCCCCGACAATTGCGGAAAATAGCAATAATGAATAAAAGTCGTTCTTTAGCTGTTTGCGCTTTTCTTCCCTGTGAGGAAGGAGATTAATCTTTATCATCAGCCAAATCTCCGCAAGGCCAGACCGCAAGCGACCATATAAGCAGGGGCATCAATGCGCAAAGCTTTTTCATTGACGCCAGATCCCAGCTCCATACCCTTGAACGGACTGACTACTGCCGTAGAAATTTTTGTGCGTTCAGCAATAATATCAACCAGACCCGGAATCACTGCGCAGCCACCTGTCAAAAAGATTTGATCCACGCGGGTGAAAGGTGTAGAGGTAAAAAAGAATTGGATGGCGCGTGTCACTTCGAGCGCAGCACTTTCCAGGAAAGGCTCAAGCAACTCCATTTCATAGCTGTCAGGCAGATCACCACTCTTCTTCTTGACTTCAGCCTCTTCAATCGACAAGCCATAATTTCTGACGATGTCCTGGGTTAACTGACTGCCACCGAATTGCTGCTCACGCTCATAAATCACTTCACCATTGAGCATGATGAAAATATAGGTACGCTTTGAGCCTATTTGGAAAATCGCAAAAATCTGGTCTTTGCCTTCATTCGCCTGCTGGTCAATCAGACGCGAAATGGCTGACCGTGCCGCATAAGATTCGATATCCATGACTTTAGGTGTCAAACCACCCGCCTGGACAATCGCCACCCGGTCTTCAATCTTTTCTTTGCGCGACGCTGCCAGCATGACTTCCACATCTTCTTCCGCATTGGCGGCTGGGCCCAGCACACAGAAATCAAGACTCACCTCATCCATGGAGAAGGGAATATATTGACTGGCTTCAGATTCAACCTGAACCTCAAGTGCCTGTTCGGACAAAGTGCCTGAAAGTATGATTTTCTTGGTAATGACGGCAGAAGCAGGCATGGCCATTGCCACGTTTTTCGCCGAAGTGCCGCTTTTCTTCACAAGCTTGCGCACCGCCTCGGTTACTTGCTCAATATTCTCGATGTTGCCATCCAGCACCGCCCCTTTGGGAAGCGCTTCGGAAGCATAGCGCTCAAGACGATAGGTCTTGTTGCTTCCTTCCGAAAGCTCAACAAGTTTTATGTCGAGAGAACTTATATCCAAACCAAAAAGTGGTGGATTTTTTCTGCCAAGCAATGAAGCCAGATCTAAAGCCAAGAATATCCCCTCACGATTACATCATTATTGCAATTTGCACAAAGCAAGTTGTGCAAATCATTATCTTTCCTGGAGTAAATTCTCTTTAAAAACCGCTATTTACGAGACAATTATCCAAGCTTACATGAAATCCTAGCAATAAGACTGACATTGGTAAAGCAATTTCCACGCAGCATTACCAATAATCGTTGCCAAATATCCACGTATCTAATGAATATCAAGAAAATTTCCTTTCAATTTGCTTCCGTCGCATGCCGATAGAAGGCGGCTATAATGTCTGCTGCCTTATTTACAATTAGCCGCTATGTCAGATCAAAAAAAAGAAACCGACAGTAAACCAGAGCAGCCAAAGCGCTCCGTTGGAAAGTTAATCGCCCGCATTTTACTAGGAACAGGCGGTGTTTTATTAGGATTAATGGTGGCAGGCTTGCTGATGGTCGGTTTTGCACTGACGATGGCTTACCCCAATTTGCCCGAACTGGACTCGATTACCAGCTATCGCCCCAAAATGCCTTTACGGGTTTTTTCTGCCGACAATATGCTGATCGCCGAATTTGGTGAGGAGCGCCGCAACGTCGTCCGCTTCAAGGATATTCCTGAAATCATGAAGAAAGCAGTCCTTGCCATTGAGGACGACCGCTTCTATGAACATGGCGGTGTCGATTACCTGGGCATTACCCGTGCGGCCCTGCATAACCTGACCGGTGGTGCCAAACAGGGTGCATCAACCATTACCCAGCAAGTTGCCCGGAATTTCTTTCTTTCCAGCGAGCAAACCTTCAAACGCAAGATTTATGAAATCCTGCTGGCCTGGAAAATTGAACAAAACCTCACCAAAGATCAGATCCTGGAGGTGTATATGAACCAGATCTATCTGGGTCAACGCGCCTATGGCTTTGCATCTGCTGCGCAGATCTACTTTGGGAAAAACCTCAAAGATGTGACGATAGCAGAGGCGGCAATGCTGGCAGGTTTGCCAAAAGCCCCGTCCGCTTACAATCCGGTCGCCAACCCCAAGCGGGCAGCGGTCAGGCAGCAATATATTCTGCAAAGGATGCGCAACCTGGGTTACATCACGGAAGCGCAGTACGACCAGGCAAAGAATGAAGAACTAAGAACCAAGACTGACAGCAGTGAATTTGGCATTCATGCCGAATATGTTGCGGAAATGGCACGCCAGCTGGTGTATGAGCAATTCAAGGAAGAAACTTATACCCGCGGCCTGAATGTCTACACCACCATCACCAAGGCCGACCAGGACAGCGCCTATCTGGCGCTACGCCGCGGTGTGATGGACTACGAGAAGCGCCACGGCTATCGCGGACCGGAAGCCATCATTACCATACCGGAAGGCAAAGAAGCGGCGGAAGATGCCATAGAGAAAGAATTGGCTGATCATTCCGACAGTGATGACTTACAAGTTGCCATGGTTCTGGAAGCCACGCCCAAATTAGTCCGTGCCGTCTTGTCGTCTGGTGAAGAAATACGCATAGAAGATGCGGGTCTGACTTTTGCTGCCAGCGCCCTGTCAGCAAAAACACCGGCCAATAAACGTATACAGCGTGGGGCCGTCGTCCGCGTCATGCTGGACGGGAAAACCTGGAGCATTATCCAGATGCCAGAAGTGCAGTCTGCATTTATTGCTGCAAATACAACTGATGGTGCGATTCGCGCCCTGGTTGGTGGTTTTGACTACAACCTCAATAAATTCAATCACGTGACCCAGGCCTGGCGACAGCCCGGTTCCAGCTTCAAGCCATTTATCTATTCTGCTTCGCTGGAAAAAGGTCTGTCCCCTTCTACCATCATCAATGATGAACCCATCAGTTTTGATGCCGGACAAACTGGCGGGCAAGCCTGGGAGCCAAAGAATTACGATGGTAAATACGAGGGTCCGATGACCATGCGCAAGGGTTTGACGAAATCCAAGAACATGATTTCCATCCGCATTTTGCACAGGATAGGTGCCAAGTACGGGCAGGAATACACAAATCGCTTTGGTTTCCTGCCAGAAAAGAATCCTCCTTACCTGACACTGGCGCTGGGTGCAGGTGCAGTCACACCGCTGCAAATGGCGGGAGCCTATGCCGTGTTTGCCAATGGCGGCTATAAAGTCAATCCCTACCTGATTTCAAAAATCACCGATACCAACGGCAATCTGCTGGTGGAAACCAAACCGGAAAAAGCCGGTGATGAAAACAACCGCGTGATTGATGAGCGCAATGCCTTCCTGATGGATAGCATGATGAAAGACGTGGTGCGCTACGGTACGGCAACCAAGGCCATGATATTGAAACGCCCTGACATTGCCGGCAAGACGGGCACGACCAATGATTCTTTCGATGCCTGGTTTGCCGGTTATCAGGCAAAAGTGGTCGGCATCGCCTGGATAGGCTTTGATCAACCGAAAAACCTCGGCAACAAGGAAACCGGTGGGGGTCTGGCGCTGCCGATCTGGATAGGTTATATGCAAAAAATCCTGAAAGACTTCCCTATCGAAGAACGCCCAATTCCCAAGGGTGTTATTTCTGTAGAAGGGGATTATTACTATGCAGAAAACCCACCGGGCGTAGGGATTTCTACCCTCGCAACGCCGCCAGCAACCATTATTGACGAATAGCGACTGGCGGCCGCTGCCTGACCTTGTTCTAGTGGCCTTGTTCTTTGGCTACCCTGGACAAGGTCGCAAACAATTCAGACCCATCGCGCGTATTGAGCCAGTGCTGGCCATCAAATTTATAGTGGAACCCGCCGCTGCGTGCAGCCAGCCACATCTCTTGCATGGGTGCCTGGCTATTGACGATGATTTTTGAGCCATTGTCGACAAATTCCACGGTCAGTACATTGCCGCTGCGGCTGCATTCGACATCGTATTCATCGTTTTCATAAGCCTGCTCGAATAATTCCTCGACTTGTCGCAAACAAGTATCAGCCAGTACCAGGAATTCAGATTCAGTCATGCTACACTCCAGCGTCTTTATATGTAAAACGCCATTCTATACGGTGTTTCAGGATCGCAAGATGCGCAAACTCATACCCCTCATTTTTATAATGTCTTTACTGACGGCCTGTGGACAAAAAGGCCCGTTGATTTTACCGCCCAAATCGACACAGCCTGCGGCAACGACACCGGCAGCCAAGCCTGTCACTACTCCTGTAGCTGCGCCGATCACAACCCCTATCACCACACCCATCACTTCGCCAAATCAGTCCTGATATCAGCCCCGATTACTGGCTTCATCCGGGCGCAGAACTATAGGGCTGGCCAGTGATGACCTGCACCCTTGGACACCCTGATACACTGCAGCAATACTGGCCATGTCCTGGGTCCTGTCACCACTAAGGTCAAGATAATCAACCAGCGACACTTCGCGTTTGGCAAAGTCGAAATAGGCACAGCCCAGCGGCACCTTTGCCGTCGTTGCAATATGATAAAAACCGCTGCGCCAATAAGTTTTCAGACTGCGCGAGCCTTCTGGCGCTATCGCCATCCAGTACCAGTCCGCACGATTGATTTTTTCTGCCAGACGCGCAATGGCACCGGTAGAAAGACCACGCTCGACAGGTTCACCGCCGAGATAACGCACCAGGCGTCCTATGGTCGCCCCGGTCAAACCTTCAAATAAAGTGGATTTGGCAATGAAATGAAACGGCATGCCTATTGCCAGCTTGGCCAGCACGCCTATTATGAAATCCCAGTTGGATGTGTGCGGGTACACAATGATCACACCACGCGGCCCGGGCAAAGGGCGATACTTCACGCGCCAGCCCAGCATGCCCAGAATACCCAAAGCCAGCCGCTGCACCAATCGTGGCTGTAGCTTCTTTTCAAGTAAATAATCGCTCATGTTTTAAGCAAGTCAAAAGGGCTGTTTACCCGCCCTCGCGATTATGCCGCGAAGAAATATGCGATGTAAAACAAGATCTATGTGCGCCCGCAACAGACCATTGCGTGCGCAAGTGGAATGAAATTAGTTCCCATTTGCGACAACAGAATTGCGCCCCGACCAACGCCACCAGACACGCAACAACAAGAGACTGCCGACGATGACGGCAAATACGACAGGCTGGGAAAAGTCATGCTTGCCCGATTTCATCCAGAAATAATGCAGCACACCCAAAAGGGCAATCACATAAATCAGTTTATGCAGCAGTTGCCAGCGCTTGCCGCCAAGGCGCTTGATCATGCCATTGGTACTGGTCGCAGCCAGTGGTATCAGCAAGACGAAAGCAATAAAACCTACCGTGATGAAAGGACGTTTAAGGACATCTTTCCACATCTCCTGCACATCAAAGAAATGATCGAACCACAGAAAAGTCATGAAATGCAGGAAAGCATAAAAGAAGGCATACAAACCCAGCATGCGCCGGCAACGCAATAACCAGGGCATGTGCAAGAGCTTGCGCAAGGGCGTCACGGCGAGGGTAAAGCACAAAAAATACAGCGTCCAGTCACCGGTATTGCGGGTAATGAATTCCACCGGGTTGGCACCGAGCTTGTCGAGAAAGACAAAACTCACCAGGCGGATAAATGGCAGTAAGGCGACGACGAACAGCGCCATCTTGAAGCGTGAAACTTGCTTATTGGTGAGCTGCATATCAGTAAAACTTTTTCAAATCCATGCCGGTATACAGCGAAGCAACTTCACTATAACCATTGAACATCAGGGTCTTGCGCTTGCGCGCCAGAAAGCCATCTTCGCCTATGCGTCTTTCCGATGCCTGCGACCAGCGCGGATGATCAACATCAGGATTTACATTTGAATAAAAACCGTATTCGCTGGGCGCTGCGATATTCCATGCTGTCCGCGGCTGATCTTTGACGAAGCGTATCTTGACGATGGATTTGGCGGATTTGAAACCATATTTCCACGGCAAGACCATGCGTACCGGTGCACCGTTTTGATTCGGCAAGACTTCGCCATACATGCCAAAACTCAGCAATGCCAGCGGATGATTGGCTTCATCCAGGCGCAAGCCTTCTACATACGGCCATTCGAGAACCGGGCTGCGCAAGCCTGGCATCTGCTTCTTGTCATCAAGGGTAATGAATTCTATATAGCGTGCATTCGCGGTCGGCTCCACTTTCTTGATCAGGTTGGACAAGGAATATCCTATCCACGGTATCACCATGGACCAGCCTTCAACGCAACGCAGGCGATAAACCCGCTCTTCCATCGCTGCCAGTTTCATCAGGCTATCCAGATCCAGCGTCATTGGTTTTTTGACTTCACCGTCGATAGTAATCGTCCACGGACGCGGCCTGAGCGAACTGGCCGTCATCGCCGGATCGGCCTTGTCGGTACCAAATTCATAGAAATTATTGTAAGTCGTGGCGTCCTTGAAGCTGGTTTTCTTTTCCATCGAGGCATAGGCAGGGTTGGCTGCTGCGGCCAGCTTTTGGGCGCCTGGTGTCTGGGCAAATGCTTCACGGTTAACCATTTCCAGCATGCTGCCGCTGGCAATCGACCCCAACGCGACTTTGCGGATGAAGTCGCGGCGCGATTCAAACACGGCGCGTGGCGTGATTTCGGACGAAAAAGGCAGGTCTATCCCATTGGGGCTACGTTTGATCAGCATGGTGGACTCCGTGGCTGCGTGATGACAACATTCATGAAACATTCGCGTAAGGGCATGCAATATGCCTTTACGCGCCTAGTTTCTCATGAGTCGCAGAAGTCTGCTGATACTTACAGTTTTAAGCGGAAATAGTAGAAATAAAGGGAATCAAAGTTTTCCGTAAGAATGCAAACCGGACAGGAACATATTCACACCAAGGAAAGCAAAGGTCGTCACCAGTAAGCCGACCAAGGCCCACCATGCAGCAACCTGCCCACGCAAGCCCTTCATCAAGCGCATGTGCAACCAGGCCGCATAATTAAGCCAGACGATCAGCGCCCAGGTTTCTTTCGGGTCCCATGACCAGTAGCCACCCCAGGCTTCAGCCGCCCATAAGGCACCAAGTATGGTGGCGATGGTAAAGAAAGCAAAGCCAACGGCAATTGCCTTGTACATGACATCATCCAGCACTTCCAGCGCGGGCAGGCGGTCTGCCAGGTAGCCTTTGGATTTCAGCAGGTAAGCCATGGCGACCATGGCTGCCAGGGCAAAAGTACCGTAACCGATGAAGTTGGCCGGCACATGGATTTTCATCCACCAGCTTTGTAAAGCAGGCACCAGGGGTTGAATGTCGGCAGCATCACGGCTGACCGTATACCACAGCAAAAAGCCCACGGCGGCAGAAATCACCAGCAACACAAAAGCACCCAGTTGGCGGGTCGCATATTGTTGCTCGTAATACAAATAGAACAGCGCTGTAATCATGGAAAACAGGATGAATACTTCATACAGGTTGGACACAGGTATATGGCCCACATCCGTACCGATCAGGTAAGACTCATACCAGCGCACCAGCAGGCCGGTAAAGCCCATCACCACCGCCGCCCAGCACAGGATGGAACCGACGGAAGAACCGAAATCAGACCTGGCGATCAGGCCGCCCCAGTAAAACAGCGTGGACAGGAAAAACAGGGTACTCATCCACAAAATGGCCGACTGGCTGGAAAACAGGTATTTCAGGAAAAATTTCTTGTTCGCCATGTCCAGCGAACCACCGTACAGCTGAATCGCAAACAGGCTCAGTAGCGCCAGCACCAATAACAGGGGCCGCACCGGTTTCCAATGCCAGCCCAGCCAGGCAAAGGTCGGGGCGGCCAGCAACAGGATGGCCTTTTCATACACATCCATATACGCGCCGAAGCGGCTGAAGGCGAATAAGGACGCCATGCACAAACCGACTGCATAAAGCCAGTCAACGATAGAGAGCCGCTTGAAAAAGCCCTGGTAAGGCGTATAGTTTTCTGTCATTTCCATCATATTTTCCCGAGTGCCGATCTGGCAACGCTGTACACAGTGAAGTGTAGTCGATTACTTCGTATCCTGCTGTTTCACTTCCGCATTCTGCACACCAGATTGCCTCAAATGTATTTTGAGCTGTTCAAACTCTTTTTCAAAATCCAGAGTCTTTCTTTGTGAACTCAATGCCATCAGAGCATGCGTACCCTGCCCCTCATCCCTGATCCAGATCCACAATCTGCGTTCACGGATATAAAACATGGAAAACACACCAATCACCAGGAACAGGCAACCCAGGTAAACCACTTTTTTACCCGGTGAACGGGTCACTTGCAGCACTGACGCCTTGACCTCTTCAAAACCCGTCATTTGCAGGAAAACCGGCGCGCCATAAAAACTGGAGTCGGAAATTGCCCCGGTGGCCAGTTGCAAGAATTGCGCATGCTTGTCGTTCAGTGCCAGTTCCGGCAAACCATCTTTTTCGCGGGCAACGGCCCACAGATCCCACATGCTGCCATTCAAGATTTTCATGAACACATCGGCGGCCTTGGTCTGCTCAGCTGCCGGTATGTTTTCCAGGAACTTGGCAATGGCGACAAAACCCGCCTGCTGGCCATCACCTGCAAAAATACTCAGGCTTTTCTTGGCAGATTCAGATAACTGCGACTGCATCTGGGCAGGGTTATCGATATTGGGCGGCAATGCACGCACGGCATAACGCTTGGCGGCCTGCTCCCGCAGTTCCGGGTTATTGACGGCAGCACGCAGCCGCATCCATTCTTTGATCGTATCGTCATCATCTGCCGGGATACGCAGATAGCGAAATGCCTCAGCCGGTGAATCACGGGTACCGGCCAGGAACATATATGCCCCATCAATCATGATGGACTGCATGTAATTATGAAATTCCCTGGCCTGCCCGGTCTTGTCGCGCAATTTATATTGCAGGCTGGGGCCGACATTTTTCAAATCTTTGTTATTGGCATTTTTTGCCGCGGAACCCAGGTGTTTGTCCAGGTCAGCACTGAGTTTTTCATTGAAACTCTGGTCTGTATTGACCGCCCTGACATCGGTGCCATTACGCGCCATGTTCTCGACATTGAAAGGGCGAAACCCTGACCACTCTATGGTGAAGTCATTGCCGCCCATGCCTGGTAAGGGCGTGCTGCCCCCCATTTCACCGGCCAGGTCAAATGTCGTATTGGCAGCGCCAGACATGGGATAAGCCTTCAGCTTCAAACGGCTGCCGCCGTCTTCAAAGCTCGATTGATATACCGCAATACCTTTGTAAATCAGCGGCTCGTTGACCTTGATGGTGGAGGCAAAAGATTTTCCGGTTTCATGATCGGTCACTTCCACATCGCTGGCAAACAGCTTGGGCATGCCGGTCGAGTAAAAATCGATCGTGAATTTCTTCAGCTTGATGGTGAAAGGCAAATCCTGTATCAATACCCCGGTTGCCTGCGGCAAAATCGCCGTACTGCTGCTGCTGCCTTCAGGGATCATGGTGTTGCCACGATAAGACGGGTTCGCCAGCGACAGGCGATGCTGTTGCGGGATATTGGCGATAATGCCATTGCCCTCAAACGGCACCTTGCCCATGAACCATTGCTGGAAACGTACCGGCATGTCTGAATCGAGCAAGCCGCCTATGCAGATGATGACAATGGCGCTATGGGCAAAAATATAACCCCATTTGTTAGCCGCACCCTGTTTCGCCACCAGCAGGCTGGCGCCATCTTTCTCTACCACTTTGAATTTATAACCGATACGCGACAGATGCGCGCCAAGCCGGGCAATCACTTGTGGCCGCGTATTGCTGCTACGCCATTCATCCTTGTGATGAAAATTACGCAGGGACTGCTCGCGCACGTTTTCACGCCAGCTGCGCATGTCTTTCAACATTTTGGGCGCATTCCTGATCAGGCACAGCGAGGTCGACAAGACCAGGAAAGTCATGATCAGCAAGAACCACCATGCTGAATACACTGAATACAGGCTCAGCTTGTTGAAAATCTCAAACCAGAACGGGCCAAACTGATTCACGTAATTTGGCATCGGCTCATTTTGCTTGAGCACGGTGCCTATGACTGAGGCAATCGCGATCAGGGTCAGCAAGCTGATGGCAAAACGCATGGAAGACAACAACTCAACGGCATCTGCAACCCAGACTTGCCGTGTTTTAATCTGGATGCCACCGGTATCTGCAGCCTGATCGGTATCCGTTTTGATATCCATACTATTCCAGGGATTCATCTAAAAAAAAGGGGATGGCAAACTGCCACCCCCTCCGATTACTTATTGACTTGATTTGTCTTTGTGACTTATTTCAAACCGGCTACGTAGTCAGCGACTGCCTTGATTTCATCATCAGACATTTTGCTGGCAATCGTCATCATCTGGGCGCTGTTGACGCGGGCACCAGCGATTTTGGCACCGTCTTTACGGGCACCGTTATGGAAACCAGTCAGTTGTGCAATCGTATAGTCCTGATGCTGACCGGCAATACGTGGGAACTGCGCAGGGATACCAGCACCATTCGGGCTATGGCAACCAGCACAGGCGGGAACGTTTTTCTCTGCGATGCCACCACGGTAAATCTGTTTACCCAGTTCGACGATATCTTTATTTTTTGCAGCACCTGGTTTGGCTTTTTGCACGGTCAGGTAAGCGGCCACATTCTTGATATCATCTGCTGTCATGGCTTTTGCAAATACCGACATGGTCGCATTGGCACGTGTGCCGGCGGCAAATTCAGACAGCTGTTTGACAATATATGCATCATGCTGACCAGCCAGTTTGGGATTGGCGACTATCGTTGAGTTGCCAGCAGCGCCATGGCAGGAAGCACAGGCGGCAATACCCTTGGCCGCATCGCCATTGGTATATAAGGCTTCGCCTTTAACTGGATCAGCCTTGGCTGGTTTGGCTTCTTCGTTAGCATAGGCCACAGAGGCAAGGGAAGACACCGCCAGGATAGCGACGCTGATGGACTTGGACAACGATAAAAAAGCACGGTTCATTCAAACACCCTGAGACTAAATAATGGAAATCTGCCCTATTGGCGACGCATTGCTGCTGGTAAATGCCACATAGATGCATTAAACACAGCAAATACGGCAAAAACCGGTATGGGAGCACTGCTTTTATCGCTGCCCAATACCTAACCCCTTATTGTACAATAGCTTTCAGGCGTTTTTACTGCCTTATGTTGCATTTTTCCATTATTCCTTTCCTCTATGTCTATCCTCTGGCAAGCCCGCTTCTTCACTACGGTGAATCATCTTCGCGATCTTCCGCGTACCCACGTACCGGAAATTGCTTTCGCTGGCCGCTCTAATGCAGGCAAATCGACTGCAATAAATACCTTGTGCAACCAGAAAAAACTCTGTTTTGCCTCAAAAACCCCGGGTCGCACCCAACATATTAATTATTTTTCAATAGGTGGCGCACACGTTGGCCAACATCGCAAGGATGAAACCCGGGTCGACGAAATCCGCGCCCTGCTGGTGGATTTGCCGGGTTATGGCTATGCCGAAGTGCCTGGTGCCGCAAAACACCACTGGAACCAGTTACTGGGTGCCTATGTACAAAGGCGTACCCAGCTTGCTGCCCTGGTGCTGATCATGGATGCGCGCCGCCCGTTTACCGATCTTGATCTGCAAATGCTGGAATGGTTTGCCCCGACTGGCCGCCCCATCCATTGCATATTGACCAAGGCCGACAAACTCAACCGCAGTGAATGCACTGATGCCCTGCGCAAGGCGCAAGCGGTGCTGGACAGCTATGTCGATGATGAAGGCCCGCTGTTTCCCTTCAGCCTGCAATTATTTTCTGCGTTGAAACGCATAGGCCTGGAAGAAGCAGACGCGGCAGTACAGCGCCTGGTTGGTCTCGATAGAGAGCCAGAGCCGGCCGATGCCTCGGAAGCGAAAGCAGGCGATGCGCTTGAAGCTGCTGATACTGCCGGACCAGATCATCCCCTGGACGCACAATAAAAAAGCCCCGGCAAAAAAAGGTTTTTGCCGGGGGAACAACACCGTTACGAATAGGGAACGAACGGTGCCCGCTCAGGGAGGAGAAGCGGTAGGCGTGGAGATGATTCCCAACCTGTGCATTAAGAGCTTGCAACGCCAAAAAAGTTTCATTAACCTGCAGAAAAATATTTTCATTTCATCATGTCACATTTCAAACCTGCCCCATTACCTGCTCATTTCCCAGCGATCCGTATGCGCCGCATGCGCAAAGACGTGTTTTCACGTGCATTGATGCGCGAAAACAATATCACCGCATCTGACCTGATCTACCCGGTGTTTGTCATTGACGGCGTGAATCAGTGTGAAAAAGTGGCGTCCATGCCTGGCGTTGAACGGGTCTCCATCGATCTTTTACTGGGTGTGGCCGAAGATTGCGTGGCACTGGGGATACCAGTGATGGCGCTGTTTCCCGCCATCAATCCCAATCTGAAAACGCCGGACGGCATAGAAGCAACCAATCCCAAAGGCCTGATACCACGCGCGATTCGCGAATTAAAAAGCCGTTATCCAGAACTCGGCATCCTGACCGACGTGGCGCTTGACCCTTACACCAGCCACGGCCAGGACGGCCTGATCAACGCCGACGGTTATGTGTTGAATGATGAGACCACCGCCATGCTGGTGCGCCAGGCATTGACCCATGCCGCCGCCGGTGCCGATATCGTCGCGCCCAGCGACATGATGGATGGGCGGGTGGGAGCAATTCGCCATGCGCTGGAAACCAATGATTTCATCCATACCCGCATCATGGCGTACTCGGCCAAATATGCGTCGGCATTCTATGGTCCTTTCCGTGATGCAGTCGGCTCTGCCACCAATCTCGGCAAAAGCAATAAGGCCAATTATCAGATGGACCCGGCCAATAGCGATGAAGCCCTGCGCGAAGTCGCACTGGATCTGGCAGAAGGGGCCGATATGGTCATGGTCAAACCCGGCATGCCCTATCTGGACATCGTACGCCGCGTGAAAGATGAATTTAAAGTCCCTACTTTCGCGTATCAGGTCAGCGGTGAATATGCCATGATCAAGGCAGCTGCACAAAATGGCTGGCTCGATCACAACAAGGCCATGATGGAAACCATGCTGGCGTTCAAGCGCGCTGGCGCTGACGGCATCCTGACTTATTTTGCGCGTGATGTCGCAAGGCTGTTAAAGCATACTGGCTAAGCGCCTGCCATGACCGCAAGCTTGCGCTCTGTCATCATTTTTGTTTTTGCCGCTCTCGCCATTGCTGGCGCAGAGCTGGCAAAAGAAATTGACGGGGCACGCTTGCTGCACTATGTTTTTAAACCACTGACAACGCTCAGTATTTTCTTCCTCGTTCTGCAAGGCAAACCTGCCATCAGCCAGCGTTATCGCAAGGCGATACTGACCGGCATACTCTTTTCTCTGCTGGGCGATATCTTTCTGATGCTGCCTTCAGATCTATTCAAACCAGGTTTTCTGTTCGGGCTGCTGAGTTTTCTGTGCGCCCATATCTGCTTCTTGTACGCGCTAAGCAGTGATTGCCGCTTCTTTGCCAGACCAGTCGTTTTTATTGTCATTGCCACGCTGGGCATCATCAATCTTTTCATTCTCTGGCCCGGTCTGCCGCCCAGCCTGCGCATACCCGTTGTTGCCTATGTCTGCCTGCTACTGAGCATGGCGGCACAGGCAGTCAGCCGCGGCCTGGTGTTGCGTACAACTGGCAGCCACAGCGCGCTGGCTGGCGGCCTTTGCTTTATGCTGTCTGATACCTTGCTGGCCTATAACAGATTTAATGCACCAATAACGCATTCGCCACTGCTCATCCTGGGCAGCTATTACCTGGCACTCTGGCTGATTGCCCGTTCTTCCTACCACGCTGAATAAGGCATGGATCATGCATGAAAAAATCATCAGTTTTGCCAGCCCGGTTTTCTTTCTGTTGATCGCTATTGAATTTTGGGTGGCACGCAAACGGCAACGACATACTTACCGCATGAACGATGCCATCAACAGCCTGAGCCTGGGTGTCATGAGCCAGATCATCGGCATTTTCATGAAGCTGTTTTCGGTGGGGGCCTACGCCTGGGTATTCGTCCATTTTTCCATTTTCAAACTGGCTGCTGACAGTATCTGGGTGTGGCTGCCTGGTTTGCTGCTTTATGATTTTTTGTACTACTGGTTGCACAGGATGGGGCATGAAACCAATCTGCTATGGGCTGCGCATGTTGTTCATCACCAGAGTGAAGAATACAACCTGAGCACGGCGTTAAGACAAACCAGCACCGGTTCTTTATTTGGCTGGGTGTTTTATCTGCCGATGGCAATTATCGGTTTTCCGGTAGAAGTATTTATTGCAATTGCCCTCATTGATCTGCTCTACCAGTTCTGGGTACATACTGAACAAATCGGAAAACTGGGCTGGTTTGACCGTGTGTTTGTATCGCCGTCCAACCACCGTGTTCATCATGCCGTCAATGATATGTACCTGGATAAAAATTATGGCGGCATACTCGTTATCTGGGATCGCCTGTTCGGCACTTTTATCGAAGAAAAGGATGATGTCGTCATCGTGTATGGTACCCGCAGCCCCTTGCGCAGCTGGAACCCTTTATGGGCAAATCTTGAAGTCTACAAGGCCGTCATGCAGGATGCCTGGCGCACCCGGCGTTACCAGGACAAGTTACAGATATGGCTACGCCCGCCTGGCTGGCGGCCTGCTGACCTGGTATATTTATCTGAGCCGAAAAATTTCGATATCAACCGCCCTCTTTACAACCCGGGACTGCGCACTGCCAGCATGTGGTATTGCGTGGCACAATTCGTGATTGTCATACAGTCTGCAACCTATTTCCTGCTCTCGTTTAAAACCATCTCGGCCCTGAATGCGACGATGTATGCAGCATGGCTGGTATTGAGTTTATGGAGCCTGGGTGGCCTGATGGAAAAAGGGCGTTCTTATATCATGATAGAAAGTATGCGTATCACCGGGGTCATACTGATGTGCTTGCTGACTGGCACCTGGTTTTATTGCTCACCACTGACTATTCCCGCACAGGCACTGACCACGGCGACCGGACTGATCTCATTATGTTCGCTGTGGCTTATTTTCTTAACTAAAAAAACGCATGGACATCTTTCACATTAATGACACCCTGGCTTTGCTTAACCCTGAAAACCCTGACCAGTTTTTGCAGGCAGGCGGTTTTTTATGGCTGGATGCGAATCACGACGAAGTCGCTGCCAACCCGGAAGCCTGGCGTCATCAGGTAGAACAAATTACCGGCACTCAGATTTACGACTTGCATCTGAAGGATGTCAGCAACTTGTCCCACCCCTCCTATTTTGATGCCACCCAGGATTATGAAATGGTGGTATTTCGCAAGCTGACTTTGACTGAAGCAAGCGCTGAAACCAAGAGCGGTGTGAAAAGGAAAATTCCTGCGGCGCTCAATAAACTGGCCACCTCGCCAGTATCGTTTCTGTTAATGGAAAATGTGCTGGTGACTGTGCGTCCGGCGCAAAGCCGCACTGTAGAGCTGGCACGCAATCGCTTGCTGGAATACAAATACAAGGCGGACAATAACGGTAGCACCCACGGTGGCCGCCTGCCTGCTTCCCCTGAAGAATTGATGCTACGCCTTCTCAATGCCATGGTTGACCAGTATCTGGAATTACGCCAACCTTTGACCCAGCAACTCGATCGCTGGCAACATGCCTTGCTGGATCCGCGCCGCCCTTTCAATAACTGGCTGGCCTTGCTTGATTCACGGGTAGAGCTGCGCAAACTCGATAATCTTTGTGAAGAACAGCACGATGCCATGCAGGAGTTGCGCGACCATATCGTCGACACGCATGATGGCACCAGCCGCGCCAAGGATTTGCTGCTGGTACGTATCAATGACGTGATGGAACATATCAACCGCGTACTGAATCATGCACGCCGGCTTGAAGCGTCGCTGGAGTCAGCAGTGCAAATCCACTTTGCCGCGATGGCGCACAGAACCAGTGAAATCATGCGCACACTGACGGTGATTACCGCGCTGTTCATGCCTTTGACACTGATCACCGGCATTTTCGGCATGAACTTTGAAGTCATGCCTCTGCTGAAACATGCATCCGGCTTCTGGTACACGATGGCAGCCATGGGAGTGATTGTGATTCTCTTGCTGATTTATTTCCGCAGCCAGCGCTATTTGCAAGACCAGGCCAGCCGGCGCATTGAATAAACGGTACATTTCAACAATCTTATCCCAAGCAAGCACATCTTATTGAACTGACCTAGCAATGCAAGAACACACTTTTCTCTGGCACGATTACGAAACCTTTGGCACAGTGGCACGACGCGACCGGCCAGCACAGTTTGCTGCCATCCGCACCGATGCAGAATTGAATGAAATCGGCGAACCGCTGATGTTTTACTGCAAGCCTGCCAACGATTTTCTGCCTGACCCGCAATCGTGCCTGATCACCCATATCACGCCACAAACCTGCCTGGAACGCGGCATACCGGAACATGAATTCGCAGCCAGGATAGAAAGTGCGCTGGGCCAGACAGGCACCATCGGCGTCGGGTATAACACCATACGTTTCGATGATGAAATTACGCGCTTCATGTTCTGGCGCAACCTCATCGACCCGTATGCGCGTGAATGGCAAAACAGTTGTGGCCGCTGGGACATCATGGACATGGTGCGTACCTGCTATGCCTTGCGCCCCGACGGTATCAACTGGCCAGTGAATGATGAAGGCAAGCCCAGCTTCCGTCTTGAGCTGTTGACTGCGGCCAATGGCATCACACATGAAGCCGCACATGATGCCTTGTCTGATGTGCGCGCCACCATCGCGCTGGCGCGCCTGATACGTGAGCGTCAGCCCAAGCTGTTCGACTTTTGTTTTGCATTGCATAAAAAAGACAAGGCAGCGGCTGAAATAGGCATGCCCGTATTGGGCAAGCCTTTCCTGCATGTGTCAGGCATGTTCCCCACCGAGCGCGGTTGCCTGGCAGTGATGTGGCCTTTGGCCATGCATCCCAAAAACAAGAATGAAGTGATCGCCTGGGATCTGGCACATGATCCGGCAGAATTGGCGGGCCTTGATGTAGCCACCATACAGTTACGCATGTTCAGCAAGAGCAGTGACTTGCCCGAAGGCGTGCAACGCCTGCCGGTAAAAAGCATACACATCAACAAATCACCGACGGTGATCGGCAATTTGAAAACCTTGTCCGCCGGCATGGCAGAGCGCTGGAATATCGATATGCACCTGGTACAGCAACATGCCGACAAGGCTGCGGCACTGCCGGCGGCCGCCAAGGCGATTTGGGAGCAGGTATATGCGCGCCCTGAAGCGGCGGCCAGTGATGTGGATGAAGACCTGTATGGGGGCTTTGTCGGTGCCGGTGACCGTCGCCTGCTCAATGACCTGCGCCGCATGAGCCCGGCACAGCTGGCCAAAGCCAGCGCATCATTCCAGGATCATCGCCTGCCTGAATTGCTGTTCCGCTACCGTGCCCGTAACTTCCATGACAGCCTGAGTGTGGAAGAACAGGAAGCCTGGGAAGAACACCGTGCCTCGCGCCTGCTGGATGGTGTTGCCGGTGCGCGTACAGTCGATGCTTACTTCAATCAGATTGATACGCTGTCTGAAACAGCCAGTGAAGAAGATGAGGACATCCTGGGGGCCTTGTATGACTATGCTGAAATGGTCGTACCATCACGCTAGCCTTTAAAAGCAAAACCCCCGCTGACCAGGCGGGGGTTTTGCTTTGATAAAACAGCTCAGCTTACTTAGCTTATTTGTTTGGCTGTGGTGTCACACGCAGGTATGGTCGTGCAGCGGTATAACCTTTAGGATATTTCTGCTTGATCACTTCTTCATCCTTGATTGACAGCGGGATGATGACATCATCACCATCACGCCAGTTGCCTGGTGTGGCGACGGTATAGCCGTCAGTCAGTTGCAATGCATCGATGACGCGCAAGACTTCATCAAAATTACGGCCTGTAGTCAAAGGATAAGTAATGATGAGGCGTATCTTTTTGTTCGGGTCGATGATGAACAGCGAACGCACCGTCACGGTCTCAGACTGATTAGGATGGATCATGTCGTACAGGGCTGCGACTTTTTTGTCAGCATCAGCCACGATAGGGAAACCAACTACCGTATTCTGCGTAGCTTCAATATCCTTGATCCATTGCAGATGGGATTCTGCACCGTCTACCGACAGGGCAATGGCTTTGACATTGCGCTTGTCAAACTCTGGCTTGAGTTTTGCCGTCAATCCCAATTCTGTTGTGCATACTGGTGTGAAGTCGGCTGGGTGTGAGAATAAAACCACCCAGGAATTACCCGCCCATTCATGAAATTTCAGAGCACCGATAGAGGAATCTTGCTCAAAATCAGGGGCGATGTCGCCTAAACGCAATGTCATATTTTTCTCCATAAAGAAACAAGACCTTGAATATAGTGCCTTCAGCGGCATCACTCAAGGATAGTTTTGTTGCAAGCTTATAAAATCATTGAATATACGTGTTCTGCGTATCAGCTGCCTTCGGCACGGTTCAATGAATTTAAAAATTTCTCGGCATTCTGGTAACCAATGACTCGCTTGCCCTGGTTTTCATTGCCTTGTTTGTCAAAGAAAATAATGCCTGGCGGGCCAAACAAATTAAAGCGCTTGAGCAAGGCTTTGTCGTCGGCATTATTGGCGGTCACGTCGACTTGCAACAAAAGCATATTGTCCAGCCTGGCTTTGACCTTGGTTTCCGTGAAGGTCAGTTTTTCCATCTCTTTACAGGACACACACCAGTCAGCATAAAAATCCAGCATGGCTGTTTTGCCCTTGGATTGCGCCAGTGCCGCATCGAGTTCTGCTACCGAACGTACACGTGCAAACTTGACGCCGTGTACCTGAGCGCCATACAAATGCGCCAATGGCGAGAACACATCGCGACCGCCCGTGCTGACACCCACCAGTTGCACGGCACCCAGGATGAAGAACAGCACGGCAACAGCCCTGGCAAACAAGCCTGTGCGCTCAAAGAACAATTGATAGACAGCATAACTGATTAATAGCACTGCCCAGGCGATCATTTGCAACCAGACCGGTATCACAGGAGTCACCATCCACAGTGCCATCGCCAGCATCAGCACGCCAAAGAAACGCTTGATACTTTCCATCCACATGCCGGCGCGCGGCAACAGGCTGCCCGCTGACAGGCCCACCAGCAACAAAGGCACACTCATGCCCATGGCCATGGCAAACAGGGCGGAGCCACCAACAACAACGTCGCGGGTCTGGCTGATATAGACCAGTGCGCCGGCCAGCGGTGCGGCGACACAGGGGCCGACGATCAGGGCCGATATCGCCCCCATGAAAAATACGCCAACCAGCTTGCCGTTACGCTGGCCTTCTGAAGCAGATGACAGCCTGGTCTGCAAGGCAGCAGGTACCTGCAATTGGTAGACATTGAACATGGACAGGGACAGTATCACCATCAAGATGGCGAATGCGCCCAGGACCCAGGGATTTTGCAGCGTGGCTGAAAGACCTTCACCAACCAGGCCAGCGGCAACACCGAGGGCCGTGTAGACCAGTGCCATGCCGAGCGCATACGCCAGGGACAGGATAAAACCACGATTTTTTTTGATGCCAGCGCCTTCACCGATAATGATGGAGGAAAGAATGGGCACCATGGGCAATACGCAGGGAGTGAAGGACAAGCCCAGACCAAGCAACAGGAACAGGGGCAATATCAATGTGAGCTTGCCGCTTTTCAGGGCCGCGCTGATGCTGCTGGTTTCCTCATCACTACCTGTGTCTGCCGGTTTAGCTGTGTTCGCGGCATTCGCTACGGGTGCTTCAGTAGCGGCTGGTGTACTTGCAGCGCTGACAGCTGCCGCAGGGCTTGCCGACGAGGATGCGGGATCAGATGTGCCGGCTATTTGCAGTTTGATCGGTGTTTCCAGCGGTGGATAACATAGACCCTGGTCCGCGCAACCCTGACGCGTTACTTTCAGGGTGAAATCAGCGGAAGCCTGTACCGGTATGCGTACGACGACTGATTTACGGTAGGTCTCTACTTCTTTTTGAAAGGTTTCATCGAACTTGACCTTGCCTTTAGGCAAATCGATGGTGCCCAGCTTGGCATCGTCAGAGCTGAATTTAAAGCGCTCGCGATACAGGTAATAGCCATCAGCAATGGTGAAGGTCACCTCGGCCATGCCTGGTTCCAGCATTTTTGCGGATACCTTGAAGGCTTCTTCAGGATCGAGAAAATCGTCTGCGCTGGCAAACTGTGTGACCATCAGGGCGCAAGCCAGTGCGCAGAAGCGCAGGATCTGGCTAAAAGAGAATCGGAAAAATCGGGAAAGCAGGTAGGACTTACCTGGCTGTCGCATAAAAAGGCTCATGATCATACAGTTTCTTTTCTCACCCATGACTGATAAGCAGGCAAGGCAGCTATCAGCGGGATGGCAATTATTTCAGGTACGTCGTAGGGATGAAGTTCTGTTATCAGCGTTTCCAGGCGGGCATAACATGCCTGCCTGGTCTTGATGGATAGCTGCACCTCGGTTTCAGCCTGCTGCTGCCCATCCCAGTTGTATATGGACAAGATTTCTGCGGAAATGTTCACACAGGCCGCCAGCTTTTGTTCAATGATCTGCCGGGCAATATGCTGGCCAGTCAGGCGGTCAGGCACATTGCTCAAGACTAAAATCAGGCTTTCACCATCCATGATATTTCCCAGAATACTGCATGACATCATTCTAGCAAGAGAAACAGATCCCGTTGCTATTCCTTAGTCGGTGCAGCGGGCAAGTTATTACACCAGCCGGGCCAGGCTTGTGTAAAAAAGCAAAAAGCCGTTCAGCATAAACTGAACGGCTTTTTTAACCAGGAACCCTGAGGTTCTTTGTTATTTATTCTGCAGTTGGTGCATCAGCTGCATCTACGCCTTCTGGACGGTCCAGCAGTTCAACGTAGGCCATAGGAGCATTGTCGCCGACGCGGAAACCCATTTTCAGGATGCGCAGGTAGCCGCCGTTACGATTTGCGTAACGTGGGCCCAGTTCAGCAAACAGCTTGACTACCATTTCGCGGTCGCGCAAACGGGAGAAAGCCAGACGCTTGTTAGCCAGTGTGTCTGTTTTACCCAAAGTCAGAATCGGCTCGATAACACGGCGCAGTTCTTTGGCTTTTGGCAAAGTTGTTTTGATGGCTTCGTGACGCAACAGGGATACTGTCATGTTGCGCAGCATTGCCAGACGGTGGGAAGAAGTACGATTCAGCTTACGTAAGCCGTGACGATGACGCATGGTATTTCCTTTCAGATTTAAATGCCAGCTCTTCTATCGATAAGAAACTTATCGCGGGCCGGTAATTATGTTTACTACGGTTAAAAAACGGGCAGGCTGTCTCAGCCCACCCGTTGAGACAAAATTATTTTTCCAGGCCAGCTGGTGGCCAGTTTTCCAGTTTCATGCCCAAAGACAAACCACGGGAAGCCAAAACTTCCTTGATTTCGTTCAAGGACTTGCGACCCAGATTTGGTGTCTTCAACAGTTCGTTTTCGCTACGTTGGATCAGATCACCAATGTAGTAAATGTTTTCTGCTTTCAGGCAGTTGGCTGAACGTACTGTCAGTTCCAGATCATCGACTGGACGCAACAGGACAGGATCAACAGCAGGTGCGCGGGATGGCGCTTCAGCAGCGGCTTCAGTACCTTCCAGGGCAGCGAAGACATTCAATTGATCAACCAGCACGCGGGCGGATTGACGAATTGCTTCTTCAGGGGAGATAACGCCATTGGTCTCAATATTGATGACCAGTTTATCCAGATCAGTACGTTGTTCAACGCGGGCAGATTCCACAGCGTAAGAAACACGGCGTACTGGAGAGAAAGACGCATCCAGTATCATACGACCGATGGTTTTGTTCGCATCTTCAGACAAGCGACGAACGTTACCTGGCACATAGCCACGGCCTTTTTCTACCTTGATCTGCATGTCCAGCTTACCGCCGGCTGTCAGATTGGCGATAACGTGATCCGGGTTGATCAGTTCTACGTCATGCGGCAGATCGATGTCGGAAGCCAATACAGCGCCTTCGCCATCTTTTTTCAATGTCAGCGTGACTTCATCACGGTTATGCAACTTGAAGACAACGCCTTTCAAGTTCAACAGGATGTCGACAACGTCTTCTTGCACGCCATCAAGGGAAGAGTATTCATGAACTACACCAGCGATCACAACTTCAGTCGGTGCATAACCAACCATCGTGGACAACAGTACGCGACGCAATGCGTTGCCCAGTGTGTGGCCATAGCCACGTTCAAACGGTTCCATCACGACTTTAGCGTGACCGGCACCCAACATTTCCACATCGATAATACGTGGTTTTAACAGATTGTTTTGCATGAATGTCCTTTTCAATACCCTCGGCTCGTTACACCGATAAGGCTGACGGCATTAAAGAAAAAAGCCTGCCTGTAGTAAAACAGGCAGGCGGTGAAACTTAAATATTAACGAGAATACAATTCAACGATCAGGGATTCGTTGACATCGTGAGCGATATCGCTACGATCTGGCATGGACTTGAAAGTACCTTCCAGTTTTTTCGCATCAACAGCTACCCATGTAGGCATGCCGGATTGTTCTGCCAGGGACAGCGCTTCAGCGATACGAACTTGTTTTTTCGCTTTTTCACGAACAGCAACGACGTCACCAGCTTTAACCTGGTAAGAAGCGATGTTGACAACGATACCGTTGACTGTGAATGCTTTATGGCTGACCAGCTGACGTGCTTCAGCGCGTGTGGAACCGAAGCCCATACGATAAGCAACGTTGTCCAGACGGGATTCCAGCAATTTCAACAGTGTTTCGCCTGTGTTGCCTTTTTGACGGTCAGCTTCAGCGAAGTAGCGGCGGAACTGACGTTCCAAAACGCCGTACATACGTTTAACTTTTTGCTTTTCGCGCAATTGGTTACCGTAGTCAGAGGTACGAGCACCAGAAGTGCGACCATGTTGACCTGGTTTTGCGTCCAGTTTGCATTTGGAGTCCAGGGAGCGACGTGCGCTCTTCAAGAACAGGTCCGTGCCTTCGCGACGGGAAAGTTTTGCTTTTGGTCCGATATAACGTGCCACGATGTTTTCCTTGTAAATGACGTAATGTTTTCTACACTACGCTAGTCTGATCTGCCTGCAACCAGACGGTGGTCTTAACAACAAAGACAGTGTCTTTGATTAATTTTTTTGTACTCTGAAATTTCCACAACACAAAACCCGCCAACGAAATGGCGGGCCTGCATTCTAACGGAGATTCCGCAAGAATGCCAGCAGAGAATAAATCTGCTTGCCTAAGGCGCTTAAATAATAAGCAGCTTAGCGTTCCAACTTAGATACGACGACGCTTTGGAGGGCGGCAGCCGTTATGTGGAACTGGCGTAACGTCTTGAATCAGGGAGATCTTGATACCCAGATTGTTCAAAGCGCGTACTGAAGATTCGCGACCTGGGCCTGGGCCTTTGATACGAACTTCCAGATTTTTGATACCGCATTCAACAGCCACTTTACCTGCTGCTTCTGCTGCGACCTGCGCTGCAAACGGAGTAGATTTACGTGAACCTTTAAAACCAGCACCACCGGCAGTTGCCCAAGACAACGCATTGCCTTGACGATCAGTGATCGTGATGATGGTGTTGTTGAAAGAAGCGTGAACGTGAGCAATACCTTCTGCAACGTTCTTTTTAACTTTCTTACGCGCACGTGCTGCTGCAGCGTTATTTTGAGCTTTTGCCATAATGTTTTCCTTGGATCCGGGCTAGCCTGGATTATTTCTTCAAAGATTGCGCTGCTTTACGTGGACCCTTACGTGTACGCGCATTTGTGCGGGTACGTTGGCCACGGCAAGGCAAGCCTTTACGATGACGGAGACCACGGTAGCAACCCAAGTCCATCAAGCGTTTGATGTTCATGGACAGTTCACGACGCAAGTCGCCTTCGACGATAAATTTACCGATTTCGTCGCGAAGCTTCTCGAGTTCGTTGTCATCCAGATCTTTAACCTTTTTATTGGTCAAAACACCTGTTGCGTCACAGATTTTCTGTGCGCGTGGACGGCCAATACCATAGATAGCTGTTAAGCCGATTACGGTATGCTGATGATTTGGGATATTAACCCCTGCGATACGTGCCATTCGTTATTCCTCGTTCAATAACGTTAATTAACCTTGGCGCTGCTTATGGCGTGGTTCTGTGCATATAACACGAACAACACCCTTGCGCTTGATGATTTTGCAGTTGCGGCAGATCCGCTTAACTGATGCGAGAACTTTCATTTTTGCCCTCTTTCCTTCTAGTTCATTTTAAATTTACTTGGTACGGAACACTATTCGCGCCCGGCTCAAATCATAAGGCGTCAATTCCACTGTCACCTTATCACCTGGAAGAATACGAATATAGTTCATTCGCATCTTCCCGGAAATATGGCCAAGTACAACATGCCCGTTTTCCAACTTAACTCGAAATGTTGCATTCGGAAGATTCTCAAGAATCTCGCCCTGCATCTGTATAACGTCGTCTTTTGCCATTCGATCTGCTGTCCCCTGGGCGATTACCTGGAAGGAACTCCGCCCTTGAAATTTGCTTTACGAAGAAGCGATTCATATTGCTGGGACATCACATAGTTCTGTACCTGCGCCATAAAGTCCATGGTCACCACCACGATAATCAGCAGAGACGTTCCGCCGAAATAAAATGGTACTTTCCACTTCGCAACCAAAAATTCTGGCAACAGACAGACCAGCGTAATATAAATCGCACCAGCCAGCGTCAAACGCATCAAAATCTTGTCGATGTAGCGGGCAGTCTGGTCACCTGGACGAATCCCGGGAACAAAAGCACCACTTTTCTTCAAGTTGTCAGCGGTTTCCTTGCTATTGAATACCAAAGCGGTATAGAAAAAGCAGAAGAAAATGATCGCTACTGCATATAACAAAGCATGGATCGGTTCACCTGGCGCCATCGACGCAGCCAAATCTTTCAGGAAAGTGACAACGCCACTTGTAGAAGACTCAGCACCCTTGGTGAACCAGCTTGCAATCGTCGCCGGGAACAAGATGATGGATGAAGCAAAAATAGGAGGAATCACACCAGCCATATTCAGCTTCAGCGGCAAATGACTGCTTTGCCCGCCATAAATCTTGTTGCCAACCTGACGCTTGGCATAATTCACCAGAATTTTGCGTTGACCACGTTCGATAAACACTACCGCAAACGTCACTGCAGGAACCAAAACGCAGATCACAAGTGCTGAGAAATTACCAATCGATCCGTTTTTAACCAATTCAACCAGATTCGCCAGACCACCAGGCAAGCCAGCTGCGATACCAGCAAAGATAATGATGGAAATACCATTACCCAAGCCACGTTCCGTAATCTGCTCACCAAGCCACATCAAGAACATCGTACCAGTTACCAGCGTGACAACAGTGGTAAAACGAAATGCCAATCCAGGATCAATCACCAGACCTGGCTGAGCTTCCAATCCAAACGCAATGAAATACGCTTGCAAAGTCGCCAGCAACAACGTGCCATAACGCGTATATTGCGTAATCTTTCTACGGCCGGATTCGCCCTCTTTTTTGAGTGCTTCCAACTGCGGAGAGACGATCGACATCAATTGCATGATGATCGACGCGGAAATATACGGCGTAATGCCTAACGCGAAAACAGCGAAACGCTGCAACGCGCCACCGGAAAACATATTAAACATCCCCAGGATACCGCTCTGGTTTTGCTTAAACATATCGCCCAGCACAGCTGCATCAATACCAGGTACAGGAACATGCCCACCAATCCTGTAGACAACCAGTGCAGCGAGCAAGAACCAGAGTCGTCCCCATGGGAACCCGCTTGCCGCACTTTTATTTTGTTGTGGAGATGTTGCCAATTAATGCTCCGGTTGTCTGCTTTGAATTACGCGATTGTGCCACCAGCAGCTTCGATTGCAGCTTTTGCGCCTTTAGTGACGATC
Organism: Undibacterium sp. TJN19; assembly: GCF_049339485.1. Lineage (NCBI taxonomy): Bacteria > Pseudomonadati > Pseudomonadota > Betaproteobacteria > Burkholderiales > Oxalobacteraceae > Undibacterium > Undibacterium sp. TJN19. The sequence goes on from NZ_JBMPPL010000001.1 coordinate 732,491, forward strand.
AAGCCGTTCAAAGAAACTTTCTTGGTAATTGCACCAGACAAGATCACACGGACTACACGAGCAAGTTCAGAGACAACGCCGGCTTGTTTCAAAGCCAAAACGTCGATTTCTGTCACTGGCAGGTTTTCCAGATCTGTCAGGCGAACTTCTGCTTTGTACGGTGTTGCCAGTGATTTGAAACCACGTTTTGGCAAGCGACGTTGCAGAGGCATCTGACCGCCTTCAAAACCGACTTTATGAAAGCCGCCTGAACGGGATTTTTGGCCTTTATGACCGCGACCCGCTGTTTTACCTAAGCCTGAACCGATACCGCGACCAACACGACGTTTGTAGTGTTTTGCGCCATCAGCTGGCTGGATTGTATTCAATTCCATAATTTGCTCCGATCGCAAACCTGACGGCTTACGATACAACCTTCACAAGATACGAGACTTTATTGATCATGCCGCGTACGGATGGCGTGTCTTCCAATTCGGAAACTGAATTAACACGACGCAGACCCAGGCCACGTACAGTTGCACGGTGATCCTGGCGTGTGCCGATCAAACCTTTAACCAATTGCACTTTTACTGTCTTAGACATGAGGTGCTCCTTAACCGAGAATTTCTTCAACAGTTTTGCCACGCTTCGCAGCGATTTCAGATGGAGTACTCATCTTGGCCAAACCATTCAAAGTTGCACGAACCATGTTGTAAGGATTTGTGGAACCGTTGGATTTCGCCACCACGTTCACAATACCCATTACTTCAAAAATCGCGCGCATTGGACCACCGGCGATAACGCCAGTACCTTCTTTTGCCGGAGAAATCATGACGGAAGATGCGCCGTGCTTGCCAGTAACGGTGTGTTGCAGTGTACCGTTCTTCAAAGTCACTTTGATCATCTTGCGACGTGCTTCTTCCATCGCTTTTTGTACAGCAACTGGAACTTCTTTCGATTTCCCTTTGCCCATACCGATACGGCCATCGCCGTCACCAACGACTGTCAGTGCTGCGAAACCCATGATACGACCACCCTTGACCACTTTGGTCACGCGGTTGATCGCGATCATTTTTTCGCGCATGCCATCATCCGGCTTGTCGGCTGCTGTTTTTGCTTGCATTTTTGCCATGACAAATTTTCCTTAGAACTTCAAGCCAGCTTCACGGGCTGCTTCTGCAAGCGCCTTGACCCGACCGTGGTAACGGAAACCGGAGCGGTCAAACGCAACTTCGGTAACCCCTGCTTTGATTGCCTTCTCTGCAACACGTTTGCCGATCAAGCTCGCTGCAGCAGCGTTGCCGCCTGCACCTGACTTGCCAGCCAACTCTGCACGTACTTCTGCTTCTACGGTAGAAGCTGATGCCAACACTTTGGCATCTGGGCCAATGATGTTTGCATAGATATGCAGGTTTGTGCGGTGCACGGCCAGGCGGTTCACTTTGAGTTCTGCGATCTTGGCACGGGTTTGACGTGCGCGGCGCAGACGTGATTGTTTCTTGTCCATCGTCAACCCCTATTACTTCTTCTTGGTTTCTTTAATCACAACCACTTCGTCCGCGTAGCGAACGCCTTTGCCTTTATAAGGCTCAGGACTGCGGTATGCACGAACTTCAGCTGCAACCTGACCAACTTTTTGCTTGTCAATCCCTTTGATCAGGATTTCAGTTGGTGTTGGTGTTGCGCATGTAACGCCAGCTGGCATCGCATGAACGACCGGGTGCGAGAAACCAAGAGACAAATTCAATTTGTCGCCTTGAGCTTGCGCTTTGTAACCAACGCCGACCAAGTTCAGTTTCTTTTCGAAACCTTTAGTGACGCCGCTGACCATGTTGTTAACCAGAGCACGCAGGGTGCCGGTCATCGCATTGGCTTCACGACCATCATTAGCTGGGGAAAAACTTAAAGTGCCATTGTCGTTCGCAACTGCTACCAGGCCGTTCAAGGCTTGTGTCAGTACGCCCTGTGGGCCTTTAATTGTAATCTGCTCTGTCGAAATGGTGACTTCAGCACCTGCCGGCAAAGCGATTGGCATCTTACCTACTCGAGACATCTTTCACTCCTTAGGCGACGTAGCAAATCACTTCGCCACCGACACCGGTTGCGCGCGCTTTGCGGTCAGTCATGACGCCTTGTGGTGTGGAAACGATCGCCACTCCCAAACCGTTCATGACACTTGGGATCTCGTCTTTACCTTTGTAAATACGGAGACCTGGACGTGAAACACGTTCCAAGCGTTCAATCACAGGACGTCCTGCGTAATATTTCAAGCCGATTTTTAATTCGGACTTACCTGCAGTTTCAGAAACTGCGAAATCTTCAATGTAACCTTCGTCTTTAAGTACGTTCGCAATTGCGATCTTTACTTTGGAGGACGGCATCGCGACGACAGTCTTTTGAACAACTTGTGCGTTACGGATGCGGGTCAGCATATCGGCGATAGGATCGCTCATACTCATTGCTTATTCTCCTATTACCAGCTGGCTTTAGTCATACCCGGGATTTCACCACGCATGGCGACTTCACGGAGTTTAATACGGCCCAAACCAAACTTACGGAATGTGCCACGTGGGCGACCTGTCAAAGCGCAGCGGTTACGCTGACGGGTCGGATTGGAGTTACGTGGCAAGGCCTGCAACTTCAGACGGGCAGCGTACTGCTCTTCTTCAGTCTTTGATTGGTCATCAATGATGGCCTTCAATTCGGCGCGTTTGCCAGCGAATTTCTTCACCAGGTCTGCACGCTTTTGCTCACGATTAATCAGTGCCAGTTTTGCCATGGCGACCTCAGTTTCTGAACGGAAATTTAAATGCGGCGAGGAGCGATTTCGCTTCGTCGTCGGTCTTTGCTGTTGTCGTGATACTGATATTCATACCACGCAACGCGTCGATCTTGTCGTATTCGATTTCAGGGAAAATGATCTGTTCCTTGACACCGATATTGTAGTTACCACGACCATCAAACGCACGACCAGAAACGCCACGGAAGTCACGTACGCGCGGCAAAGCCACGGTAATGAAACGGTCCAGGAATTCATACATCTGAGCGCCACGCAAAGTTACCATACAACCAATTGGGTAACCTTCACGGATTTTAAAACCAGCGATCGCTTTGCGAGCTTTGGTAACTACTGGCTTTTGGCCAGCGATCTTGGTCAGATCACCAACTGCATGCTCGATAATCTTTTTGTCTGCAATTGCTTCGGACAAACCCATGTTCAGGGTGATTTTCAAGATGCGTGGCACTTCCATGACTGACTTGTAAGCGTACTTTTCAGTCAGTTGACCAACGATTTTATCTTTATATATTGCTTGTAGACGGGCCATGATGTTATGCCTTCACAACTTCGCCAGTCGACTTGAAGATACGGACTTTCTTGCCATCCACTACCTTGAAGCCTACACGGTCTGCTTTGCCAGATGCTGCATTAAACAATGCAACATTCGACACATGAATCGGCATCACTTTATCCACGATGCCACCTACTGCGCCAGTCATTGGGTTTGGTTTAACTGCCTTTTTAGCGACATTAACACCAGCTACAACAACGTAATCGCTATCGATACAAGCTTGTACCTGACCGCGTTTACCTTTGTCTTTACCCGTCAAGACGATGACTTCGTCGTTTTTACGAATTTTGTTCATCACGACCCCTTACAGCACTTCTGGAGCTAAGGACACGATTTTCATGAAGCGCTCAGTACGCAGTTCGCGTGTTACTGGGCCGAAAATACGAGTACCGATAGGCTCAAGCTTTGCATTCAACAATACTGCAGCATTGCCATCAAATTTGACTAACGAGCCATCTTGACGACGAACACCTTTAGCTGTCCTCACGACAACGGCGTTGTAAATTTCACCTTTTTTTACACGACCGCGCGGAGCAGCAGACTTAACAGTGACTTTAATTACGTCACCAATACCCGCATAACGACGCTTGGAACCGCCCAACACCTTGATGCACAATACTTCGCGCGCACCAGTGTTGTCAGCCACTTCCAGCCGGCTTTCTGTTTGAATCATAATGTTCTCTTTCCCAACTTAATCCACACAACTTGCACTATGCAAATTTGTAGTCAGTCTTGGTCCTGCCAGCCAACCCCTACATAACTTACAATGCACGAGCCAACTGATTAGGTGGACGATTTTTAACCACTTTCGCAACAAGAGGGCGCTACGAAAGACATTTAGGCTGCCACTGCAAGCTTTGCAAATGACAGCCCATCATTATTACACCAAAAAAAGATTTGTGCAATAAATTTATACTACTTGTGCGACTTGAACCACACGTGTCACTGTCCAAGCTTTAGTCTTGGAGATAGGACGACCTTCTTGAATTTCAACGGTGTCGCCGGCCTTTGCCTGGTTCGTTTCATCGTGTGCGTGGTATTTAGCACTACGGACGATGATCTTGCCATACAAAGGATGCTTGACGTGACGTTCAACAACCACTGTTACGGTTTTGTCCATCTTGTCGGAGACAACCTTGCCAATCAATGTGCGCTTCAGTGCGACTTTAACTTGATCGTTCATTATTTGGCATCCTTCTGGTTCATGACGGTTTTTACACGTGCGATGTCACGACGAACTTTTTTCAACTGTGAAGTGTTAGTCAGCTGTTGCGTAGCGATTTGCATGCGCAGGCTGAATTGTGCCTTCAACAAGTCGTTCAGTTCTTTAGTCAAAGCCGCCTGATCCTTACCTTGGAGTTCAGATACTTTCATTTACAACTCCTATTATTGGCCGACTTGACGGACGACGAACGTAGTCAATAACGGCAGTTTAGCTGCAGCCAAGCGGAACGCTTCGCGTGCCAGCGTCTCATCGACACCATCCATTTCGTACAACATTTTGCCTGGTTGAATCTCGGCAACGTAGTACTCAGGATTACCTTTACCATTACCCATACGGACTTCCGCTGGTTTCTGGGAAATTGGCTTGTCCGGGAAAATGCGGATCCAGATACGGCCACCGCGTTTAATGTGACGTGTCATTGCACGACGCGCTGCTTCAATCTGACGCGCTGTGATACGACCACGACCAACTGCCTTCAAGCCAAACTCACCGAAGGAAACTGCTGTACCACGAGTATGCGAGATACCCTTGTTACGGCCTTTCTGTTCCTTGCGATATTTTCTGCGTGCTGGTTGCAGCATGATTATTCTCCTGCTTTCTCAGCCGGTGCTGCAGCGTCAGCTTTTGCGCGTACGCGCTTGGCTGCCGGGGCTGCTGCGCCGGTCGTCGGTGTTTGTCCTTCTGGACGCTTGGCGCGTGGACGGCTATTTGGCTTGCCATCATCACGACGTGGACCACGACGTTTTTTGTCGTCTTCCGGTGTCGATTCGATAACAGGCGCATCGCCGTTTGCCAAACGATCGCCTTTGTAGACCCATACTTTTACGCCAATGATGCCGTAAGTTGTGGATGCTTCGCCAAAACCGTAGTCGATGTCAGCACGCAGAGTATGCAGAGGCACGCGGCCTTCGCGATACCATTCTTTACGTGCGATTTCGATACCATTCAAACGACCACCGGACATGATCTTGATACCTTGCGCACCCAGACGCATTGCATTCTGCATCGCACGTTTCATGGCGCGGCGGAACATGATGCGTTTTTCCAATTGCTGAGCGATAGAATCAGCGATCAATTGCGCATCGATTTCTGGCTTGCGAATTTCTTCAATGTTGACGTGAACTGGCACGCCCATCAATTTCGACAACTCAGCTTTCAATACTTCAATGTCTTCGCCTTTTTTACCGATTACAACACCTGGACGGGAGCTATAAATAGTAATGCGTGCGTTTTTAGCAGGACGCTCAATAACGATGCGGCCTACAGACGCGTTTTTCAGTTTTTTCTTCAGGTATTCACGTACCTTCAGATCTTCGATGAGCATGGTGGCAAAGTTACCATTGCCAGCATACCAGCGAGAAGACCAGTTACGTGTTACTGCCAAACGAAAACCGGTTGGATGTATCTTCTGTCCCATCGTGACTCCTTAGTTACCAACGGTCACATAAATGTGACAGGATTGTTTAGAGATACGATCACCACGACCCTTAGCGCGTGCTGTGAAGCGCTTCAGAATCGCACCTTTTTCGACATAGATAGTCTTTACTTTCAGCTCATCGATGTCCGCGCCATCATTGTGCTCGGCGTTTGCAATTGCAGACTCCAACACTTTCTTGATGATCGCAGCACCTTTTTTAGGGCTGAATGCCAGGATATTCAATGCCTGATCTACTTTTTTACCGCGAATCAGGTCAGCCACCAGGCGACCTTTTTGCTCAGACAGACGCACACCGCGCAAATTTGCTTTAGTTTCCATCATCGGTCCTTATCTCTTAGCCTTTTTATCGGCTGCGTGACCCTTGAACGTACGGGTCAGCGCGAATTCGCCGAGCTTGTGACCAACCATGTTTTCGGAAACATAAACTGGTACGTGTTGCTTACCGTTATGAACCGCAATGGTCAAACCGATGAAGTCCGGCATAATTGTCGAACGACGGGACCAAGTCTTGATTGGCTTCTTGTCTTTGGTCGCTTGCGCGGTTTCGACTTTCTTCACCAGGTGGGCGTCGCAAAACGGCCCTTTTTTCAATGAACGTGTCATGTTTTATCCCTTATTTCTTGCCACGGCGTGAGACGATCATCGAAGTAGTACGCTTGTTGCGACGAGTCTTCTTACCCTTGGTTTGCTGACCCCATGGTGATACTGGGTGACGGCCGGCTGCAGTTTTACCTTCACCACCACCGTGCGGGTGATCGACCGGGTTCATGACCACACCGCGAACGGTAGGACGAACACCGCGCCAACGCATCGCACCAGCTTTACCGATTTTGCGCAGGTTATGCTCACCGTTGCCTACTTCACCGATGGTTGCACGGCATTCAATATGAATGCGGCGAACTTCACCAGAGCGCAGACGAACTTGAGCGTAAGTACCTTCACGCGCCATCAGGACAACGCCAGCACCAGCTGTACGTGCAATCTGAGCACCTTTACCTGGCAGCATTTCTACGCAATGCATAGTTGTACCGACCGGGATATTACGGATAGGCAAACAGTTACCAGATTTGATCGGTGCTTGCGAACCGTTCATGACCTGATCACCAGCAGCCATACCTTTAGGGGCAATGATGTATGCGCGCTCACCATCCGCGTAGCACAACAATGCAATGTGTGCTGTACGGTTAGGATCGTATTCAATACGTTCTACTTTTGCAGGGATACCATCTTTGTTGCGTTTGAAGTCAACCAGACGATAATGCTGCTTGTGACCACCACCGATATGACGGGTAGTGATGTGACCGTTGTTATTACGGCCAGCAGTTTTTGATTTCTTTTCCAACAAAGCAGCGAACGGACGACCTTTGAACAGGCCCTCTGTCACTACCTTCACCATACCACGACGACCTGGTGAGGTTGGCTTCATCTTAACGAGTGCCATGCTTATGCCCCCTCAGTGAAGTTAATTTCCTGACCTGGCTTCAAGCATACAAAAGCGCGTTTTGTATGATTGCGGCGGCCATTAAATTTACCGGTACGTTTTTGTTTACCTTGGCGATTTGCTACCTGTACAGATTCAACTTGTACTTTGAACAGCAATTCGACGGCAGCTTTGATTTCTGGCTTGGTTGCATCTGGCATAACCAGGAAAACCACTTGCTCATTCTTTTCAGCAACCATCGTTGCCTTTTCAGAAATCACAGGAGCCAGCAACACCTTCATCAGGCGTTCTTCGCTATGTTTGACTGGTGCGTTCATGCCAGCATCTCCTCAATCTTTGCCAATGCCGGCTTGGTGATCAACACTTTCTTGTAGAACACCAAAGAAACTGGATCAGCATAACGTGGCTCAACAACCAGTACGTTTGCCAGGTTACGGGCAGCCAACATCAGGTTTTCGTTGAATTCATCAGTGATGATCAAAACGGAATCCAGGCAACCCATTGCTTTCAACTTCTCAGACAACAATTTTGTCTTAGGAGCATCAACAGCAACATTGTCAACCACACTCAAACGGCCTTCACGTGCCAACTGAGACAGAATCGAGCAGATACCTGCGCGATACATCTTCTTGTTAACTTTGTGAGAGAAATTCTCGTCAGGAGAGTTCGGGAATATACGACCACCGCCACGCCACAAAGGAGAGGAAGACATACCAGCACGTGCACGACCAGTACCTTTTTGACGCCAAGGTTTCTTGGTTGTGTGATGGACTTCTTCACGATCTTTTTGTTTGCGGTTACCGCTACGGGCATTGGCCTGGAATGCAACGACGACCTGATGAATCAGGGCTTCATTGTAATCGCGACCAAAAATAGTATCAGGAGCGACTACATTCGACGCTGCTTGACCTTGTTCGTTTAGGAGCTTCAGTTCCATGGATTAGGCTCCCTTCTTGGCTTTAACTTTAACAGCAGGAGATACAATCACCTGACCATTTTTTGCACCCGGCACAGCACCCTTGACCAGCAACAACTGGCGCTCTGCATCTACGCGAGCGATTTCCAGATTTTGCACAGTACGAGTAGCATCACCCAGATGACCAGTCATGCGCTTACCAGGGAATACACGACCTGGATCCTGCGCCATACCGATAGAGCCAGGTACATTATGCGAACGGGAGTTACCGTGAGTAGCACGACCAGAAGAGAAATGGTGACGCTTGATGGTACCGGCATAGCCTTTACCAATTGTTACGCCTTGCACGTCTACTTTTTGACCAGCTTCGAACATGCCAACAGGCACAACATCGCCCATTTTCAATTCAGAGGCTTTAGCAGCATCGACACGGAATTCTTTTAATACAGTACCAGCTTCAACACCTGCTTTTGCGAGGTGACCGGCAGCCGCTTTTGTTACACGGGATGCACGGCGCTGACCGAAAGTTACCTGAACAGCGGAGTAACCGTCTGTTTCAGGAGTTTTGACTTGCGTCACGCGGTTGTTGGATACGTCCAAAACAGTAACAGGAATTGAATCCCCATCATCCGTAAAGATGCGCATCATGCCAACCTTGCGACCAACTAGGCCCAAGCTCATTGTTTTCTCCATTCTCACCTACGATTGGGTGAGGCTGATGTTTAAAAAACTTAAACGAATAGGCCAGCCGGAGCCGACCTACATCTAAGCCTTCGATTATAGCCCGCAAATTTTTTATTTACAAGACTATTTATTTGAATTTTCGAAAAATTGTGGTATGTCGAATTTTCAGTATTTTTCTGAAAACACTAATTTGCATCAGCATTTCCAAATCAATAAGAATTATTGCAATTTGATTTCTACGTCAACGCCAGCTGGCAGATCGAGCTTCATCAATGCATCAACTGTTTTGTCAGTTGGGTCAACGATGTCCATCAGACGCTGGTGAGTACGGATTTCGAATTGATCACGGGAAGTTTTGTTCACGTGTGGGGAACGCAATACGTCGAAACGCTGGATACGTGTAGGCAAAGGAACCGGGCCTTTAACAACAGCGCCAGTGCGCTTGGCTGTTTCTACGATTTCCAGAGCGGACTGATCGATCAGTTTGTAATCGAAAGCCTTCAGACGGATACGGATTTTTTGATTTTGTGTGGACATGATCATTCCTATAAAGAGCGGGCCATACGCGGTAGAACCGGTGGCATTTTTTTAACAAAGAGCGAAAAAACTAAAAGGCTGCCGCATTAAATTCAATACGACAGCCAGCTAGTATACTACAAATTACGGCAGATATTACTCGATGATTTTAGCAACAACGCCAGCACCGACTGTACGGCCACCTTCACGGATAGCGAAGCGCAAGCCTTCTTCCATCGCGATCGGGTTGATCAGTTTTACTGTGATCGAAACGTTATCACCTGGCATGACCATTTCTTTGTCTTTCGGCAACTCGATCGAACCAGTTACGTCCGTTGTACGGAAGTAGAACTGTGGACGGTAGTTGTTGAAGAATGGTGTATGACGGCCACCTTCATCTTTGGACAATACATAGATCTCGCCTGTGAAGTGGGCGTGAGGCTTGATGGAGCCTGGTTTTGCCAACACTTGACCACGCTGGATATCTTCACGCTTTGTACCACGCAGCAATACGCCGACGTTGTCGCCTGCTTGACCTTGGTCGAGCAGTTTGCGGAACATTTCAACGCCTGTGCATGTTGTTTTGACTGTGTCTTTGATGCCGACGATTTCGATCTCTTCGCCAACTTTGACGATACCGCGTTCGATACGGCCAGTAACGACTGTACCGCGACCGGAGATGGAGAATACGTCTTCTACTGGCAACAGGAAGGCGCCGTCAACAGCACGTTCTGGTGTTGGGATGTAGGAATCCAGAGCAGCAGCCAGTTTCATGATGGCTTCTTCGCCCAGTGGACCTTGATCACCTTCAAGGGCCAGTTTAGCGGAACCTTGAATGATGGGCAGGTCGTCGCCTGGGAATTCGTATTTGGACAGTAATTCACGCACTTCCATTTCAACCAGTTCCAGCAACTCAGCGTCATCTACCATGTCGCATTTGTTCAGGAATACGATGATGTATGGAACGCCAACTTGGCGGGCCAACAGGATGTGTTCGCGTGTTTGTGGCATTGGGCCGTCTGCTGCGGAGCAAACCAGGATGGCGCCGTCCATTTGAGCCGCACCGGTGATCATGTTTTTAACATAATCAGCATGGCCTGGGCAATCAACGTGGGCGTAGTGGCGAGCAGCTGTTTCGTACTCAACGTGAGCTGTATTGATGGTAATACCGCGCGCTTTTTCTTCTGGTGCTGCATCGATCTGGTCGTATGCTTTGGCTTCGCCGCCGAATTTTTTCGACAATACTGTCGCAATCGCTGCTGTCAGTGTGGTTTTGCCGTGATCAACGTGACCAATTGTGCCGACGTTTACGTGCGGCTTGGTGCGTTCGAACTTACCTTTTGCCATTTTATTCTTCCTTCAAAAAGAACGATTTATCAACAATAGAAAACCCACCCCGGCATGGGGCGGGCCTTTGATTCTTTATTACTTAGCTTTGGATGTGACGATAGCGTCAATCACGTTCTTAGGTGCTTCAGAGTAGTGCTTGAATTCCATGGAATACGTTGCACGACCTTGTGTAGCAGAACGCAGGGATGTGGAATAACCAAACATCTCAGACAAAGGCACTTCAGCTTTGATGATCTTGCCACCGCCGCCAGCGATTTCATCCATACCTTGAACCATACCGCGGCGTGAAGACAAGTCACCCATGACTGTACCAGCGTAGTCTTCAGGTGTTTCAACTTCAACAGCCATCATTGGTTCCAGGATAACAGGGCTTGCTTTACGGCAGCCATCTTTGAACGCCATCGAACCCGCCATACGGAAGGCGTTTTCGTTGGAGTCAACGTCATGGTAGGAACCGAAGAACAGTGTGACTTTAACGTCAACAACCGGGTAGCCAGCCAATACACCGGAAGTCAGTGTTTCGCGAACACCTTTTTCAACTGCAGGGATGTATTCGCGTGGAACTGTACCGCCTTTGATCGCGTCAACGAATTCAAAGCCTTTACCTGGTTCTTGCGGCTCGATCTTCAGAACAACGTGACCATACTGACCACGACCACCGGATTGCTTAACGAATTTACCTTCGATTTCTTCGCAAGTTTTGCGGATAGTTTCGCGGTAAGCAACTTGTGGTTTACCTACTGTGGCTTCAACGTTGAACTCACGCTTCATACGGTCAACGATAATGTCCAGATGCAACTCGCCCATACCGGCGATAATTGTCTGACCAGATTCTTCGTCAGTACGTACGCGGAAAGATGGATCTTCAGCGGCCAGACGGTTCAATGCCAGACCCATTTTTTCCTGGTCGGCTTTGGTTTTTGGCTCAACTGCCTGAGAAATAACTGGCTCTGGGAATATCATGCGTTCCAGAACAACGATAGCTTTTTCATCACACAGGGTATCACCAGTCGTTGTGTCTTTCAGACCAACCACGGCAGCGATATCACCCGCCATCATTTCTTTGATTTCTTCACGTTGGTTCGCGTGCATTTGAACCAGACGGCCGATACGTTCTTTTTTCTCTTTAACAGAGTTGTAAACGCTGTCGCCAGAATTCAATGTACCGGAGTAGCAACGGATAAAGCACAATTGACCAACGAATGGATCAGTTGCGATTTTGAATGCCAATGCAGAGAATTTCTCTGTATCTTCCGCTTTACGGACAACTGGTTCGTCATCTTCGTTCACACCAGGAACTGGTGGGATGTCCAATGGGGATGGCAGGTATTCAACAACCGCATCCAGCATCGCCTGTACGCCCTTGTTCTTAAATGCAGTACCGCACATCATAGGAACGATTTCGGAAGCGATGGTACGTTGACGCAAAGCAGCTTTGATTTCTTCTTCAGTCAAATCACCTTCTTCAAGGTATTTGTTCATCAGCTCTTCGCTGGCTTCAGCAGCTGCTTCAACCATGTTTTCGCGCCATTTTTGCGCTTCAGCGACCAGGTTCTCAGGGATATCACGGTATTCAAATTTCATACCTTGAGATGCTGTGTCCCAGATGATTGCTTTCATCTTGACCAGATCGATCACACCTTCGAACAAGTCTTCAGCGCCGATAGGCACTTGCAGAGGCACTGGGTTGGCTTTCAAACGTGCACGCATTTGATCGTACACTTTGAAGAAGTTCGCGCCAGTACGGTCCATCTTGTTGACGAATGCCAAACGTGGGACTTTGTACTTGTTAGCCTGACGCCATACGGTTTCAGACTGAGGCTGAACGCCACCTACTGCACAGTAAACCATGCAGGCGCCATCCAGAACACGCATGGAACGCTCAACTTCAATTGTGAAGTCAACGTGGCCTGGTGTATCGATGATGTTGATGTGATGCTCAGGAAAGTTGTTCGCCATGCCCTTCCAGAAGCATGTCGTCGCAGCGGAAGTAATGGTGATACCACGCTCCTGCTCTTGCTCCATCCAGTCCATGGTGGCGGCGCCATCATGCACTTCACCAATTTTGTGGTTTACACCGGTGTAGAACAATACGCGTTCAGTTGTCGTCGTTTTACCGGCATCAATGTGAGCAGAGATACCGATATTGCGGTAGCGCTCAATGGGGGTCTTACGGGCCATAGCTAATCCTAAATCTTTTAATGGACAAAACCGAGCGCAATTTTTCGTAAAAATCGCGCCCGGCCTGATTCAAAATACTTGCCAGAGCCGTTGCACTAAAGACATACAACAGCTCCTTACTCTTACTCTTAGAAGCGGAAGTGAGAGAAGGCCTTGTTGGCTTCAGCCATACGATGGACTTCATCACGTTTCTTCATTGCGCCGCCGCGGCCTTCTGCGGCTTCAAGCAACTCACCACCCAAACGTTGTGGCATGGATTTTTCGCTACGCTTGTTAGCGGCTTCACGCAACCAACGCATAGACAAAGCCAGACGACGAACTGGGCGCACTTCTACAGGCACCTGGTAGTTCGCGCCACCAACACGGCGGGATTTAACCTCAACCAGTGGTTTGGCGTTGCTGATTGCCAGCGCAAATACTTCCAATGGATCTTTACCAGATTTTTGCTGGATGTGATCGAATGCGCCGTAGATGATGCCTTCAGCAACAGATTTCTTGCCGGACAACATCAATACGTTTACAAATTTTGCTACTTCTACATTACCGAATTTTGGATCCGGCAGTACGTCCCGTTTCGGGACCTCACGACGACGTGGCATTTCAATTCCTTTCAATCTTCAGTTGAGCACAAAGCAACATTTTGCTTCACGCTCGCGACAGGCCATCATAACCGGTCACTTACTCGGCTTATTTCCAAACCGACACTGATCCGTAATAGTTTACGGAGATTAAATTACGAGATAATTACTTCTTAACTGCCTTAGCACGCTTAGCACCATATTTGGAGCGAGCTTGCTTACGGTCTTTAACGCCTTGAGTATCCAAAGCACCGCGAACCATATGGTAACGAACACCAGGCAAATCCTTTACACGACCACCGCGCAGCAAAACTACGCTATGTTCTTGCAAGTTATGGCCTTCACCGCCAATGTACGAAATCACTTCGAAACCATTGGTCAGGCGAACTTTGGCAACTTTACGCAAAGCCGAGTTAGGCTTTTTTGGAGTTGTCGTATAAACGCGGGTGCAAACGCCACGTTTTTGCGGGCTGTTTTCCAGCGCCGGCGATTTGCTTTTCACACGTGCAGAAACACGTGGTTGGCGAATCAGTTGATTGATGGTTGGCATCGTTTTTAATCCAACAAAATACAACGTTAAACACAAACCCGGAAACGGTTGCCCGGGAACTAAGAATCATTTTTTTGGCCTGAAATTTTCAGACTTACCCGACAATTGCCTGCTTTTTAGGCATCGCCACACAGGTAAAACCGTGCGCAGCAAACATAGGAAATGCAAACCCAAAATCGAGAACTCGCAATTTTATGCCGTGACGCGCAAGCATGTCAACGCTTTTTATTACTTAAATTCAAGCGCTTACAGCACGAAACGCCTACAGGGGAATCGTCCGGAAGATTGCTGACCAGCCTTTCAGAGTAGAAAATTTCCAAAGAAAAGCAAGCTTTTCCAGATTTATTCCAGTTTTGACAAGTAGCAATCTTTTTAAATATCGATAAATTCCGGCTTCCCTACGCCGCTGCCAAAGTAAATCATTTACTATTTACGCCCTTAACGCCCCACCCCATCTAAGACCACACCGGTGGATGGCAGCCGTCAACCCTTCATGCAAGCTGAGCCTCATTCACATGCCCGCCCTGTTTCGCCCTGCCCCGCTATTCCTGATCGTCAGTTACCTGCTACTGTCGGCGATGCCGTTTTTCCCCTTGCTGCTGGGGCAGGCGGTAGAGAAACCATGGCATTTACTGGCAATGGAACTGGTGTCCTGGCTGGGCTTTTGGGCTTTACTGCAACGACCGCGCTGGTTCCATTACCTTTTGCTGCCGGCTTTTTTTGCCGTGCCGACAGAAATTTACCTGCGCTTGTATTTTGGACAAGGTATCTCCACCCACCATTTGGGCATCATGGTAGAAACCAGCCCGAAAGAAGCCATGGAGTTTCTGGGCAACAAGATATGGTTGCTATTATTTATCGTCGTGGCCATGACTGGCTGGTGGTGGAGCCTGTTAAGAATTGCCCAGCAAAATGCTGGCTGGCATTGGCGGCATTGGTCACGCTGGCTGGTACTGGCGCTGATTGCCACTGGTGCGCTGCTCTTTTTTTATGGTGACCAGATAGGCGTCGCCACGAAACCGGCATCCACCAGCAACAGTGGCAGCGCATCCGCATCAGAAGAGGAAGACGACGAAGAGGACGAAGAGGACGATGAGGCCAGCGCCAGCACATCTGCTTCGGCCTCAGTCAGTGCCTCAGTGAATACATCAGCCAGTGCATCGGCAAATACGCTGGCCGTATGGCGCAAGGCATTGAAAAAGCACTTGCCGCCACTGCCCTATTGGGCGCAGATCCCTTACGATGATGACACTTTTATCCGTACCTGGCCGTTTGGCCTGGTTCTGCGCGCGACTGATTTCTGGAATGAACGCGACTATCTGGCGAGACTGTCGGAAAAGAGCAGGGACTTCCACTTCCAGGCGCATCTGGACGGCAACCCGGAATTACCGCAAACCGTGGTGATGGTGATTGGCGAATCATCCCGCTTTGACCGCTGGAGCCTGAACGGTTATGAACGCGACACCAATCCCCTGCTGAAACAGGAAAGCAACCTGGTCAGCTTTAGCGATATGGTGACGGCCGTGTCAGCCACCCGCCTTTCTGTGCCCATCATCGTTTCACGCAAACCGGCGGCGCAAAGCCTGAAAGCCGGTTTTTCAGAAAAATCGTTTATTACCGCCTTTAAAGAAGCCGGCTTCAAAACCTATTGGCTGTCCAACCAGATGAGCTTTGGTCAATTTGATACACCGACCTCGGTCTTTGCCAAAGAAGCTGATGTCACCCAGTTTCTGAACCTTGGTGGTTTTACCAACAACTCCAATCTCGATCAGGTTTTACTGGCACCGATGAGTATTGCATTGCGCGACGCCACACCGAAAAAACTGATCGTCCTGCACACACTGGGCAACCACTGGAACTATAGTCACCGCCACCCTGCCTCCTATGACCAATGGAAGCCGTCCTTATTTGGCATCGTCAACCCGGCCTACACGGACTTGAAAAACAAGCAGGCCTTAAATAATAGTTATGACAATTCCATACTATATACAGACTGGATCTTGTCGGAAATGATCAAGCGTCTGAAAACCAGTCAGCAAATCACCTCCCTGTTTTATGTATCTGATCATGGCCAGACTTTATATGATGGCAGTTGCAATCTGGCTTTCCACGGCCACAATACGCAATACGAGTTCCATGTCCCGGCCTTTATCTGGTATTCAGATGCCTATCAGGAACGCTTCCCCGACAAGATAGACGAACTGCGCAAACATCAAAAATCCAGACTCTCGACAGAAAACGTGTTTCACAGTTTGCTCGACATGGCCAATATCCGCTATCCGGATGAAAAGATGGAATGGAGCGTTCTGAACAAGAAATTGAAAGCCCATACCCGCTATGTCGACAGCTATGGCTGGACCGACTATGACAATGCCACTTTCAAAGGTGATTGCCGCGAAGTCATGGATAAAAAGACGCCCTTGGCACAAGAAAAATAAAGCGGCCTTCGACCTGCCTCTCTCTAAAGTTGTCAACGACAAATGCGGGTAAATGAATGTCATGACTGGCATTCATTGCAGTAAAAGCACTTTCTCACTTACACTTGCTGCATGTCACAAGAGATAGCGCCAACGCTCAGCTTTACCCATCAACAACAGCCGACTGCCAATGTGGCCGGTGCATGGCTGGTGCATGCGCTGTCTGGTGCTGCCAAGATGCGTGAAATCACAACGCAATTGAAACAGGCGACAGCGAACCCGGATCTGCACTGGGATCTGTCACAGATCACCAGGCTCGATCACATCGGCGCACAAATGCTATGGCGGGCATGGGGCAAGCAAAGACCCAGGCATCTAATACTTCAAGAAGCGCATGAAGGTCTGTTTGAAAGACTGGAACAGGTCGATCATCTGGTGATTCCAAAAGCACCAAAACCCAGACTGACACGCATCATGCAACTGGGTGCGCAAGTATTGGGTCTGTTTGACCACTTGCACAGCTTCACTGCTTTGCTCGGTCAGTTGATGCTGGATTTGTCGCGCTTTGCACGCCATCCCATCAAGGCACCATGGAAAGAGCTGTCTGCCAATATCTATCGCACAGGTGGTCAGGCACTAGGCATCACGGCGCTGGTCGGCGCGCTGATAGGCGTGGTGTTATCGTATCTATCCGCACAACAGTTAAGAACTTTTGGTGGCGATCTGTACATCGTCAACATCCTCGGCATGAGCATCGTGCGCGAACTGGGCCCCATGCTGGCAGCCATTCTGGTGGCTGGCCGCTCGGGCTCGGCCATTACTGCCCAGCTGGGTGTCATGCGGGTGACCGAAGAACTGGATGCCATGCGGGTCATGGGCATACCGCACGGCTTTCGCCTGATCATGCCGAAGGTGCTGGCACTGGCCATCGCTATGCCTTTGCTGGTGATCTGGACCGATATCATGGCTCTGGCAGGGGGTATGGTGTCTGCCCAGGCCCTGCTCGGCATGTCGCCTGAATTTTTTATCTATAAGTTGCCCGAGGCGGTTCCCCTGCTTAACTACTGGATAGGCATGGCCAAAGGTGTGACCTTTGGTATCTTGATCGCCCTGATCGCCTGTCACTATGGTTTGCGCATAGAACCCAATACCGAAAGCCTGGGCCGTGGCACCACCAATTCAGTCGTTGTCGCGATCACCATGGTGATCATTGCGGATGCTATTTTCGCTATTATTTTCAGCAAGACAGGCTACTGATGAATAACGAAAATATCATAGAAATCCACGGTCTGCGCACCCAGTTTGGCCGTGCCGTGGTGCACGACCAGTTGGACCTGCAAGTGCGGCGTGGTGAAATACTCTCCATCGTCGGTGGCTCGGGTTCCGGCAAAACTGTCTTGATGCGCCAGATGCTGGGGCTGGAAACACCCGCACGCGGCAGCATCAAGGTGTTTGGCGATGACCTGCACGCAAAAAACGCACGGCATATGGATTTTTTGCGCAAACGTTCAGGCATGCTGTTTCAGCATGGGGCGCTGTATTCGGCCCTGAGTGTGTTTGACAATGTTGCGCAACCCATGCGTGAACTGGGTACCCTACCCGAGGAACTTATTACTGACCTCGTCTATCTGAAACTGCATATGGTAGACATTGCTTTTGAACATGCACGCAAGATGCCGGCCGATTTATCAGGTGGCATGATAAAACGCATCGCCCTGGCGCGCGCCCTGGCGCTCGACCCTGAGCTTTTATTTCTGGACGAACCAACTGCCGGTCTTGACCCGGATCGTTCAGACAGTTTTGTCGAGTTGATCAGTTCCCTGCATCAGCAATTGCGACTGACCGTCATCATGGTGACCCATGACCTTGACAGCATGTTCGCCCTGTCCAGCCGTATTGCCGTTCTGGCAGACAAAAAAGTGGTTACCATAGGCACACCACAAGAAGTGGTGCACTTTCAGCATCCATTCATACGTAGTTTCTTCCTTGGCGGACGCGGTTTGCGTGCCATGGAAATCATGTCACCCACTTCGCAACAGGAAACATAAGTTATGGAAAACAGATCTCACGCCCTCATGGCAGGTTTCTTTACCATCGCTTTGCTGACGCTGGCTATCCTGATGGCGGTCTGGCTGGGGCGCGACAAAATCAAGCGCGTACCTTATGAAATTGTCACCAAGGCAGCCGTGTCCGGCCTGAATTTGCAGGCCATCGTGCGCTACAAGGGTATCAAGGTTGGCAATGTCACTGACATTGCTTTCGATGACAATAATCCCGGGCAAATCATCCTGCGGCTGGAAGTCAAACCCGATACCCCGGTTACCACGTCAACTTTTGCCACGCTGTCTTATCAGGGCGTGACCGGTATCGCCTTTGTGCAACTTGATGATGATGGCTCATCCAAAATAGCCTTGGTACAAGACAGCACAGCCGCACTGGCCAATGTCGTGCCACGCATACCCTTGCGACCTGGCATGATACAAAACCTGGAACAACGCGGTCAGGCCATACTGGGGCAGACTGAAGAAATGATGCGCAAGCTCAATGTCATGCTGGACCCGAATAGCGAGAAATCGGTGGTCACCGCCATTGATAATTTTAATAAAGCCGCTGTTGCCTGGAAAGCGCTGCCGGCAAAGCTGGAACCTACACTGGTACGCTTGCCGGAATTGGCTGACCAGGCCAAGTCCAGCCTGGTGGCGATACGCCATCTTTCTACCGACGTCAGCAAGCTCACCAATAACCTGAATCAATTTACCAGCAGCTTGCAGGCACCTGACGGCTCACTGGCGCGCCTCAATCTGGCGATTGACCAGATCAATACTTCGCTGACGGTGGACACGTTGCCGCGTATACAAAACCTGACTGGAGAAGCCAGAACGACATTGCGCTCGTTCAGCCGTACCTCTGACGCCATCAATGAACGCCCGCAGAGCTTGCTGTTTGGTAAGCCAGCTGTAGCACCGGGGCCAGGCGAGCCCGGTTTTGTCGCGCCCAAATAAAGGAATACGACATGAAATATCCGCAAATTTTGCGCAACACTGGCAGTCTGATGCAATTCAGTTCAGGCATGTTCTTGCTGCTTATCCTGTCTGCCTGTGCTGGCAATCCAGCAGTGCAACGCCAGCAATATGATTTTGGGCCAACGCCCACTCCAGTGACGTCTGCACCATCTGCCCAGGCAAAAACCGGCTTCCAGATCGGCCTGGCAGAAGTCACCGTACCCGCTGCCTTGGACAGCAGTGCGATGCTTTACCGCCTGCAATACGACAATGTGCAGCAGCTCAAGGCCTACACCCTGCACCGCTGGAGCATGACACCAGCCGACTTGCTTTCACAAAGATTGAAAGCAAGACTGATGGCGAACGGCAATGAAGTGCTGGCCAATACCGCCGGTGCAGTCAACCTGCCCGTCTTGCGCATTGATCTTGATGAATTTTCACAAATCTTCAGTTCTGCCAGCCAGAGCCAGGCGCAAATCAACTTGCGCGCGTCAGTCATCAAAGCCGGCAAGCTGATCGCACAAAAAAGCTTTCAGCAACAGGTAGCTGCCACCAGTGCCGATGCGCCCGGTGGTGCCAGGGCCATGCAGGAAGCAACTGACGCCAGCATCAATGAACTCCAGTTGTGGCTGGCAGGTTTGCCCTTGAAATAAAAAGCGCGACTGATGCTGCCGCCAGATACCCAAACTGAAAAAGTCAGCGCCCTGCGCAGCTCGCCCTTCGCCAGGGTGAGCCTGGTGGCGTATCTGTTCCTGATCGTGTATGCCAGCTGGTACCCCTTCACTGGCTGGCAAACCAATAGTCTGGCAACCCTGCCTGACGTGATCCGGCAATGGCCGCGCTATTGGTCAGTATTTGATGCCAGCATCAACGTCGTTGGCTATATTCCGTTTGGTGTCTTGATCGTGTTTGCGCTGTATCCATTGGTCAACCGCTGGTGGGCTGCCTTGCTGGCGGCACTGAGCGGCGCATTGCTGTCAGCGATTGCCGAATCGGTGCAAATTTTATTGCCCACCCGCGTCACCTCCTTGCTGGATTTTTTGACAAACGCCTCCGGTGCATTGATAGGCGCCATACTGGGAGCGCTGCTGACACCGCTGATACTGGAAAAAGGCCGCCTGCAACTGCTGCGCAAGCAATGGACGGATAAAGAATCCAGCAGGGAAATCCTGGTACTGGGTTTATGGATCATGGCGCAGATTTTCCCGCAGGCCTATCTGTTCGGCCTGGGACAGATTGTGCCCATCATCTCGCAGAATCTAAGTGAATTATTCAGCATGGATATCGACATTAGTGCATTTCTGATGCAAGGTTTCGATCCCAGTGCAGAAGAATATTTATTATCGGAAACCATCATCACCGCCTGTAGCTGTACCGGGGCTTTGCTGATATGCCTGAGCATACTGAACCGCCGCGCACCGAAAACCATTCTGACCGGCCTGCTGCTGACGGCTGCGCTGGTCAGTAAATCGCTGGCCAGCGCCTTGCTGTTCAAACCGGAATACGCTTTTTCGTGGCTGACACCGGGTGCCCGTGGCGGTTTGCTGATCAGCGTCATCATGGTGTATGGATTTTCTTACGCCCCGGCACTTGTACAAAAACGCCTGGCTTTGCTGTTGCTGGTGATTTCAATGACTGTTTTAAATCTGGTGTCTGACAGCCCGTATTTTGCAGCCACCATGCAAACCTGGGTGCAGGGCAAGTTTTTGAATTTTAACGGTGCTGCGCAATTCCTCTCGCTGTTCTGGCCATTTCTCGCCATCTGGGCTTTACTGCGCAAGCCCCGCCCCGCTGATATGGCAAGATGAAAGCGATAAACGGCTGGCGCTGCGCAATTGCAGTATCATTATGGCCTTAATGAGCAGGATGAGCAGTATCACCTGTATCGGCTTTATAAGCAGCACTGGCATCAGCCTTACCCTACTGGCAGCCATCAAAGCAGGATAAATTTTATGTCTGAACCTCTGTATTTTCAAAAGCACGTTTTCTTTTGCATGAACCAGCGCGATGACGGTCGCCCATGTTGCGCCGACCGCGGCGCGCAGGCAGCGCAAGAACATGCAAAACGCCGTATCAAGCAACTCGACATGAGTGGCCACGGCAAGATCAGGATCAA
This sequence comes from Undibacterium sp. TJN19, assembly GCF_049339485.1. Taxonomy (NCBI): domain Bacteria; kingdom Pseudomonadati; phylum Pseudomonadota; class Betaproteobacteria; order Burkholderiales; family Oxalobacteraceae; genus Undibacterium; species Undibacterium sp. TJN19. Next base: position 754,234 of record NZ_JBMPPL010000001.1, read on the forward strand.
TAAGGCGGGTTGCCTTGACCGTTGCGAAGAAGGCCCTGTCATGGTCGTCTACCCGCAAGGCACGTGGTATACCTATGTAGATCAGACGGATATTGATGAAATCATCGAAGTTGACCTGATCGGTGGTGGCGTGGTTGAACGCCTGAAGGTCTGATTGCATGAATGCACAAACTGAACATTTCCTGATACCGGGCGCAGCCGGACAATTGCAATGCGCACTGGATTTACCTGACCCTGAAGCATTTCATGAAGTGCGCGGCCTGGCCCTGGTGGCCCACCCGCACCCGCTATTTGGCGGCAGCATGGACAATAAGGTCGCGCAAACCCTGGCGCGTACTTTTACCGGCCTGGGCTATGCGGCGGTACGCATGAATTTTCGCGGCGTCGGCCAGTCTGAAGGCGTACATGATGCCGGCATGGGTGAAACCGATGACATGGCGCTGTTGCTGGCACAGATGCGCCAGCGTTTTCCCGGTTTGCCGCTGGTACTCGCCGGTTTTTCTTTCGGCACGTTTGTACAAGCCCGTTTGCAGCAACGCCTGATGCAGGACACAGAAAACGGCCCGCCTGCCGAGCGCCTGGTGCTGGTTGGTGCTGCTGCCGGCAAATGGGCCATGCCTGACATTCCTGCCAATACCATCCTGATCCATGGCGAACTGGATGACACCATTCCGCTGACTGCCGTGCTGGACTGGCTGCGTCCGCAAGATATACCAGTCACCGTTATTCCCGGCGCTGATCATTTCTTCCATCGCCGCCTGCACCACATCAAACAACTGGTGTCGAGCATGTGGGGCATGACAGAAAAGACCTGAACTGACACAGCTTTTTATCGTTTTTTTGTAACACATTCACTATCAATGAAAAAATTTCTCGCAACAATTGCAGTATCACTACTGACCATGACCGCTGCCGTGGCACAAAGCCTGCCAGCGCCAACCATCGCTTCCAAATCCTGGCTCTTGCTGGATGTCACCAGCAATCAAGTGATTGCTGCCCAGGAACCGGCTTTACGCGTCGAACCCGCGTCCCTGACCAAGATCATGACCGCCTATCTGGTTTTTGCTGCGCTGAAAGATAAAAAACTGGATCTGAACCAGAGCGTCAATGTCTCGACCCGGGCATGGAAGGTTGATGGCAGCAGCTCCAAAATGTTCATCGAACCCAACAAACCCGTCACCATCAATGAATTGCTGTATGGCCTGATCGTGCAGTCCGGCAATGACGCAGCCGTGGCGCTTGCTGAAACTGTAGCAGGCAGCGAAGACGCCTTTGTCGTGCAAATGAACCGTGAAGCCGAACGCATGGGCCTGAAAGCCACGCATTTTGCCAACCCGCACGGCCTGCCAGCCAAAGACAATTATTCCACCGCACAGGATTTATCCAATCTGGCTGCCCGCCTGATACTGGATTACCCGGATTTTTACAAGACCTATTATTCGACAAAAAGCTATACCTACAACAAGATCACCCAGCCCAACCGCAATCGCCTGCTGCTGCTTGACCCTACTGTCGATGGCATGAAAACCGGGCACACGAAAGAAGCAGGCTACAGCCTGATTTCTTCTGCCAACCGCCCCAATGGCACTGGCCAGCGCCGCCTGATTTCTGTTGTGATCGGCACCGACAGCGACCAGGTACGTGCACAGGAAAGCCTGAAATTGCTGAACTGGGGTTACCTGAATTTTGACACGCTGAAGTTGTACGAAAAAGGCCAGGCCCTGGCGACACCAGAAGTCTGGAAAGGCACACAGGCTCAGGTCAAGATCGGTTTCGACCGTGATTTGTACGTGACCCTGCCAAAAGGCGCAGCCGCAAAACTGAAACCGGCGCTGGAACGCAAAGACCCACTGGTGGCCCCCATTGCCTTGAACAGCAAAGTAGGCACCGTCAAGATGATGCTGGACGGCAAAGCCGTGGCTGAATTCCCGGTACTGGCGCTGGAACAGGTCAACCAGGCCAGCATCTTTGGTCGTGCCTGGGATTCAGTACGCCTGATGTTCAAATAATCAGCAGCAGGCTTTAAGCCAGCCATCAGTCAAAGCCAGGCATACGCAAGATGCCTGGCTTTTTTGTACCTGCCTGCATGGACCATGCTTAATGCTGTTTATTGTTGCTGATGCTACTTTATGCTTTATTGCTGGCCGGATGCCATAAGCCCTGCTTATCCTTGTATGCTTTATTTGCATAAGCAGGTGCAGGGATTTGTGTGAGAATAAGTCTTTCACTACACATGCCGGATACCCTGCTCATCATGAATGATCCCCTGGTTTACCTGAACGGCGAAATGACGCCACTTTCCGAAGCCAAAATTCCTGTACTGGACAGGGGTTTTATTTTTGGTGACGGTATCTATGAAGTCATCCCCATTTATGCTCGCAAGATGTTTCGTGCCGACCAGCACATGGCGCGCCTGTTCCGCAGCCTGGCGGCGATAGGTATTCACAATCCGCATGACAAGGATGCATGGATGAGCCTGATCAACCAGGTCGTCAATGCCCACGAAGCCGATGACCAGATGGTGTATGTACAGGTGACCCGTGGCGTTGCCAAACGCGCCCATGCCTTCCCCAAGGATGAAGTCACGCCGACGGTCTTCATCATGAGCAACCCCATCGTCTTGCCGACTGCGGCTGCGCGTGAAAGCGGCGTTGCCTGCGTGTCCATGGAAGACAAGCGCTGGTTGCGCTGCGAGATCAAGTCCATCTCGCTGCTGGGCAATGTACTGGCCGCACAAAATGCTGCCGAACATGGCGTGGCAGAGAGCATACAGTTCCGTGATGGTTATCTCACCGAAGCATCGGCATCCAATGTCTGGATAGTCAAAGACGGTGTTCTCATGGGGCCGCCAAAGGACAACCTGATACTCGAAGGCATACGCTACGGTCTCATCGAAGAACTGTGCGCAGCCAACAAGATCAAGCTCGAAGCCCGTCGCATCACCCGCGAAGAAGTCTTTGCCGCAGATGAAGTCATGCTGTCATCCGCCACCAAGGAAGTGCTGGCGGTGGTCAAGCTGGATGACACGATGATAGGCGATGGTAAACCGGGCACGATTTATCATCAGTTGTATGCGGCTTATCAAGTGGCCAAGGCGACTTAAAAATACCGAAAACATATTAACTCGTAGGTTGGGCTACGGGGTATCAGCCCAACACTCGGCTTTTAAATAACATATACGTTTGTTGAGGCCCAGTGTTGGGCTGGTAAACCGCAGCCTAGCGAGGCCCGGCCCAACCTACGACATTGCCACCGATTGGAGCCTACTCCGCCTGCCCCAACAAACTAAACCCATGCGTCCAGTGCTGACGCTGGAAGGCATAGCTGATCCATAACATCGCCAGTGGTTCAATCAAACGCGCTGCGGTGATGTCCCCCATGTCGATGGCACCACGCCAGCCAAAATCACGCAGGATGGCGGTTACTTCTTGCTTGGCCTCTGCATCATTACCGGCAATGAACATATCCGGCTGACCATCTGAAAATGTTGGTTGCACCATATGCGTGGTGACGATGGTATTGAAAGCCTTGACCACCCGCGCCTGCGGCAGCAGTCTTTGTACCAGCTCACCGGCAGAATCACTGAAACCTACCGCCAGCTTTGGCGAACCTGTAGCAAAATCCAGTAATGGATTAACAGCATCAATGACGGTTTTGCCAGCAAAATTGTCAGGACCAGCCAGTGCCAGACTTGCTGCCAAGCCATCCCATGGCAAGGCCAGAAAAACCAGGTCGGCAGCCTTGGCAGCATCTGCATAACTGCTGGTCAGCGCCGTTGGCACAGCTGCCAGTGCTTCTTTGCTTTTATCGCTGTCAGGATTACGGGTGCCGAATATCACCTGATAACCCAGGCTGGCAAATCCTTTGGCGACGGCAACGCCAACGATACCATTGCCAAGGACCGCGACTGTTTTTGTAGCTGTTTGCATTTTGTTTCTCCTATGTAGTGAGTTGATGGGAGTGATTGTGAGCTCATTGATTAATACTGATAAGACGGCTATTCTTATTTTCAATCACAACCTGAAGTTATGAATATGAAGCTTGATATCTCGCAAAGAGTGCCTGCCATGCTGTCTTTTATACAAGCGGCAGATCGCGGCAGTTTTGCAGCAGCAGCCCGCGCCCTGCATATTTCAGCGGCGGCAGTCAGCAAAAATGTGGCGGGGCTGGAACTGGCTTTAGGTGTGCGTCTGATGAACCGCAGCACCCGTTCGCTGCAATTGACAACTGAGGGCCAGGCCTTTCTGGAACGCGCCCGCATCGCCATCGATGCGCTTGATCATGCGGTGGCAGGGGTAACAACAGAGCACGGCGCAGTGGCCGGACAGGTCAGGATGTCTACTGGCCATGCCTTTGGCTTGAATTACCTGTTGCCCCTGCTGCCAAAATTGCAAGCCCGCTATCCTGACCTGCAACTTGTTGTCGATTTTGATGATCACCGCATCGATCTGATACGTGATGGCTATGACCTTGCCCTGCGCGGCGGCATGATAGAGGACTCCAGTGTTGTTTCACGTACGATCTGTCAGATCAATACCATCCTGGTCGCCTCACCCGCTTATCTGGAACAATATGGCGTACCCGTATCGGTCCATGATCTGGACCAGCACAGGTTAATCGCCGTACGTTTTCTCAATGGCAAAATGACACCCTGGAACCTGAAACACAAGCAAGGTGAAATCAATCAGCCGCAGCCACGCAAGCCGGTACTAAGCGTGTCAGCACCGGAAGCTGCCGTGCAGGCAGCACTGATGGGCACAGGCATTGCTCAGGTCGCGGTGTATCATTCCTGGCGATACTTGAAAGAAAACAAGCTGAAAATCGTGCTGGCAGACCAGCATGAGGCTGGTCAAAGGCAAATGGTTTTGCAATATCCCCACCGTGCGCTGATCGCACCCCGCGTCAAGGCTACTGTAGAATTTTTGCTGGAAGAATTGCGTCACATCGAATCGCTGCACGTCGCCTTTCATGCGTTGCACGACTTTACTGCCTGACTTGAGCGCCTGACTATAATGTCTGGACTATATGCCTGAACACCGGCATTTCGCGTGTTGGCATATCCTGATATTGGAAAGCGGGCACATGACCCCATATACTGATATTGAATTAATTGACCTGGAATCATTATGGAAATGAAACCCATCCCGCCGGAAGAAAGTCTGATCGTTTATCCCAGCGATTTCCCTATCAAGATCATGGGGCCCATGCATGAAGATTTTACCAAGACCATGGTAGAAGTAGTGACCTCTTACGACCCGACCTTTCACGCTGGCAAGGTAGAAATGCGCCCTTCAAGCAAGGGGACATATATCTCGGTGACAGTCACCGTGCTGGCCACCAGCCGTGAACAGCTTGATAGTCTTTACCGTGAACTGTCTTCTCACCCTATGGTGAAAGTAGTTCTGTAACATCTGCTGAACTCTATGCGCCTGCACTACCGAAGTAGTCAGGCCATAGATTTGCGCTCGATAGCTATTTCATTCAACAGCCATTCCCTGAAGGCTTTTACCTGCGGCTTGAGCAGGGCATTCGGCGGATACACGAGGTAATAAGCTACTTCACACGGCACATCAATGCTGAACAGGCGTTTCAATAAACCTGCCTGTATATCTGAATGCACGATCACATGCCTGCCCAGGGCTATCCCCTGGCCATCAACGGCAGCGCGGGCAAGCATGGATGAATCCTGAAACACCAGGCCACCGATAGGTTCATCATTATCCAGGCCGGCCGCACGGAACCAGGGTTCCCACGGCTCACCATCACAGCGCAATAACTGCATTTCAGCCAGTTCAGCCGGGGTCTGCGGCAATTGCCCGCCATGAAAACAAGGGCTGGCTACCGGGTAATAATAATCCCCCATCAATAATTCACTGACCATGCCTGGATAATTGCCCAAACCAAAGCGTATACCGATGTCGATGGATTCGCGGTTATAGTCAGTCAGGTGGTTGCTCGATTGTAAACTCACTTCCAGATCCGGGTAATGTTCAATAAAGCGCCCCAGTCGCGGCGACAGCCAGCGCGCTGCAAACGAAGGCAGTGCGGTAATGCCCAGACGCTTTTGCTTATTGCGGGTTTTCAACTGTTCAGCAGCCTCACCCAGGCTTTGCAAAGCCTGCCTGATGGTGGCTGCAAACTGTTCGCCATCAGGTGTAATGGCGATACGCTTGCCATTACGCACAAACAGGCTGACACCCAGCTCTTCTTCCAGCGCCCGCACCTGATGGCTGATGGCCCCATGAGTCAGATGAATTTCTTCTGCTGCACGCGAAAAATTCTGGTGTCTTGCAGCGGCTTCGAAAGCCCGCAAGGCCGCCAGATTAGGTAATCGTCGAAAATCCATAGCCGCAAACCCAAGTATAAAGTGGTTTTTTCATGTGAATATAATTAGCAAACGATACGAAAATTACTCGTTTTATTTTCTATGCAGACACTACTACAATGCTCTTATCGCGGCGCAGCAATTTTCATCACACAGTACATTACCCAGTACAAAAGGCTTGCATCGCACTTCAGGTAAGGCATTTGTAGCCATTTAGACAGGAGTAAGGAAATGACAAATAATTTCGCAAACCCATCATACACGATAGCAGCCGGTGCAACACTTTCCGGCAATGCAGAGCAAGCACGCAAAATCGAAGTTGCCTGTGGCCGCGTATGGCTGACCATTGCTGGTCAAAAAGACGATTATTGGTTGAGTGCTGGTGAATCCATGACTATTCCAGCCAATCAGCTGGTGGTTATCGAAGCTGAAGACAAAGCCAGCCTCATCGAATTGTCTGCTGGCGCTATCATTGCAAAAAAAGCAGCAACGGAGTTTTCACTGGCTGCTTATGTCGGGAAACTGTCCAGCAAATTTAGCCAGACTTTTGCCTGATCGCCAATACGTATAACCGCAGAAAAGCGCCAAGATGACAACGACAGCATTGATACTGATAGACGTACAGCAGGGTTTTGATCACCCGAAATGGGGCAAGCGCAATAATCCGGCGGCCGAATTGCATATCGCCAGCCTGCTCCAGCACTGGCGCGAGCAAGATCAAACTGTGATCCACGTCCAGCATCAGTCGGTAGAGCCTGATTCACCTTTACGGGCTGATCAGCCAGGTTGTGAGTTTAAAGCCCTGGCGCGACCACTGAGTGATGAAGTAGTGTTTGCCAAACAGGTCAACAGTGCCTTCATTGGTACTGGCCTGGAAGCTTATCTGCAATCCAAAGGCATCAGCCAGCTGGTGATTGCGGGTTTGACGACTGACCATTGCGTATCAACCACCACCCGCATGGCAGGCAACCTGGGCTTTAACGTCAGCCTGGCAGCAGATGCCTGTGCGACATTTGACCGCCCGGGTACTGATGGCATCAACATCAGCGCTGATGATATCCATCGCATCCACCTGTCGAGTTTGCACAATGAGTTTTGCCAGGTTAAAACCACCTCAGAAATCATCGCCCTCCACTCTTGATCCTGCGCTGCTGATCTTGCGCTGCTGATATTGTGGTCCTGCCCCTCGTGCCAGCACTGAAATCTGTGCTGGCAGCTTGCTTGTCACTCCCCCTATAATATTCATTCTTTGTCAATCCAGGAGTGGGTATGGGTCAGCTGGTCGAAGTTCACATCGTTCACGCATTTACCCATGACAACAAAGGCGGTAACCCGGCTGGCGTGGTCTTGCAGGCCGACGATTATACGACTGCACAAAAACTACAAATCGCCCGTGCAGTGGGTTTATCAGAAACAGCTTTCGTATCCAGCTGCGACACCGCCACCTACCGGCTTGATTTTTTCACCCCCAACCGGCAGATCGCCCATTGCGGCCACGCCACCATCGCCACGTTTTCCTTGTTGCGTGAACTGGGCAAGGTTTCAGAAGGCCAGTGCAGCAAACAAACCATCGATGGCAAGCGTGACATCCTGATCCAGGGTGACCTGGCGCTCATGCAGCAAAGTGCACCACGCTATCAGGTGATTACGGCTGACGATACGGAAATCACTGGCACAACCAGCCTGTATGCACGCATCTTGCAAAGCATGGGCTTGAGCGAGCATGATTTGATACGCGACAAATTGCCCACCGTGGTCAATACCGGCAATGCCTTCCTGGCCATTCCCATCAAAGGGCGCGACTGCCTGTTCAATATACAAGCCAATCATGAAGAAATTGGCAACATCAGCGAAGAACTCGACCTGGTCGGCTTTTATCCTTTCACCCTTGATGTACAAAACAGCAATCACGCTGCCAGCACCCGCATGTTTGCGCCACGCTATGGCATAGGTGAAGAATCCGCCACCGGCACCGCTGCTGGCCCCCTGGCATGTCTGCTCTACACCCAGTACAACATGCCCGGCGCCACCTTCCAGATAGAACAGGGCGCACTCATGGAACCCGCCTCCCCCAAGCCTGATCAGGGTTGAACTCGATATACAGCAGGGGCAGATACCCAGCCTCATGGTAGGTGGCAGAGCCAGGGTGGAGAAGACGATAGCGGTGCGGATTTGATAGGCGAGGTCGTCATTTCTTGTAGCTTGGATCGGGCCTCGCCAGGCTACGGGATATCAGCCCAACACTGTGGGCGTTTAATAAACGTATACGGTATTTCAAGGCCAAGTGTTGGGCTGGTGAGACGTAGCCCAACCTACGAGGCTGAACTGTCTAGGATATCATTTACACAAGCAAAGACCCCGTCCGCACAAAATGTTACACTAGCAGCCTATGCAAGCTGCCCTCGCCCCCAACGTGATACCCCGCATTATCCATCGCGGCATTGAGCCTTACCAGCTCACTTTCGACGCCATGCGCGCGTTCACCGACGCACGTGATGAACATACACAAAATGAATTCTGGATCGTGGAACACCCACCCGTGTATACCCTGGGCCTGGGCGCTGATCAGTCGCATGTGCTGGCAGCGCATGACATCCCGGTCGTGCAGACCGACCGTGGTGGAGAGGTCACCTACCACGGCCCCGGCCAGGTGGTGATCTACCTGCTGATGGACTTGCGCCGCAGCCACCCCAGGGCAAGATTATTCGCCCGCGAATTCGTCAACAAGATAGAACAGGCAGTCATCAACACCCTGGCAGCGTATAATCTTACTGGTGAACGCAAGGAAGGCGCGCCCGGCATTTATGTCAGCGACGGCCAGTGGCAAGGCGCCAAGATCGCCGCCCTGGGCTTGAAAGTGCGCGGCAACGGCTGCACCTATCATGGCGTATCACTGAATGTAGAGATGGATTTGACGCCGTTTTCCTGGATTAACCCCTGTGGCTATGCTGGCCTTGCCACAGTAGATATGAAAACCCTGGGCGTGACCGTGCCGCTAAGCCAAGTCCAGAACGCACTCGCACAGAATTTGCAAGATCTTTTGACTGCCCCCTGATTTTTCGACATCGCTTCATACCATGACAACCGAAAACACCAACGTCGCCGCCGCTGCTTACGATCCCTCCGAAAAACAAAAAGGGGCAAGCAAGACTGCGCGCATCCCCATCAAGATCGTACCGATGGAAAGATTGCCCAAGCCCGACTGGATACGTGTCAAGGCCGGTTCGCCGACCACCCGCTTTTATGAAATCAAGGATATCCTGCGCGCCAACAAACTGGTGACAGTCTGCGAAGAAGCCTCTTGCCCCAATATAGGCGAATGCTTTGGCAAAGGCACGGCCACCTTCATGATCATGGGTGACAAATGCACGCGCCGCTGCCCGTTCTGCGACGTCGGCCATGGCCGCCCGGATCCACTTGATGTCGATGAACCAGCCAACCTGGCAAAAACCATCGCCGCTTTGAAGCTCAGCTATGTCGTCATCACTTCAGTTGACCGCGATGATTTGCGCGACGGCGGTGCTGCTCACTTTGCCGAGTGCATTACCCGCGTGCGTGAATTGTCCCCAATGACACGCATAGAAATTCTGACACCGGATTTCCGTGGCCGCATGGACCGTGCGCTGGAAATTTTGAACATGGCCCCGCCAGATGTCATGAACCACAACCTCGAAACCGCCCCACGTTTGTACAAGGAAGCGCGCCCGGGTTCTGACTATGAATACTCCCTTAACCTGCTGAAACGCTTCAAGGAGCAACACCCGAACACGCCTACCAAATCCGGCATCATGGTAGGCCTGGGTGAAACCGATGAAGAAGTCTTGCAGGTCATGCGCGACATGCGTGCGCACAACGTCGACATGCTGACCATAGGCCAATACCTGGCCCCAAGCGGCCACCACTTGCCAGTACGCCGCTATGTCCACCCTGATGTCTTTAAGATGTATGAAGAAGAAGCCTACAAAATGGGCTTTGCCCATGCCGCCGTTGGCGCAATGGTGAGGTCAAGCTACCATGCAGATCAGCAGGCGCATGGCGTAGGAACAGATGTTAAAGTATAAAAAATAAAATTACAAAAAGCGGCTCATTATTTTAAAAATAATGAGCCGCTTTTTTTATCTTGATGGCCCTCAACAACTCGCAGTTTGCCACCTGATGATGCGCTTGCAGGATTTTACTTTTAATAACTTGGCAGTGCGACATATATCCCAAGATGAAGTTAAAAAAGCATCACATGATCCACTTATACAAGACATACAAAAAAGATAATTCAAAAAAACCACAATGCAAACACGCACACCGAGAAGCTGTGCAATAGCGCACGGAAATAAGTTACACAACGATGACATTCTTCGCGTGGATATTGAAAGAAAAATCTCACAGACGTACAATCAGATCAGGTGTAGTGTGTGAAACGGCGTGGATGAAAAATGAAAAAAAATACAAGGCAACTAGACAGGCTTGAGCGCATCATTGAGACGCAATCCCTTCTCGCCCAGGCAGATCTGGATCTTGCCGTATTCATGCAACTGGTTGTAGACACGCTGCAGGAATTGACCGAAGCAAAGGGCGCGGTAGTCGAACTCGTTGACGATGATTACATGGTTTACCGCTCGGCCAGCGGCGCGATAGCACAGCATGTGGGGTTGCGCCTTTTGAGAGCCAATAGCCTGTCGGGCTTATGTGTCAGCAGCGCACAAATTCTTCAGTGCGACGATGCAGAAACCGATCCACGCGTTGATGCAAATGCCTGCAAAAAAGTGGGCGTTCGCTCCATGATCTGTACCCCACTTTTTGAACGCGGCTTGCCTGTTGGTGTTTTGAAAGTCATGTCTGAACAAGCCCACGGTTTTGACGAAGAAGATATACAGACGCTGGAACTGATGGGAGCTGCACTGGGAGCCGCGCTGGGGAAACAGGTGGCTTTTGACGACATGCTGCGTGTGCAGGCACAATTGCGTGCGAGCGAGGAGCGCATACGTACCATACTCGAACATGCCAACGATGCAGTGATATCGATGGATATCGCTGGCTTTGTGACGCAATGGAACCGGTCTTCCGAATGCCTGTTTGGCTGGACCAATAGTGAGGCCATGGGCCGCAATATCGCCGATCTCATTGTGCCACCTGCGTTCAGAAGTTCTTTCACGAATATCCTGACGCATCTGGACAACATTAAAAAAACAGCAACGACTGCTCGAAGGGAATTCCTGGCTATTGACCGCAATGGTAAAGAGCTTTCCGTCGAGATAAGTTTGAACGTGAATAATATCGCAGGTCAACTTGAATTCACGGCTTTTTTGCATGACATTTCCGAGCGCAAAAAATGGGAAGAAGCCTTAAGCGAAATGGCCTTGTCGGACGGCTTGACCGGGCTACCAAACCGGCGTCGTTTCATGGAAGTATTGCATCAGTCGATTGTCCGTCAACTGCGGCAAAACAATGGCCTGGCTTTATTGTTCATGGACTTGAATGGCTTCAAAAAAATCAATGACACGAATGGTCATGAAACCGGAGACCAGGTACTAAAAGAATTTGCAAGAAGAGTATCTGGCTGCTTGCGCGAAACCGATACCATGGCGCGGCTAGGCGGCGATGAATTTGTCGTGCTTGCCGAAGGCATACGGATACTGGAACATGCGCAGACTCTAGCCCAGAAAATAGCCGCCACTTTAGATGTACCTGTGCCCGGTTCCACAATCATGATGTCAACGAGTATAGGCATACGTATCTACGACACGGTGACAAACGCAGAACAGTTCTTGCGGGAAGCTGACATTGCGATGTACAAGGCGAAACAGGCTGCGTCCAGCCGCAGCTCTATTGCTGCATTTGCAGAATAAGATTTCAATAATACATATCCGAATCGACAAGTAATTTCTCCAATAGCTGCCGACGCTGACAGCAAATAAAAGTCAGGAAAAGAAACGAAGAGAGCGCATTATTGTAAAAAATAATGTGCTCTCTTTCGCTATACAGCCGGGTAAGTCCACATGCACCTACTGTTCATCTACTGTTCATCTATATCTGCATCCTGAATCATCGATTCATGCATAAATGCCGTACCTGCTTCATCGCTATTTATAATTTTTTCATGAAAAAGTTTTATTATGTATGTTTCCGCACATAAGAATTTTCGTCATAGAATTAAAATTAATCATGAAGATAGCTGTCAGCGAAGGTCTCTCCATCTTGGCCAGTGTGACTTGACTTCTATTTCACGCGATGCCTTGCAATTTATTTTATGCCTCATGACGCTGATACTATACGACCAACTATGACCGACCAATCCTACGCACCTGAAACCCGCAAACGCACTACCCGTATCTCTACCGGCATTGCCGGGCTTGACGATATTCTTTGTGGTGGCCTGACCGCACAACGTGTCTATCTGGTGGAAGGCTCACCGGGAACTGGCAAAACCACACTGGGCCTGCAATTTTTGCTGGAGGGTGTGGCCCAGGGGCAGCCCGGGCTATACATTACGCTCTCGGAAACTGCCGATGAACTCAATGCAGTCGCGGAGAGCCATGGATGGGATATTGGCAAGATCACCGTATTTGAACTGGCTAACGACAATTCCCTGCATCCTGATGCACAACAATCTGTGTTCCATCCATCGGAAGTGGAACTGGGTGAAACAACTAAAAGCGTCATGGATCGCGTCAATGAATTGAAGCCCTTGCGCATCGTTTTTGACAGCCTGTCAGAAATGCGCCTGCTGGCGCAAAACCCCTTGCGTTACCGCAGGCAAATTCTGGCGCTCAAACAATTTTTCGCATTGCGTGATTGCACAGTGCTTCTGCTCGATGACAAATCCAATAGCCCCGATCAGCAACTACATAGTATTGCGCACGGCGTCATCAGCCTGGAACAGATCGCGCAAGAATTTGGCAAAGAACGCCGCCGCATCAACATCATCAAAATGCGGGGTATCAAGTTCCGTGGCGGATACCATGACTACGTCCTGGACACTGGCGGCTTGAGAATATTTCCCCGTCTGGTGGCGGCAGAACACATTTTTCAATTTGAACCGCATACCAGTTCGACAGGCTTGCCCAGCCTGGATAAATTGCTGGGAGGTGGGTTGGTTGCCGGCACTAATTCACTGATCGTGGGGCCGTCTGGCATAGGCAAGACGACATTGTCGGTACGTTGCCTGCTCTCTGCGCTGGAACGCGGCGAAAAAGCCGCATTCTATTTGTTTGATGAAGGCCTTGGTACTTTCTTTGCACGCTCTGCTTCACTGGGGACAGAGATCAGACCTTATGTTGAAAGTGGTCAGTTGACTGTGCAACATATTGATCCGGCTGAACTTGCACCAGGTGAATTTGCCCAGATGTTGCGCGATGCGGTTGAACTGAGCAGCGTGCGTTTCATCGTCATCGACAGCCTGAATGCCTACCTGCACGCAATGCCGGGAGAGCATTACCTGACGCTGCAAATGCATGAGCTTTTATCTTATCTGAACCAGCAAGGTATCACCACGGTGCTGGTGCTTGGGCAACATGGTTTGATCGGTGAAGTGCGAACCGATGTCGATCTGAGCTATTTGAGTGATACCACCGTGCTGTTACGCTTTTTTGAATCAAATGGCAGGTTGCGGCGCGCCATTACCGTCATAAAAAGCAGAACCAGCAACCACTTGCTGACCATTCATGAACTACAACTCGCCGCCGGTGGCATTGCCATCGGCGAAGCACTGGAAGGTTTTGAAGGCGTATTGACCGGCTTACCCACTTATCGCGGCACGACTCCCATGCTGGTGGAAGAACTTAATGCCGAGCAATAACAGCGTGCTGGACGAACGCATACTGATTCTCGCGCCTTATGGCAGGGACGCGGAAGTCATCTACCAATTCCTGAGCCGCAACGGTTTTGAATGTGGCGCCGTACCACATTTCGATACCATGGTTTCGGAATTGTCGAATGGCGCTGGCGCTTGCGTCATTGCTGAAGAAGTTTTGCAAGATTCTGGCGTCAGGCAACTTATCAACTGGCTGGAGGCACAAGAGCCCTGGTCTGATTTTCCATTTGTCGTACTGATTTCCAAAGGCAGCAGCATCGCCACCAGCACGGCCAGGAGCACCTTCGACCAGCTTGGCAATATCGTCTTGCTGGAACGCCCGCTGAATTCAGAAACCCTGCGCAGCGCCGCTGCCTCGGCTCTACGAGGCCGTCGCCGCCAATACGAAGCGCGCAAGATCTTGCAGGAAAGAAAGCTGGCGGCTGAAAAATTGCGTGATAGCCAGGTACAGCTGCTTCAATTAAATGAAACCCTGGAATCGCGGATAGAAGAACGCACACGTGCGCTGGCACAAGCCAATGACAGATTGATGACCGAGGTCATTGAGCTCGGCTCTACGAGGCCGTCGCCGCCAATACGAAGCGCGCAAGATCTTGCAGGAAAGAAAGCTGGCGGCTGAAAAATTGCGTGATAGCCAGGTACAGCTGCTTCAATTAAATGAAACCCTGGAATCGCGGATAGAAGAACGCACACGTGCGCTGGCACAAGCCAATGACAGATTGATGACCGAGGTCATTGAGCGCGAACGCGTACAGCAAGCCATGGTGCAATTCCAGAAAATGGAAGCCATGGGGCGCCTCACCGGTGGCATTGCCCATGATTTCAACAACCTGCTCAATGTCATCCAGGGCAGCATGGATTTAATCTTGTTATTGTCCAAAGACGATATTGCCAGGCGTAAAGCGGAAGTGGCCAGGCGGGCATGTGAACGGGGCGGCAAACTCACAGGCCAGTTGCTGGCCTATTCACGCAACCAGCGGCTAGACCTGCGCTCGACGGATGTGCTTGCCTTGTTCGAGGGTGTCAGAGAATTGATGAAGTCTTCACTGGGGTCAACGATAGAGCTTGATTTTGCATTGGAAGACGGACTCGAATATATCATGGCAGACAAAAACCAGATCGAAATGGCGCTGCTCAACCTGGCCATCAATGCCCACGACGCCATGCCCGGGGGTGGCAAACTGAAAGTATCTGCTCGCAAAGCCACGCCACCGGAAGGCTTGCTTCCACATGGCACTTACGGCCTTATCTCGGTCACCGACAATGGCCATGGCATTGCACCAAATATTCTTTCGAAAGTGTTTGAACCGTTTTTCACCACCAAAGGCGTAGGTAAAGGCACCGGATTGGGCCTGAGCCAGGTCTATGGCATGGCCCAGCAATCTGGTGGTACCGCAAGGGTGCTCAGTGAAATAGGCGTAGGTACCACCATCGAAATATGGCTGAGACTGGCGGAAGATTTTTCAGACAGTGACAAACAAGGGCCGCTGCCGGTGTTGCGAATGGTCGCCGCCGGAACACGCATACTGGTGGTGGAAGATGATGCCTCGGTGCGGCACTCCATGGTGGAATCGCTGGAAGCCCTGGGCTATGAAGTCAGCCAGGCGTCAGACGGTGAAGCAGGCCTGCGAGAACTAAGACGCGAAAAGCCCGACCTGATGATTACTGACTACCTCATGCCGGGCATGACAGGCGCCCAGCTGGTTGATATCGCCAATCAGGAATTCCCCGGCCTTCCCATGATTATCGCTACGGGCTACGCCGATATGGAAGCCATCGACCAGGTCATCGAAGGCAACGCCATCTTGCGCAAACCTTTTCAGTTAGTCGACCTCGCCTCCAGCGTAGACCAGGCCCTGCGCAGAAACCGCGATCATCCCCCGGCTTGATGCCAACATGACCTGAGCTGGTGGCAAATGAGCTATTTTTTATCGGACAATTGACGTGAAAAATTTATCTGATAATGGTATTTTTAAATGTGGATACTTCCTTCTTCACACGAAATGCCGGGCGAGATGAACGATGTCAGGATCAACCCAATCCGGTTCAACGCACTCTTGAAGACCTTGTGCCATGAATTGAATCAACTGCATCGCAGCATGAGGAAGGCGGCGATCTTTTCTACTAACCAAATACCAGTTACTCTTCAACGGAAATTCATCTACTGGTAAGATCGCCAATTTTTCTCGGCCTTCTTGCAGCGTATGGGCAGAAATCACAGATAAACCCAAGCCAGACGCCACACTCAGCCTGATTGCCTCATTGCTTTCGATTTGCATGGTGTCGGCTATTTCAATCCCTTTGCCGCTAAGCCATGATTCAAACATCATCCTGGTGGCGGAGCCGGGCTCCCGGATCAAAAAACGTTCATGTTTCAGATCAGCAAAGCTGAGCCTGCTATGACTGGCCGCCCAGTGATCATGCGGTGCAATGATATGCAAAGGATTTTTAAGTATGCGTGTCGCGTTCACGGCAGTGCCGCTAGGTGGATGGCTGAAAACATACAAATCATCTTCCTGCATCGAAAACCTGTCGAGAATACGCGCACGGTTGCCAATGTTCAAGGTCACACCGACCTTGGGAAATTGTCGATAAAAAGCACCCAGAATACGAGGCAATACATACTTTGCAGTGGTTACGATAGCAATATTAATATGGCCTGTGTTTCCATCACGCGCTTGTTCAAGGACGCCGTTAAAGTCTTCAAAGCGTACCAATACATCACAGGCTGCCCGATATAACTCTTCCCCCACATGCGTCATGACCATGCGCCCGTTACGATGGTCAAACAAAGGTTCGTCAACCGCTTCCCTGAGTTTTTTCAACTGTAAAGATACCGTTGGTTGCGTCAGATGCAAGGCGCGGGCAGCCGCCGAAATATTGCCAAGGCGTGCAACTTGCACATAAACCTGTAGCAGGCGAAAACTCAGGTGACGAATATTCATAGACGATTATCAATGATTAATATGGGTATAATTTATTAGTCAATATACCCAGAAACCAGCACAATCGCCACCACTTTCACAAACAGGAGTGGTTTCATGCCGGACATTGTTATTGCGTTTTTTTTGCTAGGCTTACTTGCTGGTTTATTGAAGTCGGATCTGAAGGTGCCACAACCCGTATATCAAACGCTGTCAATTTTGTTGATGTTAATACTGGGATTGAAAGGCGGCATGACATTGCATGGAAAGTTCGAGATCGGCATGCTCTCCACATTGGTTCCTGTAGCAGGGCTGGGGCTATTGCTGCCGCTACTTTGTTATCCGGTTTTGCGCAAGCTTGTCCTTTTGACAGTCGACGATGCAGCCAGTATTGCTGCTCATTACGGTTCAGTCAGTGCCGGTACTTTTGCCGTTGTTTTTACTATGGTAGAACAAGCCAGGTTACCGGTGAATCCAGAAACCACACTCTACCTGGTCATGCTGGAACTGCCTGCCATCGTGCTCATGCTTTGGCTGCATCGCAAGCTTGGTGAGCAAAGTGAAAAAGGCAGTATTTTGCGGGAAGCATTAACGAGTCGTGGCGTCATTTTGCTCGGGGGTGGCGTATTGATTGGTTATTTTTACGGCTCAACTGGCCTGGGTTCTTTAGCACCCGTATTGCTAGATGGCTTCAAGTCCATACTGGCGCTGTTTCTGCTGGAGATGGGTCTCTGCACGGCTAAAGTTTGTATTCCTTTACCATTGCAGCATTGGCGCTTAATGATGTTTGCCGCGTTGGCCCCCTTTGCGCTGGCCTGGATAGGCATAGGTACGGCACTGGTATTGAAGCTTCCTGCCGGCAGCGCCTTGGTGTTAGCCGGCCTGACGGCCAGCGCATCTTATATTGCCGCCCCAGCAGCAATTCAGGCATCCATCCCCAAGGCAAATATTGGTCTTGCCATGCTGGCGGCCCTGGGAATTACTTTCCCCATGAATGTACTGATAGGTTTGCCGCTATACCAGCAATGGATACTCTCTCTTTATTCATAGGCATGAGTGAATTTTTACAATCATGTCATTTTTTGGGAAAAGTAGTTTTCGTTGATGTCAGAACTCATCTCACCCCTTTATATGAGATGAGTTCTACAAATAAGATGTATTAATTTACCAGGTCAAATCATTCTGCAAGAAAATATATATTTGTCATGCAATAACAACATTCTTAGTGTCACAAATTTCTTATCAAATAAAACTCTTTTCCTCACTTGATAATAATTTAACATTAACTTATTATTAATTTTAATCTTGCATTTTCAATAAAGCCACCTCGCAATCCATCCTTCAAATGTTTTGAGGATGTTTGCTTTTGCTCCATCCATAGCAACACTAGCTCAGAAGGACAAGGAAATGCGTGCTGCACAAATCAGGCGCCATCTTGGTGCCATGAACAAGCTCTTACCCAAAACGGGGGCTAAAAATGGTTTGCTGATGGGGTTGGAGTCGCTTTCAGCAGAGGCCGTCAGCCCCACGACCAAAAGCCAGACTGCCTCGGTCAACCTCGAATTCTCTCCGCGTGACTATGTCAGCTATCTGTTGTCCATCGATGCCGAGATTGAGCATTGCCTGATGGTGCAATATCTGTATGCGGCGTATTCGCTGGGCGGGCCACAGGTGCCGGAAGAATTTCGTGATGTGGTGCGCAACTGGCAGGAGGTGATACTGGGTATTGCCAAGGAAGAGATGGGGCATTTGATTTCTGTGCAGAACTCACTGCGGCTGATTGGTGCGCCGCTGCATATGGAACGTGAAGATTACCCCTGGGATGTACCGTTTTATCCTTTCCCGTTTTCGCTGGAACCATTGACGCTGGATTCGCTGGCGAAGTATGTGTATGCCGAATCACCGGTGGACTGGGAAGGTGGCGAGCTGGGGGATGAGATACGTGCGCGCGTGCATGCGCAGGTGGATGACCCGCATCAGGTGTCGGTCTTGTTCAATACCCTGATACCGCTGGTGCAAGACCCTGATTATTTGTCTGATGACGTGTTCCAGGCCAACACTTATCCGGCGCAGGCCAACTGGGCTGAATGGGGACGTGGTTACCAGGGTGGCAACCGGGGCAATAGCACAGGTCAGCCCAGGCAGACGCCGGATGTGCTGGTGGTGCCGCAAACCTGTCGTGACGATATGGTGTCGGCCTTGCAGGCCATCGCTTCACAGGGTGAGGCAACGACGGGTTCGACAAAATCCCATTTTGTGCGTTTTCTGACGGTGTATGTGGAAATGCGTGAGCTGCTGGCGCAAGAAAGCCTGAGTGATGAACAGTGGCGCGAAGCCCGCCCGGAAGATTATTCACAGGATGGCTGGCAGACATTGCAACCCGCCAGCAAAGCAGGCTTGCGCGTCAGCTTTGCACCATGGTCACCATCACGCAAGGTGGCCGTCAACCCTTATGTGTCGCTGGACCCGGATCTGGAACCAGAAGATGCCGGTGCCAGCACAACGCGCATTACGCACCCTGAATCGGTCTTGTGGGCGCAATTACATAACGTGCGTTACCGCATGTTGCTGACTTACCTGATCCATAGCTTTACGCTGTTTGGTGGCTTGAATGCGGCAGGGGCAATTACACCGCGTGGTGCCATCGTCAACGGTACGTTTGGTGAGATGTATAACCTGCGCGCGATTTCTGACATTTTGATGCAGTCGCCTGTGTCTGCCACGAATCCGGATGCGGGCTTTGCCGGGCCACCTTTCCAGATGCCGTACACCCTGAACAGTCCTTTTGGTGAAGCTAACCGCTGGCGCGGCCATCTGGATTTGCTGACAGCTGCCGACAATCTGGTGGAAGCCTTGCTGCTGATCGCGCCACCATCGCGTCATACTTACCTGACATCGATGCGTGAAGCAGACAAAAATATGCGGGCACAGGCCCAGCGTATCTTATCCGGCAGCATTGATGCTGCATTGTTCTAGGAGCCCAGAATGTCTATATTGGAAATCAGGATTTTGCCGCCCCTGGCCATTGCCCGCCTGGGTGCAGCAGACGAACCGCTGGAAGCATTTGAGCTGGAAACCGACCCGGATAATCCGCTTGATTATCGCCGTATCGTGCCACGGCCCAGCCTGGAAGTGGATAAGCTGACAGGTGAGATTGTGCGTGCTTACCTGCCAGAGCAAATCCGCTTCAAGGATGAAAATAAAAAGATCAGGCCCGTCGCGCCTTTTCTGGAAGTGTATATACGCACCGGCGAACACCCCGAAGAATTACAGGCATTGACATCAGATCTGCTGCATAAGGAAGGGCTGACACTGGCCAGCCTGCACTGGGATGTAGCGCTGGGTAATATCAAGCTGTTCCGCCGCACTGGCAATATCGATGACCAGATCCATGCGCAGCACCTGGGCATCACAGATCATGCCCGCCACGCTGTGCTCGGACATTGCAGGAATTTTTTACCAGGTAAAACCCTGCCGCTGGGGCATGTGCAATTTATCAGGCCGAACCAGGATTTTCCTGAGATACGTTTTCGCTATACACCCGCTGCTGGCATCGTGTATGGAACGCGCAAGCAAAGGCTGGAACCAGATCAAAATAATGTGCCGGTGCTTACGCCCGACCCCATCATTGATAATGATGCGCTGATCTTGTACGATGAAACAAAAGACTGGCTCAATTACACCGAAAGCGTGGGGCCTTCGCTGACCAACCCTGCCGGTATCTATGCAGGTTATGCCAATGCTGACGGTAACCAGGTCAGTTGGGGTTATCTCGATGATGAATGCGATGGTCATGTCAAAGTCAGTCTGAAATTGCATGACGGCACGGTACTGCAAGCGCAAAGCTATATCGGTGCAGGGCCGCCAGCCTTTGCGCCAGATACCTTGCCGGTACGCGTGATTTCTGACGAGATGGAACAACTGTTGTACGGGCCAGAAGTGAAAGACGAAGAAGTATCACTTGATGACGCTACCGAACTGGTGCTGCGCGCGCTGGAAACTGTCAGGCTGATGAATACGGCGGTCATGAATGGCAACCCGGTCAATGGCCGCCTGAACGTGGCCAGCACCATGGTGCGGCAAAACACCAATGACTTCGAACGTTATTACGAACCGATCGCTGCCAGTTCACTGGTCGACAACCTGGCCCTGCGTGCTTTGCATGAACGTGTCTTCAGCGCCCTGTCTGCCGGTGGTGCGCCGTGGTTTGCCCAGGTCTTGCGTCAGCCTGAAGAGATCGGCGATCTGTCGGCCACTACCTTGCGCAAGATGCCTGCCCTGATGCGTGGTGCAGATGGGCGCAGCCTGACCTTGACACGTCGTCATATTGATATGGTCGTCAAGGCTGCCAGAAACGCGATGTTTGCTGCACCAACGCCAGCAGGAGGCCAATAATGTCAGACAAGAAAACGACGATCAGTGCCAGCAACCTGACGGCGCAAATTCATCACCGCGGCACTGGCAACCCTGCATCGGTGTTGCCGCGCAGTGCGATTTCCAATTGTTTTCCTGGTCTGGAATTTGATTTCAGAAATCTGTGGCGGCGCGCCTTTGAAGGTATCACTCTGGTAGAGAATAATAACTATGTGGTGGACGCGGACCCGGCCTATGAAGATTTGAAAACCCGCCGCCTGCTGCGCTTTGCCGGTCTGGAAGCAGGCACCATGGTGGTGACAACGGGGCCAGTGTTTCCCGATGGCAGTTCTGGCACGCTGGCATCCATTGCCAACCCGAATGCCGTGTCTTTCATGGAATGGTCAAACTCGATTGCCCGCATCGTGCATCTGCAAGGCCAGATGGTGGAATGTGAATTCACCACCGAAAAAAATGCTGTCACGGAAGTGTTATTCGACCCCAGGGCACCGACCATCAAGGTGCAGTTAAGGCTGCGCCATTTCTTCGATGCCAATACCGCCTCATTCAACCCGGCTCTGCTGCAACCGGGTGAGCTGACACAGGGTTTGTGCGCGCCGTGGCAAAATGATTATCGCGAATGTGCCTGTTATTACTGGGCTGCATCACGCCCTGATTATGTCAATGTAGAACCGGGAGTTGATGGTTTGTCGCGTGGCGATATGTGGTTTGCAAAAAAACGTACCGGCACTTACATACCCGACAACCGCACTGATACGCGTTTGTATTCTTACGATGATTTATTCAAATCCTGGCAAGAAGATTTGCAATTCATCATTCGTGGCAAAGATGCGGATGAGTCCTGAACTCGAAGCGATAGCATCTCCCATTGCCAGGCCGGATGCCAGGCTTGCCCCTGCCCTGGCTTTGCGCATTGTCGAAGCATCTCGCCCCTCACACCGTGATGCACATCTGGTGGAAGATGCGCAGGGTGCACAGTTATTACTGGTCAACGGTAGCAGGCTGTTTCACTTGCCACCTGATCTGGTGCCGGAATTTCGCGTGGCAGTGCATGACGATGATGCGCAATTGCTGACAGCGCTGATAGCGAATTACGGCCTGCAAGCCCAGGCGTATATTGATGATGTGCCGCTGACCTTTCCTCCAGTACATGCCCTGTCGCTGGCGATCGCGCAAAAATGCAATCTGGGCTGCACCTATTGCTATGCGCAGCAGGGCGAATTTGGTGGCAAGGCAAAAAGCATGGAATTGCAAAAAGCCATGCAGGCTGTGGATTTGTTGCTGGAACAAGCGGCACCGGGTGCCAAGGTGAACCTGGCTTTCATGGGTGGTGAGCCATTATCTAACCGTGCTGTCCTGCGCAGCGTGACTGAATATGCCGTAGGGCAGGCAGCCCAGCGCGATGTGCGCTGCCATTTCTCCATCACCACCAATGGCACGCTGTTGACGCCTGAAGATGCTGATTTTTTTGAGCAGCACGGCTTTGCCGTCACAGTCAGCCTGGATGGCCCGGCAGAGCAGCACAACCACTTGCGCGCCTTCAAGGGTGGCAAAGGTTCTTTCGACCAGATTGTGGAGCGTATTGCCCCGCTGCTGGAACGCCAGCGTCAGATGCAGGTGTCTGCCCGCGTGACAGTCACGCCGTTCAACCTGAACCTGCCACACACCCTGGATATGTTCATAGGCATGGGTTTTCATAGCGTGGGGTTTTCACCGTTATTACGTGCTTCGAACGGGCAGGCAGAAATGGGGCCGGAAGACATGGCCGAAATGCTGCAAGGCATGATTGCCTGCGGCCTGGCATTTGAGCAGCATGTCATGCAGGGGCAGCGTTACCCATTCATGAATATGCAAAACGCCTTGCGTGAATTGCAGCGCGGCACACACCGGCCTTACCCTTGCGGTGCAGGTGCCGGTTATTTTGGTGTGTCTGCCGATGGTGATTTATCTGCCTGCCACCGCTTTGTCGGAGATGAACAGGGCAAAATGGGCAGCCTGGATGAAGGGGTAGACCGTGGCAAACAAGCCATCTGGCTGAGCCAGCGCCACGTACACCAGCAACAGCCTTGCAATAACTGCTGGGCGCGTTACCTGTGTGGTGGCGGCTGCCATCATGAAGTATTGGCACGTGGACGCCATGCCTGTGATTACATACGCGGCTGGCTGCATTACACCATTGGTGCGCATCAGCGCCTGAGCCATCTGGCACCCGCATGGTTCAACGGCGCACCCGACAGCATACAGGCCTGACATGGCTGGTACGGATAGCGCAGTCGATGTCCTCATCATCGGTGCCGGGCCAGCTGGTCTGACCGCTGCCCTGCGCTTGCAGCAACTGGGTTATCGCGTGCAGGTGCTGGAACGCAGCACCACCTGGCCACGCCCGCAGATAGGCGAAGCACTGACCCCCGGCGTTAAAAACATCATCACCATGCTCGATGCCAACGACGCCATGCAGGCCGTGCCCCATCTGGCTGGCCTGGCTACGCGCCTGTGCTGGCGCAGCAGGCAGCCAGAAACGATACGTCACGGCGATGCCGCTGTCGTCAACCGCGCCGCCTTTGATGCCGCGTTGCTGGCGCTGGCACAACAGCGCGGCATAAGACTTGCCATGCCTGCACAAGTGCAAGACATCACTGGCTGCGCCCATGACTGGCAAGTCAGCATCAACACTACTACGGGCATGCAGCAAACCCATGCACGGTTTATTCTGGATGCCAGCGGGCGCAGAAAAAACATATCCCTCACCACTGAGCACAGCGCACAACAATATGCGTGCGGGCCACGTTTGTCTGCCATGTGGGCTGAACTGGCACCTGAGCATATTCCAGCGGAACTGGCCAGCCTGACGCAGGTAGAAGCGCTGGAACATGGCTGGTTATGGGGTACGCGCCTGCCAGATCAGCGTTATCGAATCATGCTGGTCAGCGACCCGCAAACAGCGCATCAGCACATGCCGGGGCAGGCAGAAAAGTGGATAAGGTCTCATTGTGCAGCGAGCCAGTTATTCAGCGCTGTGGCGCAAGCCCCTTTTGCCAGCCGCTTGCAGGTCTGTGCAGCAAGCCACTATCTGTCGCTGGATAGCTGGCAAGAAGGCAGGGTGAAACTGGGCGACACGGCATTTGCTCTCGACCCAATTTCATCATCCGGCGTAGAAAAAGCCATGCGCTTTTCTTTGCAGGCTGTCGTCGCTTTACATACCATGTTAAGTGGCAACGACAGCAAACGTGATGAATTGACACAGTTGGCACGCCAGTTCTTTGAACAAAGGCTGATAGAAACCTGCGCCCGTCATAACTATTGGACGCAATCTTATTACGCACAGGCCTGGTGTAATGACAGACCATTCTGGCAAAGCCGTTCTGGTGCAGATTACGCTGCCAGCGCAACTACGACGCTTGCCGGTCATCCACTGGTCCTGTCATTACATGAACAAAGCAGGCAACTGGCAGACTATCAACCTGCGCAATTAAAGCCTCTGCATGCATTCAATCCCTATCATGCCTTGCGCATTCATCCAGCCACGCGTCTGGTTGATACGTATTGCGTGGTGGATGACAGGGTACAAAAACAGGCGGCGCTGAAACACCCCAATCTTGACCGCCCCATCTCTTTTTTGGAAAATCAGGCACTGCTGCCACATCTGGATTTTTTATGGCAGCCCCAGTCACTGGCCAGCGTTTTAAAAAAACTGGAAACGACCATGGGGCTTCAACAATCGCAAAACATCACGGCCTGGCTGTGGCAGCGCGATGTGCTGGAAAGCCTGACTTAAGTTGCCTGTCATTAAAAATGGGCTTAGCACATGATGCCCGGCGTGATCAGGGTTTGTGGTGTTTTTGAAATCCCCTGCTGCCGCACGCGCCTGACTCTGTGTGCCGGCAATTTTAAAAGTACCACGCCGAAGGGAAACGCTGCATGCCATTGCGTTTTGGAGATTGTCAAAATACCACGCTTGTATGCACCGACCTTTCCCTCATCAATTCAGAATTGCCAAAAACTGCTGAAAAATACTATAAACACAACTTTATTCCAGGGATTTTGTCAGCGATCTGCAAGCAAATGCAGATAAACTCATACAAGGCTGTATAATCCTAAAAGGAACAGAATTTGGTTGCATTTTCAGGAACAGCGTGTTCTTTCGAATTTATAGCCGTCCGCAGTTTTTTTACCGCGTTGATGGCCTGATCTTTAATCCATGTACCTCTGTACTTGTATCTTAAGCACTGTCTTCACGTAACGGCGTTTCTGACGTGTTAGTACAGCCGACATACCGCTCTGACGCCTGGTTTCTGCCGTAATGGCAGGCGCGCAATGTGAGCTTACCGTAACAGAAATAATTTCT
Source organism: Undibacterium sp. TJN19 (assembly GCF_049339485.1). NCBI lineage: Bacteria > Pseudomonadati > Pseudomonadota > Betaproteobacteria > Burkholderiales > Oxalobacteraceae > Undibacterium > Undibacterium sp. TJN19. The sequence continues at coordinate 780,009 of NZ_JBMPPL010000001.1, forward strand.
TGCCGATGATGTCTGTCGTCAGCAAGCTTGCGATGCCATGCTGGTGTCGCCCAACCCTACTATAAAGATGAAGAACCCATGGCAAAAGAAGAACTATTGGAAATGAGTGGTCAGGTCGAAGAAGTGTTACCGGATTCACGTTTTCGCGTGAACCTGGAAAACGGTCATCAATTGATTGCCTATACCTCCGGCAAAATGCGTCAGCATCACATACGCATTCTGGCGGGTGACAAGGTAACGCTGGAAATGTCGCCGTACGATCTGAGCAAGGGCCGGATTACTTTCCGTCATATTGAAAAACATGGTCCGTCCAACCCGGGCCAGCAGCGTCGTCGTTATTAGTACATTGCGTACACTGCCGTGATGGCAGCAGATCTGTGAACAGCATGGGACATTGGTCCCATGCATGCTTCATTCATACGTGCATCTACCGTACTCTTATTCTGGAAAACGTGGCAGCTTTTTGCCATCTTTGGGAATCTGATATTCGGCGACATTCATCTGCATCGCCAGCAAAGTGTAATAGGCATTGATGCCTGTCAGATCCACCACTCCCTTTTTACCGAATCGTTTCTCTGCACGCTCATAGCTGCGCTCAGATACACGCTTGTTCTTGTGCAACTCTGTTGAAAATTCATAGACGATCTCTTCATCATCTGTCATGCCCACCGGACGTCGCCCGTCAGCAATGGCGGCCGCCAGCTCCGGCTTGATACCGGCCTTGATGGCGATGGGGTAATGAACATGCCATTCATAATCCTGTGACCATTCCCTTGCGGTGATCAGTATCACCAGTTCGCTCAAGGTCGTACCCAGTGCCGATTGATAGCGCAGGTAGTCACCCATGGCACGTGCCTGACTCATGACTTGCGGGCTGTGCATCAAGGGTTCAAACGGGCCAAACACCGGTACCTTGCGGGCTGCCAGGAAATCTTCAGCCGCTCTTTTTTGTTCATCCGAATATTGCGCTGGCGGTATGGTCGGCAGACGCTCGGCTGTTAGTGCTGAAGTGTGGATGGTCATGGTAAGTAGAAACAGGCTGATTGAATTGATAAGGTGATGTCGCATGGTGTCTCCTCCGGATTTTACTGCATACAGAAAAAAATAAAAAAACGATCAAGATTCAAGCTGACGCTTCACCCATGCGATCACACCATCAAGGCTGCGAAAATCGGCGACAGACCGGCACGCAATATGCGGATGCCTGGCTTGCAGCATGGTCGACAAGGCAGACCCCGGCCCCAGCTCCAGCGCGAAGCGGATACCCTTTTCTGCGCAGGCATCCATGCAGGCGGCCCATTGTATGGGATGCGTCAATTGTTCTACCAGGCTGCTGCAGATTTGCTCAGGCGTAGTAACCGTTTCAGCACTCACGCCTGCCAGTACTGAAGTGTTGCTGACGACGACAGGTGACTGCATGAGCAATTGGGTAAACGCAGGCACAGCCCCTTGCATCAAGGGTGTATGAGATGCGATATGCACGGGAATTATAGTATGGCTGATGTCATGACCAGGCATGTCTTGCAAAGCCGGAATGGCCAGTGCAATGTCATCCGCCAGACCCGCAATGATGGCTTTATTTTCTGCGGTCACAATGGCCACATGCAGGCGATGCTGGCTGGCAAAAACCTGCAATTCAGCTATGTTGATACCACTGACTGCCAGCATGCGCTGGGGCGCTGATTGCGTGACACAAGCCTGCATCATTTGTGCACGTGAAGCCGCCAGATGAATGGCTGTTTGTATATCGAGGCTACCGCTGACCGCATGGGCAGAAATTTCACCAACGCTATAACCGGCGACCAGAGCAGGGGCAGGCAAAGCATGGCGTATCACTTGCCAGTTAGCCAGGCTGGCTGCCACGATCAGCGGCTGGGCATAGCGGTTTTCAAATAACAGTTCAGTTGAAGCCAGCACCTGCGTCAAAGGCAGGCTGAATACATCGCTGTCATCCAGCGTTTTTAAAAAAGCGGCACCAGACAGGCTCGCTGTTGCCAGATCAAACATCTCTGCAGTTTGAGCGCCCTGGCCAGGGCAAAGCAGCGCGAATTTATTCATGCGTCAAGATTGAGATGCTTCAAGATGCTTCAATGAGTTCTGTCGTACACCAGTGCACGAAACAAGTCGCCGCCAGCAAATCAGCGGCACCGCCAGGTGATAATCTGCGGGCAACGAATTGCTGGTGACAGGCTTGCGCGGCCACTATCCATTTTGTTTGCGCAGTACCGCCATCGTCCATGAATCGTCGTGCCGTTTGCTGGACAAAAGCAATGCCCTGCTCGCCACCGCGATGATAGAGATTGGTATCGCTGATATGTGCCATCAGTACAAACAGGGTATCGATTTGCGCGCAAGAAAAATCACGGCCTTCTTCCAGCGTTTTTTGCAGGCGTAGTAAAGCCAACTCAAAAATGGATGGAAAACCCATGGCCGCCTCTTCTCTCGCCCCACTGACCTGATATCGCTGTGCTGCCTGCTGACCGTGACTGGGGTTAGCATCTGGCGTCAGTGCGGCACTGTGATGCAGCAGCGCAGCGCCCCACAGTGAAGTCAGCGTATGGCGTAAATGATCTGTCGTCAGCGCTTGCCTGGTCTGCAAGCAATGTCCTGCCGCTGCACACAGCATACCCAGAGCGAATATCGCGCCACGATGGGTATTGATATCCCCGGTGGCAAGCAGCATGCGTTTTTCTGCGGCGATGCCGAGCTGCTTCAGAGCATCGAAATCTGCACCATCTGCACCTGCCAGACAAATCGCCTTGAAGTAACGACGTAAAGAAAACAGGCTGCGCATGAAGGTTTGCGCATTCATGTCCTGGTGACTGCCGTTGTCGCGCAGTGATACCAGGCCAGGCTTGGGATAAAGCACCAGTTCTTCATACAGGCTGCGTAACGCCAACCTGGCAATTTTTTGCGCCCACATCCGGGACTTGCGCTCTTGTCCAGGCGCATAGGGTCTGACGCGTAAAGCTGAAGCGTGCCCATGATTGATCAGCATGGCAAATCCCCTTCTGGCAAGTCTGCCAGCAAGCTCTGCCTAGTTTGCAGGCTGACGCTGTCCATGGCTTTCACCAGTACGCGCTTCTGTTCAAATCCACCCTGGCTGGCATCGCTCAACAGCCATTCTTTCCAGGCGACGGCGCCATCATTGGGGAAAACAATTTCGCCATCGAGCGGGATATCTGCCAAATGTTGCTGCAATAAAGCCAGACCAGCGCGCAGTTGTATGTGATGTTGTGGGCGAAATAAGAGATCGATATCCGAGTTATCGCTCAGGTAGTGCTGCCCCGTCAGAAATTGCCAGGCCAGCGAACCGTACACCCGCAGGCGTATGCCCGCGCCTTGCGCCTGCTGGTTCAGGGTTTGCAGGCTGGCCTGCCATTTAGGCGGCGCTATCGCGATCACGCTGGCAAGTGACAGGGCTGACTGGTGGGCAACGATGTCGTGATGCTTCACCTTAGCAGCAACGCGTGGCTTGATGCCATCTTCCGGCGGCAAGGGCAAGCCTATGCAAACTTCATCAGCCGCCGTGCCGGCATCGGCGCGGCGTATGACGGCTGGCCATTCCTGCTCCTGCCATTGCTTCAACATACCTGCGGCTGGCTGCGCCTGCACAATCGCCTGCCATGCGGTGTCAGACAACCAGACGAGGTCATGACGCTGGTATTGTGCGCGATTATCCACGGCATTCAACATTGTCAAGCGCTGCCTGCGCCAGCACGGCATCGATCACGGTCTGCGCCACGCGGCGGCCACCACGATCTTGCCCCAGCTGGCTGCGTTCATCCCTGGGGTTGGCACTGGCGAATGCCTGTTTCAGTTGAGCGGGCAGGTCGTTGTCCCAGATCGCCTGCACGCCACCCATGCGTTCATAGTTTCTCGGCCCTGGTGCAAACACAGGGTTATCTTGCGCCAGTTCGGTCAGTCTTTCTTCTGCCACCTTGGTAATGCGCGCCATGGCAGGCAAGCCCATGACGCGGATTGTTACCTCAGGCAAGGCGTAACAGGCATCGGCCATCATTCCGCTGGTGATAAAGCCACCGGACAATGCCTGGTCATACACCAAGGCGATGATCTTATGCCCTGCCTGTCTTGCCAGTTCCATGCATTTACCCAGATGCGCCATATAGCTGTTGATGCCCAGCATTTCGTCGCGGTGACGCAGGCGCTGGCCCTGGGTGTCTACCAGTAACAAAATCGGGCGTTGCGGAAAATCTCGCACGGTCGCCAGTACCGCACGTGCCTGTGCGAGTGCAATTTCCACACCTATCGCGGTGTTGTCTGTGGTGCCAATGACGCTGATGGTTTGCCCGTCAAGTTCGGCTGTGCCAGACAGAAAATTATCCTGTGCGCTGATTTGATGGCCAAGCGGGAATAGCTGGTTTGCCAGTTGTGACCATTCCATCATGCAGCCCCTTCATCGGCAGCATGCGCTTGACTGCCCTGCCGCACACTGGCGGCAAGCGCCAGAAATTCTTTTGCTTCCAGCATGGCGAGTCGTGCCGGTTCTTTTATGCCCATCTGTGCCCAGATATCCATAGGTTCAGTCATGCTGCCAAAGTCTTGCAGGCGCTGAGACAGCATGGCCTGTTCCGCTTCCAGTTCTGCCAGGCTCAAGGGCAGCGATTGCCGTTCACATGCCTGCATGGCCTCAGTTATCGCGGTCTTAAACGCGTCTGTATCATCAGCCACCAGCATCTGACAATCGCCCAGCAGATAACGGTGTTTGCCACCGGTGGTACGCCAGACCAGAGCGCGATCCCTTGAATCAAATTCTTCTACACCATTCGCGGTTTCTATGACTTCGGGGCCAGACATCGCCAGCCTTGCTTCTTCCGACATGATGATGACATTGGCGCAGCGGGAAACGATGCCCATCCCACCAAAGCAGCCATTGCTGCCGCCGATGACAACGATGACAGCGATACCAGCCGCCCGTACTGCCAGCAAGGCACGCATGACTTCAGAGACGGCAATCAGGCCGGCATTGGCTTCATGCAGGCGCACACCGCCAGATTCTGCCAGCAGGACAAGGGCATCCGGTTTGTGGATGACCGCGCTGCGCATGAGGCCAACCAGTTTGGCACCGTGAACTTCCCCGACGGCACCGCCCATGAAGCCGCCTTCCTGCGCGGCGATATATATCTGCCTGTCGCCCAGCCAGCCTTTGCCGATGATCACGCCATCATCAAAAGAAACCGGCGCATTCAATTGCGGCAGATGCGGGCTGGTCCATTGCTTTGATGGCGGCAGGAATTCTGTAAAATCGCTGAACAGGGCTGCCACTCTTTGCCTGGCAGTGGCTTCCAGATAACTATTCATTTTGCATGCTCCAGACAGGCTTCTATCGCCTGGTCAAGGCGCAGGCTGACGACAGCCGGGGTTGCCCCCATATCGTTGATGCTGATACGCGTATCAGCCAGTTGCCAGCGTGCGTGAAAATCATTCATGACTGCCTGCCAGATCGCGGCAAAACCGGTAGCCGCCGTGTTGACTTCAATCTCGCAGGCTGACTGCAAGTCTGCTGCTTGCACCAGCACCTCAAGATTGCCGGAACTGACCACACCGACGAGCTGGGCAGCCTGCAATGTGCGTTGCCCATTTTCAAAACGGAATAACAGGGTTTCCATATCGTCCTTACCAGTTTCTGAAGCGTTTTGGCGGCTGGTATAAACCATCCGATGCACGCACCAGATCTTTCATGTTTTTTGCTGCCAGCAAATCTCTTGTCGCCAGGCGTTTGTCTATACCCATATCTTCCGCACGTCGTATGATGCCGCGGTCACGCAGGTTTTCTACCATGCGCTGGTCACGTGCCAGGCCAACCGGGGTATAGCCGGCAACGCCGCGTATGGCCTGCTCGCGTTCTTCATCACTGCGGCACAGCAGTAAATTGGCGATACCTTCTTCTGTCAGGATATGCGTGACATCGTCGCCATAGATCATGACGGGCGGGATATCCATCCCGGCCTGTTCAGCCAGTTGCCAGGCATCGAGTTTTTCAACAAAAGCAGGCTGCATGTGTTCACGGAAGGTCTCTACCATCTGTACGACCAGTTTTTGTCCACGCGGGATCTGCTTACTACCTTCGCGCGCTTCACGACCCGCCTTCAGCCAGGCCGGGCTGGCATGGCGGCGGCCACGTGCATCTGCCCCCATATTCGGGGCGCCGCCAAAACCGGCAATGCGGCCCAGCGTGGCAGTCGATGAATTGCCCTGCAAATCAATTTGCAGGGTAGAGCCGATGAACATATCACAGGCATAATGTCCTGCCGCCTGCGACAGCGCCCGGTTGCTGCGCATGGAACCATCGGCCCCGACAAAGAACACATCCGGGCGCGCGCGGATATAGTCTTCCATCCCCAGTTCAGAACCAAAAGAATGTACGGATTCAACAAAGCCTGCTTCGATAGCAGGTATCAATGCCGGATGCGGGTTCAGGGCCCAGTGGCTGGCGATCTTGCCCTTCAAGCCCAGTGAGGCGGCATAAGTGGGCAGCAATAATTCTATGGCTGCCGTATCAAAGCCTATGCCGTGATTAAGTCGCTTGACTTGGTATTCAGCGTAGATGCCTTTGATTGCCATCATCGCCATCAATATCTGGATTTCTGATATCAGCGCCGGGTCACGTGTGAACAGCGGTTCTATGTAATGCGGCGTTGGTGCCTGCACGACAAAATCCACCCAGCCAGCAGGAATATCCACACGCGGCAGGACATCGACAATCTCATTGACCTGGGCAATCACGATGCCGGATTTGAATGCCGTGGCTTCAACTATAGTGGGAGTGTCTTCGGTATTGGGGCCGGTATATAAATTACCGGCACGGTCTGCCGACTGTGCCGCCACCAGGGCCACACGTGGCGTCAGGTCGACAAAGTAACGCGCATACAATTCCAGGTAAGTATGGATGGCACCGATATTCAATTTGCCAGCGCCCAGCAATTTTGCCAGACGTGCAGCCTGTGGGCCGGAAAAAGAAAAATCCAGTTTCGACGCAATGCCCTTTTCAAACACATCAAGATGTTCAGGCAGAGCCAGCACCGATTGCAGCATGTGCAGGTCATGCACACGGGCAGGGTCAAGCTGCGTCAATGCTTTCGCCAGAAAATCTGCCTGCTTCTGGTTATTGCCCTCCAGGCAGACCCGGTCACCTGGTTCCAGCGCTGCGTGCAGGCAATCGAGCAGGCGTGCAGGTGGAAATAACTTGCCCTGCAAATCACTGCCCAATACCTCAGCAGCGCGTTGCAGGCGTTGCTGGCGATTGGTTTGCAAGGTGTTCCAGCGTCCTGGCGTAGCCATTATTTTATCCCCATCAGACTGTCTGGAAACGCTGTAGCAATTTGCGGAAACACACATAACAGGATCACCGCAACCAGCATCAATAACAGAAAAGGCATGACACCCCAGACGATATCTTTCAGCGGGATATCGGGTGCGATATTCTTGATGACAAAAATATTCAAGCCCACGGGTGGGTGGATCAGCCCCATTTCCATGACAATGGTCATCACCACACCAAACCAGATGAGGTCAAACCCAGCCACCTTTAAAGGCGGCAAGATGATGGGGCACATCATCAAGATAATGGACACTGGCGGCAGGAAGAAACCGAACACAATCACCATGCACAGGATGACACTTAACAGCATCCATTTGCTGAGATGCAAATCAACCACCCATTGCGCTGCCGACTGGCTGATATGCAGGTAACTCATGACATAGGAATACAGCAAGGACATGCCTATGATGAACAGCAGCATCGTTGATTCCTTGATGGTGGATGTGATGAAGGGCGAGATATCCTTTGGCCGCCAGACACCATATACGATGGCAATCAATACCATCGCCAGCAAGGCACCAAGCCCAGCTGTTTCAGATGGCGTGGCATAGCCGCCGTACAGCGCGACCATGACACCAATCAGCAAGATGACGAAAGGTAAAACCCGCGGCAGCATTTCCACTTTTTGCGCCAGATTGAAATGCTCTTTATCCAGATAGGCTGATTTGACACCACCCTGCTGGTAAGCCTGGTAAGCCACCGCATATTCACGCCGCGCCCGGTAGACTGCATAGCCAGAAAACAGCAGCACCAGCAATATGCCCGGCCCTATGCCGGCGAGGAACAAACGCCCCAAAGATTGCTCTGCCGCGACCGCATACAGGATCATGGTAATGGAAGGCGGCAGCAAGATACCCAAAGTACCACCCGCGGCAATAATACCTGCGGCAAAGCCGGGCGAATAGCCGCGCCTGCGCATTTCCGGTATGCCTGCCGAACCAATGGCTGAACAGGTCGCCGGTGAAGAACCGGCCATCGCCGCAAACATCGCACAGGCAAATACATTGGCAATACCCAGGCCACCCGGCACTTTGTGCAGCCACGCATGAATGGCAGAATACAGGTCGCGCCCGGCGGGTGATTTTCCGATGGCCGCCCCCTTTAAAATGAATAGCGGAATCGACAGCAAGGTGATCGATGCCATTTCTTCATAGACGTTCTGGGTAATCGTATCAAGCGATGCAGCGGGCATGAAGAAATACATGAAGCCAGTCGCAACCACCCCCAGGGCAAATGCGATCGGCATGCCGGAAAACATGACGATCAGGGTCACCACACCATACAGTACACCAAGTGTCAGCGGACTCATGCGGGCCTCCGCCTGGCAGTAATTGCAGCTAGCACCTGTATGATGATCTGCAGGGATAACAAGCTCATGCCGGCGGCCATCATGGCATACGGTATCCATAATGGCGGTGCAAAGGTCGATGATGTGGTTTGGCCGTCTACCCAGGCTTCATGAAACAGGGTCCAGGATTTCCATGAAAAGAAAAGGCAAAAAGCAGCACTGATGATATCCACCATCAACAGCCTGAAACGGTTGACCGCCGCCGGCAAGATCGATGACAAGACTTCTATGCCTATATGGCCACGGTAAGACTGTACATAAGCCGCAGAAAAGAAAGTCACCCCTATCAGCATGAAGACCGATGCTTCATCCTGCCAGTCTGTCGGCAACTTGAACAGGTAACGCGACACCACTGAATACGTCAGGATAAGTGCCGTCAGCAACATGGCCGCCATGGAAATACGGACGATGACTTTATTCACCCATTCCAACAGCTTCGCCACTCTGGCAACGGCAGCATTGTCTGGCACTGGCGGGCCTTTTGGCACCTCCATTTCAAAGCCATGACTCATAATAATTTCTCCGCCAGCTTCAGCAATTTGGCGCAGTTTTCATTTTTATCTGCATAATCTTTCCATGCCGTCGTGCGGGCAATGGCCTGCCATTTTTTTACCGTAGCCGCATTCAGATCAACAACTTTGGCACCTTTCTTTTCATAGACCGTGGCGACCGCGATATCATCCTGTTTGGCGGCCTTGATGGCGAAGGCTTCCAGTTCTGCACCGACGGTCATGATGGCATTTTGATGTTCCTTACTGAGCTTGTCGAAAATTGTTTTCGACATCATCAGGGGCTCAAACATATACCAGTAACTCTGGCCGCGCCCGCTGGTCAGGAACTTTGACACTTCTTCAAGGCGGAAAGAAATTAATGAGGTCGATGAAGTCATCGCTGCCTCCATGGCCCCCGTTTGCATAGCTGCATAAATTTCGTTGGAAGGCAAAGAGACGACAGCCGCACCGGCAGCCTTCAGGACCAAGTCGACTTCGCGTGAGCCACCGCGTATTTTCATGCCTTTGACGTCATCTGGCTCGACCACGGCCTTGGTGCGTGATGCCACGCCGCCCGCCTGCCAGATCCAGCTGACAACGACGATGCCCTTGTCGAGCAGGAGCTTATTGAGTTCCTTGCCGACTTCGGCATTTTTCCATGCAGCACCGACTTCATAGGAAGGTACCAGGCCGGGCATCAGGCCAATATTGACTTCAGGTACTTCACCACCAGCATAAGATAAAGGGACAAGCGACAAATCCAGCGCGCCCTTGCGCATGGAAGAAAACTGCGCATTGGTCTTCATCAGCGAAGAACCAGGATAAATTTCAAATTTCAAGCCACCGTTTGTCCGCTTTTGTACTTCGGCTGCAAACATGCGGCACAGGCGGTCACGAAAATCGCCATCTTCGAGCGTGCCACCAGGAAATTGATGCGATATTTTTAACGTGACATTTTGCGCCCAGGCAAGCAGAGGGGAAAATGCCGAGACGAAAGGAACCAGGCTGAGCGCCTGCAATACATTTCTTCTTTTTGTTTGAGACATGGTAACTCCTAAGGTTTTAGCGATTAAGCATCTATTTTTAACAAGCGCTGCGCCTGTCTGGTTTGTGCATCTCACTTAAAGTTCTTCTGTGTATGCTTTTTTTCTCTTCTTGTATACAAGATCTTATATTTTGCATTCAAAGTCAACTTGAATATATACTAGAGATACAAAATAGCCTGATTACAAAATACACCATGAAAAACCGCTCTGCCAGTTTGCGCGAAGAAATCGAAGAGCTGATCGCCATAGGGCAATTGCCGCCTGGCCACCATCTTGATGAGACTGAACTGGCCACACGCTTTGGGGTGTCGCGCACCCCCATACGGGAAGCCCTGATACAACTGGCATCGATGGGCATCATCGTGATACGGCCACGGCGCGGGGCACAAGTCGCCACCATCAGCCCGCAGCAACTGGTGGAGATGTTTGAGGTCATGGCAGAATTTGAAGCCATGTGTGGCCGCATGGCCGCGCGACGCATGTCCAAACAGGAGCAGGCTGATTTGCAGACAGCGCACAATGCCTGCAAGGACGCACGCGATGCCGAGGACCCGGACGAATATTTCTATAAGAATGAGGTCTTTCATGGCCTTATCTACAGTGGCAGCCACAATGGTTTCCTGACTGAGCAGGCAAAAAACCTGCACCGCCGTCTGCGCCCTTACCGTCGCCTGCAATTGCGCGTGCGTGACCGTGTCATGAATTCTTTCAATGAACACGATGCCGTAGTGCAGGCGATCTTGCAGGGTGAGGCAGAACTGACGGCAAACCTGTTGCGCGGCCATATCCTGATACAGGGTCAACGCTTTGCCGACCTGATTGCATCGCTGCCACGTGCAGCCAATTAATGCTAAGCAGCTCCAGTGACTCTCTGCCCCTGACTTTATCTGTTGCGGCAAACGATGTGGATTAATTTCCAACATATTCCGATGCGGCTGTTGACAAGCCAGAGCGGCGTGCCGGAATATGCCTGATCGCTTAATAATGTCAAAATAGGATAGTCATGACACGCCCACTTGGCAGTTATAAATATTATGATTTCGTGATGGCAGCCTTCGTCACTGTCTTGCTGTGCTCGAACCTGATTGGTGCGGCCAAGGCGGCGCAGGTAACGCTGCCGGTGCTGGGCACGGTCACCTTTGGTGCTGGCGTGCTGTTCTTCCCTATCTCGTATATTTTTGGGGATGTACTGACCGAGGTCTATGGCTATGGCCGCGACCGCCGTGTTATCTGGGCAGGTTTTGGGGCGCTGCTGTTTGCAGCCATCATGTCTGTCGTCGTGTTGTCACTGACACCGGCGGCTGACCCTTTCAATGCCGAATACCAGACACACCTGAATGCGGTCTTTGGCAATACGCCACGAATTATCCTCGGGTCCATCACGGCCTTCTGGTGTGGCAGCTTTGTAAACAGCTATGTACTGGCGAAAATGAAGGTGGCCATGGCGGGCAGGCATCTGTGGATGCGTACGATAGGTTCGACCATCTGCGGTGAACTGGTCGACTCGGGCCTGTTTTATATCATTGCTTTTTATGGCATCTGGTCAAACAGCCAGTTAATAACGGTGATGATAGCCCAGTATATTTTGAAAACCAGCTGGGAAGTCATCATGACACCGGTCACTTATAAAGTAGTTGCCTTTCTCAAGCGTAAGGAAGAAGAAGACTATTACGACAAGGATACCAACTTTAGCCCATTCAAATTGAAAGTGTAGCTTGAAGGCAATAGATAAATATCTTAATTATGAGCAAAATTACTGGCAGAATTGCTAGCAATTAAGTCAATAAGGAAACATTTTTTAAAGTTTTAGGGAAAATTACCGTTTTTAGTAAGGTAATCATATTTCCTGGCACCAGTCATGTTTCCCCTGAAAGTATTCCGTTTCTTTGAACCAACGACAGATATCCCGCAAACGACGCTATTAAGTCGTCGTCAGTCAACCAGGCAAGCCAGCGGGATAGCTGAAGAAGACTTGCGCTGGCCGCAGGCAGAACGCCGTCAAAATCAGGACCGGCGCAATAATGACCGCCGTGAAAAACAGCAGGCCATCCTGCTCAATACCCGCAAATTGCAAGGCAGGCGCAAAGATCCTGGGCGACGCCAGGAAGACAAGCTCGCCGCGCCGAATTCCCACATCAATATTTCCGTCAAGGGTTAAGTTTCGCAAGAGCAGGCAGAAATTAAGCAGAAGCGTTATAGCTCGCTCTTGATCCCATCTTATCGGTCAATCAGGTCAATATGCCTATATGCACACTTACGCAAATAAGGATAAATTAAACGCGCAAATCCTGATGCTCAGGTTATGATAGGCAAATTACTACTTCGGCTATTGCTATTCCATGGACGGATTGTCTGATCAGGCGCTGATTGAAATCGCGCATTATTTTTCAGCGCTGGCTGAACCGACCCGCTTACGGATTCTGAATTGCCTGCGCGAGAAAGAGCATAATGTCGGCGAACTGGCTGAACGCTGTGCCTGCTCACAGGCGAATGTATCTCGTCACTTGTCCACACTCGCAAAACATGGGCTGGTGGGGCGTGAAGGGCGCGGCACTTCGGTGTATTACCATATTGCCGACCCATCGATTTATGAATTGTGTGACCTGGTCTGCGGCAATGTCGCCCGTCAGCTGGAATCGCAGGCCGCGCTATTGAACAGACGCCTGGCATAACACCCCCGACATCGGCTTATCCAGCAATACGCAATACCAGGCTGGCTGCCACACACAACAACAAGCCGGCAAAAATCATCTGTACCTGACGGGCTGGCAAACGTGCCGCGATACGCCGCGCCATCAGCATGCCACCAATAGTCGTTGCCACAAACACCGCAGACAGCACAAGGGGCAGGCTGGCACCATTCCATACCGCAGAGCCCACTCCCATCGCACCAACCAGGCTGATCACCAGCAAAGAAGTTGCCACCGCCGTGTGCATGCTGGCATTGGTGTAATGCCTGAGCATGGGCACGATCACGAAACCACCGCCAACACCCAGCAGACCCGTCATGAAGCCTGAAATGCCACCGATAGAGGCAATCACGGCACCCGTCTTCAACGACCATTCAAACCTGCCGGTGCTGTCATTGATACGTGCCAGTGCTGCTCGTTTGGCGTCATTACATTCGGGTGAGCGCAATTGCAGGATCAGGCGCGTGGCGACAAATAGCAATATCAATGCAAACACCAGCATCAGCCATTGTTGTGAAAGCCTGTGCGCAATATGCACGCCCAGTACGGTAGGCAAGCTGCCTGACAGCGCCATCAGTATCGCGGCACGATAGCGTACCAGCTTGCGCCGCAAGCCTTCGAGCGCACCGATCAGGGCGGCACTGGTCACTGCCAACAGGGCCACAGGCATGGCTTGCTGCATGCTCCAGCCATGCGTATACACCAGCGCAGGCACAGCCAGTATGCCACCGCCTGCACCGGTCAGCCCCATGACCAGGCCGACTACCGCGCCTATCAGTGCTGTCAGCAGTTGTGCCAGAGAGATCATTATAAAACCCCGGAAATAAAAACATGCGCTAGTGTATTCCTTGCCAGGAAGGCCGTCGAGTCAGCGCCAGCAGATTGTTTTGATCTGTAAACATAAAAGTACCCGCGCAGTTTGCTATCATTCACAGACAACCTGCTCACAGACAAGCAACCATGACAGCCCAGATAGAAAGCTTCTTCGATACGCAAACCTGTACCGCCACCCATGTCGTGTTTGACGAAACTGGCGGGCATGCTGCCATCATCGATCCGGTGCTCGATTACGATCCCAAGTCAGGACGTACCAGGACAGAATCAGCCGACAAGGTACTGGCGTTTTTGAAAACGCATCAACTGCGCCTGCAATGGCTGCTGGAAACCCATGCCCATGCTGATCATCTGTCAGGTGCCCATTATCTGAGGCAGGCAAACGGCGGGAAAATTGCCATCGGTGCGCATATTAACGAGGTACAAAAAGTGTTCAAGAACCTGTTTCATCTTGAACCTGAATTCGCCGTCAATGGTGCGCAGTTTGATGTGTTGTTTGCAGAAGACCAGGAATTTTTTATTGGCAAGCTCAAGGCCAAAGCCCTGTTCGTGCCCGGTCATACACCGGCTGACATGGCTTACCAGATTGACGATGCGGTATTTGTTGGCGACACCCTGTTCATGCCGGACGTGGGAACGGCACGTTGTGACTTTCCCGGTGGTGACGCCCATCAGTTATATCACTCCATCCAGAAGTTATTGGCACTACCGGCACAAACCCGGCTCTTTCTCTGCCATGACTATCCGCCTGCCGGACGGGCTGTCAGCCTGCAAACCACGGTAGCCGCCCAAAAGGCGGGCAATATCCACGTGCACGACGGCATCTCGGAAGCCGCTTTCGTGGCCATGCGCAAGGCCCGTGACAGCGGCCTCGACATGCCGGTACTTTTGCTGCCGGCCGTACAAGTCAATATCCGCGCCGGCGCTTTGCCGCCACCAGAAAATAATGGTGTCAGTTATCTGAAAATACCGATGAATGCTTTGTAAGCCCATGCAGGCCCCTGCCGAAAAACAAATCGCCTGTAATGTAAAGTTACAAGTCAGAAATTGTCTTTGATAAAAATGTATTCTAAGATGCAACAATATTAACGTTGGTATTATTGCATTTCATTTTTAATTATCTTTTTTTGAGAAGACATGGCCAATATCAAAGTAAGCCAGCAAGGGGCGACCATCACCTGGCAATTCGAACCTTCCACCAATATATCCATGAGCAGTACAGGTGGCTATTACCACGGTAAAACCAGTTCGCTGGAATGGACAGGCATGAACCTCGTCTATGCAGATCCCAATTCTGTCATACCTACTGGTGGTACGCTGACCTCATTCATCACTACGGCAGCCAATGGCATAGACCAGATGAGCCTGACTGGACTGAATTACCAAATCCAGCCTGGCGACATGACTTTGCCGATTGGCGAGCGCCTGGGCAAACTGCTGGCAGGCAACGATAACTGGACCGGCACGGCTGGCAACGAAACCTTCATTTATGGTGTGGGGAACGACAATTACGATGGCGGTCAGGGGCTCGATACCTTATATGATTCACTTCCTGCCAGTTACTTCTCCCTGGATCAGTCAAAAACCGGTTTTGTGCTGACAATGACAAAAACCGGAACCAGTATTTCTGGTCAAATCAGTAATCTGATCAATGTAGAGCGCATACAGTTCTCTGACAAAATGGTTGCACTTGATCTGGATGGCAATGCCGGCCAGGCATATCGCCTGTATCAGGCCGCATTCAACCGCACACCTGACAAAGCGGGCCTGGGTTATTGGATAGGTCAGCTCGACAAGGGAGCGGAAAGTCTCAATCATGTGGCAGCAGGTTTCGTCAACTCAGCTGAATTCAAGCAAATGTATGGCAACAATGTATCTGACAATGGTTTTCTGACGGCTTTATATAACAACGTCTTGCACCGCAACCCTGATCAGGCTGGTTTTGATTACTGGAACGGCCGCGTCGCGGCCGGTATGACACGCCCGGACATTCTGGCCAGCTTCAGTGAAAGCGCAGAAAACATTGCGCAGGTCGTCGGGCAAATTGCACACGGCATAGAATATACGCCCTTCGCCTAGATCTGATGAAGATCGCATGAATCGCTTCACGGAGTGGCACAATACCTCTGTGCCCTCCGCTGCGGGTAATTCATCAGGCCACAGATAACTCAGGCATGATGCTATGTCAAGGCAGCTTGTCGCGGATATAAGCGGCGAAATCCGCCGCAGGCAGCGGTCTGGAATAAAAATAACCCTGCACTTCGTCACAAGCCTGCTGACGTAAAAATTCCAGCTGCTCTGCCGTTTCCACCCCTTCGGCAATAGTCAGCAAACCCAGACTTTTTGCCATGCTGATGACAGCGCTGACAATGGCCTTGTCTTCCGGGTCACTGGTAATATCGCGTACAAAACTCCGGTCTATTTTCAGCTTGTAGACCTTGAATTGTTTCAAGTAACTCAACGACGAATAGCCAGTTCCAAAATCATCAATCGACATGCGTATGCCGCGCTCATGCAGGTTATTCATGACCGCGACCGCCCCTTGCGGATCATGCATGGCAACGCCTTCTGTCAATTCAAGTTCCAGATATTCTGCGGGTATCCCTGCTTCACTTAAAATCCGTGTGACCAAAGCAGGCAAATCGCTATGGCGGAACTGCACGGCCGACAGATTGACCGCCATCAGCAGCGGAGGCAAACCCTCCAGTTGCCATTGCTTGAGCTGCTGCACAGCGGTACGCATCACCCACTCGCCTATCGCCAGAATCAGGCCGCTCTCTTCTGCCACGGGAATGAATTCAACTGGTGACACTGCACCAAGGACAGGATGCTGCCATCGTATCAGCGCTTCTGCGCCCAGAACCCGCCCGGTATGCATGGAAATTTGTGGCTGGTAATGAAGCTGGAACTGGTTTTTTTCCAGAGCCTGACGCAATGCATTCACCAGTTCAAGATGGCGTGAAGAGCGGGCCTGCATTTCCTGGGTAAAGAAGCGATAGGCGTTTCTGCCTTCACGTTTGGCCCGGTACATGGCGGCGTCTGCATTGCGCGACAAGGTCTCCAAATCCTTGCCATCATTGGGATAAATCGCTATCCCCATGGAAGCTGTCACGTTCAGATCATATTCACCGAGTTGAAACGGCGCATTCACTACCAGCATGAGTTTTTGCACGACCTGCTCAACTTTATGCTCGTCAACACCAGATAACAACAAGATGAATTCATCCCCGCCCAATCGCGAAATCGTATCGTTTTCCCGCATGCTGGCCGTCATGCGCCGGGCCAGTTCAACCAGCATCTGGTCGCCAAGGCTATGCCCCAGGCTGTCATTGATATCTTTAAAATGATCAAGATCAAAAAAGATGACGGCCAGCGCGTCATTGCTTCTTTCAGCCAGGGCAAACGCATAACGTGCCAGCTCTTCCAGCAAGGTACGATTCGGTAGGCCCGTCAGGGCATCATAATGTGCCAGGTACCGGATGCGTTCTTCAGAACGTTTTTTCTCAGAAATGTCTTCTTGTATCGAGAGGAAATGCGTGATTACGCCCTCAGCATTCCTGATCGGGGAAATATGCGCCAGGTCTATGTGATCAAGGCCGTCTGCATACAGATTGATTAATTCCCCTTTCCAGCTTTCGCCTTGTCCCAGCTTATGCCACATCTCGGCATACACTTCGGGTGAGGTTTTACCTGAACGGATAATGCTGGGTTTCTGGCCTATCACTTCGTCGAGCCGCTTTCCCGCGTTTTTTAAATAGACCTCATTGGCGTATTCAATATTGACCTGGAAATCGGTAATCACTATCGCGTTTGAGCTTTGCTCCACTGCCTGTGACAATTTACGCAAACTCTCTTCAGCCAGCTTGCGCTCAATGGCAATGGCAAGCAGATTTCCTGCCATTTCCAGCATTTGCAGGGAATACCGATCTGGCTCTGAAGGCGTGCGGTGATAAATGGCAAATGCACCTATGACATTGCGCTCGGCAGAAAATATGGGTTCTGACCAGCAAGAGCGCACGCCTGCCTGCTCCGCAACCTGCCAGTAGTCCTTCCAGAAAGGGTGTGTAGAAAGATTGGCAGCAATCGTACGATCGCCTGTAAACAAAGCGTTGCCACATGAGCCAATGCCGCCACCAATAGCTACCCCCTCTATCGCCCGGGAATAAAAGGCAGGCAGATTGGGGGCCGCCCCAGTGCGCAAATGAATACCATCCTTGTCCAGCAACATGATGGAACACAGACAGTCCGGCAGCAATGCTTCCACCTTCAGGACGACATCACGGAAAAGCTCTTGCTGGGTAGTGGCACTTGTGATGCGTTCCAGCATGTAGCTGCGCAGTTCTTCCATTTGCAAGGCATGTTGCCGTTCGGCCTCAAGCTCAAAGCGGCTCAGCACATGGCTGATATCTATCGCAAATTCATTCAGCAAATCCTGTACCGGCGCGTCAAACGCATATTCATGATCAGCATACAGATTGAAAGTGCCCACCACTTTTCCTTCTTTATGCAAGGGCAAGACCGCTGACGCCATCCAGCCGTGCCTGGCACCCAGTGCATGCCAGGCAGCTGAGGCAGAATCAGTTTGAAATTGCTGGCACCAATATGTTTGATTATTCAGAAACGCCTGGGCACTTGGCCCTTTCGCGTCGACATGATCTGGATCAATAGAAATTTCAAGATCATCAACATGCTCTGCGCCGGCACCAAAAGCAGCCACCGACTTGAGCAGTTGACTTTCATCATCCAGCAAGCCCACCCATGCCATTCTCAAGCCACCAATGGTGACAGCCTCCTGACAAATTTTTGGCAGTAAATCTGCCTTGTCGGTGATGCGTAATATCGATTGACTACACTGGCTAAGCGCACTGTATAGGCGGCTCAGGCGTTCATTTTTTGCAGCGGCCAGATTCCTTTCATGCTCAATGTCTGCCAGTCTGCTCCGGGTTACGGCCAGCCAGCCCATCACACTTTCATTCATGCCGGGTTTTACCGCAATAACGGAGGCAAAATTACCCTGCCCCAGATTAGCCAGATGGGCATGAACTTCTGCAACCGTTCCCCCCAATGTCAGAGACAAAGAGCGATAGGCACGCCAAAGCAAACCGACCAGCAATATCCCAAGAAAAATAAACAGGTAACGTAGCCGCAGCGCAAATTCTTCTGCATTACGTAGCAAATTGAGTGTGCGCTGACCAATGAGATGATGTGCTTCATCGATAGGTTGCAAGATGGCCAGCTTTGCTGCTTCATAACGTTCGTCGTACAGCATCCTGATTGCGGCTTCGCGATCAGCTTTGGCATCGATACCGGGTTGCTCTATCAGACGCATCGCCTCGCGTTCGATCGCAGTCAAGGCGTCGGAATTTGACTTGGCCAGTTCTAGTTGAGCAAATTCTTCGGTCGTCAATGAAGTGCTTTTCAATAATTCCATTAACGGAATTTTCTGACCCGCAGATGCAGACAGATTGTTCAGGACTTTTCCATTTTGAGCGGGCAGCAAATCCATATATAAATTCTGCCCCGGTGCTGGCCTGGGCGCATCACCATTGCGCACATCCACGATGTGCTGAAAATAGGTTTTATAGATGGGGTTACCGGTGATGACATAGCTGCGCACCATGCGCGTCAAGTCTTCTGAAGACTGGCGCAGTTCCAGCGACAACACGTGGGATTCGAAGCGTAATTCGTTGACACGGTCTATGGATTTTTCAGATTGCACATAGAATCCAAAAACCAGCGTAAAGACGGCAAATACGCCTAGCGTAAGCCAAAAGCTTTTCGAGTAAATGGACAAACTATTGTGAGACGTCATTGCGCAATCGCTTTCAAGACTCACTGCAAAAAAAAGAAGCCTGGAACTTGCCAGCCCCAGGCGCATTTTAACTGCTAGTTCACTTAAATCACCAATAGCAGCGTAGTACAGTCAACTATTGCAAACGCCTACAGGATTTCGACAGCCAGCGTCAATTTCACGCTTCTGATTTGGGATGTATCCTGACTAAAACAATGCGCGGGCCGTTCATCTTTTTTACAACAGCATCAAAGCGGTCGAACTCGACTTTCTGCCCTTCCACGGGTAAATCGCCCAATTTATGCATGATCAGTCCACCTATCGATTCGACTTCATCACTATCGACATCAAAGCCCAGGGCACTACCCAGAGTGAACAGAGGCAGGCTGCCCTTGCCAATCAGCGTACCATCATCGAGCAAGGTCCAGTCGTTTTCATTTTGCCTGAATTCATCACGTATCTGGCCAACCAGTGCACTCAGCAAGTTATCCAGGGTTAAAAAACCTACTGGCTTGCTGCCACGCACACCCACTATGGCGAAATGCGGCGCGCCCTTGCGGAAACGGCGGAACAGTTCCAGCGCAGCCATGGTGGGCGGGACAAACTCCACCTGGCGCAAATGCTTGCTCAGATCGTCAAGCGGTTTGCCAGCCTGTTGGGCGAGGAATAAGTCTTTCAGGTGCAACATGCCCAGCACGGTTTCTTCGTCTTCGTCAAAGTAAGGATAACGGCTGAAGCGGTTGCGGCTGGCCGTCTGCATGTTTTCTTCCAGGCTGAGATTTTTGTACATCGCCACGACTTCGCTGATGGGCCGCATCAGATCAGAAATTTCCAGCCCGCCGAAATCGAGCACCTGGGCCATGATGCTCCACTCATCGCGGGTTTCTTTGCTGCCGTTGTGGTTGCCGCGCAAGATCAGTTTCAGTTCTTCCGGTGAATAATGCGCTTCCGTCCCATGCCCGGCATTGAGGCCTATCCATTTCAGGACTTTGTTGGAACTCCAGTTCAGTGTCCAGATCGCCGGATACATGGACCAGTAAAACGCATACAGCGCCGGTGCCGTCCACAGGGAAACTTTTTCCGGCATGCGTATGGCCATGGATTTCGGTGCCAGTTCACCGACCACGATATGCAGGAAAGAAATGACAAAAAATGCGAAGAAGAAAGAAATGCCGTGTATCAATTCGGCGGATGTCACACCGATGACATGAAACAGGGGTTGCAGCAAACGCGCAAAGGCCGGTTCACCTATCCAGCCAAGTCCCAGCGAAGCCAGGGTGATGCCCAACTGGCAGGCGGATAAATAGGTATCCAGATTCTGATGCACGGTCAATAGCAAACGACCCCGCAGACCGGAAGTCTTTGCAATACTGCGTACTCTGGTCTGGCGCAATTTCACCAAACCAAATTCTGCCGCCACGAAAAAGCCGTTTAATAAAACCAGTAATAGGGCAGACAGCACCAGCAATAAATTTTCCAACGTTCAACCTTTGTCATATACACCTCGACACTTTAGACTAAATTGCCCCGATTTGCATGCAAATGGACAGGAATAAGCTGATCTGCCCGCTATCTGGTGTCTACTGTCGCCAATCCGTCGTCTATCCGTCGTCTATCCCTTCTCACCATGCCATCAACCGCCACCCTGCCCATCCACATTTACTTACAAACAGGCACATCTAAGCGCATGACAAAACCGGCAATTTGCGTTAAAAGCTAATGTCTACAGCAATTTGAGGAGATGCGTTTGAGCTTAGACAACGTTTTGTCGGAGATTCACCTTCGGCTTACCGAAACCCCGGCACTGAACGATATTCACTATCTGCACAAGCTGGTCGCAGAATTACGTCCTCCCCGTCCGCAAGATATTACCCGTGCGACGGACAATCTGCGCGCCCTGTGCTTCGTTCTGCAAAGAAACCCAGCCTGGCGCACCGCGCTCAGGGCCTATCTGATACAGGTAGTAACGACACGCAAACTGGTGCATTTATTTACCGACACCGGCATCACCATGAACGTCGGTTTCTGGACGGCCGCCAGGCAGAGGCTGATGAACAAGTTTTTGCCGCCACTGATGAATGATGCCTATATCAAGGATGTGTTCGGGCTTTTATTTAATCTGCAATCTGACTACATCTGGGTCAACGGCGTGGAAGATCAGGTCTGGGCCGATTTGTTCAGGGCCGTCGGCTTCCGTTCACGCAATGCCCGCCCTACTTATGCCATTTTGACCGGCGAAATTTTAAGCGCCGTACAGGTCTTGTCTTACCGCATCACCAATATTGGCCTGGAAGCAGAACTGGTGCGCAACCATCCTGACATAGAAAAATTTGAATCACCGTTTTTGCGGCAAAACGATGCCATCAATGATTATGTACTTTGCTACAACAACTGGCTGACCGACAAATCCTGCCAGCGTGAAGACGCCGCACATATCGAAGTCTTGCTGACGCAGTGCGAAGACATCGTCAACCGCATACGTCGCACGGCATCCATGCAGGGTGTGTCGATCAGCCTGACACGTTTGCTGCTGCAACTGACGCAAAGCTTCGCCCGTTTGCGGCAATTGCTCGATCTGCTCGACAGCCGCAGTACCGCTCACGCAGCGCAAATCGGTACAGTGTTGCTCAAGGAACTGGTAACGGCGGACAACAAACGCCACAGCCTGCGTGACCTGATACAGACCAGTACAGAATTATTGTCCCTGCAGGTGACCGAGCGCGCAGGCAAGAGTGGCGAACATTACGTCACCAGCAACCGTGCCGAATGGCTGGAAATGCTGCGCTCGGCCATGGGTGCAGGCTTCATTGTCGGTTTCATGGCGATGATAAAAATCCTGTTTGGCACACTGGCGATGGCCCCCTTTGGTTATGCCTTGCTGTACAGCCTGAATTATTCAAGTGGCTTCATGCTGGTGCATATCCTGCACTTCACCATTGCCACCAAACAACCTGCGATGACCGCAGCCGTCATCGCGCGCTCGATTGATGAAGGCAAGCAAAAACTCGACGAACTGGCTGATCTCATCGTCAGGGTTTTGCGTTCGCAATTCATCGCCATTATTGGCAATATAGGCCTGGCCATACCAACCGCCTATGCCATTGCCTGGGCCTGGTACGGCATCAATGGCAAGCACCTGGTGTCGGCAGAAAAGGCCGGGCATCTGCTGCATGATATTGATCCCTTTGGCAGCCTGGCATTGCCGCATGCGGCGATTGCCGGTGTATGCCTGTTCCTGTCAGGCTTGATTTCAGGCTATTACGACAACAAGGCCAGTTATTCCAACATCCCGGAACGCCTGCGGCAGTTGAAATGGCTGAAGAAAATCCTCGGTGAAAAACGCCTGCAAAGCGTCACGACCTATATCGGCAATAACCTTGGTGCACTGGCGGGTAACTTTTTCTTTGGCATCATGCTGGGCAGCATAGGCCAACTGGGCAGCTTTTTTGGTTTGCCAATTGATATACGGCACATCACATTTTCCAGCGCCAATTTTGCCTTCTCGCTGGTGGGTCTTGATCATCATATGAGCTGGCAACTGGCCGTCTATTCCATCTTTGGCATTTTCACCATAGGCATGGTGAACCTGGGTGTCAGCTTCAGCCTGGCGATGCTGGTGGCCTTGCGTTCACGCCGTGTCAGTTTTGGCCAGGGCGGCCTGCTCACCATCTTGCTGTGGCAACGCTTTCGTTCAGCACCCCGTGATTTTTTCTGGCCGAACAAGGATGAAGCAGAAAAGCCGACCTGAAATAAACAGAACCCCAAGTCAACCAAAATGGCTGATGCGCCGTTACAAGCCATCAGCCCTAGCTTACCTACCTTAGCCACCGATAACCAGATACCTATGAAATTATTGCCGACACTGATCATCTCTTCCATCGCCATGCTGCTGGCACAAGCTGCCAGCGCACACGAATACGATGCCCTGATCAGGGCAAAAAAATATGCCGAAGTGGAAAAGGCAGCCACCACCAGGCTGAGTACCGATCCCAATAATGCCGATGCCCTGCTGGCCAAGGCCGATCTGATACTGACAGAAGGAAAACTCGACAAACTGGATGATGCCGCCAAATTGGCCGAGCAGTGTATTGCCGCCCATCCGCAACTGTCGGAATGCCATGAGATGCTGGGCAATGTCCTGGGCACCAAGGCCACCAGCGGCAACATCATGGCAGCCATGAGTTATGCAGGCAAAATTCGCGATGCGTTTTTGAAAGCAGTAGAGCTTGATGCCAAGAATTTCAGTGCACGCAATTCACTATTGCAGTTTTATCTGCAAGCGCCCGCTATTGCCGGTGGCGGCAAAAGCAAGGCACAGAACCTGATACTGGAAACCGCAAAAATAAGCCCGGCAGCCAGTACCCTGATGCAAGCCAATGTTGATCTTGGTGAAGAGAAATTTGCCAGCGCTGAAACCGGCGCCTTGTCAGCCATACCCGGCAACATCGAAGCCCTGACGAGAATGCAGCGCAATGTGCTGTTCAGCGTCGGTGCCAATTATGTGCAGCAAAAGAAATTCGCTGATGCAGAACGCATCTTTGGTGATTTGCAGCAACGCTTCCCGGATAAATACAGTGGCAGCTATGGCATGGGCCGCTCCATGCAGGAACAAGGCAAGAACAAGGAAGCCATCGCCTGGTTTGAAAAATCTCTGACCCTGGAAGTGAGTGCGGCAACCTATTACCGCATCGCCCAATGCCAGCAAGCCATTAACGACAAAACCAAGGCGATTGCCTATTTTGAAAAATCCCTGAATACCAGACCTCTCATGAGCAAGAAATTACGTGCCGACGCAGAAGATCAATTGAAGGCACTGAAAACCTGATTTTCCGATGTAGCAGGATGTATTCGCATACCGGCAGGTATGACTTATGAAAAATAAGTCATACCTGTTTTCACATTCGGTCTCATACAATTCAAGGCTCGCCTTAGCGTCAGTTGGCGGGGGTTGACGCATATCAAGAGAAGTGTAGATACTGCCGGACGAATGATTTCTGCTCTCCAGCTGGACGTACAATCCAGGTTCATTTTGCCCTCTCCGTCCTGCCATGAAAACAGCCCATGCATCAACACCTTTTGTCCCGCATACCCTGCTGGAAGATGTGCTGGCCATCGTGACAGGATGCCTGCTGGTTTCCCTCGGCGTTGCCCTGTTCAACCAGGCTGGCTTGCTGACCGGCGGTACGGCCGGGCTGGCTTTCTTGCTGCACTACAGCACAGGCTGGTCTTTCGGGATCATTTTCTTCCTGATCAACCTGCCCTTTTACTGGCTGGCTTGGAAACGCATGGGTTGGCGCTTTACGCTGAAGACGTTTTGCGCGGTGGCCCTGGTGTCGCTTTTTTCCAGCCTGCATCCTAAGCTTTTGCATCTAGCTGACATGACAGCCGTGACAAGCTTCTATGTCGCCATGACTGGTGGACTGATGATGGGCGTGGGCTTCATCGTGCTCTTCCGTCACCAGGCCAGCCTGGGTGGCATCAATATCCTGGCCCTGTATCTGCAAGAAAAACGCGGCATACGCGCAGGCAAATTACAGATGGGCATTGATTGCATGATCGTGCTGGCGTCGCTGACAGTCGTCACCCCGGTGGCCTTGCTGGCATCGGTCATAGGTGCGCTTGCGCTGAACCTGGCGATCAGCCTAAACCACAGGCCAGGGCGTTATATGGCGATGTAAGGCAATTTGAGGTGATGTCAACCAACGCAACGGCAGCCACAAATGCCTGTCTTCCTTTACAATGGCCTTATTCACTTTGTAAAGGATCAGCATGAAAACCAAAGCCGCCGTTGCCTGGAAAGCAGGTTCCCCACTGACGATAGAAGAAGTCGATCTGCAAGGCCCGCAAGCCGGTGAAGTGCTGATTGAAGTCAAGGCCACCGGCATTTGCCATACCGATTATTACACCCTGTCGGGTGCTGACCCGGAAGGCCTGTTCCCTGCGATTTTAGGTCATGAAGGCGCAGGCGTCATCGTCGATACCGGCCAGGGCGTCAGCCTGCGCAAGGGTGACCATGTGATCCCGCTGTACACGCCAGAATGTCGCCAGTGCAAATTCTGCCTGTCGCGCAAGACCAACCTGTGCCAGGCGATACGTTCTACCCAGGGCCGCGGCCTGATGCCGGATGCGACCTCGCGTTTTTCACTTGATGGAAAACCCCTGTTTCATTACATGGGTACATCGACTTTTTCCAATTACATCGTAGTGCCAGAAATTGCCGTCGCCAAGGTGCGTGAAGATGCGCCTTTCGACAAGATTTGCTACATTGGTTGCGGTGTCACCACTGGCGTCGGTGCCGTGGTTTTCACTGCAAAAGTTGAAGCGGGTGCAAACGTCGTGGTGTTTGGTCTGGGCGGCATAGGCCTCAATGTCATACAGGCTGCCAAAATGGTCGGTGCTGACAAGATCATCGGTGTAGACCTGAACCCCGCGCGTGAAAGCATGGCGCGCCAGTTTGGCATGACCCACTTCATTAACCCTACGCAGGTAGAAAACGTGGTTGACCACATCATCCAGCTGACTGATGGCGGCGCAGATTATTCTTTCGAATGCATCGGCAACACCAAGGTCATGCGTCAGGCGCTGGAATGCTGCCACAAAGGCTGGGGCAAATCCATCATCATCGGTGTCGCTGAAGCTGGTGCAGAAATCTCTACACGCCCCTTCCAGCTTGTCACTGGCCGCGAATGGAAAGGTTCAGCCTTTGGTGGCGCACGTGGCCGTACTGACGTACCAAAGATCGTCGACTGGTATATGGAAGGCAAACTCAATATCGATGACCTGATCACGCACAGGCTGCCGCTGGAACGCATCAATGAAGGCTTTGACCTCATGAAGAGTGGTGAATCAATACGTTCAGTGGTGTTGTACTGATGACGCAGCGCAATTCCAAAGAGGATATGGAAAACGACACAGACGAAGTGACATTGCTGAGCCAGCATGCCTGCCACGGCGGCGTGCAGCGCTTTTATCAGCATGACTCTGCCGAAATAGGTTTACCCATGCGGTTTTCTGTCTACCTGCCACCACAAGCCATGGCAGGTGAAACCTGCCCTGCCATTATTTACCTGGCGGGCCTGACCTGTACTGAAGAAACTTTCATGATCAAGGCGGGTGCACAAGCCATTGCCGCCCGCGAAGGCATCATCCTCATCACACCGGATACCAGCCCGCGCAATGCCAACATCCCCGGCGACAGCGATGCCTGGGATTTTGGTGTGGCAGCCGGCTTTTACCTCGATGCTACGCAAGCGCCGTGGAGCAAACACTACCGCATGCACAGTTACATCGTCGCTGAACTGCTGCCCATGCTGCTGGCCAGCCTGCCCATGGACAAGTCGCGCGTCGGTATCATGGGGCACTCGATGGGTGGTCATGGTGCCCTGGTACTGGCCTTGCGCCATCCTGAGCTGTTCAGCAGTGTCTCTGCCTTTGCCGCCATCGCCGCCCCCAGCCAGTGCCCCTGGGGACAAAAAGCCTTCACCGGCTATCTGGGGCCTGATCAAACGACCTGGGCTGAGTATGATGCCACCGCATTGATGCAAAAGCAGAGCCAGCCACCCTTCCCCAAAGGCATTTTGATCGACCAGGGTTTTGCCGACAAGTTTTTGGCCGAACAACTACACCCTGAAAAATTTGCCGCCGCATGTGCCGCAGCAGGGCAAGCGCTGAGCTTGCGCTATCAGCCTGAGTATGACCATGGTTATTACTTCATCAATAGCTTCATTGAAGATCATTTACTGCATCATAAGCAACAATTATCGGGTTAATTTTAAATTTGGCGGTAAACTACGTTGGACAAAACTCATACTCGCAAGATCAAATCATGTCCCATGCACTATTAAGGAAAATAACTTTTGCCTTTGCTTCGATGCTTTGTGCCGCCACTGTTAATGCTGGGGACACTAAAGATCCCAGCTCTGGGAAGTTAGTATTATTTCCAGGGCAGTTACCCAGTAACAATTATGGTGGCGGCGATTATATTCAAACATTTTCAGGTTGGAATGTTCCTGGCAAACATTTTAAGACTGGGGATGGATGGTGGGTCTTTGCCTGCAAAAAAAGCTGCGAGCTCAGCTCAGCAGCAATGACTGTCAAAGACAGTACACACGCTGATTATGACGGGCCACCACTTCTGAGCCAACTAATGAAATGGTCACCACTGCCCTTCCAATTGGATGACGAAAAGCGGTATGGTTCGTCAGAAAACGCACTAAGCCCTGAGCGTGCGCGCAAGCCTTTTGATCCAATCTTACTTGCGATGTTTAAACCAACAGGAGAATTAGCAAACCGCTTGCATTTCTCTGTAGGGCCTGTGACAACGTGGTGGCATCATGGCATGACAAATCTCCCTAAATCTAACGGAGATTTTTCCCGAACATCAATTGAAATTGGTAACGGAAAGCAAGCCATTTTGTCTCAGCGCTTTATCAACCTTCCGAAACAGCCAAATGATAAAGAAGAGCAACGGCAGCTTTTAATTGAACTGCAAATTGATGGCATTCGCCAAACTCTTGCAAGTTATACGTTTCATATGGAATTGGAAGAGTTTCGCTCACCCAAATCTTATCTAATGTGGATAGGCGATATTGATGGCGATGGCAAAGTTGACATATTTATCAATTCAACGAGTTACTACTGGAACACAACAATGTTTCTATCATCCTTGGCAAAAAAGGGAGAGCTTGTAGGTAAAGCAGGAAACTTCAACTTTTCGCCCCCCGACTCTGCAGGTTGCTAATGCAGATATAAAGCTTTAACGCCCTTAACTAGGAATCATGTAATACCTATCACACAAACCTGCACCAAACTGGAACAAGCACTCTATTTCTGTGCGATTTTCGCTTAACTGTCATTAATCTTGTGTAAAATCGAGCGACATCGTCGCGCATTTTTGCGCATCATTCAGAACGACATAACAAGAAAGCAAGAGATGAGTAAAGTAGTCATCAGCGGCACCGGCTTGTATACGCCATCCCAGTCCATATCCAATGAAGAACTGATTGCCAGCTTTAACGGCTATGTCCAGCAACATAATGCGCAAAACGCTGCGGCCATCGCTGCTGGCGAAGTCGTAGCGCTGGAAGAATCCAGCGTCGCCTTCATAGAAAAAGCTTCCGGCATCAAATCACGTTATGTGATGAACAAAGAAGGCGTACTCGACATCAACCGCATGGTGCCACGCATACCAGAACGCAGTGATGATGAACCATCGATCATGTGTGAGATGGCAGTTGCTGCCGCCACCCAGGCGCTGGAACGCGCAGGCCGCACAGCTGCCGATATCGATGCCGTCATTTGTGCTGCCAGCAATATGCAGCGTGGTTACCCGGCAATGGCAGTAGAAATTCAGGCCGCCCTGGGTATTGATGGTTATGGCTATGACATCAATGTTGCTTGCTCTTCTGCCACTTTTGGCATACAGGCAGCCGTGACTGCGATAGAAAGTGGCCAGGCACGTGCCGTGTTGGTGGTCAACCCTGAAATCACCAGCGGCCACCTGAACTGGCGCGACCGTGACAGCCACTTTATTTTTGGTGATGCCTGCACGGCCATCATCGTGGAACGTGCAGACCTGGCGACCTCCAGACACCAGTTTGAAATCGTCGGCCTGAAGCTGAAAACGCAATTTTCGAACAATATCCGCAACAACTTCGGCTTTTTGAACCGCGCAGATGAAAGTGGCATAGGCAAGCCAGACAAACTGTTCCGCCAGCAAGGCCGCAAGGTGTTCAAGGATGTGTGCCCCATGGCCGCTGCCGTGATCACCTCCACGGTAGAAGCAGCCGACATCGCCATCCCCGATGTCAAACGCTTCTGGCTGCACCAGGCCAACCTCAACATGAATTTGCTGATCGCCCGCATGATTTTGGGCCGTGATGCCACGGCGGAAGAATCGCCAACCATTCTCGATACTTACGCCAATACCTCGTCAGCAGGTTCCATCATCGCCTTCCACAAATACCAGGAAGACCTGGCTGCTGGCAGCATCGGTGTGATTTGCTCATTTGGTGCGGGCTATTCCATCGGTTGCGTGGTCGTGAAAAAACTTGCCTGATACGGGCAACACGCCATCGCCTTAGTCAGCGCATGAATTGAAAAAGCCGCCTTGTGCTCATCACCAGGCGGCTTTTTTGTCAGTACGGCTGTATTACATCCCCAGAGACTTCAACAATTCTTCATTGGCGTCATCTGATGGCGGCGGCGGGGCCTCGGCCTTTTGACCAGCCTGCTGCATATCATTGAGCAGGTCATCGGCATCAGGCACTTCATGGGTTTCAAAATCGTGCAATTTGATGAACTCTGTACGGTCTATTGCCAGTTCCAGATAGAAGATATTGTTTTCTTCTGTGAAAAAAGACACGCGGCGCAATTCTGGCCTGTCCAGCGGGGTATCGACACTGAGCATCACCTGCTTGGTCAATACCAGCATCTTGGGCTGGTTTTGCGTGATATTGGTTTGCAGTTCCCTGCGTACCTTGCCGGTGAAGTCACCGACGATCTGGTTCATCAGTTCACCCAGAATATTGGCCACTTCATCGGAAGTGAATGAGGTTGCCAGCTCAGACTTGGGCATGCCCATGTTGAGCATATATTTCTCATAGATTTCCAGCGCGGTATCGCCATCAAAATTCAGCACCACCAGACCAGAAAAACCGCCATCAAACAGGACAAAGCAACCGATATCGGGCTTCAAGCCTATCTTGGTGATACGTTGCACCATGGCTGAATAATGCACTTTGCTATGTGTCGCGACGTTCAAAACACGGATGACTGAATTGCACAAGCTGGTCAGCAGGTCTTCGGTTCCGTAGACGACACCGATTTCTTTTGTGTCCATGTTTATCTCCTGAAATTTTTATATCAAATCACGCCAGTCTTGTCTGCCTCAGGCAACAAGATTCAGGTCATGGTCATTTGTCCTGAGCAGATGGGCGCGCCATCTCATCACATTCCATCTTGCTGGCAACCGCTGTGCTGGAAACCAGGGCATAAGAAGCCGTCACATCGGAAACTGCAATACGAAACAATACTACCCTGCTGAGCAGATGGGCAAGCTTCTCTTGCCATACCGGATTTTGCCTTGCATCTTCAGGCATGGCAGCAAGTGCTCTGCGCAAAAGGGCAACTTCAAGTTCCAGCTCGCGTACACGTCGCACCGCGCTCATTGCCGCTGGCGGGGCCTTGTGACCCGTCAACAACTCCTCCAGCGCATCAGTTTGCGGTGTCGGGTCGTCGATGAGCATGATTTACTCCTTAAAGTACCGGACATGCCGGGAAACGAAGCGGCATACCCCCAATAGCACAGCTTTATTGCCTGTCTGGATAATGAAAGAATACTGAAGGGATTGCTCCCCGTCTACTTGTTTCATGTAGTGTGCGTAATTTGCCCACTACAGACAGGAACAGACCACATTGACATTGTTACAATGCGAGTAAAAACAACAATAGTCAAGAGAATGTCGTGAAATGCGGCAAGGACAAAGAATGTAGCTTCCTTGTCATGCTGGCGATGCCCTAGCGACGTGAAACGACCCTGGCGAGGGATACACCATAATCTCTGAAACCCATGCGCCGATAAAGGCGCAACGTGTTTTCATGTGCCTGCATGACGCGCAGGAAGCTTTTCAGCTTGCCTTGCGTTTGCCGTCTTAGCAGTTCTGACACCAGGCCGTGCGCCAGGCCCCGTCCCTGAAAATCAGGATGGGTGCAGACACTACTGATTTCAGCATAGCCGCCTGCGCAAATGCGGCTACCTGCCATGGCAATCAGTCGCCCGGCATCAAATATGCCCAGGGTTAGGCCCAGTTCCAGGCTTCGGGACGTGAATGGCCTCAGATTGCTCAGCTTGGCAAGTTGCCATGCCTGTGCTGCGTGCCTGGCATCAAGCACCATCGCTTCTTGTACAGGGTCAGCCAGTGGCGCATCTGCGTCCCAGCATAATTTCAGCAAAACGGCCTCGGCTTCGATCTGCCAGCTTGGCGGCGCAGGGCCCTGCCAGCCGTCGCAATAGAGGTGTTCGCCAGTTTGCACAAAGGGCGCAAGACCGGCAAAGTCCGGGGTTTCTCTATCTGCAAAAGCCACCACGGTAGGAAAACCCGCGACATAACGACGCGCCATAGCACTGCCTTGGGCAAACCTGGCATGCGGCCCTGACAGCGTGTGCCAGACGATATTGTCGAGAATGTCTGTCATGGGCAGATGAGCATGGTGGATTTCATTTGCCAGCATCAAGATTTGCCATCAAGCTGCAAAGCGTCGGGGTACAGCCTGTCTTCATGTTTCGGGCTGGGCCATAAACCTTCGGGGCGTTTCAGCATGATTACCACCATCGTCAGGCCTATCAGCAACTGGCGCAACACCTCAGGCTCTATCCATACCCGGCCCAGCAATTGCAGTTGCAGCGGTTCGACGATATAGCGCAACACCTCTGGCAAGACGGTCAGTATCATCGCCCCCAGTATGACGCCAGGTATATGCCCGATACCACCCAGTATCACCATCGACAACACCATGATGGATTCATTCAGAGAAAATGATTCAGGTGACACAAAGCCCTGAAAGGCTGCAAACATCGCCCCCGCCACGCCCCCAAACGACGCCCCCATCGCAAACGCCAGCAACTTGATATTGCGGGTATTGATACCCATCGCCTTTGCCGCCGTTTCGTCTTCGCGTATGGCGATGAAAGCACGGCCCAGGCGTGAATCATGCAAGCGTACGGTCACAAAAATAATCGCGATGCACAACGCCAGAAAAAGAAAATAATAGGCGTTCACCGAAGGCATGGAAAATTCGCCCCAATGCAGAACCGCTTTTGACCCGGGCTCACCCGCCAGTGACATTCCAAATATACGGATAGGGTCTATCGCGATAATGCCTTTCGGGCCATCCGTAATGTTCACCGGCGCATTCAGGTTGATGATGAAGATACGCACAATTTCACCAAAGCCCAGCGTCACCACGGCCAGATAATCACCGCGCAGCTTTAGCGTAGGCGCACCCAGCAAAGTCCCCAGCAGCGCCGCCAGGCCAGCCCCAAGGGGCACAATAAACCATACCGACAAATGGATGCCATGCCTGGTAATGTCTGGCCCACACAGCCACACCAGGGCATTGCCAATCTGAGGGTAAGTATTGACGAAAGATTCCAGCACGATGGCAAATTGCGGCGATGCCAGCAAGGCCGTCATATAAGCACCAAGCGCATAAAAAGCGATGTAACCCAGATCCAGCAGCCCGGCAAAACCCACCACAATGTTCAGCCCCAGCGCCAGCATGATATACAGCAGCGCAAAATCCATGATACGCACCCATGCATTGCCAAACTGCTGCGCGATGAAAGGGAAGACCAGTGCCAGACCCAGCACCAGCAGATAACGGTAAGAAAGCGCAGCCTTGCTGAAATGCGCTTTGGTGCTCAACAGGCTGATCATCGAAAACATCTTCCAGTGCAGATGTCGTCACATCGGTAAGGTGGTGTCAGGCAGACATACATCATTATTTTCCAGGCAAAGATGAATGCTGCCCATCTTAAGCATCTGCAAAACCTGCCGCTACCAGAATCTTGCTCAAATCAGGCTGGGTAGTCGCCCCGTCAATACACGGCCAAACGCTGGCGTGATTGCGAAGGCGTTACTCCAAACACCGACTTGAAGCTGGACGTGAAATGGCTATGGCTGACAAAACCCGTTTCATGCGCGATGGCCGTCAAGTCAGTGGATGCCTGCATCGCCTCCAATGCCTTGCCCAGCCGCCTGCGTATCACATAACGGTGCACCGGCACACCCACTTCTTCGCGAAACACCCTGGCCAGATGGAAGGGCGAGGTATTGGCGTGCTGCGCCAGGCTGGTCAGCGTCCATTCATGACCGGGGTGAAGAGAAACCAGTTCCTTGACCGCTTCCACCTGCTGACGCCGCCTTGCCATCGTCAGGCTGTGCCTTGCGCGGTCTTGCATGCGCCCATCCACACACGCTGCCTGCACCGACCCTGTCAGCACCGCGACGCTGATTTCTTCAACCGCCAGACGGTCAACCACAGCCTGCCGCAAATGCCGCCACAACAGTTCACGGTTCAGCACACTGGCAGGCGAAAGCAGACAATGCGCCGCCAGCGAAGACGAAGAAAAATCCTGCATCGCCACCGTCTCGGTCAACATCTTCGCCAGCACAGCAGGCGCAAAATCCAGCACCAGGGATTCATCCCCGATGTCATCCACAAAACTGATGGAATAAGGCTGCCCCGTACCAAGCAAAATCGCATGACTAGGGTTGGCAATGAAATGCTGCCGCGGCCCGTCATGCTTGGCAAACACCCCCTTGATAGGCAACAAGACCAGATCCGCCGTTTCACAATCCACCGACCGCGCCCCATCCGGCGAAGGCCGCGCAATGCCATGCCGTATTGACAGCAGCTCGCTTTGAAAGACGGTTTTCAGGTCAAGTAGCATGGAATGATGATGGGTAGCAACGCTTCAAGGTAGATTATCCGTTAATCCGGCAATCGCCAAACTTGGAATGGATAATAGATTAACTTAATCTGGACGCAATTAAGTTTTGAAGACTCGGTATGAGAAGGCAAAGAATGCGGGAGCGATTATGGGCAGATGATTTCCACAAAGCAAAAGGCCGCATATAGCGGCCTTTTCATTTGGTGCATCTTTCAGCTTGTTAGCGTTCAGAGCACATATCCCAATCTGATAATGCTTGCACTATAGACTAGTATTAATGTAAAGTCAAAACATTATCAAAAAAACATGGGATCAGACATGCTCGGCAAAATGGCATATCGATTGGCGCTGGATTTGGGCTCCACTTCTCTGGGTTGGGCGCTTATAAGACTAGATGCCGAGAACTTACCCTGCGCAGTAATTAAAGCCGGTGTAAGAATTTTTTCAAATGGCAGAAACCCAAAAGATGGGTCATCCCTTGCCGTAACGCGCCGTGAGGCACGAGCTATGCGCAGACGCCGTGATCGATTGCTCAAGCGCAAAGCTCGAATGATGCGCTCATTAATTGAGCATAAATTTTTTCCTGCAGATGACGACGCCCGCAAAAGTATGGAAACGATCAATCCATATACTTTACGAGCCAAAGGTTTGGATCATGAACTGACACCTGAAGAGTTTGGCCGCGCACTCTTCCATATCAATCAACGCCGTGGATTTAAGAGTAACCGTAAAACAGATAAGAAAGATAATGATAGCGGCGCATTGAAGACAGCAATCAATAAACTGCGCTCAAATTTGGCTGAGGAAAACTGCCGGACGGTTGGCGAGTGGCTATACAAACGAGATAGTGCTGGCTTGACAGTGCGTGCCAGATATCGCGAGACCAAAGTAGTAAAGGATGATGGAAAACAACGCATCGATAAGAGTTATGATCTCTACATAGATAGGGCAATGATAGAAGCGGAATTTGATGCTTTGTGGGGAAAACAAGCAACTTTCAACCCCGTTCTCTTTAACGAGTCTGCGCGTGCTGATTTAAAAGATGTGCTATTACATCAGCGCCCCCTAAAACCTGTCAAACCTGGTCGTTGTACATTTTTACCAGATGAAGAACGCGCCCCCCTTGCGCTACCAAGTACTCAAAGATTCCGGCTGTATCAAGAAGTGAATAATTTGCGAATATTGAGGCAAGGTATGCGCGAAGAAGCACTAACACTGGAACAGAGAAATCTGCTTATCAAGGCACTGGAAGAAAATAGTAAACGTACGTTCATACAAATAAAAACTTTACTGGGAATTGGTAGCGTCAATTTTAATTTTGAAGATCCTAAACGGCTGGAACTGAAAGGAAACATAACTTCTGTAAAACTCAGTTCTTCTGATTGCTTTGGGAAAAACTGGTTTTCTTTTGATGAGGAAAAACAAGATGCCATTGTTACGCAACTTGTTACCGAAGAAAATCTCGCGAAACTCATACGCTGGTTGAAAGCAGAAACTGGTATAGATGACGAACGAGCAGAAAATATTGCGAACACAGCGCTACCAGAAGGCTATGGCAGCCTTTCTGCAAAAGCACTCGCTCGAATTCTCCCTGAATTGAGACGCGATGTTATCACCTACGATAAGGCCGTGATTGCTGCTGGTTTTGAGCATCACAGCAATATCAGCCCTTCTGCTACAGGTGAAATATTGGGCGAATTGCCGTATTACGGACAGGCTCTTCAAAGGCACGTTGGATTTGGTACTGGCAATCCAAATGATACTGACGAAAAGCGATATGGTCGAATCGCCAACCCTACAGTCCACATTGGCTTAAATCAGGTGCGCTTGGTAGTCAATGCTCTTATCAAAAAATATGGGCACCCAAGTCAGGTAATTGTAGAAGTTGCTCGCGACTTAAAACAAAGTAAAGAGCAACGCGATGAAGAGAGCAAGCGTCAAGCAGAAAGACAAAAACGTAATAGCCAGATCCGCACAGAAGTAGCACAAATTCTCGAAATTAGTGAAGAACGTGTAAGAAATGCAGATATTCAAAAAATGATTCTCTGGGAAGAGCTCAGTTTTGATCCCGCGGATCGTCATTGCCCTTATTCTGGAGTACAAATTAGTTCCAAAATGCTACTGAGTGACGAAGTAGAAATAGAGCATATCTTGCCATTTTCCATTACTTTGGATGACAGCCTCAACAATAAAACAGTCGCCATGCGACAGGCAAATCGTGTGAAAGGCAATCGCACACCTTGGGATGCCTTTGGTGGGGCAAATAATATTGCTGGATTTGAGTATGTAAATATTCTCTCCAGAGCAGAGCACATGCCAAAAGCAAAACGATACCGCTTCGCAGAAGATGGTTATCAACGTTGGCTAAAAGATGATGCGGGCTTTCTGGCACGTGCACTCAATGACACGCGTCATATGAGCAAAGTTGCCAGAGAATATGTGCAATTGATTTGCCCTAAAACAAGGGTAATACCAGGTCAAATGACTGCCATGTTAAGAGCAAAATTTGGCCTGAACGATGTACTAGGTTTGAATGGTGAAAAAAATAGAAACGACCATCGTCATCACGCGGTTGATGCTTGCGTGATTGCAGTTACCGATCAGGCGATGTTGCAACGCTTCGCGCAAGCGAGTGCCAGTACCCGTGAAAAACAACTGAATCGTCTAGTTGACGATATGCCTCTACCTTGGAAGACCTATCGTGAGCATGTGGCGCGCGCAATCAATAATATCTGGGTCAGCCATAAACCGGATCATAGTCATGAAGGAGCCATGCACAATGACACGGCGTATGGCCTACTAAGTAATGGCAAAGTAAGTGTTCATAAATTCATTGATGGGAAGCGCACAAAGCTTGAAGAAAGCCTCAAAGTTATTCGATTTACTAACCCTGCCACACCTGACAGACACGGAGTCCTTGAAAACGGAGAACCTCGCCCTTACAAGGGTTACAAAGGTGATAGCAATTACTGTATTGAAATTGTACGCAATAAAAAGGGTA
Source organism: Undibacterium sp. TJN19 (assembly GCF_049339485.1). Lineage (NCBI taxonomy): Bacteria > Pseudomonadati > Pseudomonadota > Betaproteobacteria > Burkholderiales > Oxalobacteraceae > Undibacterium > Undibacterium sp. TJN19. The sequence continues at coordinate 817,004 of NZ_JBMPPL010000001.1, forward strand.
AATGGGAAGGTGAGGTTATTTCGACCTTCGAGGCGTATCAAGTAGCACGTAAATTTGGCCAAACACGGCTAACGGATCCATCTTTCAGCATAAGCAACAAACCCCTGATCATGAGATTGATTGGAGACGATTTTGTACGTCTATTACACAATGGAAAAATTACCACCCTAAGACTTTGCAAATTAAGTGGGGACGGTGTACTAGCGTTTGCAGATACAAGAGCTGCAAACGTAGATGCAAGAACTAGGACCAAAGAAATTTCATATATTTTCAAAACTGCCGGTTCAATGCAGAAAACAAATAGCCGACGAATAACAATCTCACCGATAGGTGAGTTGCGTGACCCAGGTTTTAAAGGCTAATCACCATGATAGGCCGCATAGTAGAAATAGCAGACGATCGTCGCCATTTATTTCTATCACGCGGCTTCATGGTGGTTCAAGATACCGAAGGTGAACGCAAGGAACTGGGTCAAATTCCTCTTGATGATATTGCAGCAGTTATAGCAAATGCACACGGCCTGAGCTACACCAATAATTTATTGATCGCCCTGGCTGAACGTTGTGCACCTTTCGTCCTGTGTGCGGCCAATCACAATGCTGCGGGCATGCTGTTGCCAATAGACGGCAATTTTCAACAGGCAAAACGCTTTGATGCGCAGCTTGCAGCTTCGCAGCCTACGATTAAAAGGTTATGGGCAGATATCGTCAAATCCAAGCTCCAGCAGCAAGCCGCAGCATTGGAGGCGGCAAACGCTGCCAGTATCCCGCTCTCGTCCCTGGTTCGCAAAGTGCGCTCTGGCGACCCGGATAATTTTGAAGCCCAGGGTGCAAGACGCTATTGGAGTTTATTATTTGGTGATGCTTTCCGGCGTGACCAACAAGCTGGGGGCTTGAATGCCATGCTGAACTACGGCTATACCGTATTAAGAGCAACCACTGCACGCGCTGTAGTTGCCGCTGGCTTACATCCCACTATGGGTCTGCATCATAGCAATCAGGGAAATGCCATGCGCCTAGTAGACGATTTGATGGAACCATTTCGCCCCATGGTTGACCTGAAAGTATGGCAACTTCTAAAGCAAGGCGAAGACATGATTACGCCAGAAACAAAACGTGCACTGGTGCGCACTATGTATGACGACATGCAAACCAGTGCGGGTGTTACACCTGTCATAGTTTGTACGCAAAAACTGGCCGTCTCACTGGCCCAAATTTTTATCGGTGAAAAAGAAAAACTGGATCTGCCACTTCCCGGTCTGCCCCTCAACCTTGCGGCATCATTACAAGACGAGTAATGCGCCATGCTAAGCGGATATCGCATCATGTGGATGATAGTGATGTTTGATTTGCCAGTCATAGAAAAAGCCGAGCGCAAAGCTGCGACAGAATTTCGCAATTCATTATTGGACATGGGATTTGAGATGTCACAGTTTTCCGTTTATATGCGTTTTTGCACAAGCGTTGCACAGGTAGAAACATATTGCAGGCGTGTAGAACAAAAACTACCTAGCGGTGGGAAGGTGAATATCCTACAATTTACCGATAAACAGTATGAACGCATCATCACTTTTCGCGGAAAAGCCAAGCAAGTGGCAAATAAAACCCCAGATCAGTTTGATTTATTCTAATGAATTCACACGTTTTTCTTGAGTCAAAAAACAATAAACCCCTGAATAATCAGGGGTTTATTGCATTTCTAGTCTAACAGATTGGGATATGTGCTCTGACCGGAACGATGGAAAGGTGCTCAAAGATTCAAGATGCAGTCTAACAGATTGGGATATGTGCTCTGACCGGAACTACAACTCAAGGCGGAATTTTCGGCGGTTCAGTCTAACAGATTGGGATATGTGCTCTGACCGGAACTACAGAATCTCAAGTTAAAAAATCTTGGAATAGTCTAACAGATTGGGATATGTGCTCTGACCGGAACTCACTGGCGTGGCGCTGGCTTCAGCATCCGAGTCTAACAGATTGGGATATGTGCTCTGACCGGAACAGCAAGCGATGCTTGGTCTTGGGTGCGCCCAGTCTAACAGATTGGGATATGTGCTCTGACCGGAACGTGATCGGCCTACGCCCATCCAGCATATGAAGTCTAACAGATTGGGATATGTGCTCTGACCGGAACTCTCATTCAATTGCATTAAAACAAAACGTCAGTCTAACAGATTGGGATATGTGCTCTGACCGGAACTCGATCGATTTGGCGTTGATAGAGTAAGGCAGTCTAACAGATTGGGATATGTGCTCTGACCGGAACTTGCCGTTGACGCTCAAAATAACAGCGTCACAGTCTAACAGATTGGGATATGTGCTCTGACCGGAACTAACTCTTCAGTCACACTGAGAATGAAAGGAGTCTAACAGATTGGGATATGTGCTCTGACCGGAACCAAGGCATGGGCAGCTCGCCGAAAGGAGGGAGTCTAACAGATTGGGATATGTGCTCTGACCGGAACCAACACCGCCAACACTTGTCAACGCCGTCGAGTCTAACAGATTGGGATATGTGCTCTGACCGGAACTCAATCGTGTGTTGATCGAACCAACGCCATAGTCTAACAGATTGGGATATGTGCTCTGACCGGAACAAGAAGGATCTGATTCCACCAGTCCATCTTAGTCTAACAGATTGGGATATGTGCTCTGACCGGAACAAGACGGTACTGAAATCAGCACCGTAACGAAGTCTAACAGATTGGGATATGTGCTCTGACCGGAACGGTTATAGCCAGCAGAATAAGTAGGCGACGAGTCTAACAGATTGGGATATGTGCTCTGACCGGAACAGGAATAGTCATGCCCAACAATCGCCCATGAGTCTAACAGATTGGGATATGTGCTCTGACCGGAACGTAACTGGCGCAGCAATACCATGGCCTGCCAGTCTAACAGATTGGGATATGTGCTCTGACCGGAACTCTCTAAGTGTGCATATGACGAGCCTGGCGAGTCTAACAGATTGGGATATGTGCTCTGACCGGAACTTGGTGCAAGCGTTGGCAGATGGTAAATTGAGTCTAACAGATTGGGATATGTGCTCTGACCGGAACGCGTGCCTTATGATGCTGGCAAGCCAGTCAAGTCTAACAGATTGGGATATGTGCTCTGACCGGAACTAGTAGCGCTGGCGGCTGCGTTGGTGGTTTAGTCTAACAGATTGGGATATGTGCTCTGACCGGAACATGATCATCATGTTTGCCAAGCAGCAAGCAAGTCTAACAGATTGGGATATGTGCTCTGACCGGAACAACCCGTACCGCCTGCCGTTTTGGTCGTCGAGTCTAACAGATTGGGATATGTGCTCTGACCGGAACGGAAGAAGCGTTATGAATGAGAAACAAAAAAGTCTAACAGATTGGGATATCTGCTCTGACCGGAACTAGCATCTTCCAGTGCATTATGCGGAATAGAGTCTAACAGATTGGGATATGTGCTCTGACCGGAACGGGCATCGCGGAATTGATCTACATATTGGTAGTCTAACAGATTGGGATATGTGCTCTGACCGGAACACCGAATAGAATGTCATGCATTTGCTGATAAGTCTAACAGATTGGGATATGTGCTCTGACCGGAACTTTACATATGCCATGTTATTTCCAATCAAGAGTCTAACAGATTGGGATATGTGCTCTGACCGGAACTTTACATATGCCATGTTATTTCCAATCAAGAGTCTAACAGATTGGGATATGTGCTCTGACCGGAACGCAATCTGACAGTCAGCGGAACATTGGCAGAGTCTAACAGATTGGGATATGTGCTCTGACCGGAACTCTAGTACAGGGCGATTGATTTCGGAATGTAGTCTAACAGATTGGGATATGTGCTCTGACCGGAACTGGATGACCAGACAATCAGAATTGCAATCAAGTCTAACAGATTGGGATATGTGCTCTGACCGGAACAACTCCAGAGTTTTATGTATTATTCATAAGAGTCTAACAGATTGGGATATGTGCTCTGACCGGAACTTCAACACTCAACAATCGCCGGGCTTCTTCAGTCTAACAGATTGGGATATGTGCTCTGACCGGTACATGCAATTGCTGTTGAAGCTGGCCGATTGCAGTCTAACAGATTGGGATATGTGCTCTGACCGGAACAGTATAGCCGTCGTTAAAGAGTCCATCTCCAGTCTAACAGATTGGGATACGTGCTCTGACCGGAGCTGTGAACCCTTGGTCAAATAGGTAGAAGCCAGTTTAACAGATTGGAATAAGTGCGCTGATTGAAACGAAGACACAGCCCACGCGAAACGATAATTGAGTCGAACAGACAATTATTTTTTCTAAAGGGTTTCCACGTATTGCAGTCTATTTTTCCCACGATCAAAACTGATCTACCATACGTAAAAGCTTTACGTACATGATCAACGCATCTATTCATTGAAAACTATCTTTAAAAACCCCTCCCACTCCCCCAAAAACACATCCCGCGCGCGCACTCCTGCGGGCCCCTGCTCTTCCTTCTCGTCTTGCGTAAGCCGGGCAAATACCAGGGTGCGCTTGTCTTTTTCTGCCCAGCCGACAAACCAGCCGTAGGCGTGGACTTCGTCGATGTTGCCGTCTGTATTTTTGGGGAAGCCTGAGCCTGTCTTGCCGTGTATGACCCAGCCACCCGGTGATTGTGGCAGAAGGGTCAGTTGCTTTGTCATGGCAAGTGCATGTGGGCTGACTTGCAATTCTTCTTTGATGATTTTTTTCAGGAAAGTGATTTGTTCCATCGGTGATATTTTTAGCGATGAACTTATCCAGGCGCGTTCAAGGCCGTTGTTCTTGCCGGGGTCGCCACTGATGTCTGCATTGCCGTAGGCAAAATCGTTGACGTATTTTTTGAAGCGCGTTTCACCCAGTGAGTTTGTTATTTGTTGCGAGTACCAGACGACAGAATATTTCATCCATGCGGCAGGGTCGGTCGGTTGACGCCAGTTGTCACCACCCCAGTCGGCATAGCCTTCATGGAAAGGCAGGCTGGGCGCATGCTGGTCTTTCAAAAAACCGGAATCAAAACCCATGAGGCTCAGGGCGATTTTGAAGGTGGATGCGGCAGTGACGCGCTCTGCGCAATTGCCGTTTTGTAGCAGGATTTTGCCAGTATCTGTATCGGCAACGATGGTGCATATGGTTCTGGCCTGACACGGGGCGATGAATAGTGTAGCGGTCATCAAGATGATCGCAAGCAAGCGAAAATACAGGGGTTTCATCAGGTTCTTTCTATCGTTAGCGTGTGCATATTGTTTCAACTGAAGCTGCTTTATCGCATTACAGGCGATATTCCCAGATCAGGCGCAGGGTGCGTGTTGATTGCTGCTGGCCTGCATCTGTCCAGCGTGATGTTGGGGTGGCGTAGGCACCGGTTTCCAGTCTGTCTTGCTGCAAAACATTGGTGACAGAAAAGCGCCACTGGCTTTGTTTGTTTTGTTTCCAGGCGAGGTAGATGTCGAGGTTGCGTCTGGGGCCGGTATGGCTGAACAGCAGTGATGATTCGCGCACATTGTCTGCGGCCTGAAAACTGACATCTGCGCCGACACGCCATGCGGGTTGAAACTGGTAGTCTGCCCCGGCGCTAATGAGCAGGCTGGTTTGCTGTGCCAGGCGGTTGTCTGGCCCTGGTACCTGTTCTACCTTTGACCAGTTGCGGTTGATGGTGGCGCGCAGGCCTATGTCGGGCAGCTCATGTGAAAATTCTTGCAGCCGGGTTTTGATTTCGGCTTCCAGGCCAAACACGCTGGCACGGCCGCTGTTGGTGAGGCTGGTGACCCAGTTGCCATCGTTTTGGGTCAGTTGTTCAAGCATGACGTCATCAATGCGCCGGGCGTAGATATTGGCGCTGAACATGCTCGATTCTGTCAGGTAATGCTCATAGGCGATATCGATGCCCCATGCGCGTTCAGGGCGCAATTGCGGGTTGCCCTGAAAGTTTGCATTGAGGGGGGTGTTGTTGTTATCGATGCGGAAGCGGCGCGGCACCAGGTTGGCGGCGGTGGGCAGTTTGAAGCTGCGGTTGAGGGCGAAGCGCCACTGTCTTTTTGCATCGAGCTTCCACACGCTTTGCAGTATGGGGCTGAGTATGCTGGACTGGTTTTCAAAATCGAATACACCTGCTTCTTTGCTGTCGCTGCTGATACGTTCCCAGCGCAAACCCAGGTAAGCTGACCAGGCGGGGTTGATGGTCCATTCATCCTGGACGTAGGCGGCCAGTTTGCTCAGGCGTGACTGGTAGGTGTGGGCATCTGTTGCGGCGGTGCCGCTTTGCAGGTCAAGGTCAAGTTCATTGCGGTCTTCAGTGCGGGTGCTGCGGCTGCTTTCCCAGCCCAGGCTCAGCACGTGCTGGGCTGAATACGGTGCCAGGTATTTGCCGACGAATCGGTATTCGTTTTCAGTAGCGCCACCATTGACATAGCGATGCTCGCGCTCAATGGCATTGCTATCGTTGCCCCAAAACTGGAACTTTGCATTGCGGTCAAAATGGTTCCAGCCCAGGTTGAGGGTCAGTTTGGCGCTGTCGGCAAGTCGTTTTTCCCAGCTCAGGTCATTGTGTGATGTGAGTATATGTGCCGTCCAAATGCTGCGGTTGTTGGGGAATTCGGTCGTGTTGCCCAACATGCTGGTTTCTGTTTCGCCCTTGGCTGTTTCTGCCCGCGTTAAATTGATATAGCTTTGCCAGTTCAGGGTGTTTTGCGCATCGACTTTCCAGTTCAGGCGTGGCGACAGGCTGATGGCATCGCGGCGGTTTTGCTGGGTCTGCTGCAATTGCCGGTCTGCCTGTGTTTGCCATAGACCGCTGCCTGGCTGAAGACTGGCAAAACTTTCTCTTTGCAGGTTATTGACATCGTTGTTGTTGCTTTCCATGGTTCCTGCCAGGACATAGGAAATATCCCCTAGTTGCACAGGCAGTTTGTCGCCCATGCTCCACGAGGCATTGCCAGATACGCGCCCGGCCTGCAAGCCAGCGCTGGTTTTGATTTCACTGGGCTGGCTGCTGGTTTTTTTCTTGAGCAGGATGTTGATGGTGCCAGCGATGCTTTGTGCGCTGACATCGGCACTGGCGACCCGCATGACTTCGATTTTTTCTATGAGGTCGGGGGCAATGCTGTCTATGGTAAAACCTGCGGGTGTGGCCTGGCCGTTCAGCAATATCTGGGTGTAGCCATTGCCCAGCCCGCGCATGCGTATTTCTGCGCCCTTGCCTTTGCTTTCAGTGACGGTGATGCCGGGCAGACGTTTGAGGATATCGCTGAGGTTGGCGTCGCCATATTTCTCAATTTCTTCGCGGCCATAGCTACTGCGCAAACCGGCATCGTCCTGGCGGTCACGTGCAGACTGGGGTTTGCCGGTAATTTCCACTTGCTGGCCTGCACCCTGGGCTTGCACAGGTTTGCTGGCAAATAGCGCGAGTGCGGCAAGGGCGATACCTGACAGGGTGATTGATTTTGGTTTTAAAAACATCGGTTTTTCTTTCATTGATCATTCTCAGGGCGTGACTGGTCCTTGCGCCAGTTGTGGCGCAAGGCAGTCTTTAGCTTGAAACTTTGGGGGTAGCGGTTTTAGCTGATGACTCTTTTGGGAACAGGCGTTAAAGCCTCGCGGATATGGTGGACATCGTCATTGCGCACATCCACGTTTTTGGCATTGAGCAAGACCATGATGACCGGCTTGCCAGCGATATTGCTGCGCATGACCAGGCAGCGCCCAGCGGCTTTGGAATAGCCGGTCTTGGACAGGGAAATGTCCCAATCCTTGTTTGCCGTGAGGATGTTGGTGCTCTGGTATTGCTGGGTTTTGCCGTCTATGGTCACCAGGCCTTCGCTGCTGCTGGTGAGGCGGCGCAATTCAGGGTAACTGGCAGCAACAATCGCCACCCGCGCCAGGTCGTTGGCGCTGGATCGGTTTTTGACAGACGTGCCCGTGGGTTCTACCAAGGAGGTTTGTTGCAGCTTCAGACTGGCAATTTTTTGCTGCAAGGCGGCGAAAAATGCTGGCTCGCCACCGGGATAAGTCCTGGCCAGGGCTTTGGCAGCGATATTGCTGGATGGGATGAGCGCCAGTTCGAGCAAATTCTGGCGTGACAAGACCATGCCGGGTTTTAGCTTCACCTGGGCGTTTTGATAAACGGCCGCGTCTTCTTTGCTGATGGTGATGGACTCGTTTTTATCCAGCCCGGCATCCAGTGTCAGCATGGCAGTCATCAGTTTGGACAATGAGGCAATGGGCACGACATGGTCGGCGTTTTTTGACAGCAAAATGGCGCCGCTTTGCTCGTCCATGACCAGTACGTTTTCTGACATGGTTTTTACATAGGCTGTCATGTGTGGCGCTGGCCCCTGTTGTGTCAGCACAGCAGGGCGCAATTGTCCTGACACAGCAGGCTCTGCGGTGGCCATTACTTGTGTCTGCACCAGCAGTATCATGGCCAGGCCTATGCCCAGCACGGGTGCTGCCATCTTCCAGTGCCAGGGCTGCGCGTCAGGGCGTATCAGGCGTTTGATGCGCGACAATAAATCACCGCCATGTGCGGCGACGGCCAGGTCCGCACTGGCGGCAATTTGCAATTGATCCAGTGCCTGCAATGCGCGGGCCAGGGGGCGTGACTGACCGAGCGCACCGATGGCCAGGTCATCGGCGATCAGTTCTCTTTCGGCATTGATGCGTGTTGACAGCCACCATACGGCAGGATGATAGAACAGCATGGACAGCACCAGGTTTTGCAGCAGGTTGACTGCATAATCCCAGCGTTTGATATGGGCAAGCTCATGTGCCAGCAGGGCTTCTATCATGTCGTAAGACATGCCGGTCAGCAAAGACGCTGGCATCAATATCACGGGTTTGAAGCAACCATAGGTGATGGGGCTGAGCAATTGCTGCTGGAACTGTAATTGCACCGGCCTTTGTATGGCGAGTTGCTGTGCCAGTTGACTGGTACGGTCTTGCCACTGCTGCGCCATGCGCAACACGTCCTGCGTCTGTGCATGCTGCCCCAGGCGATATACCCATAGCAGGCCCAGGCCAAGGCGCACCAGCATGACGGCAACACCCAGGCTCCAGATGCTGACGATCAGTGGCAGATAGGCTTCTATATACGCGCCCAGTGTGCTTTGCCTGATCCACACCAGATCCAGTGTGATGGGGGTATTGGTTGCCAGTTGCAAAGCTGCTTCCAGGCTCATGGTTTGCGGTGTTTGCCATTGCTGGACGATGCCCAGAGCCGGCCATAACAGGCATGTCAGCATGGCGACACAAGCGATCAGATAACGCAACTGTGGGCGCGCATTGCGGCATATGGCAAACAAAATCGCGCTGACACTGGCGACCAAAGCACCCTGCCAGACAAAGTGCAGCAAGGGCCAGCCCAGCAAACCCGCGAGTGTATGGGTGGGCGTCATGGCTTTTTCTCGTCCTGAAGAATTTGTTCTATTTCATCACGCTCTTGCGCGCTGACATGGCCGCGCAAGGCCGCCAGCACCAGGGCCTTGCCTGAACCGGCGAATACTTTTTGTATCATGTCTTTGAGCAGATTGGTTTGCAGCGAATCCTGCTCCTGCGATGGCGCATACACGTGCGAGCGCTGGCTTTCATCACGTGTCAAAATACCTTTGCCATGCATGATCTGCAAATGACGCAATACCGTTGCATAGGCCAGGTCAGGACGCTCGGCCTGCACTGCCTCATGCACCTGCTTGGCATTGAGAGGGCCGTGCTGCCACAAGAGCTTGAGCAAGTTCAGCTCTGAAGCGGTGGGCTTGGGTATGCTGGATTTGGATACTCTGGTTTCGGCGATGGAAGACGACATGCTGGGCATTCTGAAATGACGATGGAAGAAGAATAAATGTTCTAGAAATTTTTGTCTAGAAATTTTTTTCTATTTATCGCTTCTTCGCCCTTTCACCCTTCTTTTCTTCTTTGCAGCGGAGCCAGGGCTGGCAAACAGACCTGGCTCGGTAAGTACTATTTTCAGGTCGCTGTCAGAGCTGCAATACGCGCATTCACTTCACGCTTCAGTTCACCTGCAAAATAATCATTGAACTGTACGTTCATGCCGCGTATTTCGCGATCGGTAATACCATGGGCCAGGCGGAACTCGCGTCCATGCGTGCGTAACTGGTTTTCAAATGCTTCTATTTCTGCCAGGCTCGTGATGGGCTTGACCGCCAGATCTGGTGTAGCAGCCAGTTGGGCGATCACGCGTGCCTGGTGCAGCTTCAGCATGTCTGTTATCGAAGTTGATTTGAATACCGGGAACCCCCGCACTTTGGGCCCGCTGACAAAATACGTGCCGCCACGGCTATCGCTAGTCAGCATCAATGACCCATCGCTGAACAAGCTGACGCAACGTTTAAGACGCACCTTGCCTGCGGCTTCGGCAACCAGTGCAAAATCGCCTTGTGCTGACACCCAGCATTGCCCTGGCGCTTCACGTTTGAGGGCGGCGACATTGGAAGGGTTTTGAAACCAGGATAGAAATTGCAGGCCATTTTTTTCCAGTTCAACTGCGAGCTCATCAAACCAGGGATTCATGTCTTCCATGAAGCTGGCCTTTTGCATGGGCTGCAACTCAATCTGATCCCATTTGACAAGACTCATGGTGCTGGTGGCCATTTTTGCTGCAATGCCGTTCAATTTCAGCTTTTCTTCTTCATCGGGTTCAGCAGGCAGTGCCTGGCTGGCAGTTTGCCATTGTGTGACTGCGGTTTTGAGATTTGCCAGTGGTTCAGCCACGTAGTCTGGTGCCCCTTCTCCGCCCTTGGCAAAGTGCGGTAAATTGTCAAGGCGTGCCATGGAGTTTTCCAGCGCGGCGAAGTGGGCCGCATGCACGGCATCACGGCCAGCTTCACAGGCAGCGGCGCCTTGCAGGGCATCATCAAGGCTGGCTTGCAAGTCTTCACGTTCATCTTCGCTGCTGGACTGCAATGCGTTTTCGTAGGCTTTTGCGGCCAGCCGCAGGCTTGCTGCCGCACCAGGATAATCATCAAGCGCTTTTAACAAATTGGCTTTTTGCGTCAGCAAGACAGGTTCATTGGCCAGTGTATCGACTTCATCAATGGCAGCAATGGCGTCAAACACAGTCACTGCGTGAAAACGGCCAGCTATCATGTGTTCAAAATAACCGATGGGGGTTTTGTCGGTCTGCTCTTCAACGGCATCGCACAAAGAAACCAAAAAACCGGCTTTCGCTTTTTTGAGCTTCACGTCATGCGGATGGGCAGCAAGTGCCCACAGAATCGAAGCGTAATAGATCCACGGGCTCCAGATGCTGGCATCATCCCAGGCTTGCAGTATCTTGTGCACACTGGTGATATCCGCAGCGTGCACCGTCATCATTACGCCCAGGCCATGAATGGCTTCATTTTCCAGCGTCGCGCTGTAAGCGTCGATTTCTTCTTGCAGGGCATCGAAGGCGGCTTCACGTTCCGGGTCGAGGGCTGCATATTCGTCTTCATCGTCGCTGTCTTCCAGCGCATCGCCATCTGGAGACAGATTTTTTTCAGCAAAGGCATCGCTGGCGATCCAGTGTGCAGACCTGTGTTGGCGTGTCAGGACGACCAACTGGTTGTCTATATCATCAGGCTGCAATGCCAACAGGCTTTTTCTGTCTTTCCATGCTGAGACCTGATCATAGGCAGCATCAAACAGGGCGATGCGCATGCGTAAAAATTCTGCTGATTCTGCTGCATCAGGGTGGGCGGCAATATGTTTCGCCAGCATTTCCATGGTCTCATCGAAATCAGCTTCGTCGCGACAGGCTTTGTCGACTTGTATGCGCATTTGCTCTACGGTCATCATCAGTCATTCCCGAAATGGCTATTGGAACAATGACTTTACCAGTGTTTGAAGCGGCTTTCCAGATGCCTGAACAGTCTTATGATCGATGGAGGAAATGGCACAACAAGTGACAACGAAATCAATAGTTCACTTATTTCGGCAGCAGCTTGCGGCGTTCATATTCAAGCTGGTTGATATGCTTTTGTATCGCGACATCCATGTCATGCGGCAAGTTGCTGAAACTCATGCCGATACGGTGTTTGCCGGTTTTGGTACGCTCCATCATGGTGATATGGCGGACTACAGCTTCGCACTGGACGATGTTCCTGATGCCCAAGGGGATGATGATCCTGGCGATGCGGTCCTGCACTTTCAGCTCTGGTTCGATGGTTGTGTGCACACTGACACCGCCAACACATAAATCATGAATGGGCCAGTGACCGATGATTGCGCCCTGGGCATCGAAGAGCTTGGCTTTAAGCGGATCGACGATAGGCAACTGGTTACGGAAAAACTCCCGCCTTTGCATGCGGACTATGCGCGTGGGTATGGGTACCCAAAACGCATCCTGGTCACCCCAGCTTAATTTTTGTGGGTCGACGCCGGAAAACTGTATGCGTATGCCATCGGGCAAGGCAAGGAAGACGCAGGTTTTGGCTTTTTCCAGCAAGCCATTGGAACGCGCATCACCGCCGATATCAAATACCAGGCCATCCTGGCGTGCCGATAACAGCAGGGTGACGATGAATTGCCTGCCTTCGTTAAAATAAACGGTGACCGGTTCGCGCCTGTGGACGAGTTCATTCAGGACACCGAGAATTTCTCTTTGCCCCAGTAAAAAAAATTTATCTTCAATTTCTTCGTTACTGAACGACGCTGACATCAATCCACCTTTTATTGTACTTTTACAAAATTAAACTGCTTGTTACTGTTGGTCAATAAAAGAATGTCAATCATGTTGTAAATACTTTATTGAATAGCTTATTTTTTGTGGCGGTATTGTGTCGCAATATGACGCGCTGATCAAACTATTTCATCATTCCTGCACTTGCAGCGCGCTTATGTTTTCCAGCGAACATGGCCGTACGGCAATTTGCAGTTTGCCGCATAATCAGGTTCCTGCCGGTTTAAGGCGAATAAGGACTTGCTTGCATGAAAATACTTGCCATCTGTGGCAGCCTGCGCGCTGCATCTCTCAATGCGGCGCTGCTACGCGCGATGATCCGTCTGGCACCGGCGGGGATGGAAATAAAACCATTTGATGCGATGGCGGACCTGCCGCTGTTTAATCCAGACCTGGATGCCTGCCCATCTGCCAGCGTGATCAGTTTCAAGAATGAGATTGCCGCAGCAGACGTCGTCCTGATCGCCAGCCCTGAATATGCGCACGGCATTACCGGTGTGATGAAAAATGCACTGGACTGGACGGTGAGCAGCGATGTCTTTGTCAACAAGGCGGTGGTAGTTGTGAACGCATCACCAAGGGCCACGCATGCTGACGCAGCCTTGCGTGAAATATTGAGCGTGATGTCGGCCCGTATTATTGAAGCCGCATCGGTGACCGTGCCTGTGATTGGTGCCAGGCTGGATGAAGATGGTATTGTTACCCATGCCGGTATTTCAGCGACACTGACGCAGGCGCTGGCGGCACTTCAACAAGAATGGCAATGATCAGGCAGCCAGGGCTTTTTCCAGCAGGCTGTTTAATTCGGTAAACGAAGGCTCGCCCACATAGCGCTTGAGGATATTGCCCTGCTTGTCGATAACATAGGTGGTTGGCGTCAGCTTGACATCACCAAATGACTGCGCCAGTTCGCCCTTCAGATCAAGCGCGACATGGAAAGGCAGTTGGCGGGTTTCGGCATAGTTAAGGACATAATTGGGGGCGTCATAGCTCATCGCCACGGCCACAAATTCCAGGCCCTGTTTATTGTATTTCTTATAGGTTTCCACCATTTTTGGCATTTCGGCAACGCAGGTCGTGCACGAAGTTGCCCAGAAATTCACCATCACGACTTTGCCACGCAGGCTTTGCGACGAGATTTTTTCACCTTTGAGATTGGTGAAGCTGACATTCGGCATGGCCTGCTTCGCACCCAGAGACTGATAAAACAGGACACCCAGAGTCACCAGTGCCGCAACAGCGACAACGGAAAACAGGGCAAATTTACGGGGTGAAGATGGTGCCAGCATAAGAATCCAGAACGGTGGGCGGGAAGACCTGCGTATTATACGTCTTCCGGCAAATTGGGGTTCAGCCATGACTTTGCAGCGTTGATCTGGAACAAGCAAACGCATTCAAGTGTGAGAAGTCGAAACCCCGGCTTCATCTGAGATTGTTCACCACAGCTTTGCAACCGGCACGACGATACCGGCAAACAGTGAACGCTGCGACGAAATACTGTTCAAACCCTTGGTCACGCCAAAATCGATGGTCATGCGTTTACTCGGGCTATACGTCAAGGCGAACAGCAACTGCCCCTGAGCATCTGCACCCGCGCGCCGCCAGGTCGCCCATTCAGCAGTACCGCCCCATTTATCGGCCAATTCTGTGGAAAACGAGCTGGAAAAACCTTTTTGCCAGTTTGAGGTACCAGTTTCTGCAAAACCTTGGTGAGTGACATTCAAATTCACATCCGCATGGATTTTACCCAGGTCCTGGCTGACAATGCCATTGATGGTCCAGTCGGATTTGCCTGAACCTATGGGTTGCCCAGCGGTCGGGAATTTATTGCCGACTTCCAGGCCAAAGGCAGTTTCGTCACTGATGACGAAGGCCCGTTTAAGTGTCAGTGTGGTATCACCAAAACCCTGGTCACGCTGGCCTGCGCCATCATCATTGACAACCCTGGCGTTGCCACCGAGCAGCACGCCCCATTCTTTGGAAAACGCCAGCTTGAACAGATATGGCAGGCTGCGGCTGGTGGCTGCATCGGCTTTTTGCGAAGAAATGCCCAGCTCCAGTTCCAACTGGCCTTCTACCGGCAATTGTGCCGAATTGGATACAGAGGGGCGGTAAGGTGTGATGGCATTGTCAGCCTTGTCAGGCTCATCGGCGGCGCTGACAGTTTGTGCACTGAATACACTGAGGCAAGTCAGCAGAGCGAGGCAAAGCGGGCGAAATTTAAACATAAGATATCCTTGATAACTATTCTGAAACAGTAGCGATGGCAAGTGGTGCAGTGATGGCTTTTCCCGCCACATGGGTGGTTAATACGATGGCCGTGGAGGTGGAACCAAAGGCATTCAATTCATTGATGATGCGTTGCAAATGTTCCACATCGGTGGCGAGCACACGCATGACCGCGCCATCTTCCCCGGTGACAGTATAGCAATCAATAATTTCAGGACAATTTGCCACGTATTGCGCATACGGTCGCCCCTGCTGGGTAGACAATCTGATCATCGCTGTCATTTGATAGCCAAGCGCCTTGGGATTAATATCAGCACGATAGGCACGGATAACCTGGGACGCTTCCAGGCGCTTGATGCGCTCGGACACGGCTGGCTGGCTAAGATGCACCTGGCGGCCAATTTCGGCATGCGACATTCTGGCATCTTGTTGCAATAATTGCAGTATTTTTTGATCAAACTGATCGATTTTTTGATTCATAAGCGTTTTGGTTTGATTTCCAATCAAATCCATGAAGAGTGACGGAAATCCTTATCGAATCCCATTCATTCTGCACGATGCTCTTGGTAAAGTAGAGCTTACACCAATCCTTCACAAAGAAAAATTGTCATGAACACGATTAACGCTGCCCAGCTTGCCCGTATTGCCCAGGAATTTGATACCCCGTGCTGGGCCTATGATGCCAGCGTGATACGGGCGCAAATTGCGCAGTTGCGACAATTCGATGTGATCCGCTTTGCCCAGAAGGCATCAAGCAATATCCACCTGCTGCGCCTGATGCGTGAAGAAGGCGTGATAGTCGATTCTGTTTCCCTTGGCGAAATAGAACGCGCACTGGCTGCCGGCTATTCTGCCAGTGCCGATGATAAAGGTCACGCCCCCATCGTCTTCACCGCTGATCTGCTGGACCGTGCAACATTGAAGCGTGTGGTGGAATTGAATATCCCGGTCAATTGCGGTTCGCCGCAAATGCTGGAGCAGCTTGGCCAGGCCCATCGCGGTCACGCAGTCTGGCTGCGCATCAACCCCGGTTTTGGTCATGGCCACAGCCGCAAGACCAATACGGGTGGTGAGCAAAGCAAGCACGGTATCTGGTTTGAAGAATTGCAGAACGCGCTGGCCATCATTGATCAATATGGCTTGAAGCTGGTGGGCCTGCACATGCATATCGGTTCGGGTGTGGATTATGACCATCTGCAAAGTGTCTGTGATGCCATGATTGCGCAGGTCAAAATCTGTGCGCGTGACATGGAGGCGATTTCCATAGGCGGTGGTTTGTCCATCCCTTATCGTGATGGCGAAGCGGTGGTCGATACCGCGCATTATTTTTCCATCTGGGACAAGGCGAGGCAAGAAATCGAAGCCCATCTTGGTCACAAGATCAGCATGGAAATTGAACCTGGCCGTTTTCTGGTCGCGCAATCAGGTATCCTGATTTCTGAATTGCGGGCGCAAAAACAGGTAGGCAATAATTTCTTTGCCCTGGTGGATGCGGGCTTTAATGACCTGGTGCGTCCTTCCATGTATGGCAGCTACCACCGCATCAGCACGCATGCGCCTGATGGCACGCCACGCACAACGGCTTTACGTCCTACTGTTGTTGCCGGGCCCTTATGTGAATCAGGAGATGTATTCACGCAGGAAGATGGCGGCGTGGTCATTACTCAGGATTTGCCGGCCAGTGAAATTGGCGACCTGTTTGTCTTTCATGATGCAGGTGCCTATGGTGCCAGCATGTCGTCCAACTATAATTCACGCCCGCTGATACCGGAAGTCCTGGTGGATGGTGAGCAGATACGCCAGATCCGCCGTCGCCAGACAGTGCAGGAGTTGATTGCGCTGGAAATGTAAGCGACTACGCAAACATATTGAAAACAAGAAAGCGCAGATTGATGATCTGCGCTTTTTGCATGGAATTATCCGCTTCAGCTTTTTGTGTGCGCGCTGCCAGCACCAGTTGCACTAATGGCAGCCTTGATATGCGCCCATTGCTCAGGCTTGATTTCCCCCTTGAATGATTCCAGCACTTTACCATCGCGCCCGATGAGGAAGGCCGTTGGTGTCGCATACACTTTGCCGAAATTGTCTTTATAGTTGCCAGCATTGCGCCACAGTGAAGGAAAGCTTTGCTTGTTCTTGCTCATCCAGTTGGATGTTTTGACATATTCATCAATGTCAGTCATTTCGTCATCTATGCTGACGGCGACCAGCTCAAACCCGGCCTTTTTGTTTTCTTCGTAGAATTTTGAAAAGGCCGGCATTTCTGCACGGCAGGTCGGGCACCAGGTGGCCCAGAATGCCACCAGTACCACGTCACCTTTACCCGTATTGAGCTTGAAAGCCTTGCCATTGAACGTGGTGCCCGTCAGCGCCGGCTTTGCAGGGAACTCTTCCTTGGTGGCGGCGACAGCAAATTGGGCAGTGAAGGATAAGGTCAAAGCCCAGATTAGGCTGAGGGTAAAGCGATTGAGTAGCTTGGGCATATTCATTCTCCTTTGAATGCGTGGCATGTCTAAAAGCGACTGCCGGTCATGGCGACAGCCTGCTGCAATTAGTCGTACTCAAATCATTTTGCTTACAGCGTCAATGAAACTGACTTGCCGTCATACCGACGCTGGTACGAAGGCATCGTATTTCATCATAGACCAAATCCAGCGTTGTGATGTAGCGCTTATTTCTCACAAAGCAATTTCGGGATAAGCAGCCGAGCGTGTACCGGGCAATGGTGGGTTATCTGCCGCCCTGTAAGTAAATACCATGGAAAACTTGGTGGCCGCTGTCTGGTTTTTACCGGCGGCATGGAAAAGATTGCTATGGAACAGCAATACATCCCCCTGTTGCAGCGGCACGGGCTGGGCTTGCGCCAGCAATTCCTGATTCTGTGGCAGGTCGGTACGCAAGAATTGGGCGGCATCGAGTTGTGCAGCATCGATATCACGCTTGTGCGAGCCGGGTATCACCAGCAGGCAGCCGTTTTCCAGGGTTTCATTGCGCAGGGCCAGCCAGCTTGAGATCAGTTCAGCGCGCTCAAAGTTCCAGTAGCGGCTGTCACGGTGCCAGCCAGTCGCGGTTGAATATTGCGGCTGTTTGGTCATGATGCAATTGTGATGCGATTGCGACAACAAGGCACCCTCACCCAATAATTGCAGTAAAGGATCTGCCAGGCCAGGCCCGGTCGCCCATTGCGCCAGGCGCGTATCACGTGCACAGGCTTGCAGCAAACGCCTGGCTGTGCGCCCGCCCTCGGCATCACGCGAAGCGGGGGCGCCGGGGTAGCGCGTGTCGGCTTCATATTCTATGGGTTCCACATGCAAAGCCAGTTGCTGTTCTGCAAAACTGACTACATCGTTGCAAAAAGCCGCGCTGGCTTGTTGACGTAATACTAAAAACCCCTGTGCTTCGAATTCTTGTTGTTGCGTAATGCTTAACATGGTCATCATCAATGTCGGTGAGCAATATGCCATTGTGCCAGCATCGCTCCTGTGCTGCACCACAATGGCCCATTTCTGATTCTAAGAGATATTTCACTTTCGCAGTCAGAACAGATGAGGCAGATTTCAGCTTGTTTGTGATCATGAAGCGCCGATGAAAATCCAGTATTAGGTCATAATGTAGGCCAAATTTAACGCTGATAGCCCTTACCTGCCATGACACATACCGTACTTGAAAACATCAACGTCAGTTCGTTTGACACCATGCCCACGCCGGAAGAATTGCATGCCAGCCTGCCCTTGAGCGATCTGGCTGGCGATGTCGTTGAACAAAGCCGCGAAACCCTGCGCAATATACTGGAACGCAAGGACCAGCGCCTGTTTGTCGTGGTCGGCCCCTGCTCCATTCATGATCCTGTGGCTGGCCTTGATTATGCGCGCCGCCTGAAAGCCTTGCAGGAAGAAGTCAAAGACGTGATGTTGCTGGTCATGCGTGTATATTTTGAAAAACCACGCACCACAACAGGCTGGAAAGGCTACATCAATGACCCGTATATGGATGATTCTTTCCGCGTTGATGAGGGCATGGTCAAGGCACGCCAGTTCTTGCTGGATGTCTGCGAGCTGGGTTTGCCGACAGGTACTGAAGCGCTGGACCCGATTTCGCCACAATACCTGGGTGACCTGATAGCCTGGACGGCGATTGGTGCGCGCACGACAGAATCACAAACACATCGTGAAATGTCATCCGGCCTGTCGACACCGGTAGGTTTTAAAAACGGTACGGATGGCGACATCAGTATCGCCATCAATGCGATTTTGTCGGCATCACACCCGCATTCTTTCCTTGGCCTGAATGGTCAGGGCCGCGTCTCTATCGTGCGCACCAGCGGCAACCAGTTTGGTCATGTGGTATTGCGCGGTGGCGGTGACCGCCCGAATTATGATACGGTGTCTGTCGCCATGGCACAGCAGGCCCTGGTCAAGGCCAAACTGCCGCCGAATATCGTGGTCGACTGCTCACATGCCAACAGCTATAAAAAACCGGAACTGCAGCCGCTGGTGATGGCAGATGTGGTCAACCAGATCGCCAATGGCAACAAGGATATCGTCGGCGTCATGATTGAATCCAACATCGTCGCTGGCAACCAGCCGATACCTGAAGATTTGTCACAACTGAAATATGGTTGCTCGGTGACTGATGCCTGCGTGGATTGGGAAACGACAGAAAAAATGCTGCGTGATGCAGCACAGAGATTGCGCAGTAAATAAATAGCATTGCAGGGCACGGCATGTGCCCTGCAATGCCCGGCTTTACAAGGCCCGCAAAGCACGCATGCATGCGCCGTAGGCAGCCTGTATGGCTGGCTGTTGCAGATGTTTTCCATCCTGCACAACTTGTGAACCACCGACATACACATCACGCACCAGATTATCATTGCCGGCAAAAATCCAGGTATTGAGCACATCTTCGCTGCGCATGCCTGCGAGGTTAGGATGCTGGTCATCAAGCACCAGCATGTCGGCGCGGTAACCCACCGCCAGTTGCCCAAGTTTGCGGCCACTGGCCTGCGCCCCGCCTTGCAGGGCGGCATGCCACAAGAAATCGCCGACCTTGCGCTGTCCGGCAACACTGGCAATATTACGGCCTTGCAGGCGCAGGCGCTGGCCATATTCGAGCCAGCGCAACTCTTCTACCGGGCTTTGCGAGACATGGCTGTCACTGCCGACACCAAAACGTCCACCGGCAGCGATGTAGTCAGGCAAATCGAAAAAGCCATCACCCAGATTGCCTTCTGTCGTTGTGCAGATCCCGGCGACTGCGCCGCTGGCAGCGACACCTTGCACCTCTGCCTTGTTCAAGTGCGTGGCATGCACCAGGCACCAGCGCTGGTCGACCAGACCACTGTCGAGCAAGAGTTCTACCGGACGCCTGCCGGAAAAGGCGATGCAGGCATCCACTTCTTTTTGTTGTTCTGCGATATGAATGTGGATGGGCCGCCCTGCGGGCAATGCCGCCTGCACTTCACGGATCTGCGCCATGCTGGCAGCACGCAAGGAATGAGGGGCAACACCGATTTCCACCTGATCATTACGGGCAGCTTCAAGCGCGTCTATCAACTGCATGATCTCATCCACACCGGTCGAGAAACGGCGCTGATCATAGCGCAAGGCTTGCTCACCGAAATCGGCATAGCTATATAAAACCGGCAACATGCTGATACCCATGCCGGTCTGGCTGGCAGCGGCAATGACGCGCTCTGCCATCTCTGCCGGCCTGGCGTAAAAGCGGCCATTGATGTCGCGGTGCAGGTAATGGAATTCGCATACCGAGGTATAGCCATGCCGCAGGCATTCGGAATACAGCTGTGCAGCAATGGCCTGGATTTGTTCAGGTGTGATGTGAAGCGCATAGCGATACATGAGCTCACGCCAGGTCCAGAAACTGTCTTTGCTTTCGCCTGCCATTTCTGTCATGCCGGCCAGGGCACGCTGGAATGCATGGGAATGCAGGTTGGTCATGCCGGGCAATACAAAAGTCTCCTGCTTTTCATGCGCGCCGGGCTGGGCATGCTGTTCGACCTGTATCAGCTCACCTCTGGCATTCCAGTGCAGACGCACATTGCTGACCCAGCCTTGTGGCAAACAGGCATGGCGGGCAAACAGGCTGCTCATGTTGCGGCCCTCCCCTGCTGTTTACTCCAGGCAAGGCAGGTTTGCAATAATTGTTTTAACACGGGCTGCACCTGGCCTGCAAGATCTGGCCTGTACGCATAAGGAGCAGCTTCGTCCATGTACACGCACTGGCTCATTTCCAGCTGCACGGCATGAATGCGGCTCTGTGGCTGGCCATAATGACGTGTGATGAAACCACCTTTGAAGCGGCCATTGAAGATATGGGTATAGGCACTGGCTTCTGCCGAATTTTGCAGACACTCTGTGAGTGCTGTCTGCAAACCGGCATCGCAAGATTTCTGGTCAGCCGTACCAAAATTCAGGTCAGGTAATTTGCCCTCAAAGAACCGTGGCACTTGTGAAGCGATGGAATGCGCATCCCACAAGATGACGTGACCATGCAGACTCAGCAAACGTTGCAGTTCCAGTTCCAGTTGCTGGTGATACGGTAACCAGTAGCTTGATATGCGGCGCTTTATTTCTGTTTCAACCGGCAATTTATCGGCCGCATACAGCGGCTGCTTGTCGAAAGTATCTACCGGACACAGGCCCGTCGTGTCTTGCCCCGGATACAGATTGGCATTGTCGGAAGAACGATTGAGGTCAATCACGTAGCGTGAGTATTCGGCAGCGATGGTCGATGCACCCAGCTCTTGCGCCATGTTGTAGAGTGCGCGTAAATGCCAGTCAGTGTCGGCTGTTTCTTGCGCGACAGGCAGCATCTGTGCCGCGATATCAGGCGGGATGGCAGTACCCACATGGGGCATGGAAATCAACAGGGGCACACTGCCTGGTGTAAAGTGATATGCAGTCATGATGGTCTCTTTATGGATGTTGTAGTTTGCGGCTAAGGCGGTCGGCTGCCGCCAGGGTCATGTTGACGAGTTCTTGCTTGCGCTGCTGTATGCGTTGTGTTGGTGCCATCAGGGACAAAGTGGCTTCAAGTTTCTCGCGACCAGAAAACACCGGCGCGCTGATGCCCCAGATGCCCAGATCAACTTCGTTTTCACTGGTCGCATATCTTTGTTCACGTATGTGAAGTAACTGGGTTTGCAAGTCTTGCAGGGACTGACCAGATAGCGGTGTATTCTCTAGAAAATTCTGGGCTAGCAATTCCTCTTGCAGGTCTGGCGACTGATAGGCAAGCAAGGCCTTGGCCGAAGCGCCCCGAACGCTGGAACTAGCGCGTCCTTTGGCAAATGAACAGCGGAGGGCATGCTGGCTTTCTTGCATATCCAGGCAAACCACCTGACCATTTACATACGCCAGCAAGCCCACACTTTCCCCGGACTTTTGCACCAGCTCAGCGAGTTCATCGCGCGCTGCGCTCATGAGCCAGGAATGCTGATCAAAACCGCGCGCCAATTGCACTGCCAACGGGCCAGGTTCATACAAGCCAGTCTGCGCATGTTCTTGCACGAAGCCCCATTTTTTGAGCGGTGCGAGCTGACGGTATAAAGTGCTGAGTGGCAAGCCGGTTTGTTCTACCAGTTCGCGTGCAGACAATGCCTCGCCATGACGGGCAATGCAGGTCAGAACTTGTAAAACACGCTCATTTTGAGGAATTTCTATTTTATGAAGAGCGGCCATTGGTAGCTAGCATGTGAAATCGAATATACTTATGCTAGCATTAAGTTGGGAAACATCAACTGCACATTCTCACAAGATGAGAATTAATGATTATTTTTGATCAAAAACAATCATTCATCATGATGCAGCGGACCAGCGTATCCATCTTCTGCATAGAGGAATGTAATATCTTCGTCATAAGCCGATTGACTATTGCTTGCGCCCAATGTGGGTCGCACAAACACATAGCACGCTATCGCTCCAATAACTGGAAGCAGCCAGATCAGCGCATATTGGGCATACTTTTGGCCAGGCTCGTAAAAATTGCTCTTTACAACCAAAAGACTAACGTACAAGTTCAAAACCAGCAAAAGGCTGGCTATAGAGACCGTCACCATCAGAAGAGTATTCATATTTACCAGAATAGCAAAGTTTGCAGAAAGCTACTTAACTCCTGCTATACGCCGTAGTCTGGCAATTCCGGTTTTCCTGAGCAGGGAATTCTGCCTTGATGGCGTCATATTTTGTTTTTTCTTCTGCCGTCAAGGTGTGCAGCTGATAGGCAAATTTATTGGTGCTGACAGTGCGTGGGCCTATGCGGGCTGAGCGTACACCTTTATTGCTGAGATTATTCAGATGCAGCTTGGCGGCTTCTTCGGTTTTAAAGACACCCATGGAAATCCCCCAGCGCAAATTGCTCTGGTCTTGCACGATATAGAAATCATTGATGCCAAGGCGGCGCAATTCACCGGCTTTTTTGTCGGCACCTTCTTTACTGCCCTGTGAAGGGATGAAGACCATGTGGGTGGCGACCTCGGTCACATTGATGCGCGACTGCCGTTCACCCAGTGCCAGGGTTTTCAGTTTGTCTTCCATGCGCGTTGCTTCTGCCTGGAGGAAATTACCGACTTCCAGACAGGCGATGATTTCCGGTTTTTTCTCATTGCCCGCTTCTGCCGGTGTCATGGCTTCAGAGGCTGACAAAGGTTTAAGCTGGTCGGCATGATGCTGCATCTTCAGGCGTTCAGGCTCGTGGGTATCGAGCGACCAGTGTCCCAAATAACCAAGATTAAATGCCAGCAAAAAGGCATTCAATAACAGCAGGCTCCAGAAAAAGAATCGCAACATGGTAATTTAAGGTGTAATCAGCTCGGACTTGATTGTGCCACGACAAACAGTCCCGTCAAGACCAGATTGTCGACATATTGATAACTGATGTCCAGATGAGCGAGCAAATACGGTGCTGCGCCACCGGACAGGATGCAATTCACGAGCTGTTGCTGGTGTTGCTGGTGTTGCTGGTGTTTTTGCTGTTGCTGCTGGCGCTGCTCCAGCGCAGTCACTGCACGCAGAATGGCACCAACCTGCGCACTGATGCAACCACTGACAATGGCCTGGTCAGTATTGTCAGCGAACACTTCTGCAATGCTGGTCGATTCTGCCACCTGGGGCAATTGTGCGGTATTGCGTGCCAGTGATTCTGCCATTAGCTTCAGACCTGGCAAGATCATGCCGCCCACAAAATCACCTTGGGCAGTGACAGCATCAACCGTGGTTGCCGTGCCACAAGTGGCGACGATCAGGTCTTGCGCAGGAAACAGGTAATGCGCTCCTATCATGGATGCCAGCCTGTCACAGCCGAGCTGGGCAGGGTTGCGGTAGTTATTCTGGATGCCTGCAAGCCGGGCTGCTGAGCTGAACCAGCTAATTTTTGCATCGGCCCTGACGGCTGCCAATAACGCAATCAACTGCGCACGTATGGCATCACCGGCGACATTGGAAACCAGCACATGCGTAAACGGTATGCCTTGCCAAGCCTCTGTCAGCGTTGCCATATCGGCATGAGCGACTGAATTCATATGCAGCCAGACAGGCAGCTTGCCTGTTTCTGTTTCACCCCGTACGGGCGTCCCGGTCAAGCCGGGCACAGCCCATTTGATCCTGGTATTACCAGCGTCTATCAATAACTGCATCTTCACATGCCTTCGCTCGTTTTTATTCTGCCGGGCGCAGGGAGACATCGCCTGCCAGTACATTCACCTGCCCTTGCTCGGTCTGCAATACCAGGCAACCATGCAAATCCACACCCAGTGCCGTGCCCCGATGCAGGACCTGGCCATGATCAAGTATATGCACGGTTTGCCGCGCATAGGCATGTAATGTATTCCAGCGCGTCAGGAAGGCGGCAAAACCCTGAGCGGCAAATTGTTCCAGCGCTTTTGCCAGGGCGTTCAACAACTGCGCCAGCAAGTCATTTCTATCCATCTTGGCCAGCCAGGGTGCGTCGGCAATTGCGCGTCCTACCTCGCTTTCGAGCTGGTCCGAGACTTGCAGGTTCAACCCTATGCCGATGACAACCCAGGTGCCGCCATCACGTGCGGCGGCCGACTCGACGAGTATGCCAGCTAATTTCTTGCCTTCGCGCAAAATATCATTCGGCCATTTCAATTGTACATTCTGGTCAAGTGCGTTCAGGGTTTCTGCCAGGGCGACACCAATTGCCAGAGGCAGGCCCAATAAATTCTGCGGCGCTTGTGGCAGATGCCAGGCCAGCGAAAAAGTCAGCATGCCGCCTGGCACGGTCAGCCATGGTCTGCCTGCCCGCCCACGTCCGGCTGTCTGGTGTACCGCGACCCGCAAAACCGGGCTTTGCAGTGCTGATAATCTGGCCATCAGGTCGGCATTGGTGGAGCCGGTTTCTGCGACGACTTCAATATCAACCTGGCGTGCGGCCTGATCACAGCGCATCTCTATGGCAGCGGCATTCAGTTGTAGATTTTTATTCACTTGCGTATTCAATTTTTTGACTGTCTGTTCGGTCTGTTTTGTTT
Source organism: Undibacterium sp. TJN19 (assembly GCF_049339485.1). NCBI lineage: Bacteria > Pseudomonadati > Pseudomonadota > Betaproteobacteria > Burkholderiales > Oxalobacteraceae > Undibacterium > Undibacterium sp. TJN19. Next base: position 842,414 of record NZ_JBMPPL010000001.1, read on the forward strand.
GTTCTGTCTGCTTTACTTGGGTTCAAAAAAAACGGCACCCAGAAACGGTGCCGTTTTTTTTCTTACAAACTACGTCTTTGCTTACGCTTCGCCGCTGTCCATGACATCTGAGGTTGTTACTTCAGGTATGGGAGCGAACACTGCTTTTTCCGCTTCCAGCATGGCAGTACGTTCATCGGCTTCCCAGGTTTCTTTCAACTTGCGGGCACGATGGAAGGCCAGACCGGTACCGGCAGGTATCAGACGACCAACGATGACGTTTTCTTTCAAACCACGCAGACCGTCTTTTTTGCCCATGATCGCAGCTTCGGTCAGAACACGTGTGGTTTCCTGGAAGGACGCCGCAGAGATGAAGGAATCTGTAGACAACGATGCCTTGGTAATACCCAGCAAGATATTTTCATAGGTTGCAGGGATACCGTTAGCTGCTGCTACGCGATCATTTTCATCGAGCAATTCAGAACGTTCTACCTGTTCACCAACGATGTAGTTGGCATCGCCTGGATTAACCACGACAACGCGACGCAACATCTGACGCACGATCACTTCAATGTGCTTGTCATTGATCTTCACACCTTGCAAACGGTACACGTCCTGTACTTCATCAACGATGTAACGTGCCAGCGCTTCGATACCCAGCAAACGCAGGATGTCTTGTGGATCGGCCGGGCCGTCAACAATCATCTCACCTTTGTTCACGACCTGACCGTCATGTACCAGGACTTGTTTGTCTTTGGTGATCAGGAACTCGTGTTTCTCGCCGTCCATGTCTGTGATTTCCAGACGTTGTTTGCCTTTGGTTTCTTTACCAAACGCCACCGTACCTGTTACCTCTGCCAGCATACCGGCATCTTTTGGTGAGCGGGCTTCGAACAATTCAGCAACGCGTGGCAGACCACCGGTAATATCACGGGTTTTTTGTGATTCTGTCGGGATACGCGCCAGAACTTCACCCACGTGTACTTGCTGACCGTCTTTGACGGTAATCAGCGCGCCCACCTGGAAGCCGATCGTTACTGCGTGCTCTGTACCGGCGATCTTGACTTCTTCGCCTTGTTCGTTCAGCAGCTTGACTTGTGGACGCAATGTTTTACCAGCTGCGCTACCACGGCGTTTCGCATCGATCGCTACCAGCGTGGACAAACCTGTCACTTCATCAACCTGTTTGGCAACAGTCACGCCTTCTTCGACGTTTTCGAATTTCACCGTACCGGTGTATTCGGTAATGATAGGACGGGTCAATGGGTCCCATGTTGCCAGGGCGATACCAGCCTTGATCACCATGCCATCTTTAACGATCAGCGTTGCACCGTAAGGTACTTTATGACGTTCACGTTCACGACCATGGTCATCAGTGATCAACACTTCGCCAGAACGGGAAATAACGATCTGGTCGCCTTTACCGTTGGTGACATAACGCATGGTCGCTGTGAAACGGATAGTACCGTTGGACTTGGCTTCAACAGAAGACGCAATCGCTGCACGGGACGCCGCACCACCGATGTGGAAAGTACGCATCGTCAACTGTGTACCTGGTTCACCGATGGACTGCGCAGCGATAACACCGACTGCTTCACCAGAGTTAACCAGCGAACCACGGCCCAGATCGCGGCCATAGCACATTGCGCACAGACCATAGCGTGTATCGCATGTCAGTGGTGTACGTACCTTGACTTCATCAATGCCCAGGGCTTCGATGCGTTCTACCATTGTTTCGTCGAGCAGGGAGCCTGCTTCGTACAGCGTTTCCTGTGTTTCAGGATTGACGATGTCATTGGCGCAGACACGACCTAAAATCAGGTCACGCAAAGGCACGTTGACTTCACCGCCTTCAACGATCGCCTTCATGGACGAACCATTGGATGTACCGCAGTCATCTTCAACCACGACCAGATCTTGTGTCACGTCAACCAGACGGCGTGTCAGGTAACCGGAGTTCGCTGTTTTCAACGCCGTATCGGCCAGACCTTTACGCGCACCGTGAGTGGAAATAAAGTACTGCAAAACGTTCAGACCTTCGCGGAAGTTCGCGGTGATCGGCGTTTCGATAATCGAGCCATCCGGTTTCGCCATCAGACCACGCATACCTGCCAACTGACGAATCTGGGCAGCAGAACCACGCGCACCGGAGTCGGCCATCATGTAAATGGCGTTGAAAGATTCTTGTGTACCAACAGAGCCGTCGCGGCGCGTGACTGGTTCAACTTTGAGTTGTTCCATCATGGCCTTGCCGACTTCATCACCGGTTTTACCCCAGATATCGACCACTTTATTGTAACGTTCGCCCGCAGTCACCAGACCGGACGCATATTGCTGTTCGATCTGTTTGACTTCGTGTTCGGCATTCGCTACCAGCGTGACTTTTTGTGGTGGTACCAGCATGTCATCGATACAGATGGAGATACCGGCACGTGTCGCCAGGCGGAAACCGGATTGCATCAATTGATCAGCAAACACAACGGTTGCGCGCAGGCCGCACTTACGGAAAGAAGTATCGATCAGCTTGGAAATTTCTTTTTTCTTCAGCGGACGATTCAATACGGTAAATGGCAGACCCTTAGGCAGGATTTCAGACAAGATCGCACGGCCAACAGTCGTTTCATAACGCTTGATGGTTTTAACGAATTCGCCAGTTGCCGGATCTTTTGGATATTCGGTAATACGGACTGTCACGCGGGTAGCCAGTTCGACTTCCTTGTTGTCCCAGGCGCGGATCGCTTCTGAAACGTCAGGGAACATCATGCCTTCGCCCTTGCCGTTGATTTTTTCACGGGAAGCGTAGTACAGACCCAATACGATATCCTGGGAAGGAACGATAGACGGTTCACCATTGGATGGGAACAGGATATTGTTCGATGCCAGCATCAAAGTGCGTGCTTCCATCTGTGCTTCGATAGACAGTGGAACGTGAACCGCCATTTGATCGCCGTCGAAGTCGGCATTGAAGGCCGCGCAGACGAGTGGGTGCAACTGGATCGCTTTACCTTCGATCAGGACTGGTTCAAACGCCTGGATACCCAGACGATGCAGTGTAGGCGCACGGTTCAGCATGACCGGATGTTCGCGGATGACTTCTTCCAGGATATCCCATACAACTGGTTCTTGGATCTCTACCAGTTTTTTCGCTGCCTTGATGGTAGTTGCCAGACCCATCAATTCCAGTTTATTGAAAATGAAAGGTTTGAACAGTTCCAGCGCCATCAGTTTTGGCAGACCGCACTGATGCAATTTCAGTTGTGGACCCACCACGATAACGGAACGGCCAGAGTAATCGACGCGTTTACCCAGCAAGTTTTGACGGAAACGACCGCCCTTACCCTTGATCATTTCTGCCAGGGATTTCAGAGGGCGCTTGTTGGCGCCTGTCATGGCCTTGCCGCGACGACCGTTATCGAGCAGGGAATCGACGGCTTCCTGCAACATACGCTTTTCATTGCGTGTGATGATTTCAGGAGCGCGCAATTCCATCAGGCGCTTCAGACGGTTGTTACGGTTGATGACGCGGCGATACAGGTCATTCAGATCGGAAGTCGCAAAACGGCCACCATCCAGTGGGACCAATGGACGCAGTTCTGGCGGCAAGACCGGCAGAACTTCCATAATCATCCAGTCTGGCTTGATGCCTGAGCGCTGGAATGCTTCCAGTACTTTCAGGCGTTTTGCGTATTTCTTGATCTTGGCTTCAGATTTGGATTCTTTCAACTCTGTGCGCAGGGTTTCTGCATCACGGTCGATGTCGATGGAACGCAGCAATTCACGGATGCCTTCGGCGCCCATGAATGCGGTGAATTCATCGCCATGTTCTTCGTACTTGGCAGCGTAATCATCTTCGGACATGATCTGGCATTTTTTCAGCGGTGTCATGCCTGGATCGGTGACGACATATGCTTCAAAATACAGAACGCGTTCGATATCGCGCAATGTCATGTCCAATACCATCCCCAGACGGGATGGCAGGGATTTCAGGAACCAGATATGCGCAGTTGGGGAAGCCAGCTCGATATGGCCCATGCGTTCACGACGCACTTTGGCCAGAGTCACTTCAACGCCGCATTTTTCGCAGATCACGCCACGGTGTTTCAGGCGTTTGTACTTGCCGCACAGGCATTCATAATCTTTGATAGGACCAAAAATCTTGGCGCAGAACAGACCGTCGCGCTCAGGCTTGAAGGTACGGTAGTTGATGGTTTCCGGCTTTTTAACTTCGCCGTAGGACCAGGAACGAATTTTTTCTGGTGACGCCAGACCAATCTTGATCGCGTCGAATTGTTCGTTGGGTTGGACTTGCTTGAATAGATCGAGCAGAGCTTTCATGTGTATCACTCCAGTTAAGCGCGCAAACGCTTGGTGGCTGAATGGTGCTGCAACAGAAGCTTCGCCGCTTTACCCTGTTCGCATGAGCGGGAGAGCCTGGTCTTTTGACACAGGTTCCGCTGATACCGGGAACGACATTACTTCCAAACTGCTTGCCAGGTTTAACGGCCATCGCCCGAATGCTATCCGGGCGATGACTTTGCTACGCAATTACAAAAAACTAAACTTCTTAGCTACGTTCGAGATCGATATCGATACCCAGAGAGCGAATTTCCTTGACCAGAACGTTGAAGGACTCAGGCATGCCGGCGTCGATCACATGGTCACCTTTGACCAGGTTTTCGTACACTTTGGTACGGCCATTCACGTCATCGGACTTGACTGTCAACATCTCTTGCAAGACATAAGACGCGCCGTAAGCTTCCAGTGCCCAGACTTCCATCTCACCGAAACGCTGACCACCGAACTGCGCTTTACCGCCCAGTGGCTGTTGCGTGACCAGAGAGTAAGGACCGGTCGAACGTGCATGCATCTTGTCATCCACCAGATGGTGCAATTTCAGAACGTGCATGTAACCCAGCGTGACTTTACGCTCAAACGCTTCACCGGTACGGCCATCAAACAGGGTGACCTGGTTTTTCGATGGTGTCATACCCAGTTGCGCGGCGATATGGTCAGGGAAGGCCAGATCCAGCATGCGACGGATTTCATCTTCATGCGCACCGTCAAATACCGGTGTAGCAAATGGCACACCGTGCTTCAGGTTGTTCGTCAATTCCAGGATCTCGGCATCAGAGAAACCGTCGATATCTTCCTTCTTGCCAGATTCGTTATAAATCTTCTTCAGGAAATCACGCAGTTCTTCTACCTTGGCCTTGGCTTTCAGCATTTCGCCTATACGCAAGCCCAAGCCTTTCGCTGCCCAGCCCAGATGCACTTCCAGAACCTGACCCACGTTCATACGTGATGGAACACCCAATGGGTTCAACACGATGTCAGCCGGGGTACCGTCAGCCATGTATGGCATATCTTCGATAGGCACGATACGGGAAACCACACCCTTGTTACCGTGACGACCCGCCATTTTATCACCAGGTTGCAAACGACGTTTAACAGCCAGGTAAACCTTGACCATTTTCTGTACGCCTGGCGGCAATTCGTCGCCCTGTGTCAGCTTGGTACGTTTTTCTTCAAACGCCAGATCGAACTGGTGACGTTTTTCAGCGATGGAGTCCTTGATCGCAACCAGTGCATTCGCTGATTCATCAGATGCCAGACGAATATCGAACCAGTGGTATTTATCCACGCTGGCCAGGTATTCCTTGGTGATCTTGCTGCCTTTAGCCAGTTTGGCCGGGCCGCCATCAGCGATCTTGCCGTCGAGCATACGTTCGAGACGCTCAAATGCATCGCCTTCAACAATACGCAACTGATCGTTCAGATCGAGGCGATAACGCTTCAATTCATCATCGATAATCTGTTGTGCACGTTTGTCGCGTTGTATGCCTTCGCGGGTGAACACTTGTACGTCAATGACCGTACCTACCATGCCGGAAGGCACGCGCAGGGATGTATCTTTCACGTCAGAAGCTTTTTCACCGAAGATGGCGCGCAGCAGTTTTTCTTCTGGTGTCAGTTGAGTTTCACCTTTTGGTGTCACTTTACCGACCAGGGTATCACCGGCGGTGACTTCAGCACCGATGTAGACGATACCGGATTCATCCAGACGTGCCAGCTGATTTTCTGCCAGGTTGGAGATATCACGTGTGATTTCTTCCGCACCCAGTTTGGTGTCACGGGCAACAACCGACAACTCTTCGATATGAATCGAGGTGTAGCGGTCATCAGCCACGACTTTTTCAGAGATCAGGATCGAATCTTCGAAGTTATAACCATTCCAAGGCATGAACGCGACCAGCATGTTCTGACCCAGGGCCAATTCGCCCAGATCTGTCGATGCGCCGTCGGCCAGTACGTCACCTTTTGCAACCAGGTCGCCAACCTTGACGATAGGACGTTGGTTGATATTGGTGTTCTGGTTAGAACGGGTGTACTTGATGAGGTTGTAGATATCCACACCGACTTCACCAGCCTGTGCTTCAGCATCATTGACACGAATAACGATACGGCCCGCATCGATGTAATCCACTTTACCGCCGCGCAGTGCCTGTACTGTTGTACCGGAGTCAACTGCCACGGTACGTTCGATACCTGTACCGACAAATGCTTTTTCTGGACGCAAGCAAGGAACGGCCTGACGTTGCATGTTGGCACCCATCAACGCACGGTTCGCATCATCGTGTTCGAGGAAGGGAATCAGCGATGCCGCAACAGAAACCACCTGACCAGTAGCCACGTCCATGTACTGGATACGCTCTGGGGATACCAGGATCGTTTCGCCAGCTTCACGGGCAGAGACCAGTTCATCGATCAGTTTGCCTTCGCCATCAATCGTCGCATTCGCCTGGGCGATGATGTAACGACCTTCTTCAATCGCAGACAGATAATCGATCTGTGGCGTGATTTTGCTGTCGACTACTTTACGGTATGGTGTTTCCAGGAAACCATATTCGTTCAGACGTGCATACAAAGCCAGCGAGTTGATCAGACCAATGTTTGGTCCCTCTGGTGTCTCAATCGGGCAGACGCGGCCATAGTGGGTTGGATGAACGTCGCGGACTTCAAAGCCAGCGCGCTCACGTGTCAAACCACCAGGTCCCAGGGCGGAAATACGACGTTTATGCGTGATTTCTGACAATGGGTTCGTCTGATCCATAAACTGGGACAATTGTGAAGAACCGAAGAACTCACGAATCGCAGCAGAGATAGGCTTGGAGTTGATCAGGTCATGCGGCATCAGGTTGTCGGCTTCAGCCTGACCCAGACGCTCTTTGACAGCACGTTCAACACGTACCAGACCAGCACGGAACTGGTTCTCAGCCAATTCACCGACGCAACGTACGCGACGGTTACCCAAGTGATCGATATCATCGACTTCACCGCGGCCATTGCGCAGCTCAACCAAAATCTTGATAACGGCCAATACGTCTTCGTTCGACAGGGTCATCGCGCCTGTCAGTTCATCACGGCCAATACGGCGATTGAACTTCATGCGGCCCACTGCGGACAGATCGTAACGCTCTTCGCTGTAGAACAAGCCATTGAACAGGGCTTCAACAGAATCTTCTGTTGGTGGTTCGCCAGGACGCATCATGCGGTAGATGGCAACACGGGCAGCCATCTGGTCAGCCGTATCATCAGCACGCAAAGTTTGCGAGATGTAAGCACCCTGATCCAGATCATTGGTGTACAGAGTCTGGATGTCAGCGATCTTGGCATCGCGCAGGCGACCCAGCAATTCTTCTGTCAGTTCATCATTGGCATTGGCAATGACTTCGCCGGTGTCGCCGTCAACGATGTTCTTGGCCAGCACGCGGCCGAGCAGGTAGTCTTCAGGCACGGAAATGTGCTTGATGCCACCGGCTTCGATTTCACGGACATGCTTGGCGTTGACACGCTTGTCTTTGGCAACAATGACTTTACCGTCTTTATCGCTGATGTCGAAACGGGCGACTTCGCCACGCAGACGTTCTGCGACGAATTCCATTTCTGCGCCATCATTGTGCAGAGTGAAATTATCAAAAACGAAGAAGTTCGCCAGGATCTGCTCATTGCTCATGCCTATGGCGCGCAGCAGAATAGTGACTGGCATCTTGCGACGACGGTCAATACGGAAGAACAGGATATCTTTAGGATCGAATTCAAAATCGAGCCATGAACCACGGTAAGGAATGATCCTTGCCGAGAACAGCAATTTACCGGAAGAATGCGTCTTGCCGCGGTCATGTTCAAAGAACACGCCTGGGGAACGATGCAACTGGGAAACGATAACCCGCTCAGTACCATTGATAACGAAAGAACCAGTGGTTGTCATCAAAGGCAATTCGCCCATGTAGACTTCCTGTTCTTTCATTTCTTTGACGACTGGCTTGGTTGGCGATTCTTTATCCAGTATCACCAGGCGCACTTTTGCACGCAAAGGTGATGCGTAAGTCAGGCCACGCAATTGACATTCCTTGACGTCGAACGCAGGATCGCCTAAAACGTAGGACAGGAATTCAAGACGTGCGAACCCGTTGTGCGAAACAATCGGGAAAATCGAGGTGAAGGCAGACTGCAAACCCTCGTTCTTACGAGTTGGCGGTGTTCTGTCTTCTTGTAAAAAACTCTGGTACGACTCGATTTGAGTCGCCAGCAAGAACGGAACGTTGTGGACGTTGGCGCGCTTCGCAAAAGATTTACGAATACGCTTCTTCTCAGTAAATGAGTAGTGCATGGACACTCCGTGAGTGGCAAGGAAAGATAGAGAATTCAGGATTTTTGTCACAAAAATAACATATAGCAACTCTGTGACAAAAAAACCTCAAGTCTCAACCCTCGGTCTTAATAAACAGCTAAACAACCCTGAACGACAAAGAAGCCAAAGAGGAACCCTCTCTTTCAAGAGGATTCCTGTCTTTGACTTAGGCAAATCCGAAGACTTGCCATGATACCGTATTACTTGATGTCGGCTTTCGCGCCAGCATCTTCCAGTTTTTTCTTAGCTGCGTCAGCATCAGCTTTGGAAACTGCTTCTTTAACTGCTTTTGGTGCGCCATCAACTACGTCTTTAGCTTCTTTCAAGCCCAGACCAGTGATTTCACGAACTGCTTTAATGACGCCAACTTTGTTTGCGCCAACTTCAGTCAGAATTACGTTGAATTCTGTTTGTTCTTCAACTGCTGCTGCTGGACCGGCTGCTGCTGGGCCTGCTACTGCTGCTGCGGAAACACCAAATTTTTCTTCGAAAGCTTTTACCAGGTCGTTCAGGTCCATTACGGACATCGCGCCTACGGCTTCCAGGATATCGTCTTTGCTAATTGCCATTTGAAACTCCAATTAATTAATTACATTGATACGGTATTTGACGGAAACAATCTTATTCTGCGACAGCTTCAGCAGCTTCAGCTACTGGTGCTGCAGGAGAACCGGATTCTTTCTGTGCTGCGACGGCTGCCAGAGCACGTGCGAAAGCAGATACAGGAGCCTGCATCATGCCAACCACTTGCGCCAACAATACTTCACGGCTAGGAATGCTTGCCAATGCGACAACGCCAGCTTTATCCAGCGATTTGCCTGCATAGTTACCCGCTTTAACAACCAGTTTGTCATTGCTTTTTGCAAAGTCTTGAACGACTTTAGCAGCAGCAACAGCATCTTCCGAGATTGCATAAATCAACGGACCAGTCATTTCAGAAGCGAGACTTGCAAATGCAGTTCCCTCAACAGCGCGACGTGCCAATGTGTTTTTCAACACACGCATGTATACGCCTTGAGCGCGTGCGCTAGCACGCAATTGCGTCAAATGACCGACCTGGATGCCACGATATTCGGCCACGACGATAGTCTGTGCAGTTGCTACTTTTGCAGAGACTTCAGCGACGACGGCTTTTTTGTCATTCAGATTGAGACTCACGGTCAACCTCCATTAATGATATTCAGTCCATACACCGGAATGATGTACTTCCCTCATATCGTTTCGAACACGGCGTCCGAAGTTAGGAGTTTCACTGGGGGACCAGTAATCACTACAAAACTTGTTCGGGTACACCATCTGCGTTGGGGCCTGTCGATTGCTCTCCAGATATTAACCTCATGCTTGAAAACTACACTCACACACTCGGCCCAACGGTCTTTGACACTCTGGATGTTTGTTCAAAACATCCAGCCCAAAGATGCGCCCTGCATCAAAAGATGCAGGGACTTGATTCTTTCTTAGCCTGCCAGATTAGCGTGATCTACACGTACACCTGCACCCATAGTGGATGAGATGGATACTTTACGCAGATACACACCTTTGCTGGATGCTGGTTTAGCTTTGTTCAAAGCTTCGATCAGCGCAACCAGGTTGGATTTCAGGTCACCATCAGCAAACGACTTACGGCCGATTGTTGTGTGGATGATACCTGCTTTGTCTGTACGGTATTGAACTTGACCAGCTTTTGCATTTTTAACTGCATTGGCGACGTCAGGTGTTACTGTGCCGACTTTAGGATTAGGCATCAAACCGCGTGGGCCCAGGATCTGACCCAGAGTACCAACGATACGCATGGTGTCTGGAGAAGCGATAACGACGTCAAATGGCATGTCGCCAGCTTTAACGCGTTCAGCCAAATCTTCCATACCAACGATATCAGCACCGGCAGCTTTCGCTTCTTCCGCTTTTGCACCTTGTGCAAATACGGCGACGCGTACTGTCTTGCCTGTACCAGCTGGCAATACGACTGCGCCACGGACAACCTGGTCAGATTTCTTAGGATCAACGCCCAGTTGGACGGATACGTCGATGGATTCGTTGAATTTTGCTGTTGCGCATTCTTTGATCAAGGCGATAGCATTGTCAAATGGATACACTTTCAGACGGTCAACTTTCGTTGCCAGCAATTTTGCTTTTTTAGATAACTTAGCCATTACAGACCCTCTACCGTGATGCCCATGGAACGAGCAGAACCAGCAATAGTACGCACTGCTGCGTCCATATCAGCTGCTGTCAAATCAGCGCGTTTAACGGTCGCGATTTCTTCAGCTTGCTGGCGAGTGATTTTGCCAACTTTGTCTGTATGTGGTTTTGCAGAACCTTTAGTGATGCCAGCTGCTTTTTTGATCATATATGTTGCTGGAGGCGTCTTCATCACGAATGTGAAAGACTTGTCAGCAAATGCGGTGATCACAACAGGAATAGGCATGCCTGGTTCCATACCTTGGGTCTGCGCGTTGAACGCTTTGCAGAATTCCATGATATTCAGACCACGTTGACCCAGAGCTGGACCGATAGGTGGGGATGGGTTTGCTTTACCAGCTGGCACTTGCAGCTTGATAAAACCAATGATTTTCTTTGCCATGTTTGGCTCCTTCAATAAATGAGTAATAGCGCCTGTTAATGTCTTTTCACATCAACAGGCTCCTCTGCCTGCTTTGCCAGTTTTAGCAATTTCCTGCTTCGCACTGGCTACGTTTACTACTTAATTTTTACTGCTTAACTTTTACTACTTAATTTTTTACCGCTTAAACTTTTTCAACCTGACCGAATTCCAGCTCTACCGGTGTAGCACGACCGAAAATGGTGACAGTGACACGCACTTTGGATTTTTCGTAATTCACTTCTTCGACGTTGCCGTTAAAGTCAGTGAAAGGACCATCCTTGATACGTACTACTTCGCCAACTTCGTAGAGCACTTTTGGCCTTGGCTTCTCGACGCCGTCTTGCATCTGTTGCAAGATCTTGTCAACTTCATGCTGAGGAATCGGTGATGGCTTGTTTGACTTGCCACCGATAAAACCAGTTACCTTGTTGGTGTTCTTGACCAGATGCCAGGTATCGTCAGTCATTTCCATTTCGACGAATACATAGCTTGGGAACAAACGACGTTCAGTAACTGCTTTCTTACCGTTCTTGACTTCAATGACTTCTTCAGTCGGCACCAGAATCTGGCCGAACTTGTCTTGCATCTCTGCGCGCTCTATGCGCTCCAGCAAGGCACGATGCACGCTTTTTTCCATACCGGAATACGCATGCACTGCATACCATCTTTTAGCGCTTTTAGGTACAGACACCGCTGGTGCTGTACCTTCTTCGTTTTCCTGAATGTTATCGCTCATTATTTTTTCCATCCGAGGATTACGTCATACAACAAAAATCCGATCAGCTGATCAGTGCCCCACAGGAAAAGCGCCATGACCAGCACAAAACCAAAGACCACGGCAGTGATCTGACCAGCTTCTTTTCTCGTTGGCCATACAACTTTTTTAGTTTCGCGTATGGATTCCTTGGCGAAATTAAAGAAATCACGACCCATTTCAGAGGTTGCGATAAATCCTGCAGCAACCACCAAACCAAGTACCATGGCAGCGGCGCGTATCCACGACGCCTGACCAGCGAGAATATAAAAAGCAGCAACACCGGCAACTGCAGCTACTACCGCCAAGATGACTTTGTACTTGTCATTGGATGTACTAACAGTTTGAACGGGATGATTAGACATACTTTATTTACTTTCGGTGCCCTGTGGCCTTGATGGTGGCAGGGGCGGAGGGAATCGAACCCCCAGCCTACGGTTTTGGAGACCGTCGCTCTGCCAATTGAGCTACACCCCTACATCTTTAAACTACCTACCTGAACTAGTACGGCGACCTTGAAGCAGGTCGCCGTTTTTCATTCGTTTACTACTGAATTACTCGATGATTTTAGCAACAACGCCAGCGCCGACTGTACGACCACCTTCACGGATAGCGAAGCGCAAGCCTTCTTCCATCGCGATCGGGTTGATCAGTTTTACTGTGATCGAAACGTTATCACCTGGCATGACCATTTCTTTGTCTTTCGGCAACTCGATCGAACCAGTGACGTCCGTTGTACGGAAGTAGAACTGTGGACGGTAGTTGTTGAAGAATGGTGTATGACGGCCACCTTCATCTTTGGACAATACATAGATCTCGCCTGTGAAGTGGGCGTGAGGCTTGATGGAGCCTGGTTTTGCCAACACTTGACCACGCTGGATATCTTCACGTTTTGTACCACGCAGCAATACGCCGACGTTGTCGCCTGCCTGACCTTGGTCGAGCAGTTTGCGGAACATTTCAACGCCTGTGCATGTTGTTTTGACTGTGTCTTTGATACCGACGATTTCGATCTCTTCGCCAACTTTGACGATACCGCGTTCGATACGGCCAGTAACGACTGTACCGCGACCGGAGATGGAGAATACGTCTTCTACTGGCAACAGGAAGGCGCCGTCAACAGCACGTTCTGGTGTTGGGATGTAGGAATCCAGAGCAGCAGCCAGTTTCATGATGGCTTCTTCACCCAGTGGACCTTGATCACCTTCGAGGGCCAGTTTAGCGGAACCTTGAATGATGGGCAGGTCGTCGCCTGGGAATTCGTATTTGGACAGTAATTCACGCACTTCCATCTCAACCAGTTCCAGCAACTCAGCGTCATCTACCATGTCGCATTTGTTCAGGAATACGATGATGTATGGAACGCCAACCTGGCGGGCCAACAGGATGTGTTCGCGTGTTTGTGGCATTGGGCCATCTGCTGCGGAGCAAACCAGGATGGCGCCGTCCATTTGAGCCGCGCCTGTGATCATGTTTTTAACATAATCAGCATGGCCTGGGCAGTCAACGTGGGCGTAGTGGCGAGCAGCTGTTTCGTACTCAACGTGGGCTGTATTAATGGTAATACCGCGCGCTTTTTCTTCTGGTGCTGCATCGATCTGGTCGTATGCTTTGGCTTCGCCGCCGAATTTTTTCGACAATACTGTCGCAATCGCTGCTGTCAGTGTGGTTTTGCCGTGATCAACGTGACCAATTGTGCCGACGTTTACGTGCGGCTTGGTGCGTTCGAACTTACCTTTTGCCATTTTGGACTCCTAACGATTTTGATGAGAATGCTCAGGCACGCGCCCGACAAATCAGACTTGAAAACACCAGACTAAATATGGTGCCCTTGACGTGGATTGAACACGTGGCCTCTCCCTTACCAAGGGAGTGCTCTACCACTGAGCTACAAGGGCAGCTTTGCGTCAAACAACACGCACTTACTTGGAGCGGGTGAAGGGAATCGAACCCTCGTCATAAGCTTGGAAGGCTTCAGCTCTACCATTGAGCTACACCCGCAAAGGCCACCACTTCAGCCGCTAAATTCTAAATTCAATTCTTTACCTGTGGTGGAGAGGGCTGGATTCGAACCAGCGTACTCGTAAGAGAACAGATTTACAGTCTGTCGCCTTTAACCACTCGGCCACCTCTCCGCAGGGAACCCCGAATTATGGAGATGTCCGAATCAACTGTCAATACCTATTTGAGAAAAACTTGCTCGCACCCCATGACTGAAGTAGTGGTTTACACGCTAAGTTTTTGATTTTATTTAATTTTGTTGATTTTATATAGATATGTCAACATTAGTGAATGTGTGGCACAAAACATTAGCTCGCCAACCAATAGGGAAACCTTCCTGTTGCAAATCTTGTCAAGTCGCTGCTACTGCCCAGGATGTCAAGGTATGATGTTGGCAACTCATTTAGCACTTTACCTATGGCTCGCACACAAGCATCTGATCATCAATTGCAGCGCGACGAGATTTTGGAGCGTGCGGCACAAGCATTTGCCAGTCATAGTTACCCGGGCACATCAATGAGCCTGCTTGCCAAGGCTTGTGGCACATCCAAAGCGAGGCTATACCATTACTATGCCAGCAAGGAAGCCATACTGTTTGATTTGCTTGACCGCTACACCAGGGTGCTGATTGCCCTGGCAGAAAAACATGCTGATCTGGCAAACCTGATCGCCGCTTTTCTGGCCGAATATGAGCACTCACAAACCCGGCACATCGCTCTGCTCAATGATGTCAAGTTTCTGGAAGAGCCACAGCGCGAACTGATACTGACAGCGCAAAGAACCATCGTGAATCTGTTTGCAGAGGCCATCCAACGCCGTTTTCCACAGCGTACAGACGCCCAGAACCGCAGCGCCATTACCATGCTGCTGTTTGGCATGATCAACTGGACCTTTACCTGGCTGAAACCCCATCAGGATGCGGACAAGATGTCGTACGCCGACTTCGCCGTGCTGGTTACCCAGATTTTCATGCATGGCATGGAAGCCTTGCCTGAACGCCCGGACAATCTTTCAAAGACTGCAACGTAATTTGCAGTTTGGCAAAAATTGCCGCGACACTGCGCCATCAGAATACCCCGCATCCCATAAGACTGGCCGGCCGTCAGGCTATGCTGTTATAATCCGTGCTCACGTTCATTGGGGAGTAGCCTGCTCTGGTTCCCGCCAGGGAAATCGCATCAACATACTTGACCTGCGGTCATGGTGCGGTTGATTCTGTATGTCATCGACAATCAGAATTGGGCAAGACCTTTGATAGTTATGTTTCTGCGACCAGGGATGGGGCGAGGCATGGCTGTCATTGGTTAAACTGGCCCTATCCCGCTTAAAATCCATGGAAGCTTTCCTCGTCTCTACCCTTGCTGTCACCATTGGCGAAATTGGTGACAAAACACAATTACTGGCCTTGTTGCTGGCCGCCCGCTATAAAAAACCTGGCCCGATTGTGCTGGGTATTCTGGTTGCCACGCTGGTCAATCACACATTGGCAGGCATGGTCGGCCAATGGGTTGCCAGTCATGTTGACGCCGGCGTTTTGCGCTGGCTGCTGGGCCTGTCTTTTCTGGCCATCGCCGCCTGGACACTGAAGCCGGATGAGATGGATGATGGTGGCATAGGCGAGAAACCATATGGCTTGTTTCTGCTGACTTGCATGACCTTTTTCATTGCAGAAATCGGTGACAAGACGCAATTGGCAACCGTTGCGCTGGCGGCAAAATATCAAGACCTGCCACTGGTGATTGCCGGCTCCACACTGGGTATGCTGATTGCTGACATCCCGGCTGTTTTTCTGGGCAAGATTGCTGCGCCTAATTTTCCATTCAAGCTGGTACGCTGGCTGGCAGCTGCTGTTTTCGCCGTACTTGGTGTCCTGGTCTTGCTGCGACTGGATCAGCAATTTATGTAAACACCACGACGTATTGCTGGCGAACTTAACAGCAATGATCAGAATACCGGCAGGCAAGCGGATAAACACAGCTTCTGAAACAGTAGCTGTGCCTGCCAACTTCATCTTTGCGTCTTTCCAATTTACAATCTGATTATGATTACGATTTATCACAATCCCCG
This sequence comes from Undibacterium sp. TJN19, assembly GCF_049339485.1. Taxonomy (NCBI): domain Bacteria; kingdom Pseudomonadati; phylum Pseudomonadota; class Betaproteobacteria; order Burkholderiales; family Oxalobacteraceae; genus Undibacterium; species Undibacterium sp. TJN19. Next base: position 858,512 of record NZ_JBMPPL010000001.1, read on the forward strand.
CTGCTCCAAGTCCCGCGAAACATTGGCGCTGGTGCAAGCATTGGCGGATGAACAACACTTGTCTCTGCAAGTCATAGACTATCAAAAGACACCGCTCAGTTACACTGAATTGCAGAGTTTATTGCTGGCTCTGGACAGCTCAGATGTACAAATGATATTGCGCAATAATGAAGATGCATATGCAAGCCTGAATCTGGCTGATGCAGACAATGCGACTGCCTTGCAGGCCATCGCTGCACATCCCAAATTATTACAGCGCCCCATCGTTACTTATCAAAATAAAGCGGCAATCGGACGTCCGCCGGAACACGTCCTCTCCCTGTTCAAGAAAGCCTGAGCCGCCATGTCAGAATTTAAACTTGCCGCTGGCAGCCATGTCAAATACGGCTGTATTTCCAGCGAGCTATACCCCATCTTGCGTCAGGGCTTGCCTGCCCACGCAATACGCCATAATTTCCAGGAAGAAGACAATACCCCTGCGCACGGCATCATGGTGGGTGAATTGATGGCCTATTTTGCGGCCTGTGCCGCATTTTGCAAGGCTACCAGCAGCCTGCATCATGAACATCAGCAAGTGATGGGGCAATTCGTCAATGCCTTGCAAAGCCAGGTCGGTGAAAAACCCGTCATGCCCGAGCTGGAAAATATCGCGGTGGCTGCCGGCCTGCCTGTCATTCTGGAAATCGAACTGGCCGAAGATTGCGTCATCGAAGCGGATAGTCACTTCGTGTCTGAAGCTGAAGCCGAGAAAAGCTGGAAACTCTGGCGCAGTGGCGCGCTACTGCGCGAAGGCGGTATCCCGGCCAGCTGGGTCAGGAAATTTTATTTTCCACGTTTGCTCGATTATCGCGATGTGGCAAGCTCAAGAAGCCCGCGCACACTGGAGCAAACCACCGATTGCGCCTTGATGGTGGGTGGTCTGATGCAATCCTGGCATAAGGATACGCCAGCCGATTTATTGCATGCCTTCCGCAAGCAATATGGCCGTATTAATTTTTCTCAAAGCAGTAATTTTGATGAAACAGCACTGGAGAGATTTTTTAATTTGAATCCCATGCTGGACCCTGCCACACGCCTGCTGAACCAGATGACGATCTGGCAGGATATTGATGCGCTGGCGAAGAAACAGCAAATTCCACTGTCTTGAAAGCTGGATTCTATCCGTCTGTTCAGCAAAAAAACTGAGCAGACGGATAGCTGTAAGTTTTAGGCAGTTGTGTGGCGCTTGACGAAAAACAAGGCCGTACCTATCGCCATCAATATACCGCCGAAAAAACGATTCTGGCTTTTCAGCCATTTTGGATCGCGGAAATACTTTTGCATAGTAGATGCGGCAAAGGCATAGCCATGCATGACCGCCAGATCAATCATGCACATGGTCACGCCCAGTATCAGCAGTTGCGGCAACAAGGGGCCATCATGAGAGATGAACTGCGGTAACACGGCCACCATGAAGATAATGCCTTTGGGGTTGGTCGCATTGGTAAAAAATCCCGTCAGAAAGCGTTTGCGCAAACTGGGCACCTGGGTGGTTGCCATGGTTTCGGTTTCGGCTTTGCTGACGACATCCACCCTGGCACGCCATTGATTGACACCCAGATAAATCAGATACAAAGCGCCAACGGTTTTGACAACACTGAAAGCAAATTCGGAAGCCATCAAAATAGACCCGACACCTGCACCGGCGATAGCCAATATGAGCAATAAGCCAGCCTGCAAACCCATGATGGTGCCGCTGGTACGCTTCACGCCATAGCTCAGACCATGCGACATCGACAAGACGGCACCAGAGCCTGGGGAAACGGCAATCACGCAAGCCGCAAAAAAGAAAGTGAGCCAGGTGGTGAATGACATAAGTGTTTGCCCGCTTGAAGAAATGGCTGATATTGTAACCCGCATGCCGAAAAATGTTTTCAGGCGGGAAAGCGCATCGCTATCCGCGCATCATGGCTGCCAACAGCTGGCTTTTGAGTGTCTTGATCAGCGCAGTTTCGTCCGGTGGCACCCCTTCTTCTGCACTCACGGCACGGTCAGCATAGAATAAACCCAGTGCCTTCTTCTGAATAACCAGGGGCAGGATGATGAAACTGCGGGCATCCGGCATCAGTTTTTTATGCCATTCGGGCAGCAGGTTTTGTATCTTCGGTACCGACGCATCGGAAATCATCAGGTCGACATTATTGGTCATCGCCAGATGAAACAGATTCTGGTCAGGCTTGCCGGGAAACGCAAAGTTTTTTTGTATTTCCGAGTAGTTTTCACCAATCGCCAGGCGTGCGACATAGCGGGCCGACTGTAAATCACGCAGGCATACGGTAGCAAAACGAAAACCCATGCTGCTGTACAAGGTTTCCAGCACCAGCAGTATCAAATCATTCAACCTGAAAGATTCGGATGCCAGCATTTGCGTCACATCCTGCACGCCAGCCAATAACAGATCCCGTGCATGCATGGGCTTGCCGCTGGCGTAACGCTCATTATTCTGCATTTCGCCAGCGTCATAGGTCTTCAGCAATAACTCGTCAGGCAGGCCGTTGACGGTGGATGCACCCTCATCAGTGCGGATATCCGACATCGCGATATCCATGCTCTTGGCCAGTTGCTGGGTTTCTGATTCCACCTTGACGAGCATCTCATCAAGCAAAGCCTGATCCAGTTCCAGTGCCTTGCCATAACGCAGCAATAAGGGCTTGCACTTCTCACTGAGACTAGTGCCACTGCTCGTCATAATCAGGGACGCCAACGCATCGCTGAAACTGGCAACCTGCTTTAACCAGTCTCCCCGGCTGCTTACTTTCTTCAATTCGCCCGCAGGCAAAGGAGCCAGAGACTGAATGATGGTGTCGGGTATTTTCCACTCCTGCAAGGCCATTTCGCCAAAGCGTTCATAGCTGCAACCCAGCAAGGTCGCGCTGGCCTCATGCGAACTGGTCTTGCCAGTGGCCAGCATGGCTTGTATGCGGGTATATAAGGGATGATCGAAAGACGCCACCAAAATCTTCCCGACGTTCTTGAACAAGGCTGCTACCGCAGCCTCTTCGCCATCCTGAAAACGGCTGCGCTGCGCCATTTCCCGCCCGACGATGCTGGCGCACAAGGCCTGTATCAATTCTCGCCTGACACTACTGGCATGGCTTTTATCCTTGAAGCAATCGACCAGCAACATCGCCATGGCGCTGGTTTTAATCGTATTAAAGCCCAGCAAAAAGATGGCACGGGAAATGGTGGTAACCGGGACACCGGCACTGGTACGGTAATGGATGGTGTTGGAAAGACGCAGAATTTTTTGGGTCAGGGCGACATCGGCCAGTACAAAATGTGCCAGCTTGGCGACCGGATCTTCGCCTGACGACGTGATCTCAACCACTTTGGTGATGGACACACCCAAAGTCGGCAAATTGCTTTCTTCATTGATTTTAATCAGTAGATGGTCGCGTGGTGATAAAGGTGCGTGCTCATCAAGGTGTACAGAAGCTTGTGTTGCCATGATCTCCGTCACTGCCGGTTATTCCAACGATAAATACAGGCACTGTCTACCGTGCATTATTTTTTATTTTGTAATTCTGGAAGCGTTGATACCATATTTTTTCTGAAGCTCATCGTACAAACCACGTATGGCTTTCAGGCGGGGGTTCATGGGGTCAAGGCGGCGGGCAGATTCGATCAGCATGCGTGCCTGCTCACCGATACCCTGATCCCATCCGAGGTTTTCCAGGCATTTCAGGGCCGCCAGCGCGGCATTCAACACCACTTGGGGATTATCAGGTGATTTGCGGGCAGCAGCGGTCATCAATTCGACCGAACCGCGGAAATCACCTGCCTTGGCTTTTTGCACACCCATCGCCACCAGATCCATGACTTCTTTCTGGCTGCGTTGTGCCAGCTCTTTGCCAAGGTGGCCTTTACCGGCACTTTCAAAGACGCCCATGGCCTTGTTCATGACTTGCTGGTTACTGGCGTTTTTCATCACGTCCAGGATGATTTCGGAAGCATTACCTTCCTGATCATTGTCCAGGCAGCTTTTTGCCAGCCCCAGTTTGGCCTCTATGGAAAGACCGATATCTTCGCGTGAAGCGACGACAGCATTATCCAGTTCCTCTGCCAGGCGAGCGTCGCCCGTCTTTGCATGCACCATGGCAGATGAAATGGCCCGGACGGCTGCCGTCTTTTTCATGCCCGACATATTTTTTTCGAGATCGCGTATCACCGATTTTGCCTGTTCGGTATCGCCCTTTTTGACCAGCGCATCGACCAGGTTCAGATGGTCTTCCGGGTCGCGGAACTCAGAAAATTTGGCCTTGCTGACGACTTTTTTCAAAACATTTTCTGCCGTTTCGATATCCCCTGTTTCCAGAGCAATTTTGCCAAGCTTGCGCAAGCGCCTGACTGCATGGGGCGACACGCTGACAGCAACATCCAGCACTTCCTTGGCTTCTGGCAGCTCACCCACTATTTCATGGGTCTTGGCCAGCCAGTCATACGCATCCATGTACTTGTTATTTTCTGCCACCAGGTTTTTCAGTATCGCTTCTGCTTCTTCGTATTTGCCTTGCATGAACAGGGTCTTTGCCAGGCCGAGGCGGGCCCAGGCCACGGCTTTCAGTTCAAACAGGTATTTATATAACTCTTCGGCCTCGGCGGCTTCGCCGTGTATGACATGCAATTCTGCCCGCAGGCGCATGAAATCGATGGCGTATTTGGGATAATCACGCTCACCATGGTGGCAGGCCATGATGGCTTCGGCGACAGCGCCTTGTTCCATCAGGCTGTGCACTTCGACGAAGGCCTTGCGTTTTTCCAGAGCACGTATCACGCGCTCCAGCAGCATATCGGCAGTAAACGGCTTTAACAGATAGTCTGAGGGAGCCAGTTCAGCAGCGCTGACCACCTTGGCATAGGCGCGTTCTGCCGTCACCATGATGAAAATCGTCGACAGGGGTGCCAGTTTGTGATGCCGCATGTCTTCCAGCAGTTGCTGGCCATCCTGGCCAACACCGAGGTCGTATTCGCACAGTATCAGATCGAATACCTTGGCCTGAATGGTGCGCACAGCCGTACCGGCTGACAAGGCATGCTCGATCTTGGTGATACCGCACAGATTCAGCATATTGTGCAAACTGACCCGCATACCCGCATGCGGCTCAATGAGCAATGCCCGAATGTCGCTGAGTTCGCTCATTTCAACCTTTAGCTTAATTATTGTTGGTAGTCGCTATCAGGCATGCTGTCTGGTCTCTGATCAGCAGCACCGCCTCAATGAGGCATGAAGCCTGTTTCATTATATTAAAGTGACGGCGTTATGACGTGGAAACTTTACCCCCAGAAAGCAACAATGTTGCACGGCTTTAACAAATTATCACGATTCACTTGAATATCCGCGCCAACAAGAGCACGAACAGGGAAATCAAAATGGTAGAAGCGAAAGGAAAAGAGAAAGACTTGCCAAACAGGCGAAAACGCAGGTCTCCCGGCAAGCGACCTATGCCCAGCTTTTCCAGCCAAGGCAAGAGGCTGGAAAGCAAAATGACCACCAAAAATATCAACAGCACCTTAATTAGCAAGTTTTAACCCCTATGGTTAGCCAGGTACAGGTCAGCGGGCCGCTGCCCCTGCATGGGCTAAAGGCGATGGCTGCGGTCGTGCCTGAGCAAATTTTCAGGCAATTCTACTCCGGTACCGATGACCAGCACCTTGAACAATTCGCCCATCTCTGCGGGTGATACCAGCTTTTGCAAGGCATTTGCCTGTGGCAGATAGCGTAAAGCCTGTTCTGCCGAAGTACGGGCCAGCAAATCAGCAATGCCTGATTCGATCAAAAAGCTGGCCTGGCTGCAATAAGTCAATAATTCCAGGCCCTGGTCCAGGGCTGCTCTCGCCATTGCTGTAAAGTCAACATGCGCAGTAATATCCTGCAAACCCGGAAAATAAAAGGGATCAGGATGCGCATGATGACGATAATGACACATCAGGCTGCCTTGTGAGCGCTGGGAATGATAATACTCTGCCGCCGGAAAGCCATAATCGATCAAAATCGCTGCCCCGCCCTTGCCACTGGCAGTTTGCCCGCCCACCAGCATCTGCGACAGGCTGTGCATGAAACCGGTGGCGACGGCATGTACTTCGGTCAGATAGCCTGCTGGCAGGCTATCTGCATCGGGAATCTGTGCGATCTTAGCCAGTTCACAAGCGTGCTCACGAAAAACCAACCTGGCTGTGGCAGTTTCATCAACCACGGCCACGCCTACCTCGCGCCAGCCGTCTGCGGTCTTGATGACCAGGTCAACCGGCATGGCATCAAGCACCTCATTTCCCAGCACCAGGCCAGAAAATGATTCTGGCATTTTTTGCAACCAAACCACCTGCGGATAGTCTTTCAGTAATTCTTCCTGACGTGCACGCAGTTCGCCGGACAATTCCACGATAAAATAGCGGTCTATCCTGATTCCAGACAATTGACATTCCGACAAAAAATCGCGGGCCAGCTTGCCGGTACCGGCACCAAACTCCATGACTTCTGAGGGGATTTGCAAAAAGAGGTGGCTGGCCAGTCTGGCCAGAGTAGCGCCGAACAGAGGCGACATCTCGGGTGCGGTTGTAAAATCACCGTCTTTGCCTAATTTGGTAGCACCGCCGCTGTAATAACCCAGGTCGGGCGCATATAGCGCCAGTTCCATATAACGCGAAAATGGTATCCAGCCCTGATGCGCATGGATGTCGTCGATAATCAGTTGTTGTAGCGCAGACGAGGCGCGCAAGGCATCATCAGCAGGAACAGGTAGAGATAATTTATGCATACCCGCATTGTATTGAAAACGTACTAGCTTCAGTTAAGAATTTCCATGACCGATATTGTCCACGCCACTGCCAGCAGCACTTCACGCCCACGCGTCGCCCTGATCACGGGTGCGGCCAGGCGCATAGGGCGGCACATCGCCCTGTACATGGCGCAGCAGGGCTGGGATATTGCTGTGCATTATGGAAACTCAGCGGCCGAGGCAGCCGCGCTGGTGACAGAAATCAAAGCTTTGGGTCGCCGCGCCGTTGCCCTGCAATGTGACCTGGCTGACGAGGCCGCGACCCGCGCCCTGTTGCCCGCCGCGATCGCGGCTATGGGCGTGGTAGATTGCGTCGTCAATAATGCGTCGCTGTTTGAAGAAGATGATGCCAGCAGCTTTAGCCAGCAAAGCCTGAACCGGCATATGCATGCCAACCTGGCAGCACCTGTCATTCTCGCGCAAGCCTTATACAGCGCAACAGCAGAAGGGCAGCAAGCCTGCGTCATCAACCTGCTCGATCAAAAACTGTATAACCTGAACCCCGACTTTTTGTCGTATACCTTATCCAAGGCTGCCCTGCAATGCGCCACGACCATGCTGGCACAGGCGCTGGCACCCAGGGTGCGCGTACTGGGCATTGCGCCTGGTATTACGATGGTGTCCGGTCATCAAAGCGCTGCCGATTTTCAGCAAGCCCACCAAATCACGCCTTTAGGACGTTCCAGCACGCCGGAAGATATCGCGCGCACGGTGTGCTTTCTGGCGGACAGCCCGGCCATGACAGGCACCACAGTTCTGGTGGATGGCGGCCAGCATCTGATTCCCTTGCAGCGCGACGTCATGTTCCTGGCGACTGCCCCTGTATCCATTTCATCTTAAATTATCGAGCCCATTATGTTATCCGTCCTGCATCACCCGCAACTTGCCGATTGCCGCCGCCTGTTTTTGCGCAACTATGAAATCTCCATCAACATCGGCGTTCACGAGTTCGAAAAAAAGGGGGAGCAGCGCGTACTCTTCAATGTCGATCTGTATATCCCGCTGGCCCTGTCGACACCCAAAGACGATCAGCTCGAAGAAGTCGTCGACTATGATTTCATGCGTTGCACCATAGCCGACCGTATTTCCAAAGGCCATGTCCACCTGCAGGAAACCCTGTGTGACGATGTCGCAGCTATCATGCTGGCACATCCAAAAGTACGCGCAGTGCGCATCTCTACCATGAAGCCTGACGTCTACGCAGATTGCGAAGGCGTAGGCGTAGAAGTATTCAAGATCAAAACCGATATTTAAGCCCGGATTCAAGTTAAATCATGCAAGCTCTGAACGAAACACTGACTGACACCCTGACGCAGGCCGAACCGGCAGCGTCTGCCACAAAATCGCAGGAAAAAATCACCTACGAAAACAATAAGCTGCACAAGCGCTTATGCCGCCTGGTTGGACAGGCCATTGGTGACTTCAATATGATAGAAGAAGGCGACAAGGTCATGGTCTGCCTGTCTGGCGGCAAGGACAGTTACGCCTTGCTGGATATCTTGATGACCTTGCGTGAACGTGCGCCCATCAATTTCGACATCGTTGCTGTCAACCTCGATCAGAAGCAACCGAATTTCCCTGACCATATATTGCCAGCCTATCTGGAAAAACTGGGCATTCCCTACCACATCGAAAACCAGGATACCTACAGCATCGTCAAGCGCCTGATACCAGAAGGCAAAACCACCTGCTCACTGTGTTCACGCCTGCGCCGTGGGATTTTGTACCGCGTGGCCGATGAACTGGGTGCCACCAAGATCGCACTTGGCCATCATCGCGACGATATCCTGGAGACCTTTTTCCTGAATATGTTTTTCGGCGGTAAGCTCAAGGGCATGCCGGCCAAGCTGCAATCTGACGACGGCAAGCATATCGTCATCCGCCCGCTGGCCTATGTGAAGGAATCTGATACCGAGCGTTATGCCGAAGTGAAAAACTTCCCCATCATCCCCTGTGATTTATGCGGCTCGCAAGAAAACCTGCAACGCAAGCAGATCAAGGGACTGATGCGTGAATGGGACAAGAAATTCCCTGGCCGCGTGGATAATATTTTTTCTGCCTTATCCACCGTCGCCCCATCCCATTTGATGGACAAGGACCTGTTCAACTTCCGCGACTTGAAACTGGATGGTGAAGCCAAGCCGGATGGAGATATCGCTTTTGATGATGAGCCTTGTGCAACACCAGCGAATGGTGTGATTGCCTTGCACTTGGGCCAGGATTAAGCAGATTTGATTGATACAGGTGTTATCGGGAAAGCTCCTTCAATATCTGCTGCGCCTCCTGATCACCCTGTTCTGCGGCTTTGCGGTACCAGAACACGGCGTCAGTTTCATCATGACGGATGCCTGAATCTGACGCATACATTTGTGCCAGCACTTTTTGTGCGGGCAGGTAGTCTTGTCTGGCCGAACGCAAGGCCCAGTGTTCAGTTTGTTTCAGGTCTTTTTTGACACCCTCGCCAAGATAATACATACCCGCCAGGCAAAGCTGGGCATCAGGATCATTTTTTTCTGCTGCCTGACGATACCAATACACTGCTTTCTCTGCATTTTTTGCCAGTCCCTGTCCTTCACGGTACATATAGCCCAGGTTGAGCTGTGCGATCACAACGCCCTGTCTGGCGGCCAGCAAAAACCAGTGCCCTGCGAGCGCCGCATCTTTGGCGATGCCACTGCCTTCGCGATACATTACCGCCAGATGAGCCTGCGCATTGGCATTCCCCTGCTGTGCAGCCAGACGAAACCAGTGCAGAGCCTTGCTGACATCTGGCGAAATGCCATAACCAGTACGATACATTTCTCCGACAGAAAACTGGGCGTCTGCCCTGCCGGCTCTTGCCAGCACCAGATGGGTGTTAAACAATTCTGGCGCTGCCACCCCGGATTGAACCGGGTCTTTATACGGCGTATCAGTCACAGTGACATCTGATGAATCGCTCAAACGTATTACGGCAGTATCTCCCTCCACACTGATGGAAGGATTTTTAAAAGCCTGCTTGAGATTAAATACAAGCCGCGTGCGCCCACTGACTTCGATGATGTCTATGCTGCGTAACCAGGCATCAGAAGAATTGATTTCTTTTTTGCCGGTACCATTCGATGCCTGCAAGAAATCAGTGACGACACGATCAGGGGCTGGGAGAATAAACAGGGACGGTGCCTGCTGGATGGCTTCTTTCAGCTTGATGCGAATCACAGCTTGGCTGTGATCAGGCAGGATACTGATAATCTGATTGTCCTGCGCAAGGCTGGCATGACTGAAAAGCAAGGACATCAATGCCAGGCTTGTTGCGCAAAAAAAGATAAGAAAACGCGACTTGCGCTGCGCTTTGTTGACGGACGTCATTGCTCATTATCTTCAATAAATAGAAAAGCAGATACTGACACAAAAATTGTGTATGTCGTATCAATCCTGTCCATCTAATATGATAAACCAGCGATAAACCTTCCGTTCAGGTATAGGTATAGGCATAACAAACTGCTGCGATCATTTTTCCAGATCGTCAAGCAATGCCATCATCTTGCCATAATTTTACCATCAGGCAATCTTGATGCCTGATTTCCAGACACCCAGGACGATCGGGATTCCCTGCACCACACGTACGCGCAAGAAATCTGCGCGCAAGCCTGTGGCGATTTCGCCGCGGTCATGCAGACCTATCATGCGCGCCGGATTGCGGCTGACTGTTGCCACGGCTTTTGGCAGGCTGAAACCTTCATTCTGCAACAGGAAAGCGGCATGCAGCAGGCTGGCAGGGACGTAATCGGAAGACAGCACATCGAGCAAATCTGCGCGTGCCAGTTCAGCCGCCGACACATTGCCGGAATGAGAACCGCCACGCACCATGTTTGGCGCCCCCATGATGATGCCCAGCCTTTGTTCACGTGCCGCGCGGGCTGCGGCCAGGGTAGTAGGGAATTCAGAGATCGTCACACCGTCATCCACACCTTCGGACACATGCTCGACAGTCGTATCATCATGGGTCGCCAGCGGCAAGGGATGATCAAGCAGGCGGCAGCAGGCCACGATGCTGCGGCGATTTGAGGCCGCATAGGCTTGCTGGCGTTCCAGCAGGCGGTCCAGCATGGATTCCACCTTGTCTTCACTCCAGCCGCGCTTGCCAGATACATAGGTGCGGTAATGCGTCAGGTCAGTCCATTGTCTTTGTCCTGGCGTATGGTCCATCAGTGATACCAGTTTAAGACGGTCATCGTTGAGATAAGGGGCAAACATTTCCAGCAGGTTTTCCTCTGCGAGTTCCAGCCGCATGTGCAGGAAATGATCGGCGCGCAACAGGCCTGAATTAGCCGCCGAGCGCAAGCCCAGGGTACAGGCTTCCAGTGTGTCATTGCGCATGCTGTCGGAATCGATGTCGCCAACGGAAATCGCATCCAGTACGGTAGTAATGCCAGCCGCAGCAATCTGCGCATCATGGGCGATAATGGCCGGCAATGTCGGCCAGCTCACCTTGGGCCGGGGCATCAGGTGTTTTTCCAGATTATCGGTATGCAACTCCACCAGGCCGGGCAAGAGGAAATCGCCGTTCCAGTCTTCTGCCGTTGTCTGCAGGTTGCTACTGGCAAGTTCTGAAGCTGCGGTGATGCTGGCAATGATGCCGTTTTCTATCGACATGCTGCCGCCAAATACCTCGTCAGCAGTGACGATATGCGCGTTTCTGATTGTATTGTTCATGCTGCCACCAAGGTTACCGCCTGAGCCGGTGTAATTGAAAAAATTCTGCTTGCCAATGCCTGGCGTACGGCTTCATCATGAAAGATGCCAACGACAGCCGCACCACGTTCGCGAGCCGCATTGATCATCTCTATCACGGTATCGCGATTGGCTTCATCGAGCGAAGCTGTAGGCTCGTCGAGCAGTAATACCGGGTAATCAACAATCATGGTACGGGCGATATTGACGCGCTGCTGCTCGCCGCCAGAAAAGGTGGCTGGCGGAATTTGCCACAGGCGTTTTGGTATGCGCAGACGTGACAGCAGCTCTTGTGCCTGCTCATTGGCACTTTGCTGGTCAACGCCGCGGCTGATGAGCGGCTCGGCAACCAGGTCCAGTGTGGAAATACGCGGAATGACACGCAGGAATTGCGTGACGAATCCCATGGTGGCATGGCGCACGGCCAGCACCTGCTGGGCAATGGCTGACTGTACATCCACCCATGCGCCGTCATGCCATATGTTGACACTGCCGCTGCTGGCGCGGTAATTGGCATACAGGCAGCGCAGCAAGGTGCTTTTACCTGCCCCGGACGGCGCATGGATCACCACGCATTCACCGGCATCGACCTGCATGTCGATATTTGACAGGATAGGCATTTGCAGGCCGCCCTGCAAATGCAGCGTGAAATCTTTCGACAAGGCGCTTACTTCAATTCTTCTGGACATAGTGATCTCTCAGGCCTGCAATACAGACGACACCAGCAATTGCGTATACGGATGCTGCGGATCATCCAGTACCTGGTCGGTCAACCCCTCTTCCACCACCTGACCATTTCGCATGACCATGAGGCGGTGTGCCAGCAGGCGTGCCACGGCCAGATCATGCGTGACGATGATGGCGGCCACCTGCAATTGCGAAACCAGTTGCCGCAATAAATCCAGCAGGCGCGCCTGCACCGACACGTCAAGACTGGCGGTAGGTTCATCCATGAAAATCAGGCGTGGTTTGGTCACCAGGTTGCGCGCGATTTGCAGGCGTTGCTGCATGCCGCCAGAAAAATCACGCGGCAAGTCGTCGATACGGGCGGCGTCAATTTCTACCCGCTCCAGCCATTCTGTTGCTTCCGCCCGGATATTGCCATAATGCCTGGCACCCACGGCCATCAGGCGCTCACCGACATTGGCCCCGGCAGAGACACCTGTCCGCAAGCCGTCTTTGGCACTTTGATGTACAAAGCCCCAGTCAGTGCGCGACAGCAGGCGACGCCGTGCTTCGCTGATGGCAAACAGGTCGACAATGCCTTCGTCGCGGGTATTGAACAAGACTTCGCCATGGTCTGGCATCAGTTGCCCGGCCAGGCAGTTCAGCAATGTCGATTTGCCAGAACCGGATTCACCGACAATGCCCAATACCTCACCTGGATAGAGTGCCAGGTTCACCTGGCCGCAAGCAGTTTTACCTGCATAGGTTTTGGTAATATTTTTTGCCTGCAAAAGCGGTGCAAGTTGCGGATTTATTTGTGGATTCATGCTGTCACTCCGGTCTTGCTGTCCTGGCGAGTGCGGCAATAATCAGTATCGCTGCACACATACATGCGCGCACCTTTGTCGTCGACAATGACTTCATCCAGAAAACTGTCATCGGCATCGCACATGGCGCAACGGTGTTCCCAGCGCTCGATTTCAAATGGATAATCTTCAAAATCCAGGCTCTTGACCGAGGTATAGGGTGGCACTGCGAAAATACGTTTTTCACGACCGGCACCAAACAATTGCAGTGCCGGGCTGTGATTCATTTTCGGATTATCAAATTTGGGGATGGGTGAAGGCCGCATCAGGTAGCGGCCATTGACGATAACCGGATAATCGTAGGAAGTTTCGATTTTCCCCAGACGGGCAATATCTTCATACAGCTTGACGCTCATCAAGCCGTAATCTGCCATTGCATGATACTTGCGGGTTTCGGTTTCACTGGGCTCAAGCCAGCGCAAGGGCTCGGGAATGGGCACCTGGTAGACCATGATCTGTCCCGCGGCCAGCGGAGTTTCAGGTATGCGGTGGCGTGTCTGTATCAAAGTCGCAGCCGTGGTTTTCTCTGTGGTGGCAACACCGGTAGTACGGCTGAAAAAACGGCGGATATTGACTGCATTGGTGGTATCGTCCGACCCCTGGTCAATGACCTTCAATATGTCGTCCTGCCCGATGATGGCGGCGGTAACCTGTATGCCCCCGGTACCCCAGCCATAAGGCAGGGGCATTTCACGCCCGCCAAACGGTACCTGATAGCCTGGTATTGCTACTGCCTTCAGGATGGAGCGGCGTATCATGCGTTTTGTCTGTTCATCAAGATACGCAAAGTTATAGCCGGCTTCTGGCTGTACCTTATTGCTCACAGCAGCATTTGCGGCTGTCATATCAACTTCAACTGCTGGGGTACTAACGGTATTCATCATGCGGCTTTCTGGTCTGAAGTATCTTCAGCCGCCTCATCGGCGGGTCCGGTCGTGCGCGCATCAATGCCCTCGTCTTCACCACGCGCCTGCATGGCCAGCCGCAGGCTGCGCAATAAATTCAATTCTGACTGGAAGTCAACGTAATGCGGCAATTTCAAATGCTGGAGAAAGCCGGAAGCTTCGACATTGTCAGCATGGTATAGAACAAATTCTTCCATTTGCGCTGGCGCAATAATTTCTTCTTTCAATTCTTCTGCACGCAAGGCCCGGTCCACTACACCCATTGCCATGACTTTGCGTTCGTTGTAACCAAAGCTGAGACCATATCCGCGCGTGAACTTGGGTGCTTCGGTTTGCGAGCCTATGAACTGGGTGACCATCTGGCATTCTGTCAATTCGATATCACCGATGTCGATGGCAAAACCCAGTTCTTCCGGCACCACTTCCACGCTCACCGTGCCATAACGGATTTCACCGGCAAACGGGTGATTGCGTGCATAGCCACGTTGCGTCGAATAAGCCAGTGCCAGCAAAAAACCTTCATCACCACGGGCCAGGCTTTGCAGTCGCAGGGCACGTGTTGTCGGAAACTGCAAAGGGTCGCGGGTCAGGTCAGCAGGTTCGGGGTCATTCTCGGGAATCGATTCAGGCTCGATCAGGCCTTCGTCATTGAGGAAATCCAGTACACGCGGGCAAGGCTCCGGTTCTGCCTGGCTTTGCGATACATCATCGTCCTGAGGGTCAGATATATGGGTATCAGATGCGTGGCTCTCGGATGCCAGGCTGCCAGCCTGGGCCTGGGCAGCCAGCGAAAAATCCAACAGGCGCTGGGTATAGTCATAAGTTGCACCCAGCACCTGACCGCCTGGCACGTCCTTGAAGGTGGCTGAGATACGTCTTTTTATCAGCATGCAGGCCGTATCAACGGCCTGCGTAGACAGCAAGCGTGGCAATGTCGTCCGGTAGGCACGCAGCAGGAAGATAGCTTCGATCAAATCGCCACTGGCCTGCTTGATCGCCAGCGCAGCCAGATCCTTGTCATACAAAGATGCTTCACTCATTACCCTGGCAACAGCCAGCGACATTTGCTCACGTATCTGTGCAATGCTCAGTTCAGGCACTGCCGTATCACCGCGCCGCAGTTTCGCCAATGCCACATATGACTGGGCAATGGCTTTCTCTCCACCTTTTACTGCGACGTACATGCGTTATCCTTTTTCTCTATGCGGCTGGTGCGCGGCAAGCCCAGCAAGGCATCGCGGCAACAGAAAATAATATCCACACCCTGCGGAAAACCCAGGTTGTTTTGCTGCCATCGCGAGACAAAATCAGCAGGCAAGCCAGCGACGCGGAAATTACCAGACTCCTTGATGCCCGGGCCAGTGATCAGATTTTCCGGGCCGTTTTCCAGGTCATCGACCTGTATCAGCAAAGTGGCCGACTTATCAGGGTAAGTCATGCTGCCCTGTGCATATTCCTGCAAATCCAGATTTTGAAGAGGGGCATTCAACACCACGAAATTAGCCAGGGTTTTATCAGTCACCAGCGGCAAACCGCAGTGAAATCGCAGATAGGCACGCACGGCTTCATTATCCAGATCAGGCGCCAGCCAGGTGCTGGTTTCAAAATCCATCAGCGCAAGGCAAGCAGCGGCAGTGGCCAGATGCAAGGGTGCGGGCGCCTGCAATTGCACGGACAAGCGCTGTATGCTGCCTGGTTCAGACAGCGCTTTGAGCAAGCTGCGAAAGACAGTCTGTGCATCATGGACAGCATCATTCCAGGCTGGCAACAGGCCCTGGCCGACAACAGGATTATTCATCGCATTGACCGTATCTATCGTATTTATCGCCTCTACATTATTCATGCATCTTCCCCACGTACCATCGTCATGAACTCGACCTTGCTGGCTTTTGCTGCCGCGACAGTTTCTGCGCGCTGCACCGCCAGGATTTTTTCCAGCGGTGCAATAATGGTGGACTGCACGATGGCTTTGGCATCGGTCTGCATCAGCGCATCGAAGATCGCTGCCCATTCTGCATGGCGGACACTGCGGCCAGCTACATAAGCCAGACCAGTCTCGCCGCTGGACAGCCGCAAGGCGCAACGTGTCACTGACATTTCACCGAGATTGAATTGTGTACCGCTGCCACCTGTTCTGGCGCGTACCATGGCCAGGCCGGTTTCCGGTTTTCTTAACCACAGATAAGCAGGCAACTCGCCGAACTGTGCGACGGCTTCTGCCAGGGTTTCGTCCGGCGCTTTTGCCAGGACTGACATCCAGCGCGCGCGTTCTTGCTGGTCTGCATTCGGGCCAGGATGTGTGTTGTGATCTGATTTCATGGAGGAACATTACATCATCAAAAAATGAAGTCTTGATGACATGCAGTCTTATTATCGTTGTCAATATCCAGTCATATTTCCTGCATAAAATTGGGTATCCGAACAAAGAAAGCCAGACTATGGACACGCGCTTTTCAATTCAAGGCAGCCGCTTTTTGCAAACTTCTGCCGATGGTCATAGCGGCTGGAGCGAAGACAGCCTGCATTTGCAAGGTGCGCTCATATCTGGCACAGGCAACAAGGGGTTTTCCAGCGCATTGGGTCAGCAGACATTTGATGCCGATGGCCTGTTAGCACTGCCTGGTCTGGTTGATATCCATGGCGATGCCTTTGAGCGGCAGTTACAGCCTCGTCCTGCCACCAGTTTCCCTTACGATATTGCGTTTGCAGATACGGACAGGCAACTGATCAGCAATGGCATTACCACGGCCTGTCACGGCGTCACTTTTTCATGGGAAGGCGGCTTGCGCGGGCGTGAGGCAGCACTTGCCAGTTTCGAGCAACTGAAGTCGCAAAAAGACCGTTTTCACGCCGACCATCGCCTGCACCTGCGTTTTGAAAATCATCATCTCGATGGGCTGGGTGAAGCATTGAACTGGATCGCCTCTGGCAGTATTGCCTTCTTTGCGTTCAATGAGCATCTGCCATCGATATTGAAAAAATCTGCTTCACCGGAAAAGCTGCTCAGCTATGCCGAGCGCGCACGTTGCGATGTCGCCACTTTCCTGGAACGCCTGCACAAAGCACAGTCCCGCTCTACCAAGGTGGCACAGGCAATACAGCAACTGGCACAGGCCTGCCGCGAACATGGCATTCCCATGGCTTCACATGATGATGAAAGCCGCAGTGACCGTGAGCGCTATCAGGCACTGGGCGTGACCATCAGCGAATTCCCGAAAACCGAAGAAGCCCTGCTGGCAGCTCACGCGCTGGACAATCATGTCGTCATGGGCGCACCCAATATTTTGCTGGGCGGCAGTCACTGTGGCGGTCTGTCAGCCGCTGATGCAGTGCGCCGTGGCCTGTGCGATATCCTGGCCTCCGATTATTACTATCCTGCCTTGCTGCACGCGCCATTCCGCCTTGAGCAGGAAGCTGCATGCAGTCTTGAACAGGCTTGGCAACTGGTGTCACATCATCCTGCGCAGGTACTGGGCTTGCATGATCGTGGTCAGATCAAGCCAGGATATCGTGCAGATTTGATTTTGATAGAAAAACTGGCGGATGGCAGTCCGCGCCTGATCGCTACGATAGCTGCCGGGAAACTGGTATTTTGCGCAGAACCAGAGCGTCTGTCTGGCCAACGCCCTCTTGAGCTGGCAGCGTGATGCGTTATGCCCTGTATTTTTCCCCGGCGCCAGATACTGCCTGGTGGGAAGCCGGCGCACGCTGGCTGGGTCGTGACCCCATGCATGCGGGTAGCATTGCGCAGCGCCATATTCCTGGCATGCCTGACCTGATGTTGAGCAAACTGACTTCGGGCGCTACGCGCTATGGTTTCCATGCCACCTTGAAAGCACCATTCAGCCTGCTTGAAGGTTTTCATGAAAACGAGCTTATCAGTATGGCAAGGGCGTTTGCCAAGGTACAGCACAGTATCAAAATCCCGGAAATGCAAATCAGGATGATGGGCAATTTTCTGGCATTGCGCCCTTCAGGCAACGAATCCGATATCAATGCACTGGCCATGCGTTGCGTCAGTTATTTTGATCTCTTGCGCAATGCTCCCGATGCTACTTACCTGGCCAAGCGCCGGCATGCAGGCTTAAGTGCAAGGCAGGAGATTTTGTTGCAGCAATGGGGTTATCCCTATACAGAAGAAGAATACCGCTTCCACCTGACCCTGAGCGACGATCTCGGCGAAGTCGATGCAGATGCGCAGTACGCCTTGCGCAAGGCAGCAGAGCAGCATTTTTCCAGGCTGCTGGAAAATTCACAGATGGAAATTGATGCGTTGACGATATTCCGCGAAGAAGAACCGGGGGCGGCGTTCAAGTTCTGGATGCGTTTTCCATTCCAGGCTGTATTCCAGCAAAAAGCCCTGCCCCGCCCGGGCCAGCTTTTCTTTGTGGTTGGCCCCTCTGGGGCAGGCAAGGATACCCTGCTGCAATGGGTAAAGACCAGAATGCCGGAATCATCGAGCCTGGTGTTTTCACAAAGGAGCATTACCCGACCGGCCCATGATAGCGAACAGCATGAAGCCATGAGCCAGGAAGCCTTCTGGCAAGCCGCCGCAGCCGGACATTTTTGCATGCAATGGCAGGCCAATGGCCTGTGTTATGGCATACGTCGTGAGCTGGAAGTGAAATTGAAATGTGGCCAGGATGTGGTGGTTAACGGTTCGCGCGAATACCTGCCACAGCTAAGGCAGTTATTTCCCGATGCCAGGATCATCTGGATTGTCGCCGACGCCGACCTGATACGGCAAAGAGTCGAGAAACGCCAGCGCGAGAATGGCGCCGCCTTGCTCAACCGCATGGAAAGAGTGACACAGTTTGCCATACCCACCGAAGAAGATATCATTCATATCGACAACAGCGGGCCTGTGGAAATAGCCGGTCAAAAGCTGCTGGCACTTTTCAGTGAATGATACCTTAAGCGTTTGCTAAACCTGTTCGCTCAGGCTTCTACCCATTGCACATGCTGCAAGCGGTGTTTGTCAGTCCCCTTGTCCATACAGGTTTCCATCAAGGCGATGAAATAGACAAGTTCAGGCGTTTTTGCGCCAACGACTTTGGCGGCGTCATCCCATTGACGCAAGCGTACTGCATCCTCTGCATAGGGCTGGCTGATGAAATCCGTTGCCTGGGTCACGGTGAACGGCCCGCCCTGCCAGATCAGGCTGCGTTGTGAAGCCTCAGACAGGCCTGACCAGTACAAGGGATCTGCGGCGCACAGATAGCGCTTGGCATCGACATGCAGACGTATGGGTTCGGTGACGGCTTCATCAAAAAGATCGGCCAGTTGCAGTGCTGCCAGTTCGCCATGCGGAAAGGTCTGGTCAGTTTCATCATCCGCCAGATGGGCAATATCATGTAACAGGGCGGCGATGATGAGTGTATCGGAAGCGCCATCCTGCATGGCGAGGCTGGCGCATTGCAGGGCATGTTCAAGCTGGGTAATCGCTTCACCGCCATAAAAACCACCAGCACGGTATTGCAGCCATTCAATCACGGTAGAGAAGGCGATGGGAGTAATCCGTTTTTGCTGACGCTGAACAAATGCATTCATATAAATAGTTTTCTTAAACGGGATGAAGTCACGTCTATCAGGCTGACCGTCACGACGATCATCAACAATACGGTGCAGGTCTGCGCATATTGGAAGGCACGTATGACTTCCCATAAAATGACACCTATGCCACCAGCGCCCACCATGCCAACCACGGTAGCGGAGCGCACATTGGATTCGAAGCGGTAGAGCGTAAACGAAACCCACAAAGGCATCACCTGGGGCAAGACGCCATAAACGATTTCTTCCAGCGCATGCGCCCCAGTGGCGCGTATGCCTTCGACCGGCTGCGGGTCTATTGCTTCTACCGCCTCTGAAAACAGTTTGGACAATATGCCGGTCGTATGCACAAACAGCGCCAGCACACCGGCAAAAGGGCCCAGCCCTACCGCCACGACAAACAGCATGGCAAACACCATTTCATTGATGGCGCGCGCTGCATCCATCAAGCGGCGCACTGGCTGACAGATCCAGGCTGGTGCTATGTTCGACGAACTCAGCAAACCCAGCGGTACCGCACAGATCACCGCCAGGGCCGTACCCCACACGGCAATTTGCAGGGTCACCAGCAACTCCTGGAAATAGATACGCCATTCATGGAAATCCGGCGGAAAAAAACTGGCGGCATACGTCAACATATTGCCGCTATCGCGTATCAATTCCAGTGGTCGCATGTCGGCACCATTCCACGACAGTGCCAGTATCGCCAATACAATGCCCCATACCAGCAACTTGCCAAAATCCTGCTTTGGCGGTGGTGGCAAACTGACGGTTTTGTTTGTGTGCACGGATGGGGACGAATTCATACGATCAGGATTTGGAAATGTCGTTGAGCTTGCGGTTGATATCGTCCAGCTTCACTTTCTTTTCATCGGCATTCATGGCGACATCCGCCTCAAGCTTGATTTTTTCCTTGTACAGTTCCAGTTGACGGATAGGCTTCAACTGCGCGTTGGTGGAATCCTGGAAGCCGCCGAGTGTCAGCTTGTTCAATTGTGCTTTTTCGCGCGCTGCATCAGGGCCGGTTTTGCCATAATTAACAAAGAAATCCTTGATCTTGTTTTTGACATCAGCAGGCAAATCCTTGCGCCATACCAAAGGATCAGAGGCAATCAAAGGTGACTTCCAGACCTGGCGCAGCTGGCTGGCTATTTCTGGCTGACGTGCCTTGATGCGATCCAGCGTGTCAGAACTGTGTACGGCGGCGTCTACCTGTTTGTTGGCAACAGCAAGGATATTGGTTTCGTGATTGGCACCGCGTATGGTCTTGAACGCTGTTTTTGAATTCACGTTATTTTGTGCAAACACATAATAACTGGGTACCAGGAAACCTGATGTAGAGTTAGGGTCACCGATGCCAAAATTGAGGTTTTTGGCATTTTTCAGCACATCATCAACCGTCTGGTAAGGGCTGTCCTTGTGGACACTGATCATACTGTAATAACCCAGGGTGCCATCAGCATTCACGGTCTGTGCAAAGACTTCGGCACTGGCGCGGTCTACTGCTTCGATGGCCGATTTATTGCCCACCCAGGCAAACTGTACTTTATTGAAACGCATACCTTCAATGACACCAGCATAATCAGGCGCAAAGAAAGCCGTGACCTTGATGCCCAGCTTTTTGCTCAGGTCTTCCAGTATAGGCTGCCAGTCCTGTTTCAGGTTTTGTGAAGACTCGGTGGAAATAATGCCGAAGTTCAGCGTTTTTACTGCATCTTCTGCCGAGGCAGAAGCCGCGAAAGTAGCTGATGCAGCCATCGCCAGGCCTAGCGTAAAAGAACGCATGAATTGTCGAAACATGGAAATACTCCTGAATGAAAAATGAAACTCAGGCGGCAGCCGCAAGAGTGGGGAGGGAAAGATGATCGACCAGCGGTTTTTCCAAACTGGTACTCACAGGTGCCGGGCTTAATAATTCTTCTGCCTCTGCGCCATACAGGTCACGTAGCATGCTGACCGTCAATTCACTGGAAGGGCCGTCATACACTACCCGGCCTCTGGACAGCGCTACGGTACGCGGACAAAAACGCAAAGCCACGTCAACCTGGTGCAGGGACACCAGCACGGTCGTCCCATCCTGGCGATTCAGGTCGGCCAGCGTCTGCATGACGCGGCGGGAAGATTCGGGGTCCAGCGAAGCGATGGGTTCATCTGCCAGGATGACTTTGGCCTTTTGTACGATGGTGCGCGCTATTGCGGCGCGTTGTTGCTGGCCACCAGACAAAGCCGAGGCACGCTTGTAAGCATGTTCGGCAATGCCGACACGGGCCAGCGCTGCCAGGCCAAGTGCTTTTTCTTCTTTGGTGAATATTCTGAAACAGCTGCGCCATAAGGGGATGCGGGCAATGCCACCCGTCAATACATTGGTCAATACCGGCAAGCGGCCCACCAGGTTGAACTGCTGGAACACAAAACCAATTTCGGAACGCAGTTGACGGATATGCCGGCCCAATACGCCATTGGCCTGCACCACGTGTTCACCAGCCCGTATGTCATTACCGTTTGCATTGGCAATGATCAGGCCGGAAATATGACGGAGCAAGGTAGATTTTCCTGAACCGGAAGCACCTATCAGCGCCACCATTTCACCGGGCGCAAATGACAGCGCAATATTATCGAGCGCCTGATAGCCGCCACGAAAGGTTTTGGAAATGCCGTTGATTTGTATCTTCATTGCATCCGCCCCGGTTGGATGTTGGATTTATCCACGGGAGTATTAGGGACGAATGTGTCAGGCGTATGAAAGCCAGATTACAGAATGATGAAACGCAGATATTTAAAAGCAGGTTTCAAAAACAAAAACAGCAGACTTACCCGTGGGCAAGCCTGCTGTTCTGATCAAAACGAATTCACGGCTGGTCAGGCTTTATTGCCGTCCAGGCTATACGCCCCGCTGCCGTGGATCAGCACATATAAGAGACCACCAGCCATGGAGATATTTTTCATGAAATGTATCATCTGGTTTTGTGCCGCGTCTGCCGGTACACCCCAGAAATTATGAAAAATAAACGCCGCAGCCAGCGTGAAGGCTATCATTGCAGCAGCAGCCCAGCGGGCCCGCCAGCCTACAATCACCATCAGGCCACCGCCCAGTTCCACCACGATGGCAGCAATCGCCCCCAGTGCAGGCAAAGGCAGGCCCTTGCTGGCGATGTACCCGACAGTTTGTTCAAAACCGGTAATCTTGCTCGCACCGGAAGCTACAAAGATCAGTGCAATCAGGACACGCGCAATCAGGGAAGCATATGCCGGCCCTGCAGTTTTCAATTGGTTCATTTCAAATCCTTCAATAGTGATTTTATTTTTCAACTACCCTTGCTGATGAAATCAGTTAAGCCTGGTGTCAGGCTTTCATGGCTCATTAGTGCCATAGCGCCATGGTTTAATTTAATCAGCACGCCCCAGCTTGCCAGCACGGAAGTCATTGATCGCGCTGAAAATTTCTGCCTGACTGTTCATCACAAAAGGCCCGTATTGCACGATGGGTTCTCCCAGCGGCTGACCTGCCATCAATAACAGACGGCTATCAGCTTTGGCTTCGATCACAACACCATCTGCACCGGGCGTTTTCTTCAGTATAGCCATTCTTTGCTGCGGCACCAGGCGTTCAGCGATCTGCACTTCACCTTCATACACATAGACGAAGGCATTGAAACTGCCCGCCAGTTCCTGGCTAAAACTGCTACCTGCCGGTAAATGCACATCCAGGTAAAGCGGCTCGGTCACTTCGCGCTGCATGGCGCCCTGCACGCCGTGACTGCTACCTGCGATCACCCTGACCTTCACGCCTTCAGGTGTCACCAGTTCCGGGATCTCGGCACTTTGTATGTCGCGATACCACGGTGCGCGCATCTTGTCTTTGGCAGGCAGGTTCAGCCATAGCTGAAAACCAGCCATGCGCCCTTCTTCCTGTTCAGGCAGTTCGGAGTGGATGGCACCACGGCCAGCCGTCATCCATTGTACGCCGCCATTTTGCAGCAAGCCTTCATTACCGGCACTGTCACGATGGCGCATGCGACCATTGAGCATGTAGGTGATGGTTTCAAAGCCACGGTGCGGGTGATCGGGGAAGCCGCCGATATAATCATCAGCATCATCGCTGCCGAAGGCATCAAGCATCAAAAACGGATCGAGACGATACTGAAACGGCTGCGTCAGGACCCGCGTCAATTTCACACCGTCACCATCCGAAGTAGGCTGGCCGGCCACCAGTTGCTCAACCACACGCGATTGACTGACGCGTGCCGTGGTAGTGATGACATCTGTATCTGTAATATCCATGATCCGTCCTTGTTAGCTTATTAGCTTGTTAGCTTGTTAGCGTTCTATATCGCCAGCGCTAATTATGCTGGCAGTAAATCATTCATTTGCTGGTGGGCAGAAGCAATCGCTGCTTTTTCGCCTTCTGGCCCCATCGCCAAACCTTCTGCATAAACAAACTCTACATCTGTCATGCCCAGAAAGCCAAAAAAGGTTTTCAGGTAAGGCATTTGCGTGTCATTCGGTGTATTGCGATACAGACCGCCACGGGTCAGCACGACATACACTTTCTTGCCGGTCAGCATGCCTTCCGGGCCGTTTGCGGTATAGCGGAAAGTGACCTGGGCACGTGAAATGGCATCTATCCAGTTTTTCAGTTGCGCAGAAATACCAAAGTTATACATGGGCGCGCCCAGTACGATGACATCAGTCGCCTGTATTTCAGCAATCAGCGCATCATCCAGGGCGACACGTGCCTGCTGGTCTGCATTGCGCTGGTCGGCCGGTGTGAACAAGGCCTGCAAGGCAGTTTCATCCAGTATGGGGTGAGGGTGACGACCAAGGTCACGGATGCTCAGTTTGGCATCCGGTGTGGCAGCCAGCAGGCGTTCAACCAGAACAGCCGCCAGTTGGGTGGAATGAGAGCCTTCAGCACGGGCGCTGGAATTAATTTGCAGGATGTTCATTTTGTATCCTTTTCATGTGGGGTTGCGATGTAACTACTTTAGACGTTCCAAAAACAATGCGGAAGACGTTAAAATGGATATCATTGTTCCAAAAATAGCAAAATAGAGAGGAAATTCGTCATGTCCCTGGAAGCAAACGACCTCTTGCTGTTCGCCCGCGTCGTCGAAGAAGGCAGTTTCAGCAAGGCAGCAGAACGGTTGGGCGTGCCAAAATCAACGCTGTCGCGCCGTATTTCTGCACTGGAAGCCCAGCTTGGTGAACGGCTGATCCTGCGCACGACACGCAAACTGACGGTGACTGATCTCGGTCAGAATGTCTTGCTACACGCTCAACACGTGCAGGAAGAAGTGGATGCAACACTGGCGCTGACCCAGCACAGGCAGGCGGAACCGAGTGGCAAGCTGAAAGTATCCATGCCGGGCGACTTCGCCAATATTGAAATGGGTGAGTTGCTGGCGGACTTCATCAGCAAATACCCGGCGATCAACCTGGAAATCGATCTGTCACCAAGAAGGGTGGATTTGATAGGCGAAAATTTCGATGTCGCCATCCGCGTTGGCGACTTGCCCGATGATGCGTCACTGGCGGCACGTGGCCTGGTGCGCTTCAGCATAGGATTGTATGCCTCACCCGCCTATTTACGCGCGCATGGCACACCGGCAGAACCAGAAGCCCTGATGGAGCACGACTGCCTGCGCCTGATGGCACGCAATGGCGAAGTGACGATATGGCGCATGGAAAAAGAAGGGGCGGTATGGGAAGGCATACCGCCGGGCAGGGCCAGCGCCAATTCACCCGAATTGCTGACACGCCTGGCCGTGCATGGCAAAGGTATTGTCATGCTGTCTGATCATTTTGCCGATCACCATGTACGCAGCGGCGCCTTGTTACCTTTGCTGGAAGACTGGAAGCTGCCTGACGTCAATCTCTGGGCAGTCTTCCCCGGCCGCCGCCTGATGCCGGCACGCACCCGCGTCTTTCTCGATGCGCTACAGGCTGAATTCTCCGGCCCTCGCTGCCAGAAGATGCTGGACCAGATCAATACCTGTAAATCAGAACGGCGGACGCTGAAGGCGTTTTGATGATGCCGGTGGCTGACTGCATCAGGTCTCGGTGCTGACCTTGTCCCAGTCGTTTTCTTCTTCATACTGGCACAGCCAGTTGGCGGCCTGATGCCATTCGCGTACGGCAACGGCGTTCAGGTTTCCCGGTGCATCGCGCCCGGTGATATGTGCATGACGAACTGCCCAGTGCAGGCGATATAATAAATCCGACCAATCGAGTAGTTGCCCTTTGCGGCGTGGTTTCAGGGCAGCCTGCAAACGCACAGGCGCTTCCAGCGCTCGCGGAAATAATTTCAAAACCTGTTTCAGGTTTGCCGCTTGCGTCGGCACTGCCAGTTTGTCTGTCAGACCTGCGGCCCAGGCCAGAAAATACAGGGCTTCCTGCTTTTCGACAAAGTGTGTCCGCAGTTCTTCAACTGGTTTTTCGGGAGATGCTTCAGCAAATAAAAATGCCCTCTCCTGCGCAGACAGGCAGTCAATCAGTCCATGTGTTTCGAGATAAAGACGATAACGCGCAGCGTCGTCACCAGTCGTACCATCAATCGCACAATCAATCGCACCACCAGACGCGACACCAGTCACTGCCCACAAGGCCAGCATGCGCTGCATCAATGCTTGAGGTGTACGCAGTTCCACTTCTTCATCAGACTCAATCACATGCAATTGCACATTGATGCGGATACCACGTTTATGCAATTCCAGTTCGGAAGCTTCTTTGCGTTGCTCTGGGCTCATTAAAATTCATTCCTGTTGATCAGATGACCCTGTGATTGCGGGCAGACGGATTATCCCAGATTTTGCCGCCCCACAACCAGCAAGAACCAGGCTGCCACCTGCCGACTGTGGATTAGAATGCCTGTCTGTCACCTGTTATTGCAAAGCGTCTATGCGAGAAACCAGCTCTTTCCCCTTGCTGCATACCCGGAACTATCAACTCCGCCGTATCGTGCCTGCTGACATGGCGGCCATTTTCCGGGGTTTATCCGATCCGCGTGTCACGGATTATTATGGCGTCAGCTATGAGACGCTGGCATCAAGCCAGGCACAGATGGACTGGTATGAACAGGTCTGGCTCGACGGCACCGGCATCTGGTGGGGGATTTGCAGCAGGGAAGCACCTGAGCAATTGATAGGTACTTGCGGCCTGCATGGATGGGAGCAGGAACATCATTGTGCCGAAACCGGCTTCTGGCTTTCGCCTGACCACTGGGGCAAGGCTGTCATCCCTGAATGCCTGCATGTCATGATAGGCCATTGCTTCCGGCATCTGGGCCTGCACCGCCTGCAAGCCATGGTGGAACCAGAAAATATCGCCAGCTGGCGTTTAATCGAAAAGCTGGGCTTTCGTCTGGAAGGCGTATTGCGGGAATGTGAATATAAACAAGGACGTTATGTCGATCTCAAATGCTATTCCATGCTGGCAACTGAATATACTTCAGCGTAAAGCAGAGCCGTCGTGTGTTGAATAGTTTTTGCCTGAAACACATCGAATGTGGCAATTTGCACATCATAGACAAAGATGACATGAGCCAAGCTAAGCCATCAGTAATTACAACACGACAATATTTTGTGACCCTCAGCTTTCGTGCATACTATAAGTAATTGAAAGTAATGTGTTCAAGTGATGCAACCCGGATACAAAAGATAGTCTAAAATCACCGGACTTTCCCCCATCAAGCTGCTATTGACAGAATTGGACATGCAATTGCCCACCGCTACCCTAGATACCAGCCAGCTTCAGCAATGGCTTGCCGCCGTCGCCCGTAAAGACGCCCAGGCTTTTAAATCTTTATATGATGCAAGTTCTTCGAAACTGTTTGGCTTCGCGCTGCGTATATTAGTTAAGCGGGAGTTAGCCGAAGAGGTTTTGCAGGAGAGTTTTGTCAACATCTGGAACAACGCAGGCAGTTACCAGGCAGGTCTGGCAGCCCCGATGACCTGGATGACAACTATCGTACGCAATCGCGCTTTTGATCTGTTGCGCCGTCTGGATCATGATGTGGAAATCGATGGTGATACTTTTGATATGGAAGTCATGCACGCTATGGAAAGCAGCGACCCGACCCCAGTACAGTCACTGGAACTGACACAGGATGCGAAGGCACTGGCATCCTGCATGTCAAGGCTGGAAGGCTTGCACAGGCAGGCCATGGCAATGGCTTTTTTCCATGATCTGTCGCATAGCGAAGTGGCAGAGCAAATGAAATTACCTATCGGTACCGTCAAGACCTGGATACGCCGCGGCCTCGACAAGCTGCGTACCTGCCTCACCCGACTGGAGGCATGATGAATTTGCTACAACTAAAGAATAATCCTTCCTTACTGGAAAAACTGGCATCTGAATATGTGCTTGGTAGTTTGCGTGGCGGTGCACGCCGCCGCTTTGAGCTGTGGCTGAAACAGGATGCCGCTTTGCTGCAAGTCGTCAGGCAATGGGAAAGCCATCTGCTGCCTATGGCAGAATTTGCACCAAAGGCTCAACCGTCAGCACAGGTCTGGCCAGCGATAGAAAAACAACTGGGCTTGAGCAGGCAAAAAGACCCCTGGGCCTATTGGCGCAGCTGGGGCAATTTGCGCGAAGACCTGGCATTCTGGCGTGGTCTGGGCCTGTTTTCAAGCACCATCGCCCTGGTACTGGTCACGGTCTTGTTAAGCAGACAGGCCGATCAGGCGCAGGTGCAAACGAGCTATATTGCCAGCCTGGCTGACGATAAGGCACAGGCGGTCGCCATCATTACCGGCGACACCCGGCGCGGGCAGTTGCAGGTACGCATGGTCGCTGCGCAAAATATCGCTGCAGACAAGAGCCTGGAACTGTGGGCAGTGGGCAAGGATGGCAAGGTCAAGTCGCTGGGCCTGCTGGCAGACAACGGCAGCATGACATTGAAAATGCCTGCTGGTATGACGGCTGACAATGTGCCTTTGCTGGCCGTGACGCTGGAACCCAAGGGTGGTTCAGGCAATCCTGAAAAACCATCAGGACCGATCATATTCAAAGGTAACTGGATACAAATTTAAAAACGATGAACGAAAAAACGGGACTGAAAAGTCCCGTTTTTTTTACCTGCGCAAAACAGCTCAGGTCTGGTGGTCAGCTGAAAAGCCTACGCCCTGGCTGGCAGCAAGGTACCGCTCACTTCACCAAAACCGATGCGTGGGCAGCCTTCTTTGTGCGCCCAGCCGCGCATGATGATGCTGTCGCCATCTTCCATGAAAATGCGTTGTTCGCCATTGCTCAATACGATGGCTTTCTTGCCACCTTCAGTCAGCTCCAGCAATGAACCAGCTTCTTCCGGTGCCGGGCCTGACTGCGTACCTGAACCCAGCAAATCACCAGGGTTGAGATTGCAACCGTTGACAGTGTGATGCGTGATCAGTTGCGACACCGTCCAGTAAGAATGGCGGAAGTTGGACAGCGACAGGCGTTCTGGTGCCAGCCCTTCATTGCGCATTTTTTCTGTCTGCAACAAGACTTCGAGTTCGACATCAAAGGCACCACTGTCACGCAATGCCGGTGCATCCAGGTAGGCCATCGGCTGCGGGTCAGCCGCATCGCGTGACCAGGCGTGACGGTAAGGGGCCAGTGCTTCCAGCGTGACTACCCAGGGAGAGATCGTCGATGCAAAATTCTTCGCCAGGAAAGGGCCAAGTGGCTGGTATTCCCATGCCTGTACATCACGTGCGGACCAGTCATTCAACAGGCACAGGCCAAATACATGCGACTCTGCCTTGTCCATATTGATGACATCACCTAGTGCATTGCCGGGGCCGACAAAGATGCCGATTTCCATTTCATAATCCATGCGTTTGGCGGGACCAAACACTGGCGTTTCGGATGTGGGCGGCTTGGTCTGGCCGACCGGGCGGCGAAATTGCTGGCCAGATACGCCTATCGATGAAGCGCGGCCGTGATAGCCGATAGGCACCCATTTGTAGTTCGGCAGCAAAGGGTTATCAGGGCGGAATAATTTACCGACTGCCGTTGCATGGTGGACGGACGTATAAAAATCGGTGTAGTCGCCGATTTGCGCAGGCAGGGCAAATTCAGCCGCGCTTTGCGCCAGCAGGCAGGCTTGCAGTGCAGCCTGCTGGCTGGCACCTTCACGCATGGCACGTGACAAGGCCAGGCGCAAGGCTGACCAGACCGGTGCGCCCAGTGCCATCAGGGCATTGAGGTTACTGGCATTGACGGCATTGGTGAAATGCCCGCCCTGTAATTCTGTATACCCTGCAAAAGCGTGGGCGGCATGCGCTGCGGCCAGATCCAGCACCTGGTCACCGATGGCGACACCAATGCGAAATGCCTGGTTGCTGCCCTGGCGCCGGAACACACCATAAGGCAGGTTTTGCAGCGGGAAATCCGTCGTTGCCTGATTCGCCGAAGCGATCCAGCTGCGCAGGTTAACGTCATGGGTTTCGTTGAGTTGTACCGTCATTTATTTTTGCTCCGGATTGAAATTTTTCTTGATGCCCTGCCAGCATTGATAATAATCTGCCTGCAATTGCGGCGATTCCATCGCTGCCCGCGTAGGTTTGATGATAGTACGCGTTTCTATCATGAACGCCATCGTATCATCGACTTTATGTGGTTTGGCAGTATCTGCGGCACTGGCCTTGTCAAAAGTCGGCGCATCGGGTCCGTGACCGCTCATGCAGTTGTGCAGGCTCGCGCCACCGGGGCGGAAACCCGTGGATTTGGCATCATATTGCCCATGGATCAGCCCCATGAATTCACTGGCGATATTGCGGTGGAACCAGGGTGGGCGGAAGGTGTTTTCTGCCACCAGCCAACGCGGCGGGAAAATCACGAAATCTATCGTATCCACGCCCGGCGTATCGCTGGGCGCCTGCAAGACCAGGAAGATCGATGGATCAGGGTGATCATAGCTGATCGAACCGATGGTGTTGAAATGGCGCAGGTCATATTTGTAAGGCGCGAAATTGCCATGCCATGCCACCACGTCCAGCGGTGAATGGCCCATTTTTGCAGACCACAAGTTGCCGCTGAATTTAGCCAGCAATTCAAAATCGCCTTCCTTGTCTTCATACCAGGCAACCGGTGTCTGGAAATCACGCGGATTAGCCAGGCCATTCGAACCAATGACGCCCAAATCAGGCAAGCGCAGCATGGCACCAAAATTTTCACAGACATAGCCACGTGCTTCGCCGTCCGGCAATTGCACCTGGAAGCGCACGCCACGCGGTATCACGGCAACCTCTTGTGGCTCTATATCCAGCAAACCCATTTCAGTACGGAGATGCAAACGACCCTGTTGCGGAATGATGAGCAGTTCTGCATCGGCGTTGTAGTAAAACCGGGTCGTCATGTCGCGGTTGGCGGCATAAACGTGGATGGCACAGCCATTCTGCGCATCGGCAGAACCATTGCCGGCCATGGTCAGCCAGCCATCGATAAAGTCACAGGCTGTTTCCGGCATGGGCATGGGGTCCCAGCGCAACTGGTTAGGTGTGGACGGCACGGCAGAAAAATCATTGCTCATGTTGCCATTGCCAGCCAGTTTAAAAGGCTGGTGCATGGCTGCCGGGCGTATGCGGTAAAGCCATGAACGCCGGTTTGCATGGCGCGGGGCAGTAAAAGCCGTGCCGGAGATTTGCTCTGCATATAAACCGTAAGCACATTTCTGCGGTGAATTCTGGCTTTTGGGCAATGCACCAGGCAAGGCCTCGGTCGCGAATTCATTGGCAAACCCGGATTGGTAGTCAAGTTGCACTTCTTTTGCGTCATGCTTGCTCATCGTGATTCCAGCCATGAAAGTTTTGAACAGAATTCAACTTTAATGCAAACCATGATGTTTTACGATATAAATACAAAAATGTACTATATTCACAATATCAATAATAGTAAGTCAGAGTAGCGATATGCTTGAACCCAAAGACATAGACCTGAACCTGCTGGTGGTATTCCAGGAGGTGTATCAGGACAGACAGATTTCTTCCGTAGCCCGCAAGCTGGGCCTGTCGCAACCAGCAGTCAGCAATGCGCTGGCCAGGTTAAGGCGCAGTTTTGGCGATGAATTATTTGTGCGCACTGCCGCAGGCATGCAGCCGACGGCACTGGCAGAACAACTGGCAGAACCGGTTGCCGTGGCGCTGACCCATATTACGCAGGCATTGAACCGCCAGGAAGACTTTGACCCGGCCAGCAGCACGCGTCACTTTACCATTGCCATGACGGATGTCGGCGAAGTGTATTTCATGCCCGTGCTGGCAGAACACCTGCACACCCTGGCCCCGGGGATACAGTTGTCAACAGTACGTGCCAGCGATATAGACCTGAAAACAGAGATGGAATCTGGCCGGGTCGACCTGGCTATTGGTGCCTTCGATCATTTGTCTGACGCCTGGTACCAGCGACGCCTGTTCAAGCAAAATTATGTATGCCTGTTCAGGAAAAGCCACCCGCTGGCAGCGGACAAACTGGAAATGAAAGATTTTCTGGCCGCAAGACATTTGATTGTTGCATCCAAAGAAAACCCTTATGCAAAAGTCAATCAAAGCCTGGAAAAAGCCGGTATCAGCGCTGCCGCCCATTTGCGGGTACCGCATTTTGTGGCCGTTCCCTATATCGTCAGTGTCAATGACCTGCTGGTAACGGTGCCGCAAAAACTCGCAGAACGGGCTGCCGCACCGTTTGGCTTGCGTTACGCCAAGCCGCCGATACGCCTGCCGGCCTTGCAAACCAATCTGTTCTGGCACCGGCGCTACAACCAGGATACAGGCAACCAATGGTTGCGGGCTTTTATTTTTGAGCGCTTCCTGGAAGAGAATGCTGAAAATCCTTCACTGAAAGCCTGAAACGAATTCCGCCATGACAGCTCGCTTATACCCTACACTTTGGCCATCCTGTTCATGTTAATCATGTTAACTATATTACTTCCGGAGTGTTGCCATGCCCGTCATTACCTGTGTAGAAGATTTGCGCCTGCTGGCCAAAAAGCGCGTTCCCAAGGCTTTTTATGACTATGCCGATAGCGGCTCCTACACAGAAAGCACTTACCGCGCCAATAGCGACGATCTGGCTGCCATCAAATTAAGGCAGCGTGTGGCGATCAATGTAGAACACCGCTCTACCCGTACCACCATGGTCGGGCAGGAAGTCAGCATGCCTGTGGCGATTGCACCAACCGGCCTGACCGGCATGCAATGGGCGAATGGAGAAATGCTGGGTGCCATCGCCGCAGAAAAATTTGGTGTGCCGTTTACCCTGTCCACCATGAGCATCTGTTCGATAGAAGATGTTGCCAGTGTCACCACCAAGCCTTTCTGGTTTCAGTTGTATGTGATGCGTGACCGCGGCTTTGTGAAAGAAATGATACAGCGCGCGAAAAACGCCAAATGCTCGGCACTGGTATTGACACTGGATTTGCAAATCCTGGGGCAGCGTCATAAAGACCTGAAAAATGGCATGTCGGTGCCGCCCAAACTGACACTGGCCAATATTCTTGACCTTGCCACCAAACCCGCCTGGGCCTTACGGGCACTGACAGGCCGCAGGACCTTTGGCAACCTGGTCGGCCATGTCAAGGGTGGCGATGGCATATTGACCCTGAGCCAGTGGACAGCCAGCCAGTTTGACCCGACCCTGAACTGGGATGACGTGGCCTGGATCAAGAAAGAATGGGGTGGCAAGCTGGTACTGAAAGGCATACTCGATGTGGAAGATGCCAGACTGGCCGTTGCTGCCGGGGCGGATGCCATCGTCGTCAGCAATCATGGCGGCCGCCAGTTGGACGGAGCGATGTCATCGATACAGGCATTGCCTGCCATTGTCGATGCGGTGGGCCATCAGACCGAAGTCTGGTTTGATGGCGGCATACGCACTGGGCAGGATATCCTCAAAGCCACGGCACTGGGTGCCAAAGGCAGCATGGTAGGCCGGGCTTTCTTATATGGCCTGGGCGCGATGGGTGAAGCCGGTGTGACAAAGATGCTGGAAATTTTGCAAAAAGAACTGGATGTCAGCATGGCACTGACCGGTACCAAAGATATACGCGAAGTCGGGCCAGCGAACCTGATACGGCCCTAAAGCAAAAAACAACTGCACCCGCCGGTAACTACTCATCTGCTAGAGCAGGCAACGCGCAAACACGACTTCAAAAACAGTGCCGCTGCCGTTGCTACCGGTAGATACATTGATGCCGGCTTTATGGTCATTGGCAATGTCCCTGACAATGGAAAGCCCAAGTCCACTACCGTTGGACTGATCGCTGATACGGTAAAACCGGTTGAATATCAGTTGCTGTTCTGATTGTGCAATACCGGGGCCGGAATCTTCCACTTTCAGTATCACCCTGTCGCCGGTGCTGAGGCAACTGACGGTGATCGTGCCGTTTGCTGGTGTATAGCGTATGGCGTTATCGATGAGATTATCTATCAGATCACGCAATAGAAAACGATTGCCCATGATCTCACTGGCATGCAGGTCAAAACCGAGGTCGATGTTTTTTTTGTCGGCTTCTTCAATGAAATGCTGGATCGCATCTTCGACCAGTTTATTCAATGCCAGTTTTTCGAGATGTGCCTGGTCAAACTGGCTGGGTTCTGCGCGCGCCAGTGACAGGAACTGGTTGGTCTGGCGTATCAGGCGCTCGGTTGATGACATCATCAGCTTGATGGAATGACTGGTTTCTTCTTCCGATACATAGCGTTGCTGCAACCATTCAATCTGCATTTTCAAACCGGCCAGCGGCGTACGCAACTGATGCGCCACATTGGCGACAAAGTCGCGTTGCGCGGCTGCACCTATCTGTACCCTGGTCAGCAGATCATTGAGGGCCAGCACCAGTGGCTGCAACTCAAAGGCGATGTGCTTGACATCGATCAGTGACAGATCATCGTAACTGCGCGAGTCGAGGTCGGCACGCATTTTCTTCAGCGGCGACAAGCCCTTGGCAACCGCGAACCAGACGATGGTGGCAGACATGCCTGCCAGTAAGCCCTCCATCAATAACAGGGCGATGAAAATATCCGAGCGGATATTATTCCTGCGTCGTAAAGTCTCTGCCACGCCGATGAATACCGGCTTGCCGCTAACCATGGTTTTCAGGGAAATGACGCGTATCCCGCCGTTACGCATGACAGCATCATAGGCGATCGGTTCATCAAGTCGCTCGGTCGTGCGCAAGGTTGGGAAATCGGCATCGCCTGCAATGGTCTTGCCTTCGGTATTGCGGACGATGAAATAAATCGGATCGAAATGGCCGACCCGCAATACCTGTTCTGCCTGCGGCGGCAAATCAATTGCCACGTCAGCACTGACCAGCTTAAGGCGCGGCACCAGTGCCCATGCGGTGTCGGTCAGGCCTTCGTCAAAGGCGGCATTGGCCGGCTCCCAGGCCAGGCGATAAATCAGCACTGCGCCGAGGATATTGGTCACCAGCAAGGGCGCGATCAGCCACTTCAGCAGGCGCAGGCGTATGCTGGCGTTCATCAGTCGGCCCGTTCCAGCATATAACCAAAGCCCCTGATGGTCCTGATGGTGACACCTGCATCGAGAATTTTACTGCGTATGCGCGATACATACACTTCGACTGCATTCAGGGTGATGTCTTCTCCCCACGGCAGGATGGCGTCTATAATCTGCTGCTTGGAAACCACACGGGCCGCCTGCTGCATCAGGTATTCGAGAACCGCCCACTCCCGCACTGACAATTCTATCGACTGCCCGTTGACCCTGGCACGCTTGGATGTCTGGTCCAGGCTCAGGCCGGCCAGTTGCAGCGACATGGCTTCCGGTGCGCTTCTCCGGATCAGGGCCTTGATGCGCGCCACCAGTTCTGGCGTGGCAAAGGGTTTGACGAGGTAATCATCTGCCCCTAGTTCCAGGCCATGAACGCGGTCCTGTATGGAATCACGCGCCGTCAACAGCAATACGGGTAAATGATTATTCTGGCTGCGCAAGCGTCTGACAACTTCAAAACCATCAATGCCGGGGATGCCGATATCAAGCACCATCATGGAAATTTCCGAGCGTTGCAGTGCAGCCAGTGCATCAATGCCATTGCTGACGACATCAATGACCATGCCATGCGCCTTCAGGTTTCTGGATATGCCATCTGCAATAACGGAATCATCCTCGACTAACAAGACATGCATGGCGTATCCAGTTCAGGCATTTGATTGTTCATTTGAAATCGGCATATTTTACTCTTTTGCATCTATTTGGCACCCTGTTTCCTGATTTTTCCTGCTGTCAGCTTATTGTCAGCGTTATGTCATGTTGACGACAGAAACGCTTGTTATCCTCAGCCCCAATTTGTAATTAGAGCGCATTTCATCAATAGGGATGAGATGAGTTACAGCTATTTGCTACGACAAACACCGGCGTTTTTAACGTTGCGTGACTTATCAAGCGTGAAATTGAGGTTGAAATGAGAAAGTACCATACCCGTCGCCACACTTGCAGTGCCCTGATCGCCCCCGTGCTGATCACATTATTGCTGTCTGGCTGCAACAAGGAAAGCGATCCTGCATCAAAAAAAGATGCGGCGGCTGAAGAAGCCAAACTCCCTCTGGTCAGGGATGCTGCCAGTATACGCATTCCAGAATTGTCACCACTGCGCAAGTCGCTGGTGATTGCGCCAGTTGCCGAACAGTCCATAGAGCGGGCGATTGTCATCCCCGGCACGATAGAAATTGATGCCGCCTCATCCATCAAGGTAGTGCCACCGGTGACAGGCCGCATCATTCAGTTAAACAAGCGTCTTGGTGACAATGTCAAAGTCGGCGATGCACTGTTTTCAATCGATTCCGCCGATATCGCCCTGGCTTATAGCGATGCCAATAAAGCGCAGAGCGCCCTGTTGCTGGCAAAGCGC
Source organism: Undibacterium sp. TJN19 (assembly GCF_049339485.1). Classification (NCBI taxonomy): domain Bacteria; kingdom Pseudomonadati; phylum Pseudomonadota; class Betaproteobacteria; order Burkholderiales; family Oxalobacteraceae; genus Undibacterium; species Undibacterium sp. TJN19. The sequence continues at coordinate 894,876 of NZ_JBMPPL010000001.1, forward strand.
AACCTGCAAAGGCAAAAAGACCTGGTGGATGCGGAAATAGCTGCCCGCAAGGATTTCGAACAGGCCGAGGCTGATTACGCCCAGGCCAATAGCGAAGCCACACGCACGAAAGCACGCCTGACGCAACTGGGCGCAAGCGCTGGCGCCTCTGCCGGTCACCAGTATCAACTGCGCTCACCCATCGCCGGGCGTGTCATTGAGCTGACAGGTGCGCAAGGTGGTTTTTGGAATGACACCAATGCCCCGTTAATGACAGTCGCGGACTTGTCCAGCGTGTGGATGGTGGCCAATATCCAGGAAAAAGACCTGTCACAGGTATTTTTGGGGCAGACAGCGAAAATCACACTGAACGCCTATGACAATGAAAGCTTTGAAGGCAAAGTTCGCTATATCGGCGATGTGCTTGATGCTGATACACGTACCATCAAGGTGCGCATTGCGATTGACAATCATTCTGGCCGCTTCAAGCCTGGCATGTTTGCCAAGGTCAATTTAAGCGGGCAGAAACATCAGTCCCCGGCCATTCCCACCTCAGCTTTGGTGCAGAACGGCTTTAATACCCGCGTTTTCGTGGAAAAATCCCCATGGGTATTTGAACCACGCATCGTCAAGACAGCAGCCCAGGTAGGTGACCAGATTGAAATCCTGTCAGGTCTGAAGGCAGGTGAACGTATTGTCGTCAAAGAGGGAGTACTGCTCAATGATTGAGAATATTGTTAAAACCAGCTTTGCCCGTCGCGGTATCGTCTGGCTGGTGTTTTTCCTGGTTGCCATGTATGGCATCTATTGCTGGAAACAATTACCGCTGGAAGCCTATCCCGATATTGCAGATACCACCTCGCAAGTGGTCACCCAGGTCGCCGGGCTGGCGGCTGAAGAAGTGGAAAAACAGATCACCATCCCGCTGGAACGGGAAATCATGGGCACACCCGGCATGCATGTCATGCGCTCCAAAAGCACTTTTGGCCTGTCGCTGATTACCGTGGTTTTCCAGGACGGCATAGAAGATTACTGGTCACGCCAGCGCCTGCAGGAAAGGATCAGCGCCGTGCCCCTGCCCTATGGTGCGCAGCCCGGCCTTGACCCGCTGACTTCGCCCATAGGTGAAATTTACCGTTACACGCTGGAATCAAAAAGCCGCGACCTGCGTGAATTATCCGAACTCCAGTTCTGGAAAGTCATACCACGCCTGAAGCAGGTTGCCGGGGTGGCTGACGTGACCAATTTTGGTGGTATCACGACACAGTTCATCCTGGATTTTTCACCGGAAAAACTGAATAAATATAACCTGACACTGGCCCAGATCACACAGGCCATCAATGCCAATAATGCCAGTGCCGGCGGCAGTATTCTGACACGTGGACAGCAGGGTTTTGTGGTGCGCGGCATAGGCCTGATCAGCGGTCTTGATGACCTCGGTAATATCGTCATCACACAAAAAAATGGCGTGCCTGTCCTGTTGAAAGACTTGGGCGAAGTCAAACTCGGCAACCAGGAACGTAGCGGCATCCTCGGCAAGAATGACAACCCCGATGCCATCGAAGGCATCACCCTGTTGCTGAAGGGCCAGAACCCATCCAAGGTATTGGAAGGCGTGCATGAGGCCGTGCAGGATCTGAATGCCAATATCCTGCCCAAAGATGTCAAAGTGGTGCCTTATCTTGACCGCACCATGCTGGTAGAAGCAACTTTGCATACGGTAGGCAAGACCCTGCTGGAAGGCATGTTTCTGGTGACGCTGGTGTTACTGCTGTTTCTGGGTAGCCCGCGCGCAGCACTGATCGTTGCGGTCACGATACCCATGTCCTTGTTGACGGCCTTTATTTTCATGCATCACTTCAAGATTCCGGCCAATTTATTGTCCCTGGGCTCGATCGATTTTGGCATCGTTGTCGATGGTGCGATCGTGGTGATGGAACAGATACTGCGCAAGTTTGAAGAAGATGGCGGCAAACCCCTGACGGCCAAAGACGTGATGACGGCAGCGCTGCAGGTCAGCAAGCCTATCTTTTTTGGCATGGTCGTGATCATCACCGCGTATCTGCCATTGTTCATGTTTCAGCGCATAGAGTACAAATTGTTTTCACCCATGGCGTTTGCAATCGGCTTTGCCCTGTTCGGTGCGCTGGTGGTATCGCTGGTACTGATACCCGGGCTGGCTTACCAGGCCTATAAAACACCGCGCAAGGTATTTCATAACCCTGTGCTGGTCAAACTGGCTTCGTTGTACAAGCCGGTACTCGAAAAAGTCGTCAATTCTTCGCGTCTGACGATAGCTGCATTTACTTTTGCGTTCATCGCCGTGATCGGCCTGGGAGCCAGCATAGGCCGTGATTTTCTGCCCACGCTGGATGAAGGCTCGATCTGGTTACAGGTCACCTTGCCGCCTGGCATATCGCTGGAAAAAGCCAGCAGCATGTCGGATGCACTCAGACGTGCGACGCTGGAATTCAAAGAAGTGGCATCCATCGTCTCGCAACTGGGCCGCAATGATGAAGGTACCGATCCCTGGACACCATCCCATATCGAAGTCAGCGTCACCCTGCACCCTTACGACAGCTGGAAATCTGGCTGGAGCAAGCAGGAACTCATAGAACATATGGCCAAACGCTTCGAACAGTTACCTGGCACCCATGTCGGCTTCACGCAGCCCATGATAGATGGTGTACTGGATAAACTGGCCGGTGCACACAGTGACCTGGTGGCCAAGGTATATGGCAATGACTTCAAGGAATCACGCCGTATCGCCAAGGAAGTGGAAAACACGCTGAAGACAGTACCCGGCGCAGAGAACGTCATTATCGAACAGGAGCCGCCCTTGCCGCAGGTGCGCATAGAAGTCGACCGTACCGCATCAGCCCGCTACGGCATTAACGTGGCAGACATCACTGATCTTATTGGCACGGGCATAGGTGGCAAGCCGATTGCACAATTGTTCATCGATGAGCGCCATTACGATATCGGCGTGCGCTTCAGCAAGGAGTCGCGCAGCGACCCCGAAGCACTGGGCAACCTGGTACTGACTTCATCGACGGGCGCCAAAGTGCCACTGGCGCAGGTGGCAACGATACGTCTGGATGATGGTGAAAGCACGATCACGCGTGAAATGGGTAAACGCCACCTGACTGTGGGTCTGGGTTTGAAAGGCCGTGACCTGGCCTCCTTTCTCGATGACGCCAAAGAGCGGGTGGAATCAAAGGTCAAATATGATCATGCGAAATTCCAGATTACCTGGGGTGGTCAGTTTGAGAACCAGCAACGCGCCCAGGCCAGGCTGGCAGTTATCTTGCCGGTCGTGGTGGCATTGATGTTTGTCCTGCTGTTTGGCCAGTTCAGGAATTTGCGCCAGCCGGCTCTCATACTGATGGCAGTACCGCTGGGTGCCCTGGGTGGCTTATGCGCCTTACACCTGCGTGGCATGACCCTGAATGTGTCGAGCGCCGTCGGCTTCATCGCCTTGTTTGGCGTGGCTGTCATGGATGGCATTTTAATGGTGTCAAACCTGAACCGCCTGCGCAGTGAGGGCAAACTGTCACTCAGGGATGTGGTGTTGCGCGGTGCCAGTGAGCGTTTCCGGCCAGTGCTGATGACAGCCACCGTGGCTGCCCTGGGCTTATTGCCTGCGGCAATTGCGCATGGTCTGGGCAGTGATGTACAACGCCCGCTGGCAACGGTCGTGGTGGGTGGGCTGATCACTGCAACGGGTCTGACATTGGTGTGGCTGCCCGGGCTTTATTACCTGATCGAGCACTATATCGAAACCCGCGAACACAAGAATAATACAGTCGCAACGCACCATGCTGACGATACAGCAAGCGCTGTTTAAGGATTAAGTATGCAAAGAATATCTCTACAACCATGTCGTCGCATGGTGATGATTCCATGTCTGATATTGACATCAGTTTTCATGACGCCGGCCTGGGCGCAGTCAAGCCAAAATGGCACTGTCAATTTGCAGCATTATTTGCGCGCTGTTGAAAACAATAGTCTTGATTTGCAGGCGCAGCAGGAACTGGTTTCCAGTGCAAAGGCAGGCATTTCCATCGCTGGTGTCAGGCCAGACCCGCAATTTACCGCAGGTATAGATTCGAAAGAATTGTATGGGCCGAACAAGCCGAATACCGCAACCACCACCACGGCCGGTATCGCCATTACGGTGGAAACAGCGAATAAACGGCAAGCCCGCATCAATGCGGCAGAAAGCAATGTACGCCTGAGCGAGGCGACGGTGTCGGCATTCAAGCGGCAATTGATGGCTGATGCGGCAACCTCATTTATCGAAGCCTGCCGCTCTTCTGCATCGCTGACACGTAAAGAGACCAGCCTGAACGCCTTGCGTGACATCGTGCGCATGAATGAAACGCGCCTGAAGGCCGGTGATATCGGCAAGCTGGAAATGGTGCAGTCCAAGGTCGAAGCTGACCGTTTTGCGGCAGAGGTCAACATCGCCCGTGCCGACACCCAAAATGCGCTTGCTGTTTTATCGAATTTTCTGGGAAAAAAATATGATGATGCTTTTTCCGGACAGAAAATCAATTGCGATATCTTCCAGGCGGAAAAACAAAATAGTCAGGCTGACCCGTTTGACGATATCAATAAACTGATACAACAGGCTTTGGAAAAACGCGAAGACATACAGCTCGCCAGATCGAGTACAGAAAACGCCAGGGACAATATAGAACTGGCGAGGGCAAACCGCTGGATAGATCCGGTGATTAACCTGGGTGTAAAAAATACGCCCAAAGTCAACGCCATTCAAAATGCCAGCGGCATGGTGACCAATTCGCCGGCGGAAAGATCGAATATGCTGGGGCTGACCATTACTGTCCCCATCCCTTTTTCGCGCACACAAAGTGGTGAGTTGACGCAGGCGCAATCTGCGCTGACGCAGGCCAGTCTGCAATTGCGGTCGGTATTGCTGAAAGCGGAAATCGACGTACGCAATACTTATATGCAATACCAGGCAGCACGACAGAACCTGAGCAACTATAAAGAATATGTGCTTGATGATTCTGAACGTCTGTTGCAAGGCGTGCGCACCAGTTACCGCAAAGGTTCGGCTTCGATGCTGGAATTATTGAATGCCCAGCGTAACGCCGATGAAATTTTTCTCGCGTATTTGCAGGCAGAAGCGAATGCGGCAAATGCAAAAATCAAATTACAACAAAGCATCGCTTATTCAGCCCCTTAGATTCTTCAGCACCCTGATCTGATTTAATAAATTGGGTACGAAGCAGAAAACAAAAGGCATGGGCCAGTCAAACTGGCCCATGCCTTTTTTACGACTGACTTTCTTTACGACTGACTACAAGGCTCTAGCTTACGCTGCCTGACGGGCGACCTGAGTTTGTGGATCAACCAGTTGCAGGTTTTCACCATCAATCAGGATACGGCGTGGTTTATAGGCTTCCGGGATTTCGCGGATCAGTTCAATATTGAGCAAACCATTGTCGAGATGGGCGCTAATGACCTTGACATGATCGGCCAGACGGAAACGGTGTTCAAAATCACGGGAAGCAATGCCGCGGTGCAGGAAATTGCGTGCACCTTCAGCCTTTTGTTTGCGGCCTACAATTTTCAATGTATCGCGTTCACTTTCAATTTCCAGTTCACTGCGATCAAAGCCGGCAACTGCCATGCTGATGCTGTATTTGTCTTCACCGATGAGTTCGATGTTGTAAGGTGGATAACTTGGTGCTGCTTCAGCACGTTGTGCATCGTCAAATAATTGTGCCAGACGGTCAAAACCAATGGCGGAACGATACAGGGGAGCAAAGTCAAAATTACGCATGATGATATCCTTTTAAATTTAAGCGATATGTAAAATAGGTATAAAACAGGTACGAAACAGTTTTTTAGCAAACCTCGGTTGAGCATCTGCTGAGTAGAAAATGGGGCTGTCCAAACAAGTTTCAAGGCCTTGAAATTGTCGAATATCATCCCTATATACGTCGATCAACAAAAAATTATCAAGGACACCAGTGGCCAAGCTTTACTTCAGATATTCGGCAATGAATGCCGGAAAATCCACCGCTCTCCTGCAAGTTGCCCACAACTATGAAGAGCAGGGGCAAAAGGTGCTTTTATATACGGCGGCCATTGATAACCGCTATGGCGCAGGCAAAGTCACTTCGCGTCTGGGGCCACAGCGTCAGGCCGAAGTGTTTGATGCCGATTTCGATTTCCTGGCAGAAACGCCGAAAGTCAGTTGCGTCTTGCTCGATGAAGCACAATTTTTGACTGCGGAGCAAGTCAAACAATTGCATCAACTGGCGCAGGTACGCGGTGTACCCGTCATTTGCTATGGCTTGCGCAGTGATTTTCTTGGCGAACCATTTACAGGTTCGGCGTATTTACTGGCGCTGGCAGATGATATTGAAGAATTGAAGAACATCTGCGCCTGCGGGAAAAAAGCGACAATGAATATTCGTGTCGATGAAAAAGGCACGCGCATGAAAAGTGGTGAGCAGATTGATATCGGTGGAAATGAAAGATATCAGCATGTCTGTGGCCGCTGCTTTTATTCGGAATAAGCAGGCAAAAATCCATGGTGCATAGGCAGATCAACACTGATCTGCCTATGCTTTTTTTTACCAAATCGCTATCTCGCCATACTGATCACAGTACTTTCAGGAATTCTGTCAGATCTGTAATTTCCTGGGGCGTCAAACCAATATTGAAACGCTTGTCGTAAAACTTCACCAGGTCAGTCAGGTCTGTTGTGCCGCCATTATGGAAATACGGTGAACGTGATTCTATGGCACGCAGGCTGGGCACCTTGAAGCGGCCTATATCTTTCCATTTCCCGGTTGCCATGGCAACGCCTGGATCGGTGGTTTCCATGACTTCGCCGGTCAGTTTATTTTTCAGGGTATACAGTGGCATATCAGGTGTACGCAAGCTGGCATCTGCGATACCCGTATTGAAAAACCGTGGTACAGAATGTGAACCGACATTCGGTGCACTATGACAACTGGTGCAGGTAGCACGCTGCAAGGGCACGCGCAACTCATCATTGAAGCCACTGACACCGGTGATGGCAAACGGCCTGGTATTAAAAATCTGCTCACCCCGCGCTATCGATGCCCTGGCAACATTGATTGCTGTTGGTGGCTGTGGTGCAGGTGGGGCACCGCGCCCCGGGCCGGGTGGGTTTGGCGGGTTTGGCGGTGTTGGCCGATCCAGGCCGCGCCAGCTGGTGAACATATTCATGACATTGCGATTGAAGGCTGCACCAGTCAGGTAATCGCCAGAATCAAGATCATTGATACCAAAATAAAAATCATTTTTTGCCAGTTCAGCCGGCCCGCCCTTGGCACCGAGGTCGGTGAGATTACCTGCGACACTGCTGGTAATTTGCGCAGTGAACAAGGTTTTTTCAAAATCAACAATACTGCGCTGCTCCGCCGCAGTCAGACCCTGTGCTGCCTGCGCATGACCGGTCACTGCACTGTTGGACTGATGCAGCAAATTGAAATCCGTACTGGCGAAACATTGCAATGGCCGGCTATTGCGCAGGCAGAGACTGGATTTCGCATCGGTAAAAGTTTCACGTCCATCCCACATCACGGTACTGAGAAATTTAACATTCGTCGTCGGCAAAGGACGACGGAACAGGGACAGTTCCTTGGCACTGGCATAACCGTAAGGATCATCCACTTTCAGTAAAGTAAACTCTGCATCTGCCGGCACGGGCATGCCTACCCGTATTACGCCCCTGGTCAACAACATGCTATAAGCCAGACGTTTCTGATCTACCGTGGCAACCAATGCGGCCGGTGAGTTAGCACCGTCATTGAGACGAAAAATAGGGTCTTCACCATTCGACTGCGTGAAGCGGTCCTGTATATTGGGTGGGCGTACACTCCAGCCCTGGCTTTCCTGATGACAGGTGGCGCAGCTGCGGCCATTTCCCATTGCCTTGAAAAAGGGATTGCTTTTGTCAATGGCGCCTGTCGTACTGACTGTCAGCACGCTGCCTTCTTCATTTGCAATCGGAACCAGGGAAGGCAAATCTGTTGGCGGTGGCGCGCCTGGCGTATTGCTGACAGTTACAACGAGTGCTGCTGCCGGTGGTGCTGCCGGCGCACTGGTGGTAGTGCCTTGTGTTGCCTGGCTGCTGTCCCCGCCTCCACATGCGCTCAAGCCCATGATGGTTGCGGCAAGCACGGAAACCTGCACTCTCCCTAAGGACGTTTGTAATCTTTTTTTCATTTGAAATCTCCCCGGTTTTAATGCGTTGTCCGCAAAGGCTCGTGTTGAGCTTGATGACAGGATGCCGCCGGAATGTGGAGAAAAAATGGAGATTGGAAATTTTTCAGAATTGCCGGGATTGTTATAATCACTATCAGAATTCCAGGAAAAAATTCATGATTTCTCCATAATTCACTTGCATAATGGAGCATTCGGAATATTCCGGTCAGTGACCAAACCCACCATGATTTTTGTCATCATCCAGAGTAAGCACCTATGCGCCTGACCATCGCCCGCAAGCTGGCTGTGGCGATTACGGCAATAGTCATCCTGAGCATAGGCACCATGGCATGGGTGACCAGTCAAAACCTGAAGAGCGGGTTTATCGCTTATTTGAGTGATCTGGAAAAACAGGATCTGGAAAGACTGAGCAAACTGCTGGCAGAAGATTACCGGCAATATGGTAATTTTGACCGTTTCCAGAGTAACCGTGGTTCCATGCGCACGCTGCTGGACCAGTTGCGTAACAGGCCACGTCCGGCGGAAGAAGACCCTGAGGCACCTCCACCGCCACCTCCACGCCGTGAAGATGGTACACAGGCTGACAGGCCGCCGCCACCGCCGCGCCGTTCGCGCGCAGCACAAGACCCGCCACCAAGGCCACAAGGCCAGGCAGCGCGTGATGTACCGCCAGAACAAAGACCACCTGTTGATCCCATGGGTTTTGGCCAGCGTTTATCGCTGATAGACAAAGACGGCCACGCCCTGATCGGGCCGGCAGATGCACCGGGTGGCAGCATACAGGCCATCATGCTCGATACGACCAGAGTCGGCACCTTGCGCCTGGCCCCGCTTAGGCAAATATCGAATGCCAGCGGCATGGATTTTGTCACGCTGCAAATCCGGCATACCTTATGGCTGGCGATTGCATTGATCTTTATCGCCGTCGCGTTTTCGCTGTGGCTGGCGCGGCATTTGTTACGGCCATTAAAGTCACTGCACAGGGTAACGGCGCGTGTATCGAAGGGCCAGTTCCAGGCGCGTGCAGAAGTGATTACCCAGGATGAGCTGGGCGACCTGGCAAAAGACATTAATGCGATGGCAGAAACCCTGGAAAAAAATGAAAAACAAAGAAGCAAGATGCTGGCCGATGTGTCGCATGAATTGCGTACACCGCTGACCGTGATTCTGGGTGAAATAGAAGCCTTGCTGGATGGCGTACGCCCTACTACCCCTGCGGCACTGGAATCTCTGCATGTTGAAGTCATCCACCTCAACAAACTGGTCGATGACATCCGCCAGCTGACACTGGCTGACGCGGGTGACTTGCATTACAACTTCCAGACCATCGACTTGCTCGCCCTTTTTCGTGAATTATTGCAGCGCTTTCAATTGCGCATCGGCCAGGCAAATTTGCAGTTGCAAAGCCAGCTTCCCGACACACCATTATGGATACGGGCAGATAGCGGACGCCTCACTCAGGTCATCAGCAATTTGCTGGAAAACAGCGTACGCTACACCGATGCTGGCGGCCAATTACTGTGCAGCCTGAAACGCAACGGTGCTTTGGCAGAGCTGAGCATAGAAGACAGTGCGCCTGGCGTACCCGCGGGCGCTCATGCCTTGCTATTTGACCGCCTGTACCGCGTTGACAGCGCACGCAGCCGCGAAAGTGGTGGCAGCGGGCTGGGCTTGTCTATCTGTAAAATCTTCATTGAAGCGCATGAGGGACGCATCAGTGCCTTGCCTTCCGGGCTGGGCGGTATCACGATATTGATACAATTGCCATGTGCACCAGGGCCTGTTGAATAGGAGCCAGCGATGGAAGCAAGCACGCGCATACTGATCGTTGAAGATGACCTGAAAATAGCAGCTTTATTGAAAGATTATCTGATTGCTGCCGGCTACCTGGTAGCGCATGAAGTCAATGGACGCGTAGCGCTGGAACAGATACGCAAAAACCTTCCTGACCTGATCCTGCTCGACCTGATGCTGCCAGAACTGGATGGCATCAGCATCTGCCAGGAAGTGCGCAAGTTCAGCCAGGTACCCATCATCATACTGACCGCCAAGGTCGATGAGATAGACCGTTTGCTGGGGCTGGAAACCGGTGCAGATGACTATGTCTGCAAACCCTTCAGCCCGCGCGAAGTGGTGGCACGCACCAAAGTGCATTTACGACGCAGTTCTGGCAAACCGCTGTCTACCGAACTGCCACGCTTTTTTATCGACAGGGAACAGTTACGCATACTGGTTGATGCCCATCCCCTGAGCCTGACGCCGGTAGAATTTCGCCTGCTGTCCGAATTCATCATGCACCCTGAACGGGTTTTTTCACGCCAGCAATTGCTGGATTTTGCGCATGAAGACCAGCGCGATATCAATGACAGGACTGTCGATTCGCATATCAAGAATATCCGCAAGAAAATACAGGCTCGCCTGCCAGGCAATGAATGCCTGCATTCTGTCTACGGCGTAGGGTATCGTTTTGAATTGCCGTTATAAACGAGGCGATGTGGCTTGAGCATTCGGGCTGTTGATTGCACCAGTTGAATGCCGATAGTGTTCAGATGGCAAATGCTGCCTGCGGCCATGCAGCATCTGCCTTTCAGCGCAAGTAGTTCAGGACCTGGCTTTATAGAAGTTGTAGACCGCTTTATACGGTACACGCTGTTCAGCACCTACCTGGTATTGTGAACAACCTGTCAGTGGTGCCTTGCCGCCCAGCGTCAACACGCGCTGTATGCTGGTGACTTTGGAAAAGACACCTGAACCGGCATTCGACTTGGCCTTTAACAGCAACCAGGGAATGGCATTGGCATCCGGGCCATCATTTTTCGCGACCACTTCACCGACCACCTTGCTGCCATCATTCGCTTCCCAGGTCGGGCCAGCATAGTGCCTGCCGGTTTTAGCACCGGCCTGATTATTCAACTCTGCCTCTGGTGCGCGGAATACCCATTCAAATTTGTTGGCTTCGTCTTTCTTCGCCTTGCACTCATAAATCTGCACGCCAGTAGCAGGCATTTCCAGCGCAAACACCTGGTCTGCCGGTACTTTCAGGTTTTCTGGTGCAGTCACGGTCGGACTGAGCTGGGAAGTGGCACAAGCGGATAACACCGCCGTAGCGGCCAGGACAGTGACGAGAGCCGGGTTCTTCATGTTACGACCTTTCAAAATTCAAATTTCTATAGAGCAAGTTAGCCAAGGATTGAGGGCGGTAAGATTTTAGCAATCCCTGAATAGCTTGCCAAAATACTTACTTTATCTTACATCTTATCCATCGTCTTGTGCTGTGCCCATATACTTAGGTATGCGTATAAAAGCCAAGAATCGTCTCACTGGCAGCGATGTGAGAACGTTCTGAGAACGTATAACAACAATACCCGCCAGCCACCTGCCAAAGCACGACGAGTGCATCCATGTGACAATGCGGGTAATACACTCTTTTACCTGCGGATTCAACATGAATACGATGATCCGGCTCTCATGACGAATAAAAACCAGCCTGCATCTCCGAAAACCAAGTTAGTGACCAGACAGGTGGGTGCACTGCACCCACGTAATCGTCATCACGGCCGTTATGATTTTTCCACATTGATACAGGCGGAACCTTCATTGGCCCACCTGATCATCACGAATCCTGATGGCGGGGCAAGCATCGATTTTGCTGATCCAGTCGCCGTCAAGACCCTGAATAAAGCCTTGCTGCATGCCAGCTATGGCATACGGGATTGGGATATTCCCTCTGAAAATCTTTGCCCGCCCGTGCCTGGCCGCGTTGATTATCTGCATTATCTGGCTGATTTGCTGGCTGGCAGTAACCAGGGGCGCGTGCCCGGTGCCGGCAAAGTCAGCGCACTGGACATAGGCACAGGCGCCAGTTGTATCTATCCACTGCTGGGCGCCAGCGAATATGGCTGGCAGTTCATCGCCAGTGACATCAATGCTGCCTCGATTGCCAATGCCGAAGCAATTCTGGCGCGCAACCCGCAGTTGCAAGCGCACATCAGCCTGCGTTTGCAAACCACTGCCAGTGCTATTTTTAAAGGTATAGTCGGGCCGGATGATTGGTTTGATTTCAGCATGTGCAACCCGCCATTTCATCAATCACTGGCAGAAGCCAGGGCTGGCAGCTTGCGCAAGTGGGAAAACCTGAACAATGCCAATGCGAATGCCAGCGCCGCAAGTGCACCTTTGCTGAACTTCAGTGGCCACGATGCCGAGTTGTGGTGTGAAGGCGGCGAGCAGGCGTTTATAGCGAAAATGATTGCTGAGAGCGCGCAGATTAGCACGAAAGTTTTATGGTTTTCCACACTGGTATCAAAGTCAGCCAGTTTGCCGGGTATTTACGCCGGCTTGAAGCAGGTCAAGGTCAGTGATCATAAAACCATTATCATGAGCCAGGGGCAAAAACAGAGCCGTCTGGTTGCCTGGACTTTCTTAAACGCAACGCAGCAAAGCGCCTGGGCCAAATTACGTTGGTCAAATGGCAAGAGATGATGGTGCCCGTGAGGAAATATCACCGTGGTCATGCATATAATCTTCACTATGCAAGCATGGCCTGGCTTACAATCTCGTTCGTCGTCTGGAATGAAGGTCCTGGAAGGTCAAAATTCGCCAGACCGGTTGCCAGCATGAGCATCGCGTGATTTACTTTTGAGCAAAATGTGTCAAGGATAACAATGAAACGTGTAGATGATTTCCGCCTGAAACTGGGCAAAGATGAGCTGGTTCCGATTATGGTGGGTGGCATGGGTGTGGATATCTCCACAGCCGAGCTGGCCCTGGTTGCTGCACGTCTGGGTGGTGTTGGTCATATCTCCGATGCCATGGTGCAAGATGTTTCCGACCGCCGTTTCGATACCAGCTTCGTCAAGGAAAAAACCAAATTCTACAAATACAATATCGCCAATTCTGACAAAACCGATATCAAGTTCAACCTCGATCAACTGGCAGAAGCAACCCGCCTGCATGTAGGCAAGACCATGGAAGCCAAGCAGGGCACAGGCATGATCTTCGTCAATTGCATGGAAAAACTGACGATGAATGCGCCGCGCGAAACCTTGAAGGTGCGCCTGGAATCATCACTGGATGCCGGTATTGACGGCATCACCATGAGCGCCGGCCTGCATCTGGGTTCGTTTGGCCTGATCGCTGATCATCCACGCTTTCGCGATGCCAAGCTGGGTATCATCGTGTCGTCGGTACGTGCACTGCAATTATTCCTGCGCAAGAATTCACGCCTGAACCGCCTGCCTGACTATGTGATCGTCGAAGGCCCGCTAGCCGGCGGACATCTGGGTTTTGGCGCAGACTGGGCAGAATTTGACCTGCAAACCATCATCACGGAAATCGTCCAGTATCTGAAGACAGAAAACCTTGATATCCCGCTGATTGCAGCTGGCGGCATCTTTACCGGCAGCGATGCCGTATCCTTTTTGGAAAACGGCGCGTCTGGTGTACAGGTGGCCACCCGCTTTACTGTCACCAATGAGTGCGGTTTGCCTGCCAAAGTCAAACAGGAATATTTCAAGGCCAGTGAAGATGATATCGAGGTCAATAATATTTCCCCGACCGGTTACCCGATGCGCATGTTGAAGAACACGCCGGCCATTGGCGACGGCATACGCCCTGGCTGCGAATCCTATGGATACCTGCTGGATGGCAATGGCAATTGCGCATACATCACTTCCTACAACCGCGAAGTCGCCGCCCATCCGGACGCAAAAAAAATATCGGTCATGGACAAGACTTGCCTGTGCACGCACATGCGCAATTTCAATTGCTGGACTTGTGGCCATATGACCTATCGCCTGAAAGACACCACCCGCAAACTGGCTGATGGCACTTATGAATTATTGAGCGCCGAGCATGTCTTCCGCGATTATCAGTTCAGTGTTGATCATCAGATTGCACTGCCGGTATAAGTAAATCCAGATACAGCAAAACGCCGCAATTGCTCATCAGCAGTTGCGGCGTTTTGATTTTGGGGTGAACCGGAAATAAGCGGATTACAGTTCAGATGGCTTTTTGGAAGCGATGGTTTTCCAGTTATTGTTTGCAGTGGAGATATTGCCAGCAATATCTTTTGCCCAGATGGCACGGATTTTGGTATCCAGGTTGAAATACAGCTTGTTGTCGACGATGTCATAGACATCCGGGTCAGCGACAAACTTTTTGCCTATGGACGCGCCATAAGCGCAGTAGCCACCAAAGGCAGGCAGATATTTCTCTGGATTTGCCAGGAAGGTCTTTTTGTTTTCTTCACTGGTGAACAGATAATCGACACCATCAACGCTGGCGACATGATGGCCGGTGCCATGTGCCGGTTTTTCACTGGTAAAGAAGGTCGTCAAATCATAGCCACGCGCACCGATGACACTGTTTGCCACGGTATCAGCAGCACTGATGCCGGGAATCGCTGCCAGCGTCAGGATTGCCGCAGTCGATAAAACAATGGATTTGAACTTGCTGGATAGGTTGCTCAACAAGTTAGTCAATAAGTTGCGCAATCCCTTGCGCGCCAGGCTGCCAGATGCTCGGTTCATAATAGGTCCTCGTCATTAAATGTATGGGTAGCCTGATCTGTGCCACCCGGATATCAGCTTCGCCTGCGCTATGCATTGCGAATGAGCATGACTTTATAGAAGATGCTCAACACATAGAATCCCTTTGAAATACAATTAATTATTCCTATTATCGGAATAATGAAGCTATCCTCACCTTCTTAACTTGGAACGTGACGGGGATACAATAAACGATAGGCGTGCAGGCAACGCGCGTGCGGTACGCAGGCTTATGCCAACAGGTTCGCGGTAACTTTACTTAGCCAAATTACAGCTGGAGAAGATGGCTTAGGCTAGAATTCTGCTTTAATGCAAATCCCCGAGCCAAGCCGGTACCTCACAGCACTTACTGACGCATCATGAAAAAATCTCTCTACGACATTCTTGCCGTACCGCCTGATGCGACAGTAGAACAAATACTGGCGGCCTACCAGGAAGCGATCAGCAAACTGGATAGTGAAGAGAGTATCGCGCATGATCCCAACAAGAAAATCATTTTGCGTGAAGCGTTTCACGTTATCTCGCATCCGCAAAGAAGAGCATCTTATGATGCCAGTCTCGCCAAACAGGCCATAGACCGCGAAGCCCGGGAATCGGTAAGGCAACAGACCGTATCAAAAACTGCCGCGAAGAAAAGGAAGAGCTGGCTACTCCCACTGGCAGCGACTGCCATTTTGCTGCTAGGCGCAGCCGAATGGTGGTCGGTCAGGCATTACCCTGCAAAAGAAAAAAACACTGATCTGGCTACCAGCAGTACTGCAAACCCGCCAGCAATAACCGCGACAGCCAGCACTAGTGCCGGGCAAGCAGTCAATCCCGTCAACCAGTCAGCAGCAGGGGCAGACACTGCAAAATCTGCTGAAGAAATTTATGCGCAACTGTCTCCCAGCGTAGCGCTGATTTCGGTATTTAACGCCAGCGGCAATCAGGTTGCCATCGGCAGCGGTGTCGTCATCGCACCGGAAGTAGTCATCACCAATTGCCACGTGACCAAGGCCGGTGTGCAGTACAGGGCAAAAATCGGCAAGGACGATTATCCTGCGACCGTTGTGATGGCTGATGAAGAGTTTGATCTGTGTCGTTTGAGCGTGCCCGGCGCAACTGCGCCCGTTGTCAGTATGGGCAGCAGCGAGGCGCTGCGCATAGGGCAGAAAGTGTATGCACTGGGCGCACCACAGGGGCTGGACCTGACCATCAGCGATGGCATCGTTTCTGCCCTGCGCCCTCTGTCATCGGGCAAGGTCATACAGACCACGGCACCGATTTCACCGGGCTCCAGCGGCGGCGGATTATTCGATGCGTCAGGAAAACTGGTCGGCATCATGACCTTCCAGCATAAATTTGGGCAAAACCTGAATTTTGCGGTCCCGGCTGACTGGATCAATGCCATGCGTGCACGCACCAGTACTTCACTAGGCGTGGGCGCTCTGACCATCAAGGGAAATGAGAGCCAGCCTAACCCTGACAATACGCCGCCCCCAACCGCCGCACAGCAAGCCTATGCAAAGATCTTTGGCACCTGGCTTTGCTATGGCGTATTGACCGGCTACAGCATAGAGATCAACTTTGGCCGCCAAAACCGCATGACAGGCACGCTGGATGGGAAAAAATTTACAGGCAATTTCTACTTTGATGTCAAAGCCCAGTCGCTCAGTATCAGCGATATCGCTTCCGGCAAAGTCGATGAATTTACCGACAACAAGCTGGTTGTCAATGCAGGTAAAGGCGCGCGCCTGGTATGCAATAGAAAATAAGCAGCGCGATGCTACACATCGTACACATACCAGACATTATCCCTCCACCGCTCACCAGCGCGAAAAATGGTCTTCGGTGACACCCACTAAATTTTCTATCTGGCGGACAGGTGCATCGACGCTGGCCCTGACCCAGCCGCTAAAGGTGCCGATGGGCTGGACATAACGGCTGGCGGCAATCAACAGGTTTTTATTTTCTGCCCGAAAACCTTCTGGCTGGAAGTGCAGATCCAGTAAACCGTCATCGGTATGTATGTGCCATGCCGCCATGGGATTATTCTGATCAAACGCAAACTGTGCAGCCCCAAGGGCAATCAACTGACCATCCAGCCAAAGCGCATTTTCATTACGGCCAAAATACCCCGCCTGCAAATTAAAACCCAGGCCAGGCGCATGCGCGGATGCCCAGCGCCAGGCGGTTTCACGCGCCAGAAAACCATTGCTGTGGTCGTAACTGCCAATACCGCTATCCAGGGCAAACCGGCTGTCAGCCAGCCTGACCTCGCCATTTAAACGCATCGCAGCAGATTTGAAAGTCGCATGTACCGTACCACCCTCCACTTCACCAGCCGCAAACAGGCCGGGGGCGGCCTGACTGCCATTGAGCACGGCATCGATGCTGAATGCGCCACATTGCAGCGACAGGTGATAATTGTCCGTCCCTGCCACATGCTGGAAATGAATACAGTTTTTTAAAAACTGGAAGCGACAATCTGCGCCTGTTGCCGGGTGCTTATTTAATTGCGCAGTCAGACCGGGGATGCCGTCTTGCGAATAACTTGCCAGCAGTTTCCCCTGTTGACGATCAAATACATAGGCAAAGGCCGTATTCGTCCAGCCAATATCGACAATGGCAATGCCGCAGAAAATTTCTTCCGTCGCCAGCGCGACGTAATGCCAGTGCTTATGATGAAAGACCTGCCAGAGTTTGCTACGGCGATATGGTGCTGCGAGCGTGGACCAGTCTATGCATGCCGGTGCGCCGGAAAATTTTCCAAACTGCACCTGGCCTTCAGGATTCAGGACATTTGCAGGTGCCGGTGACAGGTGAGAAGTAAGCATGCCTTGCCTTCAGATTAAGATAACGCAATTCTGAAGCATACTGGCTAGAGGGTCTAGTTCAATCCAGGCATGCATCACGCAAGCCTGGATATCTATTTCAGTGAGGTAAATTAAATTCAGCAACAGAGGCCAGACGCTGCTTACTTTGGGGGTTCCAGCCAAAGCTGACATTCCACAATGCATTCGTCAGCAAAATCAGACCGGCATCAAAGCAACCATAAGGATCGGCCGGGCCACCTGAAAATAAAAATGGATAGCCGATGGCGAACACGCTGAGCACCGTGCCAACCACCAGATGCGAGGGATTGGCAAATACCTTCGCCAGAGGCAGGAAATGCAGCCCAATGATCAGCATCGCCACCGGTGTTACCCAGGCAGGCATGCCAACATTGATCAGTACATTGCTGATGACCAGGATAGCAGCCCACTGTGCTGCATTGATCCAGTGGAAGCGGCGCATCGCTGCCTGTTTATGCGGCAGCTTGCTTTCTGCCTCATGAAAAGCCTTGATCAGTTGGAAGCGGCTCAGTGCTACCCCTAGCAAGCCAAGGCCGACTACGGCAATGAGTACATACAACAGCAAACTGCCTTGAAATGCGCGCTGATTCCACAACGCCAGCCAGACACTGCCGAAGATGGAAAAAATGATGGCACCTATGGCACGGCTGGCAAGTGTGGCTTCAGTAGTAGCTTTGTATTCTGACATGGTCTCAATTCCGGTTAATGTCTCAGGGTACTTGCATCGATATGCATGAGCAAGCGAGTACAGCCAGTATGCGTAATCCGGGAAATTGCCAGTAGAACAAAGTGTCAACACTTTAAGATGACAAATGTCATTGGCGACACAAGATATTGCTTTGCCATTTTTTTCATGGCAGCATAGCCGCTGACCGAAGTAGTAAAGCTGCGACCAGACTGCAACCAGGCTACTACAAGACTGGTTCTGCATGCCGTATGTCTTGCTTTGGCTGCCAGATCATCAACAGGAGACTTACCGGTGCATATCCTCATTATTATTGTTGTACTTTTGATTCTGGCCTACGTGGTCAATCAAATGATGCAGCAAAAGCAGTCATCGCAAGGGGCTGATCCTGTCTCTGGTAATCCATCCAGTCAAGGAAACCTGGACAGACATGCCGCAGACACGGCGGTGGCCTATATCTCTGAGGGCAAATTGTTTTACAAAGCTGCCAACACAGAGATCCGGCAAATACACAGCCCCTATGTGCAAGAGATGATGGACAAGATGGAAAAGCATCGTGAGCGGCATGCATGGAAACAGAACACCAGCTTTGGTGTATCTGCGTCTGGTGGCATGCGACAGTTTGACGGCGACGCCGCCCAGGTCATTGCGACATCCGTGCAATTTGACCAGAACCGGAACATGCTCTACTTTTTGAAAGACCAGGTCATGGGTGGCCTGTTTTCCATGGATATGGAAAATGATCTTGAAAAACGTATATTGCACAGGCAAAACCTGGCATTGAATGATCTGAACCTGGATAACAATACGGGCAAGATACTGGCATCGGCTACCAGCAAGACCGGCATCGCCAATCTTGTCATGCTCAATAGCGATGGTGAGCAATACCAGGAGCTGACCGGTGGCGATACACTTGATACTGCACCGGCATGGATACCAGGTGCAGAGAAACAGATTTTGTATCAGTCAGCCGGTATCGCCCGTGACCAGCATGGCCGCCGTCTGGCTGAAGGCAATGCCAGCATACAGATGCTGGACATGAAGACCGGTTCAGTCACCCCTGTGCTCGATGATGCGCAATTTGATTACCTGCACCCACGTGTGTGCCCGCAAGGCAATCTGCATTTCATACGCCGCCCTTATGATGCGCCCCAATATGAAACGAGGAGCATGTTGCAGGACTTGCTGTTCTTTCCTTTCCGGCTACTGCGCGCAGTATTTCACTACCTGAATTTCTTTTCATTGATGTATAGCCGCAAACCCCTGACCAGCGCTTCTGGTCCTGCCATGCAGGCTGACCTGAAAGACATCATCCTCAAAGGCAAGCGTATTGATGCTGAAAAAGCTTTGCGCCGGGAAAACATGATCAATGGCATACCGTCGCTGGTACCCGCTTCATGGCAGTTAATCAGCCGTAACCGCCAGGGCTATGAAACCGTGCTGGCCACAAATGTCGTGTCTTATGATATGCGCGCCGATGGCAGCATTGTCTACTCGAACGGACGCGGCGTATTCCTGCTTGGTGGCGCGCATCAATCTGGCCTGATATTGAAAGGTGATCTGGTGGCGGACGTGATTGCTCAATAAGGCGGCCCTGGTGGACAGGGTTTGTCGCCAAACACCAGCACCTTGTAAGTCATCACACAACTTACGCATGGTAACTTCAGGTAGAATCTGTCCATTCTTGCCTGTTTAGTATGAAGACGACGCCATTATGGAAACCCAAGACCTTATTCATTCAGCGCCTGCAAAAAGGCGGCATAAAAGCCTTTCTCAAGGCCTGGTTGAAAGTATTACCAACAATATAAAAAATGCGGTCTTGAAACCTGGCGAAAAATTACCGACAGAATCCGCCATCATGGACCTGTATGGCGTCAGCCGTACTGTCGTCAGGGAAGCAATTTCACATCTGCAGGCGGCTGGACTGGTACAAACACGGCACGGCATAGGCACTTTTATTCTGGAGCCTGCGCCCAGCACCCTGGGTTTGCTGAAAGAGGCAATTGTCACCGTCAGGGATGTGCTCGACATTCTGGAATTGCGTATCAGCCTGGAAACAGAAGCTGCGTGGCTGGCGGCTTCTCGCCGCACAGAGCAGCAGGTGGTTGAACTCGCAGCTGCGCTGGACGACATCCTCAGCAAGAAAACCAGGGAAAACGAGTCAGTTAATGCCGATGTGCGCTTTCACCAGTTGATTGCGCAGGCGACTGGCAACCGCTACTTTGTTGACATCCTCAGCAACCTCGGCACCGCCATCATCCCACGCGCCAGACTAAATTCTGCAACACTCAGCATGGAAGCGGGCGCTAACTATCTGGCCCGGGTCAATCATGAGCATGAAGATATTTTCAATGCCATTTTGCGCAAAGACCCGGAGGCAGCAAGAGCGGCCATGCGCACCCATTTGAGCAATAGCAGAGAAAGATTGCGTTTGGCGCAACAACGCATAGAGGCTTCTCCCGGCTGATGTAAACACTCAGACACCTTGCTACTCAGCTATTCTGTTGCTTTGTTGCTTTGTTGCTTTGTTGCTTTGTTGCTTTGTTGCTTTGTTGCTTTGTTGCTTTGTTGCTTTGTTGCTTTGTTGCTTTGCCATTCTGATAACTTGAGCAGTGACTCGCACTGACAAGCGCCACGCTATTTTTCTGGCTGTCCCCATGCGTTTGGCCTCGTCGTTGCCATCAACGCACTGCCCAGCGGCAATTTTCTCCCAATTTTTGTATCTGATGAAAAAGTAAGCTTGCAGTTGATGATTTTAAGTTGTACGATGACGTATGACTTAAATGATTAAATATCTGACGACTGACTTGACTGCATGTCGCCATACCGTTTTCTGCATCAACGCACACGCTATTCCAACCATCCTTTCTGGAGACATCATGCATCCACAAGAACTGAAACAGATACTTTCCGCCGGCCTGCTTTCTTTCCCTTTGACTGACTTTGACGCAGCGGGTGATTTCAATGCCAAAACCTATGCTGAACGTCTTGAATGGCTGGCCCCGTACGGCGCCAGTGCGTTGTTTGCGGCGGGCGGTACCGGTGAATTTTTCTCCCTGACAGGCAATGAATATTCAAGCGTCATCAAAGTCGCGGTAGATACCTGCCGTGGCAAAGTACCCATACTGGCCGGTGCCGGTGGCCCTACCCGTACTGCCATTGCCCATGCCCAGGAAGCGCAAAGACTGGGTGCGCATGGCATTTTGCTGCTGCCCCACTACCTGACCGAAGCCAGCCAGGATGGCCTCATCGCGCATGTGCAGGAAGTGTGCCGCTCGGTGGATTTCGGCGTGGTGATTTACAACCGTGGCATTTGCCGCCTGACCGCCGATTCCCTCGAAAAACTGGCAGCAAGCTGCCCTAACCTGATCGGTTTTAAAGATGGCATAGGCGATATTGAATTGATGGTATCGATCTGGCGCCGCATGGGCGACCGCTTCAGCTACTTGGGTGGCTTGCCAACGGCCGAGGTGTATGCAGCCGCCTATAAGGCGCTGGGTGTGCCGGTCTATTCATCTGCGGTATTTAATTTCATGCCCAAACTGGCCATGGATTTCTATCATGCGATTGCGGCAGATGATCATGCGACCACGAACAGATTGCTTGATCAGTTCTTCCTGCCATATCTGGAAATTCGCAACCGCAAATCAGGTTATGCAGTCAGTATCGTCAAAGCGGGTGCGCGCCTGGTGGGTCACAGTGCCGGCCCGGTTCGTTCACCATTGACCGATTTGACGGCAGAAGAAGATGCCATGCTGCATCAATTGATACTGGCACAGGGCCCGCAATAAGCGTGCTCGTGCGACTGGTGCGTACTGGTACTCACTGGTGCAGCAGGTGCGCCTCATCATATCAATACTGTATTTGCCTGCGCCCGGCGCGCAGCACAAAAGGAGAGAGTAATGCAACTTACCGGAAAAATGTTTATCGGTAAAAACACGGTATTTGGTCTGGCCGGCACGATCAGAGCCATAGACCCTTCCATAAACCAGGAACTGGAACCGGTATTCGGTTTCGCCACAGAACATGAGGTTGAACAGGCATGCCAATTGGCTGGCCAGGCTTTTGATACCTATCGTGCGACCTCACTGGAACAGCGTGCCCGTTTTCTGGAAAGCATCGCCTCCGGCATACTTGATCTGGGCCCTGCACTGATAGAACGCGCCGCCCAGGAAACCGGTTTGCCGGTCGCCAGGCTGGAAGGGGAACGCGGCCGTACAGTGACGCAATTGCGCCTGTTTGCCAAAGTCGTGCGTGATGGTAACTGGCTTGATGCCACCATCGATACGGCCTTGCCAGAACGCATACCAGCCAGGCCAGACCTGCGTCTGCAAAAAATTGCCCTGGGGCCGGTTGCGGTGTTTGGTGCCAGCAATTTCCCTCTGGCGTTTTCTGTCGCCGGTGGCGATACTGCCTCTGCCCTGGCTGCCGGTTGTCCGGTAGTCGTCAAGGCACATAATGCCCATCTGGGCACGTCTGAACTGGTGGCTGGCGTCATACAGCAGGCTGTAGCTGACTGTGGTTTGCCAGAAGGTGTATTCTCCATGCTCATCGGGGCGGGCAGCAAGGTCGGGCAACAACTGGTCAGTCACCCTGCCATCAAGGCGGTCGGCTTTACCGGCTCACGTTCTGGCGGGCTGGCACTGGTGCACACGGCACAGCAAAGAAAAGAACCCATTCCCGTGTATGCAGAAATGAGCAGCATCAACCCGGTGTTCCTGCTGCCGGATGCATTACATGCACAAACACAGCTGGCGCAAAATTTTGTCGATTCACTGACCCTGGGTGCAGGACAATTCTGTACCAATCCAGGCCTGCTCATCGCCATCGACAGCGACGCTGCGCGTGCATTTCTCGACCAGGCCGGTGCGGCCTTGCAAAAGAAAGCGGCAGCGACCATGCTGACGCCAGGCATCTATCAGGCTTACGTCAAGGCGAGTGACAAACTGAGCGATATCGCTCAGTTGAATCTGGTTGCCAAAGGGCAGGCAGCGCAATCATCCTGCGCGGCGCAAGCGGTATTGTCAGTGTGTGACGGTGCGGCTTTTCTCAATACGCCAGCCTTGCAGGAAGAAATTTTTGGCCCTTCCTCCATCGCCATACTGTGCAAGGATTTTGCTGAAGTCGTGCAGGTCGCAGAAGCACTCGAAGGCCAGTTGACAGCCACGGTTCATGCCACAACTGCGGATCATGCACTGGCAAAAAAACTGCTGCCTGTGCTGGAAAGAAAAGCCGGACGGATATTGTTCAACGCTTTCCCGACCGGTGTCGAAGTGGCGCATGCCATGGTACATGGCGGCCCTTATCCGGCGACATCAGACAGCCGCTCTACCTCAGTCGGTGCGACAGCGATAGACCGCTTCCTGCGCCCGGTTTGCTATCAGGGTATACCGGCTGATTTATTGCCGGACGCCCTGCGTGATGACAATCCCTTGCAGTTGACCCGTATCATGGATGGGAAAATGATGACCGCCTGAAATAGGGCAAAACAACAAACGGACCTGAACATACCGGGTCTGTTTGCTGTTTGTTTTTTGATTCAGGCTGCACCAATGCAGGAAACACAAAAGTGAAACACACAAAGATGTGTCACTTTTCAAATACATATCAAGGAGACGCTCTGATGAGCCAACAAAGCCTGGGAAAATATCGCTGGACGATATGCGGCCTGCTGTTTTTTGCGACCACTGTCAATTACCTCGACCGGCAAGTGCTGAGCCTGCTGGCACCAGATTTATCAAAGGAATTTGGCTGGACCAATTCAGACTACGCCAATATCACCGCCGTATTTCAGTTCGTATATGCGATAGCGATGTTGTTTGCAGGCCGCATCGTCGACAAGATAGGGACTAAAAAAGCGTTTCTCTGGGCCATATCGATCTGGTCTGTGGGCGCGATCATGCACGCCTTTGCCGTCCCCATGGGCACGGGTCTGGCTGGTATTTTTTCCAGCCTGGGCATTGCCGCCATACCGGTGTCGATAGCTGGCTTCATGATTTCACGTGCGGTGCTGGCATTTGGCGAAGCAGGCAATTTCCCTGCGGCCATCAAGGCAACAGCAGAATATTTCCCCAAGAATGAACGCTCACTGGCGACCGGCATCTTTAATTCCGGTGCGAATATCGGGGCGATACTGGCTCCACTGACCGTACCCTGGATAGCGGAAACCTGGGGCTGGCAAACCGCCTTTGTTGCTATCGGTGCGGTAGGCTTTATCTGGATGATTTTCTGGAGTATTTTTTACGAAAAACCAGAACAGCAAAAGCGCCTTTCTGCCAGTGAACTGGCCTACATCAATAGTGGTGAAGTGCCTGCCGCTGACAATACGGCTCCCGGCACACCGGAGAAAAAGATCTCCTGGATAACACTGCTGTCTTACCGGCAAACCTGGGCATTTATCATCGGCAAATTCATGACTGATGGTGTCTGGTGGTTCTTCCTATTCTGGCTGCCCAAATATTTGCAGGCACAATACCAGATGCAAAAGACCGACATCGTCATCCCGCTGGCGGTCTTGTACAGCATGACCATGGTCGGCAGCATAGGTGGCGGCTGGTTCCCCAGTTATTTCATGAAGCGTGGTGACAGCCCGTACAATGGCCGCATGAAGGCCATGCTGGTGATTGCCCTGTTCCCGCTGGTCGTCTTACTGGCCCAGCCCCTGGGTTATCTGGGCCCCTGGATACCAGTATTACTGATTGGCATAGGCACATCAGCGCATCAGGCCTGGTCTGCCAATTTGTTTACGACTGTGTCAGATATGTTCCCCAAGAAATCGGTGGCTTCCA
The DNA here is from genome assembly GCF_049339485.1 of Undibacterium sp. TJN19. Lineage (NCBI taxonomy): Bacteria > Pseudomonadati > Pseudomonadota > Betaproteobacteria > Burkholderiales > Oxalobacteraceae > Undibacterium > Undibacterium sp. TJN19. Next base: position 919,945 of record NZ_JBMPPL010000001.1, read on the forward strand.
TCGTTGGTATTGGTGGCATGGCCGGTGGGCTGGGTGGCGTGCTGGTATCGAAAGCAGGCGGCTGGTTATTCGATTACTACGGTGGCCTGGGACAAATACAAACGGGTTATACCATCATGTTTTCTTTCTGCGCCCTGGCTTACCTGATCGCCTGGAGCCTGATGAAGACCCTGGTGCCTACCCATAAAGAAATCACCGATTTATAAACACCGGACATCGCAATATGAGTCAATTTTCAGACATGGAAGTCATACCTGGTGTCAGTTGCACCGTAGGTGAGAGCCCGGTGTGGCATGCACAACAAGCAGCATGGTACTGGGTGGACATACCTGCAAAAACCATCTGGAAACTGGATGTCGCTACAGGTAATCTGTCATCCTGGCAGACATCAGAAATGGTGGCCTGCATTGCCATCAAGGACGATGGCGATTTTATCGCCGGCATGGAAAGCAGCATCTTCAAGCTGCATCTGGATGCTGACCAGCGTGCCGTAGAAACCAGGCTGGCGACGCCACCAGAACTGAAAACCGGCATGCGTTTCAATGATGGCCGTTGCGACCGGCAGGGTCGTTTCTGGAGCGGTACCATGTTCATGGACATGGCTGCTGCCAAAGCGATCGGGCAGCTGTATCGCTACAGTCAGCAGCAAGGCCTGTCAGCCCCCATCGTCAGCAACTTGCTGACGCAAAACGGCCTGGCCTGGTCGCCAGATGGCAAGACCATGTATCTGTCTGATTCTCATCCGGCCAGCCAGATGATCTGGGCATTTGACTATGATGGTAATGATGGCGTGCCGGGCAAGCAACGTGTGTTTGTCGATATGAAGACCATGCCGGGACGCCCGGACGGCGCGGCTATCGATATCGATGGCTGTTACTGGATATGTGGCAATGACGGCAGTTGTGTCTTGCGTTTTACACCAGAAGGCAAGCTCGACAGAAAGATAGACCTGCCGATGATCAAACCAGCCATGTGCAGCTTTGGCGGTGCCAATATGGACAGCTTGCTGGTCACTTCTATCGGTGCTGGCAAGGCAAGTGATGACCAATGGGCAGGAACACTGGTGCTGTTGCGCCCGGGCGTCAGCGGCATGCCGGAAACCAGGTTTTCGATGTAAGCGCGCCAGCAGCCCATCCCTGGCGCTGGCATTTTGCAATGCGCATAAGGATAGATATCCTTATGCGCATTTTTTTGCTTCAGGTGGACAATATACTGTTATGCAACTTGTCGCCTATCTGCACATTCTTCAGTGTCAAGCCCCTGACGTTGTACAGGTATAAAGGGTTCGCTGCATTCACGGGTGTGCCAAACTGGCAATCGCTGATGGTGACATCGGTCACCGGAAATACCATAGGTGATTTTTCTTCGCCATTGTAATCAGAAGCCACCGGGCCCAGTATCACCACCGCCTGGTAACAGGAAAATTGCCCAGCACTGGTTTGCACATTGCCCACTTTCACATTCGAGATATGGACATTCGTCACCACTGGCGGGCGGGTCCTGACATTGTCATTGACTGGCGCATAATCACAATCAAAAGTAATCACTGCACCGGCAGCAGTGGCAACAGTTTTCGAATGAACAGGCGAATTGGGCAAGGACGTGTAAAACGATGGACTGGTCTGCACACCATTGGGAATGGTGATGTTACGCACGAAGAAATTCTTCAGATAACCACCGCGGTTCATATTGGTCTTCAGGCGTATTGCCGTATTCAGCGGATTGCTGGCCCAGTGTATATTCTCAAAAAGGAGATTTTGCGCATACACATTTTGTATGCCACCAGCCATTTCACTACCCAACGTGACAGCGCCATGGCCGCTTTGCATGGTGCAATTCTGGATCACGATATTTTGCGACGGGCCATATTGGGTATCGAGGTTTTTACCCGCCTTGATGGCGATGCAGTCATCGCCAGAATCAAAGGTGCAGGATTCTATCAACACGTGGTCACAGGCTTCCGGGTCAAAACCATCGCTGTTCGGGCCATGGCTTTTCGCATAGACATTGCGTATCACCACATTGCGGCAATGCACGGGATGATGTTGCCAGAACGGCGTGTTATTGACCTGATAGCCCTGCATCAGCACATTCGTACATCCTATGAACTGTATCATGGGCGGGCGCAAAAAATGGCCCATGCCAAAGATGCGCTTGCCAGTAACCACGCCCGCTTCAGACAAGGCAGGCAGGTAATTTGCGTCAGCACGCCATCTGTCACCCTCGCCCTGGATATGCAGGCGCTGTTTTTCATCCAGGTGCGGTGCCAGTTTTTCCAGCGAAACGGCATTTAATTCATTGGCCGTATTTTCTGACCGTTTGCCCGTTTTGTAATTGGGCGTAGAACCCTGTGCCACGGCATTGATGGTTTTGAGCTTGCCCTTCCAAGTCCACCAGCAATCGCCACTGTCATCAAAGGGAACACCGCCTTGACCATCAAGTATGCTGGTCCAGTCGTCGCCGGTCAGGGCGATATGGTCTTGGCCATACGCATACACCATAGGTGAAAAATTCAGGCAGTCATTACTCTGCCAGCGTGAAATGACGAGATGCCCGTTTTCACCGCAATTGAAGTTACCATATCTGGCATAGTCTTCCGGCTTGTTACTGAAATAGAGGTGCGCACCAGCCTTCAGGTGCAGGTTGACGTTTGACAGCAATACGATGGGGCCTGCGCAATACCAGTTACCTGCCGGGATAATCACACGGCCACCACCTGCCTGGTGACAGGCCGTAATGGCATTGGCTATCGCCAGATAACAGTCTTTGGAACCAGCGACAGGTGTACGCAAGCTGTCTTGCTCTTCAAAAGAAATCCAGGCCTTCACAGTGTTCAGTTCGCACCTTGCTGCACCGAACTCAGTGATCAAATAATCAACCTCGCGAAACTTCAAGGGCATGGACACTCTGTCGACGATGGCTTGCGCTCTCTGCCAGGGGTCTTCTATCTGCGCTGAAGCCAGGGCCTGCCCGCTTAGAGCAGAACCACTACCTGCGATGGATAAACCTGTAATCGACATTTTTTTCAGAAAGTCTCTGCGCGGCGCTTGTTTTTTGAAATTGCTGGTCTGCTGTGTTTTCATTATAGAGTCTCTGCCTGTTATTTTTACGTATCATTCTTCCGTATTATTGAATTCGGCCAGAAAGATATTATTCGGGCTATCAGGCAAGAACGGTATTGAATAGCCTAGCCTGGCCACGGGATCTATCTTCGCTTCCAGCAAATTGGCCCAGTAATCGGCCGCCGAGTATTGTGCTGGGCGGTAAGGCAGCGTGCCGTTCTTGTTCCAGTTTGACCAGGGCTGCTGTTTATTGATGTGCGCGCCAATGACTGAATTCATCACGACCATCTTGCCGACAGATTCCAAGGTACTTTTGGTGATGGTACCGGTGGGTGGCGTATATTGATCGACATCACCAATCTCACAACGATAAGCAGGGACTGGCACCGTGCCGTAAGGTGTACAGCGCTGGTTATGGAACCATTGCCGGGAGAAATAAAACTTGCCTGCCAGTGCATAGGGGCTGCCATCATGGGTAAAGCGTACGTGATCAAAGACCAGACCATAGCGGGCTTTAACATTCGTGCTCGGCGCGCCCACATAAGATGACGAACGGTCGCCCAGGGATTTTATTTCTGACTGATAAAAGTAAGCGGTAGCATCACCAAAAATGAAATCGACATCACCTTCAATATAAGAATGGTTAAAGAACTGGCGTGCTGTTTCACCACCCTTGCCTGCCTTCATATACAGCGTATCCTGAAACCCCAGCAGGCGCACACTGTCGAAATGTACTTTGTCTGCCCCATCAAGCATCACAGCCAGCGCTTGGTGGTGAACCAGCAGCATTTGCGCATAGACACCGGTATCGGGGCAATTGCCAGGCTGGCATTCAGCACGGGCATTGCCCTTGTCCTTGTTGTAGGCGTTTTCTATGGTGATATTTTTCGCCTGAAAGCCTGGGTTTTTAACCCATAAAACAGCTGTGCCAAAAGTACCCAGTGTGGACCTGTCCCTGATACTGTCATACATGGCCGTAATGGCCGCATGGGTATGGGTAAATTGTGCACCAAATTGCGTGACGTAACTGCTGCCCGGCAATGCCGCATCAAGATTGGCACTGATACGGGTGGTGGTAGCATCGGTCCCGTAGATGGTAATTGGTGTATCCAGGGCAGGTACATAGACAAGTTCGCGGTAAATGCCCGGTTTGACAAAGATATGAATGCGCCGTTTTTTCGTCGTCGCTTTTTCAGAATCGATAACTGCCCTGCTGACTGCGGCCTGCACCTGGTTAAAGGTATGCACACCGTCTGCACTGGAGCTGGCGTCAACGATATAGTCTGGCTGCAAGCCTGGCATGGCGGCAATGGGCTCGTTTAGCGGGTCCCAGGGAGAGATTTTTTCTTCACCGGGCATGCCTGCATAGTTAAGCACTTCAGTGTAAGCAAACAGCTTTGCAGTCGCCGCATCAAGTTGCGGGCGCTTTGCGACAAAGCTCATTTCCGGAAAATCTGCAAACGCCTGATCACATTGCTTTGGATTGACTGCCTCTGTGCTGAAATCGTTCTGCATCGCCACATGCTCACGCTGTATCGTGCTCCTGGTGTCCAGCACCACATCCTGCATGCGCAAGTGTAAAGGGTGGGCTGCATCATAGCCTTGCAGGATGATGCGGCCTGGCGTCAGTGAACGTACATGCTCAAGGCTGACATCACGGTAATCCGGTATCGCACTGCCATTGGCAGTTTTATTGTAATGGGTATCCATATCGATAGGCGCACGCACATTACGCAGGCAAACATCACGGTAAGTCACATTCTGTACAACGCCGCCGCGTGAAACATCGCTCTTGATACGCAGGCCTGAGGTCGTGCCATCCATGCTGAGGTTTTCAACCAGGATATTTTTTACACCACCATTGGTTTCACTGCCTATGGACATGCCATGGCCGGAATAAAAATGATTATTCCGTATCGTGATATTTTCAGTTAGCCCATTATTACCGGCCTTGATGGCGACATTGTCGTCACCGGTACGGATATAGCTATGGGCAATCGTGATATTGCGTGAAGAGATGGGGTCTATGCCATCGGTATTACGCGCATTGGCAGGCGTATCTATACGCACGCCCCATGCAGTGAACCCATCGACCTGGTTCAGGGTTACGTGGAAGTTGGGCGAGTTTCTGAGGGTGACACGATGCAAGGTAAAATTGCCGGATTGCGTTACCTCTATCAGCCTTGGTACATTCTGCCGATTGTTTTCCTTCTGCGCACGGCGGGCAATTTGCCACCAGGATTCAGTCTTCCCCTGTATCAATTCACCACCCTGACCATCGATGATGCCATCGCCATAAATGCCGCTGCCTTGCGTATGATCGGCGGTGATGAATGGCTTGCAGCCTTTACCGCTATCATCATTGCTGCCACAAGTTTTTTGACCACGATCAAAATCCTGTGGATTGCTTGATGCAAACAGGGTCACGCCGGCGTCGATCAGCAGCGATACGCCGGTACGCAATTGCAAGGCTCCCGATACAAAGGCAGTTTTCGCATTTTTTGTGCTCAGCCTGACTGCCTGACCCGGGCGACATTGATCAATCGCTGCCTGCAATCTCGACGTATCAGCCGCCAGCGCAAGCGGTGTTCCGGGCTTGATGACATCCGCTTGTGCTGATTGCGCTGCCAGGGCAATACATACTTGCGGTGACTGGGGTTCTTTCACCTGGCGGCTGTCTTGCGCGCAGGCGTCAATACTCGCGAATGCACAAGACATAAGCAATGCGCTTGTCATGCCCGCAGACCATGTTTTCACGGAACGGGCCATTTGTTTGATGTTAGTCAGGTCAGACATTACTTGTCCTCTTTCCGGACGCTGCTGTCTAGGGATGGAATGGCGACACGCAATTCAGCAAGAACCATTTTGGAAAAAAAATCTGCGCACTTGCTGCCCAGATGGGTACGGTCAAAGAGAGGGCGTGCAGCACCGGCACGTTCTGTCTTCGCTGTGTCGTTATTCGTTGCAGCTGTAGCAATAGTAGCAGCGGTAGCAGTGGTCGTAGTGGTAGCAGGAGTTACTGACATGGCTGATGAGGGCGGTGGTGCCATCGCCAGCGTATCTGCTTCGGCCTCACCCATGGTCTGTACCGCACGATAGCTGATGGCATTCAAGTCAATCAAAGGCACATGCTGCGCAGTGGCAACGGCCATGCTGGCGTCAGCCCAGGGCCTGAGATCATTTTGCAACTGCGCGCCCTTGAAGCTGCGGCGTGTCAGCGGCGTGATCAATACCGCCTGCGCACCTGCTGCTTTCAACTCTTCCACATAGCGCGTCATGTTGACCGGGAATTCCGTTGCCAGATCGGTCGAGCGGCCAGGCTTGCCTGGCTGGTCATTATGACCAAACTGTATCAGTACCACGGTCTGGCTATATTGTGCATTGGCTTTCAACAGTGTCTGTATAACTTCCCACGAACCTTCTGCACGATAACTGCCAGAACTGCGCCCACCCTTGGCCAGGTTCAGGCAGGTCACGTCTGGTTTGAAGCGTTGGCACAATGCATCGCCATAACCACTTTTTGTTGCCATCGTCGAATCACCAACCAGGATAAGCCGCAAGGGTTTGCCAGTGGACACTGGTTGCCCCTTATTTGCATCGGTGGCGCAGGCACACAGCAGCACAGCGCTGATCGCAGTCATTGCGACAGAACGGGTAAGCAGTCTCATGAAATTCTCTATGTCTGGTAGAAAAAAGGGAGCGTCCTTCAGAAAGACGCCCCCAGGCACACTAAGTCGACAGTGTTTTGTTGTGTATCGTATTACCTATCTTGACATTCTTCAGCGTCAGTCCCTTGACGTTATACAGATATAGGGGGTGGTCTGCATTGGCAGGCGTACCAAGATCGCAATCGCTGATCGTCACATTGCTGACCGGGACGATCAGTGACGCCGGATTGCCTGGCCCATTATAGTCCGTTGCCACCGGCCCAAGTATGACTATCGCCTGGTAACAGGAAAAACTGCCGTCCCTGGTTGCCACATTACCCACCTTGATATTGGAGATATGAATGTCGGAAACCACTGGTGGCCGCGTCCTGACATTGTCATTGATGGGATCATAGCCGCAATCAATGGTGATGATGCCACCGGCAGATGTTGCCACTGATTTGCTGGGTATCGCAGACCCTGGCAAGGTTGAATAAAATGCCGGTGTCGTTCGTATGCCATTCGGTATGGTGATATTGCGCACATGCAGATTACGTAAAAAACCACCACGGCTCATATTCGATTTCAGGCGTATCGCGATATTGAGGGGGTCCGTTTTCCAGTGGCTATTTTCAAATACCAGGTTTTGCGCAAATACGTTTTGTATGCCACCCGACATGATGCTGCCGAAAGTCATTGCGCCGTGGCCACTATGCATCTTGCAGTTCTGTATCACGATATTTTGCGAAGGGCCATATTGAATATCCGGCCCCTTGCCAGAATCTACTGCGATGCAGTCATCACCGGTATCAAAGCTTGAATCTTCTATCAGCACATAGTTACAGGATTCGGGGTCAAAACCGTCACTGTTCGGCCCTATGCTGTTGGCATAGATATTCTTGACATGCACGTTACGGCAATTGACCGGATTGTGCTGCCAGAAGGGCGTGTTGGTAACCTGGTACCCCTGGAACAGGACATTGCTGCAACTGATGAATTGCACCATATGTGGCCGCAGAAAATGTCCCATGCCAAAGACGCGCTTCTCGGCAGGTACACGTGCTTCTGCCAGCGTGCGCAGGTAATTCGAATCACGACGCCATTTATCCCCCTCGCCCTGTATGAAGCGGGCTTCTTCTGCGCTCAAATGAGGGGCAACTTCTGTCAGCGAAGCCGGGTTTAAGGGATTCAGCGCAACCTCAGTCTGGCCCGGCAGGTTTTTGACATAGTCGCCACTGGCACCGGCGGCGATATCGCCAGCGGTATTCGGTTTTTCTCGCCCCTTCCACGACCACCAGCAATACGGGCTGTCAGGAAAGGCAACGCCAGCCTGACCATCCAGTATGGCAGTCCAGTCATCGCCGGTAAGCGCGATATTGTCTTGCCCATAGGCGTACACCATGGAAGAAAAATTCAGGCAATCATTGCCTTCCCAGCGGGTCATGGACAAATTGCCGTTCTGGCCGCAATTGAACTTGCCATACTTGGCATAATCAGCCGGATCATTGCTGAAGAAGACATGCGCGCCTGCGTTCAGGTGCACATTCACATTCGACAGAAGAACGATGGGGCCTGCACAATACCAGTTACCAGCCGGTATCACGACACGGCCACCGCCTGCTTTATGACAGGCAGCGATCGCCTCAGCTATCGCCGGGTAACAATCTTTGGAAGCCTTGACGGGGGTATTCAACGTCGCCTTATCGACAAAGGATACCCAGGCAACTGTGCTAGCCACCTGACAGGTTTCTGCGCCAAATGCCGTGATCACAAAATCTTCTTTGCGAAACCGCAAGGGTTTGGCAAAGCGATTGATAATGTCTTGCGCCTGCTTCCAGGGGTCGCTCTTGTTTGCCGCGGCGAACGCGCTTGCCGTCAGGCCGCTGCCCATTAAAAACCCACCCGCTGATGCGGCTTGCAGAAAAGTTCTGCGTCGGGTGTCCAGAATATTTTTCAGATTACTGTTTTGCATCATGGCTCCGCACTCCCCCTGCAAGCAAACATGCGAGCAGGAGGGAATATCGCTTTCTTAGAAGGTGTAAGTCAGACGTGCATTGAAGGCGCGGCCAATCGGGCTGGCGGCACTACTCAGATAGCCGTAGGTATAAGCACTGTGATTCGTTATCGGTGGTTTGGCATTGAGCAGATTGGTGATGCCCGCAGCGATCGTCAGGTTTTTGAAACCACGATAGCTTGCCGTCCAGTTCCAGACCGAATACGGTTCAATGTCGCGGAAATAATCTGCGGCAACCAGGTTCTGATCGTGATAGCCCGTATTGTAGTTTTGCGTCAGTTGCGAATTCCAGTTACCTTGCGCCCATGACAGCGTCATGGTGTGTTTCCAGCGGAAAGTGATGATAGGGAAACTGCTGGTCGTGCCGTTGCTGGCGACACCAAAACGCCCGACGTTGGAAATATACGCGCTGTCTTTTTCCAGTTGATTGTCAAACTGTGTCAGATAGGTGCCATCTATCCTGAACCTGAATTCACCAACCGAAGTTTTTGGCAAAGCATATGCCAGACTGACGTCTATACCTGAAGCCTTTTGCCCACCGAGGTTCATGGTGATGTTCTTGATATATGCCAGAGAACCATCGGCATTGCGTACGAACAGATCAGCGTATTTGGTCGGATTTAGAAAATACACTTGCTCTGGCAAGTTCGCCAGCATGTCTTTCATTTCTATGTGCCAGTAATCGGCAGAAATGGTCAGGTCTTTCATCGGTTCAACCACGACACCCAGGGTCGCACCGCGTGAAGTTTCAGGTATCAGGTCAGGGTTGCTACCTGTCTGGCGTGGCAATGCCACATTACACACTGCCGAAGCCACCAGGCCTGGCAAAGCCTTGCCAGTACCAGCCACACCAGGGGTACCACCCGGACACTGAACAGGGTCATCCCATTTTGCGGCAGTGGTGGCGTTGGCACCGGCAACACGATAACCATAGCGGTCAAACAAGGTGGGTGCGCGGAAACCTGTATTGGCAGAACCACGGAACATCAGCGACTTCATAGGCTGATAACGGAAACTGGCCTTGGGGTTGACGGTATTGCCGAAATCGCTGAAATGATCGTCACGTACTGCCACGTTCAGGTTCAGTTCTTTAGTCAGCGGGATTTCCATTTCAGCATATGCTGCGGCGACATTTCTTGCGCCCTGGCCATGCGCTGGCCCGGAGGCAGCATAAGTCACCACTGAGGTGATGTCAGTCTTGGTATCTTCTGTCGTATCCCTGTGGAAATCAGTGCCCAGGGCCAGGGTCAGCGGCCCGCCGGCAAGCGTCATCAGCTCAGTTGAAGCAGTAAAGTCGACGCCCGTGTAAGTGCTGATGGAATGACGGTTTTGTGCACCATCAACCGAAATACTTTTCAGGTAGGCTTTGCCGTTTGCATCCTGCAAACCAAATGGATTCAATGAGCCATTGGCGATGCCGGTCAGCAAGCCCGGGCCATTCACGTAGCCTGATTCATAATAATTATCACGCTGGCTGTTCCCGTAAACGAAGCCTGCTTTATAGTCCCAATTGCCGAAACGGCCCTCATCATTGAGGGTGACGCGCTGGTTGAGTTGCACATCCTTGGTGGTCGCCTCAGCCAGATCGGCGACACTCCAGGTAACGGTTAAAGGCTCACCTTTCAGACCGGCGACAGCAGGCACGCCACCACTTCCACCCGGATACCATTTGCTCGTTGACGGAAGTATGGCGTTGACACCGTTGGCCGCCAGGCTGGTCGTCGGATTTTTCGTACCCAGAATCTGTTCCTGACCGCGCATGTAATCAATCGTGATGACATGATCTTCACTCAGTTTTTTTGTGCCTTTTGCATAGAAAGTCACTTGCTCATTACCATACAGCGCAGTGCCATAATAAGCCGCATTCAGTATGCAGGTATTTTTAGCACCCTGTATCGAATACGGCCCGACGCAGCCTGAGGCATAGTAAGGGTTGGCAGCCGTCTTGTTGGTGGCTGTTGTAAAGTTGGCGGGCATGGCATAACCACCACTACCCAGGGTTGGCGCACGGCCTATGCTGGTCAATATGTCCGGGGTACTGAGATCAGCACGATCCGATGCCAGCAAACGGCTGCGACGGTGCGCATCGATCGTACCGTACAGGTTCCAGCCATCTTTATTCAGGTCGCCGGTGCCGAAAGTGGCACTGAAGCGTTGCTCGTCCCCACCACCGGATTGTTGTGGTTTTACCGCCTGTGCAGAAACGGATGTACCGTTAAAAGTGCGCTTGGTAATGAAGTTGACCACGCCACCAATCGCGTCAGAGCCGTAGATGGAAGACGCACCGTCGCGCAGGATTTCCACGCGGGCAATCGCACTCATAGGTATAACATCGAGATTGGCGTACCCATCGGCAATCGCTTCATTGGCCAGGCGACGGCCATTCAGCAACACCAGGGTGCGGTTGACACCCAGGCCACGCAGATTGATGTTGGTACCGGACCCCGCATTGGATGGTGCCAGTGAAGCAGATTCAGGCAAGGACATCATCAGGTCGGCCAATGTGGTCATGCCGCGTTTTTCCAGCTCTTCACCAGTCACCATGGTGACCGGCAGCGAAGCTTCGCTAGCGAGACGTTTGATGGAAGAACCCGTTACTTCCACCCTTTGCAGTTCTTGCGCACTGGCCTGGCTGACCACGGTCAACACTGCCAGGGCAATGGACGACAGTACAAACACAGGCCGCGTATTTCTGTTAACGATTTTATCGTTGTTATGGTATTTCATTGTCTGGTCTCCTCCTGATTTTTTCATGGAATGCATGCGCCCACGTAAAACGTGGAGCACTAGTCGGAGCACCTCGCGTACTCTGTGCCACTGCAACGAGGATGGACGACAAAGTTCCACCGAGGTTGCAGCCGGTCAAATTTAAAAAAACTTATTTGGAAAATAGTCGCAAATGTTTGCCTTTGCTTTGACTTCTATCCTCGTGAAAATGTCCTTGTAACTCTTTCCAGATGCGCACGCATGGCCTTTCTGGCGGCGGCCGGGTCATGCGAGGCTATCGCCTCCAGAATATTTCTATGATCTGTCAGTGTTTGCTGACGCAAATCTTCTGTCTGAAAATGCTCCTTTAATTTATGCCATAAACGGCCCCGCTGATTCCACAGGTATTCAATCGTGCCGACCAGGGCGCTGTTCCCCGTCGCTCTGGCTATCGCCATATGGAAATTGCGGTCGGCATTTTCATTGCTGGAATAATTCGCATGATGCTTTTCCATTTCCAGCACGGCTTTCAAAATTTCATCGATGGCTGAATCCGTCGCCACGCGGGCGGCAATCGCCGCCACTTCTGATTCAATCAAACGACGTGCTGACAAGACTTCAAATGGCCCCGGCCCCACTTCGGGCAAATCAGGCAACTGCTCTGGCGCTTCACTGACATACACACCTGAACCACCGCGCACTTCAATCACCCCGCCCAGTTCCAGTGCGATCAAGGCCTCACGCAAGGATGCACGGCTCACGCTGAGTTTGGTTGCCAGATCGCGCTCAGACGGAAGACGCTCGCCGGCAGCAATATTTTCTTCGGCAATCAAAGCTTGAATCCGGTCGGCAACCACACGGTAAAGCCTTGGTTCGTGAGACGCGGATTCGTTTGAATTATTTTTTTTCATCATGGTGTTGAGAAAATAAGGAAAGCTTAATAAAAAGCATTTCGGTCTGACCCATTCTAATGTGGTCAGACCAAATATGCAATGTGGACTAGCCAAATATTTTTATTGGTGGCATACTCGCCACAAATGCAGCAAAGAAAATGACAGCGAGATCATAACGTATCCGAGAAAAAACAGGTCAAATTCATCACATTTTCATAGATGAATATCCAGATTTTCCAATCAGCAGCTTGTCGCGGAATAATCAAAAATGCGAGTCAAAGAAAATTGATCATTTTTTATTTTGGTATGACCAATTCATCGTAATCGCTGGATTTCAAACAAAACAAATTGCATAAAAAAGACAATAAGCCCGCCGGAAAGAGAAAAATGACGACCCCTAACCCGAAATTGCCGCTTTATATATGTATGCATAGCAATGACAACGTTGCGATTATTGCCAATGACGGGGGCTTGCCTGCGGGATCGATCTTCCCTTCTGGTCTGCAATTAAAGGAAAACGTCCCGCAGGGGCATAAACTGGCATTGCATGACATAGAAGAAGGGCAGGCAATTACCCGCTATAACGTCACCATAGGCTACGCCGTCAGAACCATACCCCAGGGTAGTTGGGTGGAAGAATCACTGATACGCATGCCGGCAGCAAGGCAGCTTGTTGATTTGCCGATTGCCACGGTACAGGCGCCAAAAAGCGAACCGCTGGAGGGCTATACCTTTCTAGGTTATAAAAACGCAGATGGCAGTGTGGGCACACGCAACATATTGGCCATTACCACCACCGTGCAATGTGTGGCCGGGGTGGTTGAACACGCGGTCAAACGCATCAAGGAAGAATTGTTACCGTCTTACCCCAATGTCGATGATGTCGTCGGGCTGGAACACACTTATGGCTGCGGCGTCGCCATTGATGCACCGGGTGCTGCCATCCCTATCCGTACAGTGCGTAATATCAGCCTGAATCCGAATTTCGGTGGGCAGGCCATGGTAGTCAGCCTGGGCTGCGAGAAACTGCAACCTACCCGCTTATTCCCGAAAGGGACTATCCCCATACAGCATGGTGGTGAACCTGCCGTGGTTTGCTTGCAGGACCAGGCTTATGTGGGCTTTCAGGCGATGATCTCGGCCATCATGGCTACCGCCGAAAAGCAACTGGCAGAATTGAATGCGCGCAGGCGTGAGCCCTGTCCGGCTGCTGATCTCGTGGTAGGCGTGCAATGTGGCGGCAGCGACGCCTTCTCTGGCGTGACGGCCAACCCCGCAGTGGGCTTTGCGACAGACTTGCTGGTCAGGGCGGGTGCAAGCGTCATGTTTTCAGAAGTAACCGAAGTGCGCGACGGCATAGACCAGTTGACGTCACGTGCTGCCAACGCCGAAGTGGCCGCTGCCATGATACGTGAAATGGAATGGTATGACGAATACCTGAAACGCGGTGGCGTAGACCGCAGCGCCAACACCACGCCTGGCAATAAAAAGGGCGGGCTGTCGAATATCGTCGAAAAAGCCATGGGCTCTATCGTCAAATCCGGCACCAGCACGATTTCAGGCGTACTATCGCCGGGTGAAAAGCTTACACAAAAAGGCTTGATTTACGCGGCAACACCCGCCAGTGATTTCATCTGCGGCACACTGCAACTGGCAGCGGGCATGAATATGCATGTGTTCACCACAGGCCGCGGCACACCGTATGGGCTGGCCGCAGTACCCGTCATCAAAGTCGCCACCAGGGATGAACTGGCAAAACGCTGGCACGATCTCATGGATATCAATGCCGGAAAAATCGCCAATGGCGAAGCGACCATTGAGGACATAGGCTGGGAATTATTCCAGCTCATGCTCGATGTTGCCAGCGGCAAGAAAACCTGGGCAGAACACTGGAAGCTGCATAACGCGCTGGTCCTGTTCAATCCAGCCCCCATAACCTGAAGGCACTGCATATCGGATGCAGCCTCAAGCATTATTTCTATAAAAATCAAGGAAGACAAATGAATCTCACTTCATCAGAAAAACCTTTTAAGCGCATCTTGCTGACCGGCGCTGCCGGCGGCCTGGGCAAGGTATTGCGGGAACGCATCAAAGTCTGGGCAAATATCGTTCGCCTGACAGACATCAGTGATATGGGCCAGGCCGGCGAAGGTGAAGAAATTGTGCAATGTGATCTGGCAGACAAACAGGCCGTACTGGCGCTGATGCAGGGCGTTGACGTGGTATTGCATTTCGGCGGCATATCCACCGAAGCCAATTTCGAAGCCATCATGCATGCGAATATCCAGGGCACTTACAATATTTATGAAGCCGTGCATCAATGCAAAGTGAAGCGCGTGATCTTTGCCAGCTCGAATCATGCCGTTGGCTATTACCGAACTACCGACTATATTGATGCTGACATGCCAACCCGGCCGGATGGCATGTATGGCATCAGCAAATGTTTTGGTGAATCGCTGTCACGTTATTACTATGACCGATTCGGTATAGAAACGGTATGCATACGCATAGGTTCATCTTTCCCGGTACCGACGACCAGGCGCATGCTGACGACTTACCTCAGCTATGATGACCTGACTGAATTATTGCGTTGCTCTGTCTTTGCCCCGCGTGTCGGCCATACCATTACATTTGGTGTCTCTGATAATCCCGGTAAATGGTGGGACAATAAAAAAGCAGCTCACCTTGGCTACAAAGCCAAAGACAGTTCGGCAGAATTCAATCACCTGTTCCCCGACAGTGGAGACTACCCGCCTGCGGACGATATCACGACGATCTATCAGGGTGGCGGTTTCTTGCTGACTGGCCCGCAATACAAATAAAAAAGCGAGCCAGATATCTGGCTTGCTTTTTTATCGCGTAGCTGAGTTTAATCTTCGTCCACCGACAGCATCAGAAACTGATCGAGAATATGGAAGTGGTCATCAAAAAATAACTCTTCCATCTTGCGCAGTTTCTCTATCGGTACCCAGGCCGCCTGTGCGGCATCGTCAGCGGCACTGACATCTGGCAAATGGCTGGTATTGAGATCAAAGAAATGTGCATGGGTAATCGTGCGGCCACGCAGGCTGCGGCCGGGGTGATCAAAAACCTTGACGTCAACGAGTGTATTTTCCAGCGTTGAGCTCAACACCGCCAGATTGGTTTCTTCAAACAATTCACGTATTGCGCCCTGAAACAGGCGTTCATTCTGGTCCAGAAAACCGCCGGGTATGGCCCACAAACCTTTGCCAGGGAAACCACCACGCTGTACCAGCAAGACATGACTGGCCGTTTTTACCACGGCATCGACCGTCGTGAACACAGGCGGATAAGGTGCCGCCTTCCATGCAGCCTGATAAGCGATCAATTGCGCATGCTCTTTTACCAGTGCGGCATAGTGTGGCAAGATACTCCATGCCTTCAGGTATTGACGTATCGTCAGCGGCAGATAATGCGCAATCACATCAAGCGAGACTTTCATGTCATCTGCCTCGAACAACACGCGGCGTATGACAGTAGCGTCAATCGCCAGCATTTGTTCTGCCGCCACCAGTTGCCAGTGCGGAAAACGGTTCAGGTAGTAACTGGATGCATCCTTGAAATGGCCGATCAGTGCCACGCGCCGGGCTTGTGGAAACAGTTTTTCCACCTTGCCGCGCACTGCACTGGCCCAGCGTACATCATCATAATAATCACGTACCGCCACGAAACTGACGCGCTCACGGTCAGCCGCAGACAGTGTCGCGCTGATCATGTCGGCACGTTCACGCCAGGTGAAGGGATTTTTGGTACTGCGCGCATGGAACGAAGAGCCCAGCACCACGACCACATTTTCTGCTGTTTCCAGCGCAAGCTGCAACAAGGTCGCATGACCATTATGAAAAGCCTGGAAGCGCCCTATCAATACCGAAACATCAATTTGCATAGTAAATTATAAAAATTAGTTTGAATAATGTGCTGCTATCGGCATCTGGCGGCCATTGCCAAATGCCCTGGCACGCACACGGATGATAGGTGGCGCCTGACGGCGCTTGTATTCATTACGTGCAACCATGCCCAAAATACGGCTCAGGGTTTTGGTACCAGCTTCTGTGGCACGCAATTGTTCTACAAAAGCAGATGCCCTGGCAAATTCCTGCGCAGGCAGGCGCTTGCCTTCTATATGCCATTTAAGCATCTCATCAAGCTCATCATACGGTGGCAGGCTGTCGGTATCAAGCTGATCTGGTGCCAGCTCTGCTGATGGTGGCTTGCTCAACACATCTTGCGGAATGATCTCACGTCCGGCTTGCTGATTCACATGCTGCGACAAGGCATATACCTCGGTTTTATACAGGTCGCCAATCAGACCCAGGCCGCCATTGGTATCGCCATACAGCGTACAGTAACCGACTGATATTTCACTCTTGTTACCGGTCGTCAGCAACAGCGCGCCAAAGGCGTTTGAATATTCCATGAGGATGGTGCCACGGATGCGGGCTTGCAGGTTTTCCTGCGTCAATCCTTTCAAAGGTGCAGAAAAAGCCGCTTCAAAGCCATGCGCATATTGCCTGACCAAGTCCAGTATGGGATGCGTCAGCAGTTTCACTTGCAGGTTATCGCATAACTTGACTGAATCAGACACGGAACCTGTGCTGGAATAGGCAGATGGCATGGTGATGGCGATGACATTTTCTGCACCAAGTGCTTCGACGGCCAGGGCAATCGTCAAGGCAGAATCGATACCGCCGGACGAACCGAGCACGACCTGCCTGAAACCACAGCGACGCGCATAGTCTTGCAAGCCGAGAATGATCTGCCTGCGGGTAAATTCAGGGACACTTAAACCGGCACTGTCCGGCGCGGGCAAGGCAGCACCATTGGTCTGCAGGAATTGACCATCTTCAAAACCCAGCACTTGAAAATCTTCTGTAAAACGCGCCGCTTCATAGGCTATGCCCTGAGCAGGTGACACTGCAAATGAGGCGCCATCAAACACCAGTTGATCTTGCCCGCCCACCTGGTTTACATACAGCAAGGGCAATTGATGATGTGCGGATGCCTTGCTGAACATGGCATGGCGCTGCTGGCGTTTGCCTATGTCTGAAGGGCTGGCATTGATGCTGATGATCAGGTCAGGCGAAGCCGCCGACAAGGCGCTGAAAGGATTGACCGAGTAATCATGCCCTTCATCATTCCATCCGTCTTCACACACCATGAAGCCCAGCTTGCACCCCTTGACAGTCAGCGTGCAGGCGACTTCTGCACCAGGTTCAAAATGTCTGCGCTCATCAAAAATGCCATAGGTAGGCAGCAACTGCTTGTAA
Source organism: Undibacterium sp. TJN19 (assembly GCF_049339485.1). Lineage (NCBI taxonomy): Bacteria > Pseudomonadati > Pseudomonadota > Betaproteobacteria > Burkholderiales > Oxalobacteraceae > Undibacterium > Undibacterium sp. TJN19. The sequence continues at coordinate 937,555 of NZ_JBMPPL010000001.1, forward strand.
TATTCGGCGACAATTTCACCGTCGCGTATTGCCAGCAAGGCATTATGCAGAGGCTTGCCCTGCCAATCATGTTTGCGCACTGTCCCAATGACGGTGACCAGCGCTGGCCATTCACGTGAAGCCTGCAATATCGTTTGCAGTGCTGCGTCGGCACGATCCAGGAAGCTACTGTCTTCAAGCAGATCACCAGGATAATAACCACATAGACATAACTCAGAAAACACGGCGACATCGGCATTTTTTTCAGCCGCATTTTGCATAGTGCGAATGATGGCGGCTGCGTTGCCTGTAAAATCACCAACGGTGTAATTCAATTGCGCTAGAGCGATATTCAGCATAATTTATTTTTTCAGATAACAGGATGATGAAAGACCTGGCGTAAATATGCGAGGAAGGTTTCATCCGTACATAAGGTCTTGCCTGCGGAATCAGATAATTTTGCCACCGGCTGACCATTGCATGATTTTAATTTCATGACGATATTCAAAGCCTTGATGCCGCAGTCATTACTGAGATTGGTGCCGATGCCAAAACCCGTCATGCAGCGGTCAGCAAAGTGGTGGTATAAGGTAAATGCCGTATGCAGGTCCAGCCCGTCTGAAAACACCAGGCGTTTGGTATGGGCATCAATGCGCAGTTTTGTGTAATGCGCGAGCGCCTTTTCACCCCAGATCACGGGATCGCCAGAATCATGGCGCAAGCCGTCGAACAGCTTGGCAAAATACAAATCGAAATCAGCCAGGAAGGCATCCATGCCAACCACATCAGTCAGCGCCGTGCCCAGGTCGCCACGGTATTCCTGCACCCAGTCTTCCAGTGCAGCCTTTTGAAAATCGCGCAGGCGAACACCAAAGGATTGATAGGATTGCAGGTATTCATGCGCCATCGTGCCTATGGGGGTGAGCTGGTATTTTTTCGCCAGATAGACGTTGGATGTGCCCTTGAAAAACTGCGGCACTTCGCGCGCCAGTGTGGCGACGACCTCATCATGCCATGCGCCCGAAAAGCGGCGGCGCAGGCCAAAGTCAAAAAACTCAAACGGATGTACCCTGGCTGGCGTTTGTGCAAATGCCTGCAGTTTCTCTATTTTTCCATGCAGGCGCTGGCGCGCTTCGGCCAGCGTGTCATCGGTCTGCAAACGGCGGAAATACAGTTCATTAACGATGTGCAGCACATAAATTTCAAAGCCCATGACATGCACTTGCGGGCCACTGGCAACAATCTCCAGCGTATCGCCCTGCTTGCTGACCTTGATGAATTTGCGCTGGAAATGAAAGACTGTCAGAAAATCAGTGAAATCACTCTTGATAAAACGCAGCGAGCGTAAATAATCGAGTTCATCTTCCGCGAAATTCAATGAACACAGATGATCGAGTTCACGTTCAACATCGGCCTTTAATTCTGCCAGGGGGTAGGCGGGTGTATTACGGCAGACGAAAGCATATTCCGTCTGAGTATTTGGATGACTATGCAGCAGCGCCTGCCACATGGTGAATTTATATAAATCAGTTTCCAGCAGGCTTTGCACGACGGGCTTCATTTTTATTTATCCGGGTTGCAGAATCATAGATATTACTTCAACTTAGGTATTGGCCAGCAATTCTGCCAAAACATCATTTGCCTGCGCTATCTGCACACCTCTATCACGCATGTCGGCCACAAAGCTTTCGTATTGGGCATCGAAACCTGTAACGGGGCTCATGCAATCGGTCAGCAAGACGAGTTTGCTACGCATTTCCGGAGTAAAATTTTCGACGATATGCTCAGTCGTCGCCTTCACACAATGGCTGGCTGCTTCGCCGCAGATATAGATACGGTCAGCCAGGCTTAACGCAGTGATCAAGTCCTGGTTCAATTGCGTATCCGCATCGCTGCTATCAGGCACCTCGGCTCTCACAGCAGAATAATGCTCGGTCCAGGGATTGGAACCCTTGTTGACTTTACTGACTACCGACAGGCTTTGTTCTTCCCAGGCATTGTAGGCAGCACGCACATCGGCATGAACATTTTGCCCCCATGAGCCAATTTCGCAATGCACAGGCCATATCATTAACTGATAACGCCCTTCTGCCTCCAGCGCATCCAGATAGGCTAGCGCCCGCGGCAACGCGGCCTTGCTGCGTGGCTGGAATTGCCCTGCACGAACGGCAGCAGCGGATATGCTGGTAAAGGCAGCTACGGCAGCGCCATTGCCATCCATCCAGAAAGTCGGGTGGGCAATATCGTAGCGATGATGGGCATCAAGCGTGATGGTAATGGCAGACAGACCGGCAGCACCATTATTGATGAGACTGGCAATGCGCAACATATCTGCATGCGCGCCTGGCACAGGCAGGGCTGGCGTGATCGGCGCACCGGTGCGCGCATCGCGGGCAAGGTAAGCGGAAGGCAAATCACAAAAATCATTTTGTGGATCAATAATCAGCAATTGCAGATTGCGTTTCATGGTACGTTTCCTTATATGTGAAACCAGATCATGCGTTTATTGTAGGTCAGTTAGTTTAATATTGCAACTAAGTATTTTATGCACCAGTATCGCCCTGAAATAAGCTGTTGAATAGAGTAAATTGTCATATTTATCTATGAAGAAGATATAGACCATCTCGTTTAAAAGAGCTACCACCCTGTTGAATTTCCATGGCAATTACAATTAGTTGCAAATAATTTTTAACTCCGTTACATTCGCTACACGGGTAGCAACCAAACTTTGGGGTAGGTGTGGAACAAATAATTTGCACAGTCGATGTAGTCTTACTGACACTGCAAGATGATAGTCTGAAAGTTGCCTTGTTAAAGCGCACACATGCCCCTTATCAAGGCTTGCTGGCTTTGCCTGGTGGCTATATCCATCAGGGTGAAGATAGCGATGCACGCGATGCCGCCTTGCGGGTATTGCGCGACAAAGCGAATATCCATGCCCCTTATCTGGAACAATTGGCGACTTTCACAGGACAGGCACGCGACCCCCGTGGCTGGTCGATATCGGTCAGTTATTATGCGCTGGTGTCGGCACAGGTGATAGAAGCCGCGGCGCACCCCGACGTGCATCTGGTCGATGTAGACCGTTACCAGCAACTGCCTTTTGATCACCAGCACATATTGAATACAGCGGTACAACGCCTGCGCAGCAAAAGCCAGTATTCATCCCTGCCCTGCTATCTGGCTGGTGACACATTTACCTTGCCGCAACTCCAGCGCGTCTATGAAGTATTGATGGGAGAAGCGATCAATAAAGTCAGCTTCCGCAGGAAGATGACAGAAATGGACATGCTCGAAGTAGCAGGTGGCAAACCAGAAGCCCATGGTGCGCACAGACCGGCGCAGCTTTACCAGCTAAAACCCGCATTCCGCCAACATCTGCGTTTGCTGGAACGCGGGTTTTAAAGTACTTACCTGTCTGAACCTGGCTTGAATGCCGCGACCTGTTTCAGCAAGCTTTCCAGCCCGCCATAGACACTGATCTTGTCGATCTTTTCGGTCATCTTTTCCAGGGTTTCCAGTTCTTTCAGGCGCAAGGCAACGGGGTTATCTTCCATCACCCGCGAGGTGTTCATCAATGACCTGGTCGCTGCTGTTTCCTCGCGACGGCGTATGACGTTGGCCTGTGCCGCTTTTTCTGCTTCTACCACCTTGCCCAGCATGGTCTTGATTTCACCCGGCAAGATCAGGTCCTTGATGCCCAGGCTGATGATTTCTATACCCTGCGCCAGTGCTTTCTGGGCGACATATTGCAAGATCTGTTCATCGGTTTCATTCTTGTTTTCCAGCAGACCATCAAGGGTCTTGCTGCCAATGGCGGCACGCAGGGCAAACTGGATTTCCTTATAGATGAAATCCTTGTAATCATTGAGACTGGCCAATACCAGCGGCGCGTCGATGATTTTATAACCAGCCGTGACATTCACGCGCAATGGCACCTTGTCTTGCGTGAGCATCTCCTGTCCGGTTATTTCCAGGGTCGTCAGACGGGTATCAATGATCGTCAGGCTCAGGCGGTTCCCGCCATGCCAATAAGCATAGAAACCAGGCTTCAGACTGGCATGGAAAACACCATCGATATACAACATGCCGATATGCTCTGAAGGTACTTCATAATTGCAGACATGCGGGGCCAGCAGCTTGGCGCTGTTGGCGTTGCTTCGCATCGCCAGAACGATATGGTCTTCAATCGCACGCGGCGCCCGCGCCAGTGAAATCAACTCCAGTTTCAGATCGCTACTGGCCAGGGCAGGTGTGGCCTGGCTAGTGACATGCACCAGTTCATTCTTGTCCCACCAGACAGCCAGTTGCTGATCGCTGGTTTCTATCTTGTTCAATTGCGCAGACAAAACCGGATGCGCACTGGCGACGATGGCATGCACGACATCTTTTGCATCGATCACTTGTGACTGGCGGCAAATCGTCAGTTTTGTCTTGGGCAAGACATCAAAATAGGCATGCCTGCCAGGCAACAGGAAATCGCTGAAACTTTCTTCTGCAAACAGGAGGCCATAAGCGCCAGCAGGTATCGTGACCTGTTTGACACATCCCACAGAGACGCCGATAGGCAGTTGTTTTAGCCATTCTTCAGGCACTTTCAGGTCAGGCGTGATGTTTGCCCTGTATACCTTGACACCCAAACCCTGCTTCCAGAAAGCCCGCAGGGAATTGGGCGTGACGCATAAAAACTGCTGACCACTGCATACCAGGGCCACTTCATCATGAGCGGTATGGACAATTTCCAGATCTGCTGCCAGCGCCGCCTTGTGATGAGAGCTGAGCCACTCAAGATCAGTCAGCGTTGCCGGGAAATCGGTTAAATTGGCCATTTCCACCCTCTTGGACCCTGACAGGAAATAGCTGCCTTTGCCAAGAATTTTCTCAAAGCCGCTACGGCCATATAGAAGACCAACCTGGTGATCTTGGATTATTTTTCGCAGGAACATAGACATTCTCAATCGATATAAATATTTCGTCAGATGAACTCAGCGAGCCGGGGCCAGTAAAAACGGGGTAGACAGCACACATCAGTCTCAAATGGAAACAGCCTCAGGAAAACCATCCCCGCAGCATGGCGGATGACTATGCATGTAAGGTGCCGCAATCTTGTTTCTGGTACGCCCGCCTGGGAAACGACAACAAAAGCACTGTATCCGTTTGCCTGACGTTTATAGCTTGAATTAAGAAAGGGGACGCAGACATGGTAACAATCACGCGAAGCGATGCTGCGTTGTCCCGGTGCATGACAACTCATTATCTGAATCAGCACGCGCAAGGACAGGAAAGCAGTTTCCCTGAGGATTACTACTGATGCACTACACCTTTTTACTACAATCAGATTAAAAGTCTGAGGCTCAATCTTTGAGCTGGATGCGTAATATAGGAATCGAACCTATTAACATCTGCCTGGTGCGGTACACAAACGCATACAATGCGCTGTGCCAGTCTGAACTCATGAGTCAGAACCTTTGCAATCAGGCAAATTGTTCCCACCGAGGAAACGCACAGGAAGTATAGCCTGAGTTAATGCAGTTACGGGATTTGAAATTGAAACAAATTTAAGAAACCCGCCAATTGACAGGAGCGCTAATTGCCCATGAGGCGGCTAAATATCGCCGGTGATTTGCCATCACGCAAAGCATACAATTGCGCCGGACGATTGCTGCCCAGCCTCTGCCTGCCAGCCAGCTCTGCAAGAAAATCACCTTCCTTGATACGCTTCCTGAACGAGCTTTTGTCGAGTTGCCTGCCCAGTACGATTTCATAAACTTGCTGCAATTCTGACAGCGTAAATTCTTTCGACAGCAAATGCGCCGGCAAGGATGTGTATTCAACCTTGCTGCGCAGACGCAACAGAGCCACGTCAAGAATGTCTGCATGATCAAATGCCAGGGCTGGCAATTTTTTATTGTGCATCAACGGAAACCATTTCACATCGTCGGCCCCGCCGCCATGTTGCAAAATCACGTCATCTGATGAGATCAGCGCAAAATAGACAAAGGTGCTCGACCAGCCTCTGGGGTCGCGGTCTTTGCTACCAAAGCCTTGCAACTGCTCCACATAAGGCGCGCTGACACCGGTTTTTTCCTTTAATTTCCGCAGGGCGGTCGCTTCGAGGCTGGCATCATGGCGCACATCAATAAAACCACCAGGCAGCGCCCATTCTCCCTTGAACGGATGGTCACCACGCTTCACCAGCAAGACCTGCAAGCTCATGTCACGTATGGTAAAGATCACCAGATCAACACTGGTCAAGGGCAAATCATAGTCATGAATGTTATAGCCCTGGAGAAATTGCTGCTCTTCCTTGCCTGGCTTGCGCTTAGCTGTCACGCTCATAATATGTACTCTGTATGCTTTGGATTAGGACAAGCGCATTGTACGCTGCAAGTAGCATTAGTGCAATTTACAACTAACTTAGTTGATATTTACAAATAAGTGTTTTATAGTTGCTGCAATCCGGTCGCTATGAGGCTGGTCGATAATAAAAGAAAAAAGAAGTGAATATAAAAACTCTTAACATGAAGTTCCAGACATATCAGGAACAGCTCAAGGTTTGGCCTGATGAAGGCAAACACGTCATGGCGCAGTTCGACGATGATACGATCATTGTGTATCAAGCCTATAGCAATGCGATCGCGGAATTTGCAATCAAAAATCAATATTTCGGCGGCGAGTTCAAATACTCACGCATGAGCTGGATCAAACCAAATTTCCTATGGATGATGTATCGCTCGGGCTGGGCTCAAAAAGCAGGCCAGGAATGCATACTGGCGATTCGAATTAAGCGCGTATTCTTCGACGAAATATTGGAAGCAGCTGTAAGCTCGACTTACGATCAGGCGAAATATGCATCACATGCTGCCTGGCAAGGCGCGGTAGCGAATTCTGATGTACGGCTGCAATGGGATCCTGATCATGATCCGTCAGGACAATGTTTGCAGCGTCGCGCTGTCCAACTAGGATTGCGTGGCCAAATGTTGCATCGCTTCGGCAATGATGAAATTGTCGAAATCATGGATCTCAGCAGCTTTGTGAAAGAACAGCGCCTTTATCTTGAAACTGATACGGCCTTGATCACGCCAGCAGAATCTGTTTATCGTTCCATCTAACATAAGTCTTCCAGCAGAAAGCAGATTCGGTAGTCCTATATAAATTTCACTCTATGCCAGGTTTTTATTCGCATTCCTTGAACGCATGCGAATCACGCATGAAATTCGTTTGAAACAGTAGCCATACTGGGATTCAATAGCATCAGGCGGCACAGAAAATTTTTGAAGACAGCAGGAATTTTTTAAATCGCCCAATCTACTGGAGTCTCTATGAATGCACTTTTAGACAAGCGCCTGCGTCTCAGTCCCACGCATGATAGTTCACCCGATGGCAACTGGCCTGTGCTGGCCAGCATGAGTTATATCAAGCCATCAAACCAGCGCCCTTGCAGTTATACCTTTGAACCGCCGAATGGCGAGCCCTGGGAAAACAGTGAATACGATTTAAGAGAAGTCCAGATTCATGATGCGCGCATCGCGGCTAGCCGCCCTGCCCTTGAGCGTGAAGGCTTTGAATTGTGGGACGCGCCGACAGCGGTCGTCAATTTTATGAACCAGAATGAAGTGCGATCGACGTATTACCGTGAAGCGCGGGAACTAGCCCTGGCGGCTACCGGTGGCAGGCGGGCCTATGTGTTTGATCATCTGGTGCGTCGACGTGAGCCTGATCATATCGCCCTGTCTTTCGGCAAGCGCTCCATCAACGGACTGGCGGCTGCCAATGGGCGCATACACAATGATTACACGGAAGAATCAGGCAAAAAAAGGCTGTCACTGGTCATTACCGACCCGGCTGAACTGTCTGAAGTCCGCCGCTATAGCATCATCAATATTTGGCGTTCAATTCGCGGGCCGGTACTGGATACACCGCTGGCAGTTTGTGACGCCCGTAGCCTGTCTGTCGATGATATGGTGGTATGCGATGTCAAATATCCACACCGGACCGGTGAAATTTATCTTGCCCGCCATGATGCGGCCCATCGCTGGTCGTATTTCTCTCGAATGGACAGGCATGAAGCACTGATCTTCAAGCAATACGATACACAAATCAGTGGTGTCTCGCGCTTTACACCTCACGCCGCATTTGATCACCCTGATACCCCGGCAGGCACGCCACCACGCGAAAGTATAGAGCTGCGCTGCCTTGTCACGTATTGAATTTACCAGGAATAAACATGGACATATCCATTTCCCCAAAACCTGTCGGTGATTTGCCAGTGATTGATTTCTGGTTTGAGTTTGGTAGCAATTACAGTTACCTGAGCGTCATGCGTATCGAGCAGGATGCAGCACGGGCTGGTGTCAGAATACGCTGGCAACCCTTTTTGCTGGGACCGCTCTTCCAGTCCTTTGGATGGAAGACTTCGCCCTTCATCCTGCAAAAAGAAAAAGGCGAATATGCATGGAAAGATATGGAACGCCAATGCAGGAAATATCAAATCCCATGGCGCAAACCCAGCAATTTCCCGCGCTCAGGCATACTCGCCCTGCGTGTCGCCCTGCTCGGCGTCGATGTACCGTGGATGGCGGCATATTGTCGCCGGGTCATGCAGTTGAACTTTGCCGAAGACCGTGATTTTGACCGCAGGGACGTGTTGTTCAAGGTACTCGATGACCTGGGCTTGCCTGCATCTGACCTGCTGGATCAAGCTGTTACCGACGATAACAAACAGAAATTGCGTGCCCAGACCGAAACTGCATTTGCCAAAGGCATCTTCGGCGCGCCGACTTTTTTTGTGGGCGACGAGATGTTCTGGGGGAATGACAGGCTCGATGATGCACTGCTGTTTTGCCAGCAATCAGTTCGCTGAATTTTAAAAACCGGCTCAGAGACAGGAATAGCGATGTGCAAGAATGTGACGAAACTGAGCAGCATTGCAACAGCTGAAGCCCTTGTCAACAGTCGTCGTATTGGCATCTTGTGCGGTTTCGCCATTGTTTGTCTGTTCTCTGGCTTCACCCTGGTTTCCAGAATGGGTTTTGCATCTTCACTGAAGGTTATGGATATTGCTGCGCTGCGCTTTGTTACTGCCGGTATCGTGATGCTGCCGCTATTGCTCAAGTACGGTCTGACTGTGCAAGAGGGGCAAGAAAAAGTCAGGAAAGCAAGAGGACGGATACGCTTGCATGAGGCAGCCGCACTCGCCCTGTCAGGTGGTCTGGGATTTGCCATGCTGGCTTATACCGGGTTCTCTCTGGCACCCGCCTCACATGCTGCAGTATTACTGCATGGCAGTTTGCCGCTGTTCAGCTCTCTACTGGCTTATACCCTGTTACCGGCAAGTCTGAGCATGAGGCGCAAGCTGGGTTTGTTGATTATCGCGCTAGGCATAGCCGCGATGGCTTATGACAGCCTGATCAATGCAAGTATGCGGCAATTGCTGGGAGACGCAGCCTTGTTATCGGCTTCGATCTGTTGGTCAGCATATGGCTTGCTGGCACAAAAACTGGAATTGCGGCCTGCACATACCGCGGCCATCGTGGCGGTATGCTCGATGTTTTGCTACCTGCCGTTATATCTGATGTTGCCTGGCAAGGCGCTCTTATTGGCCAACTGGCGGGAGATACTTGTACAGGCCCTGTTTCAGGGTGTGATGATTGGTGTGCTGTCTATCTATATATATTCTCAAGCCGTGGCCAGATTGGGTGCACTTGAGACTGCTTTGTACACCGCAGCGGTTCCCTGCGTTACGACGCTGGCTGCGGTGTTTTTTCTTGCCGAGATACCTGGCTTGCTTGTACAGGGCGGGGTACTCATCGTAACGGCTGGTATGCTGCTTGCCATGAAAAACTGAGACGGGTGCCTGAGCGTTCTCATCATCGCTCAGGCCGGTTGCCATTCCTGGGTTTGACGTGCCTGCTCCTGTATCCAGTTGGCGACATGGCTGACCTCTGCACGCGGCTGATCTTCTGCCTGAACCAGCCAGTTCGCATAACCGTCTTCACCCTGCTTCCTGGCAGGGGCAACGATCATCAGACGGCCCTCATCGATTAACGTCTGGATCAGCTCCAGCCGTCCCAGTGCAATGCCCTGGCCAGCCACTGCTGCCTGTATGACCTGGTCATATTGATTGAAGCGCAGAATGCCGTGCGCCTTCGCCCTTTCTTCAGCGCCCAGCCAGTCAGACCACATCAGCCAGGATTTTTGTGCCTCATCAAATTCCAGCAAGGGCCATTTCACAGGCAGTTTTGAAGCTGGCCGCAGTTTGATGCCCAGTGAAGGATGGGCAACAGGTGCCACTGATTCGTCAAAAAGACGAATCGATCCAGCCGGTGCCATTTTGGCGTTGCAATAACGTATCGCCAGGTCAATACCATCATTGCGTAAATCACTCACGCGGTTATTGGCAGAAAGACGCACATCGACAGCGGGGTAGAGTTTCTGAAAGGCATTCAATCTGGGCAACAACCACAAACCCGTGACGCCGATAGTGGCACTGACTGTCACCGGCTTCACCTCACTGGTGTTGCGTATTTCACCCATGATGTCCTGCAACTGCTGGATGGCCCCATCAGCACTGCGGAACAGGCGCTCACCTTCCGCAGTAAAGGCAATCGAACGATAGCCGCGAACCAGCAACTTCACCCCCAGCAGTTCTTCCAGCGTGAGTATCTGCCGGCTTACCGCTGACTGCGTCAGGCAAAGATCATCGGCTGCCAGCGTAATGCTCATGCGCCGTCCCACAGCGACAAAGCCTTTTAACTGATCAAGATACGCCAGTTGTGCGAGTGATAGCGACATTCTCATGGTGCATGCCATTTGTCATTGAACCTAATGTCCGATTGGAACATAAGCGTGGCCAACTTACAATACATCCAACGGGTATCAACATGCACCTTGACCAGACAATTACACCGCAGTGCTTTCAACAGCTTCGCCAGGCGCTGCCGGGACGATTTTCTTTGACCTGCGTGACAAAGGCAATGCCAGTAACGATGTCAATAGACCGCCCGCCGCAATGAAGAGAAAGACATATTTGAACTGTGCGATCCCGTGCAAATTGCCGCCGACAATAGCAACAGTGAAGGCGACACCCAAGGCGGAACCAAACTGTCGTACAGCCGCATTGACGGCACTGCCCACGCCAAAACGGCTGGCTGCCAGATTGGAAACGGCAGCACCTGACAGCGAAGGCAGGACCATGCCGACTCCGACGCCACTGATCAGCAAGCCTGGTAACCAGGCAGACAGATAATCTGCGGTAGCGGCAGCAGCGAAATAAAACCACAAGCCGCTCAGTGCATACACCAGCCCACCTGCGATCAACAAGTTGCGGTGCCCATGACGCGCGGCATAACGACCTGAAATCACAGCGACGGGAATCACCAGCAAAGGCCCTGGCGTGATACTCAGGCCAGCTTTTGCCAGCCCATAACCCCAGATCAGCGTAGTGAACAGGAAGAAACACAGAAACATGGCGGTAAATGCAGCACCAAAGATCAAGGTCGCTACATTGACTATGCTGTAATTCCTGTCTTGAAACAGGCTTAAATCTACCGCCGCATGCGGCCGGTCTTTTGCCCAGAATATAAATGCCAGCAAAATCAGCAAACCGGCAATGATACTGGCGCCTGTTTTTGGTTCTGCCCAGCCCCATGCGTCGGACTGGACGATGCCCAGTGTCAGCAAGGCACTGCCAGCGATCAACAGCAAAATGCCGGGTGCGTCAAAGCTTCGCCCGGTATGCGGGTTACTGGATTCCTGCAAGCTGACTCTGGCACGTAAGAGAGCGACAATGCCGACTGGCACGTTGACCAGAAAAGCCCAATGCCAGCTGGTATTCTCGATAATCAGCGCTCCGACGCTGGGGCCAATCGCCGCGGCCAGCGCACCCACTGCTCCCCACAGGCTGACGGCAACCGCCCGCTTGCCTTCGGGGAAAGCTTGCAATATCAATGCCAGGGAAGTTGGCGTCAGCAATGCAGCACCTATCGCCTGCAAAACCCGGAAAGCAATCAAGGTTTCCAGATTTGGGGCCACACCACACAAACCGGAGGCCAGCGTAAAAACACCAACGCCCACCATGAACAGGCGCTTGCGCCCCAAAAGATCTGCCAGGCGGCCTGCCGGCACCAGCAATGCGGCGTAGACGATGGTGTAGGCCGTCAATACCCAGGACAAGCCGCTGGCTGTATCCAGGGGAAATGCCATGCGCAATGCCGGGAAAACAGCAAAACCGATGGTCGCATCCAGTGATACCAGAAATACCGCAATACTGACCAGCGCGAAGATGCGCCAGGGATTAATTGGCTTGATCATATTCATCATGCAGCTCCGGCAAAAGGGTGAATAGAGGTGAGGTTATGAGGGAGAGCATGGCCGACAAAGTCAGCGACGGACTGGATGACAGCGGGTGCGCGCAAAATTCGCCTGTGCCCGACATCGGCAAGCAAGGTGATATGGCTGCCAGGCCAGGCTGCGGCCAGCGCCAGGCTTTCTTCGACTGGCATTTCCCTGTCCAGCGGATCATGCATGATCAGGGAGCGATGCTGCATGCCAGGCTGCAATTGTTCCAGATCCATGATTTGCAATGGTGCCTGTATTTCTTCTGCCATTTGTGTTTCCAGGGCCGAAATATGCGCCGCGTCCATCCCGGCCAGTTTGGCTCCCCGCCTGAGTACCCGGCTCAGGGAAGAAGGGCCGCACAGATGTACACTGGCTGTGACCTGCACACCATGCGCAAATGCGTACAAAGCGGCGGCTGAGCCCAGTGAATGGGCAATCACGGCACTGAACTGGCCAATATCATGCCGTGCACCGGCATTGGCAACGGCGACCACCGCCTTGCCGTAATCAACTACATTCGTATTTTGTCCGTCTGAATCACCGTGTGCAGGCGCATCCAGTGCCAGCACGCGAAAACCGGCTTGCAGCAAGGCAGGTACGAAAGCGGTCATGTGACTGGCGCGGCTTTCCCAGCCATGCAATAGCAAAATGGTTACCGCTTCACGCTTACCCCAACTCCATAAAACCAGTTGCTGCCCCTGAAAATGGATAATGTGACGACTGGCATCAGCCAGCGCCAGCTCATCTTCACCGGAAGCGCCCAACCTGCGCGGCGTCGTGAATGCTCGCAAAGCCTGCTCCACCGGGTCAATTAGTATCTCAGTCATGACTGCACTTTCATTTAGATGACAAACATAATCAAATAGATGTTGATTATCATCTAAAATAAAGGTTGGCGTCAAATACTGCTTTGAATAATTTGCAACATCGCCGAACTGGATTGAAAATGCATAGATAATACGTCTATGCTGTGTTAACACGAACTACCGCCCTGTCTGAAAGAGCATAAAAATGAGAAATTCACGTGAACAAACTGCGCAGACCAGAGAGCGCATCGTCGAAACTGCCGCACGGCTCTACCGCGAACGCGGGATCAATGGCATCGGTGTGGCCGATCTGATGAGCGAGGCCGGACTGACGCATGGTGGTTTTTACAAACATTTTGAATCGAAAGAGGCATTGATTGCCGAAGCCTGTACAGAAGCCCTGCAGGCCACCCGGGCAGAACTGCGCCGTAAAGTGGATCAGGCAAACGATGCCGATGCACTGGCAGCACTGGTCCATTCTTATCTGAGCAAAGTGCATAGCGACCACCCGGGCCACGGCTGCGCCATCGCGGCAATGGGCGCAGAAGCTATCCGCGATGACGGTCTGGGCAAAGTCGCCATGGCTGAGGGGGTAGACGAATTACTGGCATTAATCCGTCAACAACTGACACGAAAAGGATCTGATGACGTCGATGCCAAAGCCCACGGCATCTTGGCGGCGCTCATCGGTGGCTTATTACTGTCACGCACAATGAGCAGTGGAAATAAAGCCAAAGCGGTATTGCGGGACACCAGCGCCTTTATATTGAAAGCAATATGAAAAATACAATTCCCATTTGCCTGACGAACATGCAGACTGAATGAAATATTCGATCTGCTTCGCTGTCGCCAGGAAAAAGCAGAAGACTTCGACGCGATAAACGATAACTTTTCCAACAAAAATAACAGAATTAATAACAAAAATCCCTGTTCCTTCGTCTAAATACTTCCTTTTTTTACTGAATCCAGTAATATCAAAATTAATATCCAGCCTCAGGCATAGGGATCAGCTTCATTCTGCATTGTTTCAGCTGCTGGACAATCCGGGACGCGTGAATCAAGGTTTTCATAGTTTAAACTTAATCTCGCCATCATATTCATCCAAGCTGATCGCTAATATATGCCATCATCAAAACAGACATCTTTACCAAAGCTGGCAACTTTATTGACTGCTGGTGTAAGCGCTGTAGTCTTGTGCACCATCTGGTCAGCATTTTTACTGGTTGACCATTTCGCTGACAATTATGCGCAAAAGGAAGCTGAAAAGAGATTGCAGCAATTGTCATGGCAAATGCGCGACTCGCTGGATCAGACCATGCAAAAGGCGGTGGGCGATGCGCAATTGTTGTCGCAGCTGGATCAGGTAAAGAATACCAAAGACCCGGCAGATATACGCCGCATTCTCGACAGTTTGCAAAAGACTTTTCCTGCCTATGCCTGGATAGGTCTGGCAGAGCTGGATGGCAAGGTAGTGGCATCCACCAAAGGCTTACTTGAAGGACAGGATGTCAGTCAGCGTCCCTGGTTTCAAAACGGGAAAAAAGAATTGTATGCAGGCGATTATCACCCTGCCTTGTTGCTGCAAAAACTGATGCCCTATAGCGCCGACCCCTGGCGCTTTGTTGATGTTGCCATTCCCATACAACACAGCGACGGCACGCCACGCGGCGTTATTGGTTTTCATTTGAGCTGGGGCTGGGCACGATCCATCGCCCAAACCCTGCTGGCACCTGCAGACCAGCAATACTCGGTAGAAATCATCGTCGCACGTGAAGACGGCACGGTGATACTAGGCCCCAAGGGCATGGAAGAAAGCAAGATTAAAACCGCCAGCCTGACGCAATCGCGTTCAGGTAAAAGCGGTGCCACGGAAGAAACCTGGGCCGACGGGCAAAAATACCTGACCGGCTATGCGATGGCCGGGCAAGCGCGTAATTACCCCGCTTTGCAATGGAGCGTATTGGTACGCCAGCGCAAGGATATCGCCATGGCGGCACTAGGCAAGCTCGAACATGAGATTCTGATACTGGGCGCCGTACTGGCGCTGATATTGGCACTGATCGCGGCACTGTTGACGCGCCGTCTTTCTTCATCATTGACAAAGTTGAGTGCTTCGATAGAACAGCGCGCGCAATTGCGTAGCGGACCAGAAAATCCACAACCTATAGCGATCGTCCAGGGGTTTCACGAGGCGCATCTGTTATCGGTGACACTGGCCGATATGATTGACAAGGAAGAACAGTATCTGGGCCGCATACAACGGGCAAATGAAAGCCTGGAATCCACCGTTGCAGAGCGCACTCGCGAAATCGCCGACAAGGCAAGTGAACTGGAAGCATCCTTGCAACAGCAACGCAGCGTACAAAGCAGATTACAGGCCGTGACAGACAACCTGCCCAGCATCATTACTTTCATGGACAGAGACGAACGCTACCTGTTCGTGAATGCCTTTGTCACCACCGAATTTGGCGTTAAGCCTGAATACCTGATGGGTAAAACCTTGCGTGAAGTGGTGGGTGAAAAATTTTATAAACCGATGGAACAGCACGTACGCACTGTACTTGGTGGCCAACGCGTCAGTTTCGAAGGCGAAGGTGAGCTCAATGGCCGCATTTATTACTATCAATCAGTGTATGTACCAGCGTTGGATGAAGCGGGTCAGGTGGTCGGCTTTTATGCCATGAGTTCCGACATCGCTGACCGCAAACGGGTAGAAGCAATGATGACTGAATTCGTGTCCACCGTCAGCCATGAATTGCGTACGCCGCTTACTTCCATCAATGGGGCTTTGCGCCTGGTTGCTGCCGGGGTCGCCGGTGAGATTCCTCCCAAGGCAAAAGAACTGACCACTGTCGCCATGCGCAATGCAGACCGTCTTCTGCGCCTGATTAACGACATTCTGGATCTGGAAAAAATCGCTTCTGGCAATATGGAATTCAATTTTAAATTGAGCAAGCTGGGGCCGATGATACAGGATGCAGTTACTGCCAATATTTCTTACGCTGACCAGTATGGCGTGCGCATGCTGGTCGCGGGCGACTATAACGACCTGCATGTCAATGTAGACCGTGACCGCTTCTCACAGGTCATGACCAATCTGCTCTCGAATGCGATTAAATTTTCGCCTGAAGGTGGCGAGGTAGAGGTGTCGGTGGAAGCCAGCCAGAAACTGCTTAAAGTGATCGTCAGTGACCAGGGATGTGGGATTCCAGCAAACTTCCACGACAAGATTTTCCAAAAGTTCAGTCAGGTGGATGGCTCCAATACCAGGAAAAAAGGCGGTACTGGCCTGGGCTTGAATATTTGCAAGACCATCATAGAACATATGGGCGGCAATATCGGTTTTACCTCAACGGTTGGCTCTGGTAGCCAGTTTTTCTTCGAGTTGCCTATTGTGGCGGAAGTGGCAGAAGTGGCAGAATCTGAAACATCCGTAACACGTGAATCTGCAAAATAAACACCAACATCCTGGTGCTTATCTTTTAATCATTCATAAAACTTATTTTTTCTGAATTTTCCCCTCCTGTACATTGTTGTAGGACAAGGCTCACATGCTGCAGCGCACTGAGCGTACAAAGCGCTGCCGACTTTTCCGATATCAACACTGACATTAAAAATATAAAGTGAAGCTCAGGTTGATCTTGAGAAGAATTATTGAAAATCCTTCACTTCCTATATCAACAAGTCTTGATAACAACAGGCAGGAATGTAATTTCAAAAAGGGGAATACTATGATTAGCGCCATGCATGCACAAACCTCACGCACTATACGTAAGCCATTATTATCGGCTGGACTCTTGCCTCGGGATTTTTCTGGCATACGTGCAAATATCGAGGTGGCAGCTGTTGGCCCCTTGCAAAACGACATACTCGCTGCCTTGCCACAGAGCGAACTTGACTTATTGTTGCCTCACCTGGAATTCGTGCATTTGCCGTTTGACAAAGAACTGTATGCGTATGGTGACAACCTTAGCCATGTCTATTTCCCGACCACCGCCATCGTAGCCTTGCTGTATGTATTGGCAGATGGTGACGTCACAGAAATCAGTGTTACTGGCCATGAAGGTATGCTCGGTATCTCCTCCTTGATGGGGCAAACCGCGATGGGTACGGCCATGGTACAAAGCGCAGGTAGCGCGTACCGCCTGCCGGCTTCCGTGTTGCAGAAAGCCTGCGCCAATGGTGGAAAATTGCAACAGTTGATCATGCGCTACACCCAGGCGCTGCTTTCTCAAATGGCGCAGAACTCGGTGTGTGGCAGACACTATTCTATCGATCAGCAATTATCGCGCTGGTTACTTGACAGGATAGATCGCCTGCCAGGCAACGAGTTGAAAGTAACCCAGGAAATGATCGCGAATATGCTTGGTGTTCGCCGTGAAAGCGTTACGGAAGCTGCTGGAAAATTACAAAACGAAGGCCTTATCCATTACAAACGCGGCAACATCACCGTGCTTGATCGCGAAGGTCTTGAAATTTACGCAGGTGAATGTTATCGCGTTGCCAAACAGGAATTTGACAGAATATTGTCGAGCAATATGTAACAAACCAAGCGTCGCTGCACGCCATCATTGCAGCGACTTTTACCTGAACGCATTCCACGACGCATTCCACGCACAAAACGTGGAATGCGTTTTTTTAATTGAAGGGGATAAACGCTTCGATAGCGGTACCATGATTGTCTTCACCGGGCTTGACCTTGAAAGTCCCACCTAATAACAGAGCGCGTTCACGCATACCAAGCAAGCCATGCGATTTCGGCTTGGTAATCGCATCTTTTTGTATTCCAATACCATCATCAAGAATTTGCAACCAAAGGCCAGATTCTTGCCGTTTCAGGCTGATTTTTACCTTGGTGGCCTGGGCATACTTGATCACATTATTCAGCGATTCCTGCATGATACGAAACAGGGCTATCGATCTGGCTGGATCCAGGGTATCAAAATCTTCTGCAATATCGGTAGCGTAATCGAGCCCGGCAATAGCGGTTGCTTCTTCACAGTAATACTGGATAGACGCAGCCAGGCCAAGATTGTCCAGCATGCTTGGTCGCAAGTCTTCAATAATCCGCCGTTTCAGGTTAACCGTATCTTGCAGCACACGCTTGGTTCTTTGCAATTGCGTGGCAAGCGCTGGTTCCTTCTCTTTCAATTTCTCAGCGACGACGGAAATATCCATGTTGATGGCGGTCAGATTGGAACCCATTTCATCATGCAATTCGCGCGCCAGTTTGGCTTTTTCTTCCTCTGCCACTTTCAGCAAATGCCGCGACAATACCGACAACTGTTCGGTTCTTTTCAGCACCGTTGTCTCCAGATTATCGTTAGCGATTTTCAAGGCATTTTCTGTGCAACGCTGTTTATTGGAATTATGGTAGATCAGACGATAAAACAAAATCAGTACAAGCAAGGCAAGGCCGTTGATGGCATTGCCTATGAATAAGGCTTCCTTGTATTCTGTATAAAAAAGCTTGCGTCTTGTCTGCAAAGTTTCGTTTTCCTCTTTTTCCATGATGATATCGAGCAAACGGATTTCATCCATGATCTCGCGGCCTTCGCCAGCCTTGGCCAGGGCGACAATGTCAGGCAGTCCCACCTTTTGGTAAATGGCGATACTGTTTTCAAAAACTCTCTCTTTACTATCGTAAAGAGCACGAAGCTCCCGCAGGTTTTTTACCTGCGCAGGATTATCACCCAACAAGCGTTCCAGCTCCTTGAAATCACCCTGAAGTTGTTGCTTTGCCGCTTCCCATGGACGCAGATAAATCGGATTGCCGGATATGAAGTAACCACGGATACTGCTTTCGGCATCCATGATGAGGACATTGATATTCTTTAATTTATCTTTTACGCTCCAGTTATGCTCGGCTGCCTCATTATTGGTTTTAAGTCTTTCCAGATTCTGGTATGACGAAAATGCGTTTCCGACCAGCACGATCAGGCAAGCGACAAACAAAAATGTAATGTAAAAAGGCAGAGAAGAAGTTCCCAGGCGTTTCATGAATAATCCTCCGGCTTGTAGATGTTTGCGATGAGACTGGCATTCATTTCAACAATGGTAGTCAGTCCATTGAGCATTGTAATTATACAAAATGGATACATTTGTAAACCTGCACTTTCCATGAATTGCGCCGCATCTCAGCCTCAGGTCAAAATAAAATAATGTAACACGGTACAAGAAGAACTTCTTTAAGCCTGAGCAGGCGCTTGACGTAGGTCTTTTCCTACAAGCGATTCCGTTAAAGCTTATTGCCACTTCAGGCAAGTCTCCATAAAATGAGATACCTTAACCAGAAACAGTACAATCATTTACCTAGCGGTTATTTTTCGTCTTTCATACAATCAAGAGTCAACTCATCTGAGTTTGAACAAAATGAATTCCAAAAAAAAGTTGAAAGTATTTTTAATCGAAGATGCGCAGAAAATCCGCTCTGTTCTGATTGAAGTATTGGAGCAAATCGAAAATATTGAAGTTGTCGGTTTCGCAGAAAGCGAAAAAGAGGCTTTGAAACAGTTGCGCTCAATTGAATGGGATATCGCTATCGTCGATATTGGCCTGCGTGAAGGAAGCGGCCTGGCTGTACTGTCAGCTTTAAAAAGCGATGAACGTGAATACGGAACACGCCTGGTGTTTACCAGCAGCCCCAGCCGCGCTTTAAAAACCCGCACCATGTCGCTTGGCGCGGAGGGTTTCTTCGACAAATCATTCGAACTCGACATGCTGGTAGACCATATCAAGGCAATGACGCATTAATCACCCGCGGCACATTCAAACCAGGCACAAAGACACGCTTGCAGTGTCTGCTTTGAACGGCGTTGCAAATCCGCGTAAAGCTAGTGCCAAAGCGGATCGGCTGCTATAACGAAATTTCCAAGAAGCGCGCAAACTTAGATCAATACTGTGAATAGGTACCTAATATCTCGAGCCTTAACACGGAAATGACGAGATCACCGCGACGCTCATAAATTTAAGTGCAATATTCATTGGCGATTTCCCGTCGATTGATCTGTTAAATTTAGTATTTGAATACGCGATTTTCTTAAGTGTCAAAATTACTGAAAATCCCTTTTTCTTTTGCGAATGCGACGATCTTTTGTGTGCTGACTAGCTTGTACTTGAAATCGCCTGCCTTAGACTGCCATCTAAATTTCTTCCCGTTGACGACGAACGTCAAACGATGACGTTTTGGACCGCGCAACAGAACTACGCCAAGCACGAAGCAAAAACCCATGGCACCAATCGGCACACTCATTCCAGCGGGAAAAGAACCGAATGCCAATACCAACAGGATCGATAAAGCTAGGAGTCCGCCAAAAATCATTGAAACTACTGCCCATTTTATTTCGTAAAAAATCGCCGAACATTCGCTTAGCGAAAATTGAAGAAGTTCAAATGGCGTCAATGACGCTACCTTTCTCTTCACGAAAACAAGTTTCTGTGTGGATACACTGGCTATTTGATTTATGTTCTTAGCGTATTCATCGGGATATACAAGTGTTGCGATGTGTTCTTCGTCGACATTGGGTAAGGTCATAGCATGAGACATTTAATGCTGAGCTGATCGGAACTGCGCGCTAGGCAATATGACCGAAGCGCAGATGATTGAAAAAATGATGAGCGGAAAAATTGCTAATAGGCGCAGTTTCCGTATTGAGCGTCGTGTTAAAAGTCATAGATCGACAAAATCTCCAGATTCAGCATCATAAAAGCGAGCGCAGAGCAAATTAGCGAAATCCAGCTCCAAACAACCAATTTGCTTATCCCTGTTAAAAATTGCATTCGTGATAAGCACTAAAGCTTACGCACTGAAGAAGCCTATGTTTACTGGATTGGATGGTAGATGCACTTTCATGGCCTGTGCCATCCCTTAGGGATGCGCGAGACCGAGTTCAAAGCCTTTGCAGCAACATGAAAAATTTTGAGCTTACACGTGCACCAAATTTAAGCGTTTTTACGAAGCCAGTAACATCCATCGCAGCATCAGTCCAACAAGTTATTTTTCATCGCGTAATAAGTCAGATCCGAATTTGACTGCAATTTCATTTTTTCCATGACGCGTGTACGATAAGTACTGATGGTTTTTACACTCAGCGATAATGTCACGCCAATATCAGAGACCGATTCACCTTTGGCCAACCTGAGAAAAACTTGAAACTCACGGTCTGATAATTCGGTGTGCAAGGCAGCTTCTGCGTTGTGATCAAAACCCTGCGCAAGAATCTCGCCAACATCAGCACTGACATAACGCCGGCCTGTCGATACCGTGCGGACAGCTTTAATCAATTCCTCCGGGTCACAATCCTTATTGAGATACCCATTGGCACCCATCTTCAACAAATTAAACGCATACTGTTGTGCCGGATAGCTGCTCAGTATCAATATGGGTAACTCTGGCTGCCCTTGTTTTATCGTGCGCAAGGTATCAATGCCGCTTTGATCTGGCATGCTAATGTCGAGCAACATGACGTCACAGGCTTTTTTTCTGGCTATGTCCAGCGCTTCACGACCGGTACCGGCCTCGGCAACAACCTCAATATCACTGACTCCAGCAAAAATTTGTTTGAAGCCAGCCCGGATAATTTGATGGTCATCACAAACTGCTACACGTATCATTTTGATCCTCAGGCATAATCAGACTCATGGAAATTGTAATCACAAAATTGTGCAAGCAATCAGTGTGGCAAGATAATAGCATTTGAAAATCAATAATTAAAAATACAGAACCTGAAGACACCCGCTTTTTGCGTTTATTTATTAACTTATCAATATATTTGTTCGTATCGTCAGGTTATCAAGGGCAAAAATCGCCTTTTCGATTGATGTTTATCGATTTATTACTATAGTGACATTGTTTTCGATAAGATAGCAAAAATGCTTCAGATATTGCCTTATCACTTAACTTAAAAGGTAACCGGCTAGATTGGCAAATCCTTACGATATCATCCTGTGATTGACTTACTTGAATGCAAACAGCAGCAATGGATAATTGCTGCTGTTTGCATTCATGCCAGATCCCCGTGCTGTGCGATCTCATTCGCATGTCAGGGCCTGGTAACCGCGGATTCTGTTTTTCTAGTGTTCAGTCGCAGCACTTTTACCAGCGCTCACTGGCAGGTTACCGCCCTCACCTTCCCATGTGGTCAACTCAATCTTATGGAGCTTTTTCTCCAAGTGTTTTTCCTGCTGTTTCTTTTTTCCCAAAAAACTGGTCAAAAGCAAGCTGGCTACACCAGCCAATACAACAAACTGTTTGCTAATCAACATATATTTCTCCCTCTGATAATTTAAAAACCAATCCATCAACTGGAATGTGCTCTAAGAAAAGTATTTTGCCCTTGCTCTGCTTCAAGACGGCGATATCGAAGTACGCTGGGCCTGCCTATGCTTAATGCACTGCGCTATGATTCTTTGCGCATCACCGACAGCTATCTGGCATTTAGCATTAGTGATCATCTGATGCCCAGTCGCCAACAAGCGTGGGTTACCCAATACCTGTCCGAGACCCATGCGCACGGTGCCACGGAAATAAGTGATTCCACCTTTTAGCAAACACATATTCATTGCGGTTTCTCCTCAAAACAGGTATCAGGGTTCCAATAATTGGCATGAAGCCTCGTATTGAACTGATTTCATGTTAACACCAGCCTTTATGACCCCATATAGGACACAGGCATCTGGTTTTGTAGGAATAGAGGAAGTACTGATTCACAAGTTCGGCATATGGAGAGCTGCTGTGAATAACGGCGTTGAATATTTGCAGTGAATAGGCTGCATCAAGGACAAAGGCGGCAAATAATTGCCGCCTTTGCTTTACCACCTTGAATTACTGCTGAGAACCATTAAGGCTGGTATCAGGATTTCCTGGCAAATGCCAGTTTGCGTACTACAGCCAGCAGGCGATCAATTTCTTCGCAAGTGTTATAAAACGCAAAAGAAGGACGTACCGTAGCTTCGACACCAAAACGACGCAGTATAGGCTGGGCGCAATGGTGTCCGGAACGTACGGCGATGCCTTCTTCATTCAGGGCCTTGCCCACTTCTTCTGTCTTGTAGCCAGCCAGTACGAAAGAAGCCACGCTGGCTTTTTCATGCGCAGTGCCAATCAGGCGCACACCCGGGATACGCTTTAAACCCTGGGTTGCATATTCAAGCAACGCATGTTCATACAAGGCAATTTTCTCCAAACCCAGACGCTCGACATAATCAATAGCCGCGCCCAGACCGACAGCATCGGCAATATTGCCAGTACCAGCTTCGAAACGCGCTGGTGCAGGCTGGTACTGGGTACGCTCAAAGGTCACATCAGCAATCATGTTGCCGCCACCCTGCCAGGGAGGTAACTGGTCCAACAGGGCTTTTTTGCCATACACGACGCCGATACCGGTAGGGCCGAAAACCTTGTGGCCTGAAAACACATAGAAGTCTGCATCCAGCGCCTGCACGTTGACACGCAGATGTGATACTGCCTGCGCACCATCAATCAACACGCGGGCACCGGCAGCATGGGCCAGTGCGGTAATTTCCTGCACGGGTGTGATCGTGCCCAGGGCATTCGATACCTGGGTGACTGCCACCAGCCTTGTCTTGCCATTCAAGAGCTTGCGGTATTCATCGAGCAGGACCTGACCGCTGTCGTCCACGGGTATGACACGCAGGATGGCACCTTTTTCTGCCGCCAGTTGTTGCCAGGGCACGATATTGGCATGATGTTCGAGTTGCGAAACGATGATTTCATCCCCGGCACCGATAAACTTTTTACCAAAAGTATTCGCTACCAGATTGATCGCTTCGGTCGCACCACGCACAAAAATGATTTCATCAGGGCTGGATGCGCCCAGAAACCTGGCAACTTTATTGCGCGCAGCCTCATAGGCATCGGTCGCCCTGGCCGCCAGTTCATGCGCAGCACGATGAATATTGGAATTCTCATGCGCGTAAAAATAACTGATGCGGTCAATCACTGACTGCGGCTTTTGCGTGGTGGCGGCATTATCAAACCACACCAGTTGCCTGCCATTCACGCGCTCTGCCAGGATGGGAAAATCCTTGCGTACCGCGTTGATGTCAAACGGTGCGGCCAGCGATGGATTGGCAGCACGCGGTGCATTATCCCAGTAATCCTGCTCGCCCTGCTGGAAATAATATGCCGGATGCGTTGCTGAATTCGTCCCTGACGCAGATGCAAAATGCTGTGCAGGGTACAACTCCCCCAGCAGGCTTTGCAACTGGTCTTGCCCGGGCAAGCCGAATGAGCGGGCAGCAAGCTGATCCTGATTTTTTCCTGTCGCTTGGGCTGCCAGCCTGTCCAGGCCATCCTGACCATGACCGCCAGTCTTGTAACCCTGGTCTTCACCCAAAAAATAATAAGGTGAAGATGCCGGGGCACCACCAGCTTGTGGCCGAGTAGGTGCAGTGTTACCTGCCCCCTGCGGCAAAGCGGCTGCATAGATGGCCGGTACACCCTGGGCAATGCCGGCATCGGCTGCTGGTGGTACGTGCGCAGTGCCGCTGGTTTGAGGTTCTATGACAGGCGACGCTGACACCGGATTGCTGGAAGCTGCACCATGATGACTTTCGTTCAAATGGGACAGGCCAGGCAAAAACTGCGCCGCCGCTTGCGCCGCGCCTGGCACCAGTGCAAAAAACTCTGATGCCATGCGGTTCAGCAAGTCTTCGTCCGGCAAGCCAGCGCCTCCCGCATTATTTGTAGGTGTCAGGATAGTCATGATACTTACCGATCTCCACGTCATCCAACACAGCCAGGGCATCTTCTGTCAATACTGCCAGAGAGCAATACAGAGAAATCAGGTAAGAAGCAATTGCGTTGCGGTTAATGCCCATGAAACGTACGGACAGACCCGGGCTTTGCTCGCCCGCCAGACCAGGCTGGAACAAGCCGACCACGCCCTGGCGTTTTTCACCAACGCGCAGCAAAATGATTTTTGTCTTGCCGTCTTCGATAGGCAATTTATCCGAAGGTACCAGCGGCACACCGCGCCATGTCAAAAATTGCGAGCCAAACAGGCTGACTGTTGGTGGTGGCACACCACGACGTGTACATTCGCGGCCAAAGGCAGCAATGGCCAGAGGGTGAGCAAGGAAGAAGCCTGGTTCTTTCCAGACCTTGGTCAGCAGATCATCAAGGTCATCGGGTGTCGGCGCGCCGGTCAGGGTAGAAATGCGCTGGTCATCATGGACGTTTGCCAGCAGGCCATAATCCGGGTTATTGATTAATTCGCTTTCCTGTCTTTCCTTGATGGTTTCTACCGTCAGGCGCAGTTGTTCCTTGATCTGGTCATGCGGGCTGCTGTAGAGGTCTGAAATGCGCGTATGGACATCCAACACGGTCGCTACGGCATTGAGGAAATATTCACGTGGCTGTTCGTCATAATCGACAAAGGTTTGCGGCAATTCGGATTCATCACGCTGCGAGCAGGCGACGCGTACATCCTTGGGGTTTTTTACCTTGTTGAGACGATAAATACCTGCCTCTACCGGCAGCCATTGCAGCAGATGCACAAGCCAGCGTGGTGAAATGGTCGATAACTGGGGAACGGTTTTGGTCGCATTGGCTAACTGCCGTGCGGCATTGTCGCTAAGTGCGAAATTACTGGAAGACACATCGGTCATTACTTACTCCATAAAAGTGCAGTGAATCGGGGAAACAGCTAAATTCAAAGTGTCGGCGGTCTATATACATCATTCAACATGCTATAGACGCCAAATCAAATACAAGGGCGGTTCTGGCGCGGCGCAGTTGCTCACAATGCGCCAGCAGTTCTGGCAGACTCATGCCCAACGCCAGCGATAATTTGTCTATGGTGACGAGAGACGGGATGACCTTGCCACGTTCAATCTCACCCACATAGGAACGGTTCAGGTCGGCGCTTTCTGCCAGCGTTTCCTGGGACCAGCGCTTCAGCTCCCTGACCTGGCGTATGGTCAGGCCAAAGTAATGGCATAAATCACTCATGGGCAATTCACCTGGTAGGGGTAATTTGCGCGCCCTGCTCATGCCGCAAACTGGCCTGGCTGACATGCTCGTCGGGAGCGACATCATTTGTGATCCAGACATTGCCGCCGATAATCGCTCCACGGCCTATGGTGACGCGGCCCAGTACGGTAGCACCGGCATAGATCACCACATCATCCTCAACAATGGGGTGACGGGGCAGGCCCTTTTGCAATTTGCCTTCGTTGTCAGTGGGAAAACGCTTCGCGCCCAGTGTCACCGCCTGGTAGATACGCACACGCTGACCGATGATGGCGGTCTCACCAATCACCACCCCGGTGCCATGATCAATAAACAGACCGGCGTCGATACTGGCACCGGGGTGTATGTCTATCCCGGTCTGGCCGTGGGCAATTTCTGCAACGATGCGCGCCAGCAGCGGCACACCCAGCTCATACAACTTATGCGCAATACGGTGATGTATCATCGCCAGGATGCCGGGGTAACACAGCAAGACTTCATCTACCGTACGCGCTGCCGGGTCACCCTGGTAAGCAGAAATGACATCGCTGTCGAGCAAGGAACGTATGCCCGGCAATGCGCGGGAAAACTGACGGACGATGGTCAGCGCACGGTCATCGATATGCAGGCCATCTTCTTCGTGATAGCGCGATGCATAGCTAAGCTCCAGCCTGACCTGGCCCAGCAGGGAGTGCAGTACCGAATCCAGGGTATGGCCGACATAAAAGTCTTCACTTTCCTGGCGCAATTCTGGCGGCCCCAGTCGCATGGGGAACAGAGCGCCGCGCAAATCATTGATGATTTTTGAAAGGGCATCACGGGACGGTAATTCACGCCCGCCCGGTTCAGACGATCTTTGTTGCTGGCGACGCCAGGCATGGCGCACGGCAGCGAGTTCACTGACTACCTGCTCTATGCCAAAAAGTGAGGAACGGACATCTTTTGCCTGCTGCAATGCGTGACCCATAAGCGTCAGCCTTTCTGTTTTATTCAAATAATCTGTGTCTACAGATGGCTCACGCTAATCTTGCAACCACGGTAAATGGTGAAAACGCCAGCCACCTTGCAAACCACGTTGCTGCGACTCGTTCAGGTCGCCTTCAAAGCCTTCGGCAACATTGAATACATTGCCAAAACCGGCTTTACTGGCTGCTTCTGCCGCCGCGCTGGAGCGTTTGCCGCTACGGCAAAGCAACAGCACCACCGCGGATTTATCCTTGAGTTTATTTTCCAGTTCCTTGACGAACCTGGGATTGCGGGTCATTGCTGTACCGGTCGCCCATGCAACATGCACGCTATCGGGTACATGGCCGACAAATTTGCGTTCTTCTGAAGTACGCACGTCGACCAGCACCGCCAGACCCTGCTGTACCAGTTGCCAGGCATCTGCCGGTGACAGGCTGCCAGCGAATGCAAGGCCAGTGTCTTGTGCCTGCTGGCGTGCAGCCGCAAGAATGGGGTGTTCGTGTGTGCCTGCCTGGTCGGCGCTGGCGCCGATAATGGCCTCAGTTGCCTCAGTTGCCTGTTCGTCTACGTGGGTAAATGTGGAATCGCTCATTAAATATGCTCGCTGCAATCGAATACAAACTGTTGATTTCGTAACAGTGACCCAATGTACCGAAATTACCTAAGGCGCAAAACGAATAAAAATGAGGATATTTATCTGAAAAACAGATATGAAAATTTCCTGAACAATCAGAAATTAAAGGTAAAAAATGTGCAGTGGCCTTGAACCGGCGTTACAGACTCAAGGCACTTGATCAGGCTGGCAAGATCTGAGGAATTAACTGCCAGCAGTAGTGGTGAGCCCAGTCCCGGCAGGCTGCAAATGGCGGTAGCCGGCAGCACGGGCAAAATCCGGCAAAGTCCAGACTATGCCATTCACACCCCAGGTGCCATCCACCACATCATGCAGCATGATAGAGCTGATCAGTTTGCGATGTTCTTCTGCCGGCATGGCTTGCCTGAAAGCCTCATGGACAAGCTGCACATAAAGCGCACGGGCAGTGGCATCCAAGACACCCGCAGGCACATACACCACGGCGATGCAGGGCAGGCATTGCATCGTCATGTCCATACCGCCAAAGGTATATGACCCGCTATCGACCTCATCAATGACGATCATGGTCATCATGCGCATTCTGGGGTCGTCGGGAATTTGTTCAGCCGTGGCGGCTGCATCACTGAGGCTGCGCATCAGTCTGGCCCGGTGCTCTGCCGGAAAGGACGCTTTGGGAATTTTGACGAGTATGTTCGGCATGATGAATCCGCTGTGATTGATCGAACAGTCATCGTAAGCAATATCAAGATTTTTTCGTAGTGTCTGTTTTGACTTTATTCAAGTGTATTCAGACAATGTCCATTTTTTTGAATTTTTCTTTTTCAGAAAACAGGGTAGTATATAAATTATGTTTGTCGCCCGGATCTATCATGCAAGACCATAGCAATTACGACTATACGGTGCTGATCATGCCAGGTGCCTATGCGTCCAGCGTGTCGCTGACGCTGGACATACTCGCTGCCGCTGCACGCATGGCTAAAAACCTGCATATCGCCATCCCGCGCTGGCGCATTTATTCCAGCGTCAAGACACCTACCTTGCTGAGCAGCGGCCTGTCAATCTCAGCCAAAGCATTGCCACGGCAATGGCGACCAGACACATCAACCTGGATCATCCCCGGGCTGGGGCTGGATAATCCGAAAAGCATACCGCAACGCCTGGCGCAGCCTGACGCCTTGCTGGCAATACGCGCCTTGCGGGCACACGCCAGGCACGGTGGCAGCATTGCGGCTTCGTGTTCTGCGGTGTTCCTGTTGCAGGCTGCTGATTTACTGGCCACGCATAAGGTCACCACTTCCTGGTGGCTGGCGGGCTTGCTGAGTCAGCTTGAGCCACGTTGCATAGTCGATGCCAATCGCTTGGTTATCGCAGACAAAACCATCATCACTGCCGGTGCAGCACTGGCACAGACAGATATGATGCTGCATCTGTTGAGACATCAATCCGGCACGACATTGGCAGATGCCGTTTCCCGTGTTTTGCTGATCGATGGCCGTCAGGCGCAGTCACCGTTTATCATTCCAGCACTGATGTCGAATGGCAATGAATTGATAGGGGCACTGACCACACGTATAGAATCTTCCTTGCCTGCTCCTCCCAGCGTAGCGGATCTGGCAGCAGAATTTTGCATGTCCGAACGTACCCTGGCACGCCATGTGCGCACTTCGACAGGGCGCAGCACGCTCGATCTGGTACAAAGCGTGCGCTTTGGCCGTGCCAGGCAATTGCTGGAAACCAGCAGGCTCACCATAGAGCAAATAGCAGAACGCGTGGGTTATAACGACTCCACCGCATTCAGGCGCATGATGAAGAAATTCTCAGGTGCCACGCCCAGCACTTTCAGGCCAGCTGCTTACGAATAATTCACTTGAAAGACACTGCCAACCGCAGGTTCATCTCTGGCATTCTCGCCACGCATGTGAGCCAGCTGAAATGTCATTTGAAAGCCAGGCCAATCAGGCATTAAATGCTAGCTATCGACAAGCTACAGAAAATGGTGATTGTGATGGAACAGGTCTCTGGAATTTCGCTGGCAAATCAGTCAGGCAGGAAGCAGTTAATCAATTTATTGAAACGTGATTGTTTTCGTGTTCCCAATTGCGAACATATCAGCATACGTTGCCTGCAAGGCTCTTTATGGATTACCGAATTGCGTTCAGATAAAGATATTGTCATTGATGCCGGTGATTGCGTAGAAGTCAATGGACGCAAGGATGTTATTGTCGAAGCACTGACATCCTCGCATTTTGAATTTGCCCTGCCATCAGCCTGCTGTGCTTAAAGCCTGCTCCAGATCGGCGATCAGATCGTCGATATGTTCAATACCGACAGATAGACGAACCGTATCTTCCGTGACGCCCGCCTTTGCCAGCTCTTCCGGGCTCAACTGGCGATGCGTGGTCGTGGCTGGGTGGCAGGCCAGTGATTTGGCATCACCGATATTGACCAGGCGGGTGAATAATTGCAGCGCATCCTGGAAACGACCACCTGCTTCACGGCCACCTTCCAGGCCAAACGTCAGAATACCAGATGGCTTGCCACCCAGATATTTGAGCGCCAGCGCATGGTCTTTATGTTCGGGCAAACCCGCATAGTTGACCCATTTGACCTTGCTGTGTTTGCTCAGGTAATGCGCAATGTTGATGGTATTGTCAGTAATGCGATCAAGCCGCAAGGCCAGCGTCTCTATACCCTGCAGTATCAGGAAAGCGTTGAAGGGTGACAAGGCTGCACCGGTATTACGCAAGGGTACGACCCTGGCCCGGCTTATATAGGCCGCAGGCCCCAGCGCTTCGGTATAGACGACACCGTGGTAAGACACATCAGGTTCGTTCAAACGGCGGAACCTTTGCTTATGTTCCGCCCAGGGAAATTTGCCAGAATCGACAATGATGCCACCGATGGAATTGCCATGGCCACCCAGGTATTTGGTCAGCGAATGGACAACGATATCGGCACCAAATTCAATGGGACGCAATAAATAGGGTGAAGGCACCGTGTTATCAACGATCAGCGGTACACCATGTTTGTGCGCAACGGCGGCAATGGCCTCGATATCGGTGATATTACCTAATGGGTTGCCTATCGATTCAACAAATACTGCCTTGGTTTTTTCATCGATCAGTTTGCCGAAAGACTCAGGGTCACGATAATCTGCAAAACGTGTTTCTATGCCGAATTGCGGCAAGGTATGGGCAAACAGGTTATAAGTGCCACCATACAGGGTCGAGGCAGAAACAATATTGTCACCTGCTTCGGCAATGGTCTGTATGGCATAGGTAATGGCCGCCTGGCCAGACGCCAGCGCCAGACCGGCGATGCCGCCCTCCAGTTCAGCCACCCGCTTTTCCAGCACGTCGTTGGTAGGATTCATGATGCGTGAATAGATATTACCCTGCACCTTGAGGTCAAACAGGTCTGCGCCATGCTGGGTATTATCAAAGGCATAGGCAACCGTCTGGTAGATGGGCACGGCAACTGCGCGCGTGGTCGGGTCAGGTGTATAACCACCGTGCACGGCTATGGTTTCCAGCTTCATGAAAGAGTTCCTGTCAATGATTTGATATGCACCGATAGTAAAAACAGACCATCCAAATCACAACGAAGCTTTTCAGTTTTGCTTATTTGAAAAATGCTAAATAAGACATATTCGTGTTGAGCACTGCCTGCTTTTATTGGTGAGTCTGCTCCGGTTTGAAGTTCTGCAGGAAGGTCGTCATCTCAGCAGCAGGAAGTGGTTTGCTGATCAAATAACCTTGCATGACGTCGCATTGCAAGGAACGCAGATAGCTGGCCTGATCCTGATGCTCTACGCCTTCAGCGATAATTTCCAGATCCAGGCTATGACCCAGTGCAATAATGGCCCTGACGATGGAAGCATTGCTGCTGTTGGTGGTCATATCGCGCACAAAAGCCATATCTACTTTCAGCTTGTGCACCTCCAGTTGCTGTAAATAAGCGAGCGAAGAATACCCCGTTCCAAAATCATCAATCGACAGGCGTACACCAAGTGCCTTCAGATCGGCCAGAGACTTGAAAGACTTTTCACGATCCAGCATGACGCTGCTTTCGGTAATTTCGAGTTCCAGCTGATCGGCGTCGATCCCGTTTTCCTGCAAAGACTGCCTGACAGCATCAATGAGAGAACCGCGGCTAAGTTGAATGGCGGACACATTGACGGCTACCTGCCTCAACTTTAATCCTGCATCTGACCACTGCCTGATCTGGCGGCATGCAGTGCGCAGAACCCAATCACCCAATTGAACAATAAAACCATTCTCTTCAGCCATGGGTATAAATGCGGCAGGCGGGACCAGGCCACGCAGCGGATGCTGCCAGCGTACCAGGGCTTCCAGTCCAACAATCTGCCCACTGATCAAATCAACCTGGGGCTGATAATACAGACGCAACTCATCGCGCTCTATCGAACGGCGCAAATCGGCTTCCAGCGTCAGGCGTTCCTTTGCGCGACTGGTCATTTCTGAAGAAAAAAAGCGCAGCATGCCCCTGCCCCGTACCTTGGCCTGATGCAGCGCTGCATCGGCATTACTCTGCAAGGTTTCTGCATCACTGCCATCATTTGGATACAGCGCAATACCAATGCTGGCACCAACGTACACACTGTTACCATCCAGTTCAAATGGTTCTGCCAGCGCATCTATCATGCGCTGCGCTACCAGATCTATCCACGGCATGCCTTCACTGTGATTCAAGATGATGTTGAATTCATCACCGCTAATCCTGGCAACAGCGTCAATATCGGGCAACAGTTCCTTAAGTCGTTTACCTGCTTCTATCAGTAACAGATCCCCAAAACTATGGCCCAGGCTTTCATTGATGGTCTTGAAATTGTCCAGATCAATAAACAGCAATGCAAACTGGGTCTGGTCGTGCTCTGCACGCTGTAGAGCATGACCCAAAAGCTCGCGAAATAGTGCACGATTGGGCAAGCCAGTCAGCGGGTCGCGATTGATAAAGAAATTTAGCCTTTCTTCGGCATAGCGCCGTTGTGAAATATCGCGATACGAGCCACGCAGGCCCATGGATTTTCCCTCTGTGTCCATTACCGGTTTGCAGACATGCTCGATCCAGTGTTCACTGCCATCCTTTGCCCGAATACGGAATATCAATGGTATCGGCGGGGCTTGGGCAGATAAAGGGGCCTGCATTTTCCAAGCCTTGAGATCATCGGGATGAATGATTTTTTCTATCAATGCCGCATCGGCAAAGAAGTCTTCTGGTGCATAACCGGATTCTTCCATGCAGGCTGGTGATACGTACAAATAACTGCCGTCAGGAGCCATCCAGTATTCCCAGTTTGGCGAATAATCCGCCAGGATACGGTACTTCTCTTCACTTTTAATCAGCAGGGCCGTGCGCTGCGCCACCAGTTGCTCCAGAAAGTGACGCAATCTGGCCAGTTCAAGATGCGTGCGCACACGTGCATGAACCTCATCGATATCAAAAGGCTTGGTGATGTAGTCGGCGCCACCAATTGCGAAACCCTTAACTTTATCCTGGACAGCATCAACCACAGTCACAAAAATGACCGGAATACGGTTGCCAACCGGCGTCGCCTTGATACGACGACACACTTCATAACCATCCATGCCGGGCATCATGATATCGAGCAAAATCAGATCAGGCGGTGTCTGTCCTGATACCAGCTCAATCGCCTTGGGCCCGGAATTGGCGACCATGATGCGATAGCGATCTTTTAATGCCTCCAGCAACTCATGAATGTTTTCTGGCACATCATCAACCACCAGCAAGGAGGGTGGCCGCAATAGCTCATCATGCCGGTCTATATCGAAGTTCACCGGATATTTTCGATAACGTTGTAATTCAAGTTGTATACGTATACGCAGATGCAATAGATCGGGGTTGACTGGTTTGCAGATGTAGTCTGCAACTCCCAGTGCAAGACCGCGTGCTTCATCGGCAGCTTCTGACAAGGCTGTTACAAAAATAACTGGTATAT
Organism: Undibacterium sp. TJN19; assembly: GCF_049339485.1. Lineage (NCBI taxonomy): Bacteria > Pseudomonadati > Pseudomonadota > Betaproteobacteria > Burkholderiales > Oxalobacteraceae > Undibacterium > Undibacterium sp. TJN19. The sequence continues at coordinate 971,193 of NZ_JBMPPL010000001.1, forward strand.
CAGCAGTGAGCGGATTGGCTTTCAAACTCGCCAAAACCGAATAACCATCCATGCCCGGCATTTTAATATCGAGCAAGATCAGATCAGGCTGGGGTTGACGTTGTGCCAGCGCCAGTGCCTTTTCGCCGCTGTTGGCTGCTACGATGGCGTATTCATCACGCAGCATGCTCATCATGGCATGCAAATTTTCATTCACATCATCTACGATTAAAATGCGGAGGCGGCCACCAGTATTTTCAGTCATGATCGACTCACTCAGGTTATGTGCTTGAAGGTTTGCTAATGTTGGCTAGTAATACTTGGGCTGCATCTATATCAAATACATCAACCCGGGCTGCGATAGCCGCGATTTCTGTTTCCAGGCTGGTGCCGCGCGCACTGGCGCGTAATTCGGCCAGCAACGGCTCTGCATTGCCAAGGTCGGACTCCAGTGCTTGCTGCAGTTGTGCCAGACGCTCGTGGAATTCCTGCGGGGTCAACTGTGCGCTATCGGCGGTGATGACTGGTGCCGTTTTGATCGCAAGGCTATCAATGTCGTGCAGCACGTTTTGCAGCAAGTCACTCAGTTCTTGAAGTTCAGCCAGATCTGGCAGTTTGTCTTGCCTGAGTTCTGCATCAATGTCGAGCACTTTGCCATACAGGGCAGTTGCGCCTATGTTGCCAGCGACACCTTTCAGGGTGTGACAATACTCAGAAGCTTTGTGCAGGTTATTGTCACCAATCCAGCGTGCCAATTGACTGGCGGCATCGCTGTAGTTTTCCCGGAAACGGTACAACTGACGGCGATAAGCGTCCAATTTCCCTCCTATGCGCCTGACGCCTTCAGTCGTATCAAGGCTATCCAAAGCCAATAATTCTTTTGGAAATTCAGTCACAGAAGCAGCTGGAATCCGCGAGCTGGCACGGCTTGCAGGCAGGCGTATCCATTTCACCAATACCGCCATCAAACGATCTGGCGAGATGGGTTTGGTGACATAATCATTCATTCCTGCCGCCCGGCTTTTCTCTGCATCATGTGCCATGGCCAAAGCAGTGATAGCGATAATGGGCACACTGGCAAACCGCTCGCCACCAGGATTGCCAGCCAAAGCACGGATGGCCCGGGCCGCCTCCAATCCATCCATGACCGGCATCTGGAGATCCATCAGTACAGCATCGTATTCATGAATTTGCATTTTTTCTACCGCTTCCTGCCCATTTTTTGCTTCGTCTACGATCATGCCTTCACTGCGTAGCAATTCCATTGCAAATTCGCGATTAATGTCATTATCTTCAACCAGTAAAATGCTGGCACCGGCAAGTTGGCCGCTGGATGCCAGATCAGGCAACTTGACGCGCGACGGGTCGCCCGTACCAAGTATGCGACCTCGTCCCAATATGGAAAGTATATTGTCCAGCATGGTCGAAGGAGATACCGGTTTGATGAGAAAACCATCGACACCCGCTTGCTCTGCCAGCCGCATGACATCTTCGCGGCCGTAGGCAGTGACCATCACCACCTTGGGTTGTGGCCTTATGGCTGGATTATTGTGAATGCGCCGCGTTACTTCATCACCATTCATGCCTGGCATGCGCCAGTCCATCAGCACCAGATCGTAAGGACGTTTTTCAATGCAGGCATTCGTGATGGCCTGCAAGGCATCAGGTCCATTCGCAGCGGTACTGACATCAACTTGAAAATATTGCAGCATTTCTGCCATGATGTCGCGTGAGACTTCATTGTCGTCAATCGCGAGTATGCGTATGCCAGCCAGCAAAGGCCCTACCTGTTCAACCAGTGCGCGTTGACGCGCCTGCGCCTGCTGGGCAATTTTAATCTGAAGAGTAAAACATATGGTTGTGCCTTTACCCAGTTGGGTATCTTCTATCCAGATCTTGCCGCCCATTAGTTCAATAAGGTTTTTACAAATAGCCAGCCCTAGTCCAGTCCCACCGAAACGACGTGTGGTGGACTGATCAGCCTGCGTGAACTTTTCAAAAAGCCGGCCCTGAATTTCTGGTGCAATGCCAATACCCGAGTCACGTACATAAACCTGCATGTTCAGATCTGTCCCGGTTGCGCTGACGCAGCGAAAACCTAGTTCAACTTCACCATGTTCGGTAAATTTAACTGCGTTGCCACACAGATTGAGCAGAATTTGTCCAAGCCTCAGCGGATCACCAATCAATATTGGCGGAATGCTGGCATCGTAACGAATCAAGAACTCGATTCCCTTGTACTCAGACTGGTAACTAATCGCATCAGTTACCTGCTCAAGCACGGTTTGCAGACTAAATTCAATATGCTCTATTTCGAGCTTGCCGGCATCAATCTTGGAAAAATCAAGGATGTCGTTAATGATGCCCAGTAGTGAATGTGCTGCACCTTGCGCCTTGCTCAGATAATTACGTTGCGTAGCTGATAAATCGGTTTTTAAAGCGATATACAGCATGCCCAATACCGCGTTCATGGGTGTGCGAATTTCGTGACTCATATTTGCCAGAAACTGGCCCTTTGCCAGGTTCGCGCTTTCTGCCGACTCTTTCGCCATCTGCAATTCTTGCGTACGTTCGGCCACGATGCTTTCCAGATTCTGGTTAAGCTCGTTCAACTCTTGCAGGGAATCGAACAACCTGGCCCTGCTTTCGTTAAAGGCATTCACCAATTCACCAAGCTCATCCCGGTAAGGGTAAGTGATTTTCTCAACAGGAGTATCGCTGGAACGAAAGCGCCAGTTCGCCACCACCCGTGCGGCCGTGGTCACGGTATTTGAAAGACGGTAACGTATCGTCCACAGAAAAATCATCCACAGCGATGTAGTAACGACCAAGGAATTGAGCAGCACGATCAGAAAACCGTATTTGGTGCGATCCCAGACTACGTCGCTGCCTGAATACATTTTCAACTGTCCGATCAGACGATTTTCACCACGCAAAGACTGATAGATTAGTGGTACAACAGTTCGTTTGAAATGACCGGGCAGGAGGCCACCCACTTCATTCAGTGAGTTAGGGACGCTGCCATTATTGAGTAATATCTCGCCACTGGCCGTTTCTACCTGAACACCGGTGACAATAGCGTTTTGCCGCACGCCCTTAACGATAGCCAGTATTTGAGGATTATCCAGCTCCCACACTGCGTTGGTAATATTCGGGCCCACTGTACGTCCCAGGGAAGCGAGATCGCTGTCAATATCACGACTGACGCTGAAATACTGTATGGCAAGTTGCGCTACCGTCATGCTGATCGCGATCAGCAAATACCAGGGCAGCATGGTGTAGAGCAAGCGTCGGGAAAGCGTCTGCGATAAAAACATCATTTCCTCTGTTTCATTGAAACGTCTTAATGCCACCACCAGCGCGTGTCTGGCTCTGCCGTATGCGCTGGCAGAATGGGATTGGCCAGCCGTATTACTTCACGCCTCTCACTTGCCAGTGTCTTTATTTCTGCTGCATGGTAGGTTTCGAAAAGCTTGCGAAATGAGCCATCAGCCAGGGCCAGCTTTAATCCACGTTCTATTCTTTGTGCAAGCGTGGTGTTTCCTTTGTTGACCCAGAAGTAAACCGGATAGGGAAAATAAAGGGCCTTGGTCTTTTCGACCACCAGTTGAGGGTAAGTATTCTTGCGCTGATCAAGCTCCAGGCCTGCTTCATTCAAACCCCGTGTAAAAGCGTCGAAACGCTTGGCAACCAGCATGCCAAACAAATTTTCATAACCACTGGAAGTTTCGATCATAAACCCATTGGCACGTAGTATTGCCAGATCGGCCCATTGACTGTTCAGCCCAAAGATGAGTTGCTGGCGTAGTGCCTGTTCATTCATGCCGGCTATGCGCGCCTGATCGGCTGCGCGAATAACCAGCAAACGGTAACCAACGATGCCACGCAGTATGTCCTGCCTGACAGGCAGCATCTCAGCCTCACGTTCGGCATTGGTGCCGAGCGCGACGACATCTATCGCGCCCGATTGCAGCAATAGTATGCCGCGATTCTGGGTCACATCGTCCGGGTAAGGTTCAAGTACGGCAGGGCCATCCGTAATTTGGGTATGCGCCAATACAAGTTCCAGCAGCTTCCAGCGATACTCGTAAATCGGCCCGGCAGGAAAATATCTAAGCTTGATTTCACCTGATCCTGATGAGACAGCAAAACATGACAGGGGCAAAAACAGGGGGAAAATCAGTAATAGAAAGATGGAAATTTTCTTGCCGCGTTGGCAAACGGGTGCAAGCGCTACAACTGATGGTTGAGCGAAATTCACAATACCGAGAATAGGCCATCTTGGCATCATCTTTGCTGACTCTCTTCCAGGCATTCTGGCGATATTCAGAAATTGCAGCGCGCTTTATTTAATTTTTAAAGTTACAAACTAAGCAATTAAAAATTAAAACATTTGTCACCAGTATTCCTTAAATACGCCAATATCACAAGTGCAACTTCCTCCTCGTCAATAAATCAGTTAAATTGCTAAATAAATTCGAATCACTAGATACTGATCACTGCTGATTAAAATTAGTGCTTGTCTAAAACCGATACCGTCAGGGTTCAGACTTCCCAGCAGCTTCAAAATTAACTTGTCTGTAAACAAATTCAGCCAGAGCAACATCCTCCAGGCCGACACCGATCGCCTTGTATAGAAATATTTGCGACTCATTCTGCCGCAGTGGTTTGGGGTGCGCCAATATATTCGCCAGTTCATTCACGTTGCCCCAATCAAAGCAATCCTGCGCACACAATAGCAAATCACCCGCTTCATTTTTTGCCTGCGATTTTGATTCGACAACAATTTGTGCTGAACGCCTGATGACGTGATCATCAACTTCCCGGGTATCTGGCTTGCTTGATCCGATTGCAGCGACGAAGGCACCTGGCTTTAACAGCTGGCCATCAAACAAGGGATTGCCTGCCCGTGTTGCTGTCAACACGATATCGGCAGCAGATGCAGCCTCAGCAGCACTGACAGCTCTTGCGGATACGCCGTAGCGATTGGCAATTTCTTGCGCGAATTCGACAGGCTTGTCTATGCCACAAACCAGGATTTCAGAAAAATTTCGAATTGCCATCAATGCCGGTACATGCGCCCTCGCCTGAACACCGGTACCGAAAACCGCAAGACAACGCGCTTCTTTACGCGCCAGCGCATCCGCAGCCAGGGCCGTCACGGCGGCGGTGCGAAATTCTGTCATGGCGTCGCCTTCCATGACCGCCAGCAAGGCACCGGTACTGGCAGAGAATAGTAGAACTACAAAGCTGAACCTTCCCTTGATGGTTGTATAGATTTTTGCGCCGACGGCATCAAGGCCAGGAATGATGGCGCCCATCATGCTGAGTTTTGTATCGTCACAGTCGATACGCACACGATCCTGACTGGCACCTGCCTGACCATAAAAATGGAAAGCCTCACGCATGACCCTGATCGCATCCCTAGTCGTCAACAGGCTGGCGATTTGCTCGTTCTTGATTATTTCCATGATCTTGTCTTTTCTGATTAACATTCAAATGTGATTGATAGCCGGTACTTCACCGTCCATCTCGCCAGCGAGTTTTTCAGCACTGCCACAAGCCAGCGTCCAACCCAGCGCGCCATGACCAGCATTGATGTACAGGTTTTTCAGGCGGCTGCGGCCAATGATGGGAATACCTGTGGGCGTCGCTGGTCGCAATCCTGCCCAGGGTACAAGCGCATCACCATGTTTTGCCAGTACCGGAAACAGTTGCTGTGCTTCATCGGCGAGACCACGCCAGCTTCGTGCATCCAGGCTTTTGTCATTACCGACAATTTCGACTTTGCCTGCGACACGCAGGCGGCCGCCTATACGGGCATAAACTATTTTCTTTGCCAGATCGGTGATACTCATCGTGGGCAGGTCTTTACTATCGTCTGTTTCGTAGGTCAGGCTATAGCCTTTGAGCGGATACACCGACAGGCTCACATCCAAAGTGGCCGCAGTCTGTGTACTGTCAACCCCATTTGCCAATACGAAAGCATCGGCAACAATATCGCCCTGCGCACAACGAAGTGCATGCACACGCCCACCTGACATGACAGCACCGGTCACCCTGGTGTTAAAGGCAAGACTGACGTTGCTGTCTTGCGCCAGAAAGCCAGCAAGCTGGCTGCAAAATGCGGCGCAATCGCCAACCTGCTCTGAAGGTGTATACACACCGCCGGCCCAATGCCGGTTGGCGACAGCCAGCGCAGGTTCAATTTGCATGCAGGCTGCGGCAGACAGCAATTCTTGCTGACAGCCATACTGCTGTTGAAAGTCAATTTGTCGCCTGGCTGTTTGCAGCATTTTTTCAGACGACAACATGACCAGTTTTCCGGCTGTGCGGAAATCGAAATCCATCGCCAGTTCTTTTTGCATGGTAGCCAGGCAATCACGGCTGAAAAAAGCCAGCTTTAATAATTCCACGCTGGCTTTTTGTGATGCATGCCTTGTGCACGCCACCATGAAGCTGCTTATCCATTTCCATTGCTGCATGTCCAGCCTGGGCCGCCAGCGCAAGGGGGAATCTGGTTTCAACAAATAGCCTGGCAAGCTTTGCCAGACCCCGGCATCAGCCAAAGGGGCGACATAGGAATAACTCAGTTGAGCACCATTGGCCTTGCTGGCTTCTTGTGCGACCTGACTGTGGGCTTCGATCACAAGTACATTGTGCCCGCGCTTTGCCAGTGCGTAGGCAGTGGTCAGGCCAATGACCCCGGCACCGACAACACATATTTTCATATTGAGACTTTCATGAATACAGCTGATAGTACAGTTGATAATGCAGCTGAAAATCAGGGCTTCGCTGCCCGCACAAGTTCTGCAAACAGGCTTCGCTCGGCAGCATTCACCTGATATTCCGGGTGCCACTGCACGCCAACGCAGAAAGTATGATTGATCGCTTCGATCGCTTCAATCACACCATCATCGGCTACTGCACCCACGCGTAACTGGTGGTTGCCACTGATCACGGCCTGATGATGCAGGCTATTGACCATGCACTCATCGACACCCAGCATCTTGTGCAGGCGACTGTCAGGCATCAGGCGTATGCGATGCGCAGGCAGATCGCAGGGCATGTTTTGTTTATGCTCGATATGGCTGTCCACATCTGCTGGCAGATGCTGGAATAATTGCGCGCCCATTTCCACCGCGATCAATTGCATGCCGCCGCAAATTCCCAACACCGGCATATCCCGTGCCAGGGCGCCACGCAAAAGTGCCAGTTCAAATTCGGTGCGGTCTGATTTCAGGCACATGGCGGCGGTGTTGGCCTGGTTGCCGCCGTACAAGTGCGGATGGATATCAAACATGCCGCCGGTCAAAACAATGCCATCGACCAGATCGAGGTATTGGTCGATCAAATCCAGCTGGTATGGGAGCACGAAAGGGATGGCCCCACAGTCAGCAATAGCAGCGCAGTAATTTCTGCGCACGAAGAAATGTGATTCGATGCTGGTGGCTTCATCATTGCGGTCTGGCGTAATGCCAATGACAGGCTTGCTCATGGTTTTTACCCGATATGTGGATGACTGCCATTTTTGGCCCGAACAGGTTTTCAGGCAAACCAAAAATCCTATTGCTGGCATTAGTCATGCTAATGCGTCTAAACTGTGGGATATAATCTGGGAACGCCCTGCCCTTCATCGTGAAAGTAAGCCATGCCACAGCGCCAGTTGCTCACCCCCCTGATCTTGCATGCGATTAAATATTTCGATTCAGCCGCGCGGCACCGCAGCTTTACCCGCGCCGCCGAAGAATTGCATGTGACGCAGGGAGCAGTCAGCCAGCAGATCAAGGGACTCGAAGAACAGATCGGCGTCATGTTGTTCAAACGTCTGCCACGCGGGCTGGCGCTGACCCAGGAGGGTGAGCGGCTATACCGGGTCGCGCAAAAGGTATTGCGCGACCTGGAAGCAGAACTGCATGCGATACAGCCTGTCGCGCCGAACAAGACCCTGCTGATACGCGCATCCCCGTCATTTTCGATGATGTGGCTGATGCCGCGCCTCAACAGTTTCAGCCGCCTTTATCCTGAAATCAGCATACGCCTGCGCGGTGAATTATTTGGCATGAGTAATGCAATCATGAACCAGGAAGCCATCGACCTGCTGATCATGTATGGCAAACTACCCCAGCAAAGCGACCAGCAGGTCACCGTTCTGATGAATGAATACCTGATACCAGTAGCCAGTGCAGACTATCTGCAACAGCACGCGTCCATTCTTACCGCAACAGATTTTGCCAGCCACCGCTTGTTGCATGATGATTCGCCCTGGGAGGGCGCACCTGCCTATGAAGAATGGACATCGTGGCTACGCGCACTGACCAAAAGCAGCGATGAAGAAACCGATGACCTAGGCAGGCATGGCAATCAGTTCAACCTGTCGCAACTGGCAGTGAATGCAGCCCTGCAAGGACAGGGCCTGGCGATGGCGCGTGTCTCGCTGGTCATGGATGAATTAAACCGCAAGCAACTGGTGCCCGTCATTGCACAGCCGGTATTGTCGGCAGCCCATTACTTCCTGGTAATCAATCACAGCACGTCCAACCGGGATGCAGTCAAACTGTTCAAGGAATGGATTATCGAAGAATGCCAGACATTTGAGCTGGAAAGAGACAACTTCCTCAGGCAACTTACTGACGGGTCATAGCAAAAAGAATAGCCTTCATAACAAACTTGTCATGCATTAGCTGCGCTAATGGCACTCTATAGAAATTATGGTTTGTCCAGATGCAGTGATCGTAACAAGATGCGACTACGGATTCATCAACAAAACGCCAGACAAACGGCAAGCATCTTCAGTTCAGTTTCGCTGAGTGCATTGCCAGTTCAAAAGCGCGTCATCCGTTTGCCACCCGCCGCTTCGCGGGTGAATTATTGCCGCATATTGGAGGAATATCATGAACGTCAAATTTGCTTGTTTAAGCATTGCCAGCGCTATCGCACTTATCGGTCATCACCATGTCAACGCCCAGGACCTGATCGTCAGGATTGGTCATGTCAGCCCGCTTTCAGGCCCCTCAGCCCACATGGGGAAGGATACTGAAGAAGGTGCAAGGATGGCGATAGAAGAACTGAATGCCAAAAGTGTCACGATAGGCGGCAAAAAAGCAAAATTTGAATTGATGTCTGAAGATGATGCTGGCGACCCGAAACAGGCGACCTCGGTTGCGCAAAAAATGGTGGACGCCAAAGTCAATGGCGTCATTGGTCACATGAATTCAGGTACGACGATTCCTGCATCCAAAATCTATAATATCGCTGGCATACCGCAAATCTCGCCATCGGCAACGAATCCGAAATACACGCTGCAAGGCTTCAACACGGCTTTCCGCGTCGTCGCCAATGATGGTCAACTGGGCGGCACCCTGGGTCGCTTTGCCGTACAAATCAATCATGCCAAAAAGGTGGCAGTCATTGATGACCGTACTGCCTATGGCCAGGGCGTGGCAGATGAATTTGTCAAAGGCGTCACCGGCAAAGCTGGCGCAGATGCCATCGTCACACGCCAATACACGACGGACAAGGCAACCGATTTCAATGCTATCCTGACCATCATCAAGAGCAAAAGCCCCGATGTGGTGTTCTTCGGCGGCATGGATGCCGTTGGTGGCCCGATGTTACGCCAGATGAAGCAACTTGGTATAGAAGCCAAATTCTTTGGTGGCGATGGCATCTGCTCATCTGACTTACCCAATCTCGCCAGCGATGCGCTCGGCGAAAGCAAGGTCGTCTGCGCAGAAGCAGGTGGTGTAGAAGAAGCCAAGCGCGGCGAATTGAATAAATTCAAGGCCGCATTCAACAAACGTTTTGGTCACGATATCGTCCTCAACGCCCCCTATGCCTATGACAGCGTGATGACGATGGTGGAAGCCATGCAAAAAGCAGGCTCTGCAGAACCAGCCAAATACCTGCCTGCACTGAGCAAAATCCAGCACAAGGGCATCACTGGCATTATTGCCTTTGACAGCCACGGCGATATCCTCGATGGCACGCTGACGCTGTACACCTACAAGGCTGGCAAGCGCGAATTGCTGGCCATCACCAAATAACAGGGAAAGGCAGCGCGGGCGCAGGCATCTGCGCCCGGTATTTGCTGCATAAGTCACTGCACAAATCGCCATACAATTCACCCCACAGAAAAATCTGCCAACATGAACGCAATCCAAAGAAACCAACTGCGCCTGAGAGCAGCTATTTTTCCTGATGCCAGCATCAATACGCAGTTCTATATCGCCATAGAATTAATGGCGCAGCTGGTGATGGTCATGCCGGCGGCCAGGACCGTTGCCACACTGGCGAAAGTAAGCGGCCACAAGGCATCGGCAATCAGGCCGGTATTGGAAATACTTGCTGAATGTGGTCTGGTGAATGGTGATATCCATCAAAAAGACAGCTGGCTTTGTGGTAGCTGGCTTGGCAATCTGACACTGGCCCACATCTATAACTGCTTTTACCTGGCGGCTGAAAAATCTGCATCAGCCATAGAAAATGTCACTGATGCAGCAGGTATCACCGAGCAGAATAGCTATGCCAGTTTGCGCCTGTCGGATGCAAAAAAGAATAGCCTGGATTTATTGATGATGCAGGTAAAAATCACTGTCAATAATGCCGTGCTACAGCAACTGGAACAATTTGATCTGGAACGCCTGCGCGGTCTGGCGCCCTCAGGTTGCTTTCGCAGCCATCATGGCAGGCCGCGTAGTTATATCCCCGAACCCTGCTGAGGTTCAGCCCGGTGGATTGCCTGCCGCTACGATGCCAAGATCCTGCATGTTTTGCGGCGTGTAGCCCGCTTTCAACAAGGCGTGATTGAGTTCTTTGCGCATATGCAGCAGGGCGTGTTCAGTCTTGAGCAAACCCAGGCCCAGTTCTTCTATCAGCCGGGTGTGCAACAAGGGCGCACCGGTGACTGTGTCCCAGCCCAGCAGGTTATGGTTTTCATTGGCATCGACTTCGTGGTTATACAATTCCCACTGGGTATGGCTGACATTGCCCGGGTCCCAGTAACGTACCAGCTTCCATGGCTTTTCATAATACGACTGGATATGGTTGGGCTGTACCACCGGCCCTGAAGCTTTCAGCGGTTGCTCTGCCGTTGGTTCCCCGGTGGGGCTGGTCAGGCGTTCGGTGATATTGACATACCAGCCGTAACGGTCGGGGCTGTAATTGGTATCCAGCGGCGCAGTGATATTGTCATCGGATACAAAGAGCACGCCCTTGCGTTCTGGTTGCAGGCTACTGCCGATAATCACCGGCGATAAGTCTTCACCCGCCAGGGGCTCGACGGTATGGCCCTGTATGAATTTGCCCAGCGCCTCACGATCAGCCTGGTTAAAACCAGCAAGACCCAGCAAAGTCGGCACCCAGTCTACATGCGTGGTATGACTTTGTATGACGCGCATTTCCTTATCGGGATTGACCAGCGGTGATGAAATGATGGCTGGCACGTGTATGCTTTCCTGATAGGCGCCACACCACTTTTCTATCTGCCCGCCATGCGCGCCAGCCAGTTCACCATGGTCAGAAGTAAATACCACGATGGTATTTTTATCGAGACCACTTTCAAACAGGCGCTCCAGTACCGAACTGATTTCCAGGTTCACCAGATATTGCAGGTAAAGATAAAACGCCAGGTAATTGCGATACCACTCTTCTGCATTGGCTTGCATCTTGAACGGGTAAGGCGAAGGGATGAAGGCATACTGCCCGCGTAAGGTGGTCAGTGCCAGCTGGAATTTATACGAATAATCATACTGACAATCAGGCTTGCCGGACAAATCAGCGTTCCAATTGGCTGGCAGCCTGACCTCGCCAAGCTTGAAGCCACCCGGGTTAAGCGGCACGCGGTAAGTACCGGTGTAATTATTCGGCGCCTTGCCATAAGTGGGCGGCTGGCTATGCGTGCCCTGCATGGGCGCGCCATAAGGCACGATGGGTTGTTGTAAAGTTGCCTGCGTCGTCAGCGGGCCAGGTTGTTCTACCGCCGGTTGCCAGGGGAAAGGGTAAGCACCAATATCATGCGGGTTGACGAAAGAGGCCACCGCCAGCCACGGACGGATCTTGAAACTGGCGTTAGTAGGATTATTGCTGTTGATGATATTTGCTTCCACACCCAGCGCCTTGCGCCGCAGGAAGGTATTGATCAGATCGGTATAACTCTTGTCGCGGTACACGCCCAGGTTTGGCGTACCAAAGCGCTGGTCAGACGGTGAAGAATATTCCCAGTCCGCAAAACCCCATTGCTCCAGACTGGCCGCCGGTGGATTGGACAAATCCCAGCGGCCGAAATAATGGGTATCATAACCGGCAGCACGAAACCAGTCGCCCATGGTTGGCACGCCATCTTGCGGCAACCACGGAAAAGCCGGGTCAGTATCAATCTTGAACATGCCCTCGGTCTGGGTAACGCCACTACGTGCGCTATATTGACCCGTCATGATGGTCGCCCGCCCCGGCACACAGGCAATGCTGGAACAGGTATGATTTTGCAACGATACGCCATGTTCACGCAAGAGACGAAAGCCGGGGAACAGGTCGGCATAAGGGTTACCTGCCAGGTCGCCCTGCTGAAAGCGCAGGATCTTGTATAGGGGCTCAAGCGGATCATCAGGATACAGCGGCGCATAACGCATCTGGTCTACCAGGATGAAAAGGATATTCGGTCTTGGTGTCGCCGTATCTTTGTTCATGATGATCTTTCAAGCTGGTAGCGTTAGATTAATCAATTAATAATTAATTTATTGATAATATTACGGCTACTTTTTCAAAAAGAAAAGTAAAAACTACAACAATCTGATTTTCTTTTTTTTGAGTCTGCCGATGGCTGGGTCGCACACACAGGATGGACTCGCAAAGGCAGCTCGCAAAAAAACCAGGGACCAGATTGAATATCAATCTGGTCCCTGGTGGTCATCTTTTAACGCGATGAAACTGATCAGCCTGCTGGCAGACCTCTGATGATCATGCCGGTACGGGCTTCATGGCAGGCGTAGCCGCCACCATGCGCTGGATGAAATACATCAGCACCGCCGTGATCAACACCGTTCCCACCAGGATATAACCCAGCACTTCAAAGTGTTGGATACTACCAGTGGCAGACTGGCTGACGATCAGCCCGGCAACAACAGAACCGACACCGCCGGCGATCTGTTGCAGGGATGAATTCACCGCCATGAATGAACCCCGGCTGGCAGGTGCAGGGACAGCCGACATCAGCGCCTGTGCCGGTATCATGCGTGAAAATATGCCGACAAACAGCACCACATTAACGACAATCACCCAGGGTAAAGGTGTGACGCCCAGGTTGGTATAAATAACGACCATGATGATGGTCAGTGCAGCACCAAAAAGGAACACACGGTATTTGCCGAATGCATCACTGAGCTTGCCAACCAGCGGGCCGGTAATGATGGCGCAGACACCGGTGATCAGGTAGATGACAGGAAGATGCGTCATCTCTATACCCAGGTTATTCACCGTGAACGCACTGCCAAACGGCATCAGCATATAACCGCCGACACTTAACAGGCCAGTCGCGGCAAACGCCAGCAGATATCGTGGCGTTGCCACAGTCGTTTTCAAATGATGGAAAGGACTGCGGTCAGGATGCAGTTTCAAATGCCCGTCAATAGGTTTCAGGTTAATCACGATAACCACGCCCACGATGGCAGCAATTGCCACAATCATGAAGAAAGGCGCATGCCAGCCCCAGTGATTGGAAAGGAAAAGCCCAATCGGCAAACCCAGCACCTGGCTGCCACCAAAAGCTGATTGCAGCACACCCATGACACGACCACGCACTTCAAACGGGAACAGGTCAGTGGTAATGGCAAATACAATGGAACCGATGACACCACCAAACAGCCCCGTTACGATACGGGCGAACAGCAGGAAGTAAAAATTCGGCGCCAGTCCACACAACAGGGTGCCGAGCACAAAGCCGCAATAGAAAAACAGCAGCAGTTTTTTACGGTCAAAGCGGTCAGCAAAACCGGCTGCCAAAAACCCGGCAATACCGGCACTGAAAGCATAGGCGGACACCACCACACCAAATTGCGATGGCGTGATTTTTAAGGCTGGCATCAGGATTGCGCCCAAAGGCGACATGATCATGAAATCCAGAATGATAGTAAATTGCAAAAAGGCCAGGATGGCCAGTACAAATTTTTGATAGCCGGTAAATGCTATGACGGGTTTTACATTTTCCATATGATCCATTCTTTTTCTTTTAGGTTTGCTGAACACATAGTAATGGGTTTTATGAAGTTCAGCTCGCGTTGTCACTGGTGCCTGATCAAAGCTTAGTCAACACTTTATCAAAGCAAAATCAAGCACCGGCCTGGTGATATTTACTCATTGGTTACGACTGCAGAAAAGACTTCCTTGAAAAAAGGAACCGGGTCGCTGGAATGAAATGCCTCGGTAAATTCCAGTGTCATTTTTGCGGTCTGACCGTTTCGTCCGCGCATCTCTTTTTCATATGCCGCGATGGCTGCATGCATACTGGCAAAACCAGGGTCAAGCAAGTTGTCGGCAAGTACCATGGCATCCTGCATGGCCATGTTGACGCCTTCGCCTGCGTAAGGTGGCATGACGTGGGCAGCATCTCCCAGCATGGTCAGGTCAGGCAGGCTCTGCCAGTCCTGGTTGGCAGGTGCACAGAACTGCGGGCGTGGTATCAAAGGCAGGCTGGCATTTTCTATCAAAGCGTCCCACATTGCATTCCAGCCATGGAATTCTTTTTTGAACCAGCCCAGCACTTGCACCCGGTCAGAAAAGTCGATGCCGCAATTGTCCGGCCAGCCAGGTTCGGCTTTATGTCCGGTATAAAAAGCTACCGTATCATCGCCCTTTAAGACAATAATCAGTGTTTTTTTGTTCCCCAGTACACAAATTTTTCCACCATTCAACAGTTTGTGTATTTGTGGCATGGTTTTTTCCACCTCATGCACTGCCCCCTCAACTACTGTCACACCGGAATAAACCGGCGCGATCGAAGTAATATACGGGCGCACTTTTGAATTGGCACCGTCTGCTGCAATCACCAAATCTGCCAAAGCTGTTTTGCCATTTTTGAATGTGAGTTCAACGCCATCCCCGGTTCTTTGCAACGACAGGAACTGGGCGTCCCACACTACCGTATCAGCGTCCAGCGAAGCCAGCAGCAATTCACGCAACGGCCCACGATCTATTTCCGGCCGGCTTTCAACGCCATCGCTGTCATCCGCTTCGTCGATAAGAATATTCGCACTGCCATCAACGAAGATCATTTTATCTGCACCAGGCCGGTATGCTTTTTTGAAGGATTCCATCAAACCGGCCTTGATGATGGCATCAAGGCCGGAACCCGCATTCAAATTCAGGGTAGCCCCCTGCACCCGCGCTGCCGGACTTGCATCGCGTTCATATACTTTGACGCTTGCACCATTCATCTGTAACAGGCGGGCAAGTATCAAACCGCCTGGGCCAGCACCAATGATGGCGATGTTTTTGTCTTGTATGGGGCTGCGCTTTTGTAGTTGTGTCATGGAGGATGGTCCTGGTTTGCTATTTTCAGGCAATCTTTGCAGCGCCCTTGCATGGCTGACGTCGCTGGCTGGAAAATATTGTAAAAATAGGTGTTTACTTGATCATGCGAACTTTAATTTAATTAAATTAAAAAGTAAAGTCACTTAAATATTTTATTTACTTGGATTTATAGATGGCTTACAATAAAGCCATCAAGAACAGGAGTTCCCCATGGGATTGCGAGAACTGAAAAAAACCAAGACCCGTAAAATGATTTCTGACCTGGCAACCAGGTTGTTCATCGAGAAAGGTTATGCCGAAGTCACCACGGCTGAAATCGCCAGGCTGGCAGAAGTCTCTGTGCCTACGCTATTTAATTACTTTCCCACCAAGGAAACCCTGGTATTCGATGAAGAGGCAGAACGTGAAGAAAAATTGATTGCGGCAGTGACTTCACGAGAACCTGGCGTCAGCATACTTGATGCATTGCATGAGCATTTTTCCAGTTCCATCGCACTTAGCCCTGAAAAGCTGAAGCACTTCAGCACATTCAAGAAATTGATTGATACCACACCAGAACTTTCCGGCTATGCAAAACAGATGTGGATGCGCTATGAACAGTCGCTAGCGACGGTGCTGCAAAAAGAAGCTGAAAACAAGATACAAAAAGTGGAAGCAGAAGCCATCGCCCACTTCATCCTGGATTCTTTTCACAGAGCCTTGAAAACATCAACTCCAAAAACATCGCTGAACACATTGTTCAAGTTATTGAAAGAAGGCTGGAAGGAATAAGCCGCAAGACCAGGGCATGATTGGCAAAGCAGTCAATTGACGCCAGGATAAACCTTGAACCAGACAAGCAACATCAGGGCAGCAGCAACCAGCCAGACTGAAGTGGCCGCAACCAGGGTCACCACCAATGTGGTCCGGGTGCTGAGCCAGACTACGGCTAGCAGATAAGCCGCATACGGGATCAGTGACCACAGCCCAAAAAGTGCGGTGGTTTGCAACGCCGCTGCCGGACGGCTTGTGCCGACGACGAAATGGGCAATCAATGCAAACGTGGGGAATAAGGGCACCAGCCCGGCCAGGACGAAATACCGTGATTTTGACGCCAGTGCGATGAGCAAAACTGCCAATGCACCCAGCAGGCATTTCAGTAATAGCGAGATCATGTCAGTCTGGTCTTGTCAACGAAACCAAAGTCTAGCAGAGATCACTGGCCTGATTGCAAGCCATGCCGTGCCGTGCAATTTTTATCTCCGGCACTGCACGGGTAGACGATGTGCCTGGGCTCAATCGTGATTTGTCTTGCCGAAACTATACCGCAGACCAAGCCAGATCATGCGCGGCGCACCTGGAGTATAAAAAGTGGTGCCACTGGTGTCTGAATTGCTATACCCGCCCCCCGGTGTAATCGCGTACGGCCCCAGTTGTCCGGCAGTGTAATACTGCTGGTTAAACAGGTTGCTGACATTGACGAATAGTTTCAGTTGGGAACAGGATCTGAAACTGTAACTGGCAGACAGGTTGGCCACTGCGTAACCGGGTATGCGTCCTGATCCGAAGCTTGTTTTGCCATCAGCAAGATGCGCATTATTTTCATTCCCCCGCACGAAACTCTGACCAATAGCCAGCAATTCAAGGCCCGCAGAAAGCCCGGCGTCAAATTCATAATTGAAATGGGCCTTGAAGATTTGTTGCGGAATCAGCGGCAGCCTGTCACCAGGCTGGACGCGGATATTGCCACCCGCGTCAGCAGCACTGTTGTTTTGCGAACCCAGCAGGTCGCTACTCTGGTAAGTCGCCTTCATCCAGGTGTAATGCATGCCCAGGCTTAGCTGGTCAAAGTTGGCAGACATCCCCGCTTCCAGCCCCTGTCGCCGGGTCTTGTCAAAGTTCTTGAAGTAACCAGTGGCTGCGGAGTTGGCAACGAACAGGATGTCATCCACGTTGTCGCCGCGAAAGACACCGGCATTCCAATTCATTTTCCCAAACAGCTTGCCGCGCAGGCCAGCTTCCCAGGTTTTGGAAATGACTTGCTTCAAGGCCGGGTCACCTGCCATGGAGTTGGGTAGGCGGCAACCAAAATTGGGGTCCGCACAACCCAGTTCTATCGATGTTGGCGTCCGGCTGCTTTCGCCATACGACAGGTAAGCATTGATTGCGCGGTTGGGTACAAAGCTGAGGCCCAGGGCCGGATTAAAGCGGCTGAAATGATGATCCCCATCCAGTGAACCACGCTGGCTGCCTTTGGTGGTGGCATTATGATAGGGATACAGATGGTCGGTGTTGTTGAGAATCAACTTGTTATAACGACCGGAAATACTCAGATGCCAGATATCGGCCAGGGACAGGGTGTCGCTGGCAAACAGGCTCCAGCTTGTCGTTTGGCCGCTTAAATCAACACGCTGATCGAAAGCATTTTCAGAATTCTGGGTGCCATCCGCGAAGGCATTCACAGGGCTGATGCTGCGGTCGGCATTCAGGTAGCCAAACTGGCTGGCCTGGGCGAAGCTGGTGCGACTGGCATCATAGGCGGCACCCGCAACAACCTGGTGACGCACAGTCGCGGCCTGGCTCTGGAAACTTAACTGGCCGCTGAGGCCGTAATTTTGCTGATGGGTGTTCGTTGCTGTAATGAGACCATTGCACTTTTCATTGGGTTCGGCATTCATACCCGCCTGTGAGATGCAGCGCAGGCTGGGGAAGGCATAGGTGGCACTGGTCTTGCTGTTGTTGCTTTCATTGGCCGCACTATAGCCATGTGCCAGCAGCCAGGCTTTGTCTGCTGCCTGCCCGGTGTAATACACAGACTCACCCAATGCATCTTCGTTCAGGTCGCCATTGGTCGTCGCGGTACGGGTATTGCGGTAATAGACATTACCAGACAATAAAAGCTTGTCACTGAGGCTGGCCTTGCCTTCCAGGTTCAGGAAACCGGCACGGTTATTTGTCACGTCAGGCAAGGTATAGACACTGGCGTAGCGGCTGGCCAGCAATTGCTGCTCCTGAGAACCGTTCCCCGTCATTTTGCTGCTGGCCCAGGCATAGCTGAGCTTGAACTCTGCCTGGCTGTCATGCCAGCCCAGCTTGCCAAAGAATTGTCCCAGTCGTGAAGGTGAGGCATCCCGCCAGCCATCTTCGCTATAGGTATTTGCCACGAAGAACCAGTCCAGCCCCTTGTGATTGATGCCACCATGCTCAAGGCTGATGGTATTGCGGCCATAGCG
This sequence comes from Undibacterium sp. TJN19, assembly GCF_049339485.1. Classification (NCBI taxonomy): domain Bacteria; kingdom Pseudomonadati; phylum Pseudomonadota; class Betaproteobacteria; order Burkholderiales; family Oxalobacteraceae; genus Undibacterium; species Undibacterium sp. TJN19. The sequence goes on from NZ_JBMPPL010000001.1 coordinate 989,909, forward strand.
CCCGGCGCCCATTTCAATCGCAGTCCCGGCATCGTGACGACCATCCTTTGTTTGCAGCACGAGTGCGCCGCCCAGAGTGTTCAGGCCAAACAGCGGGTTGGCACCGGACATCAGTGTCACGTTCGAGATCGCTGCCTTGGGAATCAAATCCCACATGACCACATCGCCAAAGGGCTGGTTCAGGCGCACGCCATCCATATAGACAGACAGGCCCTGCGGCGTTCCCAGCAGGGGCGACGCGGTATAGCCGCGATAGCTGACATCATTCATGTACGGGTTGCCCTGCACATCGTTGACATGCACGCTGCCAAGGCTGCGGTTGAGAAAATCAGAAATAGTCAGCGCGCCGCTCTTTGCCATATCACGGCTGCTGGCAGTCTGCACTGCGGCAGGAATTTGCTCCCTCACCAGCCCCATGCCAGGCAAGGCGGTAGTGCCTATGATTTCTACCACCGGTGTCGGGGCAATGTCAGTCACAGCATCCACACGTGCGTGAGCATGTATGGGGGCGGTAATGCACAGTCCGGCCAGGGCAAACCTGTGCAGCAGGAATTTGCGTACAGGCAGATTTCTCATGGTGCGCAATAAGACTTGTTAAATGAATACTTAATTTAACATTATTGCAATATACACACCATGAAAATGCTATCTAAAAATGAAAAGAGCAGTTATTTGAGCAATATGACAACAGTCTTGGCCAAAGCCCATATCAGGCTCATAGTGCATGATATGGCAGTTCCTGCTGCTCACTACCTATGAAAACGCTCAATCACCGAGATCAATCAGGGCCGACAGCGCCACGCCTTGCGGCTCTGTATACATGGCCACGACCCAGGCCTGATGCGTGCGGGACGCGGCCTGGTTCAGCACTTCCACCACGAATTGTATGGATGCCCTGTCCAGCGCGGCAAATGGATCATCGAGCAAAATGACAGTAGCACCCGCTGCAAAAGCCGCAGCCAGCCAGACCTTGCGCTTGCTGCCTGTCGATAACATGAACAACTGTTTGTTCAGATGAGGTGCCAGCCCCAGGCCTTCAATCATCTGCGCCAATAGCACATCGTCAAACTGGGGATAACGGGCATGTAACGAAGCAAAATAATCCGGCACCGCCATCTGGTCAAATTCTTCTGTACGCGGGTCTATCCAGAATACCTGGCTGCGGTAGACATCTGGCTGCGCATGCAAGAAGACACCCTGTATCTGCAACTGTCCTGTCTCAGCGGGCATGGCACCTGCCAGCAATTGCAGCAAACTGGTCTTGCCACGCCCATCGCCACCGCGCACCAGGGTGATACCCGTCTTGATGTCGTAGGTGCAGTTGCTGAATAATGCGTGACCCGGATAATGAAAGCTGAGATCAGTGGCTTGCAGTACCGTGTTTTGCTGTGCGCTCATTAAATGATGCATCCTCTGGCTTGTTGCCTGTTATGTTTAATCGACATCCTGACCCGGCAGTGGACCGATTACGGATTTTACTATCACCATGCAAGACTGGCTATGTGCCCACTTCGCCATACATCCAGTGCTGGCTTGAATAAGCACCCCAGCCGTCTGCATCACCGTCAGCATGCCAAAGGCTGCCATTTTCCTCTACCCTGTCTGGCAGCCTCAACTGCCATTCTTCAGAGAGCCGTCGCCCTTCTATGCCTGCGATATGGCACTGGCCGTCACTGCCATCTGCTGTTAGCTTGCTCATGAAGTAGGCTTCGTCAAGATAGATGCAAATCTCGCTGGCATGCATATCGGGCAGGCAAATACACGCAGTGACATGGCAGGCAGCTGCCCATGCCGGTTTGACTTTTGCCAGCCGTGCGCAGGTATCGATGAGCAACTGGGCAACAGTCCGTTTGATTTCAGGCGTACTGTAAGGACCTTCGACCAGTGCCCAGTCGGTAGGGATTTTCCAGTTCCAGTATAAGCGATTCTCAGCAAGCTCTTTTTGCGAAGGAAATTGTTCGCTGACGCTAAGTCCCCATTTTTCAAGCGCACGCAGGCGGCGCGCAATGCCACGCAATTTCTTTACCGGCTGGCGATCAGCTGACTTGCTCATTGAAGATGAGATCCTTATAAACGCGGGTCAGTCATTGGTGACCAGTCTTTATCGCACAATCTCCAGCTTTACTATGATATTGCCGACATAGTGCACGCGCACTATCTTCCCTTGCCATATCGGGCCACCGTGTGCCGATGTGCGGTTGAAGCCAGCGTTCACCGTATTATCAGAGAAAGAGAAACATACATCCCGCACGCAAAAATGCTCACTGCCATGACCACTGGCCGGCATGGGGCTGAACTCAGTGACTACCCCTTCGACAACTTTCGCCCGGTTTTCGGCAATAGCATTTTTAGCGGACAGATAATCCGTATAAGTCGTGATTGAACCCAGGGTAAAAACAACACTAACGGTGAAGAAAAACCAGCGAAATGCTTTCGTCGATACGGATGCAGGCCCCGTAAAAGGCAGGGCGTCAGCATAGCGCAATAAAATTGCACCGATGAGCGTCAGCAGCAAACCTATTGCGGGAAAATACCAGGCATCGTAGCCGTTTGCCGAGGCATCAAACACCATTTGATAATTAAGCGGATTCATCGGCAGCACGACAAACATATCCTGTTAGCGAAAGACCAGCCAGTTCGCAATCACTCGTTATTAACGATCACCTGGCTGGCGAAACCGCTCATTTTAATGCAAAGACTGAAGTGCTGACTGAGCCCACTTTTTTTCAATAAAAACCAAGCCGATCAAATCACTTGTAAAAATGGCTTATACAGATAATCTGTAGGTTATGTCTTCTTCGCCTCTGGTGGAACCAGGCATTCATCGGAGATCACTGTGGAATGCAATATCTGTTCAGTCGTGGCATCAGCTCCTGATACACCATCGATTTTGCAACCCGGATTGGTGGTGTACAGCGTCCCTGAAAAGTTTGAATTATTCGCGGTCTCTTTTGGCGTGACAAAGCACGCATCTGAAATCACCTTGGCATTGTGCATTTGATTGATATCAGCCACAGAGCCTGCCACGCCATCAAATGTACAGCCCTCGTTTCGCGGATAAAATGTTTTCGAGCTTGTTACTTCGCGTACGGTGTGGGAACTCTTGCGTTCACTGCAAGCGCCTAGCATCAGGCTCAACATCAAGGTACAGATAACAATGCCATGGGATCGGGTGAACATATTTTCTTTCTTTACGGGGCGGTTGAGGGACAGGCATTCTTTTCGAATGGCTGATTTTAGCTAGCCCCGCTGAGAAGGCCAACGGTAATAGCTGACTGAAATCACCACTGGCCCTGCTGCCACAGTTTTTTATGGCATACCCCTGCGCATTGCCCGCGCAAGCAAGAAATCACGTTCCGGCGTATCACCTCTTCCTGCTTATATCCACTGTGATAATTTTTTATTGAAAGAGCGCGCTGCTGTCACCGGCAAGCAACATCTGCGGGACCTGGATAAAAGCAGTAAACACACCTGTACCACCTGGACGGTCTAGCACAAAGACCATGTCGTAACGTGAACCTGGCCAGGCCTGTGTGGGCAGGTTAGAAAAAGAAATTGTCCCTGTCTTCTTCAGAATCTCATTGACGATGGAATCCTGACCAGGCCCTTGCCAGATATCTTCGTGCTGCCATGCGATGAGCACCGTGCCGGATTGCGCCAGCACGCTAGCTACCATGCCATCAATGTGCTTATATTGACTTTTGCCAAACGAAGTATTGGCTGTGATATTTAACTTGGCAGCCAGTGCAGAGATAGTCTGGTATGGCCTCTGGCTGGGTTCCTTGTTTTCGGTGGATGCCGGATTGGCAGCGTAGATGAAAGCAGGCGTCGCCAATTCCGCATTCTGGAACTGGCCATTGGTGGGAGAGAACAAATTTGCGATACCACCTGCACGCTCCCAGCCCAGCGTAATCAGGGATTCCTTGTCACTGCTGCCGAGCAAATTGATACCGCCAAACTCGTTTGCGCCATACGTACCAGGTTTTTCTGCATGGCGGATGATCATGATTTTGCTTGGCCCCATGTTTTTCCTTTACGAGTTGAGTGATGTGCTTATCGGTACCGATCGATAATTGTAATAATACGACAACGATGCTGGCAAACGCGGCTTTCCTGACTTATTTACGCTGTCAGTTGCGTTGAAGCCTGTGCAAGTTCTTTCCCAAGAAAAATTGACCCTGAAAAAAAAATCGGCCAAAGAAAACTTCTTGCAAGCTCATACAAGATGAATATACAATTCATATACGTTTCGTATATAGATATAGGAATATCAAATGGGCATAGTCAACATCGATGATGAACTGCATGATCAGTTACGCAAGGCAAGCGCAGTGGGTTGCCGTTCCATCAATGCGCAGGCTGCCTTTTGGATCAAGATAGGCATGTTGTGCGAAATGAATCCTACGCTGACTTTCAATGAGATCGCTGTGCGGGAACTGCGTGCCGCTGGCATTGAGACCCCGGTTTTCAAGGCTGCCTGAGCATGACCAAGCGACCAGAAGAAATCGTCTTGATGGCAGAAGCGGGCAAGCTGCTGGCAAATGTCTTCAGTTACCTTGACGAGCTGGCCCTGGCAGGCATGTCGACCATGCAGGTCAATGACATGGTCGATGGCTTCATCGTCAATGAACTCAATGCGCGGCCTGCCAGCAAGGGGCAATACGGGTATGCCTATGCCTTGAATTCTTCGCGCAACAATGTTGTTTGCCATGGCGTCCCGTCTCCTGTCGATATCCTGCAGGACGGCGATATCGTGAATTTCGATATCACGCTGGAAAAGAATGGCTATATCGCCGACTCCAGCAAAACCTACCTCGTCGGCAATGTATCATCCACGGCAAAGCGGCTTGTACAAGTGACCTATGAAGCCATGTGGAAAGGCATCAAAGCCGTGCGCCCGGGTGCACGGCTTGGTGACGTAGGTCATGCCATCGAGCGGCATGCCCGGCAAAATGGTTATTCGGTCGTCAGGGAATATTGCGGGCATGGCATAGGCCGCGAAATGCACGAACCGCCCCAGGTGCTGCACTGGGGCAGGCCGCGCACCGGACTGGTGTTACAAGAAGGCATGGTATTCACCATAGAACCCATGATCAACCAGGGCCGCCATGATGTCCAAACTGAAGATGACGGCTGGTCAGTCGTTACGACCGATGGGAAACTGTCAGCACAGTTTGAACATACGGTGGCGGTTACAAGAAATGGCGTGCGCGTTCTGACCTTGCGGCCAGGGGAAAGCGCACCGGGTTGATCCAGTTGCCGGATATGTCATGCGCTGGAACTGCCCCGCCTTGCGCTGTCCCGCTCCTTCAATGACGTTTTTCAGAAGCAATTCACTAGTCTTCAATCAATGCCAGGCCCTTGCGTATTTTTTCTTTAAGACCATCAATCATCTGTTGCAATACTTCTGGCGGGTGCCCAGTCCAGTCATCTACCCTGCCGACGATGCGCAGAGGCTGACGTGAGCGGTAGGATTGCGTAATGTTACCGGGAAAACGTTTATTGGTCAGGTTGGGGTCATCTTCAAAGCTGCCAGTGGGTTCAACGATGTAGATGTAGCCGCGGCCCTCTGCCCCAGTAAGTGAAGTGGACAATTCTGCACCCCAGACTGCGGGTTCCAGAAGGGCAGTGAAATACACATTGTTTGAAACCCGCCCCTCTTCGAAGTTGGATACGAAACCCGGTACCAACAACGCACCTATTTCAAGATCGTATTTCGTGCCATGATAAAACGGCCCTTTTACATTGCTGCAATTTTCATGGGTAACTGCCTTCCAGTCTGAATCGCTCATGTGCGTATTTCCTTCAAGTTTCGTTTTTTAACCAAGCGTGAACACTGGTAGACATTGATAATGCATGCATCGTTCACAGCCTTGCGACAGATTGCATGAAATCCTTTGTTTAACCGTCGCCAACCTGGCTTATGAAGAAAACACTCTCGCCCATATTTATGAAATAAGCTCCAAACTTCAACTGGACATGGCCGCCACTTTGCTGCGCGCCACATGCAATTTCTTGTAGCTGTCTATCAGGCGCTGGTGTCTGTCCAGCCCTTCCAGTTTCATGCTGGTTGGGGTCAGGCCATAGAAACGCACGCTGCCATCGACTGAACCCAATACCGCATCCATCCTTGCATCACCAAACATACGGCGGAAGTTGACGAGATAATCATCCAGTTCCAGTTCATCATCCAGCGTGGCTTCCAGTACCACATTCATGGCCTGATAAAACAGGCCGCGATCAACCGTGTTGTCGTTGTATTGCAGGAAGGTTTCGACCAGTTCTTTTGCTTCTTCAAACTGTTGCAAGGCGAGATTGATCAGCAGCTTCAACTCAACCACCGTGAGCTGGCCCCAGACCGTGTTCTCGTCAAACTCTATGCCTATCAGGGTGGCGATGTCGCTGTACTCGTCCAGCTCATTATTCTCCAGCCTGTCGAGCAAATCTTCCAATTGCTCATCATCCAGCGTGTGCAGATTCAGAATATCTTCGCGGAACAATAGGGCCTTGTTGGTGTTATCCCAGATCAAGTCTTCCACAGGATACACTTCAGAATAACCGGGCACCAGGATGCGGCAGGCGGTAGCACCCAGATGATCGTACACGGCCATGTAAACTTCTTTGCCCATCTCCTTGAGTATGCCGAACAAGGTCGCGGCTTCATCGGCGTTAGAGCTGGCTTTGTCACCTTTGCCCTGCGCAGAAAAGTCCCACTCAACAAATTCGTAATCAGCCTTGGCACTGAAAAAGCGCCACGACACCACGCCGCTGGAATCGATGAAGTGTTCAACAAAATTATTTGGCTCAGTCACCGCATTGCTGACAAAGGTAGGCTGAGGCAAATCATTGAGGCCTTCAAAACTGCGGCCTTGCAACAACTCTGTCAGGCTGCGTTCCAGCGCCACTTCCAGGCTGGGGTGTGCGCCGAAAGAGGCAAACACGCCACCCGTGCGCGGGTTCATCAGGGTCACGCACATGACCGGGTACTGACCACCTAGCGAAGCATCTTTCACCAGCACCGGGAAGCCCTGCTCTTCAAGACCCTGTATGCCAGCCACAATGCCAGGATATTTCGCCAGCACTTCTTGCGGTACATCCGGCAAGGCGATTTCACCTTCGAGGATTTCACGCTTGACGGCACGTTCAAAAATTTCAGACAGACACTGCACCTGCGCTTCAGCCAGCGTATTACCGGCGCTCATGCCATTGCTGGCGTACAGATTCTCGATGAGGTTGGACGGGAAATAAACGACCTCGCCATCTGACTGACGCACATAAGGCAGCGAGCAGATGCCACGCTCTGCATTGCCAGAATTGGTATCAACCAGATGCGCACCACGCAGCTCGTCATCTGGGTTGTAAATCTCCAGACTATATTCATCAAGAATATCTTTAGGCAGTGCATCTTTTTTGCCAGGCTTGAACCAGCGCTCTTCCGGATAATGCACAAACGCCGCATTGGCGATATCTTCACCCCAGAACGAACCCGCATAAAAATGGTTGCAACTGAGACGCTCAATATACTCACCCAGGGCCGACGCCAGTGCGCTCTCTTTAGTCGCGCCCTTGCCATTGGTAAAACACATGGGCGAATGCGCATCGCGTATATGCAGCGACCACACGTTGGGAATAATATTGCGCCACGAAGCAATCTCTATCTTGATACCCAGCCCTGCCAGCAAGCCAGACATATTCGCGATGGTCTGCTCCAGCGGCAAATCCTTACCCAGAATATAAGTGGCTGCATCCGCAGATGGGTTCAAGGTCAGCAAGGCCTGCGCATCTGCATCCAGGTTCTCGACCTCTTCAATCACAAACTCCGGCCCCGCCTGCACCACTTTTTTGACCGTGCAACGATCTATCGAGCGCAAGATACCTTCACGGTCTTTGGCAGAAATATCGGCAGGCAACTCCACCTGTATCTTGAAAATCTGCGCGTAACGATTTTCAGGATCAACAATATTATTTTGCGACAGCCGGATATTTTCAGTAGGGATATTGCGCGTATTGCAATACAGTTTCACAAAATACGCTGCACACAAGGCCGACGAAGCCAGAAAGTAATCAAAAGGACCAGGCGCAGAACCATCCCCCTTATAGCGGATAGGCTGATCAGCCACCACCGTAAAATCATCGAACTTGGCTTCAAGACGAAGCTTATCGAGAAAGTTAACCTTAATTTCCATGGGGGAGTTCCAGAAGAGTGTTCAAAATCGTGTAGGCGGTATTATCCGTCTTTTTTGGATAGGCAGCGAAGGCTTGTTGGCAGTCTTCTCATATGTAATGGAATTGCATCCGCGTTATTGGATAGTTCATAGCTTGCGTCCTTGGTTTGGCAAGCTATATTGCGTATATAGATGCAGGAGATTGTGTGATAGCAGTGGAGGGTTAACTAAGTCTTATTTGTTGATGGAGCCAGTGCAACGAACAAATGAATCAAACTTCGGAGGATAGGCACGCAGGTTTTTTTGATGTCGCTCGGCTGCAATCCGAGATGAGTGTTAAAGTACAACTGAAAAAAACTTGATCAAAATTGTATATTATTGCAACATCTTCCGAAAATTTATGACTTGGTACTTGGTTGCAATTCATACGAATATGCAGATATGTTGTTTTTAAGTCATATTCTTTATAGTACCTAAATAATCGAAATAATGTGTAGCGCAAATGAACGCAGATCTTACTAAACGTCTATTTAAGGCAATAGCTATTGGATCCGATAAGGATATGGATAAGCTTTGCCGCAAAGTTATACAAGAAGAAAATAGTAAGGGTCATGCTGTATTAGCCAATCAGTTGGAGACAATTTTGAAAGGCAAGAAAAGCGCTATAGCTTTTGAGCCTAAAACCGACAATGAACGGATAATGCAGGCTCTGCCTATGAGTCGGCGCTATCAAGATCCTCTCGTTGTACATATGGATCACAATGCTTTGAGACACTTCATGGTTTTACCCGAACAGGTAGAGACGAGATTCAGTCGTATTGAGGCTGAATATGCCGCCAGAGAGAGATTGGCAACGTACGGTTTAAAGCACAAGAAAAAAATTCTTCTTTACGGTCAGCCGGGCTGCGGTAAAACACTTGGTGCAGAACGCTTGGCATGGTCCACCGGTCTTCCCTTAGTGAAAGTGAGATTTGATGCATTAATCTCCTCATTTCTGGGAGAGTCTGGCATAAATTTGCGCGCAGTTTTTGAATCTGCCAAGGAACGCCCATGTTTGCTATTCTTAGATGAGTGTGACTTTATAGCTAAGTCACGCGAAAACCAGAATGACGTGGGTGAAATTCCTCGTTTAGTTAATACATTACTTCAATTGCTCGAAGATTATGATGCTCCTGGTCTTCTAGTTGCTGCGACCAATCTTGATAAACAGTTAGACAAAGCACTATTCCGACGGTTTGATGATGTCTTTGAAGTAAAGCCACCAGGCAAAAATGAAATCGAAAGACTGCTAAAGTCGACACTTGTTGCGGTTCCTGTAGAACGTAGTGTTAAATGGAAATTTTTAGTTGATAGTCTCATGGGTATGTCTGCCGCTGAGGTCGTTAAGGTAGCTCAAGATGCAGCGAAAAATTCCATTTTGAGTGGTCGAGACATAGTTACGCATGAAGATTTAGAGTTTGCAATTACGGAAGTATACAATCAAGAATAAACCTGTTTAAATTATTAGTAATTTTTTAGACAATAAAAATTACTAATGGTTACTTCGCGACAACAAAGAGGAAGCTTTCCTCATCTCTCCCTGCCATTAATTGTTCGAGGTCGCGCACGATTGACCGGTGGTCGGACAGTTCCTGAACAAGAAAGAGAAAATCGCAATAATAGGGAAGCTCATGGAGCATTTTTAGCAGGGGCCGCTAGCGCAGCGGTCTCCATTTGGAACTCCGTTCGGCAGGAACGTGCCCGCACAATGCTTCCTGAGTTACCTCCCAATATCCCATTGTTTGTCGAAGTTGATCCTGGTTCCGACTTGGAATACCTCCGCAAGCATTTTAATCTTGAGATTGTCTCTGAACACAATGACGGTGTGATTCTAGTAGCGAGTCCAGACGATGGCATGGCTAAGTTTCTTAACTCTACAGAGGCTTTCATTCAAGACCGTCGTGGTGGTGCTACAGCTGCGAAAATTTACAGTCTAACCGGTCCTGATAACACCCAACTTAGAATAGAACGTATTTTATCCGAATCTCTACTTGAAAGATGGTCCACGGTTCATGATGCCCAAATTTACACTGTTGATGTAGGCATCGAATGTTTGGGGACAATTACCGTGCCAGACACGCCAGAGGTAAAAGAGAACGAAACGACAGAACATTTTGATGCACGCCTAGAGAGATGGCGAGTGCAATGGCGTAAAGCTGAGTTCGAATGGGACGATTTGATGGAGTCCCGCGAATCGCAGTTGATAGAATTTATCGGTGGTTATAACGGCGAAGTTCTCGACATTGTCCACGGAACACACATGGGACCAGCTACGTTACCAGATAGCTTTACTGTTAGGGTGCGTGTGACGGGACTTGCTCTACGCGATCTTGTTTTGAACTATCCGTATGTGTTCGAAGTTGCTGAACCAGATGAAATTTCAGGTAAATTTACAACGGATATTGTTGAAGAGTCGACCTTAAATGAACTGAGACTTCTTCCTCCTGACGACCAGGCTCCCGCAGTATGCGTTATTGATAGTGGGATTCAAGAACATCATCCTTTATTACACCCAGCCATTGATGTGGCGTCATCTACTTGTTTTATACCTGGCGTTGCAGCAACAGATGTTGGTGATTATGTTCGCGCAGGTGGGCACGGGACAAGAGTTGCAGGTGCGATCATCTACCCAAAAGGAATTCCAACAGAAGGTGATCTAAAGCTCAATGTGTGGATACAAAATGCCAGAGTTTTGGATCACAATAACAGGCTATCAAGCAGTCTTTATCCACCATCTTACTTGAAGTCTATAGTAAAACAATTTCATCTTGGCCCACGCTCCACTCGCTTATTTAACCACTCAATCGCTGCATATCGGCCTTGTAGACTGAGAAATGTTTCTGCCTGGGCTGCCGCAATGGATTGGTTGAGCTGGCAATATGACGTGCTATTTTTTCAGAGTGCAGGAAACCTCCCCCCTAGCTCATCAGCACTACCGTTTCGCTTGGGTGTCCTGGACCATCTAAACTCTGGGTTTAATTACCCTGACTATCTCACTCGTCCATCATCGAGAATCCCTAGCCCATCTGAAAGCCTACAGGCCATAACGGTAGGATCTGTAAGTCATGCCGACTACTCTGGCACGGCAGGAACTTCGTTCGCAAGTAACAATCTTTGTTCCGCTTTTTCGACGACAGGGCTTGGGGTGTGGAGCTCAATAAAACCCGATGTTGTTGAATATGGCGGTGATTTTGTTCGAGACAATTCGATTCCACCGAGTATTACCACTCCGCCCGATGTGTGCCCAGAGCTGGTACGATCCACCATGCATGGTGGGCCGTTATCAGGAAGAGATGATGTCGGAACATCATATGCAACACCAAAAGTCACTGCAATAGGTTGTGCATTGCAATCATTGTTGCCAGAAGAGCCATCCCTGCTTTACCGAGCTTTAATCATTAATTCCGCAAGGTGGCCACAATGGGCAGAGAATGCAGCTAACAAATTAAGCGCAATTCAACAATTAGGCTTTGGAATACCAGATGTTGAACGGGCGACACAAAACACAGCATATCGGGTTACGATGATCACCTCTGGCCTGCAATCTGTAAAATCGAAGGAAGCTCAGATATATCGCATACCAATTCCTGATTTGCTTCGTTCCCCAGCTGGGGAATTCAATGTTCGAATAGATGTTACGTTGTCTTATGTAGCAAAACCAAGAAGGACTCGCCGAAGTATCCCGCAATACTTGTCTACTTGGGTGGACTGGAGAAGCATTCATCTCGGAGAATCTTTAGAATCATTTACAAATCGTATGCTAAAGGTAGGTGATAGAACGTCGACTACAAACGAAGGTGTTATTCCTTGGAAAATACGCGAGCAGGATGAATGGGGCGAAATTATTGGTGTGCGGAGGGAAAATGGAACGATTCAGAAGGATTGGGCAGTTTTAAAGTCCCATCAATTACCAGAGGATCTTTGCGTTGCTGTTCGCGGGCATCCTGGTTGGGATAAAGATCCTGATGCTTCTGCTAAATATGCATTGACGATCTCATTTGAAGCCATAGATGAAGATCTTGAGATATATAGTCCTATTGAGACTTCATTAAGATCGGTTATTCCAGTGGCCGAAGTCCAAACTGAAGTTCGCGTGGCGCAAGATGTTTAGAGCAGAATGTACTGCAGCATTCTGAGCTCAAGACTCCGGATCAAACATAAATACCCTAAGCTCCTGATCGCAGCGACAGGCTTTTGCGATACGTGCGGCCCAGGCGATAGCGTCCTCTCTTGTAGGAAGCCCAAGTATAGTGAAGCCACCATCGAGTGGAGGTGCCTACGGGTATCTGAGAGGATGATTTGATCTTCGACGACTGCGTGCACTTTGAAGGTGTCCCGCCTGCAATAGTGCACGCTCCGCGCCATACCGTTGAAAAAGTATAAAACCTGTCAATCAACACCAAGCCAAACCTTCTGCATCCGTTCTAGCCGTGTTTGTCCGACTTCGTCTCCTATCTCCGGAAACGGACACCGGGTGAAGTTCTTACCGTCGAGATGAAGCATTTCACCACCTTAAAGGCTGGATTGGGGTGTTTCGACCTCATCGTGACAGACATGAACTTTGCACGCTGCATGTTGATATGAGGTTTTAGTGACCCGTAGCAACAGGTGGTGCGCCGCCATTAAGTTGTCGCTGCATCAGATCTTTGGCCGCCGCGAGTGCATCGTCCACCTTTGCCGCAACATCCGGGATGACGCCCACGCCCTCCCAGTTTGTATGGGTGATTGGGCTGATTGAGCGCCTGCTTGGTATAAAGGCAGCAAAATACTCGCTGAGACGATATGGGCGCGAAGCGTTAGCGCCACCCCAAGTGCGTTCGCCGATCACCGTGGCGCGTTTCAATGCCTGCATTTGGTACGCGAATGATTCGGCGGCGGACTTCGTGTTGGGGCCTGCCAGGATGAGGACTGGCTTCTTGCCGCCATAGCGTTTGCCGTCAAGCTTATCCTGCGTCCAATACTGCCTGGTGATGCCGGTCGTACGTTCCCAGGTGTCGTTGAGGCGGGTGCGCTCGTCAACAAGATAGCTGATCAGTAGCGCCACTGAGTCTCCCCCGCCACCGCCGTTGTTGCGCAGATCGATGATGAGGCCATCGGTGTCAGCGAGTTCATTCATGACTGCGGCGAACTTGTCGGATACGAGAAAAACTGGCCCGAAAGAGGAAATCTGCAGGTAGCCAATATTGGGACTAAGGTGATCAACCTTTTCCACGCCAAGGTTTGATGCGAGAATCTTTTCAAGAGCGGCAGGCGGCACCTGTTTTTCCCACTCCGCCCGCGTCTGGGGTGGCGGCGGCATTGCATCATCGGGCGGCACCGGGCGGGTACTCATATCTACTGAGATATGCTTGTCGTGGACAACGCCATCAATGTCATCGAACAGCTGTTTGGCCAGCTGTTTACCGTCCGTGATCCCATCGTACTTGCCCTCGCGCTGGTGCCGGCGCAAGACGACCTCGGCTTGTTGGGCTTTGTCTGGAAAAACGTAGTGGGCATTCAGCTTGGCAATCAGCGTATCGATGACCTCCAACCGGGTCGCCTGATCGACCTCCCCTGTCCGCGGGCTGGCGATTGCCCCTGTCACGGTCAGCAATAACAAAGACAGTGTGACTATCCATTTCTTTTTCATTATCTTCCTTTCAGATCAATATGTGGAAACGATTAATTGCGAACTGAACCAAAAAACGCGCAGTCGGCACGAGGGCCGCCGTTCAGCAGACGGGCTTCAAAAGCCCTGCGCTGCGCGCATCCCTACAAGGGAAGGAGGTCGCGCTTGCAAGCGCGAACCGGTGATCCGCTGCATCGTTGCGCGATTCGAAACCCCGGCCCACACCTGCTACATCTGGCGAAACTGCTTGGTAAATCCTTCACTAACGGTCAAGCGCTCGGTCCGGCCTTTCAGGATGACCTCCAGCCCGCCGCCGCCGCGCGCCCCGTATTCACTGCGTTCGATCCGGTCTATGGCCTGAAGATTGACGATGGCGCTGCGGTGGATTTGCGCGAACAGTTGCGGGTCCAGTTGCTCGAGTAGGGACTTGAGAGGCAGGCGAATCAGCGAATCGCCGTTCACCGTCACCACCCGCGTGTACTTTTCATTCGACTGGAAGTACAGCACTTCGCTCACCATCACCAGCCGCACCGAATTGCCGCTCGAAGCCTTAATCCACTTGAGGTACACCGGTGCGCTCTCCTGTTCAAAAAGCTGTTTCCACACGGTCGGTGGCGGGCTTGCGGTCGTGCGCGACTTCAGACGGCGGATCGTCTGCAGCAGGCGTGCGGTCGTCAACGGCTTGACCAGATAGTCAGACGCACCGGCATCGAAAGCGGCCAAGGCATATTCCGCGTATGCCGTAACGAACACGACCTGGCACGACTCGGGGATATGGCGCGCCACCTCCATGCCGTTGAGGCCGGGCATCTGTATGTCCAGGAAGACGATGTCCGGTTTCAGTGCATCGATGCTTGCCACCGCTTCGATGCCGTTTTCGACTTGGCCGGCGATTTGTAGTTCGGGCCACAAGACACGCAACTGGTCCATCAGCTCTGCGCGCAGCAGAGGTTCGTCTTCGACGATCAGGGCGCGTGGCATCATGCGTGGCTCCCGGCAATAGGCACGCTCAACAATGCGCGTACGCCTTGTCCGTCGCCCGGCTCGACGAAAAGGCTGGCCTTGCGCCCGTATAGCAGCAGCAAGCGCTCTGCGATATTCGCCAGCCCCGTGCCTTGCCCGGCTTGTTCGGTCAGGCCAACGCCGTCGTCGACCACAGACACGCTCAGCAGCGCGTCCTTCCCGTCGCTCTCATGCCTTGCGCTGATGGTGATCAGGCCCGGTCGGCTAGCCCGCTCCAAACCGTGTTTGACGGCGTTTTCCACAAGCGAGATCAGCATCGCCGGCGGGAACGGCAGGCTGCGCAACTCCTCAGCCACTTCAACTGCGAAGCGCAGGCGGGCGCCCATGCGGATGCGCATCACCGCCAGATAGTCGTTAACCAGGTCCATTTCTCGCCCCAGGGTCGAGGACACTGAGCGCATATCCGGCATCGCGTTCTGCAGGTAGCCGACCAGGTGGTCGAGCATGTCCTGCGCGGCCTGCTGGTCGGTGCGGATCAGGTACTTCAGATTTGCCAGGGTATTGAACAGGAAGTGCGGCTCGACTTGGGCCTGCAAGGCTGAGAGGCGCGCCTGCAGCGAAGTGCGTTCCAGCTCGCGCTCACGCCGAGCCGCGTTCAGTGCGTTTGCATGGCGCGCGAGGTGCTGGCGCAGTTGCGCAGACACCACCTCGGCCGCCTTCAGCGACTCACCCTGCTGGATTGCGAACCAAGTCAGGCCCGGGCGGCAGCGCAGCTCGATGTGGCAGCTGGGGCCCAAATCGGACGATACCCTCACCTCGACATGGCGCCCCAGCGACAACGGGCGCCAGCGGCCCAGCACGATACGGCCTTTGAAAGGGTCGTGGACGAACGCCGGCGGGCCGGAGTAGCCGAGTGCAGTGCCAAGCGCCAGCCCCGACAAGGACTCGGTGCACAGGTCGAAGGTCGTATACGTATTGAACGGCGCATCGATGCGACGCGTCACCGAGGAAGCCATCGCCTCCGCACACAGCGCCTTGCCCTCCTCGCCCAGCCGGGCAAGGAAGTTGCGGGCGATCCCGCTCGAAATCAGCGCGAGCCAGGCCATCACCGCCAGCGCAACGCCGCCGACTATGTACGGAGTCAGCTTGCGGTGATCTACTTCGCCCGGCGCGGCCGGACCGAAGTTCAGCCAGATCGGCAGCAACGCGATCGCCAGCGACAGGAACAACAGCGAACCGGCGTTGAAGCGCAGCGCCGACTGCAGCAGGTAGCGGCGCACCAAGCGGCGGTCATGCTCGACTTCCGGTACGGGAGGCTCGTTAAATGGCAGAAATGGGGGAGAACTCATTAAATTCCTCGTGTAGAACTTGCCCGCTATTCTAGCGGCTCGGGTGCGCGTGTTTTCGCCCATGCGACAAATACCCGCAAATCGGGGAGGAAACCGGCGCCGGCGGGATGAATGCCGCCGACCCAACGCTGCCCGGGCCCGGCGATCTTGAAGGATATAAGCGTGCGCCCAAATTTGACTGGAGAGGCGGACAGGCTGTAAAGCGTTTCATGCGGAAGTAATGTCAGCAGAATTCAATCGCTTAAATTGAAAATTGGCATAGCCCTCCCCTCCCTCAATATCCATACCTCATCAGCAATAATTTCGATTCATCAGGAATTCTATTGTTTCTGTATTTTTTACAGATACTTCCTGGCATTGCTCGTCTTTGATTTGGCAGTCATATCAAACTTCAAAACTTCTTTTGACAAGTGGTGTATGGGTGACAATTTGCCGCGATGTTCTTGCAGGCGGATGACCTGTACATCTCCTCTGAAGGTAACGCGGACTTCTTGCATGTTAGATTTGAGATTTTCTATGGGAATATCGTTGAGGCGACAGTAACGGCGGGCATTTTTTGGTGACCAAAGCGAGGGGCAGTACTTGAGTGCACCTCCCCGCAGAGGATGCGTCATGAGCTGGCAGAATGTACAGCAACACACCAGCTTCAAGACTCAGGATCAAACATAAACACCCTCAGCTCCTGATCACAGCGACAGGCTTTCGCGATACGTGCGGCCCAGACGATGGCGTCCTCTCTGGTAGCGAGCTCAAGTATAGTGAAGCCACCATCAAGTGGCGGTGCCCACGGGTAACCACCCTCAGCGACTGCACCATCGGCTGACACCAGAACGGGTGGCACTGATTCATTAATACCACCGCCGAAAACATAGACGCCTGCTTCTTTTGCCTCGCGTATCACGGCACGAGCATCTCGCCCGACAGTCATCATCTCACTGTCGGGTACGTCCATTGCAATGCTGGGAAATGAAATAAGATACTTTGCCATGATTTTCTTTCTCTAAAAATTTTTCGATAGTGATAAAGGTAATGTAAAGCTATATCCAGAGCAACGAGAAGTGCTTAATAAAATCGTAAACTGATGTCGATATTTAACGGCGCATTACTTGAATTTAAATAAATCAAAGCTAAATTAGAGTCGTATGTTAATACGTATGGAATTTTCCTTTTCTGAATAATTTGCATCTATTGGATCCCATGTTTAAAGGACATCTATTAAGGCATCTTTCGCGACACTGTGTGGCGCTATTTGCGCTCTGAAGTCACAGAGCCAACGTACGAAGATCGACATTAAGCGTCATCGATAAATATGCTTAAAGCTTTCAAGCTGGCTTAAAACCAAATCTGGCAAAAATCGTGAGTAGCGGCGGAATTTAAAACAGATCCTCTGAATCTGAAAAACTGGGATTTGAAGCGCCCCTGTGAGAACCCTCACCTGGAAGTAGAAGGTGGATCGAACTGACCAGGTCAGTTCAACTAGCAAACGAGCAGCTCAAATACAAATAGATAGGCCATCAGTGTTTTGTCTACCTTAACAAAGTTGCTATCAGTTTCGGCACCGCAGAATATCGACGCTGCTGCACTTCGGAAAAAAATGTAAACGATGATACCGGTTCGCCTTGGTCAGAAAATCGAAGTACATCATTGTTTAGCGTTTTGCCAATATTAGAATCATTAATGGCTTTCATTAAATACATTCGATTTTCCAATATCCACGATTTATGTATGCTTAAGTCTTTCGGGAGGTATTTAATGAAAGCATGTTGGTTGTTATTAGCCGCATTATTGGCAGGGAAAGCTGGAGCCGCATCTATTGCGCCCATTACGCTTAGCGTCGATTTGCGTGACACGCCGCGCAAACTGCTGCATGTTGTCGAAACTATTTCCGTGCAGCCGGGACCACTGACTCTCGCCTATCCGAAATGGGTTCCAGCTCAGCAACGTCCGGGACCAATCCAGCAGCAGGCCGGGTTGGTAATCCGCGGTGATGGCAAGGTCATCCGTTGGCACCGTGATGCGCATGACGTGTATTTATATCATCTGGACGTGCCAACTGGTGTGCATAGCATTGAAATAAATAGTGACTTCATCGCCACCGACGGCTCAGATGGTGCGCATGGCTCGGTCAGCGACACGATTGCTGTGCTAAGCTGGCAGGATGTCACGCTGTACCCCTATGTGGGCGCAACAACACGCGTGGCCGATATTCAGGTTAGTCCGTCCGTCGTGTTGCCATCGCAATGGCGTTACGCCAGCGCACTTGAGGTGGCCAAAGATGACAAAGATGGAACCATAGGATTTCGCACTGTCTCAGTGGACCGCCTGTTCGATTCACCCCTGATTTCCGGCCTGTACTTCAGGGAAGTCGCTCTGGCGCCCGAGATTACTCCGTCACACTATCTAGATCTCGTAGCTGACACACCTGCCAATCTGGAAGTTCCTCAAGCCTATATTGAGAAACTGTCGAACTTGGTTCGGCAGAGTGGGCAAATGTTCCGCCACCGCCACTACGATTCGTTCCGTTTTCTGATTACGCTTTCGAACCAGATTTCCGGAGGGGCGAGCGACCACCATCAGTCGCTGGAGGAGCGCCGTCCAGCCAACTTTCTGACTGATGAAAAATCGCTTGTGCGATCTGCCAACTCTATGCCACATGACCTGGCCCACAGCTGGAATGGTAAATATCGGCGCCCCGTAGGACTCTCCGAGCCTAATTATCAACTTCCGCCTGATGGCAGTGAACTTTGGATCGTCGAGGGACTGAGCGAATATCTTGGTTCGGTCTTGACAGCGCGCGCAGGAATGTGGGATCTCGAGCAATACCGTAACTATCTTGCCAGGAACGGAGCTTTTATTGAACACAGGCAAGGGAGGCAATGGCGTGATCTTGAAGATAATGGCCGAATGGCAATTAACTTATGGACAAATCGAGACGGCTACTACGACAATTGGCGCCGCGGTGGTTTCGACTTCTACGGCGAAGGGGCATTGGTCTGGTTCGATGTCGATGTCGCTTTGCGAAACGCCAGCGAAGGCAAGAAATCTTTGGATGATTTTGCTGCACTGTTTTATGGTGATAAAGCCGATAGTGGCCCGCTTGAGCGTCCCTATTTATTTAAGGACATCGTCGCAGCGCTGAACCAAGTAGTGGCGAAGGACTGGGATGCATTTTTGCGTAATCGCGCAGAGTCACTTGGCACTACCACAGTACTAAGCGGCATTCACGACGCAGGATATCGTCTGGCTTACAACGACCAAGCTGCTGCACCCACGTCGGCCAATTCCTTGTTCGAATATACGGTTGGAATGTCGATTCAAAGCAATGGTGAGATTTCGGATGTACTAGTCAAAAGTGCCGCCAGGAATGCAGGATTGGCACCCGGTATGATAATCGCAACCGTGCAGGGCAAGCCGTATAGTGCGGCAGTGCTTCAGCAGGCTATACGAGAGGCGAAAGGCGGTAGCGCAGCGATCCAGTTGACGTTGTCGAACGGCTCATCAATTAATCTGGTTTACCACGATGGTGCGCGCTATCCCGCACTTGAGCGTATCCCGAATGCGCCTGACCGGCTTGCTGAAATCATCAAAGCGCGATAGGCAAGTGACTGTTAAGAATGAGCAGTTCAATGCGGCCATTCGGCGGCTTTTTAGAGGTTCCGAATGGTCAGTAGTTAACGTGATGACTCACATTTAAAGTAAAACTAGTGTCTATCAAATAAACCTAGATCGATTTCCAGCCCTAGTGGGTGGGGGGTACGAAACGGAGTGATAAATGAAGTTAATAACAATTGTATCTGTCTACGGAATAGTTTTTGGTCTATCTTTTTTTTGCAATACCGCCAATGCTGATAACAACATTCCGTCCGACTGGCGTGCCAACGTGATTGAGTTTTCTAAGAAAAATTTCAAACACCCTGCATGGGGCTTTTCGCATAGCATGCGCGACTATAACCTTGCCAAGTCGCTAGCCCTTCAGGATAAGGTAACGATTGATGACGATGTATTGTTCGCTGCTGCGTATTTGCATGATATCGCAGCCTTTCCACATTGGGAAAAAGAGGGCATTAATCATGCCGACCAAGGAGCAGCCATCGTTGATACCATACTGAATGGAAGTGGTTTTCCTGTCGAAAAAATTGAGACCGTTCGACATGCGATCAAGACGCATATGTTTAATCGCGACCCGGTGGGCGTGGAAAGCGTCTATCTGCATGATGCCGATGCACTCGATTGGCTAGGTGCCATTGGAATCGTCCGAATACTCTCGATGATCGAACACAACGGCGAGCAACCTGACAGTCATAAAATAGTCGGCATGCTTGAGAATTACACATACAACGTACCGAATCATGTGATTTCCCCAGCCGGCCAACTACTGGCGGTAGAGCGTAAGGCAGATTCAATGCGTTATTTGCAGCAACTGAAATCGGAGACTGCAAACTTGAATTCATTGTGAGCGAACGAATTCAATTCACATTGTTGAATAAGGTAGGTGAAAGTAGCAAAATTTTCCGCAGCATAAATTTTTATCAATTCGAAAGGAATAATAATGAAAGCCATCATCAATTGCATAGTGATTGTATTTTTGTCGCAAAGTGTCTTAGTCAGTGTAGCAAGCGCAAAGCCAACCCCGCCACCACCACCTACCAGGCCCACGCCTCCAACCGCGCCTGTGCGTCCTTCCGCTCCCGCAACGGCAAGTACCAGTGTCACCAGTGGTACAAACAACAATGGCGTGGCTGGCACACCCGTCACCACGACCGGCAATACTGTCACTGTCACAATCAATTGCAGTGCCGACAGTAATTGTGGATAGGCAAGCGACAATGCCGGAAAGTAAAAACACTACTCCCCAATCAGTTTATGTTATTGCCTCTAAAAATTGTTGTCTGATATAAGCGTGCTGCACGGAGTTTTGGTAGAGCGCGGGTACCCACGGCATAAAAATTGCCTTAAGAGTATGCACTCGTTTTAACAAGGGTGCCCGGACACGGGCACCCTTGTTGCACTGGATATTCACGCAACAAAGTTAATGTTGAAGTAAGTAGTCGCCTTACTTTAAGCTGCGCTAACCTGTTTTTGCCTGGAATACGCGTCAACAATAGCCCTTTTCAGCGCCGCGGCAGCTGGATTATCTAATAGGGCAGGACTATGAAGCGTTATCGCAAACAAGGGCAAGGTCGGCAAGCCCGACTCTGGGCCCAATATCTGCAAGTAACGCGGCACCGTCGAAGGCAAAAGAACCGATACCGCCTCGTCTGCATTCACCGTAGCCGAAGTAGCTTCGGCGCTGGGAAAGTCAATCAGAGTGCACCATTCGACATCGGCGAATCCAAGAGTAGATTGAATCAATTGTCGAAACACGCAATTGGCAGATACTAGAGAAATTGGCAATGGTCGACGCGCCCACGCATTGCCGTTTAGGGCGCCTACCCATGCGGGTAACTCCAGTGCCAACAAATGGCCTCCAGAGCCGCTGTGGATTTCTTCAAGTATGACGAGATCAAGTTCGCCAATTTCATAAATCTTGCGTAACTCGATCGATGACCCTCCTGTGAGCGCTATATCGACAAGTGGGTAACGGGGTGCGAATTCATGCAGTATCGGTGGTAGATGGGTGGCCATCAAATCATGTGGCACACCCAGCCTTACCGTGCCCCTAACCTGGGGTGCCGTAAAGGAAGCGAACAGTTCGTCGTGCATCTTTAGTAACTCGCGCGCCTTGCCAGCAAGGCGCTGACCAGATTCGGTCAATCTGGCTCCGCCACTGTTACGATCCAACAACCGCTGATCAAGCATCAATTCGAGCCTCTTGATCTGCTGACTAACAGCTCCCTGAGTGACGTGCAGACGTTGCGCCGCGCCGTTCATCGAGCCAGTTTCACTCACGTGCAACAAGGTGCGCAACAGCGCAAGATCAACATTTCGATTCAATTTTTGTCTTTCATTCCCGACGACCAATTAATCCGCCCGATTCTATGGGACTAAATTATTATGCTGGTAACAGCCAACGTTTGACGTGCGTTGCGTTCATGAAACATTTCGTGACTAGTCGTTCAATAACGAAATTTTTCGTTGAACTCCTTATCGACCCGATTTTCCCTGGATTACCGAGATCGGTCATTGCACAGAATACCACTTGCTCGGTGACCATTTTTCGCCACACAAAAATCGGAAGCCATTTCTACTACAAATACAGCGTGTCTGCTAAGTACGCTGAATAATTATAGCACCGCAGGATGCCTATTCAACCGTCACACTTTTTGCCAGGTTACGCGGCTTGTCGACATCCGTCCCCCTTGCCAGTGCCGTGTGATACGCCAGTAATTGCAGTGGCACCACGTGCAGTATTGGTGAGAGTTGGCCGTAGTGTTCTGGCAGACGGATGACGTGTACGCCTTCGCTGGAGGTGATGCGGGAGTCGGCGTCGGCGAAGACGTAGAGTTCGCCGCCGCGGGCGCGGACTTCCTGCATGTTGGATTTGAGTTTTTCTATCAGAGTGTCGTTGGGGGCGACGGTGACGACGGGCATTTCCTTGGTGACCAGGGCCAGGGGGCCGTGTTTGAGTTCACCTGCGGGATAGGCTTCGGCGTGGATGTAAGAAATCTCTTTGAGTTTTAATGCGCCTTCGAGGGCAATGGGGTAATGCAGGCCTCGGCCCAGGAAGAGTGCGTTTTCCTTGCGGGCGAATTCTTCTGCCCAGGAAATGATTTGTGGTTCGAGTGCCAGCACGGCGCTGATGGCGACAGGCAGGTGGCGCAGGGCGCGTATGTGTTCTGCTTCGTCAGTCTCACTGAGGCGGCCTTTGCTTTGTGCGAGTGACAGTGCCAGCAGGAAAAGTGCTGCCAGTTGCGTGGTGAAAGCCTTGGTGGAGGCAACGCCGACTTCTACCCCGGCATGGGTGATGTATGACAAGGCGCATTCACGCACCATGGCACTGGTGGCGACATTGCAGACTGTGAGGGTGTGCAACATGCCGAGGCTGCGTGCATGTTTCAATGCGGCCAGGGTGTCTGCGGTCTCGCCACTTTGCGATATGGTGACGACCAGTGAATTGGGGTTGGGCACGCTTTCGCGGTAGCGGTATTCGCTGGCGATTTCTACATTGACGGGGATTTTGGCGATTGCTTCTATCCAGTATTTGGCTGTCAGGCCAGCGTAATAGCTGGTGCCGCAGGCGAGTATCAACACTGAATCTATCTGCTTGAAGACTTTGTAGGCACCGTCACCGAAAAGCTCGGGCATGATGCTGATGACGCCTTCCAGCGTGTCGGCAATGGCGCGCGGTTGCTCGAAGATTTCTTTTTGCATGTAATGGCGGTAAGGTCCCAGCTCCGCTGCGCCGCTGTGGGCATGTACTGTTTTTACTTCGCGCTGGACTGACTTGCCTTCGCTATCGACTATCCATACTTTTTGCAGTTGCAGGTCTACCACGTCGCCTTCTTCGAGATAGATGATCTGGTCGGTGGTGCCTGCGAGTGCCATGGCGTCGGATGCGAGGAAGTTTTCGCCCTGGCCAACACCGACGATCAATGGAGAACCCTGGCGTGCGCCGACGACGCGGTGAGGTTCATCGCGGCAGAATACAGCAATCGCAAATGCACCGGTCAGGCGCTTGATGGCGATTTGCACGGTCTCGAACAAATCACCGCTATACAGGTGGTCTATGAGGTGGGCGATGACTTCGGTGTCGGTCTGGCTCTCGAACACATAGCCAGCTTGTGTCAGTTCTGCACGCAGTTCTTCATGGTTTTCTATGATGCCGTTGTGCACGAGGGCGATGCGTTCACGCGAGAAATGCGGATGGGCATTTGATGAAGACGGTGCACCATGCGTGGCCCAGCGGGTGTGGGCGATGCCAGTGAACCCGGCCAGGCCGGACTGGTCTATCTGTGCCTGCAGGTCTGCCACGCGGGATGTACTGCGTGAGCGTTGCAGGTGACCATTGACATGCAGGGCGACGCCGCATGAGTCATAGCCACGGTATTCTAGCCGCTTCAAGCCTTCCAGCAAGACGGGGGTGATATTGCGTTGAGCAACTGCGCCGACGATACCGCACATAGTGACCTCTGATAAAGAATGAATATGTGTTCATGCTAAAGCAGATGAGTTGATATTTTCTTTCAAAATTTACCTATTATTGAAATTTATAGAACACCATTTTTCTATTTGAACTATTATTTCAATATAAAAGAAAATTTGGAATTATTAATCATATGCTGACTATGAATGAGCTGGATGAACTCGATAAACGCATCTTGCAGCAATTGCAAAAAGATGCCTCGCTGACCAATCATGAACTGGCCTTGCGGGTGCATGCGTCTGCGCCCACCTGCCTGCGCCGCGTGAAGCGGCTGACGGATGAAGGCATCATCAGCCGCCAGGTGGCATTGCTGGATGCCAGCAAGCTGGGGGCGGGCTTGACGGCCATCGTCGAAATCACGCTCGATCATCAGGCGACGGAGAAGCTGGTGGAATTTGAGCAACTGGTGGCGCAGGAAGCGGCGGTGCAGCAATGTTACCGCGTGTCGCAGGGGCCGGATTTTGTGCTGGTGATACAGGTAGCAGACATGGCGGCTTATCATGCGCTGGCGCACAGGCTGTTTGCGACGCATGCGAATGTGCGCAATGTGCGTAGTTTTTTTTCTATCCTGCGCAGCAAGTTTGAGACTGCTATTGCGCTATAGGTTTTTTAGTACAACTGTTTAGCGCGGACGTATGCTTTCTTTCAAGACATTGGCCGGGTAATAACGCTGAAAGCCTTTCCAGACCATGCCGGATTTGGCGATTTGCTCCATCATCTCTTTCAATGCCGCCCTGTCTTCATTGTTCAGTGAATTTTTGGATATGTAGGCACCGCTATCGCCCCACGGTAATTCGGGTATGGGTTCATAGCGTAATTTATCGAGCATGTCCTGTACCCGCCCGTCTTCCATGATCGCACCGGCAAGTATGGAGGGTGCCATGATGGTGACATCGGCAATGCCTGCCTTGAGCAGGCGTGCCACGGACAGGGGCTCTGCATCAAAAAACAGACGACCCTGCCTGGTCAGCTCCTTGACCAGGTCCTGGTAGGCCGGGCCATAGTCAAAGCCGCGCACGAGTGCGACTTTCAGATCTTTTTTATCCAGCAGTTCTTGCGCCGATGTGATGACGGGGCGGTTGCTGTCGAGCGAGATGAGGGTGGCGCGGTTGTAGACCATAGGGATGAAGATGCCATGCTCATCCCGCTTTGGTGTGCGGCTGGCGGGTATCAATAAATCGGCACGGCCTGTTTCGAACATCAGTTCCAGCCTTGCCCTGGGTACGGCGGTCAGCAGAAATTTGCAGCTGTCGCCCAGATTACGCAGCACATCCGGGTAGATGCCATCTATCTGATCGCCATTGATCAGGACACTGCGCCCGGTAGACGCCACCGGTACATTGATGGCACGCGAGCATGCAGCAAAAGCCTGTACGGCAAACACCGTCAGGCCACAACATAGCAATATGCGCAATCCTGTGTTACCAGTACGCAATCTCATCAATATTTGCTCACTTATCTCTGCTTATCTTTGCTTGTGTCTGCATATTTCTTTGCAATCAAAAACAGTCATCAAACAGTACAAACGGGGTATGGCGCTTTTGAATTGTACATGAGCTGACAATATTGGTTTAACGTGGCCGGCTTCCCTCTTTTAATACGTCCGGTTTGTAGTAACGCGAAAAGCTTTTCCAGACCATGCCGGAACGGGCTGCACGTTCCATCATTTCTTGCAGGGCATTGCGGTCGTCCTGGCTCAGGGATTTTCTGGACAGGTAGATACCGCTGTCACCCCAGTTCAATTCTGGCAAGGCTTCAAACCTCAATTTGTCGGCCATATCGTCCACCCTGGGGTCGCCCTGCACGGCCCCGGCAAAAATATAGGGCGCCATGATGGTCATGTCGGCAATGCCGGCTTTGAGGATGCGGGCGGCGGAAATGGCATCGGTTTCCATTATCAGACGCCCCTGTTTGTGCAATTCTGCCAGGATAGCCTGATAGGCTTCGCCATAGTCATAACCGCGCACGAGCACTACTTTGAGGTTTTTTTGCTCCAGTAATTCTTGCTGATTGTGTATGGCTGGCCTGGCCGATTGCAGCGAAATCAGTGTGGCACGCGTATAGATGAGGGGAACGAAAAAGCCATGTGCATCCCTGCGGGCTGTGCGTATGGCGGGAAACAGCACATCTGCCTGGCCATTTTCAAACATCAATTCCAGGCGCGCGCGGGGTACGGAAAAGAAATGGAACTGACAAGTTTCACGGGAAGACAGGTTGCGAAAAATATCAGGGTAAATGCCGCTGACGTTATCGCCGCTGACAATGACACTAAACCCCTGGGCAGCTACCGGCGCATTGATGACACGTGAACAAGCCGCCTCTGCAAGTACACAGACATGACTAAATAACAAAATCAGCGCTACACGCAAAGCGTAGCATTTTGTCAGTATCGTCCTCAAGATTTGCCTTGATAGGATATTCACAATAGACCAAAAAACAACTTTGCCTGGCTGCCTCTGGTCGGGTTCATTCTTTATCAGATAAAGCCGACAGCCTGCTTTCTGAAAGAATTTCTATCTTGCCATAAGCCAGGCGAATCAAACCATTTAACCTGAAAAAACTTAATTCTTTTGAGACAGTCTGGCGTGTCATGCCCAGCATCATGGCCAGTGCCTCCTGCGTCACGGGCACAATTATCTGGCCGGCCTGCGGCCGTTTGCCAATATTGGCCAGCAACAGCAGGCGACGGGCGACACGCGCCCTTACAGAACGCAGGCTGCCATCTTCGACTATGCCATACAACAGACGTATGCGCTGCGCCAGCATGCGGGCTATGGCGGTTGCAAACGACAGCCTTTGCATCATGAGATCAAAACTTGCCAGTGGCAAAACAAGTAGTTCAACATCATCAATCGCGGTTGCATCGTGGGTACGCGGCAAGCTGTCGATCAGGGATATCTCGCCAAACCAGGTGCCGACATCAAGAATGGCGAGGATGGCTTCCCTGCCTTCTTCACTGAGGGTAGACATTTTGACGGTGCCGCTGATGACGGCGTAAAAACCCGTGGGCAGATCCCCCTGGCGAAACAGCATTTCACCAGGCCGCAAGCGCAATTGCTCACATGGGGCTACCATAGCCTTGCGGTCAATCGCCGGCAAAGCCGCGAACCAGGGGTCACACAGCAGCACTTGCATGAGATTTTGTTGCGATGTCATTTGCCTGACTTTGGGTAGATGGATGAAATGAATTTGAATTGTAAAATATTTGACAGTTTAAACAGAACATGGCGTTGTAAGGTGACATCAGAACCACGTTCAATGACGAATATGGACAAGAGGAGTGAGACAAATGCAAAATCGTGCCCAATTTACCCGCATGGAAGACAGTACCCAGCAAGAATGGCAAGTGATTGGTGGTGAATTCAGGCACTTTGCCCAGTTGCTGCCCGACCGTGTCATGCAACACTTGCGCCTGCTGGAAGGTGATTACGGCGGCTTCCCTGTAGATCGCTTCACGCATTCGCTGCAAACTGCCACCCGCGCCATGCGCGATGGCCGTGATGAGGAATATGTCTGTTGCGCCTTGCTGCATGATATTGGCGACACCCTGGGTTCTTTCAATCACCCGGATATTGCAGCCGCGATATTGAAACCCTTTGTATCGGAAGAAAACCTGTGGATGGTGCAGCACCATGGCATTTTTCAGGGACACTACTTTTTTCATCATATCGGCATGAACAAGGATATGCGTGAGCAATTCCGCGCCAGCCCGTATTTTGAGCGCACGGCAGAGTTTTGCGCGCTGTATGACAACCCGTCTTTTGATGCGCATGCAGAAACTTTCCCGCTGGTGGAATTTGAACCGATGCTGAAAAAACTATTCAGCCAGCCACGCAATACCATTTACAAAGCTGCTGTCAGCGAAGCCAGCCACACCAACTAAGCCAGCTAAGCCAGAAAAAACAAGAAAATCAACCCATAAGCACACATACAACAAGAGAGACATCATGCATATCCCATCCGTCAAAGATCAGGTCAGCGCAGAAGAATGGCAGTTACGCATCGACCTTGCCGCCTGTTACCGCCTGGTTGCCGCTTATGGCTGGAGTGACCTGGTATTTACGCATATCAGTGCGCGCATCCCCGGCCCTGAGCATCATTTCCTGATTAACCCGTATGGCCTGATGTTTGATGAGATCACCGCTTCATCGCTGGTAAAGGTCGACCAGCAGTGCAATAAGGTGATTGATTCACCTTTCCCGGTGAACCCGGCAGGCTTCGTCATCCACAGTGCAGTACATGCCGCAAGAGAAGATGTGCAATGCGTCCTGCATACCCACACGCGCGCAGGTGTTGCAGTAAGTGCACAAAAATGTGGTGTACTGCCCATCTCCCAACAATCCACTTTTGTGCTGGCTTCACTCGCATATCATGAATATGAGGGGGTTGCCTTCAGGGAAGATGAAAAACCGCGCTTGCAAGCTGACATGGGACAGGCTAACTTCTTAATGTTGCGCAATCATGGCTTATTGACTACAGGCAAATCTATCGCAGATGCCTTCCTTTCCATGTACACCTTTGAAGCGACTTGCCAGATCCAACTGGCGGCGCAGGCAGGCGGTGAACTGGTGCATGTGAACCCTCTCATCGTGAAAGGTGTTGCAGAGGCCATGCGTGTGCAGACAGGTGGATTGGGCGGCGCATTTGTCTGGCCCTCATTGATACGCAAACTCGATCGCATGGACGAAAGTTATAAACTATGAAGGCAAAACACAAGGTTGTCGTGATCACTGGCAGTTCAGATGGAATAGGAGCAGAAATGGCGCGCCAGCTGGCGCGCAAATATGGCACTAGCCTGGCACTGGTTTTAGCAGCACGCAATGAAGACGCGCTAAAGAAAGTGGCCGCTGAATGCAAGGCCTTTGGTGCGGTTTCCCTGGTGGTGAAAACAGATGTCAGTGTCGAATCAAATTGCCGGCATCTGATAGAAGCAGCAGTTGAACAATTTGGCAGTATCGATGTGTTGATCAATAACGCCGGCAAATCAGCACAGGCGCTGTTTGAAGAAGTCGACAGCCTGGGCTGGTACCAGGAACTGATGCGTATCAATTTCTGGGGCAGCATCTGGTGCACCCATGCTGCCCTGCCCTATATCAAAAAATCCCATGGCAGCATCGTCGCGGTGTCTTCGCTGGCAGGCCTGATTGGCGTGCCTGGCCGCACCGCCTACAGTGCCAGCAAGTTTGCCATGGGTGGTTTTTTTGAAAGCCTGCGTGCAGAATTAAGCGGCAGCGGTGTCAAGGTCACGCTGGCCTACCCTGGCGTGGTCGCCACCCAGATCCGCTACCACGGTTATAATGCCGCAGGTGAAGCCGCCGGCAGCAGCGGCCTGAAAGAAGACGGTGCCATGTCGGTAGAAAAATGCGCCGCCCTGATCATCAGCGGCTTCGAACGCGGCGACCGCGAAGTCGTCATGACCTTCAAAGGCAAACTGGCCCGCTGGCTAAAATTAATCATGCCCGGCCTGGTAGAAAAAATGGCCATGGCCGCACTCAAGAAAGAAGTCAGGCCACATTGAATCAGGCCACGTTTCAGCGTTATGTATTTGGGCTGAAAGTGACATTCTTGGTATTTTTACCGACTCCTGTTGGTCGAGGAAGCTTTGTCCAGGCGTAGCGAGCGCCGCTAGTTTTTTTAAGAAGCGCAGTCGTACTTTAGTACGACGAGCATCGCAGGCTCAAAGTAGCGTTGCGCAGTAGCCTGACCAATACTTGACTAGAAGCGGTGTTGAATGCCGGCTGTCACCGAACTCTGACTACTCGCAAACCCCGCATCATCACGCGACACCCCGGTCAGCTTGTTATTGCTGGCCTTGGCATAACCACCTGCCACATACAGGTCAGTACGTTTCGACAGCGCATATTTGGCCCTCAAGCTCAGCAAACCCGGATCGGCATCTGCACCCGGTGCCACGTTCTTGATGTCCTGATAGTAGTAGACACCCGTCAGTGTCCAGGCTGGTGCCACGTTGTAGTTAGCCCCCAGCCATAGCATGTCACTGCGCTGGTCAGCGCCACCTGCTGCCAGGGTTTTCTTGAAGTTGCGGTAACCGGCAAATAATTTGGCATCTCCCAAATCATAGGTCGCCCCCAGGTGCAAGACCTTGGCCTGGTCGTAGGAGCCATTGGCGATCGGTGCACTATTATTTTGCTCATAGGTTGCCACCACTGCCCAGGGACCATCGAATACACTGGCCGCTATGATGGCTTTGGCGTTGCCTGAAGTATTGCCAGCGACTTCACCAAAACCATAGGTCGCGCCCAGCTTGTAGCCTTTGCCGTCATACTGGTATTTGAGCAGATTGGAAATGGTGGTCAGCATGCCATCTTTACGGTTACCCGTAGCGCCGCCAGAAGTTGCCCACGAATATTGCGGCGCATAGCCCAGCGGATCAAAAGGCAAGATGAAATCATAGGTCGTGCTGTAAGAACGGCCTGCCACGACGCGGCCAAAATCGCCTTGCAAACCCACATTGGCCTGGCGACCAAAGAGGTCGCCATCAGACGCGCCGGTGTCGAGCAGGATGCCGCCTTCGAGCTGCATGATGGCTTTCAGGCCATTACCCAGATCTTCACTGCCGCGCAGGCCAAAGCGTGAGGTGTTCATGCCGCCACTGTTCAATTTGAACTGGCTGTTCTTGTTGGCATCTGCATTGTTGTTGTAGGTGATGTTGGCATCAAGCAAGCCATAAACCGTGACGCTGGTTTGCGCGTGTGCAGCACTTGCCATGCCGACCAGCGCCGCAGCGCCTAGTAGCTTCTTCATTGGTGTTCTCCTGGTGTTTTATTTTTAGGCCGCATGAAGCTCATGCGGTCAGGGCGTATGCTAAAGAATGGAAGCTTTCAGTTCCCTTTCTAAACGGGTCTGCCTGAGGGCCGGCGCAAAGGCTGTTGCAAAAATGCTGCTCTCGAAATGAAAGTCATGTGCGAATTTCATTTGCATTTTTATTTGCATTTGGCGACAGAATTTTATGGGTTCACACCATTTTCAGGCGTTTGATCTCATCGCGATGGCGGGCTTGAGCCGGGAGTCTTAATCTGTCCCTGCTGTCCCCAACATTGTTTGCCATCACTTACATGGAGCGCATCATGAAAACACTTTCCACTATCTTTACAGCCGCTAATACAAAAAAACTCGCCCTTGCCAGCGCACTGGCTTTGATCACAGCCAGCAATGCAATGGCATTTTCAGAAACAGAATTCCGGTCTGCGCTGAAGCAGTTGATTGCGACACCTACCGTCAGTCAGGAGCAGCGCGTCGCTGCCTCAGTGACCGCCTGGTTGAACCAGGACTATATTAATTCACTGGGTCAAATTGAAATTGATGCGGCCAGCAAGGCCAGCCAGACCGCCCTGAGCAGTTTTAGCAATTTGCTGAAACAGGAACCCAATAATCCTTTGCTGCTGTCTTATACCGGCGCTGCCACTGCAAAATCTTCTCTGGAAAAATTTGTCAGGGGTGAAAAAAATAATGCGCTGGAAGACGGCACGGCCATGGTGGAACAGGCTTTGCGATTAGCAGACGAGGCAGACAAAGCAGACTACCGCCAGGCTATGCACGGTTCAGTACCGGTCGCTCTGGAAGTGCGCTTCGTTGCCGCCAGTACCTATCTGGCTGTTCCAAAAGTCATGAATCGCAATCAGCAGGGGCAACAATTGTTGAAAGATGTTTTGGAAGCACAACAGTTTGCACAGAGCGATTTATTCTTCCGTGGTGCCGTATGGATGCGCGCTGCCAGCCTGGCAATGGAACAACAACGGCCTGACGATGCAAAGAATTTTTTGAATGAAGTGGTGAAGCACAATGCGCCACAAGCGCGCAGTGCCAGTGAGCTGCTGCAAAAACTGTCTTGATAATGACAGGTTTTCAGTGAGGAATGAAGATGGCGATGAGGGCGACATGAACCATTTGTCGTGACCGATATCGCCATCAGTAAACCCTGATTTATTTTTTGATTTTTTCTGGCCTTTGCCAGCCATCGATCGTCATTTGCCGGGCACGTGACACGGTCAGCTTGCCAGCAGGCGCATCTTTGGTCAGCGTCGTACCTGCACCCAGTGTCGCCCCTTTGCCCACACGTACGGGTGCCACCAGTTGGCTGTCACTACCGATGAAGGCATCATCTTCGATGATGGTACGGGATTTGTTCACGCCATCATAATTGCAGGTGATGGTACCAGCACCAATATTGACGCGGCTGCCTATGGTTGCATCGCCAATATAGGCCAGATGATTGGCCTTGCTATGCGCGGCAATCTGGCTGTTTTTGACTTCAACGAAATTGCCGATGTGTACATCTTCAGCCAGCTCGGCACCTGGGCGCAGGCGCGCATACGGGCCTATCTGCCCTTGTGCACCAACGATGGCATCTTCAATATGACAAAATGCCTTGATGGTGCTGCCAGCGCCGATATGGGCATTGGTGATGACGCAGTTGGGGCCTATGCTGACACCGTCATCCAGCCTGACATGACCGATGAATACGCAACCGACATCGATACTGACATCACGTCCGCATTGCAGGCTGCCGCGCACGTCGATACGCGCCGGGTCATACAGACCCACGCCTTGCTCCAGCAATTGCTGGGCGATATTGCGCTGGTAGGTGCGCTCCAGGTCTGCCAGTTGCACCTTGCTGTTGACACCCAGCGTTTCCCAGATAGCATCTGGCTGCGCCGATGTCACCGGCACGCCCTCCGCCACGGCCTGAGCGACGATATCGGTCAGATAATATTCACCTTGCGCATTGTGATTGGATAACTGACCGAGCCAGCGCTTCAGCTGCGCCGTGGGTGCCAGCATGATGCCGGTATTGATTTCGGTAATCTTGCGCTCGGCTTCACTTGCATCTTTTTGTTCGACGATGCGTGTGATCTTGTCATTTTCCCTGACGATGCGGCCAAGGCCAGTGGGGTCAGGCATCTCGGCGGTCAGGATGGCCAGTTTGTCATTGCCGCCAGCGGCAATCAAACGCTTCAAACTGCTTACCGTGGTCATGGGCACGTCACCATACAGGATTAAAGTAGGCACGCCATCATCCAGAACAGGGATGGCTTGCGCCACCGCGTGCCCTGTACCCAGTTGTGGTTGCTGGAGGGCGAACCGCAAATCCTCTGCTGCCACGGCAGTTGGCACCTGCTCACCACCGTGCCCGTAAATCACACTGATGGTCGTAGCATGCAATTGGCGGGCTGTGTCTATGACATGCAATAACAAGGGTTTCCCGGCCAGGGCATGCAAGACCTTGGGTAAGGAAGATTGCATGCGTTTGCCCATGCCTGCGGCGAGAATGACAACGTTCATATATGAGATGAGATAAAAAAATGAAATACGGATGAAATGTGGATGAGGCAATGGAGTCTGGCGATTGCCATCCCACATGATAGCCCCTTTGCGCTCTGAAATTTTATCATGCGTGCCCGGTAAGGCCTTCCGGTTTCACCATCTGCCTGACATTCAATTGCCGCACATCCTTCGCGCGTGTCTTGTTTTCAAATTATTAATGCCCTGCAATCAGTCTACAAAAATGTACAATTTCGGCTGTTTTGACAATGCTATTCATGTACAATTGAGAATAATTATCATTTAGAATTATCATTTAAAATAATACGCATCAGCGCAATGCCACATCCCAATTCTGATAACTTGCCATCCCAGCAAAGCAGGGCATTCTGGTTACGTCACCTGCATCAATGGCACTGGATCAGTTCGGCCATGTGTCTGGTGGCGATGCTGGTGTTTGCTCTTACCGGCATTACCCTGAACCATTCGGCGCAGATAGAAGCGCATCCTGTAGTGAGCAAGAAGAATGGAACATTGCCAGCACCATTGCTCAATCAGTTGACTGGCCTGAACGATACCAAGGGCAAGGTTTTACCGGCTGGCGTTGCTGACTGGCTGGCGCATGATCTGAGCATACAGACGTATGGGCAGACCCCTGAATGGTCGCCGGAAGAAGTCTATGTTGCCTTGCCCCGCCCTGGTGGTGATGCCTGGGTACGTATCGCTCTTGACAGCGGTGATGTGGAATATGAGCTGACCAGCCGTGGCTGGATCGCTTACCTCAATGATTTGCACAAGGGTCGCAATACTGGCACAGCCTGGAACTGGTTCATTGATGTTTTTGCCGTCGCCTGCCTGATTTTTTGCGTGACTGGCCTGTTCCTGCTGAAAATGCATGCGAGCAAGCGCCCGGGCACCTGGCCGTTTGTCGCCTTTGGTTTGGTTTTACCCTTGATATTAGCTTTGGTTTTTATTCATTAATTGTCGATTAAAAGGTTTTTTCACATGCGTAAATTACTCCCGTTTGCCATCAGCAGCCTGCTGGGTGCACCAGCCGTGAATGCGGTTGCGGCCGACCTGACACTGAAGGTCGAAGTGCCACGCCTGACCGTGGCTGAATACCATAAGCCGTATGTGGCCATCTGGCTGGAAAAACCTGACCAGACCTTTGCCGGCAACCTGTCAGTCTGGTATGACCTGAAAAAACGCGACAATGAAGGTGCCAAATGGTTGAAGGATTTGCGCCAATGGTGGCGTCGCAGTGGTCGTGAATTGCAAATGCCGGTGGACGGCATCAGCGGTGCCACCCGTACCACAGGCGAGCAGACCCTGAGTTTCGCTGGTGATAAAGGCGTGCTGGCCAAATTGCCGGCAGGTGAATATCAACTCATCGTTGAAGCTGCACGTGAAGGCGGTGGCCGTGAAGTCGTCAAAATACCATTCCAGTGGCAAGCCAAAGGCGAGCAAAACCTGAAAGCACAGGGCACGAATGAACTGGGTGCGATTGCTGTCACCATTAAATAACCAGGCACACAGACTATCATGAAAACTTTTAAAAAAATCGCCCTCTTCTCTGTACTGGCTTGCGCAACTTTCACAGCCCAGGCACACCGCGCTTTCCTGGTACCGTCATCCACAGTGGTGGCAGGCAATACCCCGTGGGTCACGGTGGATGCCGCTGCCGCGACGGATGTCTTTGTTTTTGATCACATGCCTTTGAAGCTCGACAACCTGTTCATCACCGCGCCGGACGGCACTGCCTTGAAACCGGAAAATACCAGCACAGGCAAGTTCCGCAGCAGCTTTGACGTGAAATTAAGCCAGACTGGCAGTTATAAAATGGGCATCCTCAATGAAGGCCTGTTTGCCAGCTATAAAGAAGACGGCAAGGTCAAGCGCTGGCGCGGGACGGCAGAAACCTTTGCCAAGGAGGTACCGGCAAATGCAGAAGAACTGCAAGTCACCCAGCGTTCAGGCCGCATAGAAACCTTTGTCACCAATGGTAAACCCGGCGGCAAGGCCATGGACATTACTGGCAGTGGCCTGGAATTGAGTGGCATTACCCATCCGAATGACTTGGTTGCCGGTGAAACGGCACAATTCCGCCTGACGCTGGATGGCAAACCTGCGGCCAAAGTCAGTGTCACACTCATCCCGGGTGGCATACGCTATCGTCAGAAACTCGACGAAAAAACCGTAGTCACTGACAACGAAGGCAAGTTCAGCGTCACCTGGGCCAATGCAGGCCTGTACTGGCTCGAAGCCGAAATCAAGGACGACACAAAAGCCAAGGCACCAGCAAAATCCAGGGTGGCCAGCTATGTCGCCACGCTGGAAGTCTTGCCACAGTAATCCAGCTTTTTTGCCGACATAATCTACCAGCATAATCAATCGCAAATGCGTCGTGTTTTTATACCGCTGGATGTGGCGGAACCAGCAATTCCGCCTGCCCATGCCATCAGCCACACACTCAAGGGCAAAAGCATGGGCACCAGCTGGACAGTGCAATTGCTTGGCCTGCCAGGACATGAGGGCCACAATGCTCACCGCTTGCAGACTGGCATAGAAGCAGAACTGAACCAGGTCGTCATGCAGATGAGTACCTGGGACCCCTCATCACTGCTCTGTGCTTTCAACCGCGCGCCTGCACTGGTATGGCAAAGCCTGCCACCAGAATTTTTCAGGCTCGTCGATTACAGCCTGTATCTGTCACAACAGACACAGGGGGCTTACGATATCACCGCGGGCAAGCTGGTTGACCTGTGGGGCTTTGGCCCGGCAGGCAAGCGCAGCAGCCGACCGGCAGATGCTGATATCCATGCCAATTTGCAGGCAGGCAACTGGAAATCACTGGAGCTTGATCACCTCAATCTTCGCCTGCGCCAGACTGGCAGCATTGCACTGGATTTGTCCTCTATCGGCAAGGGTTTTGCCCTCGACCAGATCGCCCGCTACCTGGAAGCACAGGACATCAGCAGTTACCTGATCGAAGTGGGCGGAGAATTGCGCGGACTGGGCATGAAGCAGGACCAGTCGCCCTGGTGGGTCAAAATAGAAAGCCCGGCAGATGCGGATAAACCAGCCAGGGAATATATGGTGGCCCTGCATGGCCTGTCGGTAGCGACATCGGGTGACTATCGCCAGTATTTCGAACAGGATGGAAAACGCTATGCGCATACGCTGGATCCGCGTACCGGCTACCCGGTGGAGAATGACCTGGCGTCGGTGACCGTGCTGCACCCATCGTGCATGCAGGCAGATGCGCTGGCAACCGCCCTGACCGTGCTGGGTTGTGAAGCCGGTCTCGCCTACGCCAATGCACACCATGTCGCCGCACTGTTTTTGCAAAGACATGAAAATGGCATGCAAGAAAAAATGAGCACTGCCATGGCTGCCATGCTTGACTAAGTGTCTCAGTGCCGCCCAAGAAAAATGAACTCTGATTGAAACCACAGTGACGTCAGTAATACGCCCTTACTCTTTACGCGCTATCAGCGGCCTCGGCAGCCTGGTGCTGGCTGCCGGCTGTGTGACCAGTTTCTACCTGCCGTTTGCCTTGCAACGTCAGCTATCGGCGGCCCTGGTCGCGCTCAGTTACCTGAGTTTTTGCCTGTTCATCTGGATACGGCATAAAGAAAATGAAAGCGCGGCACTGGCAGGCTTTAGCGCCGACACCCAGCAATTTGATGCGCACGGCATCTTGATTGCCTATGCCAGCCAGACCGGTTATGCAGAACAAATCGCGATTAAAACGGCACAACACCTGCAAACCGCAGGGCTGGCCGTGGCCGTATCAGCCCTGGGCAATATCAAGGCAGAAATCCTGCAACAGACTCGCCGCATCCTGTTTGTGGTCAGCACCACCGGCGAAGGGGATGCGCCTGATAATGCCGCCGCATTTACGCGCCGCATCATGACGCAAGGCATGGACCTATCGCATTTGAGTTTTGCCGTGCTGGCGCTGGGTGACCGTCACTACCAGCATTTTTGCGCATTCGGGCACAGGCTCGCTGCATGGTTGCGCCATCAGAATGCGCATGGTCTGTTTGATATCGTGGAAGTCGATAACGGCGATGAAAGCGACCTGCGCCGCTGGCAACATCACCTCGGCGTGGTCAGCGGCCATACCGAGATTTCTGACTGGAGCAAACCAGCCTATCAAGCCTGGATACTGACGGGGCGTGAATTGCTGAACCCTGGCAGTCTAGGTGGCCCGGCATACCGCATCAGTTGTCGTCCGGCGGAAGGTGACATGGTCTGGCAGGCTGGCGACATTGCAGAAATCGGGCCGCAATATCCAGACAGCGACAGCAATGAAGAAAACCGCGCGCCGTTGCCACATCGCGAATATTCGATCTCCTCCATCCCGGCAGATGGCAAACTGGAATTACTGGTGCGCCAGATGCGCAGACCTGATGGCAGCCTGGGCATAGGCTCTGGCTGGCTGACAGAATATGCCGCGATAGGCCAGCGCCTGGCCTTGCGCATCAGGGAAAACCGCAACTTCCATACCCCACAAAATGACTGCCCGCTGATATTGATAGGCAACGGCACTGGGCTGGCCGGCTTGCGCGCCCATATCAAGGCACGTGCTGCGAAAAAACAGCGACAGAACTGGCTGTTTTTTGGCGAAAGGCAGGCAGCCCATGATTATTTTCATCAGGAAGAAATTGAAGCCTGGCACAACAACGGGGTGCTGACCAGGCTGGATCTGTGCTTTTCGCGTGATCAGCCAGAACGACGCTATGTGCAACATGCATTGCAAGAACGCTCGGCAGATATCCAGGCATGGGTTGCACAAGGTGCTGCCATACTGGTGTGTGGCAGCCTGCAAGGCATGGCAGAAGAGGTGCACGCTACGCTGGCATCAATACTCACTGAAGACAAACTGGAACAAATGACAGAGAATCATTTGTATCAGCGTGATGTGTATTAATACCTGCAATTCTCGTCTGCCAGGTTTCTTTTCAGCCTCTTACCTTCCTATTTTTCCTGCACCGAACACATCCAGATAAAGCTGCGTTAAAACTGTTATGCAGTTTTATTCCGTTTGTCATGGATTTCGGCACAGCTGTTGTGGACAGGATGATTTATCTACATTTTGTTACAGCTGCTGAAACGAAATCATTGCAAGATGTACCATTTTTCAATGGCATTGTTGTACGATAGAACACCTCCGGTAAAGCCCAGCATGTCGGCTTACGCTTGAACAACAGCTCATTTATTTATACAAAGGTCAAAGCGCCATGGCTGACGTTACCCCTCTTCTGACCACTGGTCCCAGTAAAAATCGTGTTGATATTGTGTTTGTAGCAGAAGGCTACACGGCTGCTGAACGCGACAAGTTTCTATCAGATGCCAACACTTTCCTCAAAACCATGCTGGGGGATGCCAATGCAAAATTGAATGCACCATTTTCTTCGTACAAGAATTTATTCAATGCCAGTGCCATCTTTGTCGCTTCAGCGCAGTCTGGAACCGATCAACCCAATAACAATATCAGCGTCAATACCTATTTCGATTCCAGCCAGCATGGCAGCGATGGCCGCCTGCTGTATGGCGACTTCAGCAAGGTAGACACGGTAGTCACATCGGCTGTCGCCAGCGATGCCCATGAACTGACTGTCGTATTGGTCAACACCGCCCTGTATGGCGGTGCAGGCGGCTCCATCGCCTGGGCGTCAGCGGGCAATGTCGCATCTTCAGAAGTGGTACTACATGAAATTGGCCACAGCTTTGCTGGCTTCCAGGACGAGTATGTCGATACCTCGATTGCCAGCAATTATCCCTTGACAGACCCGGGTTTCCTCAACAGCCCGCATGTGACTGATTCACTGAGCAGGATTCCTTGGTCAGCCTGGATAGGCTATCAGGACGGTGACCTGGGCGTGGTGGGTACATATCAGGGCGGGTATTATCGCGATACCGGCATCTGGCGTGCCACGCTTGATTCCAAGATGAATCATCTGGGCGTTGCTTTCAGCGCGCCCGAAAAAGAAGCCTTCGCCCTGAAATATTATGCCGCGATTGGCGACTATTTATCGCTGTCGACCAGCATACCCGGCATCTATCAGCCATCGACACCAGACAGCAGCCTGCTGGCATTTAACTGGAAGATCAATGGTGCAACCGTTAATACAGGCGACAAACTTTATTTTGATGCCTACGCCACCGGTGCCTATAAAACCGGTGCCAGCCTGAGCCTGACGACGATAGAC
Organism: Undibacterium sp. TJN19; assembly: GCF_049339485.1. Taxonomy (NCBI): domain Bacteria; kingdom Pseudomonadati; phylum Pseudomonadota; class Betaproteobacteria; order Burkholderiales; family Oxalobacteraceae; genus Undibacterium; species Undibacterium sp. TJN19. Next base: position 1,029,616 of record NZ_JBMPPL010000001.1, read on the forward strand.
AATACCGGCTATATCCGTAAAAACCTGAGCACCACCCAGCAGGTGGAAAACACCACGCTGGACAAGGCGGTCGTCAATATCGCCGGTGTCAGCAACACGCTGACCGCCAGCAACAGTATCCTGCAACTCGACGGTGGCAATGACACCCTGTTGATCAGCGACACCACTGCCAACCGTTACGACTATATTGATGGGGGCAGCGGCACTGACATCTTGCAGATGAATGCCACGCTGGGCAAGGGCAGTAATTATTTTATCAATCAGGTCACCGGAACAACGGTATTGGTGGGTACTCAAAACACCGCCTATTGGGCCGCACATAATGTAGAAAAAATCCAGTTCTCTGATTTTATTGTTAACACCACGGTGTATGACAATGCGCATACCATCAAGACCAATGAATTGCAGTCACTGGAAGAATTGTATGTCGCGTATTTCAACCGCGTGCCAGATGCCGACGGCCTGGACTACTGGGTTACCCAGTTCAAGTCCGGCATGAGTTTCAAGCAGATAGGTGATGCGTTTTTTGTCGCTGCCGCCCAGTTCCCAGCACAAACCGGTTACAGCGCCAATTTAAGCAATACGGATTTCATCAATATCATCTATAAAAATGCCATGGGCAGGACCGCCGGTGCAGATGCCGATGGCCTGAAGTACTGGCTCAATGAACTTGATACCGGGCTGCAAAGCCGTGGCACGATGGTAACCGCCGTACTCGCGGGTGCACGTGCCTTCAAGGGCGATGCCACCTGGGGCTGGGTGGTCGACCTGCTCGACAACAAGATCAAGGTTGCTAATACTTTTGCCGTGGAATGGGGCTTGAATTACCTGACGCCGGAAGCATCTATCACCAATGGCATCGCCATCGCTTCAGCAGTCACTGCCACCGACACCAGCGCCGCGATTGGCCTGATCGGTATAACGGACGGGCAGATCCACTTTACTTAAAGCATTGCAAACCAGCAGCATGTAAACCGCAGCCATCTTTGCTATCCGGTAGTTCATAGCGATAGTTCACAGGCTGCGGTTTTCTATTTTACGATGCCTATTTGATGATGCCTATTTGATGATGCCTTTGTGTATGGCAGTCTGTCCGTCACTCCAGTACACTTTTTGGACGATGGAACTGATAAGCCATTTCCCTGCATCTTTTTGCAACCCGAACGCATACAGGCAATGCGTGTGCAGGGTTTCACCATTTTTATTTTTACGGTAAATGATGGTAGACACCCTGGCCCTGGCTTCAGTTGTCACGGAAGAGTCCAGGTCAATTTCAGTATTGCTGCCCACATGATGTGTCTGTAGTTCCTGCAAGGCGATGCGGCGCAAGTCTGCATAATGCAGATTGCTCATCTGTTCTGGCGGCGTACCACGCAGGTCAGAATAATCTGTGTAAACGGATGGCGTCAGGCATGCAGCAAGGGCATCCCAGTCTTTCAGATCAAAACTGTTTGCAAAGCGGCCCAGTAAATTGTGAATGTCATGTAAATCAGTCAGCATGAAAACCTATCTCAATATGGAAGTGACGACGCCAACCAGTTCCCAGCCCAGTATCAGATGCTGATCTGCATCAAGATGGACACCATCATATTCACTGACCGTGACGACACTGCCAGCATCGAAGAAATGGCAATTATTTGCTATGGCCACGTCCTTGTATACTTCTGCCAGGCCATCGCTCTTTTCTTCACCGCCCATGAATTTAGGCGCGATAAGCCCCTTGGGTATGCCAATAGGCGGCGGTACGACGATGAGTATGGGTGGTACCGGCATGCCGGGTTCCAATGGTGCCTGGCGTATGGTGCTGATGAGCACTGCCAGCCCCTGCGAAGACAGCCAGGCATTATTCTGATGCATGGACTGGAAGTCATTCGTGCCCAGCATGATGATCACCAGCGACAATGGCGACAGGCTTTCTATGCGCTGCGCCAAGCCCTGCTGCCCGTTACGGCCAGGTTTAAACGGATCATCCCAGACCGTGCGCCGCCCGTTCAGACAATCTTCTACCACCCGCACATTGTGTTCGGCACTATTGAGGCCAATTTCAAGCACGCCTGGCCAGCGTTCTTCAAAGCCCAGGCGTTTGCGGGTCGTGGGAACCAGTCCCCAGGACAATGAATCACCATATACCAGAATATGTCGCATCAGATCTCCAGATTATGTTGGTGTAGTTGGCTCAGACTTTTTTCAGATAACAGGCTTTCAGCATGAAACTGCCTGCGTCCATTTTGCAATCCACTTCATGATCGCCACCAACCAGGCGTATGCTCTTTACCTTGCTGCCCATTTTCAAAGTGATGGAAGAACCTTTGACTTTCAGATCCTTGATCAGGACCACGGCATCACCGTCAGCCAGCACATTGCCATTGGAATCCCTGACGACACGTTCGTCATTGTCATCGGCCGCAATGGCAGCCTGTGACGGCCATTCGTGGGCACAGTCAGCACAAACAAAGTTGTCCCCATCCGGGTAGGTATTTTCCATGCCGCAAACCGGGCAGGCGGGGGAACTGGACATAGTTACTTTCAGATTGCAGATTCAAAGACAGGTAGTATACCCGAGCGTCTGCCCCGCATGGGTAAGGATGTCTGTGAACTTATTCTGCATCAACAGATGGTGCTGTCAGCGGCAATTGCATGACAAAGCTGGCACCGGCATTTTCTGTGCTTTCAATGTGAATTTGCCCGCCCAACAGATCGCAAACGATGTTGTAGACGATATTCAGGCCCAGGCCACTACCACCCTGCCCCAGCTTGGTTGTGAAGAAGGGATCAAAGATGCGTTTGATATTATCTTTGGGGATACCGGCACCATTGTCACTAAAATGAATTTCTACCTGATCTGTACCGCGCATCTGTGCGGCTATCCAGATTTTCCCATCATTACGGCCATCGAAGGCATGCAGGATGGCGTTATCTGTCAGGTTACAGATAACCTGGTCCAGAGGGCCGGGATAACTATTCATTTCTATATGAACAGGAATATCCAGATGAATCTCTACACCGGCCTGGCGGATCTTTGCCATCATGGTCGCGATAACGTCATGACAAACCTTGTGCAGATGAAAAACGCGGCGTTTGGAGCTGGCCTGGTCCACTGCTACCTGCTTGAAGCTGGCCACAAGATCGGCGGCGCTTTTCAGGCCATGTTCTATGAGCTCTGATGCTTGCCGGGCAGCCTGTAGATAAGAAGTCAGGTCTGAGCGGCGTATCCCGCCTTCTTCGATTTTTTGCGCAAACTCCAGGGTCTTGGCGTGCAGGGTACTGGATGTCAGCAAGCTGTTACCGATGGGGGTATTGAGTTCATGGGCCACGCCGGCTACCAGCGAACCCAGCGCAGCCAGTTTTTCACTGCGCATCAGGTCGTCCTGGGTATGCCGCAGTTCTCTGGTGCGGTCGGCCACATTTTGTTCCAGCCGCGCATTGGCGTCTGACAAGGCCATCTCCACCTTCTTGAGTGCGGTAATATCGGTATAGGTGGTCACAAAACCTTTGAGCTTGCCATCTTCATGAATGGGCTTACCCTGTACCAGATGGGTATGCGCATTCGGTCTGACGCGTTCGAACTGGTGAGGCTGGAATTGTCTGGCCAGTTGCAGCCGGCGATCAATGAGTTCGTCGATATCACCCTCACCGTATTCACCGCGCTCTGCCATGATGCGCAACAGGTCTTCAAACGGTACGCCCTGATAAATTGAATCACGGTGATAATCCAGTACATCAAGAAAACCTTGATTCCATAGATACAGTTTGAGCTGCTCATCGAAAACACTCAGGCCTTGCGGCATATGCGCCAATACCGCCTTCAAGAATAATGACTGCTTGCGAAATTCAATTTCTATGTGCCGCCTGGCCGTCACATCAAGACAGGTAGTGACAAATCCACCACCTTCTACCGGCACACCCCTGACTTCAATGATGCTGCCGTCAGAACGGACACGCTCGTAGGTATAGGGAACATCACTTTGTATGATGCCCATCAGTTTTGCCAGCTTGTCTTCATCGCTGGCATTGCTGAACTCCCCGTACTCGCCACGCCTGATATTTGCTTCAAACACTTCACGTGCCAGTGGTTGCTGCCCCTCAAACAAGGCTTGCGGCAAATCCAGCATGCGCAACAATTCCTGATTCCAGGCGACCATCCGCAGCGACTCATCAATCAAGGAAACACCGCCAGGAAAATTTTCCAGCAAGACCCGCAGTTTTTCGTTTTGCCTGTGCCCCAACTGCTCGGCATTTTTACGTTCAGAAATATCACGTACAACGGCAATAATACGCTGGCAACCGGCATCTTCCAGAAGGCTGAGGCAAACTTCCGTGAGGAACATTTCACCATTGGCACGCTTGGAAACCCATTCAAAGCGTTGCGGTGCCCCCGTCATTGCCAGCGCCATATATTCCAGCGCAACATGCAAGGATTCACGACCATCAGCCTGCATTCTGGGAGACAGGATGATGGGGGTCTGGTTCAGTAATTGCGTACGTGGGAGTCCGAACATTTTTTCGGCGCTCAGATTGCAATCAATAAATTTATTGTCTTCAATCACCAGCAGGGCGTCCAGTGCCTGCTCTATCATGGCGCGATATAAAGCTTCCCTGGAAACATCGACTGTGCCTGGCATGTGCTTCCCTGAATAAGCTAAAGGACAATGTACATAAACTATACAGCTTGGCGCTGACTGCTTAAGTTCCAGTATTCATCAAACAGACCCAGATCACAAGCAGGAAAGATGAATCAGGCCTATCTCATGACTTAAACAAGGGCGCGGACAACTCCAGCAGGACATAGGGGCCATCGACGCTATGGCCGCTGGCGACTTCCCGCCAGCCAAGATGCTGATAAAACGCCAGAGCAGCATGATTATTTGTCACGCATTTAAGACGCCATGGAAAGGGTAGAAAATCTTGCAAATATAACAGCAAGGATTTCCCCAGACCCCTGCCCTTGGCTTCTGGATGAACATAGAGGTGATGGATATAAGAATCGGCGACCTGCACCGCCAGTACAGCCAGTATTTTCTCTGAAGTTTGTCCTTGCCCTGGACCGTCGGTCGCCACCAGCACCAGCTCACCCTGGGATGACGATGCAAAATCCGCGATGGCATGCGCAGGCCTGATTTGCCATGCTGCGTCGATAACGCAATGCTGGTAAATACCCTGGATCTGCGCAGCGTCCTGGATAGTTGAAGGCCTGATGATGGTCAATGCCTGTCCGTATCTATTGCGGCACGGCGGGAAGCTGGCTCAGGTACACAGTCAATGTGTCTTTTGGTGGCTGTACAGAAATCTGGAACAGTATCCTGCCGACCGCACCGCGATGGTAATTTCCGTGCGTGGCGACATGCAATAACATTTCACCACGTGTCATGCTCCCTGGTGTACCGTCGACAAAGGTAAAGGCAATCTGTTCAGAAAAACTGTCTTCGGGAAGACCGATAAGATGGGTAATAAACCATGCATCAAGTTCCAACACAGCACCATGTAAATCTGCCAGCAATGGGGTTGCCGGTGTATTCAGTGCAGTAAAACTATGTTGCCTGCTTTGCAAATTTTCCCGAAAAATCTGATCAACCACATAGATATGATTCAAGATACGCAAGGCATCATGTACCTGACGTGGATGCGATTCAGGCGATACCGAGCTCAATAACTCATACAAATCCTTGTTTGCCCAGGCCTTGTATTCAAACAGGGTGAGAAGGAGTTTTTTGGTTTGCATAGATGCTCCACGAATACTTGGAAAAAATACGGTCAGTGCGATAAAGGTGTCAAGCCCGCTTGTTCATTGCGTATAAAGCCACTAATGATAGCGGCCATTTCGCTTTCCTGCCCAAGATAGCCGTGTGCAGAGTTACCTTCACAGGCAAGCAGGCTGCCAGCAACGCGCTGATCCGGGCCGCCGGTCAGCAGTACGACCTGCGAGCGCACCGATTTGATACGGGCGGATACTTTGTCCATCAATCCTGCGGGCGAACGTTCGCAGGCATCACTGGCATGCCCCAACAGCAATACCGGGATATGGATGTTTTCCAATGGCAAATCAAAGACCGTTTGTGCTACCCAGGGCTTTTTTGCCGATGCCTGCCCCGACATGAGCGCTGACGTCAGCACCAGGCCATCAGGCGCTGCCTGGCCGGATAGACGGGATGCGGCATTGACCGCAGAAATACTGCCGCGGCTGGTACCAACCAGCCAAACCCTTGCATGACCCCGATCACGCAAATGACGTATGATCAGGCCGATATCTTCTGCATGCGATGCGGAATTACGAAAACCTGCCAGGCCATCTGGCCCTTGCCAGTCTGAAGGCGCATCAGGCAAGGCTGTGCTAAATCCCTGTGCTTCAAACAGTTTCAGGCTGCGTATCAGTGAATTGCCCTTCAGCGCACCGGGACAAGCCTGGTCATCCAGCGCAATATGCCCACTGCCGCCGACCAGCATTAACAACACGATATTGGTGCTGGCATCTGACGGCTCGGTGGACGCATGGTAAGCAAACGCAGTTGTGCTGCTGCCGTGGGTTTTGATGACAACAGGTTCTGCGCATGTCTGTGGCAAGGGTTTTGATTGCGCGTGACACTGCGCTTGCATTGCCAACGTGACAAGCAAGACACCTGTTGCCATGCGCAGTCTATTTTTCATTTTCCTTTGATGCGGTCAGCAAATGCAGGGGTTGCACTTCCTTGGAGCGCGCTTTGATTTCGCTTAGCGTAATGGTTTTGCCATCCAGAAAAACCTGCATGACAGACCAGGAATCACCATACGCTTGACGCACTATCATGCTGGTCTTGCCCTTGGCCTGATAATCCACGCCTGAGCCACCGTGTACGGCCTGATACTTGAGGGTTTTGCCGTCTATACCTGCCTTGAACGCGGCGGCACCCGTCATCTTCAATAAAACATCATATAAGCCATCTGCATTTTTTGCAGCAAATTGCGCCATTTCCACTTCGACTTCTTCACCTTCCAGAAATTTTCCGTAAGGATTGACGACAGGTGCCTGGGCGTGGGACATGACAGGCACGGCAAATGCCATGCATGCAGCGAACGTAGCGATTAATAATTTCACTTTTGATCTACCTTGGATTGAATGGTTTTGAAATGCAGTTTGTGCCCAGGCGTCTCATGTTTGCCATGAGCTGTCAGGACATCAACTCATGGCAGTTTTGCACAAGTCCAGTCAATTTCCTGCGATGGTAAACAAAACTTACAAATTCGATATGCCCCATATCAATCAGATTCATTCCAGCTTCATTCGCCGTTATAGGCACGCACCAGTAAAGCAATATCAATTTTCTTCATTTGCATCATCGCCATCATCACTCTTTGTGCCTTGATGGGGTTGGGATCATTGAGGTAAGTGATCAGTATCTTCGGCACGATTTGCCATGACACGCCGTATTTATCGCGCAGCCATGCACACTGGTCTTCTGTGCCGCCTGCCAGCAGTTTTTCCCAATAGTAATCAACTTCTTCCTGGTTATCACAATCGACTACAAAGGAAATTGCCGGGGTGAACTTGTAATGCGGGCCGCCATTGAGTGCGACAAACTCCTGGCCTGCCAGCGAAAAATTGATGGTCAGGACTGTCCCTTTGGGCATGGGTGCGCCCTCACCGTAATGGGCAACAGTCAGCACTTTGGCATCTTTAAAAATAGAGCAGTAAAACTGCACAGCTTCTTCAGCCTGCTGATCAAACCACAGGAAAGGCGTAATTTTTTGCATGATGCATACTCCCTGAAAGACTACACAAAAATTGGCCTGCTGCGGCGATGCACTTTTATTGCAGTGGGCAAATCCTGTCTGTCGGCTATCTTTCAACTATCTGTCAATAATGACCAAGGTGCCATAACTACCCGCTGCCACGGCATGCGGAGTATGGGCAGGTACCAGATACAGTTCACCGGCGTTCACGGTAATAACTTCACCGTGTATGTCCAGATTCATCAGCCCATCCATGACCAGCAGGGCCTCATCGAAATCATGGGTTTCATCAGGATAGGCAGCGCTATCCATGCGCAAGACTTTCACTTGCGCACCGGCTGCCTTGCCCAGGATGACGGAACGCCAGCTATCTGGCAATACAGCGGCTTCATCTTTCAGATTCTTGTGTGACATTAAAGTCCAAGCATTCATTTATATTTATTTCAGCGCTGGGTCCCAATGTTCAGCAATTTTTCCATTTTCTATGCGGAACATATCAAACCAGGTCGTTGTATATTTTTTGCTGGAGTCTTGCGGATCCTTCACTTCTTTCACAAAACTCAAAATCACCAGATTGCCATCGGCACTGATCGCCACCAGCAGAGCTTTGATTTTCGCTTCTATCGCCTTCGGCTTCACAAACTTGCTGAACAATTCGACAAAAGCCGCACGTCCGGTCGGCACCTGAGGATTATGTTGCATATACGATTCTGCCAGATACTTGTCAGCAAGCTCCATGTGCCCACCTTCGAACACCTCACGCCAGAAATCGTAAACCAGGCGTTTGTTGGCAGCAAGTTGCGGATCAGGGCTGGCCAGCAAAGCTTCGTGATTGGCATTGGCCAGCACAGGTAGCTGGGCCTGTGCCCACAAGGGAAAGCAAAATGACGCAATAAGCAAAAGATGACGACAGGCAATTTTCATTTGATACTCCATTCTTTAAAAAGCGGGACGTCCCTGGTGCAAACGAGGGAATTAGTGCTTCAGATTTACTTCGACGCCTCTTTTTTTGCCTGGCCGCCAGTCTGCACTTCGATGACATCTCTTTGCGCATCTGCCGCTTTTTGCAGGGCCTGTTCAACTTCTTTTGCCTTTTCTAACTGCTTGCGCTGGTCTTCCATGATCTTCACAGGTGGCGGCGCATCAGGCTCAGGCTTGGATTCTTTGGACTTGCCACAGGCGCTGATGAGGCAAAAACTCAATAAGACGAGGAAAACACGCATTTCAGACTCCGGTTGAATAGCTTGGCCGCTGTGGCGACAGGAAAATGATGAATCATCATTTTAGCAATAATTTGAAAAATGACAGGATTGATCGCAGGCGGCAGGAAATTTGCCTGCGAAAAACAAAATCCCAGAATAAATCCGGGATTTTGTTTTTGCTGTGTTTCGGCAAGATTTTTGTCAGTGCATTAGAAAATCGCAAAACCTGACATATTCACCTGATCCGGCGTGAAATGCAATGACACTGATCAACAAACGCCTCCGGGCTCCTGCCTGCGCAGGAGCGACGAAGTTAAGATCAGCATTGTGGATATAAATCAAGGCTTGCCAAAAACTCGAAGGCTCGCGCAGTGCCGCCCAACAACCGTACACGTGGCGCGTTGAGAAATTCATTCAGCGGGATGCCGAGCAAGGCCAAGGTTACCCCTTGCGCAGCAATACGTCGGTATTGCGCGCATTTGCAACGCAGTAATGCGCCCGCTAATTGGTACCCGGATTTTTCAGACTGCCGTCAGGAAGCTTCGAAAAACCTTTTCATCGGGATGCAGAGCAAGGCGTAAAGCGCAGCAATACGTCGGTATTGCGAGCATTTACAACGCAGCTATGCGCCCGATTAAAAGGTTTTTGAAGCTTCCTACATGTTGCGACGATACTGCCCACCTACCTCAAAGAGCGCCGTCGTAATCTGCCCCAGCGAACAAACCCGCGCCGCATCCATCAACCTGGCAAACACATTCTCATTATTGATTGCCGCCTGCTGCAAGGCTGCCAGTGCCTTCGGTGCCACGTCCGCATGACGGCTGTGGAAATCCGCCAGGCGTTGCAATTGCGATTGCTTTTCTTCTTCGGTGGAACGCGCCAGTTCTATCTTTTGTGGCGTGTCATTGGCTTTGGGATTGCGGAAGGTATTCACACCGATGATAGGCAGAGTGCCGTCATGTTTCAGGTGTTCATAGTGCATGGATTCTTCCTGTATCTTGCCGCGCTGATAGCCGGTTTCCATTGCTCCCAATACACCACCGCGTTCTGCGATGCGTTCAAACTCCTGCATCACGGCTTCTTCCACCATGTCGGTCAGTTCTTCGATAATGAAGCTGCCCTGGATAGGGTTCTCGTTTTTCGCCAGGCCCCACTCACGGTTAATGATGAGCTGGATCGCCAAAGCACGGCGCACTGATTCATCAGTAGGCGTGGTGATGGCCTCGTCATACGCATTGGTGTGCAGGCTGTTGCAGTTATCGTAGATCGCAATCAAGGCTTGCAGCGTGGTGCGGATGTCGTTGAAATCGATCTCTTGCGCATGCAGGGAACGGCCACTGGTCTGGATATGATATTTGAGTTTCTGGCTGCGGTCATTCGCACCATATTTGTCACGCATGGCCACCGCCCAGATACGGCGGGCGACGCGGCCCAGCACGGTGTATTCAGGGTCCATGCCGTTACTGAAGAAGAAGGACAGGTTGGCTGCAAAATCATCAATGTGCATGCCGCGTGCCAGATAGGCTTCGACAAAGGTGAAGCCATTCGACAGGGTGAACGCCAGTTGAGAAATCGGGTTCGCACCGGCTTCGGCGATATGGTAACCAGAGATGGAAACAGAATAGAAATTGCGCACCTGGTGATGAACAAAATATTCCTGGATATCGCCCATGACCTTTAGCGAGAATTCTGTCGAGAAGATGCAGGTATTCTGGCCCTGGTCTTCTTTCAGGATATCTGCCTGCACCGTGCCGCGTACATTTTGCAATACCCAGGCGCGTATCTTGGCGGATTCATCGGCAGTCGGTTCACGCTTGTTATCGACGCGGAATTTTTCCATCTGCTGGTCAATCGCAGTATTCATGAAGAAAGCCAGTATGGTCGGTGCCGGGCCATTGATAGTCATGGATACCGATGTGGCCGGATCGCACAAATCAAAGCCATCATACAAGACCTTCATGTCTTCCAGCGTCGCGACTGACACACCGGAATTACCGACCTTGCCGTAGATATCAGGACGTATGGCCGGGTCTGCGCCGTACAGGGTTACGGAGTCAAAAGCAGTCGACAGGCGCTTGGCATCCATGCCTTGCGACACCAGCTTGAAGCGGCGGTTAGTACGGAAAGGATCACCCTCACCGGCAAACATGCGGGTAGGGTCTTCACCTTCGCGTTTGAAGGCAAATACACCGGCGGTAAAGGGGAAAGAACCAGGCACGTTCTCCAGCAACAGCCAACGCAGGATTTCACCATGATCGACAAAGCGTGGCAACGCCACCTTGCGTATCTTGGTACCTGACAGGGATTGCTGTACCAGGCGAGTGCGTATCTCTTTGTCGCGAATCTTGACGACATATTCATCACCCGCATAGGCAGCCTGCATGTCTGGCCACATGCTGATGAGTTTTTTGGATTCACCATCGAGGCGGTTTTCACGTTCGGTGATCAAGTCATCAAAATCAACAGACTTGCCTGCCACTGACAGCATGCGCTTGGTCTCTTGCAGTTGCTGGCGTTCACGGGCAATCAAGACCTGCTTGCCGGTATTCTTGTGATAGGCACGTACCGTGTCAGCAATCTCAGCTAGGTAACGGCTGCGGGCTGGTGGCACGATGACATTTTTGGCACTGGAATATTTGACGCCAATGGCTGCCAGCTTGCTGGGCTTGGCCAGCAAACCACGTTGCACCAGTGCTGGCAAGATGCCTTGGTAAAGCGCAGTCACACCATCATCATTGAAGCGTGAAGCCTGTGTGCCATAGACTGGCATTTCATCTGGTTTCTGTGTCCACAGTTCGCGGTTGCGCTGGTATTGTTTGGCGACATCACGCAGGGCATCCTGTGCACCTTTGCGGTCAAATTTATTGATGGCGACAAAATCGGCAAAATCGAGCATGTCGATTTTTTCCAGCTGCGATGCGGCACCAAATTCTGGCGTCATCACATACATCGATACATCAACATGCGGCACAATCGCTGCGTCACCCTGGCCTATGCCTGAAGTCTCGACAATGACCAGGTCAAAACCAGCAACCTTGCAGGCAGCGATGACATCTGGCAGGGCTTGCGAAATTTCTGAACCTGCTTCACGAGTTGCCAGCGAACGCATGAAAACCTTGAGCTTGCCCTTCCAGGGGTTAATCGCATTCATGCGTATGCGGTCGCCCAGCAAGGCACCGCCAGATTTGCGGCGCGATGGGTCGATGGAAATCAGGGCGATGTTCAGATGGTCATCCTGGTCCAGGCGTATGCGGCGTATCAGTTCATCTGTCAGCGAAGATTTACCGGCGCCGCCAGTACCCGTAATACCCAGGGTAGGGGTCTTGCTGGCTTTTGCCGCCTCCATCAATTGCGTGCGCAATTCCGGCGCGACCTTGTCGTTTTCCAGCGCGGTAATCAATTGCGCAAGCGGGCGGTGTTTGTCGGCGATATCGCCTTGCTGCAATACTGCCAGCGTCGTTGGTGCATAGCCAGACAGGTCACTGTCACAAGCCTGTATCATCGACAAAATCATGCCCACCAGGCCCATGCGTTGGCCATCTTCAGGGCTGAAAATACGGGTCACGCCATAAGCATGCAGGTCGGCTATTTCTTCCGGCACGATGACACCACCGCCACCACCAAAGACCTTGATATGCGCACCACCACGTTGCTTGAGCAGGTCTATCATATATTTGAAGTACTCAACATGACCACCCTGGTAACTGGAAATGGCGATGCCCTGCGCATCTTCCTGCAGGGCCGCAGTGACAATTTCCTCTACCGAACGGTTATGGCCCAGATGGATCACTTCTGCACCATTCGCCATCAAGATGCGACGCATGATATTGATCGAGGCATCATGGCCATCGAACAGGGAAGCGGCAGTAACAAAGCGCACTTTGTTGGCAGGTTTGTATTCAGTCAGGTTCTGGGCAACGGACAGGTCAGTCATGTCTTCCTCATCGGTCTTGTTTTATCACAGTGACGATTACTATTTAGCAACAATCACTGTGTTTGGGTTAAGCTAAGTTATATGACGTTAACGTAAACGTCAATATGAAAATGTAAAACAGCAATCTCAGGCTGGGCGTGGCTTATGGCAGCAAAATGTCTGGAAAGAGTCATGAACACTGATTCTAAAAAAATACCAACTATCCATACAACTACCAACGCCAAACTGACAAGGCAGGCTTCCCGCCTGGCTTGTCAGTTTGCCATTAGGCAATTACGCTACACGCGATACTTCCTTGATCACTGTTGTATTTTGCGGGTTCAGCAAAACTGCTTTCTCTGCATGATACGCCTGCATGGCCTTTTCTTTGACATGGCCATAACCGCGTATCTTTTCAGGCAGGCTCGCGAGAGCAATGGCCTGTTCCAGATTATCCGCACTCAAACCAGCAGCCAGTTTTTCCATCAGGGCTGTGTATTCAACAATGAGAGCACGTTCGGCCTTGCGTTCTACTGTGCGACCAAAGATATCCAGTGCCGTACCACGCAAGCCCTTGAGTTTGGCCAGCAGCTTGAATGCCTGCCAGACCCAGGAACCATATTGCGCCTTAACCAGATCACCCTGCCCATCTTTCTTCGAGAAGATAGGCGGAGCCAGATTGAATTTCAGGCTGAAGTCGCCTTCAAACTGTTGCTTGAGTTTTGCCGTGAAATCGCCATTGGTGTACAGACGTGCGACTTCATACTCATCCTTATAGGCCATGAGTTTGAATGCATATTTGGCGACTGCCATGCTGAACTTGTTACCGGCATTCAATGCAGATTCAGCCTTGCGCACTTTGTCGACAAGATCAGCATATTGCTGAGCGTAGGCGGCGTTCTGGTAATCCGTCAATACGGCAATGCGGCGCTTGATGAGAGCATCCAGGCTTTGCGGCATCTGGATGACGACAGGCTGGCCAGGGATGGCGATTTTTTCCACACGGGCAAAATCCACAGCAGCACGGCGGCCCCAGAGGAAGGCTTTCTTGTTGGCCTCGATCGCCACGCCATTCAGTTCTATTGCGCGCAGCAAGGCTGTTTCAGATACCGGTATTGCGCCCTTCTGGTAAGCAAAACCGAGCATGAACAGATTGGTGGCAATGGAGTCGCCCATCAAGGCCGTTGCCAGTTTGGTCGCATTGATAAAATCAACATTACCACCGACTGATTCAGAAATCAGGTGTTCAACTGACTCCAGCGGGAATTGCCAGTCAGGGTTCTTGGCAAACGGGCCAGTCGGTTGTTCATGGGTATTGATGACGGCACGGGTGCGGCCAGCGCGCATTTTGGAAATTGCGTCATGCGCGCCAGCGGTGAGGATATCGCAGCCCAAAATCAGATCAGCTTCACCCGTCGCTATACGTTGTGCACGCAATTTTCCAGCCTGGTTGACGATGCGTATATGCGAAGTCACCGAACCATTTTTTTGCGACATGCCTGTCATATCGAGTACAGAAGCGCCCTTGCCTTCCAGATGCGCTGCCATGCCCAGCAAGGCACCGACCGTGATGACGCCGGTACCACCTATGCCGTTCAGCAGGATGTTGTAAGAGCTTTCACAGGCTGGCAATTGTGGTTCTGGCAGCGCGCCAAAGTCATCAGTCTTTGCCGTGCCGGTCTTGGATTTGACCAGCTTGCCGCCTTCTACCGTGACAAAGCTGGGGCAGAAACCCTTGACGCAGGAATAGTCCTTGTTGCAGGACGACTGATCTATGCTGCGCTTGCGGCCAAATTCTGTTTCCACTGGCATGATGGACGTACAGTTGGATTGCACGCCGCAGTCGCCACAGCCTTCGCAGACTGCTTCATTGATGAACATGCGCTGGTTAGGGTCAGGGAATTCGCCTTTTTTGCGGCGACGACGCTTCTCGGCGGCACAGGTCTGGTCGTAGATGAGTACGGTAGCGCCGGGGATGTCGCGTAATTCACGCTGTACGGCATCCATGTCCTTGCGGTCATGCAGGGTCAAAAAGCTAGGCAGGTTGGAGCGGTCTGTGTAACGTGACAAATCCTCAGTCACCAGAGCGATGCGCTTGACACCTTCTGCTGCCATTTGTTGCGCCATCATCGGTACGCTGATAATGCCATCGACAGGTTGTCCACCCGTCATCGCCACGGCATCGTTATACAGAATCTTGTAGGTGATATTGACCTTGGCAGCGACGGCTGCGCGTATTGCCAGATAACCCGAATGGAAGTAGGTACCATCACCGAGATTCTGGAATACATGCGGCAAAGTCGAGAATGCGGCCTGCCCTATCCATGGCGCGCCTTCGCCGCCCATGTGGGTCGTCAGTTTATTGAATTCAGGGTAAATCGCCGTCGCCATCACGTGGCAACCTATGCCTGCCAGTGCCAGGCTGCCTTCCGGCACCTTGGTCGAAGTATTGTGCGGGCAGCCTGAGCAATAATAAGCTGGGCGTGCCGGTGTATTGACTTGCTTGCTGAGCACGACATCCTTGGCTTCCAAAAATGCCAGGCGTGCCTTGATCAGGTCGCTGGTATGGAAGCGGGCGATGCGGGAAGAAATCACGCGCGCAATCTGCGCTACCGAAAAGTCAGCCTTGGAAGTCAGCAACCATTCACCACGCGGATGCACCCATTCGCCTTTTTCATCGAACTTGCCGATGACGCGCGGGCGTACATCGTCGCGCCAGTTATACAGTTGTTCCTTGAGCTGGTACTCGACCATCTGGCGTTTTTCTTCGACCACCAGTATCTCATCAAGGCCCTGGGCGAATTCACGCACGCCATCCGGCTCCAGCGGCCAGGGCATGGATACCTTGAACAGGCGTATGCCTATCTCGGCGGCGAATTTTTCATCGATGCCCAGTTCTTCCAGCGCTTCCAGCACGTCGAGGTAAGACTTGCCGGAGGCGACGATGCCCAGACGTGCCGTCGGGCTGTCTATGGTGACATGATTGAGTTTATTGATGCGGGCATAAGCCAGGGCTGCATAGATTTTGTAATCCTGCATCAGGGCTTCTTGCTTGCGTGCCTGTATGCCAAGAGTATCCAGAGACAAACGCGTATTCAGGCCACCTTCAGGCATGACAAAGTCTTGCGGGATCTTGATTTGCAGGCGGAAAGGGTCGGCATCGACCGAGGAAGTGGATTCCACGGTATCCGCCAGCGCCTTGAAGCCAACTGCGCAGCCAGAAAAGCGCGACATGGCCCAGGCATGCAAACCCAGGTCCAGGTATTCCTGCACATTGCTGGGGTACAGCATGGGGATCATGCAGGCAGAGAAAATATGGTCGGACTGATGCGGCAGCGTTGAGGAATACGCACCATGGTCATCACCGGCCACCAGCAAGACGCCACCGTGTTTGGATGTGCCGGCATGGTTCATGTGCTTGAATACGTCAGCACTACGGTCCACGCCAGGGCCTTTGCCATACCACATGCCAAATACACCATCGTATTTGGCCGGGCCTATCAGGTCTACCGTTTGCGAGCCCCAGACGGCAGTTGCGGCCAGGTCTTCATTGACACCGGGTACAAATTGTATGTGATGCTGGTCCAGCAGTTTTTTGGTTTTCCACAATGTTTCATCCAGGCCGCCAAGTGGCGAGCCACGGTAGCCAGAAATAAATCCCGCCGTATTCAAGCCTTCGGCCAGGTCGCGCTGGCGTTGCATCATCGGCAAGCGTACCAGCGCCTGTATGCCGGAAAGAAAGATCGTGCCGCTAGTCGACGTATATTTATCGTCGAGTTGCACATCGTTTAATTCAGGGGATGTATTTTGAAATGCTTCTGGTGCATCTATGAAGTTGTCATTTGTATCAACAACTGTAGATGGCAGGGACGAGAGTCCAGCAGACTCCTGGGTGGTGTCGGATGACATATGTGGCTCCAAAATTTGTGATTTAGATCGCAAAGAACATGCGTTGCATCCGGTAAGACACAAGTTTGCTCGTAGCCTATAACGAGGTATCAGAGATAGGCTCTCATTGCGTGACAGTGATAGCTGCCATTTTATTCGAATTCGACACAAAATTCGATATCAAGACATTATCTGTATCACATCTGCCAACGTCAGATATGACATTCAGTACTTGAAACGGCTCTGGTCGAATCAAAGAGACATCAAAAGAAGCTTTCGAAATTTCGCTGCAGCGCTTCTTCGACTTCCTTTGAAATCTGCTGTGTTCACAGTGTAGGTTGAATCAGTATTTGTGGAAAATATGGAATTAAAATAGGGATATCATAAAAAATGATACCCGAAAAAAAAACGGGAGCACCAAGCTCCCGAATCCCTGCAAGGAAGAAAACCTATTCCGGTTTGGTGGAATACATACCCGCGTACCTGATACCAAAATACAAAATGAAGGTATAGCAGGCGGCGGGTACATAGAAGGAAGTGTGTACACCTATGCTGTCTGCCAGAAAACCCTGGGCAAATGGTACCAGCGCGCCACCAACGATGGCCATGCACAAAATGCCTGAACCCTGGCCGGTGAACCTGCCAAGCTTGTTCAAAGCCATACTGAATATCGTCGGGAACATGATGGAATTACACAAACCAACCGCCAGTATCGCCCACATCGCCAACGCGCCACGGCTGTAGATGGCGGTCAGTATGAGGATAATCGCAACGCTGGCATTGACTGCCAATGTCTTGCCCGGACTGACAAAACGCATGACGGCAAAACCAATGAAACGCCCCACCATGGCGCCGCCCCAGTAAAAACTCACATAATGCGCAGCCACCGCGGGGGTCATATCACCAATGTCTGCTTCGCTCAAAAAGCTGATCAGAAAGCTGCCGATACTGACTTCTCCCCCTACATACAGGAAAATACCTATCGCGCCCAATAGCAGATGCTTATGGGCAAGTGCTGATTTCTTGCCGCTCTCTGTCACGACATCTGCATCATCCGTATGCGTGATTTTGGGCAGCCGTGCAAATGCAAACAGCATGGCCAGCACCAGCAAGGCCGTTGCCAGCAGCAGGTAGGGAGTCTGCACAGCGGCTGCGGCATTGGCTTTATAGGCAATTTGCTGGGCAGCTGGCAGAGCTGTGATCTCGGTTGCCGTTAACACTGCGCCAGACAAAATGAGTATGCCACCAAAGATAGGGGCAACCGTCGTACCCAAAGAATTGAATGCCTGCGTCAGCGTAAGGCGGCTGGAAGCCGTTTTTGCCGGCCCCAGTACGGTGACATAGGGATTAGCCGCCACCTGCAAAATCGTGATGCCCGATGCCAGTACAAAGAACGCAAACAGGAACAGCGCATAACTGCCAAGGGAAGCCGGGTAAAACAGCGCGCAACCTGCTGCCGCAATGATCAGGCCGGTGACTGCGCCGTTCTGGTAACCAATTTTTCTAATCAGCACACCAGCGGGCAGGGACACGATGAAGTAAGCACCAAAGAAACAGAATTGCACCAGCGTAGCCTGTACATAGCTGAGCGTATACACCGATTTCAAATGCGGTATCAGTACATCATTGAGCGAGGTCAGCAAGCCCCACATGAAGAACAGCAAGGTGACGATGACCAGCGAACTGCTATGGCTACTGCCCGCACGTGGTACGGCTTTGTCAGTTATTGCCGGGGTGGCCGGGGTGGCTGGATTGGTCGACGACAGACTTTCCATGATCTTGTTTCCTTGGATTTATATTTTTATTTAAGCGATAGGATGAAAGACATACTGCCTCAGACTGCGTTCTTCTGTTGCAAGTGTTCTTCCAGTATCGCGGATACGCCCAGAAAGGCTGGATATTCTTCAGTGATCAGGTAAGTCGGTATCTGTGCCAGATAGGTGCTGAGCCGCCCCTTGGCTTCAAAGCGGGCGCGAAAAGCCGACTGGCTGAACAACCTGCCCAGCCTGGGTGCAATGCCACCGCCTATATACATGCCGCCAGTCGCGCCCAGGGTCAGGGCGACATTGCCGGCGACGCTGCCCAGTATCGCGCAGAAATGGGCGACGGTCTGGCTGCTGGCCTGGCAGCTATCTTCCAGTGCCTGCCTGGTGATCTCTGCCGCATCCAGTTCCAGACCAGAGATGGCATGACAGATCTGTTCCAGCCCTTTGCCTGATAGCAGGCGTTCGGCAGAAACATGGTCGTACTGTTGCCACAGGCTCTGGAGTATTGCCACCTCTGCCGGACTGGATGGCGAAAAAGTGGCATGTCCGCCTTCACTGGCAAGTGCCACCCAGGACTGACCCACGGGCAAAATACCAGAGACCCCCAGACCCGTACCGGCACCGATCAGTCCAACGCAACGTCCCGGCAATTCGACACCGCCGCCAATTTTCTGGCGCTGAGTTGCATCCAGATAAGGCAATGCCATTGCCAGCGCCGTAAAATCATTGACGACCAGGAAATTACTTAAATCCAGTTTTTGACGCAAATCTGAAATGGAAAAACTCCAGTCATGATTGGTCATGCGCACCTTGTCACCATCAACCGGGTTGGCAATGGCGATAGCGGCATCTACGACTGGCAAGTGTGATTTGTCCCGCACTTTTTTAACGGCGGCACCATTCAAATAGCTTTGCATTGCCTCCAGCAAACTGGGATAGTCAGCGCAGGGCAATACCTCTATAGCTTCAAACTGCTGACGTGCAACTTCCAGCGCAAAACGTGCATTGGTCCCACCCACGTCAGCCAGCAAACGTGCGTGCTTAAATATAGGATTCGATGAATGCTTGATTACCTGGCTCATTGCAATGCTGCGCAGTGAAGCGCATCCTGGTCTTTTTCGGCACCGCCGACAATTTGAATATTGGTAAAAGCCGCAGCAAA
Organism: Undibacterium sp. TJN19; assembly: GCF_049339485.1. Lineage (NCBI taxonomy): Bacteria > Pseudomonadati > Pseudomonadota > Betaproteobacteria > Burkholderiales > Oxalobacteraceae > Undibacterium > Undibacterium sp. TJN19. Next base: position 1,049,251 of record NZ_JBMPPL010000001.1, read on the forward strand.
AGCAGCGTTGCTGCTGATGCTGAAAGGAACATCAATTTTATGCAGTTTAACACCCTTAGCAGTGAAGCAGTTCAAGGGTATCTTGACTGTCTGCTTGTCTTTCTTTTCTGCCAGGCGTTTGAAAACAGCCGTCATATCGAGACTGGCTTCGCAATGCGGGCCACACTGCATGGCGATAGTGACAGTACCACTTGGGGCAGCACTGACGATGGTATCGAAACTGAGTACCCCCTCCTTCACCGCAAATGCCGGCACAGCCTGCGCCTGTTTTGCACGCGCCTCAAGACGCGCCGGGCCGCTCCAGGTCAACAGCTTGGCATCTTGCTGGCTATTGACTTGTGCGGTTTGTACGCTGATGCCAGTCATATTGAGCACACGGTTCAAATCTGCGCCCAGCGCCTGCTGTTCATGACCACTGATCACATACAAGGGATAAGTGGCCCGGTCTGCCTGGTTAAACACCGGGTAGGCATTGGTCACGCCGCAACCACCTGAAGGGTAGGTGTTACTCAGCTTGCCAAGCTTCAGCGTGCTGCGGTAATTGAGACCATAGCCCAGCTTGAACAAGGGTGAATAATGCGCATCATCAAAATTCAGGCTGGTCTGGCACACTGTTTTTGGCCATGAAAAAGAAAGTGTGCCAGTAAAATCATAAGCAGGCGCACCCTCTTTACCGCGAAATAATACATCTGCCACGCCCTTGCCTTCGCTGCCAGGCAACCAGGCCGCAACGAAACTGTCGGACAAATTCATCAGGTCATTCACGTAAAGTGGACGGCCAGACAAAAAGACCGTCACCACCGGCCTGCCCTTGCCTGCCACTGCCTGCAACACCGCCAGATCTTCAGGGAAACGACCGGTATGGCGCAAAGTACCGGATGGCCCGATATCGCCATACATTTCAGCGTATGGTGTTTCACCTATCACGGCAATCACTGCGTCATAGCGACTGACATCAACACCTTTCGCATCGATGCTGAAATCGACAAAATCTGTACCGACGGCATCCCTGATGCCGGTCAGTATCGAATCTGCATTGGGGAAATCCACATTGTTATTATCCGTACCCTGCCAGGTCAGTGACCAGCCGCCGACCTGATTCGAAATGGTATCTGCGCTTTTACCCACCACCAGTATTTTCCTGTTGCGGGCCAATGGCAAGATGCCGCCATCATTTTTCAGCAAGACCAGGGATTCACGCACGGCCTGGCGGGCGAGCGCCCGGTCTTGCAAGGCATCCTGCTTGCCGGCATAGGCATTTTCTGAAGGCTTTTTCCCAAACAGGCCGGCGCGCAGTTTGACGCGGATAATTCTGGTTACGGCATCATCAATCCTGGCAACAGGTATTTCACCTGATTTGACCTGGGCTATCGTATTGGCGATGAAATTCTTCCAGGCATCAGGCACCATGATCATATCGACACCGGCATTGATGGCCTGCGGACAGTTATCGTTTCGGCAGCCAGGTACCTCGGCAATGCCGTCCCAGTCGGTAATGACAAAACCGTCAAAGCCCATTTTTCCTTTTAACACATCGGTCAGCAAGGCCTTGCTGCCATGCATTTTTCCGTAATTGGCACCGGCAGCCACATCATTCCAGCTATTGTAGGAAGCCATCACGGTTTGTGCACCGGCGGCCAGGGCGGTCATATAGCCCTGGGCATGGGTGTTCAGCATCTGCGCATTGGTGGACAGATTCACGCCCCTGTCCTTGCCCTGGTCTGTACCACCGTCACCCATGAAATGCTTGGCGGTTGCCACCACGTTGCCGTCATCCATGAAACTGCCTTGCAAACCTTTGACATATTCACCCGCATACTGGCGTACCACGGCGCCATCTTCCGAAAAACTTTCATAGGTACGCCCCCAGCGGTCATCACGCACCACCGCCAGCGTAGGGCCAAATACCCAGGCAATGCCGGTTGCCCGTACTGCCTTGCCCATGGAGCGGCCTATCTGTCCAGCCAGTTGCGGATTATGCGCCGCACCCAGGCCGATATTGTGGGGGAACAAGGTAGCGCCAAACACATTGCTGTTGCCGTGTATGGCATCGATGCCCCAGATGACCGGTATCTTGACCGCCATGTCGGTAGCCATCGAGGCATCATAATATTTGTCGGCCAGTGCCACCCAGTCGGCAGCACTGCTGTGCTTGTTATTACGGTCAGGCCAGCTGCCGCCACCGTTCAGGACTGAACCCAGATAATAACGACGCACATCGTCTGGCGTAATCGATTTGATTTCGGCTTGTGTCATCTGGCCGATTTTTTGTTCCAGCGTCATGCCTGCGACGATGGCCGCGACACGTGCTTCAAGTGCGGGGTCTTTGCTGATGATGCTATTTACTTGTGGCCATGCGGCCAGTGAAGATGCTGGCATGCTGGCTGCCCCATATTGATCAGCAGCACTCACCCAGGCAGTGCTGCACACCAGCACCAATAAAGAACCGTACCCCAACAAGCTTGTTTTTAATTTCATCGTGATTACTCGTTTAATGGTGCGAGCCTTTCATTCTTTGTGACTCGCCCTGTGTCTCGGATTATTTTTATATCTGCCACTGCTACTGCTACCACAAAGAAAAACTTTTTTTCACGTCAGCTTTCTACGATAAACCCGCACATAATCAACCAGCATCTGCTGCGGGAATTGGCTTGTCGCATCTGGTGAGCCTGGCCAGTCACCACCGACGGCCAAATTCAGGATGATGAAAAACGGGTGATCAAATACCCATTGCCCCGCCAGTTGCTGCGGACGGGCGCTGAAGTATTGCACGCCATCCATATACCAGCGTACTTCTGTTGCTTCCCATTCCAGCGCGAATACATGAAAATCATCAGCATACTGGTCTTTACTTAAAGCGAACGGCTGCCCATATCCTTTCGCGCCTGAATAACCCGGCCCGTGCATGGTGCCATGGATGACGGCTGGTTCTTTGCCTATATTCTCCATGATGTCGATTTCACCGCAGCCTGGCCAGCCGGCAGCGTTCAGATTATTGCCCAGCAACCAGAATGCTGGCCAGATACCCTGCCCGGCCGGTATTTTGATGCGTGCTTCAAAACGGCCATAAGTTGTTTCCTGCAAACCTGCGGTCTTGATGCGTGCCGAAGTGTACGCGCGGCCACTATAATCTTCCTGCCTGGCTTCGATGACCAGCATGCCATCTTTCACCCGCAGGTTTTCACTGCGCCTGGTATAAAACTGTAGCTCATGATTACCCCAGCCATCGCCACCGGTTTCTTCCAGCCACTTTCCATGATCGAGACCTGTACCTTCAAACTCATCTTGCCAGACCAGTTCCCATGCAGGCGCTGCGAGTATTGGTTTGTCCGGTGCAGATACCAGGGTTTGTACAGGGCCACCACCACATGCGAGCAGGAAAACACTTACAAAAATCAGCAGGAAATTTTTCATTGATTGCCGGATCCCACATGAATGAAAAATATTGCATGACAAAGGCTTTACCGGCCTTTGCCATCACGCTCAACGCTTAATAACTGAGGCCCACTCGCACACCATAAGAGCGCTGGTCGATATAGCTGGCACCCATTTTGCCGCCGCCATCGTTCCAGCCATTGGTCTTGGCTTTGACGTCGGTAAAATTACGGATATACGCTTCAGCAAACCATTTTGCATCCGGTGAGACCAGCTTCAGGGAAACATCCCCCTTGGCATAGGCCTTTTGGCTGAGGCCGATATAGGGGTTATCGAAATTGCGCAGATCAAAATAAACCTTGTCCTGCCAGCGCATGCTGATCCAGGGCGTCAGGGTATAGCCATGATCGAGTGCAAACTCTTGTGAGAAGTTCATGCCGAACGTGAATTTCGGCGCATTTGGCATTTGATTGCCTTCCAGGTTATAGGCACGACGACCACGCAGCCTGTCGTCTGTACCCTGATACACGAGCGGGCATGGTACTGCACCGAATTCTGCACGCAAATCGCAGGCATAACCGTCATCATAAGAATCATAATCATGAATCACGCTTTTCAGGTAACTGAAAAAACCACCCAGCTTTGCACCTGGCCAAGGGCGATAATCCCATTCGGTTTCTATACCTGACAAATTCACCTTGGCGACATTGACTGTTTGCCAGGCAGTAGCGACATCGCAGGTAGGTGCCCATGAGGGGCAAGGCAGGTTGTCTGGCGTATTCACTTTTGCCAGGAAGTTGCTACCGGTTTGCTGCATGTCTTTATATTGCATGGCGAACAGCACAACCGACAGGGCAAGGCGGTTATCAAGCAGTTTTCCTTTATAGCCAAGTTCAAAGTTGGTGACGGTTTCCGGCTTATAAGTCAGATAGGTAATCTGTTCGATTTTGTTATCGCCATACACGCAACCGGTTTGCCCGCACTTGTTGGTACGGTCACCAAAGCCGCCAGATTTATAGCCAGTAGATAAAGCCGCATAGACCATGTCGCGTGGCGTCAACTGCGCTCTTAAGCCCAGGCGATAGGTGCCTTTGCTCCAGCTGTCTTCATGGTCATTATTGGTGCCCGGGCCATAACCGGCATAGGCAGCAGCACCGCCCAGTGTACCCATTTGTGGCGTGAACTGGTTACCATTTGGCGTGCGGTAATTTGGCGTACCCGGTGTGCCATAGTCAAACATGCCGTTGTAATAGCCAAAACTCTGGCCACCCCAGCTATTGCCGCCAAGATTCATACCGCCTTTGTCAACCTTGCTGTCACGCGTGTAGCGTGCGCCCGCAGTGGCGGTCCAGATGGGTGAGAATTGCCAGTCTGCCTGGGCAAACAAGGCTTTGGAATCAATCTGACGATCTGGCTGTGCATAGAACTGGCTGATAGGAATATTATTAGGCCCGTAATGCAATTGTTCCTGGCCGAAATTGATGGCGTTCTTTTCGTGCATCCAGAAGGCACCGGCGACATATTGCCAGTTGTCGAAATTCTGCTTCAACTGCAATTCATGAACGGTAGACAGGTATTTTGAATTCAAGGTGCGTGTCAGATTGTCCGCCACCGGCCAGGTTGGCCAACTGCCATCAGGCGGATTAGTACCGGTCACTTCAAAAGCATAGGGATAAACACCAGAGTCATCATCATGCACCTGGCTGCGGCGCTGGTCAGCATAAACGAAACCATATTCGAGGCTGGTGTCTTTATTCACGTTCCAGATGGCTTTGGATCTGAGACTGTCTATGGTCATATCGACTTTACCAGGCACATTGATGAGGATATCGTATTGCCCGCGCGTACAAGCCCAGCGCGTACCTGCCGACTGATCGCAATCGCGCATGCCGACATAACCAGCGCCAGAATCCTGGAAATGCTCATACGCCAGTTGCCATTCGATATCATTGTTGACCTTCAGTCTTGCCGCCAGGCGGGCAGCCCACTGATTCTGGTTATTATAGCCATCGGCCTTTGATACCTTGGTGTTGAAGCGTTGCGATGCATCAGGTATGCCATCGGCTTTCCAGCCCAGTGCGGGGATATTGATATCGGTAAAATCCTGTTGCTGGTTGAACGGGCTGTCCTTGGTGACCTTCATCACGGTGGCACGCAACGCCAGCTTGTCGTTGACAACGATGTTCTGTATCACATTCAGGTTGCGCAGATTCAGGCTGCCCACTTCATATGACACGCTGCCATAAGTCGAGCTGAAATCCGGCTTGGCGGGGATGATGTTGATACTGCCAGCGGTGGAATTGCGGCCAAACAAGGTGCCCTGCGGGCCGCGCAATACTTCAACCTGGTCCAGGTCGAACATCAAGGCTTGCGCCCCCTGCGGACGCGGCGAATACAAACCATCAACATGCAAGCCGGCAGAGGGATCACCGATTTCTGTAAAATTGGTGGCGGTGATACCGCGTATGGTAATTTTTACTGCTGAATCATTAGCCTGACCATCCATTTGCACGTTGGGCAACTCACCAGAGATACCGGCCAGGTTATTAATACCCTGCTTCGTCAATTTTTCCTGGCTGAAGGCGGTCACGGCAAGCGGGGTTTTCAACAGCGATGTAGTGCGCCGTGTCGCCGTAACGGTCACTTCCTGCACTTCGTTTTTATCAGCATCGGCTTTCTTTGGTTTTGCGGTGGTGCTGGCTTCCTGCTCTACCGGTTTATTACTGCCCTGTTCTTGCGCCCATGCCGATGAAGTCAGTTGTGCACAGGCGCTGGCTACCGCCAGACTGATCAAGCTCCTCTTGGTCAATATGTGAAACATTTTGTCTCCTTTATTATTTTCAGTTATCGGCGCTTTCCCGGCCATACAGCGCAGGTCGCCTTTACTCGTTTTGTCTTTGTATTTTTTTGCAAGCGCGTTTGGGTATTCTTTTGCTTCTGATCTTTTGCTTACTATCTTTTGTTTACTATGAATATGCTGGAATTTTTTCTCTAATGCATATCCATTATTTCTTTACAGCCAGGCTAATTTCCGGGTGACCTGTTTCAGGTATTTATTCAGTCAGAAATGTTTATGTTCAAACCCCGGATTGCACTGCCATTTTTCTAAATTCTTTTAATGCTTTTTCTATCAATTACCCAGCTACTGCTGTCGTTGATTCATCTCTGGTTCAATTTCACAGATTATGGAAAGCTTCCCACTTCATTTGAAAATCATAGTGCAACCTCCGTTTTTATTTGTCAATGGAAATGTGCCCCGAGCAATAGCAAGAAAATTTTGACGAAAAATATCAAATTGCCGTTGCTGCAAATCACTTCAGGGACTGCTCTTTTACGGATTTCCGGTGCTATGACGCTAAGCAGCCGACTGCCATTTTGATGCCGTCGCGGTTTCTCTTTCATGCAAAAAATCGCTATACCATTTACCGCTCAGTTTGAGAGTGCGTACCTGGGTATCAAAGTCAACATAGGTGATACCGAAGCGGCGAGAACAACCTTCTGCCCATTCAAAATTATCGAGCAGGCTCCAGGCGAAATAACCCTTGATCTGGCAGCCCTGCTGTATCGCATTCCTGACTGCGGCCAGATGGCGTATCAGGTAAGCGCGGCGTAGCGCATCCTGAATTTCACCTTGTTCATCGAGATGATCATCATAGGTTGCACCGTTCTCGGTAATGTACACAGCACCAGGCTGGTAATCGTCCTGTATGCGTTTGAGCAAACTAGTCATGCCTTCTGGTGCGACTTCCCAACCAAAGGCAGTACGCTCAACATCACCGGCATCTACCAGACGCAAATCCAGTGCTGAAGCACCTGGCGCATGCACTACCATTTCTGGAAAATAGAAATTCACCCCGAGAAAATCGGTGGGCACGGCTATCGCCTGCATGTCACCCTCTGCTACCTGCGGTGCATACTCACCCAGGGCTTGCCAGACATCTTGTGGATAGCCACGGCCATACAGGGGGTCGAGATACCAGCGGTTGCGCAAGCCATCGTGACGCTGAGCCGCGGCGAGATCCTCAGGCTTATTGCTGGCGGCGCTGATGGGGTGCAGATTCAAGGCCAGGCCTACACGCGCATCAGTCACATTGGCACGCAATACCGGTGTTGCCAGGCCATGGGACAAGAGCACATGATGACAGACCTGTATCGCTGTTTTGAAATCCTTGATACCAGGCGCATGGATACCATCGGCATGCCCCAGCATGGCGGTGCACCAGGGTTCATTATGCGTGATCCAGTGCTTGACGCGGTCCCCAAGGTGTTTGCTCATGACATCGGCAAACTCGACAAATGCATGCACAGTGTCGCGTGCCAGCCAGCCACCCTGATCTTGCAGGTATTGTGGCAAATCCCAGTGGTATAGCGTAGCCCAGGGTTGCAGACCGCGCGCCAGCATGCCATCTACCAGGCGCGAATAAAATGCCAGTCCCTCGGGATTTGCTTCGGCACCCGGGCCTGAAAATATGCGCGGCCAGGAGATTGAGAAACGATAGGCATTGGTACCCAGGCTTTGTGCAATATCCAGATCCTCCGGCCAATGATGATAATGATCACAGGCGACGGCGCCATTGCTACCGTCACGTATGGTGCCTGGCTGATCACAAAACCTGTCCCAGATGGATTCTACGCGACCATCCAGGGCAGCGGCTCCTTCGATCTGGTATGCCGAGGTAGCACTACCCCATAAAAAGTCACTGGTAAAATCCGAGCGCCGTAGTTGCGGCAGTGAATGATGAAGACTTCTGGTCATATTTTGCTTGTAAGATGTAAATGTAATTTAAGTTTTAAATTAAATGGAAAGGTTTCCATTTAACTCCAAAAAATTTTATTTCAAGGTCGCTCTTTAAAAAACGAATATTTAATTTTTATATGAGGCGTGTTACAAATACCGGAACGAAACTGAATTGATTTATTCTCTCTCTGACCTGCGCTACGCAACAAAGAAAAGACGCTGCACTGCAATATACAAAAACCACTATTCCAGATTTTTTAGCTTTAATTTGAATTACTTGGAAACGATTCCATAATTTCATAAAAAAAATGAACAGTCAAGATTTCCATTCATTTTTTCTTCAAAATTTGCGCTTAATTTACAACAAAATTTCCTGTCAGAATCAGATGGCAAAATCATGTTTTACCACCGCCCTTCCAGACTGATTCATCCGGTCATGCGTCAATTACCCTTGCGGCGTTGCCCGCCCGGTTTCGCCAGTGAGGCACGCATCGTGACCGTGATCGGGTAATCACGTATCACCGGTCTTTCAGTCCCATAGCAGCGGTTCAATAATTCATTGAGTGCACTTAGGGTGACATCGCGCCAGGGGATATGTACGGATGTCAGTGGTGGGGCTGCAAATGCAGCGCTCATGGTGTCATCGTAGCCAACGACGGATACATCACGCGGCACGGCAATGCCCGCCTGCTGGAAATACGATAAGGCACCCAGCGCCATTTCATCATTGGCGCAGAACACGGCAGTAAACGAACGCCCCGACTCGACCAGTTCTTTTGCACAATTCCAGCCGCCTTCTGGCGAGAAATCGCTCTCTGCTATCCACATATCCGCCGTGTTGACACCGGCACTTGCCAGCTCGCCCAAAAACCCATTGATACGATCAACGTTATCGGGTGCGGTAGATGGTCCGGCGATGACTGCAATTTTTTTATGATGGTGGTCAAGCAGGGCGCGCGCCGCCATGATGCCACCCTGCACATGATCAGCCGTAAAGCATTGTGCGGCGATATTGTCTGAGCCGTGGTTCAGAACCACCAGGCGCGAACGCTTGGTACCCAGCACGTCAAAATCTTCATCGGTGAGTACATTACTCATGACGATGAGCCCATCACAGCCACGTTCCATCAAAAATTCTATACCGTCGACACCCTGTCGTCTTTCATCTCCCGTACCGACACCAAAGGCCACCACCATATGCAAGCCGGCAGCGCGTAATTCATTGTCGATGGATTGCAGGATGGGCATATAGAACGTGCCCTTCAGGACCGGGATGTAGACGCCTATCATCTGCGAGTTGCCTGACAGCAGTGAACGGGCCGCGTGGGAAGGACGAAAATCGAGCTCTGCGATTGCCTGCCTGACTTTTTCCTGCGTGGCCACCGAGACAGATCCCTTGCCGCTCACTACCCGTGAAGCGGTGCCCAGCCCCACACCCGCCAGGCGGGCTACGTCTTTGATGGTCGCCACTTGATTCTTTTCCATGATGTCAATATCCAGCCAGTATATAAAGAATTCAACAAGGGTACGATAGAGAGTTTTTCACCTTGATTACAGTCGCTGCTCTGTAGTCTGGTCAAACAATGACACACGCGGCGAGGCAATGTCAAACTTCAGGGTTTCGCCCAACTCAAAATGGCGGTTATCGTGAACGATGACGGCAAGTTGATGCGCACCAAACGCCAGCCAGACTATCTGATGATTGCCCATGGGCTCTACCAGGCTCAACTTTGCTTCCCATACCCCATCTGGCCGTATATCAAGATGCTCGGGACGTATCCCGAGAATAACCCGACTTTCAGCTTGCGGCACCTGCTGGAAATCATAGCTGCGTAGGTCCAGCGTCAATCCTTCAGAAGAGAATACCTGGTCTGCATCAAGCTTCCCGGCAATGAAATTCATTGCAGGTGCGCCCAGAAAGCCAGCCACAAATAAATTCGCAGGCTGCTCATACACGGTCGCAGGCGCGCCTATCTGCTGGATTTTTCCAGCGCGCATGACTACGATGCGGGTCGCCAGTGTCATTGCTTCGACCTGGTCATGCGTAACATACAGCATGGTAGAACCAAGGGTCTGGTGCAATAGTTTCAGCTCCCGGCGCAACTCGGTGCGCAGCTTGGCATCCAGGTTCGACAGGGGTTCATCAAACAGAAACACGCTGGCTTCCCTGACCAGGGCGCGGCCTATCGCCACGCGCTGCCTTTGCCCACCGGAGAGTTGGGCAGGTTTTCTGTCGAGCAAGGTCTCCAATTGCAGCATCTGCGCTACCTTTTGCAGGCGTCGATCTATTTCTGCACTGGGTGTACCGCTGATGCGCAGGCCGAAAGACATATTTTTTTCTACCGTCATGGTCGGATACAGCGCATATGACTGGAACACCATACCAATTTGACGCTCACTCGGTTCAGCATGGCTGACATCCTTGCCAGCGATTTCTATACTGCCGCTATCAATATCGATAAGGCCGGCAATGCTATGCAGCAAGGTCGACTTGCCACAGCCCGAAGGGCCAAGCAAAACCAGGAACTCGCCCTCTTCCACACGCAAGTCCAGATCATGAATGATCTGGTTGGCACCGAGTTTGATACTCAAATTCCTGACACACACATTCGACATGAATTAACCTTTTACCGCACCGGCGGCGATGCCGCGCACGAACCAGCGACCAGAAATGAAATAAATACTCAAGGGCAGCAGGGCGGTCAGAATGGTGGCTGCCATATTCACGTTATACAAACGTATGCCGGTGGTCGTGTTGATGACATTATTCAATTGCACCGTCATCGGCAAATGCTCGCGCCCTGCGAATACCAGGCCCAGTATGTAATCATTCCAGACACCGGTAACCTGCATGATGGATGCCACCACGATCATCGGCAATGACATCGGCAACATCAGTTGTATGAAAATCCTGAAGAAACCGCCCCCGTCTATACGTGCCGCATGAAACAGTTCTTGCGGTATCCCCATATAATAATTGCGGAACAGCAGCGTCATGACAGGCATGCCAAAAATTATGTGCACCAGCACGATGCCAGGCAAAGTGCTGAACAGACCAAGACTGGCCAGTATGCGTAACAGTGGAAACATCATCACCTGCACCGGTATGAAGGCACCGGCCAGCAAGATACCGAACAAAAACTGCGCGCCGCGGGGCCGCCAGAAAGACAGGGCATAGCCATTCAGCGCGCCAAGAAAAATGGCAAAGACTGTGCTGGGTAAGGTAATCGCGACGGAATTCCAGAAGCCGCCACGTATGCCTTCACATGCCACGCCGGTACAGGTGCTGCTCCATGCCTGGCGCCACGGCTGCAGCGTGATTTGCATGGGCAAGGCAAAGATATTGCCGAGCCGGATTTCTTCCATCGACTTCAATGACGTGACCAGCATGATGTACAGGGGCAACAGGAAAAACAGGGCGGCGCTGATCAGGAAAGCATAAATACCCAGGCGTGCAGGAGAAAAAGTGCGTTTGCTCATTTGCGCACCTGCCTGGCACGCGCATACGCATACGGCACCAGTATCGCCAGCACGGGCACCAGCATCATGACGGCACCGGCTGAAGCGAGTGCGAGGTTGGCACGGCCAAACAGATGATCCATAATAAATTTGGCAGGCACTTCGCTGGCTGTGCCTGGACCACCCTGTGTCATGGCCTCGACCGCATCAAACAATTTGACCACTGCGGTCGTCAGCAATAAAAGCACGGTGGCAAAGCTGGGGGCGAGCATGGGAATGATGATGGAAAAATACACACGCCAGGCCGGTATGCCATCCATGCGGGCGGCTTTCCAGATATCGTCATCAATGCCACGCAAACCCGCCAGCAGCATCGCCATGACCAGGCCCGATGCCTGCCACACTGTCGCGATGACGACGGTATAGATAACCATGTCCTGATCAATGATCCAGTCAAACTGAAAATCAGGAAAGCCCAGTTGCCGTATGCTCTTTTCTAAGCCTATACCAGGGGTCAGCATCCATTGCCAGACCAGGCCGGTAGCAACGAAAGACATTGCATAGGGGTAGAGAAATACCGTGCGCAACACGCCTTCACCCGTGACATTCTGATCAATGAATACAGCGAGCAGGAAACCGATGACGAGGCAGGCAATGATGAACAGAACACCGTAAATGGCAAGGTTATTCAGTGACAGTAACCAGCGCTCGTTTTCAAACAGACGTATGTACTGACTCAAACCAACGAAAGTATCCACTGGCAAAGTGCGCGAACTGCTCAACGACACCTTGATGGACCATAGCACAGTCGCCAGATAGCCGAACACCACCGTCAGACTCATCGGCAACAAGGCCGCGTGAGGGATGATCCTGGTGTAGAGCATTCTGCGTTTGCTGGCAGTCATGTGCTGATTAATTCTTTAACGCCGATACGATATTCTTCTGTGCTTTTTCGACTGTCATATTGGTGTTCCAGTACGCCGTCAACACATCAGTCAGCGCGCCATTCTGGTCTGGCGTCAGATAGATCTCACCTATGCCAGCATGGCGGCTTTTATCTTTCATGATGTCCAGGCCCCTGCGTGCGCACAGATTCATTTGTGAGGCATCAAGATCGTTACGTACCGGGATGGAGCCTTTCAGTTTATTGAACTCTATCTGCACTGCGGGCGCAACAAAGACATTCGCCAACATTTTTTGCGCTTTCAAAGCTTCAACATTACTGGTTTTAGGGAAAACGAAGACATCACCCTGTATCAGATAAGGTGCTTTTGGTCCCAGACCGGGTATGCAGCCATAATCCCGGCCAGCAACTTGTTTTGCCGCGACAAATTCACCGGTTGCCCAGTCACCCATGATCTGTATGCCAGCCTTGCCACTGATCAGCAAGGCAGTTGTATCATTCCAGTTGCGTCCCGGTGACGCAGCATCAACATAGCCATGCAGGCGCTTGAAACTGAGCAGCACCTTGCGAAACTCTTCTGAGTTCATTGCACGTGGATCACGGTCACGCATCACACTGAGGTAGAGGTCCTTGCCACCGACATTAGCCAGCATGGCCATGAAGACGATGGTTTCCTGCCATGATTGTCCGCCATGTGCCAGTGCAATCAGGCCGGCTGCCTTGAGTTTATCAAGTGCGGCGAATAATTCGTCCGGGGTGACTGGCTCTTTATCAATACCAGCTTTTTTAAATGCCGCCTTGGAATACCATATCCAGGTCGGCATATGAATGTTCACAGGAATGGCGTAGTAATGCCCCTTGATCCTGATGACACTGCTGATAGGTTCAGGCAGGGTTTTATCCCAGCCTTCCCTGATGGCGATCTCATCGACATTGCTGAGCATGCCCTGTTCAACCACATCCTGAAACTGGCGCGAAATATTGAATTGCGCAGCTGTCGGCGGGTTGCCACCGACCATGCGGTTGATGGCTACCGAGCGCGCCTGATCGCCACCGGCAATAGCAGTATCTGTCCAGACGCCGCCTGCCGCACGATAAGCATCAGCAAACCTGGCGACGGCGGCTGATTCGCCACCTGAGGTCCACCAGTGCATGACCTCTGCCTTGGGCCCTGCTGCCAAAGCCGCCATGTGTACAGACGCATTAAGGCAAAGCACCGTTGCCATTGCCAGCTTGCTCAACTTGAACATCTTGTCTCCTAGAGTGCGGCTCATGGTCCGCATTTTTCAGGTGTCTGACTAGCGATCTGACGCCGCATTTGGAAACGTTCCCACCAGACCAGCCAGAATATAGCATCTGAAGAATTTATGTGTCAACTGTCAATCTGATATCAAAAAATTTATATCCCGATCAGTTTATTTTCAGGTGATCACGCAAATGATGTGCGACCAGGTCTACAAAACTTCTGACCTTGATCGACGCGTAACGACTCTCTCTATGCACGACATGCACCGGTAAAGGCGCAGGCTCAAACTCTGGCAACAACCTCACTAGCTGACCGCTGTCAAAATGGGTTTCAACCTGGTATGACAACAGGCGGCTGATACCAAGGCCAGCCAGGCAGGCCTCAATGGCGGCATCATTATTGCTGACGGTCAGACGTGGCTTCACCTTGACGGCAACCGGCTGCTCATCTTTTGCAAAGCGCCATTCGACCAAAGGTGCCATGCTACCCGCTGAAATAATGCTGTGACCAGGTAATTGCTGTGGCGTCAGGGGACAGGTATTTTTTTCAAGATACGCTGGCGACGCGCATAGTACGCGCCTGATATACCCGACACGCAGGGCCTTCATGCTGGAATCAGGCAACTCGCCTATACGCACGCCAACATCAACGCCCTCCTCCAGCAAATTGACTATGCGGTCCAGGAACACGGCTGACACATCCATGCCCGGATAACGCTGTAAATAGTCGATGATGCCGGGCATGACAAACATTTTCCCAAACATGACAGGTGCTGTCACGGTCAGGTGACCACGTGGTTCGGCATTGATGCCGGCAGTCGCTTCATCGGCCGCTTCCACCTCGGCAATGATGCGGCGTGAATCGTCAAGATAGCGTTGACCAGCCTCGGTCACGCGCACATAACGTGTACTGCGGTTGAGTAACTTTACCTTCAAGCCAGCTTCAAGCATGGCGACGGCCCGGGTCACTGCCGGTGGTGACATACCCAGCCGGCGCGCTGCCGCTGCAAAGCCCTCTTCTTCTGCCACCGCCACATAAACTGTCATCAAATGGAGTTTGTCCATGATTTTCCCTGAAATGATCATGCTGCGAGTTCATGCCATTATTCCACGAAATGAAATAATTAAATGTAATTGACGACTATTCCAATCAAAGATTTTATTGCGTAAAGTCAGGCGTGCGCATTTACCCGCTAAAACAATTTTTGACAAAGAAAGATCACACCCATGACTCAGGCAATGGAAGGACAGCGTCCACCTTTCCCGCCGTTTACTTTGGAAACCGCCATACAAAAGGTCCGCATGGCAGAAGATGGCTGGAATAGCCGTGACCCTGACAAGGTGGTGCTGGCCTATACCATCGATACGGTATGGCGCAATCGCCATGAATTCCCGTTGGGTCGCGAACAGGTGCGTGAATTTTTACAACGCAAATGGGCGGCCGAACGTGAGTACCGGCTCATCAAGGAATTATGGGCTTTTCGTGACAACCGCATTGGCGTACGTTTCGCTTATGAAAGCTGTGATCACGCAGGCAACTGGACACGTTCATATGGCAATGAAAACTGGGAATTTGCTGAAAATGGCCTGATGCACCGCCGCCTGGCCAGCATCAATGATGTACACATCACTGAAGAACAGCGTCTGTTCCACTGGCCACAAGGGCGACGGCCTGACGATCACCCCGGACTGAGTGACCTGGGTTTATAAGACCATCCAAACCCCAGGCCAAACAGCGGGCGCAGAAAAAACAGGCGACGTATCAGTTCATAGCTGATGAAGCAGCTTGCGCCTGTCAGCACGATCAGCAGGATGCCTTCGCTTAGCGCAGGCAACGCCAGGGGTTTCAGGCTATGCGCCATGATGACGATATAAGTCTGATGCAGGATATACACAGGAAACACTGCCTGCGTCAGATAGCGCCTTGCCGGGCTGTCAAAGTTCAGGTACACACGTGCATAACCACAAGCGGCGATGATGGCACTCCAGGCCATGCTGACCCAGACTGCCCGCTGAAACATGATCAGCCATTGTCGCGGGCTAGCATCGTCGAAACTGAAATAGATAATGAGGAAGAGCCAGCCGCAAGCAGCTATCTTCAATGCCGTCCAGCGCAATGCAGCAAGCTCTTGCCAGAAATTGTCTGCATTCGCGATCAATGCCCCAAACAGGAAGACAAACAGGTAGCATGCATGGTTATACCAGTCGGCAAACAAGCCATTATTGGGTGGAAAGGCACTGAACAAGCCCATGCGCACCAGCGCCAGATACATGACAGGCAGTACCAGTATGCGATAGCCATGCATGTGTTTTTGCAAGGCAGTACGGGCGGCCTGGAACCACGCAGGCCGGAAAGCCACTAACAGCCATAACAGCACGCTATATACCCAGATGTAGGCGACAAACCAGAGGTGGTTCCAGGTTGGCAGGCTCAATACTTTGCCATCAATCTTGAAACCCTTGTAGGCATGCAAATAAAGCTGCATGAAATCGCCATAGCTGCCAGCATAAGACAGTTTCTCAACGACTTCCAGATAGGCTTGCGGCGGCACGATAATGACCATGCCAAAAATCAGGGGTAATAACAGGCGCACCGTGCGGTTGCGCAAAAAGCTGCCAGGCTGTGATTTCTCCAGCATGAAGGCCGACGCCACGCCAGAAATAAAAAACAAGAGGCTCAAGCGCCAGGGACTGCTGAGCATCATCAAAGGCTGGATAGCCGAACTGGCGTGCGGGCTTTTGACATGCCAGCCCCATTCCACATAGTACATACCCACGTGGTAGAGGATGAGCATGAAAAAAGCGATGATTCTGACCCAGTCGAGAAAATACAGGCGTGAATCAGACGGTCTTGTCGCAGACAGACTACTGACAGTGAGGTTTGGCGTAGACATGGATTTGACTTTGGCATGAATGTGAGCACAGCACAAAGACTAACTTCCAGGCCAACACCTGACGAGAAAAATGTGGCCGGGTGGGTGTAAAGCGGGGTGAAACGGATATGCGCGGTAAACTGTGAGATATCAGGCCAGTTTTGCTAGCTCCAGCATGACATTTTCACGGTACTGACGGCTGCAAGGCAAGCTGATGCCGCTGCCGAGCAGTAGTTCGGCATCGCCCTTTTGCACATGACTGACTTGTACGATCTCATAAACGCGCACGACATGACGCCGGTGGCAGCGTACAAAGCCTTCACCCAGCCTTTCCAGCAAACCGGACAAAGTTTGTCGCATCATATGCTGCTCTTGTGCCGTATAAATCACGACGTAATTGTCGGCGGCTTCCAGACGTATGATGTCTGCTGGCTTGATGACAATGACACGGCCTTTTTCATTCAACAATAAATGCGCTTGTGCAGAGATTTTCCTTGATGTAGCCCGGCGCTCAGCTACTCTTTGCATTGCCCGTAAAAATCGGGTTTCATCATAGGGTTTGAGCAAATAGTCGACGGCATTTGCATCAAACGCCTGCAGGGCAAACTGGTCATAGGCGGTAACAAAGACAATCAGCGGTAACGGAGGATGCAGTTCACTGGCGACGGTGATGCCATCCATTTCCGGCATCTGGATATCCAGAAAAACCAGTTCGGGTGTGTTAGTAGCAATACTCGCGAGTGCTTCCCTGCCGTCCCTGGCTTCAAACACGCTGGCATTAGCGACATGCTCTGCAACCAGGCGTTTCAGTTTATCCCTGGCCGGGGCTTCATCATCAACGATCAGAATTTTCATGGCAATTGTTTTCCATGTTCATGAGCAGTTGACAGCGGCACACGCATTTCTGTCAGCACACCGGCAGGTGCCAGGGCACTTAATTGCAGACTGGCTTTGTCCTGATACAAGACTTGCAGGCGCTGGCGCAGATTGCTGATCCCCACCCCTGAATTGCTGACACCGGTTGACATGGCCGCGGGCAGTTTTCCAGCATCATCCTGAATGCGCAGCACCAGTTGCGCGCCTTCACTTTTCGCACTGATATGTACCCGTGTCAATTGCGTGCGTTTTTCCACAGTATGTTTGAAGCTGTTTTCAAGTATGGTTTGCAGGCTCATGACTGGTATGCTTGAGGCCAGTACGTCATCAGCAATGTCCCAGCTTAACTCTACACTGTCAACAAATCGCAGGCTCATCAGGCGCGCATAGGCGTGCAGTAGCTGCAACTCGTGACGCAGTTCGGTTTCTGCGTGCTGGCCCAGATCCATGCTGGCCCGCAAGAGTTCAGCAATCTGGCTCAAGGCAGTATCAGCCAGTTTCACATCGGTATACATCAGGGATGAAATAGTATTGAGGACATTAAACAAAAAATGCGGCTGCATTTGCTGGGTCAGCCTTTGCAATTGCGCCTGTCTTAACAGAGCCTGAGATTTTTCAGCATTTTCTTTTTCTTCCAGCAGCGAAGCATAAGATTGCAGGCCAAACACAACGACGTAGAAAATGCCAAAGAACAGGAAAATCTTGCTGCATTCGTAAACCAGCACCTGACCCCAGTTTTCATGATGATAGCTCAGTCCCAGCAAGGCATATACCAGATTGCGCAGGCCATAAACAGTAAGAACAAATGCAATCGACATCAAGGGCAAACGCAGTATTTGTTGCAGGAACCATTTACGCGGGGTTTGTAATAACACCCTGTCGGTCAGTCTGCGTCTTTGCAGTAACAGCAAACCGGTGCCAACGATAGCGGACGAGCTTTCCCAGAATACGGGTTCCCAGATATGCTTGCCACCATTCTTCAGATGATCCTGGATGGCCACGGCAACCATCAGCGCCCAGAACAGTAACCATCCGGCCAGCAAGGGAAATTTCATCTGCTTCCAGAATTTTTTATTATTCATCGACTCATTGTTATTCATCATATCAAGGCACCAGATTGCTAGTGCCCTGCCATTTCCCGCTCTGGCTTAAATCCCTGGTCAACTCCAGCACTAGCTTCTCCACCGCCATGGCAGCGTTGGTCAAAGGAATGTTTTTCGATGCACACAGAGTCACCGTACGCGAAAGCTTGACATCATTGATGGGGCAGGCACGCATTTCGCCACGCTCGATTTCGGCCAGCAAAGGCGAAACCGGCAAGATCGTCGCCCCCATGTCTGCCAGCAAGGCAGATTTCAGAATCGCGATCGACGTAATATCAATCACACGTTCTATATGCTGACCGTGCTGCCGCACGACCTGTTCTATACGTGGCCTAACGCCGTGCTGTATGCTCGGCAAGATCAGGGTGGCCTGCAAGGCTTGCTCAAGACTGATGGATTTGCGCTTGCAGGCAAATTGCGAATCACTGCGCGTGATATACATCATCTCTTCTTCGACCAGCGGTTTGGTAGCGAAGCCACCCAGCTGCCCGTCATCAAACAATATTGCCAGATTCAGACGGCCTGATCGTAACTGCTCGGTCAGATTACCCGTCAATTCTTCAGTGAGTTGAAAAACGATATCAGGGTAAGCCGCACGTACCGCTTTCAGCATGGGAAAAGCCAGTGCGCCCGATGCGCTTTGCGGTATCCCCAAAGCCACGGTACCACTGGGTTTGTCCGTAGACTGGGCGACTGCCGATTTGGCATCATTGACTTGCTTGAGGATGGCTTGCGCATGTTCATAAAACAGCTTGCCCGCATCAGTAGCCTGCATGCCCTGTGCAGAACGGTGCAACAGCTGTGCGCCCAATTCTTCTTCAAGCTGCTGCAATTGCTGGGTCAGTGCCGGTTGTACGATATGCAGTACGCGGGCAGCGCGCGACAGGGAACCATGATCGACGATGGCGACAAAATAACGTAGTTGGCGCAGTTCCATTTTTTACTCTAGCGGTTTGATGGCTCGTCGTTCTATCGACGACGATAAAATCAGCGAAGTTGAGGTCACACCACAACGCGCCAGGCTGGTAATCACTCTTTCAAGTTCGCGCACGGACGACGCCACCACCTTGACGATGACGCAATCTTCGCCGGTAATCGCATGACATTCAACCACCTCCGGCACTTGTTCAGCAAGCTTGAGCACTGGCGTATCAGTAGCACGGCTGGCAATACGTACAAAAGCAGTAATACCATAACCCAGCGCTTCAGGATTGACGCGGGCGTGGTAGCCAGTGATGACATTGGCCGCCTCCATGCGCTTGACCCTTTCGGCCACGGCAGGCTGACTTAAATGGATGCGGCGACCTATCTCGGCCATCGTCACCCTGGCATCGGCCTGCAAAATTTCCAGAATTTTGCCATCCATCATGTCCAATTCAAGCTTCATGGAAAAACCTCTTATTTTCAGTTAATTCAAAAGAAATGTACCTGATTTACCTTTGAATTGCCATTCAAAATACCAAGTGACTGACATACACTAATGTTCCAAAACTCTTCACCTGCGGAAATTTTCATGCGCCACCTGCCACGACCAGTCCTGTTTGCTTTACTGACGGTATATATCGTCTGGGGCTCCACCTATTTTGCTATCCAGGTGGCGTTGACTGCTTTTCCGCCGTTCATGATGATAGGCACGCGCTTTCTGGTGGCAGGTGTGATTTTGTATGTCTGGCAAAAATTACGTGGCGCGCCCAACCCCACATTGCGTGAATGGCGTGACGGTGGCATCGTCGGTATGTTGATGCTGGGCGGCGGTACCGGACTGACTGCGGTCGCGCAACAATATGTGTCTTCAGGCCTGACCGCGGTGTTCATTGCCTGTTCGCCGATGATTTTATCGGGCTTGTCGGGTTTGTTTGGCGACTGGCCAAAACGCCGCGAGTGGACTGGTATCTTGTGCGGCTTTGCCGGTGCCCTGTTACTGGCATCCGATGGGCAGTTTTCAGCAAAACCGCTGGGTATCCTGTTTTTGCTGGGTGCCATCCTGTGCTGGGATGTGGGTTCCATCCTGTCACAAAAGAAATTGAAAATGGCGGCAGGCGGTATGGGCTTTGCCAGTGAAATGCTGATAGGTGGCCTGTTTTTGTTCATCATCAGCAGTCTGAAAGGTGAACACCTGACTGGTGAAGTGACTTTCAATGCGGTGGCGGCCTGGGCTTACCTCGTAGTGGCTGGTTCGCTGCTGGCGTTTACAGCCTATATGTATTTGCTGTCCAAGGTGCCGGCTGGCCTGGCTGCCAGTTATGCGTATGTCAATCCGGTAATCGCGGTGGGACTGGGTGTGGCCTTTGGTGGTGAGCATTTGTCCATGCGTGCCATGCTGGCGATGGCCGTCATTCTTGGCAGTGTGGTAATGCTAACCAGTGCGCACAAAAAGAAGAAAGAGCAAACTGTCCTGGAATGACGGACAGGAATCAAAAATAATCAGAGAAATCGGGGGAAGCCGGCAAAATCAGAAGAATTCAGCCGTATCGTTGGAAACTTCTGTATGCAAATCACCGCTGGCGACCAGGGCGTCATAGTAACAAGTGCGGTTGCGACCATTGCTTTTGGCGAAATACAGCGCCTGGTCGGCACGGCCGACGATGGCAACCGCTGGCTCAAATGGGTCTATACGGGCATAACCTATACTGATGGTCACCGTACCGACTTGCGGAAAATGATGCAGCTCTACATTCTGGCGGAAACGGTCAAAGATCATCTGCGCATCTTCTTGCGAAGTCGAACGTAGCAAGATCACGAATTCCTCACCGCCAAAGCGAAACAGGCGATCCGACGGTCGGAATGAGCTACGTAACAAATTAGCAATCAATATCAATACTTCATCGCCATACAAATGACCAAACTGGTCATTCACTCGCTTGAAATGGTCAATATCCAATACCGCCAGCCAGTGCTGGCGCTCGGGCTCATGGCTACGGCGCTCTTCTTCTTCGCGTTCAGCTTCGCTGCTGGCCTGCTGTTGCAGCGCACTATTACGTAAGACCTTGGAAAAATTATCGTCAAATGTCTTGCGATTGAGCAAGCCCGTCAAGGAATCACGTTCGCTGTAATCAAGCAGGTTCTGGAAATTGCGGTACACAATCAGCATGCCATTGACCACTTCCATGGAATTGGCGGTGTAATTGGCTGGTTTGTAGATTTCCAGACAGGTATGCAATTTTTCATTGATCCAGATCGGCAGCCAGATGATTTTGCCACCATCGATGGCATGCTCAATGACTTGCTGTTGCTGGGCGACGCCTTCTTTTAACTGAGGGAATTGTTCAATCGAATCATTTTGCGTGGGCGCAGCATGAGATTCGTCAGCCATGGCGACTGAACCTTCATGAATGACTATTTGCGGCTTGATAAAAATCTGCTGGCCGACAGAAACCACATCCAGAACACGGGCAGACTCAGCATTGGTCAATTGACGCAGAGCCGTAATCACTGAAATATTCAGTAAATCATGATCGCGGTGTCCGGTAATTTCTACCAGATGTTTTATGATTGATTCCATGCCCTGTATTCCTGCATATCCCTGCAAATTCCAGCATCAGGTGCTTCAAGAGGTATGACAAAACTAAGCTTGCCCTGTAGCACTTGGCTATCTTAATTTTGCAACTGCTCTATGTATCCAATAAGTATTAGTACAACTTGCTACCATGCAATGCGCACATTGCCCTTGTACAATAGTATAACAAGTGTAAGCCAGCGGCCACCATATAATCTGTAACCAGACATGACCTTAAACAAAATTTCACAAAACAAAATACGGTGGCAAAACGCGTGAAGCATTCTGCCACGTGCAGAACTAAAGTAATATAGAGCGAGATCATTTCAACCACATTTTTTTACAGGATGCACAATATGCGAAGCAAACAAAACGGTTTTTTCGCTCTTTGCCTGATCTATGTGGGCATGATGCTGGGTGCATCGGGCAACACCCTGGCCAGTTCTGTCATTCAGGTAGTCGACAATGCCGGGCAACCCGTACAAGATGCTGTGGTCTATGCGGAATTGGCTGGCGGGCCGGCCAGTACCAAATCAGCCAGTGCAGAAATCCAACAAAAAGACCGCAAATTCATGCCTTTCGTCACGGCAGTGCAAACCGGCACGTCGATTTCCTTCCCCAACAATGACACGGTAAGACATCATGCCTATTCGTTTTCACCGGCCAAACAATTCGAATTAAAACTGTATTCCGGCAAACCCGCGGCCCCCATTGTGTTTGATAAAGCAGGTACGGTGGTGGTGGGATGTAATATTCACGACCAGATGGTGGCTTACATACATATTGTGGACACCCCCTATTTCGCCAAAACAGATGCCAGTGGAACGGCACGTCTGCCGAATATCCCTGCGGGTAAATATGTACTTAAAACCTGGCACCCAAAACTGGCCCCAGGGGCGACCATACAGGAACAAAGCCTGCAAATCGATAATGGTACAGCACCAACTGTTGTCAAATTAAGCTACAAGGCCGCATAGCATCAGTTTTTTCTTCCATGTACTTCATTGAGGATCGTCCATGCGTTTGCATAGTTTGGAAAGCCGCGTCATTGCACTGTTTATCGGTTTGCTATTGACCCTACAACTCGCGGGTTTCTTTGCCATCCGTAACGCAATTGACAGCAATGCCAGAAATGCTGCTGAAACAAGCCTGAGGAACAATGAAAAACTGCTGTCACACCTGCTCGACCAGAACGCCAACAGGCTCATAGAAAGTGCCATTGTTTTAGCAAAAGAATATGCCTTTCGTGAAGCTATCGGTACCCATGATACGGAAACCATCGTCTCCACCCTGTCCAATCATGGCAAGAGGATAGGCTCGGACCTGACCATGCTGGTCGGGCTGGATAGAAAAATCACCGCGTCTTCCAGTGCCAACCTGAGCCACAGCCTGCAACAATCGGTCGCATCTTTGATACAGACGGCAGAAAAATCCGGCAGTGCAGCCAGTGCGGCAATTGTCGATGGCAAACCCTATCAGATGGTGGTCGTTCCGATTGAGGCACCCGTCACCATCAGTTGGGTCGTCATGGCGATTCCCATAGGCAAAGCCTTTGTGAACAACATGAGCGCCTGGTCGGAAATACAGATCAGCCTGCTGACGGCAAAGGAAAAAGGCCCCTGGGCAGTCAATATTTCTACCCTCAACGACGAACAGGCAGGGAAACTGGCCGCACAATTACCTGCTCCGGATCAGAAAATCAGCTATCTGCCCGCCATACAGATTGATGACGATCAATACAGCGCCCGCGTTATCAAATTGGCCCAGAATGAGCAATTCAGTACCATTGCCGTGTTGCAGTTATCTATCAGCCAGGCCGTTGCCCCGTATAAAGACTTGCAAAGAAATCTCCTGATACTGACCGTTTTCGGCGCTATTCTCGCCAGTATCGTCAGCGCCATTACCGCGCGCCGTATTGCCGGGCCGGTACGTCAACTGGCAGAAACCGCCAGACGCCTGGGTGCCGGTGATTACACGGCAGCAATCAATGTCAAACAAAAAGACGAAATTGGCGACCTGGCGCGCACGTTCATGACCATGCGCGACGGTATCGCGCAGCGCGAAAAAGAAATCAGCCGACTAGCGTACTGGGATACGCTGACCAATCTGCCCAATCGTGCCCTGTTTACAGACATGCTGGAAGAAGCAATCGCCAGCGCGCGCTCAAGAGAAAAATCCTGTTTCGTACTGATGATGGATCTCGACCGTTTCAAGCACGTCAATGACGTCATGGGTCACCGCTTTGGCGATATCTTGCTGAACCAGGTAGCCATCAGGCTATCGGCCGAACTGGGTGCGGGTGGAACCAAGCCAGCGCGCCTGGGCGGCGATGAGTTCGCCATCCTGTTACCTGACAGTACCAAGGAAGAAGCACAAGGACTGGCAGACAGAATCTTGCGCTCACTGGAAAAACCCATCTCCATCGAAGATCAGACCGTGGATCTTGGTGCCGGTATCGGTATTGCAGGTTTTCCCGAACATGCCAGCGATACCCAGACCTTGCTAAGCCGTGTCGAAGTAGCCATGTATGCGGCGAAACTTGGAAACAGTGGTGCCGTCATCTATTCACCCGACATTGACAAGAGCAGTCAGCAAAGTCTGTCCCTGCTCAGCGAACTGAGGGCCGCGCTGGAACAGCAGGCGTTTCGTCTGTATGTGCAACCCAAGGTAGATCTGGCATTTGGCAAGGTGATCGCAGTGGAAGCTCTGGTACGCTGGATACATCCGGAGCGCGGCTTCATCTTTCCCGATCAGTTCATCCCCTTTGCTGAACAAACCGGCTTTATCCGGCAACTGACGCACTGGGTCATGAATGAAGCTGCACGTGTCTGCCATGCCTGGAACGAGGTCGGTCTGAACCTGAAAATTTCAGTAAATATTTCCACCCGCGATTTGCTTGATCAGGACTTGCCAGGGAAATTCGCGCACATCCTGCAACAACATCAGGTCAGTGCAGCTTCTTTTTGCCTGGAAATTACCGAAAGCGCGATCATGGACGACCCGGTACGCGCCTTCCAGACACTGGACAAGTTGCATGCAATGGGGCTGGATTTATCGATCGATGATTTTGGCACTGGCTATTCTTCCCTGGCCTATCTGAAGCGTCTGCCAGTTGATGAACTGAAAATCGACAAGTCTTTCGTCCTGAAAATGGAAAAAGATATTGATGACACCAAGATCGTCAAATCCACCATCGATCTTGGTCACAACATGGGCTTGCGCGTGGTTGCTGAGGGCGTGGAAAACATCGAAGTCATGCATCTGCTGAAAGAACTGGGCTGTGACCAGGCACAAGGCTATTACATCAGCAAACCCATGCCCTCAAATGATTTGCCTGACTGGCTGGAGAAATGGCAGCAAGCCAATCCGCAAAGTGCATAGCAGGCTAAGCCAGATGCATCTGGCCTGACTTGCGATCACGCTTGCGGTTGTACATGCGGCTATCGGCTATTTTGATCAGCCGCACATAATCTGCCCCATCTTCCGGAAAACTGGCCCAACCTATCGATACACCGACACTGACGACGACATCCTCCAGTGCAATGGGCTGTTCAACGATGCTACAAATTTTCTCGACCATATTATTGATGTCTATGGAATGCTTGGTGTCTTTCAACAACAGGACAAATTCATCACCACCGTAGCGTGCCACTTCATCAGTATCGCGTATCGCAGAACGCAAACGCGCAGCAATAATCACCAAAGCCTTGTCGCCGGCATCATGCCCGTGGTTATCGTTAATATACTTAAAGCGATCAAGGTCAACAAACAGCAAGGTAAAACCCTCGACACTACCTGGATGCGCTGCTGCCTGCTTTTGTAAATAATTGATTTGGGCAAACAGGGATTCGCGGTTGGCTACCTGCGTAAGCTTATCGAAACGCAGCTTGTTTTCCATCTCAAGAAAAGTCTGTGCCAGAGTACCGATTTCATCAGTGCGCCGGATTTGCAAACTGGGCATGGGTTCTCCATTGCCAAATTTTTCTGCTGCGGAAGTCAGCTTGCGTATATCGCGTATCACCCTTTCGACAATGGTGAGGGCAATGGTCAAGGCAAAGATGATACAAGCCAGCGCAATCACCATGCTTTGTAAGAAACCCTGGTTGATGCTGCTCATGAAATCAGCGCGCGGTACGGCAACCACGGTGACCCAGTTCAGGCCCTGGCGATTGCCCAAAGGTGAAACGGCAACATCAATGGTGCCGCTTTCCAGTTCCATGGTCTGGGTAGCGGTCGTGCCGGGTTGTGAATTTCCAAGCTTGCGGAAAGTCTCATTGATCAATGAGGTTTTCATGTCGACGGCGCGCATGCGTTCTGGCTTGCCATTCACCGTCCTTTCGGGCAACTCCTGCCCCGACGTGGCGACGATATAACCTTCTGCATCGACGATATAGGCCACGCTGTTCTTACTGATTTCAAGCTTGCGCAAGAACCCGGATAACTCTTTCAAGGTCACATCCGTTGCCACGACACCGGCAAATTCATGGTTTTTTTGATAGACCGCTTTTGCCAGCGTAATGGTCGGAAAATGAAAAGAAAAATTATTGTAGATCTTTGACCAGACCGGCTTTTCCGAATCTTTCGCGATCTGATACCAGGGCCGCGAGCGAGGGTCGAACTGGTCGGTACGTAATAATTCGCTGCGGTCACCGATCTGACTCACCCGAAAGACCTGGCGTTCATTGCTATCCGGTTCACGCCAGAACAATTGCACCATCTCTTTTGAAATCCGGTAAATCCCGACAAATCGCCCATCCTTGCCGCCAAAATAGACATAATTATTCACGTCCATGAACAGACCGCTAGCCGCCCAGAATTTTTCTTCCAGTGCCCGCATGTCGGTAGAAAAAGCCTGCTCTCTAGGCATATTGCCGGCACTGGGCGCAACCGATTCCAGTGCAACCAGTGCGCCATCAAGGTGTTTTTCGGTCGCATGGTTAATGCGATTCGTCATGTCGACCAAAATACGCTGGGTCAGTGTATAGACGGCATCGGTCCCGGCCTTCATCGAGACCCAGGCTATCGCACCGGACACACCAATCACCAGAACGGTAATTGGAATTACCAGCTCGCGACGTAAAGACGAACGACTCATAGTCAAATCAGATTCAAAGCGAAATCAACAAATTACAGATTAATGCCAGGATACGCAAGATGAAGCAAAATCACGATGCCGCCAATCCCGATTTTTTGGAAGAAAAACAGGCTTTTCAGTATATACCGTTAAAAATTGTTAAAACCAACTTCTGCTGCAACACAGAAATTAAATCTTGCGTATTGTGGTAGTTGACCTGGCCAAGCTTCATAAAAATCTTGGCTTTTCATCCATTCCTTTTCGCAATTGATTGGCTTGTTTTTGGAAAATTTTCTTCGAAGCAAGCAGCATACTATGGACTTATACGCCACAGATAGTGAAGTTACCCAGTTAGAGCTGCGCCTGACAGAAATGGTGGCGCAAGAACAACTGAGTGAACTGCTGACGCTGGCATGGCATTTACGACAACGTGATAGCAGACGGGCGCTGGTTTTATGTGAACGTATCAGCAAACTGCTCAATACTTCCGCCAAATCAGAAACCGACAAAGCCCTGCTTTATCTGCGCATGCAATTGATCAGGGCAGAAGAAAAATGGCTGCACGCTGATCTTGATGCCGCCGCCGCCGTGGTGCAGGCCATACTCAGGCACCCTGACGTGCATTTGGATCCAGCCTGTCTCAGTGATGCACATCGCATGCTGGGATTTGTTTTCTCGGATCAGGGCAAGCATGTAGAGTGTGATATCGAGATGGCCATATCGATAGATGAGGCTAGCAAGGCCGAAGACTATCTGCGTAAAAATTGCACCGCAGCGGCACTGGCAAGAATTGCAGTCTTGCGTGACAAGCGCCTGGCGAAATCTTATTTTGATCGCTATTTCGAATCACGAAATGCGCAAAAAGATATTCACCCCGGCTTATCGGCTTTGACCAACGATTTTCTTGGCCTGTATGCAGGCCTCAATAATCAAATCGCCGATTCAGTACAGTTTCTGACTAAAGCCTATGAATTTTGCCTGCAATCCGGGCAAATCCGGCGCGCCATTCTGACCGCCGCCAATATTGGTTACACGTACAACGCAGCGAATGACTACGAAGCTGCACTGGAATGGCTGCAAAAAGCCCTGGTGCTGGCAAAGCCAACGGGCTGGTCACCCAGCATAGGCAATTGCCTGACGCAAATCGGTGATACCTTACGCAAAATGGGCTCGCTTGATGCGGCCGAAAAAATGCTGCATGAATCCCTGGAACAGCTGGCCAGCCTGACGAATTCGCGCAATTATGCTCTCGCTATCAGCGTGCTGGCCGATGTGGCTTTAGACCGTCGCGACTATCATCTTGCACTTAACCTGTTCACCCAACTGAGCTTGCTGCCCGGTGCACAAGAGCAGGCAGACTTGCAGGAAACCGCCAGTCTCGGGCAAGCCAAAGCACAGTCCAAGCTGAAACTGGAACCACGGGAACAGGCCGTCAAACAAAGCAGTTCTTTAGCGACAAAGCGTTAAACTTCTTTTCTTCTTGCCCACAGCCAATAAAAAAACAGACCGCACGTTATAGAATCACTGATGTTGATTTGCAGCAAAAATCCCGGTGATATTTATGTCCGTTAAAAAAAGCTTACCCCTTGGCCTCGCCCTCGTTTCCCTGTTATACATGGCGGCTGCGTGCGCTCAAAGCCTGCCTTCGCCAGACAAAGGTAAATTACTTGCAACTGGCGGCGTCATCCAGATAGAAGGCGCTGGCGGTGGTGGACTGACGCCCTGGGCAACCATCACGGGGTACGGCAGCGAAGATAGTTACGGTGTCAATGCGCATCTGACGCAAGTCCAGACGCAGGACTATAAATTACAAACTTATGGCGTGGCGATAGGCATTGCTGACAAACTTGAGTTGTCGCTATCCACACAAAAATTTACCGGCAGCCAGGCACCACTGGATAAACTGGAATTGAATCAGGACGTGGTCGGCATCAAACTTAAAATCTCTGGTGACCTGGTGACCGATCAGGACAACTGGCAACCGCAAATTGCCGTCGGTGCCATGTTTAAACGTAACCATGCGGTAAAAGGCCTGGAAGCGCTGGGCGTGACCAATGTCAAGCAACTGGGCGCGATGGATGACAGCGGCATTGATTATTATGCATCGGCGACTAAACTGATGCTGGAAAACAGCTTGCTAGTCAATGGCACCTTACGCCTGACCAAAGCCAATCAGATGGGCTTGCTGGGTTTTGGCGGCGACAAACACAACAGGTATCAGCTAGTGCCTGAGATTTCTGTCGCTTATCTGATCAACCGCAAACTGGTGGGCGGTGTTGAATACCGTGTGAAACCGCAAAATCTGGGTGTCGATAATGAAAAAGCCTATTACGATGCTTTTTTAGCCTGGTTTCCCAGCAAGGAATTTTCCGTCACCCTGGCCTATGCGAGACTGGGAGACATTACCGTTTTCAACCCCAAAAATCAACGTGGCTGGTATCTGTCGCTGCAAGTGGGCAACTGAGGGCGTGTTAAGGAAGCGATATGAAACAAGCAATTACAGCCTTCACCATCAGCTTATTGCTGGCAACTGGCATGTCTGCGCAAGCTCAGCCTGCGCCTGATACCTTATTCCAGGCGCTGGGCAAAGAGGCTGGCATCAGCCAGATCGTTGATGAACTGATCAAGCTGCTCATGCAGGACGAGCGTATCAAGACCTCATTCAAGGAAACCGATATGCGCCGCCTGGCAGTGCTACTGAAAGAGCAATTTTGCGTGATCAGTGGCGGCCCCTGTAAATATACCGGTGATGACATGAAAGTCGTGCATGAAAATCTAGGTATCAAGGCAGCGCAATTTAACGCATTGGCAGAAGACCTGCAAATTGCAATGGACAAATTGTCTATTTCTTCTGCTACTCAAAATAAATTAATGGCGAAACTGGCCCCTATGAAACGGGACATTGTCATCGTCAAATAATTTTTCGGTTTTTTGCATGCGCTTGAATCCAAAGTCCGTATCACAGCGTACAAGAAGCAGGTGCCCGGATTCACGGGTGTAAGTAAGTCCAACGCAAGGAAGCAAGATGCAAATTTCCAAAAAAATCCTTCGCTCAGCCGTGCTTTGCGGCTGCTCGACTCTCTGCCAGATCAACTTTGCCCAGGACAGCATGAAACCCGACATGGGTAAATTGACTGCTACCGGCGGTGTCAGCCAGCTCGAAGGTGCAGGTGGTGGTGGTCTCACACCCTGGGCGTTGATTACCGGTTATGGCACACGTGACAGCTATGGCGCCAACGCGCATCTGACGCAAGTCAATACCCAGGATTATAGTCTGAAGACTTATGGAGTCGCTGTCGGCATCGCAGACCGTGTCGAGTTGTCACTGGCAACGCAGGAATTTACAGGCAGCCTGGCTCCCTTGAATGCCCTGAACATCAAACAGGATATTGTCGGCATCAAATTTAAATTGGCGGGCGATGCCGTCTATGACCAGGATAGCTGGATGCCGCAGATTGCCGCCGGTGCCATGTTCAAACGCAACAAGGGCATAGGTGGTCTGGGTGCACTGGGAGTGACGAATGTCAAACAGTTGGGCGCCAAAGATGACCGCGGTGTTGACTACTATGTGGCTGCCACAAAGATTCTGCTTGAACAAAGCCTGCTGTTAAATGGCACGGTACGCCTGACCAAGGCCAATCAGATGGGCATACTGGGTTTTGGCGGCGATAAGAAAGATAGCTATCAGGCCGAGCTGGAAACTTCAGCTGCTTATCTGATCAATCGCAAATTGGCAGTTGGCGCTGAGTACCGCATGAAACCGCGGAATCTGGGTGTCGATAATGAAAAAGATTATTACGATGTCTTCGTTGCCTGGTTCCCCAGCAAAAATCTTTCTGTTACTGCTGCCTACGCAACACTGGGCGACATCACGGTATTCAATCCTAAAAACCAACGTGGCTGGTACCTGTCTGTACAAGCCGGTTTTTAAGCGATACAAAAAAACAAACCATACTTTCTACTGAGACCACCACTATGATTTCTTTTCCATCATTCAGCAAAGCCGCGTGCGCTGTCTTTCTTTTCTGCGGACTCTGCTTTTCTTCTCAAGCGCAAACCAGCAATGACGCGCTTTATCAAAGTTTGGGAGCCAAACAGGGTATCAGCACTTTTGTGAATGACTTTGTTGCTATTGTTCTGGAAGACCAACGCATCAACAAGGCATTTAAAGATACCGATATTGAACGGCTATCCTTCATGCTGACCGAACAATTTTGTGAATTAAGCGGTGGCCCCTGCAAATATAGCGGTAAAAGCATGCAGGAAGCCCATAAGGACATGCAAGTCACCAATGCCCATTTCAATGCGCTGGCGGAAGATTTGCAAATCGCCATGGACAAGCATCAGGTGCCATCATCTGCGCAGAATAAACTGATTGCCAAACTGGCGCCGATGCAAAGACCTATCGTTACCAAATAAATCTGTCATGGAAATATGCTGCTAAGCTGTCATAGCGACTGAGACTGAAACTGGAAATTTAAATGCAAACCTTTAGCAATCCAAACGTGCACAAGCCATCTTTTCGCCTCTCTTTGGCCTTATGGTTTTCTCTGGCTTGTGGCATATCGCCTGCAACCAACGCAGCCAATCTGAGTTTTCAGGCATTGGACAAAAACGGCGCTGCCATGGCGGATGTCGTGATCTATGCAACACCCGTAGGTATGGCTTTACCACCTGCCAACAGGACAGATACGGCGATCATCTCGCAAAGTGATATGCAGTTTTCCCCCTATGTCACGGCAGTGCAGACCGGCTCGCAAGTCAGGTTTCCCAATTATGACAAGATGGAACACCATGTTAAATCTTTCTCTGCCGCGAAAGAATTTGAAATCAAGACCTATGAACGTGGCGTCGTACCGCCACCCGTCTTGTTTGACAAACCTGGCATCGTCATCGTGTATTGCCTGTTGCATAACTGGATGCGTGCCTACGTGCTGGTACTGGACACCCCCTACTTTATCAAGACCGATCAACTGGGTACGGCCAATCTGGATCGATTGCCAAACGGCACTTATGAAATCAAGGCCTGGCATCCCACTATGGGTAGCATCAAACCACCGCTGACCCAGACCATCAAGGTCAGTGACCAGTCACCGCCGATCAAATGGCAGTTTGATTTTGTACCAGTGCCCAGAAAAACCAAGGCTGTCAGCAATTAAGGCTGACTGGTCAGGTGCATGATCAGGTCTTTGCCAGCGCGGCTAGCCAGTCAGCAAATTCCTTGTCCATGTCCTTGCCCCAGGAACGTACCAGCGACTGATAACGCGGGTAATCACCTGCACGCGTGAAGACCAGCATCTGCTCGATTCTGTCACGGTGTTTTTCCATCATGAAACGAACCGCCAGATATCCCCAGCTATAGATTCTGACTGTGCCATTATTGGCTTCATAGCCGGTATCAAACAGTTGGCTCAGTGCGTAGTTTTTTTCTGCCGCTGCTTTGACAGCCTGCGGGTTGTCATTCATCTTTGACACATACTCAGCGATGCCTTCAGTCCACCAGACCAGATAAGGTGTCAGCGGCGCAGGTTTGGCGCAGTTCTCTGGTGGCGCATGCGAGTCATGCAAGTTGGCGCAAAAATCGCCGTAGAGATTAAAACGGCCATCCAGATAATGCACATATTCATGACCCAGATTGAGTATGCTGCCATCCTTTTTCTGGTTTGCCACAAACTCGGCCTGGTTGCCTGCGCGATCAGGAAAACCTTCCAGATACATGCCACCGTTATCGGTAGGCATATCAAAATGCTGACCGGCATATTTGACGAAATCTTCTTTCGACTGATAGATATTTGCGCGCAGGCTGCGATTGTAGTCATCCTTGACCGGCTTGCCACTGGTGTTAAAAATACTATGGAATTGCTGCTCCAATTTACCCAGCATCTGACAGGCGGCCGTTTCGGCTTCTGCTGTCAACGCTTGTGAACGCAAACTGAGTGTAGGACTGCATTTATGAACATGCGTCAGCACTTGCTGAATTTGCCTGTCCCTCTCGCTCACAGGCTGTTGTTGCATGCTATTGCAGGCTGCCAGCAAACCCAGGCTAGCCAATAAAAGCCCTTTCGCACCCTTCATTGCCTTCATTTCAATACTTGTCTTCAAATTGTTCTCCTTTTTTATAAATGCTATCCGACCTGGGTAATTCAACCTGGAAATTTCCCGGAAGCGGCGTTGTAAATACGCCGCAAATATTTTATAAATATACTGTAAATATATTTAAATTGGTACATTTGAGTCCCGCTGAATTTGCTTCATGCATTTTTGACTGGCAAATGCGAGGGGATACATGGGAAAGATGTGCAGATAAACACCATGTTTCACATATCACAAATAAATAGAAGATCAGCTCCGCGCATCTGGGCGGGCGTCTGGTACGGGAAATAAAACATTTCTGACGCGCGCACTGCGAAGCAGAAATGGGGGTGACTGTTCATTTGAGGGAATGAATGGTGAGACTGAGGGCAACCTCGAACACAGGAGCATATTTTGAAAAATCTACCAAACATGAAAAAATCTGTGCTGGCCATCGCGCTGGCACTGGCTGGCATGCAAGCAGCAAACGCACAGGACAATGCACCACCACAAAAAGTCGTGGTGACAGGCTCCAACATCAAGCGCGTCGATAGTGAAACAGCCTCGCCCATACAAATACTGACGCGCCAGGAAATTCTGGAAAGCGGCGCCAATACCGTCAAGGATTTGCTCGACAATCTCAGCAATAATGATCACGGTGCCATCAGTGATCTGGGTGGTGCCAATTCCTGGGCCAGCGGTGCATCTGGTGTGTCACTGCGCAACCTCGGACTGACAGCCACCCTGACTCTGCTCAATGGTCGTCGTTTGCCCAGTTATGGTTTTGCCGATGGACTGCAAGCCACGTTCGTCAACATAGATGCGATTCCGGCAAATGCGATTGAGCGCGTGGAAATACTGAAAGATGGTGCCTCTGCCATTTATGGTTCTGACGCCGTGGCTGGTGTGATCAATATCATTACCCGCAAGGATTATCAGGGCGTTACCCTGGACGCCAGCGCCCAGCAATCCCTGCGCAGCAGCCTGCTCAACAAACAACAAGTTGCCTCCATCACCGTCGGTACTGGCGACTTTGATAAAGATGGCTATAACGTGTATGCGCATCTGGAAGCCTTTCACCGCGGGGCCTATAAAGACCGCGACATCTTCCCGCTACTGCCAGACTGGTATCTGAAAATGAATCCAGACCGGGCGGCTTTGTCGACTGGTTCTTTTCCTGGTAACTACACCGGACGTTACCCTGCCAACTATGCTGACAGCAGCCTGGCCGGCAAATCGTTTACGACAGCCGCACCAGGCTGCGCGCCGCAATTGCTGATCGGTGGTTTATGCCGTTATGACTACTGGAAAGACAGCGATGCCAACCCGGCAGCTGACCGTATTTCCTTCTTCAGCATGGGTCGGAAAAAACTGGGCGACAACCTGACAGGGTTTGCAGAAATCAGCCTGTCAAATACCAAAAGTACGTATTACACCTCGGTACCACGCAGTAGCATCACCGGTGTACCATTGACGTGGTATGACTCCCTCAAAGGTGAAATGCAGTATTTCACCGATCCGCAATTGCCTGTTGGTCATCCCAATAATCCCTATTCATTTCCGGTCGGACTGAACTACCGTTTCTCTGATAATCCGGATATGTTCAAGAACGTCGGTGAAGCCCGTCAATACCGTGTCATGACCGGGCTGGAAGGCAATCATCTCGGTTGGGAATGGGATAGCGCCTTAGGCACCATGAGTTCTACCGCAACCCAGAAACAGCATTTATACCGTGACCGCTATGGCTATTACAATGCCATCGTCAGCGGCGAATACAAATTTGGCGCAGTCAATCCACAATCAGTCCTGGACAAGATGTTCCCTGAAATGGGTTCACACGGCACCTCTACCCAGACTTTCTTTGATTTCAAAGCGTCGCGTGAATTAATGGCGCTGGGTGGTGGCCCCTTGCAACTGGCAACCGGTTTTGACATCCGTCATGAAACATTTGAACAAGCCAGTAGCGACAATGTATTGAATGCACAGATCGTCCAGTTCAGCGGCGTTTCGATACAAGGTTCACGCAATGTGTCTGCTGCATTTGCGGAATTGAATGCGCCATTCACCAAACAGCTGGAGGGTAGTTTTGCCTTGCGGGCTGACAAATCCGGCCAGACTGAAGCCGCTGTTGTACCGAAGATGGGGCTTTCTTACAAGGCGACTGATTTCCTGATGTTGCGCGGTACAGCGTCTGAAGGTTTCCGCGCACCAACCCTACCGGAAACCGGCAACGGTGGCGCATCCTGGTTCAATAATGGCTATCTGGACCCCAAGCGCTGTGCGATGGCAACGCAAATGTCAGATGCGCTGAAAAAGGGTAATTCCATCGACCAGTCTGATGCCAGCGTGGCGTATAACCTGGGTTGCTCAGTCAGTTTCCCGGCGCGCGTCTTGCCGAACAAGGATCTGAAACCAGAAAAATCTAATAGCTTTACCCTGGGTCTGGTATTACAGGCAACCAAGGACATCAGCCTGACACTGGATTATTACAACATCAAACGTCGTGACGAAATCTCGGTATTGGGCGTTGATGAAACCCTGGCCAATGAAGACAAGAAAGCAGGCCTGGTAGAACGCGGTGCACTGACTTCGCAAGATATCGATCTGGCACAAAGAGCGAGCGCGCTGGCTGGCAAGCAACTGGGTTTTACCATTGGCCCGATTGCCACCATCGGTGCACAATATGCCAACCTGACCAAGACCAAAGTTGCAGGCTTTGACGTGGATGTCAACAGCAAATGGCAATTGGGCAGCGCCGGAAAACTCAATGCCGGCCTGGAATTGAACTACCAACTCGATTACCGTAGCTGGAGTTCATTCACCAACAGCTATAGCGAAAACTATGTTGGTCGTCGCGGCACACCCAAAATCAATGCCATTGGCAAGTTCAGCTGGGCACTGGGCGACTGGAACGCCGGTGCACGTATCTACTACACCAGCGGCACGACGTTAAGCTGGGGCGATCTCGACACAGCCAATACGCCACAGGGTTGCATGGATCGTGGCGTCAATGTGGAGGACTGCAAAATTTCTGCTGACACCACAGTCGATCTTTCCATGTCTTATAAAGGATGGAAAAATACCTTGTTGTCGATGAACCTGTTCAACGCATTTGGCCGTGACTCACTGGTACAAATGCGTCCAGGCAGTGCGCTGCCATTGCGCGGCAGGACCTTGAAAGTGTCGTTAGAGCATAAGTTCTGACCCAGCCTGATCCGTGTTGAGGAAATCCCTGCCCTATCCTGGCAGGGATTTTTTGTTTAATGACTATGCCAATTTCTGCATTCAGCCACCCGGAAAGCATCAAGCCAATGCCTGCCATTTATACTAAGCTGTCACGTTAATTTAATACGGCCAAGCATGAAAGGGATTTCAGGATGACGACAGGCATAGGTGGTTCCAGCGCTGCCACAGAACTGGCAGGTATACACAAGAACCTGGACGATGTCAGACCCATTACCGCCGCTGAACGTCAGGGCAGAATAGAAAAAGCGGCCAGGCTGATGCAGGTCAATGCCATTGACGCCCTGCTGCTGACTGCGGGCAGCAGTCTGTATTATTTCACGGGCCTGCACTGGTATCCGAGTGAACGCCTGACCGCTGCCATCCTGACGCCGGATGCCAGGCTGGTATTTATCTGCCCTGGCTTTGAAGAATCAAAATTACGCGAAACCCTGGGGGCGAACGCCGACATCCGCTTGTGGAATGAAGAAGATGATCCAAGCCTACTGGTGAAAACGACGCTGCAAGATTTGTTATGCAAGACCAATACCATCGCACTGGATGAAAGTGCTGCGTTTTTTATCTTTGATGGCTTGCGCCGTGCACTGCCGCTGTCACAGATCATCAATGGCAATGTGATTACCGCTGAATGCCGCATGCATAAATCGACGGCAGAGCTGGCCTTGATGCAAAGGGTTAAAAACATCACTCTGGAAGTGCAAAAGAAAGCTGCGCGCATTTTACATGAAGGTATTTCTTCCTATGAAGTGGCGCGGTTCATCGACCAGGCGCATCGTGCCTATGGCGGCAGCCCTTCAACTTTCTGTATCGTCAGTTTCGGCCAGTTGACGGCCATACCGCATGGCCCGGATGGCGAACAATTCCTGTGTGAAGGCGATATGGTCCTGATCGACACCGGTTGCAAGCTGCAGGGCTATCATTCCGATATTACCCGCAGCTATGTGTTTGGCAAACCCAGCCAGCGCCAGCGTAATATCTGGGAACTGGAAAAAGCGGCACAGGCGGCGGCGTTTGAAGCGGCTCAAATTGGCGTCGCCTGCGAAGAGGTTGATGCCGCAGCACGAAAAGTATTGGTCGCCGCAGGACTGGGGCCCGACTACCAGTTACCTGGCCTGCCCCACCGTACTGGCCACGGCATAGGCCTGGACATCCATGAATGGACTTACCTGGTCAAAGGCAACAAGCGCCCTCTTGCTGCCGGCATGTGTTTCAGCAATGAACCCATGATTTGCATAGAAGGTGAATTCGGTATCCGTCTGGAAGACCATTTTTATATGACTGAACAGGGGCCGCGCTGGTTCACAGGGCAGAGCCATGCAGTTGACGCGCCTTTTGCCAGTGCCTGAGCAAAGATATCAGGCAGCTTAGCCAGAACTGGCCAGAGGAGATACCCTGGCAAACCCTGTTTTGACTTATTTAGACTTGACGGCGTTCTTGGATTTCAGGAACACCGGTCCCCAGATAGGGTGGCCTATTTCACTGGGCAACAGGGTAAAACTGGGGTCCAGCTTCAGGGCACGATCAAATTGCGCACGGCACAGTTGTATCTTGGACGTAACGCAATAACTGAAGGCCATGATCTTGAGGGCATTTACCTGGATTGCCTTGTTATGCCCATTCCAGATTTCTGTTGAAGTATTCAATTTCTTGATGGCACCGCTGTAGTCCCCGCCGTCATACAGCGCCATGCCATCTTTCAGGGCTTGGGCATCTGTATATGCGGGCACAGGTGGCGGCTCAGCCGGGGCAGGCGCAGGTTGCGGTGCCGGTGCTTCTTTTGGCTTGACTACCGGTTTTGGCGCAGCGACCTGCGTGGGCTGGGTTTCGCAGCCCGACAACATGGCGCACGCCAGCACTAAGGCACTGGCACCTGCGTATTGAAATGTGTTCTTCATGTTTCCTGCACTTTATTTAGTCGTGAATTCATGCTCTATCATAGCTGAATTGCTTTTCGCTGAATCCACTTCTGTCACCAGGTCAGGGAAACCGGGATTGGTCACCCTGATTTTGTGCTTGCCCTGTGTCAGGCTTAATTGTTTCAGGGGTGGGCTGGCACCTTGCTGTATGCCATCGACAAAAATCGTGCCCCAGGGTTTGATGGCCAGTTTGACACTGAATTTAACGGGTGCTTTTTCAGCTACCACGGCACTGGCTGGTTTGTCTGTGATGGAAGTACTGGCAATATTGCCGGCATTATTCACCTTGTTCAGCGCTGCCTTGTTCAAGTCCTTGATGCGTAAATGCGCGGCATCAGCATATTTGCCATTTGGGTATTGCTGCAAAAATACGTTTATGGCATCCACACTGGCATTGGCATCATCTTTCAATTTGTCCCAGGCCAATTTTTCGGGGTCCGCCTTGACGACGATCGCTGATGAAGCGGGTGCGGTGCTAACTTCTGGCACTGGAGCAGGCACTACTGCTGACGCAACCGTCGATATCGATGCTGTTTCAGGCTTGGATTGTTTGCCAGTGACATCGGGCAGGGCTTGTTGAGCAGCCAACGGCAAAGCAGGTACGGTATTGGTCTTTTCAGTACGGCTAAAAACATAAATCAAGGCAAGCAAAACCAGCACGACACCACCAAGCGCAATCGCTGCCACAGGTTTGGCACGCAAGCTGGCGATCAACCCGACACCCGCATGCACTGCGGCCTGATCATCGTTTGGCGGTATCTCATCCTTCAGCTTTGCAGGCTTGTTGCCGCTGGCAAGAATGGGGACAACTTTGCCAGTTTCATTGCTGACGTCTTCGTGCGTCTCGCTGCCAGGTTCAGACTTATTTTTGCGTGATTTGCGTGTTGAGGCAAACGCGCTGATGCCCAGTGACTGGCGAAACTCATCAATGCTCTGGGGCCGGTCCTGCGGCTGTATGGCCAGGGCCTTTTCAATTGCCCTGAGAAATTTTTCACTGAACCCTGGGCGTGCCCCCTCATGCAAAGTCACCAGAGAATCTTTGACAACACGAGCTACCGACATCGGTGGTGGAGACTTGACTATGGCGAAATACATGACAGCTGCCAGCGCATAGATATCTGTCCACGAACCTTGTTGCATATCGGATTCATCCGAATACTGCTCTACCGGCGCATAACCAGGCTTCAGGATAACGGTAAGGCCTTGCGTCATATCACCAATGATCTGACGGGCTGAGCCAAAATCGAGCAGGACTGCCACGCCATTTTTTTGTACGATGATATTGTCAGGCGAAATATCCCTGTGCAAAATCTTGGATTTGTACAGGGTATCGAGCGCTTCTAGAATTTGTTTGAAGATAAACTTGAGCCAGGCCTCGGTCACCAGTTGCGGGCGCTTGTTGACGATATCTTTCAGCGTATGGCCGTCATAATGACGCATGACCATATAGGCAGTCTTGTTTTCTTCCCAGAAGCGGTACACCTTGACCAGAGATGGATGGTCAAACTGGGCCAGCAGGCGGGCTTCGTTGATAAAGCTTTTTAAGCCCGCTTCAAAAGTTTTTTTATGGCGCTCAGCGCGTATGACTACGCTGGTATCGGCCGCCCGTCCAGCCAGCGCGCCAGGCATATATTCCTTGATGGCGACAGTGCGTTGCAGAGAATGGTCAAACGCCAGATAGACGATGCCAAAGCCGCCCTCCCCCAAAATGCCAGTGATCTCAAAATCGTTCAGACGTGTGCCGACCGCGAGACAATTCTCGGTCGCTGCATGAAATGCAGTGGGTGTTGTTTCGGCGAGTAGTTTTTCGGTATTCAAGGATTACTCGGAAAATAGAATTTTTTTTATGATACAGGACTTATATGAAGCTACCATGAAGCAATAGCTTCTCCGGATAGCCCTACTACTATATTTCTTAATCGGCAGTGCTGACTCTGCAGTGTCATTTACTGGCGGCATCGTCACGCAGGAAAATGGTAAAAGCGGAGAAATTATCCCTGTTCATGGCCTGCGAAGATGTAATATTTTGTTCCGCAATGGCATTCATTTTACTTAACCATTCATCACTGCTTTGCGCACGAGACAGGCTCTGCTCCATTTCATCTTCATGTACCCACTCCCAAAAGCCATCCGTACAAAGCAGGAAGGCATCGCCGTCATGTAATTCAATGGCATCCATCGTTACTTCCGGGATGTTTCCACCTTCAGCACCAATCGCCGCAAACAGCAAATTGCGCTGGGGGTTGCTGCGTAGCAGCGCATAATCAGCATAACCTGCATCCACCAGCCTTTGCGCCTGACTATGATCTTTCGAAATAGTCTTTATCTTTCCTTCACGAAACTGGTAAATCCTGGTGTCCCCCAGATGCGCCCACAAGGCGCAACGGTTATTCTGATCTATCAGCATAGCAGCTATGGTGGTACTCATATCTGCCGGCCCGGTTTTATCCTGCTTGCTTTGGGCCAGCTTCAAGATCGCCCAGTCAAGGTAGGACAGCAGGGCCCGTGCGCTGAATGAGGCTTCCTGCACAAATTTTTCCATGATGGCAGCGATCACCAGATTGGCCGCAATTTCGCCGCCAGCATGGCCGCCAGTACCATCTGCCACGGCAAAACAGACCAGATCATCTTCATGCGCGCAGGCGAGCGCGTCCTGATTGGTCTGCCTGTTACCAATGGCGCTGATTTGCGCTGTATCCAGGTACATTTGCAAGAAAGTGGTCAATGTGGCCTTGAAAATCAGCGATCCAGATCCGCTCTTTCCACCTCGGCTTCATAGGCGCTTAAAAACTCCTTGCCGAACATGACCTGGAATCCTTCTTTTTTCCCTTTGGAAACCGTATCAAACAACTCGCTGAAATGATCCCACATGGCGGCCTTGCGGCGTGCTGGATTGATATGGTCGCGTAAAGTTGGGGCTTCCAGCAATTGCTCGATGTCGGTCGGCTCCAGTTGCTGCAACAGGGCTTCGCTGACGGCGCGCATACCTGCGGCGACACCCAATTGATGCGCACGTATGTCAAAAAAAGCATCTTCCATCGCTTCCGCAGGAGCCATGAAGCCCGGCATTTTCTTGCGCAGCATCTGAGTCAGGACGGTTTTACTATCCGGGAAAAACTTCAGGGGATTATTTTCACGCAAAACCACCATGGTGACTTCCGCTTTGACTTCACGCTTGAGCAGGGCCCGTTGCGACAGTTCTTCCATTGCGCCCTGCACTGAACTGGCCATGAATTTGCCGAGCGTTTCCATCAGCTCAACTGTCAACCCAGACGACAGGCTCAGCGTGGGAAGACCAGCTCCGTCCAGGAATGCCTGCATCAACTCGCTAGCGCTAGCCTGGGGCTTGCTGGTATCGGCAGGACGCTTGCTATCCTGACGCAGAACTGTCGATGCCGCCTCAGCCGAAGACAAATTTTCTTCGCTTGCGGCCTGTGCCTGCAAGGCGCTGCCATTGTCTGTGGTCATTTCAGCTTCCGGGCGCAGCAAAAACTGGGGTGGCTGAACGGCTGGCTCACTTGCAGCCGCAGCGTTTTTTGACGACGCTACCCGCACGGTTGATGTATTTGTTTTTATATCCACAACTTGCGCTGTATGGACGACAGCATCAGCGGGCTCTGCACTTGCTTCCGTCGTCGCCTCTTCTGTCTGCTCTGCCTGTTCTGTCTCTTCGGCCTGGACTGCATCAACATTCAACAAATAAACGCCAATTTGTATTTCGTCGCCAGGATGAATTTCGTGATCGGCTTCTGCCACTATTTCCTTCCCGTTGACCAGGATAGGATTTGCCAGGCTCAGATTCATCAGATAATGGCGTCCAGCTATGCTCCATGCCTTGGCCTGGGTGCGCGAAACGAAGTGTTTGGGGTCGGGCAAAACCAGAAAATTGTCAGTATTACGGCCTATGGTTTCTTGTTCTTCTGCGAATACAGCAAAAATCGGTTCAACAGGTGCTTCGTTATTATAAGAAACGACGGCAATTTTAATCATTAGTGGAACTCCAAAACCAATTTATGACGCCTGTGTACATTTATATACGCAGGCCAGGCAGTTTGAAATAATCTCGCGATTGTTATCTGTTGTTTAGCGCATATTTTTGGAAAAATGAGGATTTTCCCTTATTTCTATCTGCTATTTGTCCAGGCACGACTTTGCCCTAGGGAAAGCGTGAATGCGGCACAAATTAAAATATTGCCAGAGTGTATAGCAGCTTACCCGATTATCGCAAAAACGGCGACTGGGTCAGCGCAAGTTTTAAGATTTGCACAATACTTAGCAACAACACACGCGCATTCAATGGCATTTGGGCAAGTAGATATGACAGCATCTGAGCTTTTTCTGGACTAAATGTTGCTTACAGGCACGCAAATGAAATTTTGCGTGAATCACAGTATTAGTCGTCATACATCTGTAATATATTATGATGCGCGTTGTATTGCCCTGTAAGTCAATTTTTGTCTGTTTCAAACTGTCGTTTTATCTATTTATGAAGGAAGGTAATGAGTCATTCTGATCAAAGTGAACCTGCTCTGTCAGAAGTAACGGGAACATTTCATTACCAGGAGTTGATTGACTCCCGGCTGGGGCAACCAATTGCCGCCGATTTAACTGATGCAGAAGCTGAAAAATTGGCTTTGTCACCTGGCGCGAAGCTGGCCGCGGGGCGTAACGCGATGGGATGGTCAGTCGAGCAGGTGGCCGCGCAATTGAAGATGGCACCGCGTCAAATCATTTCCATCGAAAAAGATGACTATGCTGCCTTGCCTGAGGCCGCCATAGTCAAAGGCTTTGTACGCGCCTATGCAAAATTGCTCAAGCTGGACCCTGCTGTTGTCGTCGCTCTCGTCATTATTGCGCCAGACAAGAACAAGACAGCCGCCACATCTCGTGCGGTGGTCAACACCGCGAACAAGGAAACAAATTCCTTGCCCGTCAAGGCCATCCTGTTTGTGTTTTTGCTGGCCGCATTGGCAATCGCCTATTTCAATCTGATTCATTAGGCAGAGCATTTGTTGGGCAGCAAGAAATAACCGTGCCTTTCGTCAAGGCACGGTAAATCTGCCCTTAAAAACTATATGAGCCTGTCATATAGAATGTCCTGCCCAGCGCATCAGCGTAGCGGCCATCATAACCCACCTGGTCGCCATTACCTT
Source organism: Undibacterium sp. TJN19 (assembly GCF_049339485.1). Classification (NCBI taxonomy): domain Bacteria; kingdom Pseudomonadati; phylum Pseudomonadota; class Betaproteobacteria; order Burkholderiales; family Oxalobacteraceae; genus Undibacterium; species Undibacterium sp. TJN19. The sequence goes on from NZ_JBMPPL010000001.1 coordinate 1,092,778, forward strand.
CTTTCAGCGACAGCGGTGGATTGACGTTGAACAAATTGCGTATGCCTACACTGATCGCCATATTTTTGCGCAACTGCATTCTGGTTTGCCAATCAAACGTCATATACGAAGAAACATCGCGGCGTACTTCGACAAAATTGCCAAAGCTGCCATCGGCATTGACTTCCCTGACGGTTGCTGGCGCATCATGGTAGCCAGAACGGTAATTCATGGTCAGTGCGTGGGTGAACATATCTGAGGTTTTCAAGGTTGTCACCAGTTTGCTGATCACGCGAAAAGCCACAGCATTACCCTCATCATAACGGCCTACACTATGCACAGTCGGGCTGCCAGGTATGTCAAAATCCGACATCAGCATATAGGTACCGGTCCAGTTAATGTTGAGCTTGCCGATTGGCGTCGCAGTCTTGAAGCTGTGATCCCAGTCTATGCCACGGTAATGCGCACTGGCGATATTAAATGAAGGCAGGGTACCCACCAGGATATTGCCGCCCTGACCTGGTTCATAAAATGTAGAGAACAGGTTTTGATAGCGTTCCGGGTGACCGAATACCGCAGATTCAGGGATTTGGGCAATCTGGTTTGCCATCCTGACATCCCATAAATCCAGCCCAAGCGAGAGATTGCTCACCGGCTCCACACGCAAACCTATGGTGGCCTGCTTGGATTCTTCCGGCTTCAGGCCGTTTTCGCCTGTCATGCGATTGCCGCCGGTGAGTATGTCGTATTGCGTCGCCCCCATGCAATTGACGGCGCGCGGATCTGGTGCCTTCACCGGGCAGGCATAGGTACCGGCCGTGTTGCCGCTATGCGTTAAAGGTGACGTGATATCGCTCATGCTGGCCATCTTGAAACCGGTGCCATAGGATGCGCGTAGCAAGACGTTATCCAATGCACGGTAGGCGGCTGACAATTTATACGTCAGTTTGTCAGCCTTGTTACCCTGGGTCGCGCTGGCAATGGACTTACCCTGTTCATCAAAATTTGCCGTGTTCGTGACAGCACTGTAATCGTCGTAACGTAGTGCAGCAGTCACGTCCAGCTGCTTGCTGAAAGGCATCAGCAGTTCTGCAAACGTACCCCAGTTCTTGCGGCTGGCAGCAATCGGCAGATCACCTGGCGAGTCTCCCAAAGGCGCGTCCGTATAATTCGGTTGCAGGGCATTCGTACCCATGCCTATGGGCGTGGCGAAATAATCATAGCGCTGTCTGGTGTAATCTGCCCCCAAACCCAGTTGTGATTTGCCACCGCCCAGCGAAAACAATTCACGTGACCCGCGTACACTCAACACATCCAGCGTGCTTTTTGAACTGGACCAGTTTTCATGCAGTACCGCCGGTGCCAGAATAGCGCTGGCCGCACCAGCTGGCCCGAATGGGTCGTATTGACCGCTATCGACGATAGCGTAGAATTTGTCCTTGCTCAAAAAGCCACCGGCAAAGTCGCGAATTCTTTTTGATATCGAATGGGTATAAGACAGATTGTAGTCAAAGCCAAACGCATTGCCGTCTGCACCTAATACCAAATGCTGGGCTTCCGTCGTGTAGGCCGTATTGCGCCCACCCGCATCAGAGATACGCAGACGCATTTTGGCTGAATCCAGATTGGCCGGGTTCACTCCCAAAGCGGACAGATAAGGTGTCACATATTTTGCAAACAGGGGACTGTCGAGACCCAGGTTCAGAGGCTGCGCCGCAGGCGCATAACGACCGGTTTGCTTGAAGCTTGAGACCACCGCTTCTGCTGATAAATTGGTGTCATTATTGAGCTTGTAATTCAGCGATGAAAACAGGCTGTCCCGTTTTGATTCGGGGATCAGTTGTACCGTCGACGCATAGTCAAAGCGGCAGCGGTTTTCTACCTGGAAGGTATTTGCTGCACAGGTTTTATCTTTCAGGTAATTTGGTGAAAACAGAACCGGATCTGAACCGTCCTTGAAATTCAACTGCGCAATTGCCGGACTGGAATTATCAGACAGTAACCAGCTCGCATAGTTTTTGCCGTTGAAAGAAAAACGTCTCACACCCGTATCGGCAAATGAGCGTTGATCAGCATTGAGCATGCGCTGCTCATCATGGCTATACGACAGCAGGATGTTATAGCCATCTTTATCCAGATCACCAAAACCCTTGGACAACCCCAGGCGATAAGATTTGCCACCAGCCTGTTGTGGTTGGGTATAGCTGACATCAACCGCTGCATCAGTCTGGTTTTTACGCAAGATGAAATTCACGACACCAGCAATGGCATCGGAACCATAGAGTGTTGACGCACCATCGGTCAGAATTTCTACACGCTCCACTGCCGACAAGGGGATGCTGGCCAGGTTGACTGTACTGCCAGCACCATACGATGCCAGACGGTGACCGTTCAACAGCACCAGCGTATACGCAGCGCCGATATTATGGATGGATGCGGTTTGCAAGCCGCCACCTCCACCATTGATGGTTTGATTGGCCGTGGCAAAACCCTGCATGCTTGGCAAAGCAGCGATCAGACTTTCCACATTGGTCGCACCGCTTTTTTCTATGTCGGCGCGCGACAAGGTTTGCACGGGTAATGCGGTTTCCTGATTGATGCGTTTAATCGATGAGCCAGTGACTTCTACCCGCTGCATGGCTGCACTGGGTTGATTTTCCTGTGCCTGCGCCTGTGCAGCGACCTGGAAAGTCAGCGATAAGCCTATGCTACTGGCGAACATGAGTCTCAGTGAATGAGACAAAACCTTTTCTTTCATCATTGTCTGCTCCGGGAATGGAATATATTTTTTTTGCTCGTACAAAAGTGTCATGCATGTCGCCTGCATCGCTTTTGCTTTTACCTTGCTGCTGAAGACAACATGCTTTATGCACCGGGCCTGCGATGAGGGCATCTGGAAAAGCAAGGCATCACCAGGGTTTTTCGTTCAACGTCATCGTATGAAGTTGCCTGCAGCAGATCACTGGCATGCTGGATCACAGCCTGTAGCGTCCCGACATTGTGTTTCGAACAGAGGTAGAAACATGCAGATTTACAGAAGATTGTTTCAGCATTTTTACTGAAACAATCTGTGTTATTTTTTAATATATCATGAATATATTTAATGGATAGGCAAAAAAAACTGCCAAAAATTTCAGCTTGTTTTTCTATGCCAATTTCGCCGTATACATCCGGGTAAATCGTCAAGACTTGCACAACATCACCGCTTAAGCTGGCGGTTTTCTTGCCGGGGACGTGCATGCAAAGTGCCATACAAACCAGAGCCTTCGCCAACTGGCAGCCACCGCATCGCGGACACCAGATTACCAGTCTCGATTGCCATACTGGTGGTGAACCCTTGCGTATCATCACGTCTGGCTTTCCTGTGTTGCCGGGCAAACGCATACTGGAAAAACGGGCTTACTGCCTGGAACACTACGACCATTTACGCAAGGCACTGATGTTTGAGCCACGTGGCCATGCTGGTATGTATGGTTGTGTGATCGTCCCTGCAGAGAGGGAAGACAGTGATTTTGGCGCATTGTTTTTACATAATGAAGGCTATAGCACCATGTGCGGTCATGCCATCATCGCACTGACCAAAGTCGCCCTGGAAGCTGGCGTGGTTGCCTGCAAAGGCCCGCTCACCACCTTGCGTATCGATGTCCCTGCCGGACAAATCACCGCCTATGCAGAAATGGCTGAAGGCAAAGTTACCCGCACTTATTTTGACAATGTGGCGTCCTTTGTAGTTGCCATGGATGTCCGGGTGGTGGTACCACAGATAGGTACCGTTACTGTTACTCTGGCTTACGGCGGTGCCTACTATGCCTATGTCGAAGCAGCCAGCATAGGCTTGTCACTCGACGCCGCCAACCACAAACAGATCATCGCCATGGGGCGCCTTATCAAGGCGGCGGTGCAAGCCAGCCTGCCAATTCATCACCCTTACGACGACGAACTAGGGTTCTTATATGGCACGATTTTTTCATCTGCCACTGCCACACCTGGCGTGCATAGCAGAAATGTCTGCATATTCGCAGACGGTGAGCTTGACCGCAGCCCCACTGGCAGCGGTGTTTCCGGGCAGGCAGCCATCCTGCATGCACGTGGTTTACTGCGCATAGGTGAAAGCATCATCATCGAAAGCATACTGGGCAGCCAGTTCAAGGTCACAGCTTACCATCCTCAAAGTTATGGATTTCATACGGCCATCATCCCGCGTGTGGAAGGCAATGCCCACATCACGGGCCGCAGTACTTTTTACATCGATCCAGAAGATCCTTTGAAAGAAGGATTTATCTTCCGATGAAACCACGATTTGAACAAAGACTGGCACTGTTGCGTCAAACACTGAAGCTTGCCGGGCAAGAGGCCCTGTTGATTTTTTCTCTGGATAATCTGCGCTATCTGAGCAATTATTCAGGCGAGGCAGCCTGTGGCATTGTCACTGATGATCAATTGTTTTTGATTACCGACTATCGTTTTCTTGAACATGCACAGGAAGAATGCGTGAATTGCGAAGTGGTTTGCCGTGATCGCGACAAACAAAGCCTGGGTCAGGCGATAGACAAGATTTTAAAACACCAGGCCATTCAGCATGCGATGTTTGAAGCCGGGCATATCAACCTGCATAACTGGCTGAGCGTGGCAGAAGATATTTCTTCCTGCCGCTGCGTTTCCAGCACAGGCATCATTGAAGACCAGAGAAAAATAAAAGATCGCTGGGAAATCGAGCAGATCAGCCAGGCAGCGGCGATTGCTGACCATGCCCTGAGCCAAACCCTACCCTTGCTGCAAGCTGGTGTCAGTGAACGTGATATCGCTATTGAACTGGATTACCGCATGCAAAAACTGGGATCAGAAGGTGTGTCCTTCCCCAGCATTGTTGGCTTTGGTGCGCGTTCAGCTTTGCCACATTGCATACCGTCAACGGTGCGCTTGTGCAGCGGTGATCTGATCGTGATCGACTTCGGAGCAGTCATCAATGGCTATCGTTCCGACATGACGCGTAGCTATGTCGCAGGCCGGGCCAGTACACAGCAAAGAAGCATGTTCGATACCGTGGACCGTGCCCAGCAGGCGGCATTGAGCAGCCTGCACGCCGGCTTGCCAGCTATTGCGGCCAGTGCTGCTGCCAACACAGTATTGCAGGATTCCGAATTTGCTGATTTTGCCAGCAATGGCCTGGGTCACGGTCTGGGCATCCAATTACATGAACAACCATTCATCAGCCCGCATTGTAAAGACATCTTGCAGGCCAATTATATCGTCACGATAGAACCTGGCATTTACATTCCCGGTTACGGCGGTATCCGGCTCGAAGATGATGTCCTTATCACCGAGGCAGCATTCACCTTCCTGAGCCATGCCCCCAAGATGTGTGAACTGCCATTCTGACCATCGTCTTTTTCAACACCATCTACCATCATGACTACAGCAGCCCGCAAACGTAGCGCTTTCCATGCGAATTTTTATGTCGCCAATACCATGGAAATTTTCGAACGGCTTGCCTGGTATGGCTTTTTCACTTTGTCATCCCTGTACATGACCAGCCCGGTCACACAGGGCGGCCTGGGCCTGAATGATCAGGAAAGGGGCTTTTTGCAAGGCATGATCCCTTTTCTGCTCTATCTGCTACCTGTCATCACCGGTGCGCTGGCTGACCGCTACGGTTACCGTCGCATGTTTTTGATTGCGTTTTCCATCATGTGTCCTTCGTATTTCTTGCTTGGGCAAGTGCATGGATTCTGGAGTTTTTTTGCCGTGTTTCTGGCAGTTGCCGTGGGTGCGGCCTGCTTCAAACCGGTCGTAGTCGGCACCATAGGGCGTACCACTGATGACAGTAACCGCGGTCTGGGTTTTGGTGTGTTTTATACGATGGTCAATGTCGGTGGTTTTCTGGGGCCGCTGGTGGCAGGCTATGTGCGCGCTGTCAGTTGGGATACCGTGTTCATGATGTCTTCATTCTGGATCTTGCTGAATTTTTTACCCGCCATCTTTTTATACAAGGATGGTGAGCATCACGACGGCATCGCCGATAGCCGTGGCCTGAAACAGGTATTGCTGGAAACCCAGGAAGTACTGGGTAATGGTCGCCTGGCCTTGCTGGTCATACCGGCCATCCTTGGCGTCATGATTGCAGCAAAGGGAGGCATCAGCTACAAGAGTTATTTTCTCATCCTGCTGTGCTGGACAGGACTCAATCTGTTGTGGAGTACCCTGCTCAGTTCACCAGACCAGACTGTCTGGTATCGCCAGGGCATACGTCTGGGCAATACCCGTTTTGTCATCTACCTGCTGATCATGACAGGCTTCTGGACTATCTATAATCAACTATTCATTACCCTCCCTTTATATATCCGTGATTTTGTCGACACCAGTGACCTGGTCACACTGATTGCCGACCATAGTCCTTCCCTGCTCAATTTTCTGGCCGCGGTCAACACGGAGCAACTCAGCACCATACTGCCAAAGCTGGCCACAAAACTGGGCACGCATGCAGACATGCCAATGCTGGAAAACATACGACTGGAACTGGTCAACTATAAAGTCATGCCCCCGATGGAAACCATGCAGGCGGGCCTGCACGCGCTACAGGAAGGCCAGGTCAGCGCCAGCCAGCTGGCACAAAGCTGGGCAAAGTCATACCGGCAAGTGAACCCTGAATATATCGTCAACCTGGATTTCGGCGCAGTCGTCCTGTTGCAGATTGCCATCAGCACCTATCTGCAACGCTGGCAAGCCTTGCCGGTACTGGTCGCCGGTACGCTGGTACTCAGTGCGGGTTTGTGGATGGCAGGTTTTTCACACGCTTTGCTGTTCGGTGGACTTGGCGTGACCATGGCGGTGTTCGTCTTTGCCCTTGGCGAGATGATCGCCTCACCCAAAAGCCAGGAATATGTCGCTGCCATTGCGCCACAGCGAAAGACTGCCATGTTCATGGGCTATTATTTCGTTTCCATGGCTTTGGGTAATCTGTTTGCCGGTTTGCTGTCGGGCTGGTCTTATACCGTGCTGGCGCGAGAAATGCACCAGCCCATGCTGATGTGGTCACTGTTTGGCGGCATAGGCGTTCTCACCTCTACGGCCCTGCTGGTATTTAATCTGCGCCTGAAATCTTCGCAAATGCTGGCTATGACTGCATGAAATAAAAAAGCCGGGACAGTCATTACTGTTCCGGCTTTTATCCTGAACACCTGTCGACATACAAGCGGCGCTCACCTCATCATCATATACATGGTGCGTTTGCGTGTGCTGGCGTTGGCTTAAATCGCGCCCATGAAATCTTTTTTACCCAGATCAACGCCGTTATGGCGCAGGATGGCGTAAGTAGTGGTCACATGGAAAAAGAATTGTGGCAAACCATAGGAAAACAAATACGCCGTACCGCTGAAAGTTTTTTCTTTCGGTGTGCCCGGGCGCAATACCACGTCACGGCCTTCGCTGCCTTCAAATTTTGCAGCATCAAGTGTGGCGATGAATGCCTTGGTCTTGGCGATACGTGCCTGCAATTCAGCAAAAGTCTGCTCATTGTCTTCATAAGAAGGCAAATCCACCTGAGCCAGGCGACCGGCAATCCCTTTGGCGAAATCTGCACCTATCTGTACCTGACGTACCAATGGGAACATATCCGGGAACAGGCGTGCCTGCAAATAGGCTTCCGGTGCAATATTCTTTGCCGTGGCATGGGCTTCTGCCTTGCTCAGCACGTCACTCATGCTATCAAGCATTTGGTTTAGTACAGGTACCGAAGCAGCATACATAGAAATTGACATGGGGTATCTCCAATCAGGGTGGCAAAAATAGGAGCTCGATTATAGGACGAAACCACTTTTCACGTTGAGCGCAAACTCAGGAGGCTTTCACTTGCCATGCTGATATCAGGCCGATTGCTTCAGCCAGATTGAAAACTCGGTTTCCCCCTCAGCATTGACGGCCAGCCTGTGTGGGAAGCCATGCCTGTTCAGTACCTCACGTACAAACATCAGGCCAATACCCTGTCCACCTTTCTTGGTAGAAAAAAATGGTGTGAATAACTGCCCATTCGGTATGTCACCCAGTTGCTTTGCAGAATCAGTTATCGCCAATTTAATGGCTTGCTTCTCTTCATCTTGCGTCAAAGTGATATGCACAAAGGCGGGTACATGAGTAGCGTTCTTCTGGGCAGCCTCGACCGCCTCGATCGCATTCTTGATAATGTTGAGCAAGACTTGCTCAAATAAATGCCTGTCCAGCATTTGCAAGGGAATGGGGTTGCTCTGCGTCAAACTCAATTCTATGCCCAGCTCATTGCATTGCTGGCGATACAGATGCAACATATCATCAAGAATGTCAGGCAAGCTGGACGCTTGCAGTTCTGCCTCAGGCATTTTGACGATACGGGTAAACCGTTCTATGAATTCACCCAGGTTGCCATTGCGCCTTTGCACTGCCGCAATCGCCGTAGAAAAATCTTCACTGTCTTCATGCTGCAATTGCTGGCGGTAAAACAATAAGGATTCCAGCACCGAACTGGTGGCAGCGACGGTGTTATTGACTTCATGCGCGAGTACGCGTACCAGCTTTTCATAAGTCGCCTTTTCCGAACTGGCCAGCTCTTCGGTAATTTCGTCTATCAGCACAAAATCGCGCTTGAACCCCCGGTCAATAAACTGGCTGCGCTGGCAACGATAACGCCTGCCATCTTTATCGCTGAACACCCTGCTATCGCCTTGCGTCAATATGTTCAGGTCTGCAATGAGTTCATGTGCCGGATTATTGACCACGGTATCGTGGCTATCTTTCCGTGTCATTAATTCATCCAGCCGCTGGCCTTCAAAACCATCAGAACCCATTAAAGCCTGCGCGCTGGCATTCATCAGGCTGATTTTGTCATCGAAATCAAATACGATTACCGCAGTCGGCGTGGCCTCAAGCAAACGCTCCAGGAAACCACGTTGCTCACCCAGTTTCAGGCGTTCCTGATAAAGGGCTTCCAGCATGTGGTTATAGAGTTGAATCAGGTCGTTTAATTCTGTATTGCTGCTTGAGCGTATGCGTGCCGCATAGCTTTGGTCTTGCAGCAAATCATGGAACTGCTGGGCAAATCCAAAAGGTTGCAAGGCTTTTTTAATCAGGTAGATGCCTGCGGCCAGGCTGGAAATCAAACCTAGTTCTATGCCAACGACAATCAGCGGCTGGTCACGATAAAAAGTCAGTGTCAGCAAAAAAAATACGCCGTGAATAATCAGCAGATATGCCATCAGGCGCCGCTGCAAACTCATTTGGCGTACTCGTCATTGTCATCTGCTTCGGCATTGACAATCTGATGTTTTTCCAGCCGTCGATACAGGGTAAAACGACTCAGGCCCAATACCTTTGCCACCCGCGTGATATTGCCCTGATGCTGTTCCATGGCTTTTTCTATCATGTGTTTTTCCACCTGGTCCAGCGTCAGGCCGTCGATGACTGAAGCTTGCTGCTGTGCTTCTTCGTGCTGTTCTGAAAACAGAAAATCATTCTGCTCAAGCAGGGGCTTGTCGACCAGCAGCAAAGTACGCTCCAGGCATTGCCTGAGCTGGCGGATGTTACCTGGCCAGTGACGTGAACTCAGCCAGTTCAGTGCAGAAGGGCTGAGTACCACGGCAGGCATGCCATAACTGCGCGTCAGGTCAGCGATGAGTCTTTGCGCCAGCAGCGGGATATCACTGCGCCGCTCGCGCAATGCCGGCAAACGGATGGTGATCAGGTTAAGACGGTAAAACAGGTCTTCCCTGAATTCATTGGCAGCCACCAGTTCAGCCAGTTCGCGGTTGGTGGCTGAAATGATGCGCACGTCGGCCTGTTCAGTCTTGCTGGCACCGACGGGTTGATAACTCTGGTTTTGCAGAACACGTAATAATTTCACCTGATCATTACGATTGAGTTCACCAATTTCATCAAGAAACAAGGTGCTTTGACTGGCGCTGGCAAAATGGCCTTTGCGATCAGTCTTGGCATCGGTAAAGGCACCACGCACATGGCCGAACATTTCACTTTCAAACAGCGATGGCGTAATCGCCCCCATGTTGACCTTGATGGCAGGCCTTGCCGCACGCGGGCTGTTGCGGTGAATGGCATCAGCGATCAGTTCCTTGCCGGTACCGCTTTCACCCAGTATCAATACGGCCGCATTGGTTTTGGCAACCCGGCCTATGGTCGCCAGAACCTTCAGTAATTCAGGATGTTCACCGACGATGTCGGCAAATTCAAATTGCTGATCCAGCAGCCTGCGATCTGGCTTGCTGGCACTGGCGCCGGGACTGTAAGCCAGGGTGCTGCCTATCAGTTGCACCAGTTGGGTATTATTCCAGGGCTTGGTGAAGAAATCGGCAGCACCCAGTTTGACACCACGCACCGCCAGCGCAATTGATCCCCAGGCTGTCATTAATAAAACTGGCAGGCCGGGGTACAACTTCTTTATTTCCGTCAACAAGTTCAAACCTTCTTCACCGCTGGTCTGCAAGGAAAAATTCATATCCTGCAAAACCAGGTCTATGCCTTGTGTCGCCAGGATCTGCATGGCCTGTTGCGGCTCGTCACAACTCAGTGCCGTATAGCCAGATTGCTTGAGCAATAATGCCAGCGACACCTGCACTGAAGCATCATCATCAATGATGAGGATGCGTGGTAATGATCTGGCTTCTGTCATGCAGTAAGCGCTTCAGTGTAGAAGGTTTTTATCACAATATTTTCTTATTCATAGTGCAAAGCTTCGGTCGGGCTCAGGCGGCTGGCACGCCAGGCCGGGTAGAGTGAACACAGAATCGAAATCCCGTAGATGACTGCCATGGAAATCAGGATGGCAATCACAAATACTGTCCAGTTGACGGCTTCACCCAATACGCCCGTAATCGGTAACTGTATCAAGAATACCAAACCCGCCAGCATAGCGATAGAACTTAACAATAATTGCTCTGTAATAATTTGCCGGTAGATGTCACCACTGTTTGCGCCCACCGCACGGCGCAAGCCAATTTCCGGGATGCGCTGCGTGGTCTTTTGCCAGAGCACACCAAATAAGCCAAATGCCACCATCACCAAAAGAAAACAGGCGATGACAGCCAGTATCATGAGGGGAATGGTATCTTCTGTCAGTTTTGATTTCCGCATATCAGTCATGGGGGATATCTGGTAACCGATATCGTTGCGTATCATTTTTAACTGCTGACTGAGTCTGGCTTCAAATGCACGCAGTGTGCCTGGTCTCACTTTCAACAGCAATACCTGCCACATATCCGTGCTGGATTTGGGTGAAAAACGGGTAATGGCGAAGGGCGTGGGCGTCATGAATTCGCCCTTATTACGAAAATCAGCAAACACCCCGGTCACACGCATCAATTGCAAATCTTTCGAATCTGGCTTGTTGTTGGCGAGCAGTTTGCCGACGGCACTCTGCCCCGGAAACATCTTGTTTGCCAGTTGCCAGTTGATGACGATAGGGTTCATGGCCGCTCCTTCATCGGCTTCAGAAAACCAGCGTCCTTCCTCTATATGCATATCGAGCACCTGAAACGACGTATCGCTCATGGACATCAAGTCCGTGTGATAACTGATTTGGGTGTCGGGTAAATACACGTCGGTGCGCCAGGTCGAATTACTATACGGCGAATGATTGACCATGCTGATCTGCTCCACTTCTGGCATGGCAAGCAAACTGCGTTTCAGGTTTTCAAAAAACACCGGATCGTTTTTCAACATGCCGCTATTACTCATTTCCAGTTTGACCGACCAGACATTGTTGTAGGAAAAACCCAGGGGTTGATGATAGAGCTGGAAATACCTGACACTCATCAAGGCCAGACCAAAGACGACAAAGAAGGCCAGCAAGATTTCCAGGCTCAGCATGCTGTTCTTGAATTTACGTTTCCAGATAGGTTTCAAAAGATGGAAAAACATTATGCACCTCCTTTCAGGGCAAGCACAGGATCAAGGCGCGACATTTTCCATGCAGGTATGACACCTGACAAAAGACCAAACACGACAGAGATCACCAGCGCATAGCAGAAAACGACTGCACTCAAATCGACTTTCATATAGGGCACGATGCCGGAACTGCTTAGCCATATCAGCGTCAGCTTGGTAAAGAAAATGCCGAGTACGCCACCGAAAACGCATAGCAGGATATTTTCCATGATGAATTGCCCGGCCAGTTCAGTGCCAGATGCACCAAAGGCTTTGCGCACACCAATTTCAGTGGCGCGCTCCATGATCCGGCCAGAATTGAGATTGACCAGATTGAGTGCAGGCAACAGCATGAACGCCACCATCAGGCTGGCGATGCCGAGCAGCAATTGAGTGGCCCCTGAATCTGCCACCTCCCTGTTGTCGAGGATATTCCTCGCGACAAAGTCGAGCTTGCTGTCTGCCCACAGGTAGGTATGCTCCCAATGAGCAGGGTCATCAGCATTGACCAATTTCGCAATCTGCTGGATTTCATCCTTGATCAAAGGTAAATCCGCAGGGCTTTTTGCCAGCAGCAGGGCAAAGAATTCACCGTGATATTCATCACGATACTGGCTGGTAGGAAATGTCGTGACAGGTACCCAGATATCTGCAAAGGCGTTGAGATGCAAGACATCTTCCACGATACCTATCACTTCAAACTGCTGTCCACCTGCATTGATCTTTTGCCCCAGGGCTTTACCGTCAGAAAATATCTTTTTTGCGGTTGATTCATTCAGGACGGCAACAAAACGCCCCTGTTTGACATCATCTTCACTGGGTACGCGACCTGCCAGCACCTTGAAATCGAGTATCTGCCAATATTCTGCATCAGTGCGACGCATGATCACTTCGGTCACGCGGTCTGACTGGTAAATGGAGACCGTTTTCCCACCGCTGACGGCAGCGACTTTGTCCACTGTCTTCATTTTCCGCAAATATTGTTCAATGACTTTATAGCCCAGCGGGCTGCTAGTGGAACTTTTCTTTGAGGTTTGTGCAATGGTGGTGACCTGTAAAAAATGATCACTCCGGCCCTCCACGCCTGTGGGATAAAACATGGTCTGCAACATCGCTGCGACTGTCAGCAATACGACGAGAGTGAGAATAATGCAGAGCAGGTTAATGGCGGTGAATAACTTGCGCCGCATATAAACCTTGCAAGCGACCAGGAAATAATTTTTTAACATGGCAATTCCTAGGCAACCAGTTGGCCGTCAAATACGCGCACGATGCGGCCACTTTGTTTGGCTTGCCGCTCATCGTGGGTAACCATGACAACTGTGGTGCCCTCCTGGCTTAGCTTGAGCAGGATATCCATGACTTCGGCACCCATCTGGCTGTCAAGATTACCGGTAGGTTCATCCGCCAGCAAAATATGGGGCCGGCCTACCATGGCGCGTGCAATTGCCACCCTCTGCTGCTGCCCACCGGATAACTGATTGGGATAATGTTCCATACGGGCGCTGAGCCCCACTTTGGCCAATGCTTCTTCTGCCAGGCGGCGACGTTCCTTACCGCTGCATGAACGATAGAGCAGGGGCAGTTCCACATTATCAATCACACGCAAATCATTGATCAGATGGAAGCTTTGGAAGATGAAGCCAAAAGTACGGTTGCGCAGTTTGGCAACTTCTTTATCGCGCCAGTTTTTCAGTTCTTCACCTTCGACGGCGATCTTCCCTGTACCTGGCCGGTCAAGCAGGCCTATCAAATTCAGCAAGGTACTTTTGCCGCAACCGCTGGGGCCCATGATGGAAACAAATTCCCCTTTTTTGACATGCAGGTTGATATTTTTTAAAGCCAGGGTTTCGACTTTATCGGTCTGGTAAGTCTTGCTGACATTTTCTAATTTGATCATCACTGCTTCCTTTGCACAGATATCCTGTTGATTGACTTCGCCCAATGAATCCAGAAATTCGCTTTTGTTTTCTTTTACTGCTGCATCTATATGTCTATTGCGTTACCCGGAAACTATCCAGGTGTTTGAATTGGCTGATATCCGAAATCACCAGTTTGTCACCTGCTTTGGCGCCCTGCAAAATTTCGACCACTTTGCCATCACCCAGACCGATATCGAGATTTTTTTTGACTGCCCGGCCTGATTCCAGTACATACACATCCTGCTTGCCACGGCCATTGATGGCTGGGCCGGTCTCTACGATCAAACTATGGCTTTTTTGTTCGGTAATGATATTTGCATCGACTCTCAAGCGATGTCTTAAAACCGGGTTATTTGGCTGCTCGAGCGTGACGATCAGTTTCACGGTGCCATTTTGAATTTCAGGCAAGATGGTCTGTACCTCGCCATTCAAGATTTGCCCGCTGTATTCGACGTGCACTTTTTGTCCGGCACTGAGGTAACGTGCATAAAAATCCGACGCAGTGGCCTCTACCTTGAAGTTGCTCAACTCTGACACTTTGGCAATCAGTTGCCCGGTATTCAGGCTGGCACCTTCTTCTGCCAGCATCCAGGTCAGCAAACCATCGAACGGGGCTTTGACCTGGGTTTGCTCCAGCAGTCTTTGCTGCAATTCCATCTGTTTCTGGAAAATGGATTTTTGCAGGCGGGCAGCTTCGATATTACTGACTGTTGTACGGCGCGTATCACTGAGCATTTCATGGTGCTGGCGCAATTGCACTTCATTGCGTTTGACCGCCAGTTCTGCCGCCTGCAAATCCACTGCCGAGGTGATGCCTATCGGCCCGAGTTTTTGATAGCGCGCCAGCTTGACTCTGTTGCTTTGCAAATCCAGTTCCAGCAATTCGGCTTCACTGGCAATTTTTTTTAATCCGGCCTCCATCTCCATGCTCAGCACTTGTATGCGGATATCCTGTTGCGAAATCTGTTCGCGCAAATTGTCAATGGCCAGCCGTATGGTATGGTCATCCAGCACCATCAATAGTTCACCGGCCTTCACCGTCTGACCGGCCTTGGCAATTATCTTGGCAATGCGTGACTGGTTGGGGCTCGACAGCTGTTCTTCATGCACAGGCACCACGACACCAGCCGCGTTGATGGTATTGTCGACTGCGCCCATGCGCACTTCAGATACCCTGATTTCACCAAGGCTGACGCCAGGGCTGATAAGGCGGTTGAGCGCCCAGGCAATGCCCGTGACAACGCCGGCTATGGCGATACCCAGCAAGAGCTTTTTGCGAATGCGCAATTTGAGCGTGGTGTGACTGATTGCCTGATCCATGTAAGAAGCCTGTTTAGTCAATTCTTACCTGACATTGGCAAAGTCTGTGCCAGCCGCTGCGGTTTCAATTATATTGAATATAATCAACCACTTGGCGATATACAGACATGATCAAATGAGAGAATTCACACGCCAATTCGTGCGCAGGCGAACGCAGGTGTGCGGATTAGCACACTGGATATGGTGTTATTGAAAAGCATGCTTGTACGAAGAAAATTCCCCATGACGCAGGGCTGCGCCGTGGGGAATTGTACTTTTACACATCCCGGTATTCAGGATGTGATTTCTACTTTGCTAGAAGCGATAACCAAGGCCCACACCAACCAGCCAGGGATTTATTTTTACAGTGCTGACTTTCGTACCGCTGATCGTGACATCGCTACCTATCTGTACTTTCTTGACATCCAGGTTCAGTGACCAGTTTTTGTCTAGTTTAAAGTCGATACCTGCCTGCACTGCCAGGCCAAAACTGCTGTTTTCCAGACCTCCGGCACCCTTGAGCAGATTGACGTCCGAGATGCGCGTGTAGTTCACGCCCACGCCCACATAGGGGCTGAATTTTGCATCGGGCACAAAATGATATTGCGCCGTCAAAGTTGGTGGCAGGTGTTTGAATGTGCCTATGATGGCGCCATCAAGCATGACGTCATGTTTTTGCGGATAAGTGAGTATCAGTTCAGCCGACCAGTTGGGTGTGAAGAAATAGGAGATATCAACTTCCGGGATTTCTTTGCTGCTCACGGTGATACGGTCTGCGGCACCAGTACCAGCGACCGGATCAGACGAGTTTGCCGGACTGATATTGACCACACGGGCGCGCACCAGCCATGGGCTTTGCTCTTCAGCCATTGCCTGTGTTGCAGTAAAACCCATTGCTGCCAGGGACAGTGTGCCGACAGCCATTAAGCGCTTTTTCATTTCTCTTTCCTTTATCATTGGTGAATGAAGAAAGTGTAATTTCGCCCGCCCCGGACCAACTTGCGCTATATCAAATTTGGTGCGAGGCACAAATTTCCGGGAAATTTGGCAAAATACGCCTCTGTCTGTCTGCTTGATGTATCCTTGCAGGCATTGTCATCACCTACTAAAAAACGAGAAAAATGGCCAATTACGTCTACACCATGAATCGCGTCGGCAAAATCGTTCCGCCGAAACGCCAAATCCTGAAAGACATTTCCCTGTCCTTCTTCCCTGGCGCCAAAATTGGCGTACTGGGTTTGAATGGTTCGGGTAAATCTTCCCTGTTGAAAATCATGGCAGGCATAGATAAAGATATACAGGGCGAAGCCGTGCCCATGCCTAACCTGAACATTGGTTACCTGCCGCAAGAACCGCAACTTGACCCGGAACAAACCGTGCGCCAGGCAGTTGAATCTGCCTTGGGTGAAGTATTTGCAGCCAAGGCCAAACTCGAAGAAGTGTATGCCGCCTATGCAGAAGAAAATGCGGACTTCGATGCTCTCGCGAACGAGCAGGCACGTCTGGAAGCGATCATCTCCACCTCCGCAGGCGACAATGTAGAACTGCAACTGGAAATGGCTGCCGATGCGCTGCGCCTGCCACCATGGGATGCCAAAATCGGCGTCTTGTCCGGTGGTGAAAAACGCCGTGTCGCCCTGTGCCAATTATTGCTGTCCAAGCCGGACATGCTCTTGCTTGATGAACCAACCAACCATCTGGATGCTGAATCTGTCGACTGGCTGGAACAATTTCTGTTGCGCTTCCCTGGCACCGTGGTAGCGATCACGCATGATCGCTACTTCCTCGACAATGCAGCTGAATGGATACTGGAACTCGATCGTGGTCATGGTATCCCCTGGAAAGGCAATTACTCTTCCTGGCTGGACCAGAAGCAGGCCCGCCTGAAGCAGGAAGAAGCGACCGAATCCGCGCGTCAGAAAGCGCTGCAAAAAGAACTGGAATGGTCACGTCAGAACCCGAAAGCACGCCAGGCCAAGAGCAAGGCACGTCTGGCACGCTTCAATGAAATGAGTGAGCATGAATACCAGAAGCGTAATGAAACCCAGGAGATTTTCATCCCTGTGGCAGAGCGTCTGGGTAATGAAGTCATTGAATTCAAGAACGTCAGCAAAGCCTTTGGTGACCGCCTGCTGATCGATAACCTGAGCTTCAAGATCCCTCCTGGTGCTATCGTCGGTATCATCGGCCCTAACGGTGCCGGTAAATCGACTTTGTTCAAGATGATCAAGGGTCTGGAAACACCGGACAGTGGTGAAGTCGTACTGGGCCAGACAGCAAAAATCTCGCTGGTTGACCAGTCACGTGAAGACCTGGGTAATACCAAGACCGTGTTTGAAGACGTAGCCAATGGTGCCGATATTTTGACGGTGGGCCGTTTTGAAATGCCTTCTCGCGCCTACCTTGGCCGCTTCAACTTCAAGGGTGGTGACCAGCAAAAAATCGTGGGCAACTTGTCTGGCGGTGAGCGTGGCCGTCTGCATCTGGCGAAAACCTTGCTGCAAGGCGGCAATGTCTTGCTGCTGGATGAACCGTCCAATGATCTGGACGTGGAAACCCTGCGTGCGCTGGAAGATGCCTTGCTGGAATTTGCCGGCAGCGTCATGGTAATTTCCCATGACCGCTGGTTCCTCGACCGTATCGCCACGCATATCCTGGCGTTTGAAGGCAATTCACAAGTCAGCTTCTTTGATGGCAACTATCAGGAATATGAAGCCGACAAGAAGAAACGTCTGGGTGAAGAAGGTGCCAAGCCAAAACGCATCCGTTACAAGCCTCTGACTGTATAAGTTTCAACCAAGGCCAAAACCCGGGTATGTAATTTGCATAAGCCTGTTGTTGAGCTTCGACCATGAGCAGCTCTCAAGGTCGATATCAAAAACAGGTTTATTGCAAAAAACATCAGCATATAGCGCCTATACTTAGCCATGTACCGGCTTCAAGTTGTTTAACAGTATGTTTTGTTGCGATGCGGTAAGCTTCTGAAAAACAGGCATTTTCTTGAGCAAATATTAGCGGAAGATAAACATGATACTGAAAAAGCATTTATCCCCTTTCCTGCTTTGCCTCGCGCTCAGCTTGTCTTCCGGCGTGGCACTGGCCAATTCTGGCGGTAAGGAAGGCGGTGCAGGTGGTGGGTCTACTGCCAAACTGGAGGCCTTCACCGTTAACCTGTCTTCTACGGAACGCTATCTGCAATTGAGCATGGCATTGCAAATTGCCAACGCAGAAGTCAGTGACAGGATCAAAATGTTCATGCCCAAGCTCAGGCATGTATTGATCGTTTTGTTAAGCAGCAAGGATGGCGAACAATTGCAGAGCCTGGAAGGCAAGCACAAGCTGATGGAAGAAATCAAGGAAGGTGTCAACAAGACGCTGGAATTGAAAGAACATGATGGCGTCACCGATGTGTTCTTTGAAAATTTTGTCATCCAGTAAGCTGCCCTGCTATCGCTGGCAGGCTGGTTAAAAAGATTCCCTCATGCCAGTCATGCCATTGGATTCACACGCTACACTGCGCATTGCCGCATTCCAGCGCAAACCACTATTTGATAAGCTACCTGCCACCCTGGCAAGACTGGCACATGACCTGCGCTGGTGCGATGAGCACGGTGTTGATGTTGCCGTATTCCCCGAATGTTATCTGCAAGGCTATTCCTCAGATTCAAAGACATTGGCAAGGCGTGCCATATCCCTTGATGACGCCTGCATGATGCAATTATTGTCCGCGCTGGCAACTACACGGGTCACTTGCCTGCTAGGGCTGGTTGAACGGCGTAGCGAGCTGTTGTACAACAGCGTGGCGGTCATACGGCAGGGAGAAATATTGGGCGTTTATTCCAAAAGTCATCCTAACGAAGCGGCGTTCACAGCGGGCCTGGATTTTCCTGTATTTGAAGTACGGAACTGGCGGTTTGGCATCAATATCTGCAACGATGCCAATTTCGCCGCCCCGGCCCGCAGGCTTGGCGAGCAGGGTGCGTCCCTGCTATGTTATCCGCTCAATAATATGCTGTTACCAGCAACGGCTGACAAATGGCGCCAGAAAAGCCTGGAAAACCTGCAACAACGCGCCATCGACACTGGCTGCTGGGTGATCTCGGCCGACGTAGTCGGCCAGCATGGTGAACAGATAGCCCACGGCTGCACTTGCCTGTTCAGCCCCGATGGCCAGGTCAGGCTGCGTGTCGCTGAAGGGCAAGAGGGCGTCGTGGTCGCCGATATCACCGGGAAAGACCTTTGTACTGAATACCGTCACGCAAGAGAGTGACCACGACCCCACCGGTTTAGGTATACCTGACAGGCATAAATCAGCAAAATAGCGTCTTTGCGTTTGCCACCCCGTTCATGTACCAGCTTGCAGCACCGGCTTTTGCCGACATCGAAATCAAGAAAAGCCGTTTTCTGGGGCAATTGTATCCGCTCAACAGCCGTGCCGAGGCGCGCCAGCAACTGGCCCTCATCCGTGCACAGCACCCGGATGCTGTGCATGTCTGCTGGGCGCTGGTGTGCGCGGGGGATTCTGGCCTGGATGATGATGGCGAGCCTTCCGGCACGGCCGCCAAACCCATGTACAACGTCTTGGTGCATAAAGACGTGACCAATGTACTGGCCGTCGTCGTACGTTACTGGGGTGGCATCAAACTCGGTGCCGGTGGCCTGACCCGCGCCTATGGACAGGCCATCTCGGACGCATTTAAAAACGCCAGCCTGGCAGAAGTCCAATTTTTTCATGAATGGGATATCGTCTGCGCCTATGCCGATGAATCCCAGGTGCGACGCCTGTGCGACAAGTTTGCTGCCACCATCCGGCAAGTCAGCTATACCGAAGCAGCCACAATGGCCATCAACATCAATCAGAAAACCGCTACCAGTTTTGAAATTGAGCTGATTGGCATGCTAAAAGGGCAAGTTCGCATCGTCAAAGCGGATTAAGATTCGCCACAACTCCCTTGTCAGCACCGCACCAGCGTGCAAAAACATCAATATCTGGTTTTACGTGTAAATTGCCATCAATCAATATGTCATTTACATATAAAATATCTTTACTTGTCACTATGAATACACAGCTTTGTAATAAAGTTCGTTATAGTAACGCCGTTACATATTGTAACGAGATGCAACGAGGTACAACTTATGCCGCTATTTGCCTGTTGTTTGCGTAGCCAGTTTCGCAGATAGGTATGCGCAACAAAAATAATGACCACGCAAGAAGCCAATGCAAAATATTGATCTGGATAGCAGTAGCGCAGTGAAAGGTGCTGACGATGACGGCATCAGCCTCAGGCATTACGAATTAAAACAGCGCCTGGGCGAAGGTGGCTTTGGCCAGGTCCATGAAGCCTGGGACACCAAGCTCTGCCGTCCGGTCGCCATCAAACAGCTGAAACACCTGGAAGGCATGGCACAACCAGCCAGCCTGCTGAAAGAAGCACGCCTGGCAGCCTCTTTAAAACACCCTGCCTTCGTCAAGATATTTGCCATTGAAGAAGAAGACGATACCCAGTCCATTGTCATGGAACTGGTGCCCGGCCAGACACTGAAACAATTACTGAACGGCAAAGCACTGCCAGAGCAGCAGGCCATCAACATCATCAGCCAGGTGGCAGAAGCCATGCAGGAAGCGCATGCGTCCGGCCTGATCCACGGCGACCTGAAACCATCGAACCTGATGGTGGAACCGAACGGCAAAGTGCGCATCCTTGATTTCGGGCTCGCATCACAAACCGATGTGCAGGCCACGACCTCGGTCAGCCAGCTGGATCCGCAAGGCACCATCGCCTACATGGCACCCGAACGCATGCTGGGTGCCGCCGCAAATGCGCAAAGCGACATCTACGCCCTTGGCGTCATTTTCTACGAAACCCTCAGCGGCAACCGCCCCTTTGCCAGCGCCAGCGGCTTGGCCCTGGCCGCTGCACTGATGCAGTCAAATTCAGATACCTGGGAATTCCCGCAAGGCTGCAAGCCTGAACTGATCAGACTGGTGCTGGCAATGACAGCCAGACAAACCGAGAAACGCCTGAGCAGCATGCAGCAGGTGCTTGACCAGTTGCGTGGGCTGGTCAATGCGCAGGCAGTTTTAACAGGTGGCAGCGATAGCAAAACAAGCACGAGCGCAGGCTGGAAAGGCTTAAGCACCCCAAAACGCGCCGCCTTGATCAGCGCCCTCATCGTCGCCCTGGGCTATGCAGCCTGGCAGGCGGCGCCTTATCTTGAGATGGACAAGATGTCGTTGAAGCCGTTTTCGGAAGCATTGACGATGAAGCAGGGGCTGGAGGCGTTAAAGCAATTTGACAGACCGGGCAGTCTCGATGTGGCGGAAGCAAATTTTGATACGATATTGAAGCGAAATCCTGAACATGCAGGCGCAGTTGCTGGCTTATCGATCATATACACTTTCCGGTATAACAGTGACAGGCAAGATGAAGTTCTATTGCAAAAAGCTGACGCAGGTGCCCAACAAGCATTAAAGCTAGATGATAAGTTGGCACTCAGTCATATTGCGTTCGCTCGAGTAAATATATATCAAGGTAAATATGCGTTAGCGTTGTCAGAATTCGAAAAAGCGCTGGTTTTTGACCCTGACAATATCTTTGCTTCTTATGGTCGAGTCAGCATTCTTCGAAAGCTAGGAAGATTTGAAGATGCAATCAAATTTGCAAATAGTGGCCTTGAAAAATTTCCACAAGAACGAATGTTTGCTGAAGAGCTAGGCGCCGTATACCTTGAGCAAGGGAAATACGCCGAAGCAGAAAAATTTTTCAGGCTAAGTATCAAAATACAACCTGACGCAATATTTGCTTACGCGAACTTAAACAACGCTTTAGTAAGGCAAAATCGAGATGAAGAGGGTTTGCAAATACTACAGCAAGGCTTACTAATTCGCCCAAGTGCAGAACTTTATGGAAGTGTCGGATTTTCTCTCTTTAAAAAGGGGGACTATGTTGGAGCATCAGAAGCATTTGAAAATGCTGTTAGTCCAAATAAAGGTAATCCTGCAAACTATTTGGGCTGGGCTAATCTCGGTGATAGTTTATTGTGGATACCTGGAAGAGCAAATGATGCAAAAAAGGCATATGAAAAAGCACTTAATCTAATGATTCCCAAGATAAAAATTACACCAAATGATTTAAAGCTTATTTCAAGGTTTGGTTTATTTTCTGCAAGGGTTGGTGACAAAGCCCAAGCAGAGGAATATATACAACGTTCTCTTAACATAAGTCCTAAAGACGCAAGTGCTCATTTTCGCGCAGGCTTAGCGTATGAACTTCTCGGCAAACGAAATGAAGCACTTGCTGAAATTAACAAAGCAATCGAGTATGGTTATTCGATCAAATCCATAGAATCTGAACCCGACTTGCTCAATTTGAGACGAGACGCACGATATTCGAAAAAGCAATAGTTGAAGTTGGTACAGTTTTTGCTGATCGGTTCATGGAGTAAGAAATTTCTTTAATCTAATGTCTTTGATTACTGAAGCGGAAGGTATGAATATCATGAGTATTCATACTTATTTAGTTTAACCCATTGAGAACTTGAATATGAGTGATCCAGTCAACTATACATTCACAACATTTTTTAGCCAAGGCGATCCACAAAGTAGGGCTACTGTTTCAGCAACAGGAAAATTTAATCCAGAACCGCCAAGAAGTCCTATAAATAATAAACGCGTTCTCAATGTTGGCGATACTGTGACCTTTAGTTTCAAAGGTACTGCTACCGATCCATCAAATAGCGCAACAGTAACCGCAAGTGCCTTCATAGCTATATGCAAGGGTATATTCGATAACGGTAAAGCGGCAGTTGGTACTGCTAAAACGGCATGTCCAGTTGACGGCGTAACAATGACAATGAGTGAAGACAGTTTAGGTTTCTGGGGATTCACAATCTCATTTACAGCGGACTTCACGGACTCTACTGGTAATGTAGTAAGTTCTGAATTTTTCTACTTGCCAGACCCTGAAATAGATGTGCAAACTGGTGGTTGATCAATAAATGATCACAATACCAGGCAATTGTTGAATCCGAATAATGTCTTAAACCCCCATCACCTTCAAATACCGCCGCAGTGCCTCACTCGGCGTTTTTAACAAAGCAGCACATGCCTCTACATCGCCAGCGCTGGTTTCCAGTGTCTGGCGAATTTCTTCCATCGTTATCTGTTCGGCACGGCGTATCTGGCTGTGGCTGTCGAGCAGTTTGTACATGGAAGGGCGTGAGATACCCAGCTCTTGCGCGGCGCCCTGTATGTACCAGTCATTGTTTTCCATGGCGCGCACGACATCGTCTTCACTTAATTCGGTCAGCTTCTTGCGCGGTGGTGCTGGCATGGGTGGCTTGCTGTCGCCGCTGATGGTGGAATTTTCATTGACTGACGCAGATCGGTTCTGGCTGGTTTTTGCCAACGTGGCCAGGCGCGGAACCTCGCCCAGTTGCAAGGCCAGCAGTGCACGCCGCAAGACATGCGCGAGTTGGCGGATATTGCCGGGCCAGTCATAGTTGGCAAATTCGCTGACCAGAGCCACGGGCAAATTATTGCCTATGTCATTTTGCAGCTTGCTGGCTTCCAGCAGATGCAGCAGCAATACACCCATATCTTCGCGGCGGCTACGTAATGGCGGCAGGTGGATGATGAAACTCTCCAGACGACGCAGCAGCGCCTGGTTGAAGCCCTCGCTGTAGAGGTCCTGATCGGTGGCGGCGATCAGGCGGGCGCTGGATTTCTGGTCTTGCTGCGCACCCAGCGGGCGGTAATCGCCGCTTTCCAGCACGCGCAGCAACATGGGTTGTATGCTGGCTGGCGTGTTGCCTATTTCATCGAGAAAAAGTGTCGCCCCTTCGGCTTCGCCAAACAAACCTTTGCGGGCGTTTTGTGCGCCTGTATAGGCTCCTTTGGCTGCGCCAAACAAGTCTGCCGCGGCCAGGGCTTCGTTGAGGGCAGCCATGTTGACGGTCACCAGTGCCGCATCAGCACGTTTGCTGAAGGCATGAATGGCACGTGCGGCGATTTCTTTGCCGGTACCGGTTTCGCCCAGCAGCAGCACAGGCAATTCTGTACCAGCAACCTGGCGTATCTGGTCGCGGGCAAGGATGGCGGCACTGCCAACGCCAATGAAACCCATGGCTGGATTATGTTTGGGCAGGCAACGCATCCAGTGCAGGCAGATCAGCACTGCTCGACCCAGACCGAGGATGACGCCGTCTTCAAGCTGTTCACGGCTTAAATACACGGGCTCTGTGATTTCTGCACCATTCACCTCTACCACCATGCGACTGGCTGGCGGCGTAATAAGGACGCCATCGACACTGTCGCGCGCGATGCGCACGGCCTCACGTGAAATACCACCATAGCCCAGCGCCAGGCCTTCTTTGGCTGGATGCCGGAACAAGGGCAGGAAACGGCTGATTTCAACCAGGCCAGAAGGATTACTGGCAATGAACTGCTCGCCAATGCGCTGACTGTCAGGATGCCAGACGATAGTCAGGCCCAGCAAGGCAGCGGTGTTGTCAGCCAGTCTGGACAAGGGGGAAGTCAGCGTGTAGTCAATATCATTCATTCTTTGTTCTGCGCCATCTGTGTAAGTCATGTGTAAAGCCTAATGTAAGTTTCTGTGCTTTACGTGTCAACCTGCATTCAAAAATAGCCGCTCTCCCAGTAGGCAGAGGCTGGCACGACACTTGCAATTATCGCATTACGATGCAGGCGCTGACGTGTTTGCCGTTTGGGGGAGAAAGAAAATGCTGTCATCTGAAATGTTACTGGGGGTATCGAATCTGCTCTTGTTCATGATGTTGAGCAAGATGGCCTTGAAGGCCAGGGTAGCACGCAAGATTGCCATGCGCTTGCTGACCGACGATATTTTTTATCATGAAACCCGCAGTGTGCTGATACAAAAAAGTGTGGAACAGATATCGAGATTCCAGCGCCATGCACGACTGACCATAGGGTCAAGGGCCGGGGCGGTCAACAATGTGGTCAACGCCGCCTACCCGCAAGTTGCCTGGGCAGCGGCACTGCATACGTCGACAAGGATACGCATGCAGGTGCAATGTGAAGCACAGCCATCGATACTGGAAATGCCTTACGTCCTGTGGGCCAGTACCTGGGTGTCAAAAGACAAGCCCTGGTCAACCACGGTGGGGCTGGAGCAGGCGGAAGAGAAAGTAACACGTTCGCAAAACAAACCCACCACTGCGGCCACACCGGCCAGACACCCAGGAATTAAAGAGCGCAGCCAGAGTGATGTAGCGAAAAATCTCTTGAATTTTGGACTGGCACCGCAGCCTGTCCCATGTGATTGAGGATGTGGCAGGGCAGAAAGAAAAGAGTTTGGCCGTCACTCAACAAACTCTCGAAAATCATCAAGGGGTTTAACAAAATGCAAGCTACCGTAACAGGAGTAATCATGCAGACCACACAGACTATGCCCACTGTTGACGCACTTTTGAAGGCCGATGCCGCCGGAGAATTTGCCAGTTTTCTGGATCGACTGCCACCGCTACTGAAACCTCAGGCACACCTGTTCGGCCAGCATGAACAGACTGAAGAAGAAAAGACGTTTGACATGGAAAAACTGCGTGAATTGTTTGGCGACACACAAACACGTTTTGACCGCAGAAAAACCGACAGACGCCTGGATCAAAGCAGGACTCCGATCAGCAGCCGTGTCAGCAGTGACCGGCGCAGGAAGAATGATTTATTGGCCGGATACCGGGCCGACGCCCAGCTATAAATATACATCAGCAGGGCTTGATAGTTTGAGAATTTCTCAGTATCCAATTGGAGAGAAGTGTGACGAATAAAGAAAAAAATATCGCCATACCTGAAGCGCAAACGCCCATGGCGTTCAGTGTCAAAAACGCCGGTTTGCAATGGGTGAAAATTCCCGGTGTGGCAGTACATGAAGATGCCAACTGGGAGCTGGAAGTCTGCCGCAAACAGTGTCTGACTTCGGCAGAAGCCAAGGCATTTGCTGCCGCTGATGACAGGATTACTTTTTTCTTTTACGTCAAAGATTTCCTGATACTGAGCCGGCATCAGGTCTTGCATGCGGGTGATGTGGTATTTTTTTCCGGCACGCCGGTACTCGGCATGGAAGCCGGGGCAGATGTCTATGAAAAACCGGCATCCAAAGGCGCTGTCGCCGGCATCTGGGCACCGCCGGACAATGGCTGGATTTCATTACAAGCCAGCATGCAGGTGCCATCTGTGCCCAGCCCACGTGGGGTATTTTTTATCTGGCCGGGCTTGCAACCAGGTGGTGCCCACTTTTCGCCTGTCGGGCGCGGGGTATTGCAACCTGTACTGACTTATTGCGCACCGCTAAGTACATCTTGCGCGCCCAACCCTGATCAGCTACTGGAAGAAGGCTGGTGGATCTCCGGCCAGTATGTAAATACAGAAAACAAGGATGGTCCTTTTCATGGCTGCTATGGTGGCCCGCGCATGGCAGTCAACGCAGGCGACGTGCTGACCTGCCGTATTGAATATGACGCTGTCAGC
Source organism: Undibacterium sp. TJN19 (assembly GCF_049339485.1). Taxonomy (NCBI): domain Bacteria; kingdom Pseudomonadati; phylum Pseudomonadota; class Betaproteobacteria; order Burkholderiales; family Oxalobacteraceae; genus Undibacterium; species Undibacterium sp. TJN19. The sequence continues at coordinate 1,119,388 of NZ_JBMPPL010000001.1, forward strand.
AAGGGCTGGTTGCAAACTGTTTTGAATCAGTCAACTCAGGAGAGCGTCACGTTTTCCATTTCTTTAACGACAAATGGTGAACAGGCGCAGGAGCAAAATATCGCCTATTTTTGCGTGGAAAACCTGCATCAGGCTTCACTCAGCCAGTGTGTCAGCCTGTTTAATATCGTCGCCACCGTCGCCCATCCACAAAATAATCTGGGGCAGGATCTGGCGAACCTGCCCTGTGTAGAAAATGTCAAACTCAGCGAGGACAAAAGGACTTTACGTATAGGGCGTATCGTGGTGTATAGCCCTATTTTCAACGCTGAATAATTTTTTAACTATTGCTTGCTGCTTGCTGCTATTGCCACTGTTTGCCAGGTTCCGAAGAAATCAGTAAAAGCAGCCACCACCATGCTGATATCTTCCCTGCCTATATCCAGATGGGTCACCATGCGCATGTGTGGGGTCACCCTGGCCATGATGCCGCGTTGCGACAAGAAATCATTCAGCGCCGGGCACGCTGTTTCTGGCAAATCAGCATAAACAATATTGGTTTGCGGTGTTTGCACCTGTATGCAGGCTATCTGGCTTAATCCGTTTGCCAGCAGGGTTGCATTGTCGTGATCATCAGCCAAACGGGAAACATTATTTTCCAGTGCGTATAAACCGGCTGCGGCCAGGCTGCCGGCCTGACGCATGCCACCACCGAGCATCTTGCGCCAGCGCAGCGCCTGTTTAATCAGGGCACTATCCCCACAAAGCAAAGAACCCACCGGCGCGCCCAGGCCCTTGGACAAGCAGACCGATACACTGTCAAAACCAAGCACTGCCTGCTGCAGGCTGACACCCGACCTGACTGCCGCATTGCAGATACGCGCACCGTCCAGATGAGTCGCCAGTCCACGTTCATGCGCGAGGCTGGTGGCTGCCTGTATATACGTGGCCGGTAAAACACGGCCACCTATGGTGTTTTCCAAAGCCAGCAGGCGGCTGCGGGCGAAATGGAAGTCATCGGGCTTGATGGCCGCGGCAATATCACTGAGGGCAATGCTGCCATCTGCCTGATTGGGCAAAGGCTGTGGCTGTATGCTGCCCAAAACAGCCGCGCCACCTCCTTCATATTTGTAGGTATGGGCTTCTTGTCCCGCCAGATATTCATCACCACGGGCACAATGACTCAACAGGGCCAGCAAATTGGTCTGGGTGCCAGAAGGTGCAAACAGCGCGGCCTCGTAACCAAACAACTCTGCGGCATAGGCTTGCAGCCGGTTGACGCTAGGGTCATCGGCATAGACATCGTCACCTACCTCGGCTTCATGCATGGCTGCACGCATCGCAGCAGAGGGGCGCGTGACGGTATCACTGCGTAAATCTATCCAGCTTTGTTTTGTATTTGACATCATGCTTTCCTTTTTCTGCTGATTTCTCAAGGCAAATGGCTGATCCTGAATTGACCTTGCTTTTCGGGTTTAGTTTAATTGTATGCTGTTTAACAATGTTTAAATGCTGGTGAGCATCAAATCCCGGGCAAGAAGCGGATACACTTAGCACTATCTTCGGTTGCCCGGATCGCCTGCACATGCGAAGTTTTGAAGCAAAAATCACGGTATCTCTGTTGATGCTACTCGTACTCACTAGTCCGCTGGCGATCTCCGGCCTGGTGGATTTTTCGCATGGGCTGATGGAAAGTGTACAAAAGCGTTTTGGTGTCGAAGGGCCGCGCCGCCTGATGCAAATGCAAGCTGCGGTGAACAAGATCAAAGCCCAGGCAGGCAGGGATTTTCCAAAAAATATCTTACGTTCCAGCGATGCGCAATATGAAATGCCTGTCTTGCGGCAAGTGAATGATTTTTACAATCATGTGCCCTATTTCAGTGACCAGGAACATTGGGGGGTCGCTGATTATTGGGCCACACCTGTCGAATTCATAGCGTCATGGGGTGGTGATTGTGAAGACTATGCCATCGCCAAATACATGACCCTGAAAGAACTGGGTGTACCTGTCGAGCGTTTGCGTATTACTTATGTCAGGGCGATCCGCATAGGGGAAACCCATATGGTGCTGGCATACTACCCAACGCCAACTGCGGAACCGTGGATATTGGATAACCTCGTCGATGAAATCCAGCCTGGCTCTGCGCGCAATGACCTGATCCCGGTATACAGCTTCAATGATGAAGACTTGTGGCTGGCCAGCGGCAACACAAAAAAAGGTGGCGCATCAAATGTACGTCTGTGGAAAGACCTGATAGAAAAAATGGAGAAAGAAAAACGCATGTAGCAAGATGTGACGATGCAGGACGTTTTTCTGTTTCCCAGCCAGGTTCGCTACCTGGTCTTATTCCACTGGCGGTGTCACTATTTTTTCAGGCACGCCAAAATAGAAACCCTGCCCGCAGGCGATGTGATCAGCCAGCAGTAATTGCAGTGAAGCCTCACTCTCGACATTTTGTGCGATCAGGGGAATATCCAGTGACTGCGCGAATTTAACGATGGCGCGTAAATGCGCATGACTGCTTTCATTGCCGGCGATTTGCGCTATCAGACCGCCATCGAGCTTGATGTAATCTGGCGGCACTTCGCGGATAAAATTCAGAGCATGCGGATCAAGGCCAAAATGATCGACGCCAAAACGCATGCCGGCATCACGCAATAAAGCCACAAATTTTCTGGTGACAGCATGATCTTTGGCGCAGGCAAATTCGCTTAATTCTATGGAGAGACGGCCTGCCAGCTCCGGTGAAAATTTCAAACGCGCCAGCAACCAGTCGCAAAAATCCTGACTTTCAATGGATTGCAGAGAGACATTCACGGCCAGGTTCTTAAATGCCGGCCTCGGTGCCAGCAGCATGTCAATAATCAGGGAAATCACAGCCTGGTCTATTTCCGGCATTAATTGATGGCGCAGTGCCATGGGCAAAAATTTATTTGCCGGTACCAGATTTCCTTCTCCATCCATCAAACGGGAAAACACTTCATGGTGCACTAATTGGCGTAGTTGCAGACGCATCACCGGCTGGGCAAACAAAACCCAGCGGTTTTCTGCCAGGGCATTGCGTATCAGGGTGCGCCAGCCATGCGAGCCGGCGATATTGGTTTCATTGTCTTCCAGGCTGGCCAGGGTAATTTGCCCGGTGCCGGCCTGACGTGAGGTTTCTATCGCCAGATCGGCACGTGAGAAAATATCGGTACGTGTTTGCGCCGGGCTAAACACGACAGCGCCCGCCGCCAGGCTGACATGCCGGGAAGCACGCAACAATACCTGGTTCAGGCGGTATTGCAGGGCGTCAATCAACACAGTGATTGCCTTGTCATCAATATCGACGCAGACTGCCGCAATCGAGGTGCCACCGATGCGTCCTATGATATTGCCATACTTGCTGACCACTTCGCGCACGACGGTTGCCACGTCTGCCAGCAAGGCATCACCCTGTTGATAACCGTATTGATGGTTATATTCTTTCAAACCATCAAACTCAAATACAAAGAGGATAGCGGTTTCAAAGCGCCCGTCTTCTGCCAAAAGATGATTAAAGCGCAGATCAAAGCCATGGCGGTTTTCAAGATTACTGACTTTATCAATGAAGGCCTCACGCCGGTAGGTTTCAGCCTTGTTGATTTCTTCGTCCAGCACGCTGGAGATACGGTCAGACATATGATTCATGGCTTCCACCACACGTCTGAATTCACGCGCTTGTGGCAATACTTCTATACGCTGGAAACGCTTTTCCTGAATCGCCAGAGCCACTTCTTCTATTTTTTCCAGCGGGCTCAAAATGATCCTTAACAGCAAAACCGTCAGTCCCCATACCAGCAGATACATGGCAAACATCCAGAGCGCCGTTTCTTTCATTGAGCGCCACAGGTATTCATAGGCATAGGCGGGGTGACTAAGCACGATGACTTTGCCCAGTTGACGCCAGCCAGAAGAAATGAATGCTTCACCAGGCGGTGTTTGCAAATCAAACAGCGAAGGCATCCAGACCGGCACTTTTTCTTTATTGGCAGACAGCTCTTTACTGATCAGCACTTTTCCTGCTGGATCGAGTACCACGATTTTCTTATAATAGCCGCGGTCAAAGATGGTGGATATCTGGATGTCGGCCAGGGTCTGGTCGTTTTTTGCCATGGCATCTTCCAGCGGCCGGGACAAAGCCGTGGCCGCATCCTGTGCGTGCGATGCCAGTTGCTGTTGCAGATAATCTTTGGTGGTCAGCACCGACAGAATTTGCAAACCAAGAAACACTGCAAAAAATATAAGGGAAATAGCGAGAAGTAGTTGGCGTCTCAGCGTCATGTCGTCTCTTTAGCGCAAGTCCTGGGGGTTTCAAGAAGTTCCACATCACAATTTGATGCGGTGTCAGCAGCTTAAGCCAAAAAATAGCATTTCCGCATCAGTTTGCCTGTTTTATTTTGAGATGTGCGTAAAATTATGTCGCGAATAACTGTTTCTGGCAGCTTTCGGCCCTTTTCCAATTTTTAGTTCGAGTCATTTTCATGCCCAATACTGATATTTTGCGTACCAAGATCAACCTGGAAACCGCTTCCTTCCCCTGGAGTGAGTTACTAAAACACTTTGCGGGCGGCTCCGTGCTGGTGGTAGAGGATGGTCAGGATCTGGTGGAAGTCGCTGTGCATATGGCAGAAGATCACGCTAGTGAAATCGCCGCCCTGCTGGCCAATGGTCAACTGGCCAGGGTCAGCGATGCCCAGGCGCAAAGCTGGCTGGAACAAGACCGCCAGCTCTGGACGGTGGTGGTGAAGCCATGGATACTGGTACAGCAACGCACATAAGCCGCTTAACCAAAGCTAGTGCACACTTACATCTGAAGGATATGGGTAGTCATGAACTTTTACCAAGTTTATCCGGTCAGACAGTGCAGGTAAAAAATTATGGATACAGCATGCATTTTTCGGGAAGATCGAAGCTGCCAACCCCGGCACGCAGCCTAAGCTTGTTATTGGTGTTGCTGACACACCTGGTCGTATGGCAGCTTGTACGTCATCAGATCTGGGACCGTTCAAATAAACCGGAAAATGATTTAGTACAATATCTACAACTCTTGGCCATTCCCAAACCTGCGCCGGCAAAACCCGTTTCAGTAAGCATTCCCACTTCAGCCCCCGTTTCCACACAGCTTCCAACTGCCGTTTCTACCGAGAAACTTACGCCTGCTGCCAAACGACAGCCTGCGCAGGAAATTACCGATAAAACAACAAATGATCATCCAGCCAGCACGCAAACCAGTGCTGAAGCTGAACCCATCAGTCCACCTGCCCCCTCTGAAACAGATTCCAAAACAAGCCCGTCACTGGATCTGGACAGTTTGCGTAGCGCTGCACTGACACTGGATCGCCAGCGCAAACCCGGTGAAATTGAGCAAATACAGGCTAGTCACTGGCGCCGCGACACGATGGAAAAACGTCTTGGTGAAGGTACAAAAAGGGCCGGAAAGAAAGAATGCATCAAGGCTTTTTCTGGTCTGGGTTTGCTGGCTGTCATCCCATTGGCGGTCAGCGCCGTTGTGGACACAGGCTGCAAATGGTAATGCTGGCGCATGCTCAGCTATAATGCCGCATTCCGCAAATATACTGACTTCAGGATCTGAACGGAAAAGGACTGGTGCAAGGCTTTTGGCGGCCGGGCCTGGCTACTGCCTGACCCTGCTCTTGCTGCTACTTTCATTTTTACATCTGGATCACTCATGAATAAAATCTCTTACCTGTTCGCCGCCATGATGGTGGCAGCAATCGGATCTGGCGTTTCTCCTGTGACTATCAATACTGCACAAGCACAAGAAGCTGCTGCTGATGCAAGCAAGCAACTGACCGTACGCGCAGAAATGGGCAAGCCACTTGCTGAAATCCAGGAACTGCTGAACGCCAAGCAATATCCTCAGGCGGTGGAAAAAATCAATGCCCTGGAAGCCCTGGACAAAAAGACGCCCTATGAAATATTTGCCATTGACCGCATGCGCGCCGTGGTGGCCTCCAGTACGAATGATTCAGCCATGATGGCCCAGTCTTTTGACAAGATGATACAGACTGACTTTCTGAAAGACCCGGAAAAACTGCGTCTTATCGAAGCCATGGCAGGTACCTTCTTTAACGAGAAGAAATATGATCTGGCAAAAGCCTGGGCGCAGCGTTACCTCGCCAAAGACAATAGCAACCAGGGTATGCACAACCTGATGGCACGTGCCTATTATCTGGAAAATGACTATGCCGGCACCATCAAGGTATTGACTGCTGTTATCGCAGAAGATGACAAAGCCAAACGTAACCCCAGCCAGGAAAACCTGCGTCTGCTGGCTGGCAGTTATCAGCAAATCAAGGACAATAACGGCTATGCGCTCGTGCTGGAACGCATGCTCGAACTGTATCCACAAAAAGAATACTGGGGCGACCTGTTGTATCGCATAGAACACCGCCCAGGTTTTGCAGAACGTCTGCGTCTGGACCTGTACCGTTTGCTGCTGGTCACAGACTCGCTGGATGATGCTTCGCAATACGTAGAAATGACGGAACTGGCCTTGCTGGCAGGCTTGCCGATTGAAGCCAAAGCAGCCATCGATGCTGGCTATGCCGCCAATATGTTGGGTAATGGCAAAGAAGGTGCCAAGCACAAGCAGTTACGTGACCGCACCTATAAACAGGCTGCTGATGACCTGAAAAATCTGGACGCCGGCGAAGCATCTGCCAAAGCATCGAAAACAGGTATAGGCATGGTCAACATCGGCTACAACTACGTGTTGAACGGTCAGTTCGACAAAGGCATTGGGTTGATAGAGCAAGGTATTGCAAAAGGTGGCCTGAAGTCTGTTGATGAAGCCAAACTGCATCTGGGCATGGCTTACCTGCATGCCGGCAATCGCGAAAAGGCGAAAGAAGTATTCAAAACCATACAAGGCAATGATGGCGCCGCCGACATGGGTCGCTTGTGGCTGCTGGTACCTGCCAAGACTGCCAGCAAATAAGTCAGCAGTTAGTAAATAAGTCAGCAAGTAAGCCTGAGCAGACTGCATCACCTTACAAAGCCGCGCTGCCCAAACGGGTAACGCGGCTTTTTAACGACCTCACTATTTTACCCGCGCCCTCTTTAGCTTCACAGAATAAAAAAAGGCAGCCCTGCGTGACGCAGGACTGCCTGTCAAATTCAGGACCGCAAGCTCTGATTACGGTACTGACGGTACTTCCTTTGGATACTCAAAATTAGAACTATAAAACGACTTCAGATCATGAATGATAAGCAGATTCACCATGGCTGGTGATGTCCAGACCTTCACGTTCTTCATCTTCTGGTACACGCAGGCCAACCACCAAGTCAACCAGCTTGTAAGCGACCAGAGAAACAATGCCTGACCACAAAATCGTGACACCAACCGCCGTACCTTGTGTGACCAGTTGATCAAAGATGGAGTAAGGATCAGCCGACATCTTGTTGGCGACATAATCAAATATGCCCTGACCACCCAACGATGGGGCAGCAAACACGCCAGTCAGCAATGCACCCAGGATACCGCCAACGCCATGTACACCAAATACGTCGAGGGAATCATCTGCACCCAGCAGACGTTTCAAACCATTCACACCCCACAGACAGACGATACCTGCCAGCAGACCGATGATCAGTGCACCCATAGGGCCAACAAAACCGCAGGCTGGCGTAATCGCAACCAGACCAGCTACCGCACCGGATGCGCCACCCAGCATGGAAGGTTTGCCCTTGGACATCCATTCACCGAATACCCATGAAACAGTTGCAGCAGCTGTTGCCAGCAAGGTGTTGACGAATGCCAGTGCTGCCACATCGCCAGCTTCCAGTGCGGAACCTGCATTGAAACCAAACCAGCCCACCCACAACAGGGATGCGCCTATCATCGTCATGGTCAGCGAATGTGGCGCCATCGATTCTTTGCCGTAGCCGACACGTTTGCCTATCAGATAAGCACCAACCAGACCGGCCACCGCAGCATTGATATGCACGACCGTACCACCGGCGAAATCAAGCGCGCCTTTTTGTTGCAGGAAACCGCCTTTGACCAGTTCAGTAGCCGCCGTAGCTGCATCCTTGATGGTGTCAGGACCAGTCCAGAACCAGACCATGTGAGCGATAGGCAGGTAACTGAAAGTGAACCACAAGACCACGAACAACAATACTGCCGTGAATTTTGCACGTTCAGCAAAAGCACCAATGATCAGGCCGCAAGTAATTGCAGCAAATGTCGCCTGGAAGGCTACATAGACAAATTCAGGAATAACAACACCCTTGCTGAAGGTAGCCGCCGTACTGAAGGTGGCTTTGGCAGGATCCCAGATACCTTTCAGGAACAGCCTGTCAAACGAGCCGATGAACTTGCCGCCCTCTGTAAACGCCAGTGAATAGCCATAGATGCACCAGAGAACAATAATCACGGCAAAGATCATGAAAACCTGCATGAGTATGGACAGCATATTCTTGGAACGTACCAGGCCGCCGTAAAACAGGGCCAGGCCTGGTATGGTCATCAAAATAACCAGCAAGGTCGAGACCATCATCCAGGCCGTGTCGCCCTTGTTGGGAACCGGAGCCGGTGCAGCCGCCGCTGCTGATGCCGCCGCAGGGTCCGCAGCCACAGCCGGTGCAGCAGGTGCTGAAGCAGGCGCGGCCGCAATGGAAACAGCTGGTGCGGCTGGTGCTGTAACTGTCGCCGACGCCGCAGGGGCTGAAGCAGAAGCCGATGAGGCGACTGCTGTAGAAGCAGGCACTGACGCAGCAGCTGCTTTTGGTGCATCTTCAGCCAAAGCCAGCGATGCAAAACCGACTGTTGCCAGTAAGACTGTCCCCGCCAGTATGTTCTTCAATAGTTTTTTCATGTGAACTCCCTGGTAGCCGATTAAAGCGCGTCGTTGCCGGTTTCACCGGTACGAATACGCACAACTTGTTGCAAGTCATAGACAAAAATCTTGCCGTCACCAATTTTCCCGGTACGGGCAGCGGTTTCTATCGCTTCAATCGCCCTATCAACGATGGCATCGTCCACGGCTGCTTCAATTTTTGTCTTGGGCAGAAAATCGACCACATATTCGGCACCACGATATAACTCGGTATGGCCTTTTTGGCGCCCAAAGCCCTTGACTTCCGTTACGGTAATCCCTTGCACACCAATGGTGGACAAGGCTTCGCGTACTTCATCGAGCTTGAAAGGTTTAATAATTGCTGTAATCAGTTTCATGCTGACCTCGGATATTTAAAAGGATTTGACTGCAGATAAAACCAGAGTGGTTTTACCTGTAAATTTTCCGGCGGGTGTCACATACAGTTTGCTGTCGGCATTCGTACCCAGGGCAGCCAGACCGAAGTTCACGCCAAAAAATTCTTTATTGACACCGACTTTCCAGTCGGAATACGAGTAGGCACCATTGTTTTTAATGGTCTGACGGCCTACATGCAAACCCAGGGTATACCCTTCTGGCAGATCAATGTTGGCGCCAAGATCAAGGTAACCACTGTTTTTGCTATTCACAAAACCAAACAGGTTGGTCACGGAATGCGAGTACTTGGCATAGACTGGGCCAGTACCGATCTGACCGTAGATTTCTGTGGTGTTTGCGTCTGCAAAACCAGGGATTTTATTCAAGCCATTCGATGGATAAATATAGGAAAGAATGCCGACGTCATACGATACGTCTTTCACGATCTCGCCTTTTTTACCAGCATACAGATCCCATTCGATATCACCGCCACCACCGGCATCCTTGGTCCACTTAATGGTAGACAGCCAGGTGCCGGCGTAAAATCCGCTAGGGTTATTCACATAGTCGGCACCACCCTGCAAGGCAGGGTCCATACGTGACTGCGCAATAGCACGATAACGGTATTCGCTGGCGGCACCAATATTGAAGCTGACTTCATTATCTGGCTTGGCGTCTTCTGCAAATGCATAGGCACTCATAAAAGTAGTGGCAACAGCAGCGGCGATTACTAGTTTTTTCATTGCGCTTCCCCCTGATTGATAAACATATGGATTGAATAAAAGTCTTGCAGGGTTCATTTGACGATCTGGCTGTCTGGCCCGCCAGTGTGTTTCGTGAACGCTAAATTTTCTTTTCTCTTCCCTGTTAGCAGGAGTCGTGCCAACTACGTAACTTTACTTAGTTTTGAATGATTGCCTCCTTTGCAAGCTGTAGTTAGCCGGGGTAAACGATAGACAACACTTGATTTCATGCACCTGCCCCCAATACCAGATGGAGGTATGGCAAGATGCGCTATCATTCTTAAGTGAATAGAGTAATAAGCAAGCTTTGAAGCTTTATGCACCAATAAAAGGCATGAAGTTTCTATACAAAAAAACAGTCAGGTAATGCGCGCACCAATTAGGTGCAACTACAACATAGAGGATAAAGTATGGATAAGCAAAATTTCTTTAATGACATGCAAGCCAAGATTAACCAGGTGTTGGAAAACTCACCGGCCAAAGATATAGAGAAGAATGTCAAGGCGATGATGAGCCAGGGTTTTTCCAAACTGGACCTGGTCACCCGGGAAGAATTTGATATTCAGGCCCAGGTACTGGCAAAGACCCGTGCCAAACTGGAAGCACTGGAAGCAAGAGTCGCTGCACTGGAATCCCCGCAAAAAGACGTATAGGCAATAACCCCGATGTCGCTCGCTGTTCTCAAAAGCCGTGCCCTCAATGGCATGGACGCACCGCAAGTCACGGTGGAAGTGCATCTCGCCAATGGTTTGCCTGCATTCACTATCGTTGGCCTGCCTGAAACCGAAGTCAAGGAATCCAAGGACAGGGTACGGGCGGCATTACAGAATGCCAGGTTCGATTTCCCGGCCAAAAGAATCACAGTGAACCTGGCTCCGGCAGACCTGCCTAAAGAATCTGGCCGTTTTGATCTGCCCATCGCCCTGGGCATATTGGCGGCATCAGGCCAGATACCCGGTGATGCGCTGGAACAGTATGAATTTGCCGGTGAACTTTCTTTATCAGGTGAATTGCGACCGATACGCGGGGCACTGGCCATGACTTTTGCCATCTGCAAAAGCCAGCAGGCATCACAGCAGGAACCGGCTTTTATCTTGCCTCGCGCGAATGCGGATGAAGCTGCACTGGTCAGCGATGCCGCCATTTATCCGGCAGATTCGTTACTGCAAGTATGTGCTCACTTTGCTGCTATAGGCGCAGATCAAAAGCTGGTGCGTCACCGGCCAGCCGCCCAAACGACACGGCCACATTATCCTGACTTTGTGGAAGTCAAAGGTCAGTTGCAGGCCAAACGAGCCCTCGAAGTGGCTGCCGCGGGGTCACACTCCGTCATCATGGTGGGCCCACCGGGTACCGGAAAATCCATGCTGGCCGCGCGCTTCCCTGGCATTTTGCCTACCATGACCGATCAGGAAGCGCTGGAATCCGCCGCAGTACAATCGCTGACTTCTGGATTTTCCATAGAGAAATGGAAGACCAGACCCTACCGTTCGCCGCACCATACTGCTTCTGCTGTGGCGCTGGTTGGCGGTGGTGGCACACCACGTCCAGGCGAAATCTCTCTGGCGCATCGTGGCGTTTTATTCCTCGATGAATTACCTGAGTTTGACCGCAAGGTACTGGAAGTTTTGCGTGAACCGCTGGAATCAGGCCACATTTGCATTTCGCGCGCAGCCCGCCAGGCTGATTTTCCGGCCCGGTTCCAGCTGATTGCGGCGATGAACCCATGTCCGTGTGGTTATTTTGGCCACAGCAATGGCAAGTGCCGTTGCACGCCTGACGTGATTGCCCGCTACCAGGACAAAATCTCTGGCCCCTTGCTGGATCGTATTGACATGCAAATACAGGTTGGTGCCCTGCCCCATGCCGATTTGCTGAAACAGGCTGACGGCGAAGCCAGCGCCAGTATACATGCACGAGTGGAAATGGCATTTACCAGACAGCAAGCGCGTCAGGGTAAGGCGAATAATCTGTTATCCACCACAGAAATAGATGTGCACTGCAAGCCTGACCAGGCGGCCGAACAGCTATTGCGCAATGCCATGATCAAGCTCAACTGGTCAGCCCGCGCTTATCACAGGGTCTTGAAAGTCGCCCGTACCATCGCCGATCTGGCGGGAGCAACACAGATCAGCGCTGCGCATGTAGCAGAAGCCATACAATACCGGCGTGCTTTCAAAGATCATTAGCTCAACACTCGAAGTGCACGAATGCACCTCAAGAGCATCAATGTACATGCATCACCTGGACATCAGCGCCATGCATATCGCGTCTTCTACATCGCTATAAAATCTACTCCCCCGTATTTCTCTTAGTTTCAGAAAAGCAAATTATCGGACAGCATCCGGCAATTTCTGTCTGCTGACGTGCATTTCGCACACTTTTCATTTTGTCATATAAAAATTGCAAATAATTGATAATTTAATATTCAATTATATAAAATGCATGCTAAATTACTACTCCAAGTGATTATTGTATTTTTTATACCTCGCCTGATTTTTCAACCAATTGCCAGCCCAGGTATGCAAGCCCGTCAGTTCTGGTCTTTTGCCGTGTGTTGTTCTTAGTCCTTCGCTTCAAACGAAGTTTTAGCAAATGCAGTAAGCAAATTGTCGCCTCAAAGATGCAGGCAATGCTGGCGTGCGTCTTCTGTGAGCAACTTAGTCAGATGTCAAATCAAAAGCGAGAAAAGAACAGCTCTGATCTTGCAAAAAAGGGAGAAATACAATGAGTGGGTTCATGACAACAATACGGCGCAGTGGCGCTATGTCAAAATGTCTGGGATGTGTGGCGGTTGCGATCACGCCACTGCTGACGGGCCAGGTGCAGGCACAAACCGTGATACCGCAAGATGCCAAGCCATTGTGCGCTGTTTCGCCGCAGACCTTTTCCGGTTGGTTCGGCGGTAACGTAACCTTGAATGGTGCCGTCAATCCAGCCAATAGCGTGACTTTCCCCAACACTGGCGATTGTAGTTTCTATCAATGGTCGGAGCAGATGTTCCTGTGGCTGACCTCGCCAGCCCCCAGTTCTTATGGTGGCAGTAATAGTCTGGTTTTCAATTCACCAGTCTTTTTCAATGTATCTGGCAAAAATGCGCAAAATCAGCGTACCTATACCCCGAACCTGCCAAATGTGCCGCTGCCTCTGCTGAACATCCGCAGCGCCCAGGTGGGTCCAAATGGCTTGCAAAGGATAGCGGATAAAAACGGGCATGAATTTGAAGTGTTGCCTGCGCCACAGACTGAAAAAGGACAATCGCTGATACGCAGCAATGCCGGCAAGCTGGTCGAAATTGGCCGCATAGAAGCGCAGGAAGGCAAGAAACCCAGTTTCTTCGATACAAATAACAAGAAAATCGCCGTCCCCAGTGTAGCGCCGATGGACACCTCGCTGGCCGTACGTGTTGCGCCCCAACTGTTGAAACTCGACGGCAAGGTAGCAAAGAATATGGTGCAGGCTTTCCAGGCGAATGGCAAAACGGTTTTCATTGATAGCCTGGGCAATGCGATAGAACCAACCCAGGGCCAGGCAGGCAGCCTGTCTGGCGTATTGTTGGGCCAAAATCAGTCGCTGGTGTATTACGCCACCATGGTCAATGATGTGTTTGCCTATTTCCAGACCGGTGTCGCCAATGGCAATATCTCCAACCCCAATAATGTTTTCCCGACGACACAGCCTGAACTTGACCCTGTCATTGCCTATGCAGCATCCAAGGGCGTCAAATTACTCGCTTCTGAAGCGCTGGCAATGGAAGTCAAAACATCATGGATAGACACGGCTGGTCTTGATGCACTGGGTTTAAAAGCCAGCAACTATGTCACCGTCAACACCAATGTGCCGGTCTATAACAAATCCAATCCGCAATTATGGATACCTACTGGCCAGACACGTCCTGTGGTACTGGCACTGGTCGGCATGCATGTGGTGGGCAGCGCCAACGGTCACCCTGAAATGATCTGGGCAACATTCGAACACATCAGCAATACACCGAATGCAGCCTACAGCTACACCAATGCCAGCGGCGGTACGGTGAACGTGGCACAAAGCAGCGGCGGTACCTGGGTGTTTTCTGCACCAAATGCCACGACCTATAATGTGCAAAAAGCGAACTTCACGGGATCCCCCAATATCACCGCAAACCCTGGCCAGACCATCGCCCCAAGCGACACCCTGCGCTGGAAAGCCTGGGGCACGGGTTCTGACGCCACCAATGCGCTGCTGGAAAATACAGAAGTCATTTCCGTCAACAGCAGTGTGCTGAGCCAGTTGATCAGCGGCGATGTGCGTGCCAACTACATCATGACTGGTGCAACATGGACTATCGGCGGCAAGACCGTAGCACCGAATACCCAGTTCCCGAACAGTAATCAGGTGGGTACCAATTTGCTCAACAACACCACCATGGAAACTTACGACCAGGGTGTCAGCAGCAAGAGCAACGGGTCGAACTGTTTCAGTTGCCATTCCAATGGTTCACAACCCGGCGGGCAACCGGCTAACACGGGTGTCAGCCACATCTATAACTCCCTGGTCCCTTTATATCCAAAAACCAGTAAATAGCTCTATGCAGTGCCGGTGCGGAAATAATCAGTTCCGCACCGCTGTTTTGTCAGCAACACGTCTGACAAGACCATCGTTAAGTGAAGGCAGGTCTGTTCCTGCTGAAGTAGCCAGAATGACGAGGACCAGGCATGTCAGCTGTATTGGAGAATCAGGAGGTACGCGTCAGGGGCACTGTGCAGGGTGTAGGTTTTCGCCCTGCCGTGTACCGGCTGGCGGTGGAATGCCAGTTGCATGGTGAAGTATCGAATGATACAGATGGCGTACTTATACGCCTGTCGGGCATGCAAACCGATATACGGCAGTTCTTGCAACGCCTGCAAAATGAAGCACCACCACTGGCAAAAATAGACTCCATCAATTCGGCAGTGATTGATGCGCCGTGGTCCTATCAAAATTTTCGCATCGCTGCCTCCAGTCATGGTCATGGCCGCACCGAGATAGTGGCCGATGCAGCCACCTGCCGCGCCTGCCTTGATGAAATCGCCAACCCGGCAGAACGGCGCTATCTCTATCCCTTTACCAATTGTACGCATTGCGGCCCCAGGCTATCCATCATCGAAGGGATACCGTATGACCGTGAAACAACCACGATGGCAGCGTTCACGCTTTGCCCACAATGCCAGAGAGAATATGCCGATCCGCTGGACAGACGCTTTCATGCACAACCCGTCGCCTGCCATGATTGCGGCCCACGCCTGAGCATTCATGAGGCCGGCCAGCTTGTTGCCTCTGATTGCCATGCTACACACCTGAGCGATCTGCATCACAGAACAGAGCAACAACTGGAACAGATACATCAGGCACTGAGTGCCGGCAAGATCGTTGCAGTAAAGGGGCTGGGTGGATTTCATCTGTGCTGTGACGCCAGCAATCACGCAAGTGTAGAGTTTTTACGCCAACGCAAGCAGCGTTATGCCAAGCCCTTCGCCCTGATGTCGCATGACATGGACACGATAAAAAATTATTGCAGCGTCTCAGCGCTCGAAGCACAAACACTGCAAAGCGCGGCAGCACCTGTCGTATTGCTGGAAACAAGGCAGTTGCCACATCCTGCACTGGCGCCGCTATCGCATGCCATTGCACCTGGCAGCCATCTGCTGGGATTCATGTTGCCCTACACGCCGCTGCATCACATGATCAGCCAGCGATTTGGCAAGCCGCTGGTGATGACCAGCGGTAATCTGTCAGGCGAACCGCAAATCACGGACAATACCGAAGCCATACTTGGCCTGGGCAAGATCGCCGACCTCATCGTCTGTCATAACCGCGATATTGCCAATCGTATTGATGATTCCGTAGTACGCTGCACGGCGGGCAAAGCCAGAGTCTTGCGCCGCGCACGGGGCTATGCGCCGCGCTCAATAGCTTTACCGGCCGGCTTTGAAAATGCCGACCAGATACTGGCTTACGGCGCAGAACTGAAATCGACTTTTTGCCTGGTCAAGCAAGGCACGGCCATCCTGTCGCAACATCAGGGTGATCTTGAAGATGTCTGCACCTTCGATGACTACGAGCATAACCTGGCGCTTTATCAGCGCCTGTTTGAATTCTCGCCGCGTTATCTGGCACTTGACCATCATCCTGAATACATCTGCAACAAGCTCGCCAGGTCAGACATTGGCACAGCGCCGCTTCCTGTCATCGAAGTGCAACATCATCATGCCCATATCGCCAGCGCCATGGCAGAAAACCAGATTACCTTAAGCCACCCGCCAGTACTGGGCATCGCACTTGATGGCTTGGGTCTCGGTGATGATGGCACGCTCTGGGGTGGTGAATTTCTGTTGGCAGATTACTGTAATTTCAAGCGCGTAGGCCGCTTCAAACCAGTCGCCATGCCGGGTGCGGCACAAGCCATCAAACAGCCATGGCGCAATAGCTATGCACAGATCGTCAACAGCATGCGCTGGAATGATTTCATAGAGAAATACGGGAACACAGCACTGGCGAAATTTCTGGCTGGGCAACCAATCACCACTTTACACGCCATGATGCAGGACAAGCTTAACTGCCCTGTCGCCAGCTCTGCCGGCCGCCTGTTTGATGCAGTTGCCGGAGCCATCGGCCTGCATGCTGCGCAAGTACAGTTCGAAGGACAGGCAGCAATGGAACTGGAAATGCTGGTCGATAAAGATTTGCTCGAAAACTACCTGCACGGTGGCGACGGTGACAAGGGTGGTCACCAGGCTTACCGCTTCAGTATAGAAAGCGCAACCGACACGCAATTACTGGAACTTAATGCGGCCAGCATATGGCCGCAACTGCTGGGCGACTTGCAACAAGACGTAGCAAACAAGCGCATCGCTACACGGTTTCACGCAGGGCTGATCACCGGCATCTGCGACATGGTTGATCAGTTACAGCAGAAATATGGCTTCCATGACATTGCACTATCGGGCGGCTGCATGCAAAACGCCGTACTGCTGGAAGGCTTGAGCCAGTCTTTAAGCAAAAGAAAACTGAATTGTCTCAGCCATGCACAGGTGCCAGCCAATGATGGTGGTGTTGCCCTCGGTCAGGCAGTGATTGCTGCCGCCAGAATCATTAAAAATCAGATGTAAAGAAACCAGAAAATTTAAATCTTGCCACTCCAGACCTCACCTTAAAGGAAGAAATCATGTGCTTGGGAATTCCAGGAAAAATTGTCAGCATCACGGATGTTGAACAGCAGTTGGGCATGGTGGACGTCGGCGGCATACAGCGCGCAGTCGATCTCAGTTGTGTTGCGCAGGATGGTAAAAGTCTGCACACGCTTATCGATAGCTGGGTTTTGGTGCATGTGGGTTTTGCCATGAGCGTCATCGACGAGGCGGAAGCGCAGTCTACGCTGGCGATATTGACCGAGCTTGGGCAAATGCAGGAAGAACTGGTCGCCATGCAAGAAGGCGACTCTTGAAGAAATGCAGCTTCATCGACCAGGATCATCATGATTAACACAGAAAATGCCAGCCACCTGCAAGCCCTGTATCCGTTTCTGAACAAAAAGAAAGCGGACGCTGCGAGCATGAATCAGGCGCTGCTTGATTCCATTACCCAGAAAATGGCGCAACATCAAAACGTCATCAG
Organism: Undibacterium sp. TJN19; assembly: GCF_049339485.1. NCBI lineage: Bacteria > Pseudomonadati > Pseudomonadota > Betaproteobacteria > Burkholderiales > Oxalobacteraceae > Undibacterium > Undibacterium sp. TJN19. The sequence continues at coordinate 1,136,982 of NZ_JBMPPL010000001.1, forward strand.
CCAGTTCTTTGCCAACCATCAGCAAGCCGTGGTGAATTGCGCGAACGCGATTGCCACTGTTTATAAAAAGCAGGGACAGTTATTCACCATGGGCAATGGAGGTTCCAGTTCAGACGCCTCACATATCGCTGTGGAATTTCTGCACCCTGTTACGACAGGCCGACCCGCCTTGCCAGCCTATGACCTCAGTTGCGACAAGACTGTCATGACAGCCATCGCCAATGATGTCGGTTATGAAAACGTATATGCACGCCAGGTTGCCACCCTGCTCCATCCCAATGATGCCTTAATCGGCATCTCCACCAGCGGCAATTCAGACAACTTGCTGCGGGCATTTGCACAGGCGAAAAAGACAGGCGCTGTCACGATAGGTCTGGCAGGCGGCACCGGCGGGGAAATGAAAAAGATAGGTCTTGATCACTGTCTGGTGGTTGATTCAGACAGCATACACCGCACTCAGGAATGTCATGTCGCCATTTATCACGTCCTGTGGGATCTGGTGCATACCCTGCTGGCTGACGAACGCGGCTATTTAAGTAATAAAACCACAGTAAACCGGGAGGCAGAAAATGAAATACGTTGATGAGTTTCGTGACCCTGAAAAAGCCAGGGCTTTGATCAGGGAAATTACCCGCCTGTCAGATGACCTGGCCAAAGACCTGAAGCGCCCCGTCTACATCATGGAAGTGTGCGGTGGCCACACACATTCAATTTTTCGCTATGGCATAGAAAACATGCTGCCCGCCAGCCTGGAATTGATCCATGGCCCGGGTTGCCCGGTCTGTGTACTGCCCATGGGACGTGTCGATGATTGCGTCGCCATTGCCGAACAGGCAAATACCATCATGACCACCTTTGGCGACGCCATGCGCGTGCCGGGTTCCAAGCGCAGCCTGTTACAGGCCAAGGCCCTGGGTGCAGATGTACGCATGGTGTATTCACCGCTGGATGCATTGAATATCGCCAGGAAACACCCGGATAAAGAAGTCGTCTTCTTTGGCCTGGGTTTTGAAACCACTATGCCCAGCACCGCGCTGACCGTTTTGAAGGCCGAAGCCGAGGGTATACGCAATTTCTCGTTGTTCTGCAATCACATCACCATTATCCCTACCATCAAGGCAGTGCTTGATTCGCCTGATTTGCAGCTTGATGGTTTTCTTGGTCCTGGCCATGTCAGCATGGTGATAGGCAACCAGCCCTACGGCTTCATTGCTGAACACTATCATCGCCCGGTTGTGGTGTCTGGTTTTGAGCCACTGGATATTTTGCAATCCCTGTGGATGGTGCTGAAACAATTGCATGCAGGTGAAGCACACATAGAAAACCAGTACAACCGCGTTGTACCTGAACACGGTAACCGGGCCGCACTGGAAGCCATCAGCAAGGTTTTTGAGCTGCGCCAGTTCTTTGAATGGCGTGGACTGGGCTCGATCGACAATTCAGGCGTGCAATTGAACCAGCAATACCTAGCGTATGACGCTGAAAAGAAATTTTCCATTCCGGCCGTCACCATTGCTGACCCTAAATCCTGTCAATGCGGTGAAGTATTGAAAGGCGCGATCAAGCCCTGGCAATGCAAGGTCTATGGCAAGGCCTGCACACCAGAAACACCGTTGGGCGCCCTCATGGTATCGAGCGAAGGTGCCTGTGCTGCCTATTATCAATACGGCGGTGCACCTAAAGATAGTATCAAAATACATCCAGTAGAGGAGATCAGCGTATGAACATGGCAGAGAAACATCTGGCTCCGGCCAATGAAGAAACCCATACCGACGAAGTGGCAACACGCAGGCGGCAAGGCAAGCTGGTCAGTTCGGTCATCACCCTGGCACATGGCGGGGGTGGCAAAGCCATGCGTGACTTGATTGACGATGTCTTCATTGATGCCTTCAGCAATCCCGCCTTGAATACACTGGAAGACCAGGCTCGCTTCCAGTTAAGCGATCTGGCGAAATATGGTGACCGGCTGGCAATGACCACGGATTCGTATGTCATAGACCCGATTTTCTTTCCCGGTGGCGACATCGGCAAACTGGCAATCTGCGGCACGGTCAATGATCTGGCAGTCGGCGGTGCCACACCCTTGTACCTGACCTGCGCCATGATCATAGAAGAAGGCATGCAAGTCGACACCCTGCGCCAGATCGTCAAATCCATGGCCGACACCGCCAGGGCGGCTGGTGTATTCATCGTGACTGGTGACACCAAGGTGGTGGGCCGGGGCAGTTGTGACAAGATCTTCATCAATACGGCGGGGATAGGCGTCATCCATCAGGATTACCGGCTAGGCGCGCACCTGGCTGGCGAAGGCGACCATATACTGGTCAATGGCTTTCTGGGTGATCACGGGGCGGCAATATTGAATGCGCGTGGTGACATGCATTTGTCCAGCCCTGTCGAAAGTGATTGCGCCCCCTTGCATGAATTGATACAGACTTTGCTCACCGCCGCACCGGGCACACGCTTTATCCGCGATGCCACCCGTGGCGGTATAGCTTCGGTGCTCAATGAAATTGCCGATGCATCGCGGTGCGCGATAGAAATTCATGAAACCAGGACGCCGATACGTCAGGAAGTAAAAGGCTTTTGCGAAATCCTGGGCCTTGATCCCTTATACCTGGCCAATGAAGGCAAGATCGTTGCCGTCGTGCCAGAAAACCAGACACAGGCCGCACTGTCAGCCATGCGGGACCATCCACTGGGAAAACACGCTGCTGACATTGGTACTGTGTTGACAGGTGGCAGGGCCGGGCGCGTGCACATGCAAACCAGTTTCGGCGGCAAACGCATCGTCGACATGCTGGTCGGTGAACAACTGCCGAGAATTTGCTGATTGCCCTACAAAAATTGTCAACTCCATTAAGGAAAGACCATGATTTTTTCTTCCAAAGAATATATTCCCGCACAAGGATTGCTGATACGCATCGTTGACAATGGCAAGGTTCTCACGCTTGATTACCAGGAAGCCACCGCCATGCATCAACGCTCACTATGGTGGGGCACTGCCGTTGGCTACCGTGCCATGCAGGTAGCAGCACTGGCCTTGTCCAAAGACCAGTTGTGGCATCGTGAAAACCTGGTCGTGGTCAGCGCCCACCCTGGGCCGGGCGTGCTGGATTCGCTGAACTATGTCACCCACTGCGCTGACACTGGCAGCCTGACGGTCATGGAAAACGATAACTGTGTGAGCCGCTGCAATAGCCAGATGAAATTTGAATGGTGGGTCAGTGACGGCAGGCAGACTGCGCACGTGATGCTGAATGAAGATTTCGTGCCGCTTGATTTTTATCAACTGATAGACAGGCGTGTCTATAGCGAAACAAAGGCTGATGACGATAAGTTGTTTGAATTATACAAAGTCAATCTGTCTTCACGTATCTGGGTAGGCGCACTGGAAGAGAATTTTACGGTGGAATTGCTGCCGCCTTTAAGCAAGGGCGAGCTGCCGTCCCATCATGAATGGAATAAAGCAGTCGCCTGATGCTGATGACTGAGCCTGTCAACCGTGCACAGCAGTTGTACTGTCTGGAAAAAATCACCGGGCTACCTCTGCCATTAAGCGTGGCCTTGTACCGCCACTATCCCGGCATGAAGCTGGGTCAAATGCCACTGGTTGATTTTTTCAGCCGGGAGCTTGCCCTGCTGGCCGCAGACATCATGCGCAATGATGTTGCCCCATCCGGGCCAGGCTGGGTCATCACTGCGCCGGCTTATTATTCTCTGCCTTCAGCGGCGAATCTGCTGGCAAGACAAGTCTGCAAACTGTTGCTGCAATGGGGGCATCGCGTCGACTTGATCGAGCCACGTCTGAATCAACAGCAGATCGCTGTCAGCAACCTGGCTGAATTCAGGCAAAGCAATGACTACAGCAAGAACCCGTCGCAAACTCGCATGGCAGAGCGGCAGCGCGTACATGCCCTGGCAGGAAAAGATACACAGATGTCTGCATTCAGGCACAGGCGCGTCATGATCATCAATGATATTCATGTTACCGGCACGCAGCAAAAATTCATGCAGGCAGCGATGCAGGATGCGTCTGCCAGTGAAACACACTGGCTATATATCTTCCATGTAGAGCAAGGGCTTGCACAACAACATCCTGAAATCGAATTCCAGATCAATAGCAACGGCATCACCGGCCTGGACAGCTTTGCTGCCATTCTCGCTGATGAACAAACTCAGTATACGACGCGCTGTCTGGCCCGCCTGTTCAGTGAAGAGATCGAGGACTACCGCTACCTCATAGGCGCGCTGCAAGCTGGGACCAGGGAAAAAATTTTGCAGCTGGCCCAGGCAGAAGGACGTTATAACCACTCTATCTTCGCAGAAAAAATGCAATTGCTGTCAGCACGTCATGTTCAGATGGCCGAAAAACAAACCATGGAAAAGGAAGAAGGTTAAACCATGTATGACATCGATTATCAAATCCCGCTGGTTGACCTGAGCAGGATACGTTTGCCACATTACCAGATCCCGCTGGACCGGCAATCACCTCTATTTACCGAAGAGCTGGTGAATGTGCGTGATTATGATTTGCCGTTTTCATCCTGGCATGCGATGTCGGATGGCAGCAATGCCCCCTATCATAAAGCCATACAGGGTAGCCGCACTGATGGCTGGCTGAGGAAAACCTTCGCAGAAAAACTGGCGCGTATCAATCACCTGCTGCATTCTTTTGACGTGGAGTTGCTGATACTGGATGCCTACCGGTCCATAGAATGCCAGCGTGGCCTGTGGGCATTTTACTGGGAGCGCGGGCGCGTCGCCAAACCCGATGCCACCGATGAAGAATTGCGTCTGCACACGCTGGGGTATTTACGTGACCCACGCAATTTTGACCCGCAGGATGCGCGCAGTTTTCCCATACACAGTACCGGCTCTTCCATCGATGTGGTATTGCGTTACCGCAAAAACGGGCAATGGCTGAACATGGGATCGGCGTTTGAAGAATATAGCGATGTCAGCGCCACAGATTATTTTGAGCGTCAGTTGCAACAGGGTGCCATCGATGACAGGGACGAACGTCTGTGGAATCGCCGTCTGTTGCACTGGTCCATGTCCACCGAAGGCCTGACCAATGACCCGATTTTTTACTGGCACCACGACTGGGGCAACCAGATCTGGATCAAGGTCAAAAAAGTCATGCATGGCAGTGCGCCGGATGCGGCCTGGTACGGCTATATCGCCGACCCGCAATGGGAACAGTTCGCCTGATGGCGTATGCCAGACAATCAGTCCGAATACAGGAAGGAAACGATATGGATCTGGAATTGGAGCACACTGGCCAGGCAAGACAGACGCCAGCCGCAGGAAATCTGAAGCCCTCAGGCAACCGCCTCAGTGCCGGGCTCATGCAGTTGATCAGGGAAAAGAATACTGCCAGCCTGAGCGCTAAAACAGACCCCATGAGCCGGCTGGAAGGCGCGCTGGCCGTACATTGCCGCGTTGATCTTGCCGGCGGGAAGATACTGGAAAGTGCCTCCATGGCGACACTTTTCAAAGGCTATGAGTCACTATTGCCGGGACGTGATTTGTCCAAGGTAGGCATGGTCAGCGCAACGGCTTCGGGCATCTGTGGCGGCGTCCATGCGACGGCTTCTGCGCTTTGTCTGGAGATGGCACTGGGGCTGGAGCCACCACCTTTGGGTATCGTCTTGCGCAACCTGTTACTCAGTTGCCAGTATCTGAACGATAACTGCATGCACTTGTTCATTCTGGCGGGGCCGGATTATTCGGCACAAGTCATACAAAATACCAATCCTGAAATCTGGTCTCTGGCACAGCACAGCCATAGCAAGCATACCGCCATACATGGCTATACCTGCATCAGCGATCTCCTGTCTGCGCTTAACAAGGGTAGCGGCGCATTGTATAAAGAAGCACTGCAAATGGTAGCGCGGGCGCGTCGGGCTTATACACTGCTGGGTGGTAAGTACCCGCATTCTGAATCCATCATCCCAGGTGGGGTGACGATACAGGCGGATGCTGAAAAACTGAGGCAATTCAGGCAAATTTTGCAGCCCTTTGTTTTATACGCCCAGAAAACCGCTGCTGTCTGGAATGAGGTTTTTGATTTCATGCTTGATGCCAATCCCCTCTATGAAGAACTGGGGCGCTCGGCGGCTTCCATGCTCGATTTTGGTCAATGGGATCATCCTGATCATTATGACGGGCGCTATGCACATTGCGATGCCTGGGGAGAAAAACGCTGGTCCACACCTGCGGTGATGATCAATGGTGAGCTGACCAGCACGCGCCTGAGCCTGCTCAATGCTGGCATGGAAGAGTTTCTGGATTTTTCTTATCAGCAACGACACGATAATGTCAACGACGCCACACAACATATCATCGGGACAGACCCGAATGGCAACGCCATTTCAGCCTTTCACCCATGGAACAAAAGAACCCGGAACCCGAAAAACCTGAATCCGCAAGCCTATAGCTGGGGATCAAGTCTGACCTGGCATGGCCATAATTTTGAAGTGGGGGCGTATGCACGCTTGTATCTGACGGCTGCTGCGCAAAAATTACCCGATAACCCATATGTGGCGGCCACCGGCAATAGTCTGGAATTTTTATTGCCTGTGCAGACTGGCCGGGAAATCGCCATGCAGTGGAAAATCCCGGCGGTCTGGAATGCCTTCGAGCGCAACCGTGCCCGTGCCTGCTCCCTGGCATTTAACCTGGCTGTCACGCTGGAAAATATCGGCATTGCAGAGCGGCTGGTGCGTAACGGTGAGACGCTCACGCATGTCCCTTTGGATCAAAGCAAGTATGGCTTGCAACTGGGTGTTGGCTTGTGGGGCGCCAGCCGTGGCTTCCTGGCGCACTGGGCAGTTATCCAGGATCAGGTCATCGATAACTACCAGATCGCCATCCCCTCACGCATCAATGTAGGCACTTGCACGCCGGGGCAAGTACCAGGGCCGCTGGAGATGGCATTACAGAATACGCCAATACTGGAAAGCCGCTTCAGGCATGGTGGCAACGGTGATAACCGTTGCAATGACGACAACAATGTCCGCGATTTCACAGGCATAGACATACAACGCACCATACAAAGCTTCGACCCTTGCATGAGTTGTCATGCCCATATACTGATAGATCAAAGCAATGAGGTATTGCTCAGGGAAATTGATACGCATTTCCCCACTCTTCCCCATCCATCCCAATTGACTTGATCGTTGAAATTCCGGGAAACATGACCAGATAGAGGCTATATCATCCAATCAGGAGATGGCCATGTCCCCACAAGAAACCCAGATTTTACAAAACTTCCTTGATCAATTAAGCAAGGTTCAAGGTATCGACAAGGACTTGCAGGCGCAGCACATGATCACAGAAGCTGTCAGCAAACAGCCCGATGCCAGTTACCTACTGGTGCAAAGAGCCTTGCTGCTGGAGCAGGCTTTGGCGACAGCCAATAGCCAGATCGCCAGCTTGCAGGCCAACATACGTGAATTGCAGGCGCTGAATACCCCTGCTTCAGGGAAAGCTTTTCTCGATCCCGCCATCAGTGGCTGGGGTAATAGTGCCAGCAGCCGGCCTTTAAATGTAACAAACAGTGTGCCGGTCAATAATTATGCGGCCAACCCGCCGCCATTACCCTTGGGCATGCCACCCATCCCCAGTACGGCTTCTGCACCCGGCTTTTTTAGTGGCCACACCGGCAGCATGCTGGGTACCGTTGCAGCAACTGCGGCGGGCGTGGCAGCGGGTGCATTTCTGTTCCAGGGCCTGGGCCATATGATGGGCAACCAGGATCATGCACAGGTGGCAAATAATTCTGCCGCCCAGTTAAACCAGGGTAACGGTGACCTCTTGCCAGGTTACTTTGATCATGATGCCAACACCACACCAGCAAGCCTGGCAGATGCGGGAGCAGACAACGGATCCGACGGTTTACTGGATGGTCTGACAGACAGTGACGACGTGATCTAAAGGCTTTTTATCGAATTGCCGAATCAAATTGTAAGTAATCTCTTCTATTTTCTTGCTTGTTACAGCAAGTTACGAAAATCTCCAAAAATATCCGGCCTTCGCGTATAACGTTTCCAGTGTTGGGGCGTTATACGTTGATGCGGGCTCTATTGTGTCAGGCCGTCGGCGCATATCTATTGTCTGCCCTGCAATCTGGAAGAGGTTAGAGATGAAAATTCAACTAAAGCTGCACCATGCCGTCAGTGCCAGTCTGCTCGCCTTGCTGGCAGCTTGCAGTTCACAGCCACAACAGCATGCAGAAAATAGCAATAGCAAATTCCTGACGCAGGCTGCGATACCACCCGAGCAATTACTGAACCGCATTACCTGGGGTAGCAGTTATTCATCATTGCAACAAATCCAGGCCGTCGGGCCAGACCGTTTCCTTGACCAGCAGTTGCGGGGGCGTAAAGCTGTCTTGCCCCCTGCGATTCAGGCGCAAGTCGATGCGATGACAATTTCCCGCCAGCCTTTTGAAGACATCATGCGTGACCTGGAAGCGCGCCGTATCGCCGCCGACAAGCAAAAAGGCATTGATGACACGCTGGGCAAAGAATACCAGCAGGAGCTGAGCAGACTGGCACGTGAGGCCGCTACCCGTTCTCTGTTGCGTGATATCTATTCCAGCAACCAGTTACAGGAACAGATGAGCTGGTTCTGGATGAACCATTTCAATATCCATAGCGGCAAGGCCAATGTGCGTGCCATGCTTGGCGACTTTGAAGAACAGGCAATACGCCCGAATGCGCTGGGTAATTTCCGTGATCTGCTGCGTGCCACGGTATTGCATCCGGCCATGCTCAGGTATCTGGATAATGAGCACAATGCCGTCAACCGCATCAATGAAAACTATGCGCGAGAATTGATGGAACTGCATACCATGGGTGTCAATAGTGGCTATACCCAGAAAGATGTGCAGGAACTGGCAAGGGTACTGACCGGTGTTGGCATCAGCATCAATAAAGACATGCCAAAGATGAAGCCCGAGCAGGAGAAACTGTATTACCGCAAGGGCCTGTTTGAATTCCAGCCGCAACGGCATGATTTTGGCGACAAGCTGATACTGGGCAAAACCCTCAAAGGTCGCGGCATGCCTGAGCTGGATGAGGCTTTGTTACTGCTGTCCAGGCAACCCGCCACTGCCCACTATGTCAGCCAGAAACTGGCGAATTTCTTTGTGTCGGATACACCATCGCCTGCACTGGTTGAAAAAATGGCAAATCGCTTCCTGCAAACGGATGGCGATATCCAGGCGACCCTGCGCGCCATGTTTGACAGCCAGGAATTTGTCGCCTCGCTGGGTAAAAAATTCAAGGATCCCTTGCATTACATGCTGGCGTCAATCCGCCTGGCTTACGATGGCAATACCATCGTCAATACCGGCCCCATGCTGAACTGGCTGAACATGATGGGCCAGCAATTGAATGGCAGGCAAACACCGGATGGCTATGCCTTGACTGAAAGTGCCTGGGCCAGTTCAGGCCAGATGACGGTGCGTTTTGATATTGCCCGTGCTATCGCCGGTGGCAGCCCTGGTTTGTTCAAGGCTGATAATCAAGCTACAAATCAAGCTACAAATCAGGCGACAAATCAGGCTACAAATCAGGGGACAAATCAAGCCGCAAACCAGGCCACAAATCAGCCGGCAAAACCAGCTGTAGTCCAGCCTGCACAGGATAAGCCGCCCCAACCGGCATTGGCAGCCTCACCTTATGTCAAAGGCTGGAGCAAACAATTCAGCACTAGCACCCAGGCGGCCTTAAGCCAGACCAATACGGCACCCGAATGGAGCACCCTGTTTCTGGCATCCCCAGAAATGATGCATCGCTAACCTTTTCAGAGAGAGTACGAATCATGAAACGTCGTGACTTGTTAAAAGCTTTGGCCATGTTGCCATCCGCCTCCATGCTGGGTTTGAGCAGCCATGTGTTGGCTGCCCCTTCGACACAGAACCGCCTGTTACTGGTTTTTTTGCGCGGCGGCTATGATGCCAGCAATTTGCTGATTCCCACTTCCAGCAATTTTTATTATGAAGCCCGGCCCAATATCGCTATCGCCAGGCCTGGCTCATCGCCGAATGCGGCACTGGAACTGAATGCAGACTGGGGCTTGCACCCTGCCCTGCGCGAGACGATTTATCCCATGTTCCAGCAGGGTGAAGCGGCCTTCATCCCTTTCGCAGGGATTGATGACCTGTCGCGTAGCCATTTTGAAACACAGGACAGTATAGAACTGGGCCAGCCGCTCAATGCCAGCCGCGATTTTCACTCAGGGTTTTTAAATCGCCTTGCCAAGGTATTGGGCAATAATGGAAAAGTTGCCGCCATGTCGTTCACTGACCAGTTGCCGATTGCCATGCAGGGTTCGGCACATATCGCCAATACGGCCATGCGCAATGTCAGCAAAGCCAATGTCGACCAGCGTCAGCGCGATCTGATACTGAAAATGTATGGCGACACCAGCCTGTCGCAAACCGTCAAGGATGGTTTTGCCACGCGCGATGAAGTCGCCCGTGAAATGCAGGAAGAAATGAACAGCGCGAATCGCAATGCGATTTCCACCAAGGGTTTTGAACTGGAAGCGCAAAGGATAGCGCGGCTCATGCGCGATAAATACGCACTGGGGTTTATCGATGTCGGTGGCTGGGACACGCACGTCAATCAGGGCGGTGCCAGTGGCACACTGGCTGTCAAGTTTGAAGAACTGGGACGCGGGCTGGCCGCGTATCGTACCGAAATGGGTGATACCTGGCGCGATACCACCGTGGTCGTCATCAGTGAATTTGGCCGTACCTTCCGCGAAAATGGCAAGCTTGGCACTGACCACGGTCATGGCAGCGTATATTGGGTACTGGGCGGTGGCATTAAAGGCGGGCGCGTGGCAGGTGAGCAAATCGCGCTCGAACAAAACAAGCTGTTCCAGAACCGCGATTATCCTGTGCTTAATGAATACCGCGCCGTGTTGGGGGGCTTATTCAGTAGTATCTATGGCTTGAATGCTGGCCAGATAGATCAGGTGTTCAGCGGTATTAAGCCACGTGATCTGGCTTTGATATGAGATTGCTGATGTCGTCCGGGCTGTCAAGGTGCAGTGGCAGGTCTATGTAAAAATGCGTGCCAGCGATTTGCAGTTCATCCATGTAATAGCCGATTTCACCATGCATTTGTTTGATAATGGCTTGTGAAATTGCCAGCCCCAGCCCCGTGCCACCCTTGGCGCGGGTGTCAGAAGAATCTGCCTGAGAAAATTTCTGGAACAGTCGGTCGCGGAACGCCTCGGGTATGCCGCTGCCCTGGTCAATGACTTCGATGCGTATCCAGTTTTGATTGCGCATCATGGTCACCACCCTGACCCTGGAGCCTTCGGGGGAATATTTGCAGGCGTTCGATAACAGATTTGCCATCACTTGCTGGAAGCGCCCTGCGTCAACCATCACAGTAGCGTCATCGCAACTGTTGCTGAGTACGATTTCAGTCTCCATGCTCTGTGCAAACCCTTGATTATTGTTGACGGCGGTTTGCAGCAATGACTGCAAACTCAGTCGCTCAAAAACAAAATCCATCTTGCCAGCTTCTATCTTCTGGATATCCAGCAAATCATTGATCAGTCTGGTCAGGCTTTCACTGTTTTTATGCGCCATCGCCAGCAGGGCCGCTATCTTGTCCGGCACGCCCCCCATGGCACCGCCCACCACCAGACCCAAAGCACCACGTATGGCGGTGAGGGGAGTGCGCAACTCATGGCTGACGGTAGAAATGAATTCACTCTTCATGCGCTCAATCTTGCGGCGCTCGGAAATATCCCTGACGATGACGATCAGTTTGCGCCGGCCTGCATGGTAATACTCGCTGATGGCCAGCTCGGCAGGGAACATGCTGCCGTCTTTGCGCATGCGCTCGACCTCGGTACGCAGACAACCGGTTTCCAGAAACTCGGTACGGCTCATGGCCAGGCCCAACAAATCCGGTTGCCCAGGTGGTGAAAAGAACTTGCCGTTCTTGCCCACAACTTCATTCGCTGGATGCCCGTAAATCGCCACTGCCGCCGGATTCAATGCCTCAATTTTTCCAGTGTCATCGATCATGATGATGCCGTCAGCGGCATTCTGGAAAATTGCCTGCAAGCGGTCCGATGAATCCTTCAAGGCAATCTGTTGCTCGGTCAGGTTTTTCAACAAGTGTGCCTGATTCCGGTTAATGACCTCGGTCTGTTGTTTCAACTCAGTCGTCACGATCAGATCCTGCTCGCGCCTCTCCAGCAGATTGACCAGTACGCTGAAGGCAGCAACGATGGCCAATATGCCGCTCATGGCGACGACGATAATTCCCGTGCTGATTTTGCGCCAGTCAGCCAGGTATAAGTCTTCATCCACTGAGAAATTGATGATCAGCGGGTATTTTTCCAGTGTCTGTATGGCTGCCATGCGCGTAATATGCTTGCCACCATCTGCCATTCTGATGTTATTGCTGACGATGACACCGGATTTCTTGTTCTGTTCATGCACCAGCTCATAGGTGCTGCCGGTGAGATTTTTCTGTCCCATGATTTCACCTCGCTCGGGCCAGCGAGCTAGATAGGTAAAATCATTCCTCAGCAAGCCTATTGATGCATGGCCATCGGCACTCAGTTTTTCATAGAACTGTGAATAAAAGGAAGGGGACATGCCAAGAATGACGACGCCGATAAATTCCCCGTCGCTGCCGGTCAGCCTGTGACTGAGGAAAAACATCCATTTGCCCGTCGTCTTGCTGCGCACGGAAGAGCTCAGGTAAATGCCCTGTACCGGGTTATCGCGTTGCGCCGTGAAGTAGTCACGGTCAGCCAGGCTATAGGTCGGCGCAGGAAAATTGCGCGAGGTGTTGATGACATTACCTTTGACATCCAGCACAGAAATTACTTCAACTGCCGGCGACAGGCTGGCTTTTTCACGCAGAAACTGATGAAAATCATGGGTAGACAGCTTGGCGGTCAGGTAATCTGCACTGACGCTCCAGCGATCTTGTATACGTTCAGAAATACTGTCGAGCGCAGTATAGGCAAAATCCATTTGCTGGCTGACCGTCTCGGTCAGGACGATGCTGAAAGTTTCAGTCTGCTTTTCCCATTTGCCGATTTCCTGCACACGCAACATCCATACCGCAGTTGCCGCACCCACGACGATCGCCAGCACCAGGCACGCTGCCAGCGCGATGGCCAAACGACTGGTGGGTAAAACGGCTTGCTTCATTTGATACTGTCCGGTTTCACTAGTTTACAAATAGGGGATAACGCTCAATATGGCATAGTCAGCCAAATGCCATACCGCATGTTGCCTGAATTTCAAACGCTAGGGAATAATAAGCCATTTTATTCCAGTAGCCAGCGATGGCGTCAATGCGCCCTGTTCTGGCATTCAGACCCTGAACGCTGGCTAAACCCAAAAACATCTTCAAATTCCCGCTAAACCCTGCAATTGCAGACGATTTACCACGCTTTACTCACAGAAACCCATGTATTTCTATTAAAAATCAAACAGAAATGTTACGGTTTTATAGTGACTCACAGTAACAATGACAAACCAAGCACAGAAAAGGAGCAGGCAAAATGGAAGAAAGCTTTTTGGTCAAGGGGATGATCAAAGGTTTAGTCAGGGGTTTGGCAATCAGCTTGTTGCTGGGACTGTCCAGTACTTCAGCCTGGGCCGAAATTACTTCTTGCGAAGCCATCAAAGATAAAGTTGCAGCAAAACTCGAGGGCAAAGGAGTGAATAACTACACCCTGCAGGTGGTTTCCAAAGACACAGAGACTAAGTACAGGGTCGTTGGCAGTTGCGAAGGTGGTAAGAAAAAAATCATCTATAAAAAAGAAAAATCTTCAGACAAAGCCGAAGAGTAAGCGCTGAATAATGTGTCTGCCTTGCTGAGAGGCAGACACAAGACTTTTCTCCAGACAATTCATGCTCCTTGCAGCGTGAATTGCATAAAATGGGCCGGTCCGGCATAGCTGGCCAGTTTAGCTAATTGTGCCGGCTCCAGATGGGCTTGCTCCACAAACCCCAGACGCTGCCAGAATGTGCCCGTGCTTTGCACCGATACCAATAAAACCTGCAATAAGCCTTGCTGACGCGCATAATCCAAAGCATGGCTGACCATGCTTTGTGCCAGCCCCTGTCCAGCCATTTTGGGATGCACTGCCAGATCATGTAGATAGAGGGCTTCAGCATTCTTTGCCACCTGAAACGTCTGCCCTAATGCAGAAAGCTGGTCACGGGCACATGGATATGCCATCAAGTAGGCCAGGATTTCCCCATCACGCTCTGCCACCCATACCGTCTCAGGCGCACTGTCGAGTCGGGCTGCAAGCAAGTGCATGGCTTCGACCATGGTTGGGACATAGGCCAGTGACTGAATATGGAATACCGCAGTCAGGTCAGCCTGTTGCATGAGGCGTACATACGCGGTCATTGCATGCTTGCGCAAGGCTATTTTTCCGCCTTTGCACTGGCAGAAGCACTGGCGTGGGTTTCTTCGCCTTTGGCTGACGCTTCGGATTTGGTTAATTCGGGCTTGACGACATCAATCTTGTTTTCACGCATATAGTCGTTCATGTCCTTCCAACCGGCATAGACCGCCGCTCTCGACGCATCAGGGTTGAGTGCATAGCAATCTTCTATGGCCCGTCCGGCATGCCTGCATGCACTGCCGGTGGCTCTGGCGTCGGATTCGCGGACGGCAGCATCCCGGGCAGGGTCTGGCAATCCCAGGCGATCGCAAGCTGTCAGCGATGTCAGTATCAGTAAAGAAATGCCAAGTGAATTAGAAAGTGACATCGCGGCACCAGAAATGGTAGGTAAAAGACGTGAATAACAGGATTTCAATCTTCAGGCTGAAATGGCTATTTTGGAAATTGGCTCATGATACCTTAGTGTATCGCCCGATTAACAGCCCTGATTGCAAAGACAAGACCGTGTTTGCCTGTCTGTTTTTTATTACTGCTATATCAGTACTGATATCAGTACTGAGGGCAGACTAAACCCTGGCAAACCCATTATCATGAGGGCTGAGGTATGCATGCTGCATGTCATATCAGTTTTTGAAGTGGATTTTTGAAGCAAGATTTTGAAACCCGCGTTTTATGCACACAGCTGACATCTGTTTAATATCAGCACAATTCAACCCCCATCCTAGCCTTGGACTCATGAAAATAGTCACAAAAATTGTATTCATCAGCACAGTGCTGCTTTTTGCCAGCGCCTGCAGCCCGAAATTTGACTGGCGCGAAACCCGCAGCAATGAGGCACCGTTTGCCATACTGATGCCCGGCAAAGCTGTCAGTGATGGCAAAAACCTGCAACTGGAAGGCATAGATATCAAAATGACCATGCTGGCAACAGAAGCCGGCGGCGTCAGTTTTGCGGTTGGCAGCACCAAAATCGACGACCCCGGCAAAACCGGGCTAGTCATGGAAGCCATGAAAAAGGGCATGATCAAGAATGTCCAGGGCACACCTGAAAACACCAGAACGACCACTTCGGGAGAGATAGAAGTTCATGGCAAACTCAGGAATGGCGAGCCGGTGCTGATGGCGGCCCGCTTCGTGATACGCGGTCCCTGGGTGTATCAAATCGTCATTCTGGGCCCTGAAAAAGTAGTCAGCCGTGATGTGATAGACACGTTTATGACTTCATTCAAGACAAACTGAAACGACAGCAATGGGATTTGGGATTATCATAGCAGGCACGCAGGTGTAGCAAGCTTAGCTCGCAATACTTATCAAAATAGCCATTATCGAAAAGGGGCATGACCATGCTGATCACGTTTAAATCCAAAGCCGCTACCGAAATCACGATGTACAAAGAACATGCGCGGCGCATTCTGGATTTGCTGCAAAAAGATGTAGAACGCGGCGTCATCACACCAACTGAATTACCTCATGCCATAGAGAAAATTGAAGCTGCCGTTGCTGAAAGCAAGGCACATCCCATTTCTGACGAAGTCAGCCGTGACATCAACGCCCACCACAATGAAAACGGCGATGACAATGAACATGAATTGCCGGAACCCGTGAGTTTCGCAACCCGCGCCTATCCGGTACTGGAAATGCTGCATGCGGCCAACAAGATGCAGCGTGAAGTCATGTGGGGAGTCTGATGCCATGACTTCCCACGTCGAAAATACCCGGGAATTCGTACTTCAGACTGAGGACGGTACGGAGATTTTTGTACGTGACTGGCCGCTCAATGTCAGCAGCCCGCTCGCTACTGACGAGGCACTGCAGCGGGGCGTGGTCATCATGCATGGCCTGGGTGAGCATTGTGGCCGCTATGCCCATGTCGCCCGTTTTTTCAATGCACTGGGTTTTGTCGTACGCACTTATGATCACCGGGGGCACGGCAAATCCGGTGGTGCCGTTGGCGATGTGCCTGACAACCTGGCAATTTTGCGTGATGCCCGCCAAATCATCAGCGATTTCAGTACGCAACTGGCAGAACCGCCTATCTTGCTTGGACATAGCATGGGCGGTTTATTCGCTGCCAGTCTGGCGCTGGAAAAAAGCGTGCCCTTGCGCGCACTGATTTTATCTTCACCGGCACTGGCGTTGCGTATGTCCGGCTTCCAGCATTCCCTGCTGAAAACCGCCAGGAAACTGATCCCTGGCATAGGTTTGCCAAACGGCTTGAAAACACGTTATCTGTCGCATGACGGTGAAGTTGTCATGGCCTATCAGAATGATGCCCTGGTTCACCCGCGTATCAGCGCTCGCCTGCTGACCTGCATGCTGACCGCCATGGATTTTTGCCATTCCCATGTTACTGAACTGGATATCCCCTTGCTATTGATGGCGGCAGGCGACGATCATCTGGTCGACCCCGATGGCAGCCGGCGCTTCCTGGGAAAATTAAGTCCGGCACAGGCCGTATCCCATTTTTATGAAGATTTCTATCACGAGATTTTTAATGAACTTGATGCCACCCGGGTATTTGATGATGTCCGTACCTGGCTCGAACAGCAACAATTTACCCCTCTCGAAGTCATACAAAAAGCAGCATAAATACAAGATCCGCTGTTGCGCATGACGCGGCGTTTTTCTTTGGTTCACATGCATCAGTAGTGAGGTGAGTACCTGCACACTGTTACACTAGCGAACCAGAGCAAGCTTTGTCCGCCGCATTTGCGCAGTAAAAATGTTTTATTGGCAATTCATGCAGGCTATCGCAATCATCATTTAAAGAATATGCCAGAACAACCAAGAAAAACACTGGGCAAACCCAGCAAATCAACGCCCGTCAATCCAGCAAATCCCGTTGCACCGGATTTCCAGGCGATAGAGATCAAACCTGATTCACTGGCATTCAGCCTGGTTGGTGCCGCGCAAGCGGTTGCCTATGTACTGGAAGGCACGGCCCTGCCACAGGCATTGACACGTGTATTTGCCCAGACTAATGCCCTGCCACAGGCGCGGGGCGCAATCCAGGATATTGCTTACCGTACCATGCGCCAGGTTGGCCGTGTCGATGCACTGCTCAAGGCAATGACCAACAAGCCGCCTGAACCTGCTTTGCTGTATGGCTTGTTGTGCTGCGCACTGACGCTACTGGTGGGCAATGAAGGTGAAGAAACGGCTGCTTATGAAGAGTTTGTAGTGGTCGACCAGGCCGTAACGGCAGCCACTTCCAGCCCGCACATGGTATTTGCCAAAGGTATGGTGAATGCGGTACTGCGTCGCTATCTGCGTGAAAAAGACGAATTGCTGAAACTGGTCATGAAACAGCCGGCAGCGGCATGGAATTACCCACAATGGTGGGTGGACCAGACCAAGGCAGCCTATCCACAAGATTGGCAGGCGGTGTTAAAGACCGGTAATCACCCGCCGCCACTGACTTTGCGCGTGAATCGCCGCGCAATGAATGTGCCAGAATATCTGCAATTATTGGCATCGCAACACATCGAAGCAAGACAAATCGGCCCGTATGCAGTGAAACTGGCGAAACCCCTGCCGGTTTTGAATATTCCCGGCTTTGAAGATGGCGTCGTCTCAGTGCAGGATGCCGCCGCCCAGCTGGCAGCACCGCTGCTGGATGTACAGGATGGCATGCGGGTACTGGATGCCTGCGCCGCACCTGGCGGCAAAACCGGTCATTTGCTCGAGCTGGCAGAGATAGAATTGCTGGCCATCGATACCGACCCCGCCCGCATCCAGCGTATCCATGAAAACCTCGCAAGGCTGAAGTTATTCGCCACCATCAAGGAAGGTGACGCCAGTCGTCTTTCATGGTGGGACAGCCAGCCCTATGACAGGATACTGGCCGACGTACCCTGCACTGCTTCCGGTGTTGTCAGGCGTCACCCGGACAGCCGCTGGCTGCGCCGCAAGACGGATGCGGCACAACTGGCTGCCCTGTCTGCCCGTATTCTCGACAATTTATGGCGCATGCTGAAACCAGGCGGCAAAATGCTGATGGTCACCTGCTCTGTCTGGCCACTGGAATCTGAAACCCAGGCAGCCGCTTTTGCCGAACGCCATGGCGCTTTGCGCCTGGATGCACCAGGGCAATTACTGCCGACCATGCTGACAACGTCCGAAAGCAACAACGAACATGACGGATTGTTCTATGCATTGTTTCAAAAACCCATGCAAAATTAACGAATGCCAACAAGTTCAAGCTATCATTAGCACACTTTTCATTTTGTATTGATTGCATGACACGACGTTCTGTTTCCCTGCTGCGCCAAATATTGCTGACGTTGATGTTGGCGATGATGGCATTGCTGGGTATATCTGCGGTGCACGCAGCGGACGTCGAAGTCAAATCAGCCAGACTCGAAGCCAGCGATGAAGGTTATCGCATGGCAGCCACCTTTGCCGTTGAATTGAGTGATGGTTTGCGCAAGGCCATCAAGGAAGGCATTCCTGTCTCGTTTACGACTGAAGTCGAACTGACCCGGCCACGCTGGTATTGGGTAGATGAAAAAGTGATCCGCAGTGAGCATACGGTCAAAATTGCGTATAACGAGTGGACGCAGCAATACACGGCCACCGTCAATAACGGTTTCCAGCAAACTTTCCCTTCACTTGATGCCGCCCTGAACCTGGTGCTGAGACCAAGCCGCTGGCTGGTAGCCGACAAAGGGGTATTGGCCAGTGGTGCCAACTATAACGGTGCCATACAGTTACGCATGGGTCTGAGCAAGATCCCCATGCACTTCCAGATACCCAGTTTCAACGACAGCAACTGGAGTCAAAAGACTGACTGGAAGCGTTTTTCCTTCAAGGCAGACGAAAAGTGACAAGATTTTTGCGGTATGCCCTGATTATCGGCGGTGCTCTGATGAGCATACTGCTGTTCTTTCTGACCACGGTTTCAGAAAACTCCTCCCGCTTTGAACGCTATTACGAATGGCTGCTGGATGCCAATGCCATCGTTGCACTGGCCTTGCTGGTACTGGTGCTGACACTGGTCTGGCGGCTGTTCAGGCGATTCCGCACGAAGGAATTCGGTTCCCGCCTGATGACGCGTCTGGTCGTCCTGTTTGCCCTGGTCGGCATCTTGCCGGGTACAGTCATTTATGTGGTCTCAGTACAATTCGTTTCCCGCTCAATAGAATCGTGGTTTGATGTCAGGGTTGAATCGGCACTTGATTCCGGCAAGAACCTGGGCTTGACTGCACTTGATTTCCTCCTCGCCGATTTGCAGAACAAGGCGCGCGATATGGCGTCCGAACTGACAGAACCTACCGACAGTTCCCTGGCCATCCATCTTTCCCGCCTGCGCGAACGCATGCAGATACAGGAAGCCACCATTGTCAACAGCAAGGGCCGCCTGATCGCTACCGCCAATGAAGGTGTAGGCAGCCTGCTACCGGAACTTCCCACGCAGGAAATGCTGCGTCAGGTCAAACTATCACGTTATTATGCGGCCCGGGATGAGAAAATTGCGCCTGTCAATTCAGAGGCAGCCAGTGCCGCTGACGAGAACCGTGGCGCCAACCATCCTGCTTTGGCGGCAGAACCTGCGCGTATCCTGCGTTCGCGCGTGGTGGTGCCCCTGCGCACCGGTGGCGGCTGGATTTCGCTACAGAATAATGAATCCCTATATTTGCAACTGATACAACCAGTGCCCGCCAACCTGGCCATGCATGCCGAAGCCCTGAGTAGCGCCTCGCGTGAATACCAGGTGCGCTCCATAGGCAGGGTCAACCTGAAGAAGATGTATATCATCACCCTGACGCTGACCTTGTTGCTGGCGATTGTGGCAGCAATCACCAGCGCCTTCCTGATTTCGGGCGAACTGGCCAAACCCCTGCTGTTGCTGGCAGAAGGGACCAAGGCGGTTACCGAAGGCAATTTCTCGCCGCGACCTATCGTCACCAGTTCAGATGAACTGGGCAGCCTGACCAAATCCTTCAACACCATGACGCGGCAGTTATTTGATGCGCGTTCAGCGGTGGAAAAAAACCGCAGTGAACTGGAAAACGCCAAGGCTTACCTCGAATCAGTACTTGCCAATATGTCGGCCGGTGTGATGGTGCTGGATCAAAGCGGTAATCTGGTCACTTGCAATGAATCCGTAGAACGCATCTTGCAGCGCAAACTGGAAACAGAAATCAACAAGCCGCTGGCGGATATCGAGGGTATGCAAGCCTTCGCCTTTGCCATTTCCAAGGCATTTTCCGAGCAGCATGCACAATCAGCAGCCGGTGGTGAAAATGAAAGAGAACAGCACTGGCAACAGCAGATAGAAGTGCCGCGCCCGAATGCCGGTAAAAAAACGATACCCTCACCAGATGCCTTGCCAGGGGAAGAAGAACCCCGAATTACCCTGCTGGCCCGTGGTTCGCACTTGCCGGTTGCGTCGGGCAGTGGTTATGTCGTGGTGTTTGATGACATCAGCAATATCATCTCTGCCCAGCGCTCCATCGCCTGGGGTGAGGTCGCACGCCGGCTGGCGCATGAAATCAAGAACCCGCTGACACCGATACAATTGTCGGCAGAACGCCTGCAGATGAAGTTGCAGGACAAGCTCAGCGCCAGTGACGTCCTGATTCTCAACAAAAGTACGACCACCATCGTCAATCAGGTTACGTCAATGAAGCGCATGGTCGATGATTTCCGCGATTATGCGCGTACGCCGCCGGCAGTTCTGATGCCGTTGAACCTGGCTGGTCTGATTGATGAAGTGCTGCATCTGTACATTGCCGGTGATGGCCGGGATGCTATACGACTGACACTGGCCCCGGATTTGCCGCTGATCATGGGTGACGCCACGCAGCTGCGTCAGGTAATTCACAATCTTTTACAAAACGCACAAGACGCTGTGGCCGACAATACCAATCCTGATATCGTGCCCCGTATTGACGTGATTACTGATGTGGTGCGCTATACCGGCACGGACCAGATTGCCCATTCTGCCGTACGGCTGTCAATTATCGATAACGGCCCGGGATTTTCGAGCAAAATTCTGGGACGTGCGTTTGAACCCTATGCCACTTCCAAGCCACGTGGTACCGGACTGGGCTTGCCAATGGTGAAGAAAATCATCGATGAACATGGCGGCAGGATCGATATTCAAAATCGCAGCGATACAAACGGTGCAAAAGTAGCGATTTTGCTGTTAAAGTTAGCACCGGATTCAAATACGGTATAAAAATGCAGTAGGAGAAGCGGCTATTCTTCTGATATTCCCAAAAGAGGAGTACGGATAAAGCAGTTGGCTTATTAGAGATTTTTTGTTCAGCGAAGATTGTCAGAGCTTCCCTGAAGATGAAACGACAAGAAGCACCCAGCAAAAACATAGAGGCGGTAATAGGGTAGATTTATGGCAAACATATTGGTCGTAGATGATGAAATGGGTATCCGTGAATTATTATCGGAGATACTCGGTGATGAAGGGCATGTGGTTCAACTCGCTGAAAATGCGCAGCAAGCCCGCCTGGCCAGGCAAGAAGCCAGGCCGGATCTGGTTTTGCTGGATATCTGGATGCCTGATACAGACGGTGTCACTTTGCTGAAAGAGTGGCAGCGTGACGGTTTGCTGACCATGCCGGTCATCATGATGTCTGGTCATGCCACCATAGATACGGCAGTAGAGGCAACGCGTATCGGCGCCCTGAATTTTCTGGAGAAACCTATCGCCTTGCAAAAATTGTTGAAAGCAGTGCAACAAGGTCTGACCCGCAATTCAGAAGCACCCAAACCGGCGGCCCCCGCCTTGCGCGTGATCAGCAATGATCATCCTGGTGCGCCGTCCATGTCAGGCAATAGCTTCGGCAGTGTGGCACCGGCTTATGAAGCCAGGCATTTTTCAGCGGCACAGCCTGTCGCAGCAACGCCTAATAACCAGTTTGCCAGCCTGTCTTTTGACTTGCCGCTGCGCGAAGCCCGTGATGCTTTCGAGCGTATCTATTTCGAATACCACCTGAACCGCGAAGGTGGCAGCATGACCCGTGTGGCTGAAAAAACCGGCCTGGAACGTACGCATCTGTACCGCAAACTGAAACAACTCGGCGTCGAATCCATGAAGTATGCCAAGCGCGGCGAGTAAATTTGGCTGCTGCCCTGGTTCTGGTTCACGGCGCTGATTATAGGCAAAGAGAAGCGGCAATCGCTGCCGCTATCTCTGATCTCTCCGAAAATCAAAAAATCACTGTCATACTTGAGGGCTTGCCTGATGGGCAAGACTTGTTGACGCCGCTTCCCCAACTACACATACATCGTATCGCCCCTGGTTGCTTTTGCTGTATTGGCAACCTTACCCTGCGCGTAACCCTGAACCGTGCTTTGCGTACCCAGCCAGACCATATCTTCCTGGCACTGGCCAGCCATGAACACCTGGATAAACTGGAACAAAGCCTGCAAACCCCGCCTTATAACGCACTCTTGTCGAACGCCGTCAGGCTCAGCTTGTAAAGCAATGTAAAACGGCCCTAAAGTTCAGAGGTTGCTTCGCCGTAATAGTTACTAGAAGCACGCACCATCTGTAACAATTTACATTTCGCTGTCATCAGGATCATGTCCGCAGCATGTACGCACCATGTACGGTTACCCCAAGCCTGAAAGGATGCATAAAATGAATATCATTTACAACAGCGATCAATATAGCGTCATCGAATACGGCGCCGACACAGATCATGAAGCCCTGCGCTTTGGTGGTTATGAAATTACTGACAAGTCAGTGCGCCGCGAATGGTTTATCGGTGGCCCGCTGGCCATCAATTTCCGCAAAGATGTGACCGAGCTCATCGCCTCCGAACCCAGCATAGAAGAAATCGATGATTTTCTCGGTCAGTTCGATGGCTATATGGGTCAAAGCGTATTGCTGCATTAACAGTAATCTTCAAGGACAGGAAGCCTGCCTGGTGAAATGCAAGGGTATTATTCCTGTCCTGTGAGAGTGCCTGAACTTATCGGTCAATTTCCTCTGATGTGGAACATGACTTTGCATGCCATGTAACAGTCCTGCCCCACCCTCTTTGTCAGCCTGGGCAGGGAGCCCCCGTCCTGATGCACAAGCCAGGCGATATCGCAGACACCATACAGAACATCACCTGCTTTTGATATACAGACATTGACGTAGTGCTATCGTAGAGTACTGTTCGCCAATGAAGCGCTGTCAGCATAAAGTGTGGATAATGCGGTGAATACGAGGTAGACAAGCAAGCTCTTCTATCCGTCAACTGCCATTCACGCCATCAGCGCTGCTTACTATCCATCATTTCAGGTTCGATATTATGAGTACCAACAGTACACAGTTACACGATTTTATCCGCGGCCTGCCAAAGGCAGAGTTGCATCTGCATATAGAAGGTTCGCTGGAACCGGAACTGATGTTCGCACTGGCGCAAAAAAATGTCGTCAGTCTGCCCTATACATCAGTCGATGAAGTACGTGCGGCTTATGATTTTGAAGACTTGCAGTCTTTCCTGAATCTGTATTATGCGGGGGCGGCAGTATTGCAGACCGAGCAGGATTTCTTTGACCTGACCCATGCCTATATCCAGCGTGCGCTGGCAGACAATGTACGCCATGTGGAATTGTTTTTTGATCCGCAAACCCATACTGCACGTGGCATTGCGATGGATATCGTATTCGCCGGCATCGCCCGCGCCCTGCGTGAAGCACGCAACAAGTATGGTTTTTCCGGCGCGATGATATTGTGCTTTTTGCGTCACCTGAGTGAAGAAGATGCCATCGCCACGCTGGAAGCCGCTTTGCCCCTGCGTGACCAGTATGCCGACCTATGGACAGGTGTAGGCCTGGATTCGGCCGAAGTCGGCAACCCGCCAGAAAAATTTGCCCATGTGTTTACTATCGCGCAGGCCATGGGGTTTCGCCTGGTGGCCCATGCGGGTGAAGAAGGCCCGCCCGCCTATATCCACAGCGCACTCGATGTCTTGCAGGTGGAACGTATTGATCACGGCGTACGCGCGGAAGAAGACGCTGCATTGATGACGCGCTTGCAGCAAAGCCGCATGCCACTGACGGTTTGCCCGCTATCGAACCTGAAACTCTGCGTGGTCAAGGATTTAAGCCAGCATAACCTGGCACGCATGCTGCGCGCCGGTCTGTGTGTGACGATTAATTCTGATGATCCGGCTTATTTCGGCGGCTATATGAATGCCAATTATATCGCGACCGCCGATGCCTTGGCGCTGAGCAAAAACGAATTGCTGCAACTGGCACGTAATGCGTTTGAAGCGTCTTTCGTGCCGGAAGAACAAAAGCAGTTGTGGTTCAAAGAACTCGATGCTTACGGCGCGGCCCATGCATAAATAAAACCGCTGAATATTCTCATCATTCAGATCACGTTCTTTTCTATCAGGGGCTGCTGATCAAGCAGCCGCTGTGCTGACAGTAACGACAGATCCAGGCTCTGATACGCACCATCGGCAATCAGTTCGGCAATGCCGCGCCCTGCGGCGGGTGAATGTTGCATGCCGTGGCCACTGAAGCCATTCGCCAGCATCAGGTTAGGCAACAGAGGATGTGGCCCCAGTACGGCATTCTGGTCAAATAAATTGTATTCATAGTAACCAGCCCAGGCCCGCTGCATGCGTAATGCTTCAAAACCCGGCACGCGCATGGCGATGATTTGCCAGACTGCATCAAACTGCCGGTGATCAACATCCAGCGGGACATCATCAAGATCTTCTTCTGGCGGTATGCCACATAACCAGAATTGCCCTTCCGGGCGAAACCACAAACCAGACGGGTCGATCACCAGCGGGCAATCCGGTGTTTTTGCCGGGCTTGATACGACGAAGACATCCCGCTTTTTGCCGACCACCGGCAAATCAAAGCCGGTATGTTGCAGCAAGGGCCGCGCCCAGGCACCAGCAGCATTGACGGCCCAGTCACACGCCAGGCTAGAACCATCTCGCAGGTGCACGGCATGGACGCGGCCAGCCTGATGCGCAAAGCCCTGTGCCTCAGTCTGCACATAAGTGACACCCAGGCTGCGTGCCTTGCGGCGAAATGCCATCAGCAGGGCATAGCCATCAAACCAGCCTTCGCCATGCACACCCAGCGACCCCAAAGCCAGATCATCTACATGCAGCCAGGGGAATTTTTGTGCCAGCGCAGCCCGGTCCAGCAGGGCAACATCGACGTCCTGCGTTTGCTGCACCAGATGATTTTCCTGTAATGCTGCTGCACCTGATTCACTGGCCAGATATAAATAGCCACGCTCCTGCAAGCCTACTTCGGGTGCATGTTCAGGCACACTCAGGGTTTGCTGGATATCACGCAAAAAAGCGAAGCCGAATTGCGACATCTGGATATTGACCGGCGTACTGAATTGCTGACGTATGGAGCTGGCAGACAGTGTGGATGACGCCTGCACATAACTGGGGTCACGCTCTATCACTGTGACCTGTCCTTGAAAACGCGGATGGGCAGCCAGGAAATAAGCGATGGCGCTGCCGATGACCCCACCACCCACAATCACCACATGATTCGATTTCATTGCACCCTTTCATCCTGTCCTGCTGTTTGCAGCCGTTTCACCGCAAGCGCCCTAAAACCGCAGACCAAAACGCTGGCGGTATTCTCTGGGCGTCAATTGCGCCCATTGTTTAAAGATTTTACTAAAACCGGAAACATCTTCATATCCGCAACGCACAGTGATATCTTCCAGAGACAGGCGTGTGGTTTCCAGGAACGCCTTGGCGCGCTCTACCCGCAATTGCTGCACATAATGAATGGGGCTGAGCTTCAGGGTTTCCTGAAAACGCCTGAGCAGGGTACGCTGGCTGACATGGCAGTGTTCTGCCAGTTCGGCCATGGTCCAGCGCTGATCCAGTCTTTCATTAAGCCAGCGACGTGCCAGTTCTATCACGGCATGGCCCTGGGTTTGTATCATGGCAGTCGCCATATACGGTGCCTGGCTGCTCCTGTTGGCATCCACCACCAGAATTTTTGCCGTCAACTGACGTAATTCTTCACCGGCAAAACGGGCGATCAGCCATAGCGCGAGGTCGATATTAGAGGTCACCCCGCCGGACGATACCAGATTGCCATCTTGTACCACCAGTTCTTCTGCCTCCAGCGAAACGTTTGGAAAATTCTTGCGGAAATAGGCGCTGAGCCACCAGCTCGTCGTTGCACGCCTGCCATCCAGCCTGCCTGTTCTGGCCAGCAGACAAGTGCTGGAACAACTGGAAATCAGCAAGTTGTTATTTTCCATGTAGGTGCTCAGCATGGCCTGTTCCAGTTGCAGGCCAGCGAGTAGCTGATGCAGGTCTTCTGAATCCACATGGTCGACACCCGGCACCATCAGCGCATGCAGGGGCTGGCGATGGATATCCTGCGCCTGGAAATGCAGGCCTTGAATTTCCATACAAATATCACCACGCGCACTGACCCAGCGTGGCGCAAATTGCAGGCGTTGCGCTGCGGGTCGCGTGCGCAGCAAGGTATTGGCAATGGCAAACACATCCAGCGGCATGACAGCACTGCTGCGCATGCAAACGGGGTAGACCAGTACACCGATGTGTATCAAATGATCAGTTGAACTCATATGGCTAATTACAACATATTTATGTCTATTTCGCCAATGGTGGTTTGCCTGTGCAAGGTCGACAATCGGTTTCATCTTCACACCCGACCATAACACTCATCAGGAGAACCCCATGTCTGCCATGCCCGCCCTCAATAGTTTTGCCTTTGCCCTGCTTGCCCTGTTCCTGAAAGCCAGCCTGCTCAGTATGTTCCAGGTCATCAGTCGCATGCGTAGCAAACGTTATTTGTTACCGGAAGATGCGGGTCTGGTCGGCCTGACCCCAGTCGCCAGTGAATCGGAACTGGTACAACGCTGCATGCGCGTGTGGCGTAATGATGTGGAAAACCTGCCATTCTTCCTGAGTCTGGCGCTCACCTATGTCTTGCTGGGGGCTGATCAGCAACCAGCGAGCTACCTGTTTGCTGCCTATGTCCTCGTCCGTTATCTGCACACCATCGTTTATTTGCGCGGCTTGCAACCCTGGCGCGCCATGCTGTATTTAACTGGTATGGCAATTTGCTGGATGATTGCCGCCGGAATTTTTCACAACATCATGGTCTGAAGCCGTATGCTATTCTTTTGTCAGCTTCCAGTCTGGATTTCAAGGAGATTTGCATGGCTTTTATCGGTCCCGATGTCACCCTCAGTCAAGCCGCCTATGTACATGACACGGCGCAGTTGTATGGCAAGATCAGCGTGGGCGAAAACGCCTCGATCTGGATGAATGTCGTGGCCCGCTCCGAGCACAAGGAGATCATCATCGGCCCTTACACCAATATCCAGGATTTTGTCATGCTGCATATCGGCGACCAGACCCCGACCATCATCGGCAGCCATTGTTCCATTACCCATCATTGCACGATACATGGCTGTACCATCGGTGATAACTGCCTGATAGGCATCAATTCCACCATCATGGATGGCTGCGTCATAGGCAATAACTGCATTATCGCCGGCCATACTTTTTTAAAGGAAGGCACGGTCATCCCTGATAATTCCATCGTCATGGGCACACCAGGCAAAGTCATACGCACGCAAAATAATTATGTGCGCAACCGTCTGAACGCCTATATGTACTACAAGAATGCCCTGGCTTATGCGACCGGGGAATTCCGTGAATGGGCACGTGCCGGTTTCCCTGTCGAAATCATGGCAGAAATTACCAGACTCAATGCAGAACTGGCGTCACTGGAATGACAATTTAAGTTAAAACGCTTACCGGGGGACAAAATACCCCGGCTTTGGCATTGACATGCCTGAGACAAATATCCAAACTAAAACCTGGCTTTGCTGCTTGTCCGAAAGCAAAATAAGCACCCTGCATGGAAAGGAAAGTTGTGGCCAGTACTCTGAGCAAATTTTTCAACCGCCTGTTCGGTGCCGAGCAAGAGCAAGCTGCGCCTGTCATGCGCAAACCGGAAGCAGACACGGCAACACCGCCCTCCGCACCGGTACAGCCAGCGACTCCCCTAGCGTCAGTACCCGTAGCAGCAGTCTTACGGCCGGAAACCAGTGCCCCAACACCAGCAGCAGTGACCCCGCCCGAACCCACTACAGCTGCCAGCTCTGCCGATATCCTCCCGCAAGAAAAAATCCAGACCTGGAAACCGGCATTGCCGATAGAAAGCCTGTATTTTGACTGGATCATGGGTTATCCCGGCGAAGGCGGCAATTTTGAGACTGAGCAGACCGTATTGCAAGCCCTGTACCGTTTGCTGGCATCGGATCTCAACGACGCAGTCATCGTGCCCCGCGTGCCCAGTGTGATACCGCAATTATTGAACAGCCTGCGCAGCAAGACTATTTCAGCTGGTGAACTGTCACGCCAGATCGTCAAGGATGTGGTATTGGTGGGTGAAGTCATCAACACCGTCAACAGCGCCTTGTATAACCCGGCTGACCGTATCAACAGCCTGGAAAAGGCGGTCATGATTTTAGGTGAAGGCGGCTTGCGGCTGGTGATTGCCAAAGTCGCGTTTCGCCCCATCATCAATCTCAATGTCGGGCAATTCACCCGTCGTGCTGCGCCGCATATCTGGAATCAATCTGAAAAATGTGCGGTCGCCTGTCATACCCTTGCGCACGACATGGACCCTTTCCATGCGTTCTTGACAGGGTTGATGAAAAACGTCGGCCTGATTATTGCCTTCCGGGTACTGGACCAGACTTGTGAGCATGGTAAATTCAAGTATTCCCCTGCCTTCCAGCCTATTTTCTCATCAGTCGCGGCGACACTGTCTTACCGCATTGCCCAGCGATGGGAATTTCCTGACCATGTGATACAGGCCTTGCAACAACAGACCGGTGGCCGCAAGGCCATAGAGTGGACCAGTCTCGGACATTTGCTGCACACGGCAGACCTTATTGCCAAAATGCGTTTGCTGGTCAATCACAGCCAGTTGAACAGCACCGATAAAAAACTCAGGGTGGGCCTCAATCCTGCTGAAGTCAGTTGCTTTGATCTCTTGAATGAAATCCAGTTATATGACACCACTGGGGTACAGCAACATCCTGAAGCGCAAACCTGAGCAGTTAGTGTGGGACAATAGCGCTTATGGCAAACGCTGCTCAACCCACTAAAGAAAACTGACCATGCATATCCCCGGACTTGGGCAAGTAGAAAAAGATGAAGAAAATGGCTGGTACATCAGTCAACCCATACTTATCCCCACCTTGCAAGAGCAAGACTATGAATTCCTGATAGAGGGCTACGATGAAGCTGATGAAGCTATCAGGGCAGCTTTTCATAATGCCATTGCCAACTTCATCAAACTCGATCCGGCCGTCCTGAGCAAGGCAGAAGCAGATATCTTTGCCTATTATCAGGACACGGCCAACTACCGCAAGTCTGAAAAACTGGATGTCGTGCAAATAGCCAAGCCTGCCGATGTCTGGCAACACATACAGTTTGGCTATGAAGCCTTGGTATGCCAGCGTCCCACAGGGGACAAGACAGTCTATGTGTCACTGGAATGTGATTGTGACTGGGATGAGGAGAATGGCCTGCAACTGGTTTTCCGCAACGGTGCAGAAATCAGCAAACTTGGTCCCTTTGATGACTACCTCAGCAATGCAGATGCCTTTGGTGAAGCCAGCCTTGACAAGGTGGTTTATCAAAGCCGGGGCTGATAAGGGCGGCAATGGCATACAGCGACAGATAGCGTGGGCAGGTTTTAATAAAGTTGAATTGATCTGCCTAATCGCTTTTTTCAAGGTTTGTTATTAACAAGCAAATAGTCAGCCCTCGCTCAAGGGCAAGACAACGGTGAAAGTAGAGCCTTCATCCACCACGCTTTCGACTCTGACAAATCCTCCATGGGATTCAGCCAGTTGCCGGGTGATGTACAAACCCAGGCCCAGGCCGCCGGAAGAATCAGAATTCAATGCCCGCTCAAATGGGGCGAAAATGCGTTGCAGGTTTTCATCAGAAATCCCTATCCCCCGGTCCTTTACATGGATATGGACGCTGTCTTCTTTCACCACACCAGAAACGGTAACCGGTTTTTTTGCACCATAGCGCAAGGCATTGGTCAGCAGGTTGATCAGCATTTGTTCTATGCGGAACTGATCCCACATGCCGGTCACAGGCTCTATTGCTTCCAGTTCTATCGTGCTACCACTAGACAGCGCCTGCGCGCTCAAATCATTGACGACACGTTGCAGCAAACTGGCAAGTTCGGTCGGTTGGCGGCGGATTGATAATTGCCCGCTTCTGATGCGCGATACATCGAGCATGTCATCAATCAAACGAACCATACTCTCAATCTGGCGGCGATCACGCTCTACCATTTTGCGAAGGCTGGTTTCATTGAAAAAATCGGTGTTATTACGATCCAGTTGTAGTGTCCGTAACTGGGATTCCAAAAACAGGGTATTCAAAGGCGTGCGTAGTTCATGCGCGACCATAGACATGAAATCATCCCGCATGCGCACGGCACGTTGCAGTTCTTCCTGCGCGAAATGCAGATCTTTCAACAGCACTTCCTGCTGCGCACGGCTGATTTCCAGTGCCAACACTTGCCTGCGGGTTTCATTGCGTTGCTGATAGAGGGCGACGAAGACGTTCACCTTGCTTTGTACCGCATGAATATCCAAAGGTTTATGCAGAAAATCTACCGCACCTGTTTCATAGCCCTTGAACGCATAATTGAGTTCCTTGCCCGCGGCACTGACGAATACGATGGGAATATGACGCGTTTTTTCTGTACTACGCATCATTTCGGCCAACTCGAAACCGTTCATATCCGGCATCTGCACATCCAGTATGGCCATCGCAAATTCATGCTCCAGCAATAAAGCCAGTGCCTGATCGCCGGACATTGCCTGGAAAACCTGCCGCCCCTCATGGCGGATGATGGCTTCCAGCGCCTGAAGATTTTCTGGCTTATCGTCGACAATCAGAAGTTTTGTCATATTGTTCGTGTTCATACCGTGGTTTTCAATATCAATAACAACTGATGAATCTCATGCGAGGGCAGTATCATGTCAGGCTGCATTTGCGCTATTGCTGCTTTTGGCATGGTGGCGACCTGCGCCTCGCCTGGGTCCTGCACTATCGTCAATCCTCCATGTCTTGCGATACTGGCCAGGCCATCTGCCCCGTCCTGATTTGCCCCCGTCAGCAATATACCCACCAGGTGCTTGCCGTAAGCATGGGCAGCAGATTCCATCAGGACATCTATCGACGGGCGCGAAAAAAATACTGGTGCTTCGCAACTCAGGGAAAAACTGCGGTCGACTTCCACTGACAGATGATACCCGGCAGTGGCAAAATATAAAGTGCCGGCATTGATCTGATCCTTGTCCTGCGCTTCCCTGACTGGCATAGCGATAAAATGTGCAAACAGCTCGGCCAGCTTGCTTTCACGGTTTTCAGGCAGATGCAGTAAAACAATGATGGGTAAGCCATAATCCGCTGGCAAGCCGGTCAATATGTCTTGCAAGGCACTGATGCCACCTGCCGATGCTCCAATCACAATGGCTTCTGTCTGATAGATACTGGACATGGGCTGAAGTTCTTAAAGCTTGCGGAACAAGCGGTCTTGCTTCGACAATGCCGTAAATTTATCTGCATACGCCGAAAAATCCAGACTTTCCTTACTACCCAGTGTCAGAAAACCCCGATGACAAAGGGATTCATGAAACAGGCCAAGCGCCCGGTTTTGCAGCGTCTTGTTGAAGTAGATCAACACATTGCGACAACACACCAGATGTGTTTCTGAAAACACACTGTCAGTTGCCAGGCTATGATCCGCAAAAGTGATATTGTCGGTCAAAGAGCGGTCAAACAGGGCAGTATCGTATGCTGAGGTGTAATAATCAGACAGATTATGCTTGCCACCGGACTTTAAATAACTGTTTGCATAGCCTTCTATCTTTTCCAGCGGATAAATGCCTTTCTTGGCCGTTTCCAGTGACTGCGGATTAATATCGGTGGCATAAATAAGACTGCGTTCGAGCAAACCTTCTTCACGCAGCATAATGGCCATGGAATACACTTCTTCACCCGTACTGCATCCGGCAATCCAGATCTTGAGAGACGGGTAAGTCTTCAAAAAGGGCAAGACCTGTTCGCGCACCCCCAGAAAATAAGCGGGGTCGCGGAACATGGACGATACCGGTATTGTCAGGAACTGCAATAATTGCGAAAACACATTCGGGTCATGCAAGACTTTTTCCTGCAAGGCTGAAATGGTGGCACAACCTAATTGCCTGATAGCATGCGTCACCCTGCGCCTTTGCGAAGATCCTGCATAATCGCGAAAGTCATAGCTGTACTTGAGGTAAATCGCTTCCATCAGCAAGCGCAGCTCAATGTCATTAATACTAGTCTGCATGACGTTCCAGATGTGGCATCCAAATACGTAACAAGGCATACAGACGGTCAAGATCAATCGGCTTGGCCAGATAATCGGTCGCACCCGCCAGCATGCACTGCTCCTGATCGTCTTTCATGGCTTTCGCAGTAATGGCGATGATAGGCAGTTTCTGAAAACGGCCATCGCTTCTGATACGGCGGGTAGCTTCCAGGCCATCCATGCCGGGCATCATGACATCCATCAAAACCAGGTCAATGTCAGGCACTTCGTCGAGCCTGGCGATGGCTTCAAAACCGTTGCGGCCTATCTGGACATTGACGCCTTTTTGCTCCAGCGCGCTGGTCAGGGCGAAAATATTACGGACATCATCATCGACCAGCAAAATTTTGCGTCCTTCAAAAATCCGGTCGCGGCTGCGCACCACTTTCAACATATTCTGTGCCTGCGATGGTAATTGCGATTCCACCTTGTGCAGGAACAATGTCACCTCATCGAGCAGCCGCTCTGGTGAACGCGCACCTTTCAGGATGATGGAGCGCGAATATTTCATCAGGTCAGCTTCTTCAGCCTGCGTGAGGTTACGGCCGGTATAAACAATGACAGGCGGGAAAGAAGGGATATTTTCCAGTGTCATGCGCTGTAATAATTCATGACCTTGAATGTCAGGCAATTTAAGGTCAATGATCATGCAATCAAATACCGTTGTGCGCAATAACTGCAAGGCCTGCTCGCCCAATTCTACCGCCGTGATCTCCACATTCAGGTCACTCAACAGCTGGATGACACTGTCTCTTTGACGGGCATCGTCTTCGACTACCAGGATGCGTTTTACTTCCTGCGTAAATTTCTCTTCGAGTTTCAGAAAAACATTTTTCAGTTCATCACGCGTCAAGGGTTTGTTGGCATAACCTATCGCTCCCAAATGCATGGCGGCATCACTGCGTTCCATGCCGGACACCATGTGGATAGGGATATGACGCGTCAGCGGATCTTCTTTTAATTGTTGCAACACAGTCAGCCCCGAACGGTCAGGCAGGCGAATATCCAGCAAGACCGCATCTGGCAGGAATTGGCGCGTCAGTGCCAAGCCTTCCTGCGCACTTTGTGCAACCAGGCAATTGAACTGCATTTCACGCGCCAGTTCATAAAGAATACCAGCGAACGTCAGTTCATCTTCAATGACCAGAATGGTACGATTGCGGGTGGATAAAGCCCCTCTATCATCAGGGAAAACCCCGACCGGAACTGTGTTGACCACTTCAGTTAATGGTGCTGCCGGTGACAGTGGCGCGGCAGCCGGTAACAAAGCCTGCGGCGTGGCTTGCTTATTATCGACAGTATTGGCAGCGGGACTGACAACTGGTGCCGTCTGCCATTGCTGTGGCAACGATAATGTAAATGTACTTCCCTTGCCTATCGTGCTGCAAACCCGGATACTGCCGCCCAGTAATTTCGTCAAGTCTCGCGAAATCGACAAACCCAGACCGGTGCCACCATAACGACGGTTGATCGTGCCATCTGCCTGCTGGAATGCTTCGAATATCGTTTCATGCTGGTCTGGCGCGATACCTATGCCGGAATCAGCAACGGCAAAGCTGACCATTTGATTCTGGTCAGCCGCAATGCGCAATGTCACCGT
This sequence comes from Undibacterium sp. TJN19, assembly GCF_049339485.1. Taxonomy (NCBI): domain Bacteria; kingdom Pseudomonadati; phylum Pseudomonadota; class Betaproteobacteria; order Burkholderiales; family Oxalobacteraceae; genus Undibacterium; species Undibacterium sp. TJN19. The sequence continues at coordinate 1,171,396 of NZ_JBMPPL010000001.1, forward strand.
ACCGGTCTCGGTAAACTTGATGGCATTTGACAGCAGATTCTTCAATATCTGATCGAGACGGGTAGGGTCAGACACGATCAATTCTGGCGCGCTTGGTTCCAGTTCAATATTGAATATCAGTTTTTTCTGTGACGCCAGGGGCTGGAAAGTTCTACCCAATTCCTCTGTCAGCCTACGCAGGCCAATTTCGTGCGGACTCAGTTCCAGCTTGCCAGCTTCCACTTTGGCGATATCAAGAATGTCATTGATCAGATTAAGCAAATCATTGCCGGCTGAATAGATCGTTTGGGCAAACTTGATCTGTTCATCATCCAGATTACCCTTTTTATTATCCGACAATAACTTGGCGAGGATGAGTGAGCTATTCAATGGTGTACGCAATTCATGCGACATATTGGCCAGGAATTCTGATTTGTATTTGCTTGCTCTTTGCAAATCCCGGGAATTTTTCTCCAACTCAATCTGTGCTGTATTCAGTGCAGCATTTTTACGATCAAGGATGCCGGTCTGCTCTGTCAGTTGATCATTAATTTGTTCAAGTTCAGCTTTTTGATTTTCCAAATTGGCTTGTGATTCTTCCAGTACACGTGATTGCTCTTCCAGCTCTTCATTCGCTGTACGCAATTCTTCCTGTTGTACCTGGAGTTCTTCATTCAATTGCTGGGTTTCTGCCAGCACATCCTGCAATTGCTGGCGATACAATGCCGCACCGATAGATGTGCCGATATTGTCTGCAATCAGTTTGAGCAGATCGATATCACGTTCTTGTACAACATCCATGAAACCCAGCTCGACTACCCCATTGACCCGGGCTTCATTTGAGAAAGGCAAGAGCACCACCATTTTCGGTTTGCTACTGCCAAGTCCGGACGTCACTTTCAGATAGTTGTCTGGTACATCATGCAAGGTCAAAATACGGTTTTCACTGGCAGCCTGTCCGACCAGACTTTCCCCAAAATGGAACGAACGCCCCAGGCTGTCATCATTGGTAAAGCCATAAGATGCAACTCTCTGCAATACATGACTTCCTTCACGCACATAAAACGCGGCGACACTCACATTCAGATATTTCGCCAGAAATTCAAGTACGCGCCCACCTACGGCAGATGCTGCCAGTTGACCTATGACTTGCTCTGCCAATTCTGTCTGACCAGACTTCAACCACGCCTGTTGCTGCAATACCAGCGCATGATCCGCATGCTTTTTGAGCGCATTGCCGTATGAAGCTGACAGGCCAAGCAAATCTCGCCTGCCCATGATGGCCAGCAAAGCCGCCAGTATCAGTGAAATGGTCAGATAAATGCTGATGGCCATCGTTACTGCCTGCTTGGAGGCATTATTGCGTTCCCATAATAAACTTCTTTCCATGGTGACGGCATCATCGAATTCATTGCGTATCTGGGTAAAGAGCGCCTTGCCACGCCCCGCACCAATAGCGGCCAGATAGTCCTGTTTGTTGCGTTTCATGTCGATGATGCCCAGCGAATATTTTTCCCATTCGGTTTGCAGGCTTTGTATGCGCTTGAAACGATCTACCTGAACAGGGTTATCGCTGACCATTTCGGTCAGGTTCCGCAACCGGTTGGCGACCTGTGATTTATCGACATCATAGGCGGCCAGAACATTCTCTTCGCCAGTTACCAGATAACCACGCATGCCGCTCTGCAAATTGACAGACAGTTGCGAAGCTTCATTAATGTTGGCAATGACCTGGACTGTATGTTCTACCCATTTCAGCACAGATAAGAGGTAAAAAATCATGCCGACAAAAAGGCCCGCGCTAATGACACCAACTATCAGTGGAAGCGAAATATTGCGGAAAAGAACACGTTTAAAATTTTCCTGTTCATTATTTGAAACTGGTGTCGTCATGCTTCTTCCTGAAATTGTGCAATACGATGTCGTTCAATTTTCAACCACTTTTTAGGTCATTCGAACATTTTCAATGTCGCTGCGCCTCCAGGAGACTTGAGAGGATATGCTTGCATGCGCGGGCAGTTTTAATGTCTGGTATGGCCGTCAATGAATATCGAAAATATTTAATTTTTGATTATATAATTGTTTTGCCATAGGATTTCCATCTATAGAAAATCGCCCAAAAAATACAGATTATAATGATCCGGTCAGAAATTGATTGTTCGCTGGCGCACATAATATCCATCACAGCGTCACTAGCTAGGTCGTAGATCGCATTATGGATTCGTTATGAAATCCGGGATATGCTAGGTATAGGAGAGGTCCAGGCTTGCTTTGACTTGAAAAATATCAATAAAAATAAAAAATCAAACTAACCGTGGATAAGTAAACAAAACGAAGTGACATAAATTGAAGGCTGCGTGTGTGAGTATCGCCCACTCCAGTCTGCGGGATTGATGATAGACGATTGCATAACCCAGTCCGGCAACTGTCGCCAGTGCAGCATACTGTATTCCACCGCCCAGATGTGCCAGGCCAAATAAAATTGCCGACACCAAAATTGCCAGGTAACCAAAGACCGGCTTGTTACCCAGTCGATAAATGAGTTCTTGAATCAGCCCACGGAAAAAAGCTTCTTCCGCCACACAAGTGAAAAACAGATTCACTGCCATAAACAATAAAGTCGCTTCTGGCAATTTTGGATGAAAACGGAAAAACTGCGTTACCAGACCCAAGGCTATCAAGACAGTAAGTGTCATGATGGCAGGAACAGCACTACGCTTTCCATCCACAATGAATTCCTTGAAGCTGCTGGCACGCTGACAAAACATCCTCAGCAACAGGTAGGCAACCATACCTTTGTCAAAGTTAGCGTACAGCGTAAACGGCAAGGCATCATCGGTCAACCGGATCTTGTCCAGCAAAAGGATATTGTGGAAACCCGGTACCTTGTGCATCGCCAGCATCAAGGCCACGAACAGTGCCAATGCGCCCGCGAAAACACGCAGTGGAAAAGGTAAACTTACCTTGACAGTTACCCACAACAAAAGCGCCAGTATCAATAATACCGCCGCTGCCGTCGGTAAAATGAGGCCAACTGTCAATGCCAGCACGCCGGCAAAAATAGCCAGCAAGTGACCAGGTACCAAGATTTTGAATGGTCCGGTCCATATCATTTTGGGTAACCATGCAGCAGTGATGGCGGCGCACAGAAACATATAAGGAAGTATCTGCAATAATTGCAATTCGGGCACAACAGTAGTCATCAAAATTATCCTGTCGGGCTCATGGTCGGATTGCGAAAACCCGGCCAAGGATAAATAATTTTATAAAAATGTCAATGTGATCCTTGCGTTTGTACATTCAACTTTTCGTGCCCGGACCGTTCATATCAACTGCGCATGCTGAAACTTTTTCCGCAGGCAATCGCTACGCGGTTCCATGCATTCATGACGCCAATCACATATGCCAGTTCAACCATTTCTTTTTCTGTGAAATGCTTGGGTAATTCTTCTTGCAGGCCTTCATCCACATGCTTGCCAGCGATACCCGTCAGTGCTTCGCTCCAGGCCAATGCGGCTCTTTCGCGTTCGTTGAAACAGGGCGCCTCACGCCAGCAGACCAGGCTATTGAGGCGCTGGAAGCTATCACCATGCTCAAGCAAGTCATGTGCATGTTTGTCTACACAAAAGGCGCAGCCATTGATTTGCGACACCCGCAAAAAGACCAGATCAATGAGGGATTTGCCAAGGCTGCTGGAATCCAGCACGGTATTCACGCCTGCCAGAGCTTGATAAGCGGCAGGGGCAAGGCTGGGGAAATTCAGTTTGAGTGTCATGATAATGCTCCATGTGGTTGAAATTGAATGACGTCAATTTGAAGTCATTTCACATACAAGACGCATGGGCACGGCAGTTTGTGACAGCTTTTGAAAATTAAATAAATTTTTCTCAAACGAAATACGGGTGGCGAAAACACTACCAGGCTACCCAGCCGACTCGTGATTAATTCCACATCTGACCTGTTCCACAAAACCCTCATTCCCGCGGCTTTCAGCGAGAATTCATCTTCAGCTTTGCACGCCTGCAAACCTGCCTTATTCCTCCTTCTTAGCTGCCTTTGGCGACAGGCTTTCGACATCGAGCAACTCTGCTGTGGTCAGGATGCCGATTTTCACGATGTTGTAGTCTCCCTTCACGTTCTCGCAACGTAAAGCGCCCTGGGTACAAAAGCGGATATCGGTCCAGCGGCCTTGCTCCGGATAATAAAACAACATCATATCCCCTGCCCTTTCGATGAACATGGCCTGATCCAGCACCTCTTCAGGGAACTTGCCATCAGTCGATTTCATCAGCCATTCGCGCAAATGCGGGATCGCTGCCTGGGCTACGGCATGCGTCTGCTTATTATGCGGGCCATGAAAACCAAGACGGGTGCGCGCCAGGGTCTTGCTGGCAGTCATCTGGCGTACGGTGCCGGCCATGAAGATGACCGCGCAGGAAGAAAAACAATTGCCCTGCACTGCGGTGTTGATTTTATTGGTCTTGATCATCTCGGCAATGTGGTAACCAGCACCCAAGTCACCACCCGGGCTTTCGCTGAGTACCACCTGTTTAATCGTCCCCTGGGTCAGATGCTGACGAAAACGCTCGCTGTCTTCAGGTTCGACGCCACCATACATGATCAGGGTTTCGTAAGACCTGATCATACCCATGGCGCTGGCTTGCGCAGTGAGCAGCAAGGCAGTTGTTCCAAGGCTGGCAGCAATGATTTTTTTAAAGCGCAGTAGCATGGTATCTATTCTTTTTAATAAGGACGCCAGATTTTACCCTCTGCCACGCATGGCGGACAAATCATCCTGTTTTTTTTAGCGGCCCTGCTCTAAAGAGCATGGAAATCAAAAGAGCGCGCCTACGATTTCACTCGACTGTTACCTGCAGTGTATCTTGGAGGGAAGCCAGTATTGACGGGCGATGGAACCGGTGCAGGCAGAGCTGGCTGTACGCGGGCCGCATTCTTGATTGACGACCTGTCTGGCACGCTGTCATCTGGGGCAAGAGCAAATTACCGACCTTGGCACACATTGCCGTTCAGAAATGCGGGCAAAACCAGGGAATGATAAGCCTGCAATTTTTCAGGATTGCGTATGGTATAGAGGTCGAGAATTTTCTCTCCATCACTGACGATGGAAATGGTGGCATCGAGTTTGCCATCCAGATAACGCAACAAGCCTGGTTCGCCATTGATCTGCACTTCCACATATTGCATACGTTGCTGATAACCCCTGGCAACCACGTGATAGAGCCGGGCAATCCGGTCTGCGCCATGCAGGATGCGATTGACAGAGGCGATCTTGCCGCCGCCATCGCCTATCATTTGCGCATCGTCAGCAAATAAAGATGTCAATTCCTGCAAATCACCACTCTTTGCGGCAAGTGTGAAGCGATGCAATAATTGCCTGTGCACGTCGCGACTGATCTGGAAACGCGGTTTGTCTTGCTGCACTCTTTCGCGGGCGCGGTGTACCAGTTGGCGACAGGCGGCTGCGGTCTTGTTGAGCATATCGGCCACTACCGGATAATCGACATCAAAGACCTGGTGCAACAGAAAGGCAGCGCGCTCTTCTGCGCTCAGGCGTTCCAGCATGCTCAGAAATGCCAGCGATACATCACTGCTGAATTCGGCAATCAGTTCTGGTGTCTGCGGGTCGATCTCTATCATCGGTTCTGGCAGCCATGGCCCGGTGTAGCTTTCACGCTCCAGCTTCAATACCCGCAGGCGATCTATACAGAGACGGCTGACGACCGTCACCAGCCAGGCCTGGGTATTGCGGATTTCTGCCAGCTCACTGTCGCCGAGATCATGCCAGCGCAAATAGGCATTTTGCAAAATGTCTTCTGCCTCGGCACGTGAGGCCAGCATGCGGTAGGCGATGCCAAACAGGCGTGGCCGGTTTTCGGTAAAAATTTGCAGGCGGTTCATCATGGGCTTTCCGTATCAGACATGATGATAAGACGAATCAGCCCGGCATTTTGTGACAAAAAAACCGCATATTTTTAGTCATGCGGTTTTTTTAAATGAAAAAGCCTCAGAAACGGTGCCGAATACCCGCTATGACGCTGGTTGCCCGGTCTGCTGCCGTGATTTTGTCGCTCATTAATACGGCATAGATGTCGGTGCGTTTTGACAGATTATAGTCATAACCCGCTGACACGGTATCGCGTTTGAGGTCATTGTTGGCCGTCAGCGTGCCGCTGCGCTTGGTATTGGCGTAGCCAAGCAGGAAGTCGCCGCCACCTGCCGGTACTTTCAAGCCCAGACTATAGGTTTTATCGTCGAGCTCTTTTACCGCCGGCGTGTCATTTTTGGTGGAAGAATAAGTTGCATACAATTTGGCCGCTGTCAGGTCATAGCTGGCAGCCACAAAATACGCGGTCTGGTTATTGATGGATGCAAAATTTACCGGTGCCGAAGTGGCATCGACGATGGCCGAGCCACCGAGCGGGTTGGATACCTGCACCTTGTGATAAAACGCCCCCAGAGCCAGTGGGCCATTGAAGTAAAGCGCATTCAGGCCGGCATTGCGTGTGCCGGTGTCGCCGGCCTTTTCACCAAACTGATAATGCAGATTGGCACTGAAACCATCGAAATTAGGGGTGCTGTAGATGATTTCATTACTCCAGCCTGAATCACCGGCAGCCGCATTGACCCACGTGCGTGCAGCAAAACCACCTGATGGCACATACCAGTGCAAGACGAGGGGAGAAATGGCAAAGGAATCACCAAAGGGATTGAAGATGACGACCGGCAAGAAACTCGGTGCCAGGTCACGTCCCAGTGAAACCCGGCCAAAACCACCGGACAGGGCAATATTGGCATCGCGTGAGAACAGCGTGTCGCCGCCAAAGCGACCTGACTCACCAGTATCCGGACGCAAAAATGCGGTCAATGCCATTTCTGCCTTCAAACCTCCACCCAGGTCTTCCACCCCTTTAAAACCAAACCAGGATGTGGTCATGCCGCCGGCTGTCATGGCGGCCGTACTGGCCTTGTCGCCACTGAGCTTGACGGTTCCCACCGACAGATCGACCAGTCCCTGTACTGTGACACTGGACTGCGCCATGGCCGTACCTGCCAGCAGACAGGAAATCACTGCCAGGACCAGGGGTTTCATTTGCATTGTCATCTTTCTTCCTTTTCTCTGTTTATATAAATAATCAAGTCTTTGCGAAGTGTGATAAGTGTGATTGCAGATTCAACTTTGTAAGCTCAATCGTCCTGATAGCGATCATTCCCTGTGCGGTAGTTCAGGAATGGGCAGATCTATTTATTTGCTGATTTTTGAAACGGGTGCACCTGCATCCAGTGCCGGGCGATGTCGATACGGCGGCAGACCCAGACTTTTTCATGGGCCTGCACATAATCAAGAAAGCGTTGCAGGGCGCGGAAACGCCCTGGCCGTCCGAGCAGTCGGCAATGCATGCCTATCGACAGCATCTTAGGCGCATTGTCCGCATCCGGATCGCCTTCGGCGTAGAGGACATCAAAGCTGTCTTTCAGGTAGTCATAGAAGTGATCACCCGTGTTAAAACCCTGCGGGGTGGCAAAGCGCATGTCATTGCTGTCCAGCGTATACGGGACGACCAGGTGTGGCCTGTCCTGCCCGTCTCTGGTGCGTACCTCGGTCCAGAATGGCAAGTCGTCCCCGTAATAATCAGCATCGTAGGCAAAGCCGCCATGCTCCACCACCAGCTTACGGGTATTTGGTGAGTCGCGCCCGGTATACCAGCCCAGCGGAGCAAGGCCTGTTAGTTCACGCATGATTTGCACGGCCTGCTGCATGTGTTCGCGCTCCTGCGCCTCGTCCATGCCCTGATAATGTATCCACCGCAAGCCATGGCAGGCGATCTCATGACCGAGTTCGCCAAACGCCTGTGTCAGTTCCGGATGGCGCTGTAAGGCCATCGCGACACCAAATACGGTCAATGGCAACTGGCGTTTCTCGAACTCGCGCAAGATACGCCAGACCCCGGCACGTGAACCATATTCGTAGATGGATTCCATCGACATATGACGCGCTTCATAAGCGGCTGCACCCACGATTTCGGACAGGAATTGTTCCGATGCCCGGTCGCCGTGCAGAACACTGTTTTCGCCACCTTCTTCATAGTTCAATACAAACTGTACGGCTATCCTGGCCTGCTGCGGCCACTGCGCATGCGGTATATGGCGACCATAACCGATCAAGTCGCGCGGATAATTGTCTGACTTTGTCATTCTGCTTTTTCTCCGGGTGATGCCTGGCAGAGCGTATGTATCCGCCACCGCCCATGTTTAACTTTTTGCCTGCGCATTTCTCATGCAAGTGACGTGCCATCTGCACTGACGCAAGGACATACGCGATACAAGACAGCATGATTTAAATAATTAATAGGATTGTCTGCATTTTTTATGCATTACTTATACTGTTTTTAGTATATGTTCTATTCGTATTTTCTAAGCCACAGTTTTCATTTCCATCCGTAATAGGATGTATGCAAAAATCACCGTCTCTGCCCATGCGTCTGCAATCCATCGATCATTTCCTGATCAACCTTCCACCGCGGGAAAACCTCAAAGGGTTTTCGCGTTTCTTGCTTGAATTCTGGTATTTCGGCATGAAAGAACTACGCTCCTGCCTGTTTGTCGGCATGTTCTTTGCATCCATTCTGCTGGTTCCCAAAGGTGGTTTCTTTGGCCTGCCACGCTATGACGTGCTGTTCCTGATCGCAGTGCTGATCCAAGTGGGTATGGTGTGGAGCAAACTGGAAACCATGGACGAACTCAAGGCCGTGACCTTGTTCCACATAGTAGGTTTTGCTTTGGAAGTGTTCAAGGTATCTGGCCAGATACAGTCCTGGGCCTATCCTGAACCTGGCTATACGAAATTATGGGGTGTGCCCCTGTTTAGCGGTTTCATGTATGCCAGCATAGGCAGTTACATCATCCAGGCCTGGCGGCTGTTTGACCTGCGCATACGTCATCACCCGCCATACTGGATGGCTGCAGCGATAGGCATAATGATCTACCTTAACTTTTTCACCCACCACTATATCGGTGACTATCGCTGGTACCTGGCCGCCTGTGCGCTGGGCTTGTATGCGCGTTCTTCAGTCGTATTCCGCCCGCTTGACCGCGACCGCAGCATGCCTTTGTTGCTGTCCTTCATCCTGATCGGTTTTTTTATCTGGCTGGCAGAAAACATGGGGACTTTTTTCGGTATCTGGCGCTATCCCAACCAGCTTGGTGCCTGGTCGACCGTGCATCTGGGCAAATGGAGTTCCTGGTCTTTGCTGGTCATCATGACCTTTACCATCGTGGCGCACTTAAAGCACATCAAGCGGCATATCCATATTGCCGAATAAGCCTGGGCAAACCGGCCAGACAAAAAAATAGCCCGCAAAGTTTGCGGGCTTAAATCCAAACCTTAGGAGGTGTTGGAGGAGACAGGTGTAACTTTACTGCGACGCAGCATATTTGTATGCTTTATTATTGAAATATCTGATATACGTAAAGCATATATCTGCGGTATCCCTGCACATGCGCCCAGTTCAACGATTGCCGGCATTGAACAAGGCTGAAATTTGAAAAATCATCGTCAAGTAATTTCGGCTGTTATTTCCACCAACTGCCTTGGGGCAGGAGACGGCCCCAGTTTCTGGGCTGAATATCTCAAACAGATTGCCACAATCGCCGCGCCTCGTCTGCGATGATGTCGGGAAATTCTTCTGGAAAGAACAATTTCCCCTCGGGGACCAGGCGTATGCCGCGGGAGCGTGGGAAAATACGATCCAGGTATTCGGCGTCCGCCACGGAAAATATCGTATCGCTGCCACCCCAGACCATCTTGACGGGAACAGCACTGCGTTTGAGTGCGGCTTCGATACCGGCCAGCGGGTTGGGTTCCAGCGCGAGATGGAAGTCGTGATACTGCGCACGACGCAAGGCAGAACTCACCAGCGGCCTGACATAATAGTCTATTGTTTCATCCGCCAGATCTGCGGGATTGTGATAAACGGCCGCTCCGAAAGTGGCGCGTGCCAGCGCCCGGTCAGTTAGCCATTGCCCTGTCGCGTCTGCCAGCGTGCCTGCCCGTGCCATGGCTATCGCCGGCTGTACGCCGGCTGGCGGGCTGTCTGGCTCGACATCGCAATTGGTCAACAACAGGCTACGCACTCGCTGTGGATAACGAGCTACCAGCAACTGTGCGACTGCGCCGCCACTATCACTGGCAATGATATCGACTTTGGCTATGCCCAGCTTGTCGAGCAATGCCACCAGCATGGCAAGCTGGGCATCTGCTGCCAAAGATTGCTGCTGAGGCACTTGCGAATAACCCAGCCCCATAAAGTCCAAGGCCACGCAGCGCCGGTAGGGTGACAGCAGATCAATCGAGCCGCGCCATTGAAAACTGTTAAGTGGAGCACCATGCAGAAACAGCGCGACATCCCCTGAACCGTGGTCTACATAGGCGATCCGGCCACATGCTAATTCCGCAAAACGACGCGCCGCGGTAAAGGCTGCCGCACTGCTGAGCGATGATGATGCCTCAGCAGCGGCGGCAGACTGGACAAGGTTACCAAAGACCATATCATCAGCATAGGTAGCCGCGAACGTGCTGACGGTAGCTTGCAAAAATTGCCTGCGTTTCATCTGACATCTCCAAATTGTGGTTTCAATATGGAAACGATGCTAGCAGCGCTTCATTGCATGTGCGCGCACGAATAGCCGATGCAGGATACAAAAGGATGATTTTGTTTGAGCGCAAGTTCAGATAAATCGCGGTTGCATAAATCGCAGGAATCACGCATTCTTGGCATTCGCGAAAAACTTGCGTTCAAGCCTGAAATTAGAGCCCAAGTAGCATTCTGGTGCCGCAATACAATACGCCTATTGAGCCTGTGATGAGCCTGAGACCTTCTTGCTATCCCCTCCCGCCAGCAGCATTGTTGCAGCATGCCGGTGCAGTCAGTCTGCCTTTGCTGGATGTGCTGACATCACCGGTTCCCTCTGGGCTTTTCAATTCCCCAGTAGATAAACGCCATGTGCTATGCCTGCACCTTGGCAAACCGGTGCCGGTTTCTTATCGCACGGGTAATTATGAACGGCAAGGTGTGCGCATTCATGGTCAGTTTTGCGTCGTACCTGCCGGGTCGAGCACGCGCTGGACCTTGTCGCAACCAGCCACGTCGCTGTTGTTGCGACTGACACCGTCGCTATTGCAGGACTCGGCAGAAGCGATGGGACTGGGATCACAAAGCGCGGAACTGAATCCCTCGATACATATACGCGACCCGCAAATCGAGCGCATAGGCTGGATGATGCAGGCCGAAGAACATGATCAACATCCCGGCGGGAGGCTGTTTGCCGACAGTCTGGCCTCTGCGCTGGCGACACGCCTGCTCACCGTACAGTCACGCCAACAAGTTCCTTCTTCAAGGCCAGGCCGTGAGCTGCCGGGCTGGCGCTTGCGTCATGTTATTGACTATATTGATGCACATCTTGACCAGGACCTGACACTTGCGGAACTCGCTGTCGTTGCAGGATTCAGCCTGTCCCATTTCAAATCACTTTTCAGGCAAGCCGCTGGCATGCCGGTCCATCGTTTCGTCCTTGAAAGACGCGCAGAAAAAGCACGCCTGCTTTTGATCGAGGGAAAAAAAAGCATGACTGAAATTGCGCTGGAAGCAGGTTTTGCGCACCCCAGTCACATGGCCCGCTGCATGCGTCGGCTATTGGGTGTCAGCCCTGCACAACTCCGCGCTTGACGCAGATATGCGGAAGCACGTCTGGTCTGAAAAAATTGCTCAAGCGTAGGGCGTACCTGCCATGGCGGCTTTCAACCCCATGCTTCCCTTGTCAACGATGGCAAGAAAAGCAGCTTGGGCTTTCTCTTTATCCTGGCTTTGCCGAAAAATGCGGTGAGCCTCAATCAAAGCAACCGTCCACGTCGCCAGCAGCACACCGGCTGTCAATTTGGCATCGGCATCGTCAGGCTCTCGCCCTGCACATCCTGATAATGCCTCTGTGATGACCTGGGCGATTTCATCACGGATTGCCCTGGCCCTTGCCTTGAGGGTTTCGCTACCTTCAATGGTCTCGATGAAGCCCTGGCTACCGGCGGATATGAAGCCCGGTGCGCCCGCAGGGAACCTGACATAAGGGCTTTCTTCAGCAACCAGACTGTGAGCCAGCAGACGCAAAGCCTCGACCGGAGACACCTCGGGATCGCGCTGGCGTAAAGCATCGCGCAGCATCTCGCGCCCCTCTTCGTCACGGTCAAAAAACATATCCTCCTTGCGGGGAAAGTAATTGAACACAGTCATCCGCCCGACATCGGCGGCCGCGGCGATTTCGTCCACGGTGACTTGATCAAAGCCACGCTCATGAAACAGTTGCGTGGCGACATTGGAGATGCTCTGGCGCGTGGCCAGCCGTTTGCGGGACCGAAGATCGGATGGGATTGACATGCTAAGCATAATAACATATCATTTTATGTACTTAGTACACATTTAGATTGAGTATATGAATGAAATAACTACTTTTATAACCCGATTGGCAAATCTGATCAGTTCATTGAGCACAATGGTAGCAATGACCCCTATTGCAGCCATTGCCATGAAGCCGATAGCCTTACCTGCACCGCGTCTTCTACGCAAGCCTGGCAGTTCAGCACACGCTACGGGAGTCCTGCCATGAACAAAGCACTGACTGTCATTTTCGCTGCCATTGGTCTCGATGCCGTCGGGATAGGCTTGATCTTTCCCATCCTGCCGCGTCTGCTTGCAGAGGTGACGCATGGCGACAACGTGGCACCTTACATAGGCATCATGACTGCCTTGTATGCGGTCATGCAGTTTATCTTCGCCCCCGTACTGGGTGCATTAAGTGACCGCCTTGGCAGGCGCCCGGTGCTGCTGATCTCGCTGGCAGGGGCCGCCATCAACTATGTGGTGATGGCATTCGCACCGCAGCTCTGGATGCTGCTGCTTGGCCGCGCCATCGCCGGGCTGACCAGTGCCAATATGTCGGTCGCGATGGCCTATATCACCGATATTTCACCGGAAGATCAACGTGCACGGCGCTTTGGCCTGTTCAACGCTGTCTTTGGGGCTGGCTTCATCATCGGCCCGGTTCTTGGCGGTGTGCTGGGTGACTATTGGTCGCGGCTGCCCTTCATAGCGGCTGCGCTGCTGAACGCGGGTAATTTATTGCTGGCCCTGCTGGTGCTGCCAGAATCACGCAAGCCTGGCCGTGAAAGAATTGACCTGGCAGCACTGAACCCTTTGCGGCCACTACGCTGGGTATTTGCCATGAAGAACCTGATACCTGTGATCGTTATCTTCTTCATCCTGAGTGCGACAGGCGAAGTGTATGGCACCTGCTGGGCTCTCTGGGGCAATGATGTGTTTAGCTGGAACGGCCTGTGGATTGGCCTCTCACTCGGCACTTACGGTATCTGCCAGGCGCTGGCGCAGGCTTTCCTACCAGGCCCTGCTGTCAGATTGCTGGGGGAACGCGGGACTATCCTGACCGGTATCGCGGGAACCTGCATCGCGCTGGTCGTGATGGCATTCGCCAGGCAAGGCTGGATGGTGTTTGCAGTCATGCCGGTGTTTGTACTCGGTGGCGTGGGTGTGCCAGCATTACAGTCGCTTGCGACGCGCCTTGTTGACGAAAGCAGGCAGGGGCAGTTCCAGGGTGTGCTGACGTCGGTCGTCAGCCTGGCATCGATCATTGCTCCTCTTGGGTTTTCCAGCTTTTACTTCGTGATCCGGGCGCAATGGCCGGGTGCAATCTGGCTTTCTGTCATCGCGATTTATGTGATTGCAGTGCCTCTTGTAATGAGCTTGCGGTTTCGCTCTGTGGAAGCGGCTGCATTAGCCAATGGTGTGCCCTGATGAATGTCCGTTTGGAAGGCTATACGACGCTATGCGACTTATGCGCGTTCAGCAGTTTCATCCCTAAACAGCCGAAAAAAAAGCCCGCAAAGTTTGCGGGCTTAAATCCAAACCTTAGGAGGTGTTGGAGGAGACAAGCGAAACTATATCGCAGCGCAACAAATTCACCAAGTTCTATTTTCACATATCAACCATTCATAAAACGTATATTGATAAGAGCAAAAATATTCCCTTGCAGAATTAATAATAAGAAAAACCACCATTAATCGCTAGAATTCATTACCGTAAAGTAAACAGGCGAAAAAAAACCCGCGACCTGAAGGTTGCGGGTTAAATCCAAACCTTAGGAGGTGTTGGAGGAGACAGTTCCTACTTTATCGCAGTGCAGCAAAGAAAACCGCTTTCTTTTTTGTATACCAGACATCATTAATATGAATATCTCTATTGTTCTGAAAGCGTCGTTGCTGACATCGGAATACAAACTGATCTTGCTGCTGTTGCGTGAGTTCACTGATTCAAGTGGCAGGCGGAAAAATGCCGGGGGGCGATCTCTTTCAATACCGGCTGTTCCGTCGAGCAAAGCGGCATCGCATGCGGGCAACGCGGGTGGAAATGGCAACCTGCAGGCGGATGCAGCGGCGATGGGATTTCCCCCTTGATGGCGATAAAGTCTATCTTCTTCACTTCCAGCTTGGGGGCTGCTGCCAGCAGGGCTTGCGTGTACGGGTGATTCGCATGGCCAAAAATTTCTGCGGTAGGCGCGGCTTCGACAATACGCCCCAGGTACATAATGATGACGCGATCAGACAAATGCCTGACGACACCCAGATCATGGCTGATGAACAGGTAAGTCAGCTTCAGTTCATCACGCAGACGAATGAACAGGTTCAATACCTGCGCCTGTATCGACACATCGAGTGCAGCCACGGCTTCATCACAAACCAGTAATTGCGGCTGCACTGCCAGCGCCCTTGCTATGCCGACACGGGCGCGCTGGCCGCCGGAAAACTGATGCGGGAAGCGCCCTGACATGGCCGTATCCAGCCCTACTTTTTGCAATAGATGCGCGACATAATCCTGTCTTTCCGCAGCGCTGATGAGGCCATGCACGACCGGGGCTTCGCCAATGATGTCTTGCACCCGCATGCGCGGGTTCAGCGATGCATAGGGATCCTGAAAAATCATCTGGATGGCGAGTTGTATCCGCTTGCGTTCGACAGCGCTGAAAGCATGCTCATCTGCCAGGTTTTGTCCCTGCCACCAGCGTGAGCCTTCAGACAGACTGTGCAGACCTACGGCCATGCGACCCAGGGTGGATTTGCCACAACCAGATTCGCCCACCAGGCCCACCACTTCGCCTGCCTGCAAGGCCAGGTCAACCCGGTCTACCGCATGGACTACCTGCTCATCACGGCTGGCACCAAAGAACCCGCTGATTTTGTCTGCCAGCGCTACGGGCCGGGTGAAGCGCTTGCTGGCTGTGCTCAGTTCCAGCAGGGGCTGGTTTGAATTCAGTTCAGCCATGTGCCACCTCGCTGATATCTGTCATGGGATGAAAACAGCGCAGGCTGCGGCCATTGAGGACTTGGATTCCCGGTGTTTGTTCACAGGCGGCACTGGCGCGTTCACAACGGTTACGGAAGGCACATCCCTGCGGCAAGTTCAGCAGTGATGGCGTTGCACCCGGTATCTGGCGCAGGCTTTGCCCATGCTGGTTGCGCGAAGGAGAAGAAGCGATCAGGCCATGGGTATAGGGATGCAGGGGCTGCTCCAGAACCTGGCGGACACTGCCACTTTCAACGATTTTGCCGGCATACATGACGCTGACCGTATCGGCCAGACCTGCCACCACGGACAGATCATGGGTGATCCAGATCAGGGCCGTGCCCGATTCACGGCACAGTTTCTGCATTTCATACAAAATCTGTCCCTGTATGGTGACATCGAGAGCCGTGGTCGGCTCGTCACAGATGATCAGTTCAGGATGATTCAACAGGGCAATGGCGATTGCCACCCTTTGCCGCATGCCGCCAGAAAACTGGTGTGGATAGGCCAGCAGACGTTCGTCGGGTGAAGCGATACCGACTTTGACCAGCGCATCGCGTGACATTTCGCGCGCCTTTTCCCTGCTCACCTGCTGATGTGCAAAGATGGTTTCCAGCATTTGCGTGTCTATGCGCAAGACCGGGTTCAGTGTCATCATCGGGTCCTGGAAGATCATGGCGATACGGTTGCCGCGCAATTGCCGCATTGCTTCTGCGGGCAGGCCACGCAACTCCTGCCCCTTGAACAAGATGCTGCCCGCACTGATCTTGCCTGGTGCATCAATGAGTCCCATGAGGGAATAAGCCGTCATGGATTTGCCTGAACCGGATTCCCCCACCAGCCCCATGATTTGTCCGGCCTCCACGCTGAACGACACATCATCCACCGCCTTGACGGTACCGGCGCGGCTGATAAATTCTGTTTGCAGATGACTGACTTGCAGTGTTGCCATGCTCATGATGTCCTGTTCAGCCTTATTGGGTCTGCAAGCGCGGATTTAATACATCGCGCAATTGATCAGCCACCAGGTTGATGGAGACCACCGTCAGCAACAACGCCAGGCCAGGGAAAAAACTCATCCAGTACTTGCCCGACAACAGGTATTGAAAACCATTGGCGATCAGCAGGCCAAGCGAAGGTTCAGTGACGGGCAGACCCAGCCCTAAAAAAGACAGCGTGGCTTCCAGCGAAATGGCCGAGGCCACCTGCAAGGCCGACACCACAATCAGCGGCGGCAGGCAATTCGGCAGCAAATGTCGCCAGATGATGCGCGCCGGAGACAAACCCAGGCCGACTGCGGCTTCTATATATTCCTTGCGTCTTTCCACCAGTGCCGCACTGCGCGCGGTGCGGGCATAATAAGCCCATTGCACCAGTACCAGCGCCAGAATGATCTTGCTGATGCCCTGCCCTGTCAACGCCAGCAAAATCAGGGCAATCAGGATCGATGGGAACGACAACTGTATATCTGCCACGCGCATGATGAGGGCTTCGACACGCCCGCCCCGGTAACCGGCCAGCAAGCCCAGGCTCAGGCCCATGAGCAGGGCAATCGCGGTACTGGAAAAACCCACGAGGAGAGAAATCCTCAAACCATAAAAAATCGCTGACAGCATATCTCTGCCCTGCTCATCTGTACCCAGCAGGAAAGTCAGCTTGCCATCAGATGACAGTTGCCCCGGTTCCTGACGGGAATCCATGACATCCAGGCCAGCCAGGTCATACGGATTTTGCGGTGAAATCAGGGGCGCAAACAGTGCTGCCAGCAATAATATGCCCAGCAGCAGGCAAGCAACACCCGCCAGGCGGCTGGCAAAGAAATCACGCAGGAAACGCCTGAAAGGTGTTTCCGCTGAAGCGAATAAAGACTGTGGAGGCAAAGAAACTGGTGTCATGCGCTATTTACCTTCAATCACGGGTTTCTGATAGGCGTACCCGCGGATCAAGCAGCGAATACAGGACATCCACTGCCAGATTAATGATGATGAACAGGGTCACGATCAACAACAGATAGGCAACGATAACGGGCCGGTCCAGTACGCGGATGGAATCAATGATGAGCTTGCCCATGCCCGGCCAGGCAAATACGGATTCAGTCACGATGGCAAAAGCGATGATGGAACCAAATTGCAGGGCAATCACGGTGACGATGGGTATCAGGATATTTTTCAGCACATGCACACCGATGATGCGGCTATTGCGCAAACCCTTCGCACGGGCAAAGCGCACATAATCTTGCAACAGCGCTTCCTGTGCGCCCGAGCGTGTCAGGCGTATTACCAGGGCAATATTGAACAGGGCCAGGTTCAGGGCGGGCAGGAGCAGGTGCTTCAAGCCATCCAGACTCAGGAAGCTGACCGGTATGCCCATCAGCAACGTGGTTTCACCGCGTCCGCTGGATGGCAACCAGCCCAGTTGTACGGCAAACACCATGATCAGCATCAAGCCTACCCAGAAAGTGGGCAGCGAAAAGCCCAGGATGGATACGGCCATGATGCTTTTTGCCAGCATGCTCTGTGGCCGCAGGCCAGCCAGCAAACCCAGAGGTATGCCAAGCACGATGGCGATGACGATTGCAAACACGGCCAGCTCCAGCGTGGCGGGCATGCGTTCCATAATGAGGCCCAGTGCCGGTGTAGCGTAGACAAAAGAACGCCCCATATCACCAGACAAGGCATTTTTCAGGAATAGCCAGTATTGCTGCGGCAAACTCTGGTCCAGACCGAAGGCAGCAATGACGCGGACACGCTCCGCCTGGTCAGCGTCGGGGCTGAGCAGGATGTCGATGGGGTTGCCGATCGCGTACACACCGGCAAATACCAGCACTGACATCACCAGCAGGACGGCCAGGCTTTGCAGCAGACGGCGCAGGACAAACCCCGGCATCTGTCAGACCTGCCCTGCAATTAAATGCAGATGCTGGAATGCCATTTGAGCACGTGCCTGTCTGGTTTTTTGCGCTGTATGTTGCATCATTATCTGCATTGCTTAGGGTCTGCTCACTGTCTGGCGAATCTGAATACTCTGAATATTTTGGATATTTCAGCTTCGGAGAAACTACTCAGGCCTGTACTTCAGCCGCATTTTCGCGAATTTTACAGGCTTTACCAGCTCCTCGTCTGAGCGCAATCACTCTGATACACTCACTGCGCTTACTTAACAAACCATCACGACTGTCACGTCTGACCCAGGGTTCCATGTCGACTACTGCCAAACGCATTTGCCTGCACATCTTTCTCATATTGATCGTATTGATATTGCCACCGGTGGTGTATGACTTTGTCAGCAGCTCCAGTCTCAGTCATCTCAGTCATGTTAATGGCCTTGACATGACAGGCGGCCTTGCTTACCCGGCTTATTTTTCCTACTGGGTCACACGTCTGCGCAGTGCCCGTGCCAGGCTCATTCTGTTACATCTGATCGCGCTGCTGACCATTTCGTTCTTCACGCTTGAAGCCAGTGGCCGTTCTACGCCGCTGTTCGTGATTTTGCTTCCCGCCATAGTGGGCCTGATCACACTGCCCATCGCGTTGCTGGCAACAAGCCGCGGCCAGAAACCATTGGCAGTCAATTGCCTGCTCAGCAGCCTGGTCAATGGTCCACTGGGCCTGATCTTGAGCCTGCTCACCATTTATGGTGCAGGTATGGGGGCCATGTCAGGCATGCGCTGGTAACGCTGGTAAAAAAACAAGCAGACAAGTGCGCACTTAAGTACCCGTACCAGGCACGCTGCCAAGTTTACCCGCCTGATCGTGGCAGTCAAATCAGTTTTTGTAGCATGCATATGCGGACGATGACTGCCAGTTTGCCCGGAATCTGGTATCGTTCTCCATATAGAAAAAACCTGTGGGCTGGCTCATGTTCTGGGGCAGGAATCAGGTTTTTATTATCAGGATAACACCCTGACAAGACTAGTTTGCGCATTCCTGCCGCTGGCACTGACATAGGCATTGCGAACGCCATCCGGAGACAAAAATGAAACTGATTGATCCTATTGTGCAATTCCATGCTGAAATCCAGCAAATCAGGCGTGATATTCACGCTCATCCGGAACTGTGCTTTGAAGAACACCGTACTTCTGAAGTGGTCGCACAAAAACTGCAAGACTGGGGCATACCTGTCATACGCGGCCTCGGTGGCACGGGTGTCGTGGGCATCATCAAAAATGGCAGCAGCGAACGGGCAATCGGCTTGCGCGCTGACATGGACGCATTGCCCATGCAGGAAATCAATACCTTTGCCCATACATCAAGGCATGAAGGAAAAATGCATGCCTGCGGCCATGATGGTCACACCGCCATGTTGCTGGGAGCCGCCCATTATCTATCGCAATACAGGGAATTTGATGGCACCGTCTATGTGATTTTCCAGCCTGCCGAAGAGGGCGGTGGCGGTGCCAGGCATATGATAGAAGATGGTTTATTTGAGAAATACCCGATGGAAGCAGTCTTTGGCATGCATAACTGGCCAGGGGTAGCGGTTGGCACTTTTGGTATCACCGCAGGGCCGATGATGGCTTCATCAAATGAATTTGAAGTTATCGTCAGGGGCAAGGGTGCCCATGCAGCCCAGCCCCATAAAGGCATAGACCCTATTATTGTTGCCATACAGATGGCCCAAAGCTGGCAAACCATCGTCAGCCGCAATGCCAGCCCGCTGGAATCGGCCGTGCTGTCGGTCACGCAGATTCATTCCGGCAGCGCGACCAATGTCATCCCTGACGAAGCAACGCTGATCGGTACGGTAAGAGCCTTCAGCACCGCGATGATAGATCTGATAGAAAAACGCATGCAGACCATCGCCGAGCATACGGCTGCCGCATTTGACGCGCAGGTTGACTTCCGTTTCAAGCGCAATTATCCGCCACTGATCAACCATGCCAAAGAAACCGCCTTCGCAGCAGAGGTCATGCGCAGCGTGGTCGGCACCGACAATGTCGATACCCAGGTAGAACCCACCATGGGCGCAGAGGATTTTGCCTTCATGTTGCAGGCCAAACCGGGTTGCTATGCCTTCATCGGCAATGGCGATGGCGGTCACAGGGACAGCGGTCACGGCCTTGGCCCCTGCAACCTGCATAACCCCAGCTATGACTTCAACGATGATTTGCTGCCTATAGGCGCAACTTATTGGGTCAGGCTCGCTGAAGCCTACTTGAAAAAAACGACTAGTGCAGCCATCTAGGCGGCATGCATCCCCCGAATTTCCAATTAAACCCTAGCAAAGACTTCCATGGCAGACGACAAAGACAATAACGATGTGCAACGCAGCCCTTTTCTTGAAGAAAAGGCATTCAAATCCCGTACGGTACTGGTATTTGGCACGATCAATGACAAACTGGCAGCCGAAGTCAGCAAACGCCTGATCGCTCTGTCAGCAGAGTCGAAAGAAGCGATCACCATCTTGGTGTCTTCACCTGGTGGCCATGTGGAATCTGGCGATGTTATCCATGACATCATCAAATTTATCGATGCGCCGGTCAATATCGTCGGTACAGGTTGGGTAGGCAGTGCAGCAGTGAATGTTTTCCTGTCAGTACCAAAAGAGCGCCGTGTCTGCCTGCCGAACACGCGTTTCCTGATCCATCAGCCTAGCGGTGGTTTCGGTGGCCAGGCGACGGATATTGCGATACAGGCACGTGAAATCGTCAAGATACGCGAACGTATCGCCGCTTTGATCGCAAAAGAATCTGGCCAGACACTTGAAAAAGTCACGGCTGACATCGACCGTGATTACTGGATGAGCGCTGCCGAAGCCAAGGAATATGGGCTGGTGTCACGCATTATTGTCAAACAGAGCGATCTCGGCTGATCAGCCGGTCACAATCAATTGAGCACAAACTGATGCATTGATACTATTCGCCCCACGTGCAGCAGATGCGCGTGGGGCGAATTTGTTTTTGCTGGTTCAGATTAAAACTCTTCCCATTCGTCGGCTTTTGCCGTACTGACAGGCTCTACCCTGGCACTTGGCTTGGTCGTGCGGCCTGCCGGTTTGGGCAAACTGCGTACTTTTGACTGCGCACTGGCTTTGTTGCCATTGGAAGCCGGGCGTTTGGCGACAGGCTTGGCATCAACCTGCTCAAGATGCAATTGATCAAGCTTGAAAACACTGACCACACGGCTGAGGTTTTCTGCCTGGGTTTGCAAGGCACCTGCGGCGGCGGCCGCTTCTTCCACCAGGGCAGCATTTTGCTGCGTCATCTGATCCATATGGGATACGGCAATATTGATCTGTTCTATGCCGGAAGTCTGCTCAGTTCCTGCTGCCGTAATTTCACTGATGATGTCGCTGACGCGCTTGACACTGTCCACCACTTCTTTCATGGTGGCACCGGCCTGGTCAACCAGGCGCGTTCCCTGCCCGACTTTTTCTACCGAGTCATTGATCAGTTCCTTGATTTCCTTGGCAGCACCGGCTGAACGTTGTGCCAGATTGCGCACTTCGGAAGCCACTACCGCAAAGCCGCGCCCCTGCTCACCGGCACGCGCCGCTTCTACAGCCGCATTCAGGGCCAGGATGTTGGTCTGGAAGGCAATGCCATCAATCACGGCAATGATGTCGACGATTTTCTTGGACGAGTCATTGATGGAACCCATGGTGTCCACCACCTGTGAAACCACGCTACCGCCCTTTTGCGCAACTTCAGAAGCAGAATGCGATAGCTGGTTGGCCTGACGGGCATTATCACTATTGTGTTTGGTGGTAGAGGTAATCTCTTCCATGGAAGAGGCGGTCTGTTCCAGTGAGCTGGCCTGTTCTTCGGTGCGGTTGGATAAATCCATATTGCCATTGGCAATTTCAGTCGCCGCAGAAGTGATCTCATCGGTGCCACGGCGCACCTCTGTCACCACTTGCAGCAAACTGGCATTCATATCTTTAAGCGCCTGCAGGAGCTGACCGGTTTCATCACTATGCAATACTTCGATATGGCTGGTCAGGTCACCCGAGGCCACCGTTTGGGCAACGCGAACCGCTTTCTGCAAGGGCCTGGCAACAATGCGGGCAATTGCATAGGCCAGCACCATGCCAAGCAAAACACTGACCACCAGCACAGCAATAATCAGCATGCGCGAATTTTGATAAGCTTCAGCACCGCTTTTATAGGCAAGGTTGCCGCCCTCGACATTGGTTTTCACCATTTTGTCTACCAGCGCGCGAACTTTGGTGTTGATTTTGGATGAATCACCGCGCATCATTTCCATGGCATCCTTGCCATTGCCTTCTTTTGCCAGGGCTGCCATTTTTTCGGTAATCGCCAGGTATTCACCCATTGATTTGCTGTAATCGGCGAACTCACTTTTTTCTTCGGCGGTTGTTATCAGTTTGCTGAATTCAGTTTCACTCTCTTTTAGTCCTACAATGGCCTCTTTGGTACGACCAAAATATTTTTCCGCTTCTTCCGCATTTTCGGCCGACACCATTTGAGCTTCTTGCGAGCGTATGCGCGACACTCTTTCTTTAATACCCATGGCAGCATTCACGCTGGGCATCCAGTTGGTACCCAGCTCATAGGCATTCTGGTTAACCTTTGCCAGCATGGTGATGGAAAACACGCCAAGAAAGATTGTCAACAACAAGAGAAAACCAAACCCAATAAACAGTTTTGCCGAAATTCTAAGGTTATAAAACGTGTTCATCACAATTCCTTTGGGTAAAAACGACAGTGCCTGAGAAATAAAACATACGGGGATGTCTCCATAATGTGGCGTGCTGCCTGAAATTCAGACACCATTACATCCTGAACAATTTGCAAAAATGTCAAATCACCGTCACCCCATGGTCAACAAGGAATGGGCTTAATTCAAACCCTGATGTCAGAATTCTTCCCAATCACCAGAAGCTCCTGTCATTGCGGCTTCTTTGGCCGGCTGGGCAGATTGTGTGGATTTTTTCAAAGGCTTGTTCAATGCAGGCTTCGCCACTGGCTTGCTGACGGGCCGTACTGAGGTAGCAAAACTGGCTTTTTCAGGCGCTTTTGCCCTGCCAAATCCCTGTTGGTGTTCATGCTGATGATCGAGTTTGAATACACTCACGACGCGACTCAGATTACTGGCCTGCTCTTGCAGGGCGGCGGCGGCAGCAGCGGCTTCCTCTACCAGCGCTGCGTTTTGCTGTGTCACCTGGTCCATTTGAATGATGGCGGTGTTGATTTGATCTATGCCCGAACTTTGCTCACTGCCAGCAGCCGTAATTTCGCTGATAATGTCACTGACACGTTTGACGCTTTCGACCACTTCTTTCATGGTGGCACCGGCCTGGTCTACCAGGCGCGTACCCAGATCGACTTTTTCTACAGAGTCATTGATCAGGGCCTTGATTTCCTTGGCGGCACTGGCAGAACGTTGCGCCAGGTTGCGCACTTCAGAGGCAACTACGGCAAAGCCCCTGCCCTGTTCGCCCGCACGGGCGGCTTCGACCGCCGCGTTCAGCGCCAGGATATTGGTCTGGAAGGCAATGCCATCAATCACGGCGATGATATCGACGATTTTTTTCGAGGATTCACTGATAGAACCCATGGTATCAACCACTTGCGATACGACCGTACCACCCTTTTGCGCTACCGCAGAAGCCGAATGCGAAAGCTGATTGGCCTGGCGGGCATTGTCACTATTTTGCTTGACTGTCGATGTCAGTTCTTCCATCGAAGAGGCGGTTTCTTCCAGCGAACCTGCCTGGCTTTCTGTACGTGCTGACAAATCCATATTGCCATTGGCAATTTCGGTAGAAGCCGTAGCGATGAGGTCAGTACCGGTGCGCACTTCGCCGACCACTGACAAGAGGCTGGCATTCATTTCTTTCAGCGCCTGTAACAGCTCACCTGTTTCATCTTTGGTATGAACCTGGATATCGCTGGTCAGGTCGCCGGAGGCGACTGTTTTTGCTACCCTGACTGCTTCCTGCAATGGCCGCGCTACTACTCTGGCGATCCAGTATGCCAGTAACAGACCCAAGGCGATGGTGGCGACGATCAGTCCCAGGATCAGCATTCTGGAGTTGGAGTAAATCCGCTCCCCTGTATGGTATTCGGCGATGCCGCCGTCAGCATTGATCTGTACCATTTTGTCGGCCAGTACCAGCATGTCTGCATTCAGTTTGGATGAGTCGCCACGCAGGGTTTTGCGTGCTTCTTCCGCATTGCCAGCCTTGGCCTGCTCAGTCAGCTTGCCGGCTTCAACGGCATAGCGCTGCCAGACTTTGCCATATTCAGTGAATATCTGCTGTTCTTCTGGTGAGGTGATGAGCTTGGCATAATCATCCTCGTATTTTTTGAGCTCGGCAGAATAATCCTTCCAGCGCTTTTCATATTTTTTCAGATTTTCTTCATCGCCGGCAGACAAGACAATCTGCATTTCCTGGGTGCGCAGGCGTGAAATACGTTCCTTGATACCCATCGCTGCGTTGACACTGGGCATCCAGTTAGTGCCCAATTCCAGTGCTGTCTGGTTAACTCGCGAAAGCTGGAATATCGAAAAACCACCCAGAAAAACAGTCAGCACCAGCAACAATATAAAACCCACAAAGAGCTTGGCGGAAATCCTCAGATCGTAAAACAATTTCATGACAAGTCCTTTTAAAAAGAACAGCACAATTGTAAAAACCAGGAAAAATAGGGGTGGGTATATTCAATATATACTTTGTTTTAGTAGGAATTGTTGCAAAACGCAAATTTCATCAAAGTAATTTGTTTTGCCCACAGTAAATGTGTACGCAAAACAAAAAAAGAAAGCCGGCTAGCGGCTTTCTTTCTTTTTGACAATCATTTAGCAGCAATGGCAGGCAGATCACGGTAATACAGTCACCACTTTCACCGTTGCATCCACTGCCGATCTTTCTATATAGCCTATGCCTGTGGGATTGGCGGCAACGGCTTTTTTCACATCGGCATTCGAATGCAATTCTTTCGGTGCCGTACCTTTGCCGGTAAATACCAGTTTCGACCAGATCGTTTTTACTTCCGACAAATCCTTGTCAGCCACTTTTTTATAGAATTCAGCACGGACAGGTGAATTCTCGGCCAGGTCCACCGGCGTAAACATGGGCGACTTGCCCAGGAAAAATTGCGACGCCTGTGCTGCCGTCATTGATGTTGCCGGATTTTGCGGATTCACGACCACGACAATTTCTGCTGCTGTCGCGGCGGTAGTGCTGATGACCAGGGCCGCAGCGATCAATATTTTTTTAACATGCTTATTCATCGCGCTCCCCCTTAAAATACGAAATCAACTGCAGCAGCAAATACAGTCACCGGGCCTTTGAAGCCAGGTTTTGTATTCACAAAAGTGCCAGGGCCGCTATCTGGTGAGAGACGGTCCAGCTGCAATTTCAGGGCGGCTGATTTATAGAAATCCCAACGCACGCCCAGGCTATTGCTGGTTTGTATGGGAGAAGCGCTCGCCAGGCCATTGGCACCGAGGGTATACGGCAGCAGAGGGCCGGAAGTTGGCAGGCCCGCTACCGTGCGTGGGCTGTCCTGGGTTGCCGAAGCATGGCTGAAATAAGGCAGGAAGCTGCCAAAGCGGTAGCCGAACATGGTGTACCAGGATGTAGTGTCAGCAATGGACAGGCTGGCAGATTTGCGTTTGCCGTATTCGGCCTGCACTACGAAGCTTTTCCAGTCAACGCCAAGGCCCAGGGATGTAAAGGATGCCTTGGTATCGTTGACAGCGATTGCGTCAGCGGCTGATTTGAAACCAAACTTGGCCAGACCAGTCACCAGCGTTGTCAGGTTGCTTGAATTATCGACTGTCACATTCGCATCGACACGGCCAAAGCGGAAAGTGAAAGGTCCGTTTTCAGCAACGACGTTGATACTCGATACCTTCTTGAACTTGGCAGTAAAGCCACCGCGGTTATCGGAATCAGTGACACCGTAGGCCAGTTGCGCAGATACCGTCGTCTCGCCCAGAGTGGTCTGATAGACCGCATCAACACCGTCAACACTTTCCAGTGTCACCTGGGTGTACATTTCTATCGGCGGACGCAACATGGTGTTGGCATAGCCAACATTGCGGTAATCAGAAATCATATAGACCGGCAAACCGATACGTCCGACACGTAGATTCAGGTTCTCGGATACCTTGGCTTTGGCAAACGCCCAGGCCAATTCCGCACCAAAATTGTCCGTCACATTTTTACGCACCAGGCCTTGCCCCGTAAAAGACAACCAGTCATTCATTTTTGCAGTGACTTGTATGCCGAAGTTGGAATCGACGCCGGTTCTGGCGCTGTCGGTGACACCTGCCAATTGATTCGGGCGCGCAAATTCTGCATCGGAAGAATTGCTACGCGTGAGTGCAGCGGTACCAAAACCGCTGATGGTGATGTTGGATGTATCCTCTGCCCAGGCAGTGGAAACGGCGGACGTCATCGCCAATAAAGTGATAAAAGGCTTCAATTTCATGCTATCTCCTTGAAAGTTTCCGCATTGTAACTTTTAAACAGGTGCACAGATTTAGACTGTTTCTTCGTAGAAACATTGAAAAAGGCCTTTGCAATGGTTTTTGGCAACGCCAGAAACACACAGATTTTTCTTATTTCCCCTAGGATTGCCACTTGGAAATAAAAACATTTGGCCTGTCTTTTCAAGTTAGATGATGGACAGACTTACAAGCAGCAATTTCACCATTTCTTGCATTTTGCGTGGCGAAATGCCGACATTTCAAATGCCATAAATGCAAAAAACGGCAGACGCGAAGCGCCTGCCGTTGCCAAAATGGTGCAAAAAAATGGGCGTTACTTAAAAATCTGCACTCACAGAAAAACTCCAGCTGCGTGCCGGTACAAAGGTGTATTGATCAAACTGCACACCCTTGCTGTTGGCAGAAACCGAAGTCACATCCTGCTTGTCGAACAGGTTACTGATACCCACTTGTGCCTTGATGTTTTTCATCATGGCCATATCCGCTTTCCAGCGGTAACCCAGGGTCAGATCTGTCGTTGTGTAAGAAGCGATTTTATACGCGGCAGGTTCGCCATCCTTTGCATATTGCGTCCCTGTCGTCTTGGCGATCAGCGAGCCATACAGGCCATTCGCCTTGTACAACACACCAAAGGCTGAAGTCGTATCTGGTGCCTTGGCGACCTGCAAACCGGTGTCCTTGGTTTTGGCGCTATTGAGTGAGGCATTCGCGTGCAGGGAGAAACCTGCGCCCACATAATAAGTCGCCGCCGCTTCCACACCCTTGTAGATCACACCGCCCTGGTTGTAATAGACGACATCATTACCATTCCCGGTCGAGGCAATCTTGTTATTGAAATCGATGTAATACACATCGGCATCCAGCGTCAGGTTTTTGGATTGATGCACGGCACCGAACTGGTAATTGGTCGAAGTCTGTGGCTTGGGCGTGCTCAGATTTGGATTATTCACATAGAACATCGACAGGTCAGGGACCAGGAAACCTTTGGCGATCTGTGCATAGGTTGACCATTCCTTGTTGATGCTGTAATTGGCAGTCAGGAAAGGCAGGGTCGATGTGTAAGTCTGGTCTGCCGTGGTAGGGATGCGCGTAGTCTGATTGACGGTGGCATCGAGTGAGCGTCTGAAGTTCATGTATTTCAAGCCCGGCGTGATGGTCAGATCAGGCATGGCATTCCATTCAAATTCAATGAATGGCTGATATTGCTTCCATGAAGAACGCTGATCATACGATACATTTTTTGGCGCAGTCGATTCCTTCGGATTGGGTGCACCCAAGGTCCAGTCAAGGTCATAAGTGTGACGATTGGTATTGGCGCTTTCCAGCCAGACGCCCACACGCAACAAACCTGCATCGAAATTATTGGTCGCCTTCAGGATATCGCCATTGACGCGGTAGGCATTGAGCTTGTTATAACCAGGGACATTCTTGTTTCCCGTTGGGCCGGATTTTGTCCCGTTCGCCGTTGCGCCGCTGGCATCTTGTCCGGAATAGGTATCGTTGGTGTACGAGTAGGTATACAGATTGTTATCAACATCCCAGCCTGCCAGTTTGGATTGCAGGCGAATGTAGTCAAAATCCGTGCCCTTGTTATTGAAGTTATAGCCAAAATAATTTTGACTGGTCGGGTCATTGTTCAAGGCATAGTTTTTACCAAACTGGGCAACCTGGCTCAGGGTCACACCACCTTTGTCAGGGGTGTAGCTGGTGATTTTGTTATACGTAGAAAATACGGTGATCGTCGTGTCTTTACCCAGACTGCGCTGCAACTTGAATTGATAATTGTCTTCGGTCACTGCGCTGTAAGTCAGATAGCCATCCGTAGTCAGGCGCGAGCCATTGAACATGAAACGGGTGTCACCAAAATGGGAAGTGATGCCGCTATCAAGCTGCACGCCCAGCATCTTGGTATTCCATGAACCAAAAGTTGCATAAGGGGTGAAATGAAAATCGTGCGACAGCTCTTTGGAAAACAGATTGATGGAGCCACCAAATGTTGCCTGACCAAGATTGCTGGCATTGCCGGGACCGCGCTCTATGACCATGCCGCCTATGATACGCGCAGGGAAATAAGAGGTTGAATGATGCGTGGGATTATTAGTGTCACCAAAGGGAATGCCATCATAGGTAATATTGTATTCACCATCCTGGAAGCCGCGCAGTGTGACCTTGGTTTCTGCCAGGCCTGGGCCATTTGGAGAAACGCCGGAACCGATGCTCGGCGCGATGCGCGCCACTGCATTAAAATCGGCCAGCGGGGTCACGGATTGTTCGATGAAGGTGGCAGTAATGACGGACTGTGGCTGAGTGGCTTTCAGGGAAGTCTGTACCGGTGCACGGTTACCGACGGCAGAGCCAGTGATAACAACCTGTGATTTAATCGCATTGGCATCAAGCGCAGAAGGGGATTCTGGCGGCGTTTCCGCAGAAGTAGTGGCCTGCGCATGGGCGCTGTTTTGCGCCATGCAGCTTATTGCCAGCAAAACTTGCGCTGCCATGATTTGCATGGAAAATTGTTGTTGCTTGCGATTCATCATTTGCCTTCCAGGGACTTGGTGGGTAGAAAACCCGCAAGTGTATGAAGCAGATATGACCGCCAGATGTATAAAAGATGACAGTTTTATGACATGGCAACAAAGCACAAACAAAAACGGAGCAGATATCTGCCCCGTCTATACAAAAAATAAACTATCAAGGTGTCATGGCCTTGCAATCCGTTTTCTGGTTCTGCATCATGCACTTGGTAATCAGCTTGCCATTTTTATCCCAGGCCTGTACTTTCCAGCCATTGGCTTCGCGCTCCAGCGTAGTAAACCCAACTGAATTTGAATTGCTGAAATGATCAACCCTGGCACCTGTGTAAGGTGTCAGGTCAGCAGCGATGGGCGTTGGCAAAGGAATATCCAGCGAAGAACCACCATTGCCGGTCACAAATTGCGTGGGCTGACCGCTGCTGAAAGTAAGGGCTTCGAATATATGTACATGCCCTGCCAATGTTGCCTGTACCTTGGCCGGGAACAGGCGCGTGCCGTTCAGGCTTTGCATGACATCCTGCAAGGCCAGGTTGCCTGGCCAGATTTTCATTTTCTCACCCTTTTTCAATTCGGCAGCAAAACCCAGCACCGGGTGATGATCCAGAAAGAGATTAAAATCAGCCGCTTCTGTCATACGGTTCACAGTTTTGAATTGATCCATGTAAATCGCGTAGGCCGCATCAGTTTTGGCCAACACCTTGTTAGGTACTTTCGCACTGTCAAAGATGATCAGTTGCGCCTGTTCACTGCCCATTTTACCCAGAGGAACCGCATAGGGTTCACTGTAATCGCCACGCAGGTCATCCTGTTCGAGATTGCAGTCACGGCCTTTTTGCAAAGGACGTGGGTCCAGCAAACGCCACCAGCCTTGCCCGGCACGGGTGCAGCTTTCGTGATTGCCACGCACCATTACCCAGGGTGCGCTCTTTAATAAAGTGGCTGCCGGATTAAAAAAATCTGCCTGCCAGGTATCCCAGCCATAACCCCAGGGACTTCCAGCACATTCCTTATTACCTTCGGGGCAGGCATTTTCGCGGTAATGGTAATCACCGACATGCACGACCAGATCTGGTTTAAATGTGGCCGCCATTTCTACCATCTGGCGGAAAGCCCATTTTTCGCTGTCATTGCAGGACTGAAAATAATCATCATTGGTTTTCAAGCGGCAGCCAGTATCACCAAACACGATAATTTTTTGCGCTACATTTTTTGGTAAAGCCAATATACGCCCGGCAATATTGGCTGCCTTGGTGTCCGGCTTGATCGGCGCTTCACAAGTCAGCACAGGAAAAGCCGATGGCTTGCTTTGCTCAGGCGTGCTGCCAGTTTTGCGTAAGGCGATGGTTTCTGCCGGCGCCCTGAGGCTCATGGTTTGCGCGACGCCATCCTGTGTCAGTACCGGGCACACGGTGTCAGTGGTGACGGCTCGGGCAATCGCCTGACCTTGTTCACCCAGGACGACCCAGCTCGTCTGTATTTTTGCCGCAGACTGATCTGGCTGCATTGCCATATTGCTACAGCCGGCAAGCACAAGCATGCCGGCCATTGCCGCAAACCCGCACAGTCGATGTGCTGTGTTGTTGATCATTATTTTCTCCATTGATGAATGCCTGAGGGAATGGCTGGCTTTTGCCTGGCTGATTGAGGTTGTTAATTCAGATTGTTGATTCAGGTTGCTGATCTGATTTACTGATTTAAGTTATTGATTCAGGAAGCTAGTGTAACGATGCGCGATGTCAATGCGATGAAATCTTTACATCCCATCTTTATCCCAGGCCCAGCGCTGCATAACTGAGTCGCTTGAAATCGAAAGAAAACGGATGCCAGAAACTCATCAATCTTTGTGTCATCAACACACCAGCAATATTATGGCGTGGTGATATCCACCAGTGCGTACCTGCAATACCACCCCATTCAAATTCGCCTGTCGATGCCGGCGGGTCGATGGAAGATGGCTGCAAGGTCACCGCACCACCCAGGCCAAAGCCTTTGCCTGGCACAGCCCCCACACCCGGGAAGGCAATACCGGTGCCAGCCGGTAAATGATTTTGCATCATCAGTGCGATAGTCTCTGGTCTAAGGATGGTATCGCCGCCTGGCATCAGGCTGCGCATCAGGGCCAGCATGTCACTCATGCTCGACACCAGGCCGCCACCGCCCGACAAACGCGCAACTGGCGTGACAAAGGCACCGGGATAAGGCGATTTATCCAGTCTGCGCAAACCTCTTTGCAGGATATTTTCAGGGTCACTGCCGGCATAATAGGCCGCCAGACGTTCGATTTTATGTTCAGGCACGACAAAGCTGGTGTCGTGC
This sequence comes from Undibacterium sp. TJN19, assembly GCF_049339485.1. NCBI lineage: Bacteria > Pseudomonadati > Pseudomonadota > Betaproteobacteria > Burkholderiales > Oxalobacteraceae > Undibacterium > Undibacterium sp. TJN19. The sequence goes on from NZ_JBMPPL010000001.1 coordinate 1,203,070, forward strand.
ATGGCCAGGGGATTCAATATGCGCATTTGCAGGAACTGATCAAAAGGCTTGCCGCTGATGACTTCAATCACCCTTGCCAGTACATCGGTAGCAATGGAATATTCCCATGCCTCGCCCGGATGAAAACTCAGGGGCAACTCTTCCAGAACATCAATCATCTCGGCCAGGGTTTGAAAGGCATTCAATACCCGTCTCTCGTTATAGGCCTTGTACATCAGCGTGCCATGATCAAGCAGACCATAACTGAGGCCGGAAGTGTGATTCAGTAATTGCCGTATGGTGATACGCGAACGTGCGGGTTCGCAATCAACCAGGCTCGTGGCGCCAGGCTTCAGTACCTGGCGCTTACCCAGTTGCGGCAGATATTCTTCTACCGCATCGTCAAGCCGCAGCTTGCCGTCTTCCATCAGCAGTAAAACGGCAATGGAAGTCACCAGCTTGGTATTGGAAAAGACGCGGAACAGATGGTCTTCACGCATGGCGATCTGGTTTTCACGGTCTGCCCAGCCTGTGCAGCTTTGATGTACCAGTTCACGTCCGCTGAGCACAGCGGTGGAAACACCGGCAATGATTTGCCGGTCTACGTATTTTTGCATCGCTGCATTGACAGGGCTGAAATCGTATTTCATGGTTTTTGCTGATCATTCCGGGAAATCAAAGTCTGACATCTTACTACTGCAACAAAGATCAGCCCAGATCAACCAAAATCAACCCAAATTCGCCTCAACAAGCTTGTCAGGCCAGCATGAATTGCCAGCTAAAAAATACCGCCAGACCGGCAATGATGGTCCACAACTGATGACGGGTGACAGCGCAGACACCGATGGCTACGGTGGCCGCTACCAGTTGCGGGTTACGCCAACTCAGCTCCATGCCCTGCCCATGCGGTGCCAGTATCATGGGAACGATAATCGCCGTCAGCACGGTAACAGGCACAAAGCCCAGGGCTTTTTTCATCAAATCAGAAAAAACTATGCGGTCACCCAATATGAAGATGATGGCCTTGATCAGAAAGGTGATGATGGCCATGCCCAGGATGATCAGGGTCGTATTCATGCCTGCTCCCCGCTGGCAGAGCGCTTGCCTTCCAGATGGGACAACAGCAAGCCAGTGATGACACCGATAGTGATGGCCACCAGCAAACCCAGTTTATAGGGCAGACCCTGTAACAGATAAGCCATGCTGCCAGCAGCCACCGCCGCCGCAAAATGTGGCCGCCGGTTCAGTTGCGGCACCACGATGGCGATGAAGGTCGCCACCATCGCAAAATCCAGGCCCAGGGTCTGCAATTGAGGGAAAATCGCACCAAACAACAAACCGACCAGTGTCCAGCACTGCCAGTTAATATACATGGACAGACCGGAGCCAAGAAAATACCAGTGCCCAAAAGCCGTATCGGGATGCTGGCGATAAAAACGGTCAACCACGGCAAAAGTTTCATCTGTCAGCAAAAACCCCAGTGCCCAGCGCCAGCGGCGCGGCAAATGGCGCACATGCGGCATCAGTGAAGCCGCATACAGCATATGCCGCAGATTAACGATAAAAGTCGCCAGCCAGATCACCAGTACCCCGGTATGCGCGGCAATCAGGCCAACCGCGATAAACTGACTGGAACCGGCAAATACACCCAGCGACATCAGTTGCCCTTGCCATGCGGCCATCTGGGCGGTTGCCACCAGTGCACCAAAGATCATGCCAAACGGCGCTGCACCAACCAGCATGGGCAAGGTATCGCGGGCACCGGCAGTAAAACTGCTACGCCGTGTGGCCAGGGCGGCTGAAGTGGTTGAAGAGGCAGCCTGCGCTGACATTGATGACATGAAGGGATTCCTTTTGCTATTGAAATGGAATCTTGCCTTGTTGATGCAAATAGCGCTTGTACGATCTTGCGCTTTTGAGAAAATCAGGATTTAAATGCCAAATTGATAATTATAACCGCCAACGCCCTGGTGCCACCCCATAGGCTCGCTTGAAATGCCGGGTGAAATGGCTTTGATCGGTGAAACCGGTCATGCTGGCAATATCGGTCACAGACAGATTTTGCCGCAACAGGCTTTGTGCCCGGTTCAGTCTTAACTGGTTACGCCAGGCATGCGGTGGCATGCCAGTGCTGCGTGAGAACAGCCGCGCCGCATAAAAAGAAGAAAGACCCACTTCTTTCGCCAGCTCGGACAAACTCAAGGCTTCACTCATGTTTTCGCTTAATTTGGCTTTCATCATTTCTACCCGCACGGCGTCGGGTAACACGGCCTGCACAACTGGCCGGGTGCGTGCATGGCGTGACAGCAACAGGGCAAAGCCTGCTGTCAGTGCATTTTCTGCAGCCAGGGCATCGTTGCCGCTTTCCAGCATGCGATGTGCCAATGCCAGTTGCCTGGCAACTTCTACATCTTCGATTGCTCCATCAGGCAACCAGGGCACGCCGGCATCCGCACCGCTATCTTTACCTGCCATGTCCGAAGCCAGTTGCTGCATCCAGGCCACCGAGGGGTAGAAAGCCCGATAGGCCCAGCCATGCTCGGTAGCCCTTTCGCCAGTATGGATTTCGCCCGGATTGATGGCAGCGATGCAACCCACGGCTGCCAGGCAACGCGCGCCGCGATAGCGATAGGTTTGTGCACCGGATTGTATGACTGGAATGGAAAAGCTTTCATGCCAGTGCGGTGCAAATTCCTGGGCGAAATATTCTGCGGTCAACATTTCAGCATCCGGCAGCAAGGGGCTGCGCCAGAAGCGGGCATCATCACGAAAGGCCGTTTGCTTGATCATGGTATTCACCGTCAACACTGGAATGACTCATGCCAGCAATTCTAACCGCAGCCAGCCAAAGCTGCTGACGGCCAGTTGGCATGGTTTTGCTGGCATGGTTTTATATGATGCCGGAAAACAACGACTCGCCAGCAATGCGGATAAATCAGGCATTTTCTTCCACCCTCATCTCTCCCCCCAAAAACCGGATTTATTGTGGCGTCTGCAAATGACACAGAGATTTTGAATTTGTGCAGTCGAGCCACTTATAATGTCATGCAAATGTCCACCATGTCTTTCGCGTGATGCTGGCTGGCGGGCTTGCTCCTTACTCTTGAATATCAAACCGGATGGAAAGGTCAAAGTGAATCCTGCTGCACCAACGCTGCCCCGATTAGTACTGACTGATATCTGCAAGCGCTATCCTGCTGTCGTCGCCAATGATGGTGTCAATCTGACGGTGGCACCGGGCGAAATCCACGCCGTACTGGGTGAAAATGGCGCTGGCAAATCCACGCTGATGAAGATCATCTTTGGTGCAGTCAAACCGGATTCAGGCAGCGTCAGCTGGAATGGCCAGGAAGTGAAAATTGCCACGCCACAAGATGCACGCAAGCTCGGCATTGCCATGGTGTTCCAGCATTTTTCCCTGTTTGATACCTTGACCGTGGCCGAAAACATTGCCCTGGGCCTGGAAGCTGGCGTAGACATGCTGGCGCTGGCAGAAAAAATCCGCCAGACTGGTGACAATTATGGTCTTGAACTGGAACCGGACCGCCATGTGCATACCCTGTCAGTCGGCGAAAGGCAGCGTGTGGAAATTGTCCGCGCCCTGCTGACCAGACCACAGTTGCTGATACTCGATGAACCGACTTCGGTATTGACACCCCAGGCAGTACAAACCTTATTCATCACCCTGCGCAAGATAGCAGCAGAGGGATGCAGCATTTTATACATCAGCCACAAGCTCGATGAAATCCGCGAACTCTGTCATTCCGCCACGGTCATGCGTGCCGGTAAAGTTAGCGGACATTGTGACCCGGCGCAGGAAACTGCCGCCAGTCTGTCACGCATGATGATAGGGGCAGACCTGCCACCATCCACCCACACCAGCGACACCACTTTAGGCGACTCCCACCTGCTGATCAAACAGCTGAGTCTGCCGAAAGCCCATGCATTTGCCACCGCACTCGATGCGATTGACCTTGAAGTGTTTGGCGGTGAAATCGTTGGCATTGCGGGTGTTTCTGGCAATGGCCAACAAGAACTGCTGTCAGCCCTGTCGGGCGAAGACCGCCGTGCCAGGCCGCAGATGATACAGCTCAAGGGCAAGCCCGTCGGTAACCTCGGGCCGGAAGAGCGCCGTCAACTGGGCCAGAGCCTGGTACCGGAAGAACGGCTGGGGCGCGGTGCCGTGCCAGATCTGAGCCTGACCGACAACATGCTGCTGTCGCACCAGCACGCACCGTTCGTGCGCAATGGCATGATCAATTTCAGGCATGCCATGCAAGCTGCGGCGGATATCATCAGCCGTTTTCGTGTGAAGGCATCCGGCCCTGCCGCATTGGCGCGCAGCCTGTCTGGCGGTAACCTGCAAAAATTCATCGTCGGCCGCGAAATGGCACGCAAGCCTGATGTCTTCATCGTCGCCCAGCCTACCTGGGGCGTGGATGTCGGTGCCGCAGCACAAATCCATGCCGAGATCCGGCAATTGAAAGATGCGGGCTGCGCGGTGCTGGTGATATCTGAAGAACTGGACGAATTGTTTGAACTCTGTGACCGCATGCATGTGATTGCCAAGGGACGCCTGTCGCCTTCGGTTGCCACGGCCAGTGCGACACGCGAACAAATAGGGCTATGGATGAGCGGTTTATGGGAAGAGTGGACAACGGCGCAAACCGTGTCACTGGGCAAGACCCGCCGTGCCGGGGTGAAGAATGCTTAAACTGGAATTGCGCCCCGCCGGCTCGCGCAGCATGGCCTATTTTTCCCCAGTACTGGCATTGTTGCTGACCATATTTTTCGGTGCCCTGTTTTTCATGGCGATGGGCAAAAACCCGCTGACAGGCTTGCAGGTATTTTTGCTGGAACCCATACGCAATAAAGCCGCGATTGCTGAATTGCTGCTGAAAACCACGCCGCTGGTTTTGTGTGCACTCGGTTTATCGGTCTGTTACCGTGCCAATGTCTGGAATATCGGTGCAGAAGGCCAGTTGATTGCCGGTGGGCTGGCGGCAGGCAGCACCATTCTGTTCTTCGACAATGGTACACCTGGCCTGGCTGGCGGCATGGTACTGGTGCTGGCGACTTTGGCGGGTATCGCTGGCGGTGCAGCATGGGCATCCATCACCGCCCTGTTGCGTGACCGCTTCAATGCCAACGAGATACTGGTATCGCTGATGCTGACCTATATTGCACAACTGCTGCTGATGTATGCCGTCAATGGTCCGCTGAAAGACCCGAATGGCATGAACTTCCCGCAATCCAAAGTGTTTTCCAGCGATTATCTGTTGCCGCACCTGTTCCAGGGCAGCCGCATCCATATCGGTTTTCTCGTCATGCTGGTGGCCAGCGGCCTGATGGCGGTATTTGTCTACCGCAGTTTTGCCGGTTACCGCCTGACGGTTGGTGGCATGGCGCCACTGGCAGCGCGCTATGCCGGTTTTTCCAGCCGCAAGGCCTTATGGGTTTCCTTGCTGGTATCTGGTGGCTTCGCCGGCATGGCGGGGGCATTTGAAGTGGCCGGGCCGATCGGGCAGGTATTGCCATCGATATCGCCTGGCTATGGCTTTGCCGCCATCATCGTCGCCTTTATCGGCAGGTTAAATCCCATTGGCACCATTTTTGGCGGCCTGATCTTGTCGCTGTTTTATCTTGGTGGGGAGATGGCGCAATCGCGCCTGGGCTTGCCATCTGCCATCACCGGTCTGTTCCAGGGCATGTTGCTGTTCCTGTTGCTGGCCTGCGATACCCTGATCAATTACCGCCTGCGCTGGCAGAAATAAGCGACCATGGAAAATTTTGCTGCTCTTATTGCCGCCTCTATCAATTCCGGTACACCTTTGCTGATTGCTGCGCTGGGCCTGCTGATCAATGAACGTGCGGGCGTGCTCAATCTTGGTGCTGAAGGCATGATGCTGGTAGCCGCCATCGTCGGCTTTGCGGTCGCCCATCAAACCCATATGCCGTGGCTGGGCTTTGTCGCAGGCGCCATCGCCGGCATGCTGATGGCCAGCCTGTTTGCCTGGCTGGCCCTGGTATTGGCAAGCAACCAGGTCGCTACCGGGCTGGCTTTGTCCATCTTTGGCGCAGGCCTGTCTGCCTTCATGGGGCAGTCACTGACAGGACAGTCCTTGCCTGCTGGCAGTCATGGCATACCTTACCTGTCTGATATCCCCTTCCTGGGTAAAGCCCTGTTTGACCAGCATGGGTTCGTCTATTTTGGCCTGGCCCTGTGCGCGGCCATTGTCTGGTTCCTGTATCGCAGCCGCGCCGGCCTGGTACTGCGCGCGGTTGGAGAGTCGCCTGAATCAGCGCATGCGCTGGGTTACCCGGTACGCAAAATCCGTTACCTGGCGCTCTTGTTCAGCGGGGCATGCTGTGGCATAGCCGGTGCTTACCTGTCAGTGGTTTATACGCCCATGTGGGTAGAAGGGCTGGTGGCCGGTCGCGGCTGGATAGCGCTGGCGCTGACCACCTTCGCCACCTGGCGCCCGGCACGCGTCTTGCTGGGTTCTTTATTGTTTGGCAGCGTGACGATCTTGCAGTTTTACTTCCAGGCCATAGGCATTACCGTGCCGCCACAGATACTATCCATGCTGCCCTATGTGGCCACCATCGTCGTACTGGTGCTGATTTCGCGCAATCCGGACTGGATACGCCTGAACATGCCGGCATCGCTGGGCAAGCCTTTCCGCCCAGGCTAGGCAGGCCAGGCAGGCTGGGGGAAATGTGGGCAAGAATTATTGTGTTGTGTTTTTATTTCAAGAAACTCTTTATCAATCACCGGAGGATGCATTCCATGAAAATTTCTCGTAGAAAAACCCTGGCAGCCGCGCTGTCGCTGGCGATTGTCGGTCTTGCCGGTTGCGGCCAAAAAGAAGAAACCAAGCCAGCCGCGTCAGCGGCCGCCCCTGCTCCTGCCAGTGCCGCCGCACCAACCGCAGCAGAACCCTTGAAAGTGGCATTCATTTATGTCGGCCCGGTCGGTGATGCAGGCTGGACATTTGCGCATGATGCGGGCCGCAAAGCGGTCGAAGCCAAATTTGGCGACAAGGTAAAAACCACTTTTGTTGAAAGCATATCTGAAAGCGCCGCCGATGCCGAGCGCGTCATACGCGACCTGGCAGGCCAGGGCAATAAAGTGATTTTTGGCACCACCTTTGGTTATATGGAAGCCATGCTGAAAGTGGCCAAGGATTTTCCTGACGTGAAATTTGAGCACGCCACTGGCTACAAGACCGCTGACAATCTCGCGCAATATGATGTGCGTACTTATGAAGGCGCTTACCTCGCCGGTGTGGCAGCAGGCAAGATGAGCAAGTCAGGCAAGCTGGGTGTGGTGGCCTCGCTGCCCATCCCTGAAGTGCTGCGCAATATCGATTCCTTCACGCTGGGCGCACGCTCAGTGAACCCGAAAGCCACAACCAAAGTAGTCTGGGTCAACAAATGGTTTGACCCGGGTAAAGAACGCGAAGCCGCCACGACATTGATAGGCCAGGGTGTGGATGTGTTGATGCAAAATACCGATTCTGCCGCTGTCGTACAAACCGCAGAAGAAAAAGGCGTCTATGCGTTTGGCTGGGACAGCGACATGAGCAGTTATGGTGCTAAAGCCCATCTGGCGGCATCCGTCATTGACTGGAGCGTGTACTACAACAAGCGTGTCGGCGAAGCCCTGGAAGGCAAATGGACATCAGGCACAATCTGGTGGGGCCTGAAAGAAAACATGATAGACCTGAAAGCCTTCAACGCCAGCCTGCCTGAAGACGTGAAAAAACTTATTGCCAACAAACGCCAGGGCGTCATCGATGGCACTGCCCCGATATGGAAAGGCCCGATCAAGAACAACACCGGCAAGGAAGTGCTGGGCAAAGATATTGTTGCTGACGACAAGTTCCTGCATGACGTGAATTTTTACGTCGAAGGTGTCGAAGGTAAGGTGCCGGGTTAATGTAAAGAAGACTTTTTAGAGTCCACATGCTTTCGCCTTCCATTTCAGAGCTCAGAGGAAGGCGAAAAACTACACTATCACCTTGGCCGAACATTCGGCCACTATGCGCCGTAACCACTGGACTTCTGCCGCTGCGTGCGCACGCTCATGCCAGAGCATGAAGAACTTCATCTTTGGTACCGTGATTGGCATGGGCAAGACTTCGATTGGCCAGTCTTTTGCGCATTGCACGGCAAAGCTACGGCTGGTGGTGAAGATGAGGTCGGTGCGTGACAAGACATAGGGCACCATGCCAAAGTAAGGGATGGTCATCTGTATCTTGCGTTTTAAACCCTGCTCTGCCAGTGCGCTATCGATGATACTGCGGTGCCCCATCATGTAGGGCGTGGGAGCCAGGTGAGCCATTTCCAGGTAATGCTTGATCGACAGACCCTTGCTGACAACCGGGTGCTTGCGGTTGACCATGCAGACGACTTCATCTTCAAACAACTGCGCCAGATGCAGATGCGGCGGCAGGTCAGGCCAGTTGCCGATGACGCAATCAAGCTCGCCGGTTTCCAGCGCAGTCGTATAGTCAAAACCGGCATTCAGTGCATGCACGGTCAGGCCAGCGGAGGGCGCATGTTCACGCAGTTTTTCTATAATGAGCGGTATCAGCAGCGCGCTCAGGTAATCCGGTGCGCCGAGTTGAAATATCCTTTGTGTTGATGCTGGCATGAAGGCCGGTGCCGGGCTGGCGATGCTTTCAAGTACATTCAGGCCCTGGCGGGCCAGGAGCAATAATTCCTGGCCACGCTCGGTGGCTGTCATGCCGTTCTTGCCGCGCACCAGGATGGCGTCGCCCGTTATTTCACGCAGGCGCTTGAGCATGTTGCTGATGGCCGGTTGCGACTGCCCCAGTTTCATGGCGGTGCGGGTGACACTGCGTTCTGTCAGCAGCGTATGCAAGACCCGCAAAAGATTGGTGTCGAGCTGGTCAACCAGACGCTGGTTCATGCTGTTTCCTGTGGTATCGGCATGACGTCACCATCGGCAAAGACCAGCATCTGGCCCGCTTCGCACTGGGTCCAGCTTTCATTGGTGGTCAGCGGTTCTGTCACGATGATGGCGACCTTGTCAGCAGGCGTGGTCAGTTCAGAAAAATCGACCGCGACATCTTCGTCTGTCAGTGCTGCCGTGGCAAATGGATGCTGGCGAACGATATAGTAGAGCTTGGTGGAGCAATGGGTAAACAAGGCTTCACCATTCGACAGCATCATATTGAATGTGCCATAGCTGGCAATTTCTGTCGTTATTTCCCGCATGAAGATGGCCAGTTGTTCGACCGATGGCAAGATTTCGCCAAAATGCCTGCGCATGCGTTGCAGCAGGTAACAGAATGCCTGTTCGCTGTCCGTATTGCCGACAGGCTGGAAGCTGCCATCGAGCACAGGCGCAAACTCTTTGAGGTCACCGTTATGGGCAAACACCCAGTAACGCCCCCAGCATTCACGGACAAACGGGTGACAGTTTTCCAGGCTGACCTGGCCCTGGGTGGCTTTGCGTATATGGGCGATGACGTTTTTGGATTTGATCGGATAACGCTTGATCAGTTCAGCCACGGGCGACTCCACGGCCGACTGATGATCAACAAACAGGCGAACACCGCTGCCTTCAAAGAAAGCGATACCCCAGCCATCTTTATGTTCATCGGTCAAACCGCCGCGGGTAGCAAAACCCGTAAAACTGAAAACAATATCAGTCGGGGTATTGCAGTTCATTCCAAGTAATTGACACATGATGCAAATAGTAGAAACAGTTTGCACATACCTTACCATACGAAAACTGTGATATAGACGCCACTTTGATAAGATTTTTGGATTTGCTTATGCTTTTTGTGCAGGGTTTTACCACCAGAGCAACACATTGAGAGCGACTCAGGTCTGCAAGGCAAACACTTTCTGAAATTCACGCTTGCCCTTCAAAGTCAGCCCCAGGGCACGGCTATCGAGATCACGCTCCAGCCAGGCACGGCTGAGCAGCAGGTTCAACAAAGCCGCTCCCAATGCCCCACCCAGATGGGGTGTGCGCTCACTCCAGTCCAGGCAGGAACAGGCAAAACGTCGCCTGGTCTTGCGGATGGTGGCAATATCGAGACCCATTTCTTCCAGTGCCTTCACACCTTCCGCTGTCAGCTCATAGGCGGTATCGTCACCATTCACCGGCTTGACCCAGGCTTGTTGCAATAAATAATCATGCACACCGACGGCAACTTCACCGGCCATATGGTCGTAGCAGGTACGGGCTTTTCGCAGGCGGTCTGGTGTGGTCGGTACAAAGCGCGGGCGCGGCAAACCTGCTATGAGCAATAGCGATTCCAGCGCATTGGCGACTTCAGGGCTGGCCAGCTGGTAATAACGGTGCTTGCCCTGTGCCACGACATTGACAAGATGCAGTTCCAGCAATTTGCCCAGATGCACGCTGGCAGTGGAAGTGCCCACTTCAGCAACGGTGGCCAGTTCGGTACTGGTACGCGCGCGGCCATCCATGAGGCTGCACAGCATGCGGGCGCGTGCCGGCTCGGCGATGGCCCCGGCCAGCCTCGCCAGCTGGGTGTCGGCATAGTCAGGATTGTCGATTTGGTCTGCATTCATAGTTTGATGGTAGACGAATTGTCCCATACAAACAAGCCCTATACTCAAACCCATACCCAATCACAAAGAGAGATAAGGCCCGGCTCATGCACACCACTCCCCCTGTCAATTTACTGAACGCTGCCTGTCATGCAAACCCCTACCCCTATTACGCCAGCTTGCGTGAGGCAGGCGCACTTGGCTATGATCAGGAGCAGCGCTTGTGGCTAGCCAGCCGCGCCTCAGAGGTGCAGGAAATACTGGAATCCCCGCATTGCGCGGTGCGGCCTGCGGCAGAAGCTGTGCCAAAAAATATCGCCGGCGGCAGCGCTGGTGAAATATTTTCTCACCTGATACGCATGAATGAAGGGCAGGCACACACCTTGCCAAGAAAAGTCATGCAGACTTCTTTGCGCAATCTGGATTTATCCGGCGTCAGCCAACGCACAGCATTTTTTGCGCGGCAACTGGCCGGTGAACATGCGCTTGCCGGTGGCAATGCACTGACACAATGGATCAGTGATTTACCGGTATATGTCATGGCAGACCAGCTGGGTTTCCAGGCTGAAGAACTGGCGCAACTGGCCTTATGGATGGCAGACTTTGTGCGCTGTCTGTCGCCATTAAGCACCTCCGGTCAAATCGATAATGCCCAGTCAGCCGCAGCCGCTTTGCAAAAGCGTTTCAGGCAATTGCTGCAAGACAGTCATGCTGGAGAAAACAGCTTTATAGCGAAGATACAAAGCGAGGCACAAGCCGAAGGCTGGCAACAGGCCGATGCCCTGCTGGCGAACCTGATCGGCTTGTTATCGCAAACTTATGAGGCCACGACTGGTTTACTGGGTAATAGCCTGATCGCTCTACAGCAACACCCGCAATTATTGCCTGACCTGAAAGCACAACAGGAAGCCCAGCAGAATTTGGCAGCATGGCCTGATTTCGTCGCCGAAGTTGCCCGTTACGATGCGCCGGTACAAAATACGCGCCGTTTTGTACATCAGTCATGCACCATCGCCGGTCAGTCATTGCAGGCTGGCGACGTGATTGTGGTATTGCTGGCAGCAGCCAACCGTGACGAGCATGCCAACCCTGATGCGGAGTGTTTCGTGCTGCAACGCCAGGCCAGGCGCGTCTTCACTTTTGGCCATGGCCGCCACGCTTGCCCAGGACAGGATATCGCAGAACAGATCGTCGCCACCGCATTACAACAGCTGTTCAGCACATCGCCAGCCATTGATTTTGCTACACTCACCTGGGCATACAAGCCATCAATGAATGGTCGTATCCCCGTCTTCAATCACATCAAGGAACAAGCATGATCGCCGTCATTTTTGAAGTTATACCGCATGCCGACAACAAGCAGGAATATCTGGGCATCGCCGCACAACTGGCACCGTTGCTGAAAGAAATGGATGGCTTCATTTCCATAGAGCGCTTTCAAAGTCTGAGTGATCCGGCCAAGATTTTGTCCCTGTCTTTCTGGCGTGACGAAGCTGCTGTCGCCAACTGGCGCAATACCGAAGAACACCGTGCTGCACAAAGCCAAGGGCGTGGACATATCTTTGCAGATTACCGCCTGCGCATCGCCGCCGTGGTGCGTGACTATGGTTTGCTGGAGAGGGCCGAGGCACCTGCAGACAGTCGTCACGTGCATGGATGAATCTCCATCCACTTTGAATAAAACCAAAGAAGGGAAAACAGCAGATGTCTGAGCTTGATCTTTACCTGAAAAAATATTATCTGAACAAGGCCCGATTTGCCGCAGCCTGCGACAGCACAGAAGCTGAAATTGATGCGTTGATAAAGGCGCAGTTGCTGCCTGCACCATCGTATGTAGTGACTGAAAATGCGACCATATGCTCGGCAGTTTTTGGTGAAATGGATGCTTTTCAAACCAGTGCTGGCGACTATTTTCATCCAGCGCATCGCATCTGGTTCAATAAAGCGCAACAGTTGATTGCAGACTATGGCGTTACCGCGGCACCGGCACATGCCAGACAAGAATTCATGCAAAAATTTATCGTCGCACTGACTGATCTGAACCGTCATCTATGGCAGCTGCCAGAGTGTTTTCTGGCCGACGGCACGCCTGTCAGTGCTGGCCTGACAGCACGCGCAGAATTTTCGTGGCAGCATTTTTTGTCGGGCACTTTTGGCTTGTGCGTGGCAAACCCGGTTTCAGAAGCCGCCATAGCAAAAAAAGAAATATTGCAGGAAAAGCTGACTCACCTGACTGACAATGGCAGCAAAACGGATTTCAGCAGCAATGAGGCAAAAGATCTATTAAGTCTCATCGATGTGTTCAGTGAAGCCGCCATGTGGTTTTCTCCGGCTGAATATCATCAATCCAGCCGTAAGCGACTGGTTGATGATTTAAAACCCAGATTGCTGGCTATCGCCATCAATTGAATGCAAGGATATTTTCTCGCACCGTCTGTTGGCAGGTCGATTGCAACATCCATGCGACGCGCACGCTCGCCTCAACTGTTTATTTTGTCAGCAAGGCTTGAAAAACGAATCACTAGCAAATTATTATATTAAGCTTAGGGCTTGCTAACTGTTATCAATAACGGTTAGCAGCAACAGTCCCCAGTATTAAGCTAAATAGAGTTACTGATTCAAGATTCATTCCTTTTCGCCCGGATAGAAATTTACTTTTGAAGGTCAATAATGAAGCTGCCGTTGCCATTTAAGCACCATTTACTTTTCGCCTGTCTTTATGTGTTTTCAAGCGCCGCAGCACTGGGGCAGGAATATAACGATGGTGAAACTGCAAGGGCAAATGGCAATCTGGTCAAGGCAGAAAAAATCTGGCTGCCACTGGCGGAAAATGGCGATGTCGTGGCACAGCTCAGTCTGGGCCTTTTATACAAGGACAATGTTGATCAGTCAAAGTGGAAGGCCAGGCCCGACAAAGCCTTTTACTGGTTCAAGAAATGCGAAGAAGAACTGCCTTATTGCAAATCCTATCTCGCCAAATTATATGAAAGTGGCACGGGGCTGAAAAAAGACCCGCAACAGGCTGCCCAGTTATTTTTGCAGATCACCAAATCTAGTCTGAAAGATGATGACCAGTTTTTGAACGAAGCCAGATTAAAAGTGGGGGTTGCCTACCTGACTGGTACCATCGGTGAAAAAAATATTGCCGAGGCTGAAAAATTCATCCGGCTGGCGGCGAATAACCAGGTACCTGAAGCACAGGTGTGGATGGGTGATTTGCTGCAATCCAAATACAGGAACCCGCATTCAGCCAGCCAGATGGTAGAAATAGATACCTGGTACCTGCTTGCCATGAAGGGTTCTGACCCCTCAGCCAAAATCAGCGCTGAAACTGCCAGCAAGAAAATACAGGGCAGGATGAATGCCAGCCAGATCGATGAATCACGACGGCTTGCAGCGCAGTGGAAACCCCAGCCTGCCAGCCCGCCGCAAACTGCCGATGTGGCGGCGGGTTCCAGCACGGCAGCAGAAGGTAAATAAACGCCCGGCGAACATCCGCTTCAAAACGTGCATTTGGAAAACCGCATCGGCACCAGTTTCGCCTGATTTATTTGCCGATGCAAAAACGCGAGAAAATCACGCCCAGTAAATCGTCAGATGTAAATTCACCGGTGATGCTGTTCAGGCGGTCTTGCGTCAGCCGTAATTCTTCGGCAAACAAATCCAGCGACTGATCATTTTGCGCGGCGTATTCAGCGGCATTTTGCAAATGCTCATGCGCATGCTTGAGGGCGATCAAATGCCGTTCACGTGCCAGGTACAGGGATTCACCGGTTTGTTCCCAGCCGGCGATGCGCAATAATTCCCGGCGCAATAAATCGATGCCCACGTGTTCATGTGCTGACAAATAAATATGCGTTGCATCTGACATCAGGTCCACACTGGCATGATGGCCGGACAAGTCTATCTTATTCCAGACCCTGATCACCGGCACGCCCTCAGGGAAGCGCGCAACGATGGCATCGTCCGCACGTGTCGGGCCACGGCTGGCATCAAGCAGGTGCAGAATGACATCGGCCTTCTCGACTTCAGCCCAGGTGCGCTCTATGCCTATGCGCTCTACCGTATCGATGGCATTGACGGTCTGGCCTTCTTCCGGTTCATCATGCTCATGGCGTATACCGGCAGTGTCGATGATATTGAGCGGTATGCCTTCGATATGAATAGTCTCGGTCACCTTGTCGCGGGTGGTGCCGGCGATGGGCGTGACAATGGCAACATCATCACCCGCCAATACATTCAGCAAAGATGATTTGCCGACATTGGGCTGGCCTGCCAGCACGACATTCAGACCGGCACGCAACAAAGCCCCCTGCGCTGCCTGCTCAAACACTTTTTGCAATGCGGCCTGTATGGTCAGCAACTGGCCACGTGCATTCGATTTTTCCAGGAAGTCGATTTCTTCTTCGGGAAAATCCAGCGTGGCCTCGACCAGCATGCGCAGGTGTACGACCTTTTCCACCAGCGCATGGATGACTTTGGAAAACGCGCCCGACAAGGATTGTGATGCCGATTTTGCCGCTGCCTCGGTCGATGCCTCGATCAGATCAGACACAGCCTCGGCCTGCGCCAGGTCAAGCTTGTCGTTCAAAAACGCGCGCTGGGTAAACTCACCAGGTTCTGCCAGCCGCAAACCTGCTTCCTTGCCCGCTTCCAGACAACGTGCCAGCAGCATCTGCATGACGACCGGGCCGCCATGACCTTGCAGTTCAAGCACATCTTCACCCGTATAAGAATGCGGTGCCTTGAAATAAATGACGATGCCCTGGTCAATGATGCTGCCATCTTTTTGTGTAAATGGCAGGTAACTGGCATGGCGTGGCTTGAATTGGGTATTGCCAAACAGCGCAGCAACGACGGGAGCAAGGTCTTTGCCGGAAATGCGTACTACACCAATACCGCCGCGCCCGGGGGCAGTGGCAATGGCGGCGATGGGAATGGGGTCATAGATCATGTTGAAATTCTATCTGTGCTTGCACTCTGTGAGTGCAAATTAGTCTGTTGGTTTGTGACGGAAATGCGACAGGGTTGATGCCAGGACTACCTGTTCTCGTAGGTTGGGCCGGGCCTCGCTAGGCTACGGTTTACCAGCCCAACACTCGGCGCTTAAATATCGTGTACGTTTGTTGAGGCCCGGTGTTGGGCTGATACCCCGTAGCCCAACCTACGCACTAACCCAACCCACATTGGAATTGCTAAAACAAAAAAGCCCGCAAGCAAACTTGCGGGCTTTCTCATTTGCTCAATCTTTAAGCTTGCGCTTTATGCTCAGGCGGGATCAATTTATTGTTGATAACCCATTGCTGTGCAATCGACAAAATATTGTTGACTACCCAATACAGGACCAGGCCAGACGGGAAGAAGAAGAACATGACCGAGAATATCAAAGGCATGAACATCATCATCTTTGCCTGCATAGGATCAGCCGGCGCCGGGTTGAGTTTGGTCGTGATATACATGGAAACTGCATACACGGCTGGCAAGATATACCAGGGGTCAGGTGAAGTCAGGTCAGTAATCCAGCCCACCCAGGGCGCGCCGCGCATTTCCACGCTGGCTTGCAAGACCCAGTACAAGGACAGGAAAACCGGCATCTGGATAAGGATAGGGAAGCAGCCGCCGAGAGGATTGATCTTCTCGGTTTTGTACAACTCCATCATCGCCTGGTTCATTTTTTGCGGATCGTTTTTGAAACGTTCGCGCACTGCCTGCATCTTCGGCGTGACCACTTTCATTTTTGCCATGCTGCGATAACCTGCAGCAGACAGCGGGAACAGGGCCAATTTGATGGCAATGGTGAAGACCACAATGGTCCAGCCCCAGTTGCCCAGCATCTTGTGGATTTGTTCCATGACCCAGAACAAAGGCTTGGCGATGATGGTCAACACGCCATAATCCTTGACCAGTTCAAAGCCTGGTGCAATCGCTTCCAGTTTGGCAGACTCTTGCGGGCCGGAATACAAACGCGCATTCATCGATACCGTGGCACCTGGCGCTACTGTACCCATAGGCAGGACATTGCCGACTGCATACAGGTTGGCATCAACCTTCTTGGTAAATATTTCGCGCTTGGTCTTGTCTTGCGGGATAAAGGCAGAGACAAAGAAATGTTGCAGCATTGCTACCCAGCCATTGTCAGATTCTTTGGCATGGCTGTCCGTGCCTTTGGAGATTTTTTCAAAATCCAGTTTCTGGAACTTGTCGGATTCTGTATACACCGCAGGGGCATAAAATTCGCCACTGCCAGAGAACATGCCGCCGCTTTCAGGTTTGGTGCCGTCATGCAGCAATTGCAGATACAACGAAGGGCTGATGGCTGCGGTGCTGTTGTTGGTGACATCGTGGCGCACATCAATGATGTAATCGCCTTTTTTGAACGTATAAGTCTTGGTCAGCTTGACGCCGTTTTGTTCTGCTTCCAGCACCAGTTGCACCTGGTTGCCGTCACCCAGGGTGCGTACACCAGGTTTTGCCACGAAACCGGTCTTATGGTTAGGGAAAGGGCCGCCCAGCAAACCTGTCTGTGCCAGGTAGGTGCGCTTGGCAGATTCGTCAAACAACACCACATTGTGGGTGTGGTCTGTGCCATCTTTATGTTTCAGCAATTCCAGACGCTTCAGCTCGCCACCGATGGTGTCGATATCGGCCTTGACCACGTCAGTGGTAATAGTAATGCGCTCACTTTTGATGACAGGGGCAGCTGTATCGCCTGCTGCTGCCGCAGTGGCACCTGGCGTGGCAGCATTGCCTGCACTTGTTGTCGAAGCAGCACCAGAAGCTGAAGCAGACGCCGGTGTGCTGGCATTTTTTGTTTGCGCTACTTGTGGTGAGAAAATGGATGGCTTGCCGTTATGGCGCGCCCAACCATCCCACAACATCAACAGCGACATGGAGAAAATAACCCACAGGACGGTACGTTTGATATCCATTTGTGTATGTCAGGAAAGGGGAGAAGAATGACCAGTGTGGCCAGAATCGTGGCAACACTTGTCGGATGTGGGGGCACTTGGCTTTTTTTCACTAGCGGGCGGCACATGATCCACACCGCCGGGGTGCCAGGGATGACATTTGCACAAACGTTTGCCCGCAAGCAAGCTGCCTTTGGCAGCGCCATGCTGTTTTATTGCCTCTGCCGCATAGTCAGAACAGCTGGGATAAAAACGACAGTTCTGCCCCAGCATCGGGCTAATTGCCAATTTATAAAATCTCAGCAACAGGAGCAGCAGGGTTTTCATCTTAATTTGCCTTGCAGGCTGGCGCAGCGAACAGACGCAAGATTTCCGCCCTGAGCTCACGCTTGAGCTGGGCAGTCGTAGCAGGACCGGCTTTGCTATTCACAGGTCTGGACAAGCGCACGATGCAATCCACATTCAGCAAGGCTGCCTGCCTAAAAATTTCGCGGGTAACACGCTTGATGGTATTGCGCGTCACTGCTCGTGGCGCAAAACGTTTGGCGGCTACCACGCCCAGGCGGGCATGCGGCAAATCGTTGGTTCTGGCATACAGCACAAAGTGCGTCGTCTTTTGCACAGGGCGCAAACGAAAAACGGATGAAAACTCATCCGTTTTAACGATGCGCCGAACGCGGGCAAAATCTGCACCGCCTGCACCTGCCTGAACTGGGTCAGTTAAATTATTGATCATGCGCCTTCAGCCAAAGCTGCCGCAGACCAAGAACTTAAAATCAAGCCGCCAGGCGTTTACGGCCTTTGGCGCGACGTGCGTTCAGAACAGCGCGGCCACCACGGGTTGCCATGCGTGCGCGGAAACCGTGAGTGCGCTTGCGGCGAACGACGGAAGGTTGGTAAGTACGTTTCATGTTGGTCTCGCTAATTGAGCAATAAAAAAAATCGGAATTACGGATAAAGGCTGTCTTGGGTGCGACTCGGCTTGCACATTTTCGTCAGGCCTTTCGCCTTTACTGCCCCAAAACCGCTGCTCATCATGTGAAAGCACATTACCAGTAATCTGATAATTAGCACCACATCAATAAAAGAGGGGTAGGGAACCCTGAATTAGACACCATTTTTGGCTTGGGTGTCAATCACTTAGCGCAAAATTTAATCAACTGCCTTTTACGGCCTGGTGCAGTGCAAAGAATAAATTTAACGCAGAGTCTGTGGATAACTCGGCCCGGCGGGGGTAAAATAGCGGATTAGCGCAGTACCGTTTTATGTCTTTACGACAACTACTCTTGTTTACAATCTGGCTACAATCCTGATTGTCATTCTGAGCAGCATGTTAAACCGGCACTGCGCATTTGCATTTAATAATTAAAGTCATACATGGAAAATTTCTGGCAGGCCTGTTCTTCCCAACTTGAGCAAGAGCTTCCACCACAGCAATATAGCGCCTGGATCAAACCGCTTGTCCCACTCGATTTCGAGGACAACAAGCTGCGTATCGCTGCGCCCAACCGTTTCAAGCTTGACTGGGTCAAGGCCCAGTTCGCCAACCGCATTTCTGAACTGGCAAACCAGTTCTGGGATGATGAGGTGGAAGTGCAATTCGTGCTTGATCCACGCGGCAGCAAAAAACCGTCTGCGCCGGCTGCGGCACCATCGCGCCCGCAAGGTTTGAACGCTGATCTGGATGCGCAAGGCCAGATGCCAGAAATGATGTCCGAACCGGCCCAGCCGGAAGTGTCACCCCGCCGCGAACAAAGCCGCATCAATTCCGACCTGACCTTTGACAGCTTCGTCACCGGCAAGGCCAACCAGCTGGCGCGTGCCGCTGCCATACAGGTTGCCAACAACCCTGGCGTATCTTATAACCCGCTGTTTCTTTATGGCGGCGTGGGCCTGGGCAAGACGCATTTGATACACGCTATCGGCAATCAGATACTGGTTGACAACCCGAATGCCAAAATCCGCTACATCCATGCTGAACAATATGTGCGTGACGTCGTCACCGCTTACCAGCGCAAGGGTTTTGATGAGTTCAAGCGTTATTACCATTCGCTGGATTTATTGCTGATCGATGATATTCAATTCTTTGGCGGCAAAAGCCGTACGCAGGAAGAATTCTTTTACGCCTTCGAAGCCCTGATTGCGGCCAAGAAACAGATCATCATCACCAGTGATACGTATCCCAAAGAAATCACTGGCATGGATGACCGCCTGATTTCACGTTTTGACTCTGGCCTGACAGTAGCGATCGAACCACCAGAACTGGAAATGCGCGTGGCGATCTTGCTTAAAAAAGCGCATTCAGAAGGTGTCTATATTTCGGATGACGTGGCGTTTTTTGTGGCCAAGCATTTGCGTTCCAACGTGCGTGAACTCGAAGGCGCATTGCGCAAGATTCTGGCTTACTCCCGTTTCCATGGCAAAGAAATCACCATTGATGTCGTCAAGGAAGCGTTGAAGGATTTGCTGTCGGTACAGAACCGCCAGATTTCCGTAGAAAACATACAGAAGACCGTCGCCGACTTTTTCAACATCAAGGTCGCCGATATGTATTCAAAAAAACGTCCTGCCAATATCGCCAGACCACGCCAGATTGCGATGTACCTGGCCAAAGAACTGACGCAAAAAAGTTTGCCAGAAATTGGCGAACTGTTCGGTGGCCGCGACCACACTACCGTCTTGCATGCAGTACGCAAGATCACGGCCGACCGTACTAAAAACCCTGAATGCAATCATGAGCTGCATGTATTAGAGCAGACGCTCAAGGGTTGATGATAGGAATGTTGTAAGATGGGCAAGTTGGAATGGTTTTGAATTAAATTTGCATGACAGTTTTAGAGGGTGCACCGTGCGCACCATGGCAGCGAAAGCCCGGACGGTGCGCGCAGCGCGCCCTGCGAGGCAACAAGCAAGACAGTAGTAAATAGATGCGGCAGTAAAAGAAGCAAAGGGTGCGGGCTAGATTGGCCTATTTTCGGGATGCAGACCGCGAAACAAAACGCAGCAATACGTCGGTATTGCGAGGCTTTGTGACAAAGGTATGCGCCCGACAATAGGGTAAGCTAGCTTGCACCGGTCCTTTATCAACAATTTAGTGAGGATATTCAAATGCAACTGGTTAAAACCCACCGGGACACCCTGCTCCGGCCTTTGCAAATTGTGAGTGGTATTGTCGAGCGTCGGCACACATTGCCGATTCTGGCCAATATCCTCATTCGCAAAGATGGTGAGCAAGTGTCATTTTTGTCTACCGACATCGAAGTGCAGATCACGACCAAGGCAGCCATCGGTTCTGGCGGCGAAGTATTCGCCACCACCGTGGCTGCCCGCAAATTGCTCGATATCTTGCGCGCCCTGCCGGATGACAATGATGTTGTCTTGAAGCTGGACAACAAAAAGATGAGTGTGCAGTCAGGTAAATCGCGTTTTTCCCTGCAAACTCTGGCAGCAGAAGAATTCCCTACCGTGGCCCAGGCAGAGCATTTCAATGCCAGCGTCAACCTGCCGCAAAAGACCCTGAAGCACCTGTTCAACATGGTGCATTTCTCAATGGCGCAACAAGACATTCGTTATTACCTGAATGGCTTGCTACTGGTCGTCGATGGCAAGAACGTTATCGCCGTCGCCACTGACGGCCATCGTCTGGCGTTTTGCCAGGTCGAAGTCGAACAGGAATTCCCGCGTCACGAAGTCATCATCCCGCGCAAAACCATCATCGAGATGCAGCGCCTGCTGGAAGACAAGGACGACCCGGTACAGATCGACATCGCCAATAACCAGGTCAAACTGACTTTTGCCGATATCGAACTGATTTCCAAACTGGTTGAAGGCAAGTTCCCCGACTTTAACCGCGTTATCCCCAAAGGTTATAAAAACAGCTTCACGCTGGGCCGCGAGCAGTTACTGCGTTCCCTGCAGCGTGCTGCCATCATGACCTCGGACAAGTTCAAGGGTGTGCGTTGCGTGATCACTCCCGGCCTGATGCAGATTCTGTCGACCAATGCCGACCAGGAAGAAGCGATAGAAGAAATTGAAATCGACTACGGTGGCGACAGCGTGGACATCGGCTTCAACGTCAGCTACCTGCTCGATGTATTGAACAACTTGAAGTGTGACCAGATCAGTGTGTCTTTGGGTGATTCCAATTCATCAGCCCTGATCACCATCCCCGACAATACCGACTTTAAATATGTCGTCATGCCGATGCGGATATAGTTTTTTTATTTGCTGAATTGCCGTGAAAGCAGTGCGTTAAATTCACGGCAATCTCGTTACCGTCATTCCCGCGCAGGCGGGAATCCAGCGTCTTTCTACCCTGGTGCATCAACACCCAAGACACTGTATCCACCTGTACAGAAATGACAAAGCAGCCCCTGAATATGTTTCACATTGGGCGATTTACAAAATTGTCCAAAACAGTTTGTTTTTTTAGAAGGTAGCCATGTCCGATAACACCCAAGACAATACTCCAGCGCAGCCCAACCAGTACGGCGCGTCTTCAATCCAGATTTTGGAAGGCCTGGAAGCCGTGCGCAAGCGCCCCGGCATGTACATTGGCGACACCTCGGATGGCACCGGTCTGCACCATCTGGTCTTTGAAGTGCTGGATAACTCGATTGATGAATCCCTGGCCGGTCACTGTACCGAGATCAACGTCACCATCCACACTGACAATTCCATCTCGATTACC
The DNA here is from genome assembly GCF_049339485.1 of Undibacterium sp. TJN19. Lineage (NCBI taxonomy): Bacteria > Pseudomonadati > Pseudomonadota > Betaproteobacteria > Burkholderiales > Oxalobacteraceae > Undibacterium > Undibacterium sp. TJN19. The sequence continues at coordinate 1,225,201 of NZ_JBMPPL010000001.1, forward strand.
GACAATGGCCGCGGCATCCCTACCGGCATCAAATGGGATGACAAGCACGACCCCAAGCGCAGTGCGGCAGAAATCGTCATGACCGAACTGCATGCCGGCGGCAAGTTTGATCAAAACTCCTACAAGGTATCTGGCGGTCTGCATGGCGTGGGCGTGTCCTGCGTGAATGGCCTGTCCAAACTGCTGAAACTGACTATCCGCCGTGACGGCAAAATGCACACCATGGAATTTGTCCGTGGGGTACCGCAAAACCGCGAGCTTGAAACCGTTGACGGCATCGTCACCTCCCCGATCAAAGTCGTCGGCGACACCGACAAACGCGGCACCGAAGTGCATTTCTGGGCGGATGAAGAAATCTTCACCCACGTTGAATTCCATTATGAAATCCTGGCAAAGCGCATACGCGAATTGTCCTTCCTCAACAATGGCGTGCGCATCAAACTGAACGACCACCGCAGCGGCAAGGAAGAAATATTTGCGTTTGAAGGCGGCACACGTGGCTTTGTGGAATACATCAACAAATCCAAAAGCGTCCTGCACCCGACCATTTTCCAGGCCACCGGCGAACGCCTGTCTGACCAGGGCACCAACATCACCGTTGACGTTTCCATGCAATGGAATGATGCGTATAACGAACAGGTATTGTGCTTCACCAATAACATCCCGCAGCGCGACGGTGGCACCCACCTGACCGGCCTGCGCGCAGCGATGACACGCGTCATCAACAAGTATATTGAAGAACACGAATACGCCAAGAAAGCCAAGGTCGAAGTCACCGGCGACGACATGCGCGAAGGCCTGACCTGCGTCTTGTCTGTCAAAGTACCAGAACCAAAATTCAGCTCGCAAACCAAAGACAAACTGGTATCAAGCGAAGTGCGCGGCCCGGTAGAAGAAATCGTCGCCAAGACCCTGTCTGACTACCTGCAAGAAAAACCAAACGACGCCAAAATCATTTGCGGCAAAATCGTTGAAGCATCCCGCGCCCGTGAAGCCGCCCGCAAGGCCCGCGAACTGACGCGCCGCAAAGGCGTCATGGACGGCCTGGGCCTGTCTGCCAAACTGGCCGATTGCCAGGAAAAAGACCCTGCCCTGTGCGAACTGTACATCGTCGAAGGTGACTCTGCGGGTGGTTCAGCCAAGCAAGGCCGTGACCGCAAGTTCCAGGCGATTTTGCCACTGCGCGGTAAAGTGCTTAACGTAGAAAAAGCCCGATTTGAAAAAATGCTGTCCAGCGAACAGATCACCACCCTGATCGCCACCCTGGGCACCAGCATCGGCCCTGACGAATTCAATGCCGACAAACTGCGCTATCACCGCATCATCATCATGACCGATGCTGACGTCGACGGTGCCCACATCCGCACCCTGCTGCTGACCCTGTTCTACCGCCAGATGCCACAACTGGTAGAACGCGGCCACATCTACATCGCCCAGCCGCCGCTGTACAAGGTCAAGGCAGGCCGTGATGAACGTTACCTCAAAGACGACGCCGAAGAAGCCAGCTACATGATGACCGTCGCCCTGACCGGTGCCGTATTGGTGCCAAGCACAGGTGCCGACCCCATCACAGGCGAAGCCCTGGGCGAACTGGTACGCCAGTACAACCTGGCCAACGCCATCATGATGCGCCTGACCCGCGTCATCGACCGCGCTGCCCTCACCGCCATCATGACCGGCGTCACCCTCAAACTGGATAACGCAGAAAACGCCGAAGCATCCGCCATCGCCCTGACCAAGGCCATCGGCGACAATGCCGTCAAGGCAGTGGTACGCAGCGACGAACTGTCAGGTGCATTCAGCCTGCGCATAGAACGCCTGTACCACGGCAACATCAAGGTCAGCAGCATAGATGCCGACTTTGTTGATGGTGCCGACTACCAGGTACTGGAAAACGCCGCCACCACCTTCAAAGGCCTGCTGGGCGAAGGCGCATTCGTACGCCGTGGCGAAGGCGAACGCGCAAAAGAAATCGCCGTACAAGATTTCCACCACGCCATGCTGTGGCTGCGCGAAGAAGCCGAACGCGGCGTCAGCAAGCAACGCTATAAAGGTCTGGGCGAAATGAACCCAAGCCAACTCTGGGAAACCACCATGGACCCCACAGTCCGCCGCCTGCTCAAGGTACAGATCGAAGACGCGATCGCCGCCGACCAGATCTTTACGACACTGATGGGCGACGACGTGGAACCACGCCGGGCGTTTATTGAATCGAATGCGTTGAGGGCGGGAAATATTGACGTTTGATGTTGCAGATGCGGAGGCGTTCAAAGTTAGTGCAATCAAAGCACTAACTTTGCAATCAAAAAGTCGAAGTTATTGCAATCTGCCTAAGATATCAAATTTTTTGTTTACGACAGATTTGATTAATAGATAGGAGTCGTTTGATGAGTTTTGATCGCACGCTCTGGGGGAACCTAATTAGACGGGCCTCGATTCCAAAATTTCGGTGCCCAAGCTGCAAGAATGGACACTTAAGCGGCGTAATTAAATCTAATAACATCGTTGAACCAACGTATTCCAAGACAGCAGGCAAAGATACCGACTGGGAGCCTGATTGGACTACGGAGAGATTCGTCGGATTCTTGCAATGTGATATACCAGTCTGCGGCGAATTTGTCGCTATATCTGGAGATACGGCAACCATAGAGGATTTTGACGAAGAATTTGGATGGGCGTTCCTGAGCGTTTTACGACCAAGGAGTTTCTTTCCATCACCGCCAATTATTAATATCGCAGAACAGGTGCCAGAATCTGTCGCTGAACAATTACGATACTCATTCCAGCTTTATTGGATGGATCTCAACGCGTGTGCGAATCGACTTAGAGTCAGCGTTGAGCTTCTTTTGGACCATTTCAAAATTTCAACGACGGCAACAGGTAAAAGCGGGAAAATAAATCATCTGGATCTCAACGGAAGAATAGCTCTCTTTGAGAAACAAGATCCTGAACACTCAAAGACGCTCACTGCGTTAAGAATGATTGGGAATCTAGGCTCGCATGGCGTTGACGTGAAACGTGAAGCCATTCTTGACGTCTATGAAATTTACGAAGATTGCTTAGCAGATCTTTGTGGTCAACGCAAAAAGCGTATGAACGCATTAAAACAGAAAATCATTAGTTCCAAAGGAAAATATTAACGCTTCAATCGCCGTCCTTTCAAGAACAACATCATATGTCGTCACATGAAGCTTCGCACACCAATAAATGTTTGATTAGTGATTTTCTTAAAGAATTCATTTTGATCTAAGAAGCTCTGTCTATATATCAACACGTTCATCTACATAAATCAGTATCTTCAAATATCTGCATGGCCTATACAAAATTGTTTAAATATTGGAATGCTCAATGAAACTTGAATCTATTGTGAAGGGTGCGTTGATCTCAGGAATCGAGGAAGCAAAGGTCGTCCGCGTCGTGAGTGCCGATTTCCTTGGTGATAGTGCGTTGACCGTCGTCTATAGAGCTGATGATGGACGCTTGGGAGAGCGAGTGGTATTTAGAAGTGAAGAGTCCAAACTCTCGCTTGCAACAGCAGGCCGTCCATGGGGTTTTGATGCCGATGGTGCCGATTTCAAGCTGGCTGCCGAAGCCTATCGAATCAACTTGGCGCATCTGTTTGATCCGATGATGGCGATCCACACGTCCAACGTCGATCCACTACCCCATCAGATCACGGCCGTCTATGAGTCGATGCTGCCAAGGCAGCCGCTAAGATACGTTTTGGCCGACGATCCTGGCGCGGGGAAAACCATCATGGCTGGCCTTTTGATCCGCGAGCTTCTGATGCGCGCAGATGCCGCCCGCATTCTGATCGTATCGCCCGGCAGCCTGGTTGAGCAATGGCAGGACGAGCTTTACGAAAAGTTCGGTTTGGAATTCGCCTTATTTTCTCGCGACCTCGAGCAGCAAAGCCGGGGCGGCAACGCATTCGAGGACAACCCGCTGATGGTGGCACGACTCGACCAACTCTCTAGAGCGGATGATCTTCAAGAGAAGTTGGAAAACACGCGCTGGGATTTGATCGTTATCGACGAGGCTCACAAGCTCTCAGCCACGTGGTTCGGCTCAAAGATTAACGAAACCAAGCGCTTCAAACTGGGCAAGCTTCTGGGCGGCATCACGCGCCATTTCCTGCTGATGACGGCGACGCCACACAATGGCAAGGAAGAGGACTTCCAGCTCTTCATGTCGTTGTTAGACTCAGACCGCTTCTACGGTAAGTTTCGCGACGGCGCGCACAAGGTTGACGTGAACGACATGATGCGGCGGATGGTCAAAGAAGATTTGCTCAAATTCGACGGTACGCCACTGTTTCCGGAGCGTCGGGCCTATACATGCAACTACCAGCTTTCAACAGCGGAGTCTGAGCTTTACAACGCAGTCACGACTTACGTCAAAGAAGAAATGAACCGCGCCGAGAAGCTCGATGGAGGCCGGAAGGGCACTGTGGGGTTCGCCCTGACCGCTTTGCAGCGTCGTCTCGCATCGAGTCCCGAGGCGATTTATCAATCATTGAAACGCAGGCGCTTGAAATTGAAGCGTCGAGTCGAGGACGAGAAGATCAAGCAACGCGGCGGCAAGCCACTAGCCGAGACTATCCCAGGCATTGGCGATGTCGAGGACATTTGGGACAGTGCCGAGGACATGAATCCTGAAGACTACGAACAGTTCGAGGAGGAAGTAGTCGACCAGGCAACCGCAGCCCAAACAATAACTGAACTCGAAGCTGAGATTTCCACACTTGAACACCTCGAGGAAAAGGCTCGCGCATTGGTCCATTCAGGCCAGGATCGCAAATGGGAAGAGCTTAGAGAGTTGTTGCAGAACACGCCAGAGATGCATGGGGCAGACGGTTTGCAGCGCAAACTCATCATTTTCACCGAGCATCGCGACACGCTCAATTACTTGGCAGTCCAAATCCGAGGCCTCCTAGGCAACACAGAGGCCGTGACCATGATCCACGGCGGAGTCAAACGCGAGGAACGTCGCAAGGCCCAAGAGCTGTTCCGCAATGACAAGGATACCCGAGTATTGCTCGCGACAGACGCCGCAGGCGAAGGCGTCAACTTGCAGAACGCCAATTTGATGGTGAACTATGATCTACCATGGAATCCAAACCGATTGGAGCAGCGCTTCGGCCGCATCCACCGCATTGGGCAAACTGAGGTCTGTCATCTCTGGAATATGGTGGCCAGCGAGACACGCGAAGGCGCTGTGTTTCATAAACTCTTCGAAAAGATCGAGATCGAGCGCAAGGCCCTGGGTGGTCGCGTGTTCGACGTGCTGGGAGAAGTGTTCGATGGCGTGAGTTTACGCGAGTTGTTGATCGATGCGATCCGTTATGGCGACGATCCTGCAGTGCGCGCGCGCCTTCGTCAAAAAGTTGATGGAGCGCTCGACACGAGTCACCTTCGTGAGATCATCAGCCGCAACGCCCTGGCAGAAGAGATCATGGACGAGAAGCGACTCTTTGCTTTGAAGGAAGAGATGGAAAAAGCCGAAGCCAGAAAGCTCCAGCCCTATTTCATCCGCTCATTTTTCGCGCAAGCATTCGAACGGCTTGGCGGCGATCTGCGCCCACGCGGATCAGGTCGTTATGAGATTACTTTCGTCCCTGGCGTGATTCGCGAGCGTGATCGTCAGATTAGCGGACGTGATCGGCGCAACATGGACCCTGTCCTAGTCAAATACGAACGCGTCTGCTTCGAGAAGCAGTTTGTCCGGCTGTTGGACCGACCGAGCGAGCCGATGGCCAGCTTGGTTCACCCCGCGCATCCGCTCATGCATTCGATCGTTGATTTGATGTTGGAGCAGCATCGTGGCAAGCTCAAACAAGGTGCGATTCTCGTCGATCCGAATGATGACAGCCTTGACCCGAAGCTACTTTTCCTCATCGACCATTCGATCCGCGAAGGCGACGAAGGCGCCTTGGTGGTATCCCGCAGATTGCAGTTTGTGTCAGTAGACAAGAATGGAATAGTTCAAAATGCTGGTTGGGCGCCACACTTGGACCTTAATCCTATCGAAACGGATGAGCGTGTGCTCGCCGGTCCCGAGATCGACGCCGATTGGATCAAGAAGGACTTGGAGGAGAACGCACTAGCGCATGCATCGGACAAGCTTGTGCCGACACACTTCGAGGAGGTCCGTCAACGGCGCGAAGCGCAGGTCGACAAGAATTTGACCGCCATCCATGAGCGCCTGATCAAGGAAATCGACTACTGGTCCGATCGTCACGAGAAGTTCAAGAACGATCTGGCAGCCGGTAAAGATGTGCGACTGACACTCGAAAACGTCCGCCGAACCATCGACGAACTGACAGCCCGTTTGGAGACGCGGACCAAGGAACTCAGGGCTTCGCGTCATGTCGTATCATCAACCCCAGTAGTCGTCGGCGGCGCGTTGGTGATTCCAGCAGGACTGCTTGCGCAGCGCCGGGGCGACGTAGAAGGCGAGACGTGGACCGCCGATTCAGCTGCCCGTGCTCGTGTCGAGCGAGTGGCCATGGCGGCAGTTCGCAAAGCCGAAGAGGCCATGGGTCATCAAGTCATCGATGTGTCGGCCGAGAAATGCGGTTGGGATTTGACCTCGATCCCGTCGGCCGAGGAAGGTAAGATGGCCGAGGCACGCCACATCGAAGTAAAAGGACGAGCCAAAGGACAATCCTCCATCACAGTGACGCGCAATGAGATTTTATATGCACTGAACCAAGCCGAGAAGTTCATTTTGGCAATAGTGATTGTCGATGGCGAGAACCATGAAGGACCGTATTACATCCGAACCCCATTCGATCAAGAACCAGGTTGGGCAGTCAGTAGTATCAACATGGACTTGAGATCGCTGCTTTCAAGCGCAACCCCCGTGGGGAGTGATAAGTGAACACGGTACCTATGGTCATCTGGTCGCACTGCAATGAATGTGGTCGTGAAACCAAACATGATGTGGTTCACAAAGCGCGACGGGTTCGTACATACGATTACGAACAACATTCTGTCGACGCGGGTTCGACATGGACAGTCATCCAGTGTCGCGGATGTGAAGAAGTTGCGATGCAGCGCATTGAATGGTGTTCCGAATATGACCCGCAGGAAGGTTCAGACCCGGCGACTTACTTTCCGCCGAGGATATCAAGACGAAAGCCTGCGTGGATTGATCGTCACGATGTCGACGACGAATACGTCGAACTGCTTAACGAAGTTTATGTGGCACTACATGCCAATAGTGCTCGTCTTGCCATGATGGGAGCGAGAGCATTGATCGATGCCGTCATCAGGCGTTCAGTTGGCGATCAAGACAATTTTGGCAAAGGGCTCGACGCGCTAGTCAAAAAAGACTTAATGAGCGAACGCGATCTGGAAATAGTCAAAGCGGCAATCGATGCAGGCCATGCATCGGCCCATCGTGGCCACAAGCCATCATCAAATGACGTGAATGTCGTGATCGATATTGTCGAGCGCATGATTCACGCGGAAATCCTGGCAGAACAGGTCAAGGACCTAAAGAAAACAACACCGCAGCGGATGCCGCGTGCGGCCAAGTAGAAAAATTAAGAATGTATCCAATAAGAATACCTAAAAAACTCATCGAAGTAGCGTTGCCGCTTGACGACATTAACGTAGCAGCGGCCCGAGAGAAATCAATACGACATGGGCATCCGTCAATGCTTCACTTGTGGTGGGCACGTCGTCCACTTGCGGCGGCTCGTGCAGTTTTGTTCGCTCAAATGGTCAATGATCCTGGATACGAAAGAAATCTTGGGCGAGGGGTCAATAAAGAGAAGGCGGAAATTGAGCGCCAGCGACTTTTTGGAGTTATTCGGAAGCTGGTTCTTTGGGAGAACTCAAATAATGAATCCGTCCTAGGTGAGGCTCGTGCAGAAATTCTAAAGAGCTGGCGTGAGACTTGCGACTTGAATAAGGGGCACCCGAAAGCGGCAGAGCTGTTCAACCCCAACGTCTTGCCCGCTTTTCATGATCCGTTTGCTGGCGGAGGCGCTCTTCCATTAGAAGCCCAGCGGTTAGGGCTGGAAAGCTATGCCTCTGATCTCAATCCAGTCGCCGTTTTGATTAACAAGGCGATGATAGAAATTCCTCCACGTTTTGCGGGAATGTCTCCGATTGGTCCAATTCATTCAAGCGATAAGCAGTTGAAGATTGAACCTGACTGGTCTCGAGCCAGAGGGCTTGCCGAGGATATTCGACGATATGGAGCTTGGATGCGCGACGAGGCGCTTCGAAGAATTGGGCATCTATATCCGCAAGTAGAGCTTCCAGCGAATCATGGTGGCGGCAAGGCCAAAGTAATTGCTTGGCTATGGGCCCGAACAGTTAAGAGCCCCAACCCAGCTTTTGCCCATATTTCTATTCCGCTTGTATCTACATTCATATTGTCCACGAAGGAGGGGCGTGTCAATTACGTTCGACCATTCGTGTCGGGTAACAGTTATTCGTTTGAAGTGGTGGCAGGCATACCTCCAGCAACAGCAAAGAATGGAACAACCGCTGGCAAAAGAAACGCATTCCTATGCATCTTGTCGGGTGTCGCCGTTGACTACAACTACATACGAGCCGAGGGTAAGGCGGGCCGTATGGGGCAAAAGCTTTTGGCTGTTGTTGTAGAGTCGAAACAGGGACGCTTGTATCTGTCCCCCACGCCTGAAATGGAGACTTTGGCTGTCCATCTTGTTCCTGAGTGGAAGCCAGATACAAAACTTCCTGACAACCCTCGTGACTTCAAAACTCCGAATTACGGGTTGACGACGTTTGGTGATCTATTTACGCCAAGACAATTGGTTGCCTTAACTACCTTCTCTGATCTTGTGCAAGAAGCGAGAATGAAGGTGAGAGCGGATGCTGTTCAAGCTGGAATGGCTGATGATGGCAAAGGATTGAATGATGGCGGTCGAGGAGCTTCGGCATACGCGGACACCGTGGCGGTATATTTGGGAATGTCGGTTGACAAACTCACGGACTACAATAGCAGCTTAGTTGCTTGGAGCTCGACCCGCGATCAGCTCAAAACAACGTTCGGTAGACAAGCGCTGCCGATGGTCTGGGATTATGCAGAAACAAATCCTTTCGCAGAAGCAGCAGGCGACTTGATGGTCTCAATCCAAGGAATTACTCGTTCCTTGGAGGGATTGCCTAGCGTTGGTTTTGGGCTTGTCGCTCAAGCTAATGCACAAAATCAGGCGATTAGTCAGGACAAAGTAGTTTCGACAGACCCCCCGTATTACGACAACATCGGCTATGCGGACTTGTCAGATTTCTTCTATGTGTGGCTTCGTAGGGCACTTAGGCCAGTATTCCCAGAGCTATTCGCGACAATGTCGGTCCCAAAGGCTGATGAACTTGTTGCAACGCCATATCGCCACGGAAGCAAAGAAAAGGCTGAGAAGTTTTTCCTTGACGGCATGACCCAGGCAATGCATCGGCTTGCAGAGCAGGTCCATCCAGCTTTTCCAACTACGATCTACTACGCGTTCAAGCAATCTGACACAACCGATGTTGGAACCGGAAACACAGGATGGGAGACCTTTCTTGAGGCTGTTTTGCATGCGGGCTTTGCCATAAATGGGACTTGGCCAATGCGAACCGAGCGAGATGCGCGTTCGATAGGAATCGGAACGAACGCATTGGCATCAAGCATTATTTTAGTTTGCAATAGGCGTTCGATAGATGCTCCGACAATTTCAAGGCGTGAGTTCTTAAGGGAACTGAAGGAAGAACTTAAAGAGGCCGTGGACGTGATGATTGGTGGCGCAGAAGGAGTTTCTCCAGTCGCTCCGGTCGATTTGGCCCAAGCTGTTATTGGTCCAGGAATGGGAATTTTTTCCAAATATTTAGCGGTGCTCGAAGCCGACGGCAGTCGTATGACGGTTCATACAGCGTTAACTTTAATAAATCGTATGCTCACCGAAGGGGCCGATGATTTCGACGCTGACACGCAATTTTGTCTAGGATGGTTCGACGAGCAAGGTTGGGCAACCGGAGAATTTGGTAAAGCGGATGTGTTGGCTCGTGCCAAAGGAACTAGTGTTGACCACGTAAAAGAAGCTGGTGTTGTGGAAGCTGGGTCTGGGCGTGTCAGACTACTTCGGCCTGTTGAATATCCGAGTGATTGGAATCCCGTCAAGGATAACAATACGCCAGTTTGGGAGGCATTGCACCAATTGATTCGCGGCCTACGAGCGGAGGGTGAGGGAGCAGCAGGTACTTTACTTGCGGGGATGCCCCAACGTGCCGAGCCGATTCGCAATTTGGCATATCGTCTATACACACTTTGCGAACGCAAGGGGTGGGCCGATGATGCCCGCGCATACAACGAGCTGATTACCTCCTGGACCGGAATCGAGGTCGCTTCGCACGAGAAGGGACATTTCGGTTCACAGGCAGATTTGATTTAAGGGAGCATGAAATGAATCTAAAACCTTGGCGCGAAATCGCTATTCCTCATGAGGATGTACTCAAGGGCACTTTCCAACAGGCCGAGTTCGCCGCCGATATTTCACGCGTTCACCAAGGTACTGCATCTGACGAATATCAAGACCCGGCGTTGTTCTTTCAGCGAACCTTCATCACTGAGGGCATGCGCTTATTGTTGGACTCTGTAGTCAAGCGCCTTGCGGGTAAGGGCGGGGATCCGGTCGTTCAGCTCCAAACCGCATTTGGCGGCGGCAAGACCCACACTCTGCTTGCCGTTTATCACCTAGCGAAGGGAAAGCTTCCAGCGAGCCAACTCCAAGGGGTCTCGCCAATCCTTGACGCTGCAGGTATTCAGGAACTCCCTAAAGCCAATATCGTAGTCTTGGACGGTGTCGATCTGTTGGACCTGGTAAGCAAACCGCGTAAGCACGGCAAGATCACGATCAAGACGATCTGGGGCGAGCTTGCCTGGCAATTAGGTGGTGAAGACTGTTTTGCACTAGTCAAAGAGGCTGATGAAAACGGTACTGCGCCTGGCAAGACTGCCCTTGCAGATCTATTGGCATCACGTGCTCCTTGCATCATTTTAATGGATGAACTGGTTCGCTTCGTTTCGCAATTCGAGGAGGGCAAGACGCTATCAGGCGGCACCTACGACACGCAGCTCTCGTTCATTCAATCTCTAACGGAGGCCTTGAAGGCGGTTCCGACAGCAATCCTTCTGGCTTCGCTGCCATTCTCAGATCGCGAAGCAGGCAGTCAGCAGGGGGTGAAGGCTCTTCGAGCATTAGAGCATTACTTTGGTCGTATCCAGGCCTTGTGGAAACCAGTGGCTACTGAGGAGGCCTTTGAGATCGTTCGTCGTCGGCTGTTCGCCAACGTATCTAATCGACTAGCCGCAGAGGATGTATGCAGGGCGTATGCCGATTTCTACGCTGCCAATAGTAGCGATTTTCCATCAGAGACTCAGGACAGTCACTACTTGGAGCGGATGAAGCACTCCTATCCGATTCATCCCGAAGTATTCGATAGGCTCTATGAAGACTGGTCATCCTTAGACAACTTCCAACGCACGCGCGGCGTCTTGAAGCTCATGGCCAAGGTGATTCATCGCCTTTGGACAGATGGCAACAACGATTTGATGATTCAGCCAGGCAGTTTGCCGCTATATGATTCCGACACGCGCAACGAAGCAATCTATTACCTGCCTCAAGGTTGGGACCCTGTTCTCGAGCGAGACATTGACGGCGAGCGCGCCATCACTACTGAGCTCGACAACAGCAAACCGTTATTCGGCTCTATCCTGGCATGTCGGCGGATCGCGCGTGTCGTGTTTTTGGGGTCTGCCCCAGATGCCGGAGCTGTCGGTGGTGCCAAGCATCATCGAGGCATTGAGCTTGAAAATTTGATGCTTGGTTGCGCTCAACCAGGACAAGTGATTGGCCATTACAAGGACGGAGTTCGCTCTTTGGTGGATAGGCTCCAATACTTCAATAGCGCCAACAATCGCTATTGGTTCGACATCCGTCCGAATTTGCGCCGCGAGATGGAAGATCGTAAACGTCGGTTCAATATGCGTGAGGACGTGTATCCCTATATCCGTGAGAAGCTTCGCTTCGCACCAGGCCTCTTTGGCGGCGTTCACGTCTTCACTAGCAGCGGCGACATACCCGACGACTGGACTCTGCGGCTAGTGGTCCTGCCTCCCGAGGCAACTTTCGGGCGTTCCGCTCAGTCACCTGCTACAGATGCGGCGCTTGCAATTTTGAAGCAGCGCGGCGAACAGCCTCGCCAAAAACAAAACCGCTTGATTTTCCTAGCTCCGGATGCGGATAGTGTTAGTCGGCTCAAAGAGCAAGTGTGCTCCGTGCTAGCATGGCAATCCATTGTTGCCGACGTGAGGGAGGCGCGTCTCAATTTGGATCAACACCAAGCGAAGCAAGCGTCACATAGCCTTGACCAGGCCAATGATGGTTTGGGGCGTATGGTTCGTGAAACCTACAAGTGGCTTTTGGCACCAATGCAAGATGCCAGACCTGGTAAAGGGATTGGCGATATACAATGGGAGCATTTCCAAATCAACCCCGCTGCTGTGAATCGTTCCGAAGAAATCGAGAAGATTCTCAAGGAGCACGAGCTCTTGATCGCCGAATGGTCGCCGATCCATTTGTCGAATCTGATGCGATCATGGTTTTGGAAGGACGATGTCGCGGCCTTCGGCGCAGTCGAAACTTGGCAAAAGACGTGCTGCTACCTTTATTTTCCAAGACTTCGCGACGCCGACACGCTGCGTGTCACTGTCAGCGCCGGATTAAATTCGCGTGATTTCTTTGGCGTAGCCTATGGCCAGGAGGATGGTCGTTACCAAGGATTTCACTTCGCCGAGAACACGTCAATAATCTTTGATGAATCACTGCTATTGATCGAACCTAAGGTCGCATCGGATTTTGCTACTAAGCTTGCTGCCGAAGTTATAGAGCGTGAAGCGATAGCCACTCAAACCGGAAGCTCGTTACCAGCCGTGAGCCAAGTAACAGGCAGATATCTAGCTGGAACTTCGATAAGTGGAGCATCATCTCCTGCGAGCACAGAAGAGAAGATTTCGACATCGATAGCTTCAACCAAAAAAAGGGTATTTTTCGGCACAGTGGACCTCGACCCGGTCAAGGCAAAGTTGCAGTTTTCTGATGTAGCGGATGAGGTTCTGATGCTCTTCACGCAAAAGCCAGGAGTAAAAATAAGGATTTCTGTTGAGATTGAGGCCGAATCTTCAACGGGTTTCGATGATGGCGTTCAACGCGCTGTGCGGGAAAACTGTAATCAGCTCAAATTCAAGAACCAGGCCTTTGAGGAGTAATTGTTTGGCGAAATTGGGTGTGCTGAAAAAGCTTACGAGAATGAACAATGCCAAAAATTTTTGCATTTGACATACTTTTCTTAATGAATGGTTCGCCTAGCATACACGTAGTTCTCAATAGTGTGATTCACGGACATCGTTTCAATTTCCGTAAAGGCAGTTCATCTCTGTATTTTTTCCTGAATGCCTCCTTTTGAAGGGTAAAACTTAGCCGCGACTTCCTACCAAAGTAGCGCCTTTTCCGCCAGTTCTGCTAAGCTTTCGACTGGCGTTTTACCTTGAAGTGAACTGTGAGGAGCACGTATATGTATGAGATAAAACGCTTGCTTTACATTTTTAAAAATGGCATCAAAGCTGTTTGTGCACTTGGAGGAAAGCTAAAAGTAACTTTTGCTCTGGCTCTCGACAATGGTTCAGGGTGAATAAGTGCCCGTTTTCCAAGCTTTGTCTGCTCGGTCCATTTATCGCGTTTTTCTTGATTTTGACCTAGGGCATCATCCATGTGTGCCAGGTGAGATGCCGGCAAACCAGTAGGTCCCTCAGGCGTCGGCGCCCTTTTTCCTGCTGGTGGAAGTGGCCTAACAATTAGTGCAATAAATGGAGCACCTACAAAGCGGCGTGTAAATGGCATTGTCTCAAATGGGGCTATACCAACTGCCCACGACTCGTAACTACGGTCAGGAGCGATCCAACGAAGGCCAATTTGTATGGAGTCACCTTCCTCGCCTGCTAGCCAACCTGTATCATCACAGCGCCAACGAGAATGTACTGCCAACCTCTCAACAATTGTAATAGCTTCATCGTCCGTGCCATGACCGGGAAATAATATTTGCAACCCTTCTGCCCCCTGTTCAATTGAGGCATCGATAATTGCAGTAATGTAATCCCCATCCCAAGGTCCTTCCACAACTGCCGAATACCACTTCGCAGTATCGGCTAACCGAGCAAGATGAACTGCAAATAAACACGCGATTTGACCAGAGGAGTACCATTCGAAAAGAAGATCTGACCACAACTCAGGTCTACTGACTCTAATACTTTCCACGCTGTCAGCTCCACCATTGTCAACGACCCAAGCCGCCAAATTGTCAAAGGAGGGAAAGCTTCGCTTAACCGTCTTACTTATTTCACGGATAACCTCGTTTTTTCGACGTGTTGTTTGCTTTTTTGACTCGCTCAATTAACTCAACCAGCTGTCGTAGTCGTTAGTCACCATGCCTTCAACTTCAGGATATGGTTTGTACATTGCTTGTGAAGGGTTATCGTTCTTCAACGAACGATTTTTTGTCAGGAGAATTCGGACGTCACCAACCTGCAGAGTTTCACCAGTGCTTCCGCTCTCATTGAGTGATCTAGTGATCTGTTTTTTTATTTCTTCGTATTTTTGAGTTGGCATTTGCACGGGAGCATATCGCTTTGGGTTATAAATTGAATCTAGCTGAGAGACACTGGTTAATTGCATCAATTTTATTAATTCAACTTCGAATATTTCGGTACCCAGCCAGCGTTTTTTTGAAGGCTTTCCGTTTGCAGGGACAGCCTTCTTTGCATATATGGAACCAAGCACCTTTGTCATTTGGGGGAATACTCGACAATAACTTGACGGGACACCTGCTAGCCGTGCAAGTTGCTTGTATTCGATGACAGTTCCTGATTGAACCAAATCTAAAACTTTGATAACGCGAACACGCCAATCGTCGGACCAAATAGGTAACACAAAGTCTAGGCGCTGAACCCGATCTTCTACCCGGATAGCCCCACCTCGAACGACTCTGGCAAGCATTCCTCTATGTGCACCAATTACTTTCGATAAACCTGGTTTTTGAATATTCAAATGTCCACATGCTTCACATTGAAACGTCAACCATAGAATAACTTCTGTACCAATTCTAAGAACTGTACCAGATTTAAGTAACGAAGTATCAATATCAAGAAGAAGATTTTCACGCAACGCATTGAGCGGAAGATCATTTTGTGAGTATGCCCCCGCCCCTGCCAACAATACTTGGCGTAGGGAAAGTGGATCTGCGTGCATATCACCATCCAGGCCGATACCGCTCAATGCCAGCACGCTTTGGACAGATTCAGGTTCCCCTGATCGGGTCCGGCGTATTTTCACCGCCTGGACGGAGCCGATGTCCTCACCAAGAAAAGCATTCAACATTTGATTAACACAGTTGCTAACAAGGAAATATAAATCAAATAAACCCACCATTATAGCAGGCAACGATATTCAGATCTCGGAACACAAGATTCCGCACGTCAGGTATGTGTTTATGAAGCAGTATATAAACTGGCAAAAACTTAGCAAGATAACTTACATATGTTTAATTTTTCATGTTGCCTGCGCACTACCCATCTCGCAAATCATTATAAAAACCTTGCTTTCATCGTCGAAATTGACGATGATATGTTTATGAGATATCCAGGCGGAAAAGGAAAGTGCTTCCATCAAATAATTAATTTGATGCCACGTCACCATACGTACATCGAACCGTTTCTTGGTGGTGGGGCAGTTATGAGGAACAAGAAACCTGCCGAGAGAAATATAGGAATTGATCTTGATCCAAGGGTCTTTGATATGTGGCAACAGATATCACATCCTGGTATGGAATTAATTCACGCAGACGCCGTTAGCTACTTGTCGTCATTCAACTTTGACGGTGGTGAGCTAGTCTATATTGATCCCCCGTATCTACCAAGCACTAGAAGAAAACAACGAATTTACAGATTTGAATACAATGATGAACAGCACATAAATTTGTTGAAGTTGGCAAATTCGTTGCCTTGTTTGGTGATGATTTCAGGATACGATAATTCACTGTATGACCAACACTTAGACAAGTGGAATAAGTCTAAATTTTTTGTGAATTCCCACGCGGGCCGCCGCGAGGAATGTGTCTGGTTCAATTTTGCGCACGCAGAGGCTCTACACGATACGACTTATCTTGGAGAGACATTCAGGGATCGCCAATCTGTTAAACGGAGGCGTGGCCGACTTCATGAACGTATTGAAAGAATGGATGCAGTCGAGCGTAGCGACCTGATGGAATGGATGATTGCCACCTATGGCGAAGATAGGACCATGTGATGCAACGCGGAGCAGTAATTCTTGACACCATGGTGGTTCAACTAGAACTACCATCCGAAAGCGTTGAGGTTCTACCAGGTGTGTGCTGGGGGAGCATAGACGCATTTCCAAGTCCAGCTTACTGGGCGTTTCAAGTCCTTGCGAGAAGAATTCAAGGAACTCGCATTAATTTTAAACTTGGTACGTCGCTACGGGAAGAAGTCGGAGCTTGCTTACTTGGAGGGCATGGTATTCCCGCTCGAGTTGGTCTCGCTGCATTTAGCAAGTTGAAGCAACTTGGTGCTTTTACGGGCGAAGCGCCCGATGAACAGACTTTATTTGCATGGTTAAGTGATTTCATAGAGCTCGATGGAAAAAAAATCCGTTACAGATTTGCCAGTCAAAAAGCCAAGTATCTGGCTGCAGCGCTCAGAAAACTTGATTTGGAAGCGGCTCCGCTAGCGACTGGCCGAGAGCTAAGAGATTGGCTTTTGAACATTTCAGGTATAGGTCCAAAAACTGCGTCTTGGATTGCACGAAACTGGTTAGACGCCGACGACGTGGCTATTTTAGACATCCATTTGCTCCGCGCTGGGTGGCTTGCCGGTTTTTTTCCACAAGGATTAACGGTTGAACGTCACTACTTGCAATTGGAATCATTGTTCCTATCGCTGAGCAATGGATTGGGAGTGCGCGCTTCTGAGCTAGATGCAGTAATTTGGTGGGAGATGATGTCATCAGGAAGTATAGTGAGCAAATTACTCAACCAATACAAACTAGATGGGCCTCAGGAAAAAACGTCAGGTGGGCGTCGGCGATCCAATAAGAGCAACACCAACTCCGCAGATCAACTCGTGTTGGTCTAGCATACGAGCCCACGAATTACCTGTCATTCCCAGAGAGCAGAAGTTTAACCCAAGATAAGTAGCAACCAGGCCAAGTTGAGCAATGAGCGCACCCGTATCTCGCCAAATTAAGCTATTGGCGTTTTCGTACTTGCTTGCCGTCTTCCCTGGTTCCGCTGCAATCCAAATAATTGCGCCATTTTGAGGTTGTACGTAAGAGCTAACCTCCTGAATCGCATCCAATGAAGCTGGCATTCCCGTTGGGATTTCGATAAGGCTATGAGTAAATGAGTTGTATAGCTGCCAGTGTTTGGCTTGCACAGGAAGAATTAGCAAATGAAGCGGATGGATTGCCCCCGCAGATGGTACTGGACGATAGCTAAGGTCATAGCCAAAGCCAGAGGGTGTTTTCGAGATTGCATGTGATGACAGCCAAAATAATTTAGAAATATCTTGTTCTGTGATCGCGCCGAACACGCGTTGCGATCTACGCGTCGATATAACGTCTACGAAAGATTGTTTGGAGAATGTTGGCTGCGGAAGTACTACGCTATCACCTGTCGGCCAATTAAATGGTTGGTAAATTTGTCTTTCGTTTCTAGGCCGGGGGTCACCCAAGTCGATCCAGGTCATATCCCAGTTCCTCATACACTTCACTGTATTTATTGCATCCGCGGCATTGGCCACAGGGAATGTTTGATTTATGGCAGCTATGTGCCCATGCAAAAAGCTCCTTTGGGACATTTGCAATCTTGACCAATTCACTAGTTGACAATCCAATAGCTGGTGCCTTAATTTGCATACCTCCCTCTTGGCAGGCGAGCAGTCGATCAATTATTTCAACAAATTCAAGTGTTCCATCTTTGTGACTGCCATCAGATTTGACCGTCCCTATCAACAAATTTGTGACGCCAAGACTCACCGCCTTCATTGCCGTAAGAGTAATTAGCAATTGATTGCGGTATGGCCACCAGTCGCTCGCCGGAGCTAGAGGATCTTTAGCAGTGCCTGCCATGTCGCCGGAACCAAGCTGGCTACAATCGATGTTAATTATGTGGTGCTCAATTTCTAATATATTGCAAATTTGTACCGAGGCATCAACTTCAGCTTGTGCAGCAAGTTGCCCATAATTTAATGTGAACGCGATATCTGGAGATTTCCAATATGCAATCGCGAGGGAGTCCATTCCGCCGGAAAGAAGTAGCGCGCTTTTCATTGTTTGATTGCTTCCCACAAGGTTCGGTATATGGCGCTAACATAATCTTTGACAATGATGCACTGTGCCCCTTCAGCCATTTTCAGATCTTTATCCGGTTCATTTTCAAAGTAAATTATTACCGGCTTTCCGTTTGCTTTCGCGAAGCCAATTTCAAACATAGTTCCAGAATCAAGCCCGTCTGAAATAGCAAAAACAATATCAGATTTTTTTATAGCCGCCAAATCTTTCGAGGCCACATCTTCTGCCGATGCATGGCCGACGTCGTGATAAGGAGAGAATACTTGTAGACCCATTGCAGTTAGTTGATTCCGTGCCTCCTCAACAAGCCATAGTTGAGCAAGCGTAAAGAATGGACCAGCCAAATACACGGAAGGCTTTTTCCCTTGCCTATATGCATCAGTTATTAAAATTGGCTCGGGAGAAAAGCAATCTACCTGGCTCCGTGTAGCGAAACTGCGGTTTTGGCAGTAATAAGCGGTAGCCTGCGATGCCTTTAAAGCTGCGTTCAGCGCTGACTCTCCAGACATCCAGTGAGCTGAAAAATTTGCGACGAAAGTGTCACCCGACCCAATCTTCCAAACCGATTCTGTCCAGTATGCAGGTATTCTGTGAAAAATCCCTTTTTCCCACACTAGAGCACCCTGCGGGCCGAGTTTGACAATTATTACCTCGGCACGCGATTTGTCCACCAACACCTCCACCATCTCTTCGATGGTGCCACGTGGCAACCCCGACAAGGTTGCTGCCTCGAACTGGTTAAGCACGAGTGCTAAATGATTGGCCCTAGATCCATTGTCGGAGAAATGTACTGGATCTTTTACGTTCTGGGGATCATAAACGACGAAATCAGCAACTACGATTGCTTCTGTCTCAATCATTCCGAAACGAATTACTCGATCGGCTGTCACTGCGATTGGATCCAGGGGAAGTTTCAGGTAGCTAATTATAGGAGTTGCAAGACCATGCGCATAATGAAAAGTAATGCCCTTCGTGGTTGGTAGAATTGCCAAGTCGAAATTTTCTAAAGCGGAACGCGACTCTAGTGCTGCACTTGCCATCGAGTCTGCGTAACCATGCAAGATAACTTTGCCACCAAGTTGAGATATTGCCGAAGCTGCACGACCTGCAGATCCGTAGATTTCTCGCCAATCCGGACGCATGCAGATTTCTTGGTAAATACCACCGACTATGTTGATCGTATTGTTAGTCATTAGGATTACGCTGGATGAATGCGCACTCGAATTTGGCCACTATTTATGGAATTGACAGTCGCACTGAATCCATACCCTTTCTCTATGCAGTCACGCAATTTGGCGGTATCGGGCGTAGCGAAACCGCCAGCAATTTCTCCATCATATATTGCGACCAGAACAATCCTACCGTTCATTGACTGCAAGGCTATGCTTAGTTCGTCCCCCTCACTTATGTGAGCAATAACATCTGGTTTTGGTGAGCTAAGTTGAGTATTGATGAAAACTTTATCACATTCGATGACATAATCGGGCGCACCGCCACCCCCACCGCCGCTTCCAGACATATTGCCTCCCCTATTTTATATTTACACTGCAAGACACATTAAATGTGTTGAATATTCGAGTTCGTCTTCAAAAATTAATTGCTATTTTAACTAATTAATTTAGCAATGTGTAAAAATAATGAGATCGATGCTGATCAGACTTGTCCTCCGAATGCAATTCAAAAAAACTTTTTCACTAAATTGAAATTGACCAATAAGCCTCTCTCTCGAATATCTACAAATAGCATTGGGACCAACTTTATCAAAATGATTTGATTTAAAAACCACGAGTAGTGCACTGCTCATACAGAGCAATTTTCATCGACACAAAAGTTCCCATAGGAAATCAAAACCAAATCAATTTAAATTGATCAAATTTACATTGAAAGTGATGATTTCAAGTAATCAACGAATAACGGAGAGCTCATGCAAAGGAAATGGCAATAAGGTTTCTTCGTCAGTAGCAAGATGAAGCTGCATTGCCTTTCGAGTAATCCCAGCCAATTGGTCTGCCTCCATGTCTTCACCTTTTAAAATTACTGCAACCTCGCTAAGTGATGGGAATCTGCGATGAGCAAATTTCCTTGGATCCGTTTCTACATGACGCGAGACGGTATTTGCCCAGCTATGTCCTTGTTGTAGCGCATCTGTTAAACCGCGATTCAGCCAAAATACGTTTTCTGCCCCTTGCTCTTGAAAGAAGCCTTTTGCCACACCTTGTTTTCGTTCACTGACCCAATAGCATGGAGACTTTTTTGCCTCGTTCGTAATTCGGATCAGACTAATTGCTTTACCGGACCGCATTTCCCTTTGTGCGGTAGCGCCTCCAATGCCTCCTAGGTTCAGCGTATCAAATTGCAAGGCGTCGTTACTTAGTCCTTTGATGAAGCGTCTGATATTTGTGGCCTCACTAAAAATCACAGTAGGAATTGCATCATTTGGTGTCGCAGCAGCAAAAAATTGCTCTACTCTTGTTGCCTGTTCGGAGAATTTTTTGATTTTGCTCAAATCAAATACCTTTCTTTGTGCTATCCGAATGAGTGCTTGCGAATAACTTAACCATTCGACTTTTTCACCGTCATTGAGAATACAAACTCTTAATTGCCCATTGATACAATCGGCATAGAGTGGCGTAACAAGTCCGTCAAGTTCACCAGGTCGCTTATCAAATGACCGATCATTCCTGGCTAAGATCCACCAACCAGCTAATCTTACCTGACCAGAAACAAGCGGACTAACGCCTGCTGAACGCAATAAGTCGCATATTGCATTCTCGTATATAAGGCGCTTGACCTTGATTGCCTTTTCGTCAGTCTCTATTGTCACATCATCAAAATCAGTCAGCTTCGTTTGAGTTACCGCTCCTTGCTCAGCAAGAACTTCGTAATTCAATAAAAATGGATCCCGTGCCGGTTCTTCTTGTAGGAATTTGGGGATTTCAACTAATGCGGCCCAAAGCGTATCGGTCGAAGGTGCATATTGTGAAACATAATTTGCAATATTTTTTCTTGCAGCTTCTGCGGCTTCCTTTTGAAGGTGCTGCTTGATAGACCAGCGCTTTGATTTATTTTCAACCGGTACCTGAGCAAGTATGGTTTCATCGATTTTTGGAACTTTATCTGCCAGACTTCCTGCTTCAATTTTTTGATAGATAAACTGAAAATCTTCCTCATACTTAATTTCGACCGACGTGCTATCTATTGGCGTAGCTTGCTTTGGCTCGCCAAATAACTCTAACAGCGCTCCCTTTGCACTCTCTTCATCTTTGTTTCCGTTCACAAAATGAGTGAGTCGAAATCCTCCAGGCATATCTGCCGCAGCTATGGCCACTGCATTCCGTAATGCACTTGCGCCGTCAATTGCTTTCAAAGATCTTTCCTGCTTAAACGAGCGATTATTAAACTTGATTCGCTCAAAACCAGCTGGCAGCAATCGATCATCTAATAATTGCAAATAATTTTCACGTTCAGGATTAGGGATACCGGTTCCAGCCAATGCATACTTATCACCGTGATTTGAACCAAGTCTGGGATAAAGACTAAAGCCGTTAAGCTCAAACGGAGTTAACCCCAACTCCTGTGGAACATCTCGTACACCAGACATTTCCATGAGTTTTAACAAAATCTTTCTCTCACGAGACGTTTCATTAGATTTAGATGTGGAATTTGAGTAGTCTGACCTCATCAATTCCAATTCAACACAGCGCATGCGTCGGACATTGTTGCTCAGCACCTGATCACTAGGTATGAAAATATCAACGTACCTGGATTTTTGTTTAAATAAGGCTGCAGGATTGATGTCACCGAAATTTCGAATACCGATATTCACTGCGATGCGCAAGTTGTTTTGCTCCGGCGTATTTAACGCAACTGCAGTAAATATTTCTGACCAAAGCCCTGAGCGCGTCCCCTTTTCGATTTGTCCAGGGCGATATCTCATCAGGGACTTACCAGAGTACAAATCGTTTTGCGGACCCGTGCTTATTAATTCTCCTTCTTCAATCATTCCCTGATTGATGATCGCTCCCTCAAGTTGCCTGGCAGCGAACAATGTGAGTAAGGAATACATGCGATTATCTTTTGGCTTCGCGCATGTGCCTCCAGACTTCAGTGCAGAATCAATTGGAAACGGAATGCACCCACCGCCGGAAGAAAATCTCCCGTCATGTAGTTTGTTCTGCACCTGAGAAAATGAATCTTTTGAGAGAGCGAGCCCAAGCCAAATTTCAAGAGCGATATCTGCTTGATTTTTCAGCGTCTCAATTGACTCACTTGGATCAATCATCCAGAAACATAAAGTTCTAGCATAATTATTTTCCTCAACTGGCTCAAATGTAACCAAGTCTACAGAGGGTGCAGCCCAGCCTAAGACTGCTGCGAGTCCACCAATATAAGCATTTTTGGGTGTAGTGATTTCTTGCGCCTGCTTAAGTGCTTCGTACGCCCGAAACGGCATACTGTAGCGCACGGCAACACGGTCTCGTAAGTTCGCAATATCGTATGAATATAAGAATGGCTGAAATTCTGCGGGAGCTTTTTTTGTAGAATTCATTTTTTTTCCTTTTGGGACTCATTCGCATCAAACAATTTATTTAACATATCGCGAAATGGTTGATATAGTGTCTTTGCAATTTTTTGATCTATGCCATCACCGTTGATTGCATTCTCTAGTGTTTTTTCACACTGTTTCAAGCAACTGGAATAAACCGTATCAGCTACAGCCGGGCTCTTATAAATGCCAGGAGCAAAACGCTCATCAACAAATCCTACATAGACAGGTACGCCACCACGAATCCCGCGCCCTATGGTCTGCCAAATCGACGTGATTAAATCCCACGAATATTGAGTTCTCGCCAGCTTCGGCATCTGCGCATATGCTGTTCGCAACGCAAATCCCTCATCAAGTGCACATTGTGCTTTTCGCCTGAACCATTCACTTTTTTCTTCGATATCATTACCTTCAGGTTTAGTGTGTCCAAGCACCACATCCATTGCGAAGCGATTTATTGCACCAATAACGCTGGCAAGATCGTCCGGGCGCGGATGGGGACGGTGCAAGAAATAAATCGTACTTATAGCCGCGAAACCTGAGCCCGGAATTACAATATTGTGGCCCCTGGAGATGGGATGCAGCGGAGTTACTAGTATGCTGCCAGGCGGTGCTTCACCAAAACTTTCGACCTGAGACCTTGGCAATATTTGTATATCACGGTGAAATGCCTCCCCTGTACGCTTAGCGTCATTGGCAGCTTCCCCGGATCTTGCCAGCGTATCGGATACTAAGCAGTAAACTGTGTGCTTCTTTGGATTTGCCTGGGCAAGTGTATTAGCAACGAGTTTCGCATCATCGTAGTTATTTGTCACAAGAAGTGCGCGCTGGCGCAGCGAATACTTTCCAATATCGTCTTTATCTGACTCTATGAGTTGACTCCATTTTCGCTCAATTGGTGTCCCACTTACCCCTGATTTTGTCAGCAGGCTCGCTATGCGTTTTAAGTTTTCTCTTCTCACTTCAGGAGGCTGGCCCGACACTGATATTGGAACAGGGCCAAGCGAAACAAACTCACACATACTAGTGGAAAGTGCCTCCCGCTCTTTCTCTGGCTGTTCCAGGATGGCAGAGACCGGCCACTGCACATCAAATAAAGGTGAGGCACTTGGTGACGCGCCACCTGCCCAACTTGTTCCAGACAACAAAAGAACGTGAGGACCCGCTTGCCCCTCTTCGGCCAGTAGCTTGTCCATATTAGTTAACAGAAAACGTCCAAGCGCTAAATGATTAATTAATCGCAGCGTGCCCCCGTCTTCTGAATTTTCTCCAGATGGCTCGAACATGAGTCCAAATGTGGAACCGAGCAATGGTCGCGGAATAATTCCACCATAGTGCCGCATTATTCTTCTTGCTTCGCGGAAAACGTCTGTCTCTGTCAGACCAAAATCGTCTTCGACAGCGGCCTGATTCCGAACCAAATATGAAAAACTTGACAGACAATTGTTTGTAAGGAGAGCCAGGGTAATTGCAAGTGCTCTCGAAAAATTGTCATCTGGAACGTTTACACGCCTTCGTTGAGAAAATCTTTCTTCAGTTTTTTTGGGTACTTGTTGGTCACTATCACTTGCGGCATCATTCGAAGAAAAAACCTCCAAAGGTCCGCATGCCAACGCCTCCATAATCTGCTTAAATACGTTATCACTTTCAAGTGCTGGTGTGGCTTCTATGATATTTACTTGGATATCGGCCAAAAAAGAGAACGCATCTTGCAGCTTAGGATCTGCATTAATTGATTCAAACCTTGATTTGATAGGCTGTCGGTTTCCCGGCATACTCAATGAATTGTAGAGAGCCCCACTTAATGCAGCGAGCAGCTCCAGTTTATCAATGGCTTGGGACTTGGCGCTTGCATTGCCATTTGCCGATTCTTCGTATCCAGCGCCGTGCCGCCAAAGTGAGGTAAGTATGCTGGCAGATGTAAATGTTTTCTGAGAAATTATCCATGAAAATTTATCTCTGTGCTTCAGAAATAGATGATAAATTGCACCAATACTGTCCTGAAGCTTATTGAATTGGCGGTGCCATTGAACATTCGAGAGCTTGGCGTACTGGCTACCCCCTCTATCACCCAGTGAACTTGCAAGTGCGCGAGTACTGGTTAATGTAAATGCCCTGCCATCCGAAGATAATAAACCTTGCTGCTGCGTACATTGTTCATCAAATGTACGCAGCACCTCGTCTGCTTCATCGATTAAAACCACGTCGGCAAAAAACTGCATGGCCTCAGGAAAGGATAGCTCCTCACTCAGTGCATATTTCTCTGGAGTCATTTTGATAAACGCCTGTGGCGTCATCGCTATCACACTTGCTGAAGAAAGCATTCTTTGCTGCTTGTGCGTAGGACAGGCTGCAATCAAAGGGCAGGCTACTTCTTGCTCTTCGCCTCCCTTTTTTTCTTGTATCAGATTAAAACAAGGTTTTCGCGGATTCTCCCTTGAGAATGATTTTTCATTAGATTGATATCCATCTAGTGGGCATGCAGTACCAAGGCTCTCTGTTAATGCGGCAGCAGCTTCAAAGGTTTGATCTGAAGAGTAGCTTTGTGTATTCCAGAGCGCTGCGCTCAGATGAACATCTCGATTGTTAATCGAACTAATAACGGTACTGTTTTTTATGCCGTGCGCTTTGAGGCGGGCAATTAATTCAGAAGCCGCAGCAGTGTCCTTGCTCAAAACGAGCACTCGTTTATCATATCCAGGACTGATTAAAGCAAAAAGCAGGGCCTGAACTAGCGTACTTTTTCCACTAGATAGCATGCCTACCATATGCTGGGTTCCATCAAGGATCAATGTATCATCTCTATAAAATTCGCTGCCTAAAGCAGTAATTTTTACCTTTTTAATACGTTGTTCAAGATTTAACTTCGGCAGCCATTGAGGGAAATCATGTGCTTTTTCTCTTGCATCCACGTCTTTGGCAATTGCCAGCAAAGTATCCCACCGTATTGAAATAGGTGGATTTACTTCTCTGCGCCTGAGTTGTGCAAGCTCCGCTACCGTTCCTTTTTCAGCGGGCAGATCGACTGTGAACTCTCTGCCAAATGCCCTGTTTCGGAAAACCGCTGTGCCGCGTTGTCCAAATTTAAGCACCCTCATTGGATAAGGTGCGGTTGACTGCAATGAATTCGATAATTCTGAAATAACTACATCGCTCACACCATCCCGTTTTCTAGCGACATCATCTTGAACCAGGTATGCCGTGTTCGAGTACTGACTATGTTCATTCAGTGCAGATCTCCACGCCAGGCGGCTACAAAAGCCATTTGCATATTGTCGCATGATGAACAACGCCTTCCTGGTTTCCTTAGGCAGATCCCTCACTAAGTGGCCTTGCAACAAACTAGGAACCACCCAGACAGATTCTGATGGCATATATGTAGAAAGGAAATGTAAGCACAAATCTACCAGACATATATCCCTGCGGACATAAAAATTCTTCCGATTTGATGCTGGAAATGAAGCATCAGAATATGCGGCAACAAGGCTATTTGGCGTTCTCATGCTGAGGCCTCTAATATTTGTATAAATTCGGAGACTGTTGCCATTTGAATTGGTGTCTTCAGTTTGGAGCGGCGCGCCCTTTCAAACTGCAGTAAATACTCTGGATTCATATCGCAAAGATAGTCGGGTATCACGATCAATTGTTGATGTCTTCGAAAATGCTTAAAGCCTTCAAAAGATCTGGCCAGGCTAATTGAAGATCGATGCTCTTTCAGGTCGACTGCATATCGAAGCGGTTTCGTCGGGTGGTTAATTACCAGGTCCACCGCATCCATCCGTGGCCAAAGCTCAGCTTTATAGCCAAGTTCTTGTACCTGCTTGAATAAATTTACTTCTTGAATGCCAGGTAACGTCCAAAAAACCCTGGCAGGCCTTTTGAGTTCAAGCATGCCAGGTAAAAATGGGCGCAAAATTGGTCCCGTCTGTAATAGCATCTGCGTAGCTCGTGGGTCCCGAGACTCAGTGACCCAGTCACCATGAATTTTCTTGAGACGAGTATTACTGATGAGGCAAAGTGCTATGTTGTTGTCGTGAGCATGAATGGCAGATAGCGGCTCATAAAATATTTCTGCCAATCTCTGGGTAAGTTGCAGACTACTGCGTAAGATCGGGTCTGAGAGAAAGGTAGTAAATCCATTGGCAACTGGATTTTCAATAACAGTTCGCCTCCATGCCACATAATATTTTTGGCTAGTTTCATCATCTAGCTCAGCGCATGCATCCATTAACGATCTGTAGAAATATAACTCTGGATCTACATCACTCAAACCAGCGATAGCGAGACAGTCAGCAGTAATTTCACCGTCCTTGACCAAAATTGCTGCGCCAAATTCTTCTGCGCCTTCACCCTCGTATTCCAGGCACCAACTATAGAGCGGTGTGCTGGCAACAGCAAAAAGTTCAGCCAGCCCGGTAGGGTAAGTTTTATCAAACTCAAGATTTAAGGCCGCTGCAATGTTAAGTCCTCGCACCAGGTCGGGAGGATACGGGGCCTGGATATGACCAATTTTATCGATTCCCTCTTGCAATATGCACAATCCAGATGCTAAGAGATTGACCATATCGTATGCATTTTCGATCTTGGTGCTCTCCTTGGAAATGAGAGGGCAATTAAGTAAGTCCATTAGAAAGGATTCGGGTATACGTCCCCCTTCACCACTGCTATCAAGAGATAAATATCTATCTAGCGTCGGTCGGGATATGCCAATCGCTTTGCAGGCAATAGACTTCCATCCGTGGGTCTGAATATCAAATCTAACGGCTAGCAAATCGATTAAGCTGGAATTTTCCATGTAAATGTCCCTTCATTTATTACAAGTTTATACTAAAACGTAAATATGTAAACATTTAAATAAATATTATCCAAATGGCCACCAAACCGAACTGCTGCGTGAGCTGTCATAAGCAGATTTTAAATGCAGCATTTCACCTGACATTTCAGGTCATGAGTATCCACATTGATGGGGTGCGCCAAAAAGCGTGACCTGCTTTTCGGCACACTCGAACTTATATAAATGTTAAATAACGATGCCTAACCTGAAGGGAAAATTGAAGCAGCTTTTCCTTGCTCTATAGCAATTGAATTAATGGCCGCTTCAAAATCCCGGGTTCGCCGCATTAAGACTTGCCGACATCCATCAATTGTTGGACCAGACACTGGACAGACACCAAATTTTTGCAGTCTTGATATCAGCCCCCTTGAAGAGCAACTCATTTTCTTTGCAATATCCGAGAGAAAAACATAAGTACTCAAAAATTTCCCCATTGCTTCCAGCGTGATTCGACTTTGTTTAATGCGATCAGCGTCTGAAATATAAGAGTCAACAAACTGGTGGCGTACCAAAAAATAAGCAACCTCCTGTTTCATCTGCAGGCGTGATGCAAATTCCTGTACGGTTATACTGGTTTCATCAGATTTTTCCAATTTGCCTATGTAAGAACTGACTTCATCTATGCGGAATATCCAATTGCAAATGCCGTGTTTTTGAGAAGACACTGCTACTGGTTTGATGTGCCCAGCAGCCGCAGCCTCAATTATTTTAGCGATGTTGTTACTTCCTAACTTCCAGTACTGCATAACATGCCCAAAAGTGATCTGACCATGTTCAATGCACTTGCCCGGTAAAAGCGAATTTGATGCTGCCAATATTCGATCAACGTAACTACGCCGAATTGCCCACTGAGATTCTCTTGTAGCAAATAATTTCTCTGCCAGCGGAAAAAGAAGCGGTCGCAATTCAGCCATTCTCTTTTTACTCAGACCAAGTAGTTGAGTCGCTTCTTGTAAATCGATTGAACTGGCAAGTTCCAATTTCTTGCTGTTAAAATCAACTCGATTTACATAAGTCCTGGTCCGATCACTTCTTTTGGAAGTATAGGTATATCCATCAATTTCTCCGTCGTTAATCATTTTTTCCAGGCGCTTTGGCGAAATGGATAATTCTCTGCAGGCCTGGCTTCCGGGAAGCCAAGTTCCTGCGCGGGTTCCGGGATCCAGACGAGTATTTCTTTCTGCTATTGCACCACGCCAATTCGAGACAAGATAACTAGAAAACGCCTGTCTAATAAAATCAAAATTGGTTCCCTCTAAACCTCGATAAATTTTGGTGTAGAACGTGCCAAAGCACTTTGCTAATCTATTCTCCTTTGAACTAATACGATATTGTTCCTCTCTAATTGCAAGTGAAGAATAGAAACTCTCCGGCCATGTACCTAGCACCTCGCCAGAGATTTCTGCTAAATTTTTTGATTCTTTCATGCTGTCAGGGCTAAGAACAAAAGTATTTACTGGATCCAATCGTTCCTTTATATACCGGCCATATCCAATCAATTTCACGACTCGCTGAATCTCATCGATCTGAAGATGTCCAATGACTGGCAACTGAGGTACTTCAAAACTCATATTTAATTTGCGCAATATCTCCGCTGAGATCGCTGCAACATTTGTTGTGCAAGTCTCAGAGACCATTTCAGTCAAAGATATATTGCAATCACATGAAAGAAGCTGCTTCCTGGTCCAAAGAATATCTTCTCCACATTTTGTACAAACATCTATCAACCAACATTGATGAACAGGACAAGTATCAAAATGCCTCAGTTCCCATTCAATTTTCCAGATGGGATTTGACGCAAGGCAAATGGGACAAAATCTTGAATGTTTCACGTTCCAATTTCTTTTTCCCAAAATTTGCGTTGAAGGCTTTGAATGGCGACTAAAATCCTGCACATCCTGGCTGTCGAAAACTATTTGCTTCGCCATCTTTTTCGAAAGGCAATTTTCTGAAGTAACCCGTTTCATGTAGCCCAGCCTTCCTTCATATGACTGACGAATGGGCCTTATGAGCAGTTCAGAAAACATGACAGGCCGAAGCTCCGGCATGGCTGCATCTAAAAGTGGTTTATCCATTTAGGCCCTCCTGCCAGCCATGATTATCACCATCCAGATCTGACGGCTCATAAAGCTCTCCAGGTAGCGTTAAGCGTCTTTTTTCGAATTTCTCTGAAAAAGGATTTGGATTAACTCCTTTGGAAAAGCGCGACATCACGCCGATCCAGGATCGGAAAGATGCATGCAGTATGCGCATGGATAACACTTGAGACTTTTCCTTCTCTGCGATATCTTCAGCAATCACGATCAGGTCTGAAATATTTCTCAATACACCATCTGTCGCATAAAAAAACCGTTGCAATGACTCATCGTCGTCAAAGAAATTAGCGTTCTCAAATACAGAGTTACCAAGCATGGCTCTCATCAATTTTTTGAATGAAAGTGTAGAATTTTCCGTGAAGGTCGAGAATGGCAAAAACGCAGTAATTTTCTTAAAGCGACCGCGCAATTGTGTATTGATTTTGAATAATTCAATTGAACGGGGAGCACCAGCTAAAATTACCGAGCAATCCAAAGCATCCATCAGCACCTTCAAAGAATCTGCATGTGCTGTGTGCGTTTTTAATTTTCCTCGGTCTAAGAAATGCTGTATCTCATCTAAGATAAGTAACTCAACTCGACATTTTTTAAACAACTCAATAATTCGATGTCTCATTTCTGTTACCTTACCAACGTAAGGGAAAGGATCTCCTAAAGCATATAGAATTTCACTGCATATGGCGGATTCAATGGGTTTGCTCGGTAATGCCACATACAAAACCGTGATGATAGATCTATCTTCAATCATGGAGGGAGAGTGCAAATCTCGATATGCCTCTAATAAAGTTGTTTTCCCAACGCCACTGACGCCGACGATCCGCAAATTTTTTGGCTTACGTCCTTTCTTGAATGCTTCGTGACAGCTTTTTATTAAATCAAAGCCATCTTTATACTGAGGATGCTGAATTATGTAGGCTTCAACACTCATTTCGTTCCTCCGCCATAGTGAGGATTGGGAAAGCTATCGTAAGCGTCATCGTCTTCATGGAGTGTCTCCTGGTCATTTTCGCTGTCGGAGTGATTGTCAGATTGCGCTGAATTAGCTGGTCTAAATATGCCGTTAAAAATGTGCTCCGATTCACTTTCACCTTGATTTAAATTTTTTACCTGACGACTGTTTTTTCGTGCTGCTTGCCTAGATGTTTTTCCATTTATCTTTGCGGCCTTTGATCGATCCGCCATGTTGCTGCTGGATGATAAGGCCGCCACTTCGTGACGCATACGCTCCTTTGCCTCAATCAGGATTTGATAATCATCAGATTCTTTGTACATTTGCTTTGCAAATTTCTGAATGATTTCGTGTTGATACAAGGTGATTCCGTCTGCGTATTCAGGCTGAGTATTTGGTACTTTTAACCAAATTTTCTCAAAGGCATCAAAAACCCATATGTGGCCGATGTCAAATTTCAATGTCTTGATTTTAATTTCTGATTTTGATTTTCCATTTTCGTGAACGCCGATGCGCCGGCGCAAATCAGCAAGATCTGACGAGTTATATTTCTGCCTGCCATTCAATTCAACCCCATATTCCCAAATTGGTCGAGAGACGGTTTTATTGCAGATAATTTCGAGCTCGTCGGGAGTGAAGGGAAGATAACCATCGTTCAATTTCCACTTTTTATTCCATGCTTGCCTGGGCGAACATCCTAGACCTCGATGCAGTTCACTCATGTAGACATCAATCACCCAAGTATGTACAAGTCTGTTCAAGACATGAAGATCAATGACAGCGCATTTTTCAGGGTCGTAACCCTTTCTCTTGTAGAATTTTGCAAGTGTGGTTCCGGGCAATTTATGCACGAACTCGTAGTTGAATGTCTTCAAAAAAGATTCAATAGAACCTTTCCAATTAGATTGTTTTTTGGGACAAAAAGCTAATTCAAATTCAATCTCGGAAGCTACAATCTCAAGGTCTTTTGAATGAAACTCTAGACCATTATCACAACGAAGTTCTCCAGGAATGCCAAAGACCGGCCAGTCCCCCTTAATCTCAGGAAAATCATTTTTTACATGGGTTTTCGGCTTTATTCCAAGTTCAATGCAAGCAAGTACTGCATCGGCACTGCAGTCATCAAAACCAATGTGAAACCCCCACGGCATTTTTGTTTTACGGCAAATGGCCATAGTTAGGGTTGGTCTGCCTAAGGCTATTCCACGATCTTGATCGATTACAAAAAGATCAAACGGAGTGTGATCAATCTCCACAATTTCTAGCCTCGATTTAGGAAGCGGAACAATACCATTTGATCGGAATCTTCTTATAGCTACTTCGATGCCTTCACGTGCTGCAACCACTTCAAACGGATCAGAATGATGGATTCGTCGTCTGAAACTAGACTCAGATCTGGTGCGCAAATGATTCTTTGGTACAAGCCATTCATTCTCTCTTTTGCAAATCAAATCCATTTGCATGTTTAGCTCTCGCAACGAAGCGCCACGCTCTTTCAGGTACATCTCTTCAATCAACTGGTCTTCAATAATGGCCTCTTCTTTTGAGCAGCGACGCTGCCCTTTTCCACCACGATTCTCAAATTGATAGATCAAAGAGTTCTTGTCACCGCCTGAGGCAAGGAATTTCTTGTGCCAGCGAAAAACTGTTGTCTTATGAGGTGGATTCTTGTCGCCGATTTCAACTGCTACTGCTAAAATTCTCTCGTCGATAATGCCAGCTCTATCAATATAAATTGGGGCTTCATCAAGCAACATTTTCAAATACTGGCTCGCACGGACGGAATGCTTTTTTGTTGCTGTGGAAAAATTGCTCAAGGTGCGACGAGCAGCGAATTTTCCTTTCTTATTTTTTTCCAAAACAATAGGATCTGGGTTCAGATTAAATGTCAGATTTCCGTTGCAATATGCAGCAAGCAAAGAATCTATTTTTGCAGTTGTGAAATTGTTCGGTGTTGACTGCAGCACTACATCCCCGTCGTCATTCATCATGCAAATTTCATACTTTCTGTCATTCCAAAGAAATGCGTTATTAACCGAAAAGGAAGCTTGCTGCATCGTGATTCTCCAATGTTGGTGCGTAGAAAAGTTCAGTCTGATCTTGTATTTCAACTTGAAAATTGAAGTAAAGAAGGCCGGATGCCATCATCACTAAAACATCAACCTCAGAATTGAGGTAACTCACTGAGTTCGAGAAATTCGGTTCAGGAAATTTCTTTTTCAGCTCTTCAAGTTGATAGTGGATTCTTGCCGTTTCATCCCTACGTTGGAGATGTCTCATCCGGTATGGCAGTAAAAGCCGGGCATTCGTCAAGGCATGGCCGCGACGCAGCATTTCATCAGTGACGATAAAGTATCGATAGCCATCACTTTCAAAATGTTGCTCGCCAATTTCCATGTGATTTTGCATCTGTGGATCATCAAGCCAGTCTATCGGCTTACACTCGACAATGATTTTTTCGCTATCTGTTTCAATTAAAAAATCCGGTGTGCGCGATGTCTGTTTTCCCACATGCATGAATGTTGATTTAAATGGTTGACTGGTCACATTCGAAATGCGGTGCGAAAACTCAAAAATTGCTACGGCATCTTTTTCAATACCACCCTCCCATTTAATTTGTGTCTTGTATTTGGTTGACGCAAAAATTCCGCGCAAAATTCCACCCGACCGCGTAACGATTCGACGCGGCTTAGAATAATTTGACATAAGTACCCCTTCCGCCTAGATAGCGGAATAGCTTAATTGGTTAAGAATAGGGAGCCTCATATCCCATCTTTTTTTAACGGAATCTTTATCTTGAAATGCGGCTTCCCCCCGGAAGAAAAATCCGATATTGGTAATATTCGCGGGAACGTACAGAGGCATGCTTGCATTCCGCTGCTTGACAGCAGTGAATGTAAGTTGTAGAGTGAGTTCAAAATTTTTGGTAGAAATTTGAAGTCTCACTGAAAGCCCCCTGTTCGCCAACAGGGGGCTTTCTTATTAGCCTTGTAAATACCCCATTTTTTACGAGCTTGGCATAGCTTTTCCTTTCAGTTTCGATAGTTACTGGGTTAAATTTACCTACTTAAATTCCAAAACTTTCTTTGTGCTGATAGTGCATAGACCTAAAACCATGGCATGCGAATTGCTTTTTATTTTATTGCTGTTTGATGGGCGTCAGTGGTCACATAGACCGGACTATGTAATTGAATTTTTTTTCAATTCTTTTGTGGTTTTGCACTTGCTCTACAGCGCGACAATCTTCTTGATTGTTTGATCGCAATTGTGCGTAGTGATATCAGTATTAGTCATGGTTTTGGGTGAACGCGTCTCTTCCAGCAAGTGAACTTGCGGAAAAAGTAGTTAAATTAGGGACTTGACGCAGGAACAGGCATGACAGATACTGTGTTTTCTAGAACCGTATCGTCAGATGCGTAGCCCCGCTAACTCATCGTTTGAGTTGTGTGGGGCTTTTACATTTTGTTCTCCAAATTGCTTGCATCGGCATGTTCATGCCGCCGATTTTCAGCGGCCATTGCCAATGCAGCTTGCACAATTCCTGCGACGTCAGGTGACATGTATGGAAGAGCATTATAGAAATCCGCAGCGAGATTCCACTTCCAGGGTGGTACATCTTTAAT
This sequence comes from Undibacterium sp. TJN19, assembly GCF_049339485.1. NCBI lineage: Bacteria > Pseudomonadati > Pseudomonadota > Betaproteobacteria > Burkholderiales > Oxalobacteraceae > Undibacterium > Undibacterium sp. TJN19. Next base: position 1,259,685 of record NZ_JBMPPL010000001.1, read on the forward strand.
TTCGTACGTATTGCAAGATAAAGCCTGCGCCCGCAGTAGCTCTGATTTTTCTTCGCCGTTTAAATTCAAGGCCACGAAAATTCGTTCTAAGAGACTTTGAGAAACATTACCTTTCGCACCTTTTATCACGGCAGATAAATAGGATGGACCTACATCAATTCTTTTCGCAAGTTCTCGCTGCGTTATCTCTTGCTCTGCGATGAAACGTTTGATGAGCCAACCGAGCGGGGTAACGTGATCAGTGGATTGCATCCAATTTGCAAGAAAATAATTTGCGCGAAGTTTAGTGTACGTGTTCATCCCAGCAAGATACACCACGTTGCACGCGATTTCAAGAGGCGATATTGCGCTATAACCTATTGATTAATAAGGAGATATATCATTTTTTGATCTTTTGATTTTTTTAAGAAATCGGGTGTCAAAAAAATGTTTTTTTGATGTCTCACTTTCGAATATTTTAAAGAATAAAACTGCTTTTCTACATTGACGCTGACCTACAAAGACATCATTCTTCAGATATTTTTTGTATCTCGTTCAGTGAGCAATTTTGCCTATTTTTTGTGCGTTTTTTAGACTTCTGACATGGGTAAAGTAATATTTCTAACTTTCAAAAATGCCATTGATTTAAAGTCACAGTACGCTGGATTAGCAATGACGAATATCCAAATTGATGTTGAGTTGGAAATTGAGGCAGTACAAACTGTACGATAGCGCCATGAATGACCACACTACATCTAAATTTCAAATTTAAGTATGAATTGAATTGTTTTGTTTAAATTTAATCCCTCAAAATTCTCAACTCCTTGTTACTAGCTCATTCGACATATGGGACAAGCCCTTCACCAGCCGCATTGCTATCAAGTGCCGCGCATTGTTTTGAATCTACCTACGGCCACTCACGTTAATTAATAAGACTTTATAAATCTCCTCTCTTTGCTGCTCTACTACGCTTTGCTCGAAATAATCACCACGCCATGCGCCATCTGAGTGCCTCTGGCGCATAAGCTTTCTTCAGTGTTCAGCAATAGTTCATTTTTGCAACGAATAGAAAATTATTCAATTTTCTACTTATATTTATAATTATCCTTAAAGAAAAAGAACTATCATTTGCTTATTCGTATTGGGAAATCAAAATGCGGCGAAGAACGGCTGCGCTTTTAAGGAAATATAATGAATATTGGCCGCGCCTTTTTACTGCTCGTCATGACTTTCCTTACTGCGTGTCAGACCTCAGATAGCATTTCGCATCGTCGAGTATTTTTGATCGTGCGCGACAGCTTAGAGATTAGCAAAGCTGGCGTTTCTCGCGTCACGATGGACATTCCAAGATTGTTCAGTATGAAAATCGGAGAAAAAATCGGCCTCAGTCTAAAGCAAGATGAGCACTTGACCTTCCAGATCGACGACATTGAAACAGTCAACCAATATCGATCTTGGACCGCGCACCTCGTGAAGGAAGGCCATGTCTATAGAGCAGTCATTGTGCAAACTGGAGAAGAGATCGTTGGCTCAATCGATTTGCCAACTGGGGCCTATCGGATCAGTGGCTCCACTAAAGATATCATCTTGCAAGACGTAAGCGGTTTCCCAGCGTTAATTTTCGAACCCAACCACTCAGATGGAATGCGGCCGTCTCGCATCCCGCCTTCACCATCATTAAGTATCGTCACAATCCCCGATCCGGGCCCAATAGAGGTGGTGCATATCAGGGTTCTCACACTGATTACGAGGGAACTGGCAAATAGCTTCCCTGGTGGTTTGTTCAAATTAAAACCGTATCTGAACCTGTTGCAGCAAAAAGCCAGGCAGGCAATGAAGGACAGTCGTGTCTACATCGAACTTGATTTTCTAGAGGCACCAACTGTTACCCCAATAGATGGCATTCCGATGGGCGCATCGAACCTCGACACTCTGAAAAACATTACACCCAGCGAAGGGCCGATTGAAAAATGGTCTATCCTCATCCGAAACGCTAAAAGATCAACTAACGCCGATCTCGTCGTTCTTTTTACGAGCTTTCGCGGCGGGAATTGCGGAGTTGCCTGGATTGGAGGTCACAGGGACAGCCCAGATATTCCATCATTAGATCTCACTAATGCCGCGCAGATTGGCTACTCGGTTGTAAATGTTAATGACTCGAATTGTGATCAATACACATTGAGTCATGAGATTGGCCACAATCTTGGATCCGTGCATGACTATGTTACCCAATCCAGCTCTTCCGAACGCGGTGCGTTCAACTACAGTTTTGGGCATCGGGGTCAGCGTTTTGTCACGATCATGGGATATCCTGATGCCAGCCATACTCGGCTCGGATATTTCTCCAATCCTGATGCACTGAGTTGCCTAGGACAACCATGCGGCATAATGCCAGGACTGGCCAATGCTGCGGACAATTTCGACGGTTTCAACTCTGTGAGAGCCAAGGTATCGCAGTGGCATTATTTTCGCGATCTCAGTATTGAAGTCCAAGGCCAGGGAAGCGTGGTAAGCACTTATCTGGACGGGCAAGATACCGGCTTCCAACGTATAAATTGTCCCAGCAACTGCTTCACTACAGTCCCGTCCGGTAGAGTCATCAGACTGACTGCAGTGCCGGATAGAGGATTCAAGTTTTTAGCATGGAGAAATTCGAAATGTTCTAACTCGGAGTGTGACATTCATAATCAAGATGTCCCTACCTCCTCTGTCGTAGCAATTTTCGCTGCGTTACAGCGGGATTAATCTTGCTTATGAAGTCGGCTTTTAGTCCTCTCGCTATTGCGCGTAGTGAAATCAGGTCATGAATGTGAGAGAGTTTAATTGCATACAGTAATGCCACGGCATCAATCTACGTGGGATTATGCGGTGGGTGTGAATCACAACCGACGCAAATTATCCAGCAAAGTTGGAGGAGATTCCATTACAAGTTAACAGACGGAAGAGAATGATTCTATTCAGCAGGTATTTGTTAACCTAAAAGTGCGGCCCTAACGGCCTCTGCCATCTTTACTAAATTTGGGTAGTCCGCTTTGCTAGCTGTTCGCATCAAAAAATCTCTTAATTCTTCTGCAGATGGTTTTCCATCAAAATCAAAGAAATCCTTCAAGTCAACATCCAACTCAAACCGAATACGTTCCAGCGTTTCTAGGGATGGGTAATGCTGGCCGCGCTCCAGTCTGCTCATCGACTTTGTGTCAATACCAATTCGGCTAGCCAATTCTTCCTGCGATAGTTGTTTGCGTTTGCGCAGAATTTGCACTCGCTGACCGACCAAATGCCGAACATCCTCCATGTGAACCTCCAAAGTTGACTACCTTCAGTAAATCAACATTGGGGGCTTCTTAAAACTTCTTATTACGTCTATAATTTAATAAAATCTACTTTATACGTCTACTATTTGATTTTTGAGCCCAAAAATAGATTTGCTACTTCATAAAACCAATTGAATTTGGACACAACATCATGGGATCAGCAAAAAGCCTTGGCTTGGCATTGCTCGCAACATTTGCGGTTCCTGCCGCAGGCCTATCCGGGATAGGGGCTATCGGTGCTCTACTTGGTATGCTGCTTTCCCGAGACAACAGGACAAGCAGCGTTTTCACTTTCTTCGTGCTGGCGTTGGTCATCTGCTTTTTGTCCATCCGACTGCTGGCACGCATGTACAAAAAAGCCAAAGACCTGGTGGAGAGCGTCAACCAGCAGTCCGACCTGAATTTCAACGCGGGAAATCTATTGGGTTATCCCAGTCCAGTATTCCTGATTTTTGACAAACAAAACCGGAAACTGGCTTTTTGCAATAGCAGCACCGGCGATTTCAAGATATATGAACTGTCGCATTTGTTAGCTTGGCGCTACGAATGGAAGATCAAGGAAAGTATGGAGCTATCAGGCCCAGGCCGACAAGTTGGTACGACAAATATGCACATGCCGTCATTTGAGCGTGTTCAGCGTGCTGGTGAGTTTGCACTGATATTGGAAGTCGCCGATGAAAGCAACCCTGTCATCAAATTTTACATGAGCGAGAGAGCAGCCAAAGAATGGTGCGCAAAACTGAATGCCATCGTCAACGGCTAACTGATGTGGCGTGCGCCCAGCATGCTCTCTGACAAAAACAATATTTATCACTATATCCCATGGTTTTTTCAAGACCAGGATAAGGCCTACAGAAATTATGAATTCGGTTCAAGAATTACAGCATGGCGCCATTATGGTTCGTACGAAGTGCTTAGAAACAGTCACTCAATTTGCTTCAAACAATCCAGGTATCCCAGCCCAAGCCGTTGCCATTGGCCTGGGTGAGCTACTTATTCAATTCTCTGTCTCACAACTAGGACAGGAGCATACGCATCATCTGCTGTCGTCACTGCAAGAAGCCCTGCTGCTGTTCGGTGATAAAATCATGGAACAGCATTAAGCAGTCCTGCGCTGACGATCTAGTCTGCACGAACAATTCATCTCTACAATGGACAACGCCAAAAAGACCAAAGGAATTATTGCGCTGGATGCAGATGGTGTGCTTCTTGACTATCATGCTTCCTATGCATTGGCATGGAAAAAAGCGTTTGGAGTCCTGCCAGCAGTCAAAGACCCGCTAGCCTACTGGCCCATAGATCGATGGAGTGTTCAACGAGTGACTGGGGATGAACTGGAGCGGTTTCGCCAGTGTTTTAATATGGAATTCTGGTCCACCATTCCAGCGTTGCCGGGTGCGCTAGAAGCTTGCCATCTGCTCAAGAACGCCGGTTATAACTTGGTGTGTGTAAGCGCACTGAAGCAGACATACCGGCTCTCCAGGCTACAGAATATTCGTGACCATGGATTTCCAATTGATGACGTGGTCGCGACTGAACACAGTGATGCAGACACCAGCCCGAAAGCTAAGGCGCTCAGCACATTGAAGCCTGTTGCATTTGTTGATGACTACCTGCCTTACTTTCGTGGCGTGCCAGCCAATATACACATGGCACTCATAATCAGAGAACCTAACGGGAGTCCAAATATTGGAGATGAGCTAAACAATATCTCTTCGTCACATTCCGATTTAATGGAATTTGCGAACTGGTGGATACATCGCGCGCCAGACGCAGAGTCATAAATAGCGACTAAATTGCATTGGTAACAACTAAGAATTCTTTTTCTAAATTTTCAATTAATCCAGCAATATTATCAATCCTCTTCTTATCGCTTGTTCCCTCTGCTCTAGCCCTCCTTGCCTCAATCGCGTTCCCATTAAAGAATCTAGAATATAGTTCATCTTCAAAGTTCGAGGTGTTTTCACCGAAAGTATCTGATGGATAATGCTGATAAATGCGCCCTGAAAGTTCATTGTATGCAAATCCCTTTAGTGGATATGCCTCCAGCACATCAATGTAGCGTTTATCAAACGTCAAAATGGCCGGAAGAAAATAGCGCACATCTTTATGAGTCTTACTAGTCATGGCTCCCTCTAAGTTTCGGACGTGCAACATATCCCATGCCATAGAGCGCAAATCTTTCAGCATTTTTTTCCCATTTCTATTACCCTGTATTGTATTAAAGAATGGAAATTTTTGCCCCTGATGGAAGTAGCGGTTAGCAATTAACAATTCTCGTTGATAGACCACGCCTAAATCCTCATCCATGAATTGAAGAAGGGTGGTCAGCTTACGTTTCAAACCTTGTTTAGGGGAATTAATTTGAATTGATGTGATCTTCAGAAGTAGTGCGTAAATAACACTATGTCTGAACAGGAGTGGTGAGAGAAATCTTGGATTTCCACACTCATCAATCATACTTGCCACCTGCACTTGCGCCGCAGCTACAATTTCATTGTCACTCAGTTTGGAGCGAATTTTTCCGGTGTTGTTCAAATGTGTCGCATCAATTGTTCGCAGGCGATGATAGGCTAAAAGGCTTTCGAATACTTCATCAATATGCGCTCGGTCTGTCATTCGTGGGATATTTTCGAGACAGTATGGGATAGGATCAACGTTCACATTATCCTGAGCGATAAAATTGAATACCTCAATAAAATCTGGGGGAATTCTACTTAGAGATTCGTCTTTTAGGAAAGGTGCCAAGTAGCTTAGCGCTTGCGCGTCTAAGCCAATTGAATAGTCAAGTGGCAGCCGAGCGCTTCCGGTTTTCATTGTCTCCAGAAATGTATCTTGATCCCAAACGTGTACATGAGTAGCTGCAAACAAGCTTCTTACTGCAGCCCCGTGAGAAAAAGTAGCATTTGCAAGAATTCCAGGCTTATCTGCATTATTTACTGGGAAGATAAATTTCCAGTTAGGTAAAAGCATTCCAAATTCTTTGTAATGTTCAAACGCCTCATTCAAATCTTGAGACTGTAACATTTTTGCAATAATTTTTTGCTCTAAATCTTTAAAGCGAGGGTCTGCCATCAAATGGTCAGCAATTGTTGGTGGCATAAATCCGTTTCTAATTGACGTACACTTTATTTATGCATGAGCCATGCAATTTTCAATGGATAGTATAAAAATTGTTATTGGAAAAAGATATTAACTGCGTTACCACGAGCAGAATGCGATGAGATCCTCTGTAGCTAAATGTGCGTTTTCTTGCTGAATTGACCTTGTCAGTTTGATCCACCTTCCACTTCCTGGCGAAGGCGGCCACCCGGTCATACGACCCTTCAAATCCCAGTTCTTTCAGATCGAGATGAAACTGCTTTAAGCTTCGTCGCTGCTTACGATTTTTACCCGCTTCGGTTTTAAGCCAGCTTGAAAGCTGCAATGCATATTTATCAATGGCACTGGTTGTTTGTCGCTCCGCATACGCTGGCTCTGTGACTTCAGAGCGCAGATAGCGCCGGGCAGTGTTGCGATAGATGCCAAGTCGTCTGGCGATCTCCCGTAATGGAATCTGGTTACAAATGTGCCAGCGCCGAATAATACCTAGTAATGCCACGTCGATCACTCCTGTCCCCTCGAATACCGAGACAGCCGCGGATTACGGCATAAACCAGTCCAAGTTTTACGCCGCCGCCCTGTGGGTCAATTTTCAGTGCAAATCAACAAGGATTGGCAAAGAAAAGTCAGCTACAGCTAAATTAATTAAGAGGCAGAATTTTCATTCGTATTCTGCCTCAATCATGTTTTCCTAAAATTTGAAGCCAAAAATGCAAATGGCACACACTAGCGGGCCATTACTACTCTAACGTCTCCAGAAGATCATAATTAAACCATATGACCTACCAAGAAAATCTACAAATCTCCATTCTTGTTACTGATTTTGCCAATCCAAGAATTCTTGATTCGCAAGATCATCAAGCCTTGTGCACAGTCCATCGTATTCACCACCAAGCGCATTTAAAATCGAATCAAAGAGAATTTTTCGCCCAACCTGAGGGGTGTATCGCATTACACCGTACCCGACTTCGATCATCCCATCATCATCGTCTTCATCATAGTCATCCTCAAACACAAATAAATCCGACAACCCTGAGGCGTCATACAGAATGGTTGCGTTAATTTGGGATGCATACTGCGTAACCGCTCCATTAAAGCTATTGCCCAGTACTATCAAACTATTTTTATCAACCTTGTTAGTTTGTGCATCTTTTATATGAATCCAAATTGATCCACTGTGTCGGATCAATCGAAAAATTTCATCGTCGTCAAAGTTTTCAATAAAACTCGTCACTATTTTAAGTAGATGAGAAAAGCTGACCATGGCGGTCGCAGGTTTTTCTGCATTCTGCATGAGCAACGACCAGTTCTTGAATCCCTGCTGCTCAGCTATGTCATCAAGAGCGCGAGCATTTTTAATTTTTTTTTCTTTACACGCTTTTCTGGCCTGACGTTTAAAAAATTTAATTTGTTCGAGGGAAAAAATTGTAGGCATGATTAAACTCCATCAAAATTTACCTGAGGTACTTTGCGCCCACACACATGTACCTCAATCGGTAATTTTTCGGAATTTAATTTTAAGAACGTTGCTGATGCAGCTTTGCGTTGTGGGCGCGCAAGCCAACGTGAGTGGCTCTATTCGATAACTTTATTCATTACCACTGAATTTGTCAAGTTTGCACACGATGGCCCGGCAGTGAGGCAAGTCAGCAAGCAATTTCAATGTACGCTGTCCTGCAAAGTCTGAGTGAGATCATCTACTGCTCTAACGTCACACTTTTCACAATCGATTCAAACTCAGAGAGCACGTCAGGATACTGTTGCGACAAGCAGCGTGCCACCGACTTATTTTCAAGCATCTTGACCAAATAGCCCCTCGCCAAAACAAGATTCAATACGTCGCGGCCATAAGACTGTTCAACCAGTTTGTACTGCGTCTGCAGGCTTCCCATTTCTCTCTCCATTTTTGCGACCTGTTCTTTGGTCACGCCTGTGAGTTTTTGAGGTTTCTTGCCATCGACCAAGAGATCAACTGGTGTGGCAACCAGCATTGCTTCTGCATAAGAGGTTGTCACAACGTTCGCCGATATCATTAACTCCACGCATTCAATTTGTCGTGTGGGTTTCATCTTGCGCAGTATCCTGGAGATGTCAGCAGAAAACTGCCTGTCCTTCAGGAGTTCCGCAGCCTCTGGGCAGATTCCTTTCAAGAGGCTCATTTTCTTGATAATTTGACTGATATCTACATTGAGAACTTCTGCTAGCCGCTTTGTAGAGACGCCACGCTCAATTGCACGTCTAATCATGAAATGCTCTTGTATGGTGGACAGGCGATTGATCCTGCTGTTGTAGGTGTAGCCTTCATCGTCGTTGGCCACCAGGCATGGTGCTACCTCGTAACCGAGATCGCGCAGTGCGACCAATCGGACATGCCCATCCAACAGCATGTGGTGTTCAGTTTTTTTGATGACAGACGTGACAGACAAGGGCTCAATCAAGCCGATCTCTTTGATGGAAGATAGGATTTGCTTAAATTTTCTGGAACCGTTCGGTTCTTTTGGGATATTGCGTGAAGGCAGAATGTTCATCAACCCCAGTGACAATGGCTCCATAGAAAATCCTAATGCGACACCGTCCGACATGTTCAACTCCCCGCGCTCCAGACACGCTCAGCCAGATAGGTAGGCAAGGTGTCCAGTCCTTCGGCCCGCAGCAGGTTCGTGAAATTTTCATTTGAGAGCAGTTGGCGTAATGCGCCGACCACAAACATGAGCCTGTGCTGCGTCATTTCAGCTTTCTTGACCATCATGCGCTGGCGCTCTACCTCTTTTTGGTAGGTGCGCACCAGGCTGGAGGTGGTGACATCACTCCGCTTGCGAGACATGCCACGCTCCAGTGTTCTTCCCAGCGCATGGCGACACTCGATTACTTTCTTGGCTTCGAATAGCTGCTTGCCTCTGAGCTTGCCGGATTCGTAGGCATCTTGTAACGCTTTTTGCACCGCTTTGTCATCATCTTCGCCACCAACTATGGCGAGCGCCGCCGTGAGTGGTATCTTGCCTCGTTCAACTGCTACCAATAATCGCTCCTCCCCGCGCTCTAATAGCAAAAGAATGCCGTGGACCCACTCAGGCGTCAGCCCTGTTTTGGCAGCGATGGCTTTCTTGTCGTAACCTTGAGTGCGCAGTGCTTCTATATTAGAGAGTAATTCCAGTGGGCGGTACTGCCGCCTGGCGATATTTTCAGCCAGGCTCATGATGAAAGCATCTTCATCACTGACAGAGACGACCAATGCCGGGATATTGGCTTCGCCCAGGGAAATGAAGGCTTTCATACGCCCCTCGCCGCAGACCAGCAGAAAGCGCTCATCGCCGTCCTTGCCTGCGCGGGGTGTCACGGTGATGGGTTTCTTTAAACCCAATGCGCGGATATTCTGAATAATGTCTTCAAATATCTTGGTATTGCGCTCTCTTGTATTGAGGATATCGATTTTATTGATGGGAATCATCCTCAGATCACCTACAGGCAGGCTTTTAGTCATGCATACCTCCGTAACCGGGTTCGCTCTGCCATGCCGTAGAGATAATCAAGGGTGTCAAAGCGGTAAGTCTCAAATTCCATCGCATTTTGTTCTGCGAGACTCAACTGCTGGGAACTGAAATCAATACGCGGCAGCAGAAAATAATCCAGGGACACTTGATTGCTACTGTCTAAACGAACGGCCACGGTGACATCCGGTAATAGTGAGGCATCAAACCTGACCTTCCAGCGGTTCCGGCCAGAATCCAGGTGATGGCAGCGAGCCAAGACAATGGACACTGTAAATTCGTGGTTGACCATGATCAAGTCAGTGGCTGGATCTCTTAATACCAGGCCACCGAGTTGCAATATCTTTGCCTCCGTTTCCATGACAATTTGCGGATGCATGCTGCGGATAAAACGATTGATTTCCAGATACTGGTAATCGCGGTCTGGTGTAAAGCCGACCATCTGGTATGCGCGCAGCAAACTTCCAAAACGATACATATATACAGATGATGCTGGCATGCCTTCCATTTCATCGATAATGACACCTGATAGCATGCCGCGCGTTTTATAGAGTGAACGCAGCCGTTCTATCAATTCTTCATCGGAATAGCGACGTGCCCTTGCGCGCATGATGCCTTGAGCGGTATAGAAGATTTCTGTAGGAACGATAGGGGCAAAGGCTTGTTCCTTTCTGATCCACATATCAGGTGTGTTAACGACACGTGTTTTTTTGAGTTTATAGGAAATCCGGTTGAATACATTATTGCCTATGTATTTTTCATTGGTCAGTACCTCATGGATGGTAGCTCTGGTCCAGGGCCGGTTGATTTCAGAATAGGTTTGCATGGCATCGAGGCGGCTGGCGATTTCTACTTCATTGACTCCTTCATCAATAAACCAGCGATAGATCTGATTGACGACACGGATCTCGTCCTCAGGGCCTGGCATTAAGATGACACGATCTGTCTGCAGGCTTTTATGTTCTCCGCGTTTGAGTTCTCCTTTTGTGGTTCCATGTTGGTCGATCAGAAGCCGCCGCAGTCCATATCCTGCGGGCCCACCTTGTCTGTAACCCAGTTCTATTAGTCTGCATTGCCCTGCAAATACCTTGGCAGAAAGTTCGCGACTGTATTCGCCTGCCATTGCCCGCTTCACGCCTTTGACTATAGTAGAAACAGGAGAGCCATCATTCTCGAATTGTTCTGCGCAGTAGGCGACCTGTATCCCGGCGCGGCGGCAGATGTATTCATAATAGGCACTCTCGTCCGCGTCCTGGAATCTTCCCCAGCGGCTGACATCATAGACAAGGATGATGGTAAAGGCGGCATTGCCACTTTCTACATCGTGTATCAGCTGCTGCAGCGCGAGTCTGCCATCGATGTGCAGACCACTTTTACCTTCATCAGCATAGGTTTTGACGATGTTGATATTGCGGTGGGCGGCGTACTCGCGAATTTTTTCGCGTTGATTGTCTGTTGAGTACTGTTGGTGCTCTGTAGACATGCGGACGTATTCTGCAGCTTGGAAGAGGACAGGCTGTACAAATGATCCGAAGCTTTCTTGATCTAGTTTCATTTGCTTTCTCACCCAATTCCATCTGAATTTAGAGACTTTGCGACTTATACAACTAGCTATGATGCAACAACCAAGTTAGCAGACGCATCACGCCTTAGCCACGCGTCCTCTCTTTGCAATCATTGGCGCCAATCTTGATTTTTCTGAACATATGAGGGAGAGGTAGACAGTCCACGCGTTCTTCTTTGCAATCAACGGATTGGGTAAAAGGATCAACTGATAAAAGCCGTTTAGCCCTGGGTTTGGTGGATTTGACGCGTCCAACTGAACGCAACGCGACGTCCCGCCAACCCATCACCCAGCCACGCGTAAATCCTTTTTCGATCAGTCGCTCCGTGACTTCTGCCTCGCTCACCCAGTAGCGCGGGGTAACAAAGAAAGCCGGGTCGACTTTCTCAAAGTCAGTTATATCACGGCTAAACGCCTGACGTTTCCACCGTTGAAAAAGCTCACGATCACTTTCACGCTTGAAAGTGATCGAGACTAGCGTTGTTAACTTTAATTATTGTTGAAGATTTTTTTTGGAAAATGTTAACAGCAATATTGATAAATATATATGTGATCAGGTTTAATTTGTGGTGTTATTATTAATCGTCTTTTATCAAAAAGATATGTTTCGTATTATTCTTTGTTTATGGAGGTTAACTATGCAAGTACTTAGTGTGCAGGAAATTTTAAGCGTTTCTGGTGGTGATGCGGCTGAAACGCGTATTCCAGGCCAAAATAGCTGGGGTGAATGGGGAGGCAGTAATCCAGAAGGGGAGATTTGGGCTCGATGCAAAGCTGGCCAGTGGGTTTATTGTATTTATTTTGCTTTGCAATAAATCACACATTATTAATTATCACATTATTGCTATAATTTCATGCTGATTATAGTTATTTCCACAACAAACTCTTATTGGCTTGTTGTGGATTTAAAGCTTTTTAGAACCATCTTGGAAAATTGAATATTTTGAAATTGATTTGCTTTAATCCTAGCTTATCTGGTATTTCAGCAGGGATTTGTTAGTGTCAATATTTTTGAGAAATTAATTTAGGACAGGCTTGATGGTAAATACCGAGTCAGAAGAAAAACAAAGCAACTTTTTTCTTCAGCTAAAGTTTGAAAAGCATAAAAATAGAATACGTATTTTCACCAAAATATTATTGGCAATATATTTTTGTGGTTTTGTGAACTATAAAATTACGAATGGCGTTATATTTTTAATATCTAAAAATGGTTTTTTTGAAGAGACATTACGCGCTTTTTTGCACGCTTGTTTGGCATTTTTAGTCATCTTTTTTTTATTTCCTAAAAAGCTTCCTGAAGAATTGCTTCGTCGAAAAAAAAACGGATTTCGCTTTGGCATGAAAGTAGCAGTTGGCTTTCCACTATGTTTATTTTTACCTAGTGCCGCTTTAAATTTATATTACGGTGCGAATCTATCCTTGTTTATACCTTCCACTGCAAATGTTATTTCATTGGTTTTACTCTCTTTGTCAGCCGCGATTGAAGAGGAAGTAGTTTGTAGATTTCTTCTATTTGAAAGATTATCGCAAGTTTTTGGCATTGTAATTTCCTTTGCTGTTCAGCTTTTTTTCTTTGTCATACTTCATATGACAGAGCATGGGATGTCCCTTACAAAATTTATATTGTTATCTATTACATCGCTTTTGTTTGTAGTTTTATACAAGAGAACTCAATCCCTCTTAGTCGTAATGACAATGCATTTTTCATATGATTTTTTCTTGATGTTAATATTTGGAGGATTTCTTGGGGATACGCATTTTGTTGGATTTATTGGAAATGCTCTTTTGGGAGAAATGTATTCAAATTATATAAAACTTGTATTGGTGATTATGTTTATTGGCTACCTAATAATTTCTAATAGAAGAATAAATAACGAAGAATTCGGCAAGACAAACGTAATTATTTGAGAGCCTGTAAATAAAAGTGTGCATGTAATTATAGTCAATGAACCTCTTATACCCTGGACGCACCGAAAATAGCGTAATTCTATGATGTTGATTTGCACTGAAAATCGCCCCACTGAAGGTGCAGACAATAACTTGGACTACTTGAAGGTAGTTCATGCACTCATATGAAGTGTAGTAGTTTCGATTTGATCTGACAGCAAGGCCTTGTCAAAGGCGAGGTTACCCGATTTGATAGAGGTGCGAGTTTTTATTAAACCAGCTTGAGAGCTGCAATGCATATTTATCAATGGCACTGGTTGTTTGTCGCACCGCATAGGCTGGCTCTGTGACTTCAGAGCGCAGATAGCGTCGCGCGGATAGCGCCGGACAGTGTTGCGAGAGATGTCCAGTCGCCTGGCGATCTCCCGTAATGGAACCTGGTCACGAACGTGCCAGCGTCGAATAATACCTAGTAATGCCACGGCAATCACTCCTGTCTCCTACTCATCAAGATAAGTAGGATTGTGTGCTAAACGTGGGTCACAATAGATGCAAATTATCGTCCGCACTTCCAGTGGGTCAATTTTCAGCGCAAATCAACATTTCCCAGTTGTATTCTGAATGTGAATTGAACCAATTGAAGTTTTTTGCGGCTTGTTTGTAAGCTGTATGTTGAGTTCTGGCTGAAATAATTTGGTATTTTTCTTACATACCGTGAGCTTCACCACATAATTCCAAAGCCTCACCGCAACATCCCATTCACCGCCCTCAAGTCTCCCTCCCCCAACGCCCCCGTCGCAGCCTTGAGCTTCAACCCTTGCAACAAAGTATCATAGCGCGCCTTCGACAATTCTTTTTGCGCCGAAAACAATTGCTGCTGCGCATTGAGCACATCGATATTGACACGTATGCCCAGCCTGTAACCTGCCTGATTGCCTTTTACGGCACTCAGCCCTGATTCGACTGCCACATTCAGTGAATCAATCAATGCCAGGCCGTTCGTCACGCCGGCGAATGCTTGCCTGGCATCGGTTGCTGCCTGACGGCTGGCCGCTTCCAGATCCGCTTCCGCCTTCTTCATATTGGCAATGGCTTCTGCCACCTTTGCATTGACCGCGCCACCAGCATACAGCGGCACAGTGACTTGCACACCGATCTGGCGCTGGTTGACGCGGGTGCTGTAGTCGCTTGGCGTACTGAGGCTGCGCGACGTATAGTTATTGCCATAATTGGCAACCAGATCAACGCTGGGTAGATGTTCAGACCGATTTTTCTTGATGGTTTCTTTCGCAGTTTCCAGCGCAGCCCGTTGTGCCCGTACCAGCGGATGATTGTTGCGTGCTTCGTCCATCCATGCGCGGCTATCCAGAGGACTCGGTGGTGATGGCGTCAGGCCTTGCTGCAAACCTGCCATATTGTCCATGACCTTGCCGGTCACCTTTTCCAGGTCGGCCTGGGCGCTTTCCAGATTGTTTTTTGCAGCGACCAGTTGGGCACGTGCACTGCCTAATCGTGACTTGGTATCGTCAACATCAGTGACCGCATGGGTACCTAAACTAAAACCGCGGTTGACCTGTGCCAGTTGCTCAATCAGAGCCGCCACTTGCGCCTCTGCTGCCGCAATCGCGTCTTGGGCAACGATCACACCAAAGTAGGCCTGGGCAACGCGCAGCAATAACTCTTGCTGTGCCTGGTCAAATTGCGCTTCAGCTTGCGTAAGCAAATGGCCTGATTCACGGTAAGCATATACATTACCCATGCGCAGCAGTGGCTGGGTCAATTGCAGATTCCAACCCCAGGCTTTCATATTGCGGTCTACTGGCAACACATCAGAGAAAGTTGTTTCGGCACTGGTGACTCCTTCATTACCGGTCATGGCAATCACGGGCAACAAGCCTGCACGTGCCTGCGGTACCTTTTGTTGTGCGCTTTCCAGTGCATAGCGTGCCGATTGCAAGGTCGGATCGCTGCTTTGTGCAGACCGGTAAGCATCCATCAAATCACTGGCCAAAACGGGTGTTGACGTTAAACAGGATGTTGCTATTACCGTCAGTAGCGCCCTCTTTATCAGTTTCCACTCCACTTGCTTTAGGCATTGAGTTGAAGGCTGAACAGTATTCTTTATCCGGCCCATCATCGCTCGCGCCCGCTTTCCCTGACGGTTTTCTGCAAAGGCGACAGGATGTATTCCAATACCGTACGCTTGCCCTGATTGATTTCTGCCACCACCTGCATGCCTGGCAAGAGCTTGTATTGCTTGTTCTCGGCATTCAATTGCTGCACTGGTAAAGAAACCAGGGCTTTGTAGATCGTGGCATTACCGGTTTTGTCTTTATCCCTGTTTTGCCCATTCTGGCCGCCCTGGGCCTGCATATCGCTGGCGTCTGCCCCAATGGTCAATACTTCACCATCCAGCATGCCATATTGCTGGAAGGGATAGGCAGCTAACTTGATCTTGACTTTCTGATGTGGGTAGACGAAGCCAACATCATCATTCCTGACCATGACTTCGGCGACCAGCGGTTCATTGTCCGGCACGAGTGACAACAAGACCGTGCCGGGCGAGACAACAGTGCCAGTAGTATGGGTAGCCAGGTCCTTGGCGATGCCTGACTGCGGCGCCTTCAGTTCGAGCAAACTGCTTCTGTGTTCATGCTTGACCATGTCTTGCTGCAATTTGCGGTATTGGCCTTCTGCTTCTATTCTTTCGTTTTGCAAGTCACTATGGTATTTGGATGTTAATTCGGCTGCCTGCTTGCTGACGCCGTTCATAGCGGCTTCCAGGCTGGCGAGGGTAGATTCCTGTGCTTTCAGGTCACGTGACTTTTCTAAAAACTCGCGTTGCTTGTCACGTACCTGTAACTGAGGGACGTAGCCATCCTTGCCCATCTCGGCATAAGAATCTGCCTGCTGCTTCAATATAGGCGTAACTTCGCGCAGTTTGGCCAACACCTCGCGGCCCGATGCGGCATCATGCCCGGCCCTTGCCTGTGCTTCGCGCACCTGTTCCAGTGCGTCTGTGTAGGCATGGCGATGATCGGCATACTGGGATGCCACCTGGCGGAACAGATCATCCGGGTCGCTCGCCAGTCTGGTCATGGGCTTATTGCTTAATTCCGCATCTATCCTCCTGAGTTGCAAGGACCGTAAAGCCAGTTGCATTTGCAAAGTGCTCTCATCTGCCTTGGCGTCTTTGGTATCCATGCGCATCAGGACCTGGCCTGCTTGTACATGCTGGCCTTCCTGTATCAATATCTCTTGCACGATGCCGGCATCAGCTGGTTGCACGATCTTTACATAGGATTGCGGCACAAGACGGCCTTCTGCGCTGGCGACAATATCGAGCTTACCGAAGACCGACCAGCCCAATAAAATCAGGAATAGCACGGTCACCAGATACAAGGTGACACGCGGCAAGCGGGCCGGAGGGCTTTCCTGGATGGCCAGCAAGCCTGGCGCAAAGTCCAGCGCATCGGGCGACAAGCTTCTTGTTTTGTGACCAGTCTCATCAAGCATGCTGGCCCCTGGTGGTTTGCCTGATACCTGCCATCAGGTGGGTGTAACGATCCTTCAACATATTTCTTTCACTGCATGCACGGCATAGTTTGCCGTGATATTTTTAATATTTGGTCGCTGGAAATTGATACTCGTCGCAAATGATCTGGTCATGCATTTGTAACCAGATCATTTGCGGTTTGTTTTGCTGCTCTCTTATTCAGGTATTGGCATGATGCTTACTGAATACGATTATTACTGGCACTGACACCCGCCCAGGCATCAACGGTTTGTGCCGTTTTGCCGAATGACGCATTTTGCAGCGTGGTGACTGCCGTTGCCATGTTCAAGCCTGTCAAACTGCCACGCAAACCATCGTAATACGCCAGGTCACCGCCAAGAGCCGCGGTATTGCTGTCACTCAAATGCGCACTCAGCAGACTATTCATCAGGTTCCAGTTGGTCAGCGTTGGTGTTGCTGCCAGGGCGGTGTTGAACAAACCAACCAGTTTCTTGAAGTCAAACTCTTCAATTTCCTTGTTATAAAGGATATTGGTAGAACTGGCGCTATACGTGCTGGCCGCCTGCTCTATCACCTGCAAGTTGACAAAGTTCTGGTTGGCCGTACCGCTATACCAGTTCTGGAAGGTAATGGCATTGGCGCCGCCCGTGTTCATGATGAGGTTGTTGCCACTCTTGCTGAAGGTCAGGTCGCTGTAAGAGATACCACCACCCAGTGAGAGCGTATTGGCAACGCCCGTCCCCGCGGTGATGGTAGCCTTGCCATCACCCGTGGTAAATGCAACAACCGCTGCGCCAGCGCCAAGGGTGATGGTATTGGTACCTGCACCACCAGCAATGAATTGTGCACCGCTACCGGCAATCATAGTAGTGTTGCCCGACCCACCCAGCATCGCACTGGCGCCGCCAGAATCTTTCAGGGTACTGGCACCAGTACCGCCTTCCAGTACGTCTGTACCAGCCCCACCTTCAAGCGTACTGGCACCGCCGTTGGAAACGATGAGGTTGTCACCGCTGTTGCCAGTGGCCGTCAACGCTCCAGTACCCGTCAATATCATGCTCTGGACATTGGTCGGCATGGTGTAGCTGACAGATGACTTGATCAGGTTCACACCACCAGTTTGTGCCACCACGACGTCAGCGATGTTGTTGACCACAAAGGTGTCATTACCAGCACCACCTGTCATGGTCGTGATACCTGAACCAGCAATCAATGTGGTGTCACCCGAACCGGCAACAAGTTTGGACGTACCGGCATTGCCAGTAATGACGTTAGACAAAGAGTTACCTGTCAGCGTGATGCTGGCACTACCTGTACCGGTGATATTTTGTACATTGGCTGGCAGGGTATAGCTGACTGAGGTCTGCACCAGATTGGTATTGGCATTGGCTGCCTGGGTAATCACGTCACTGGCATTGTTGATCACAAAGACATTGCTACCCGTTCCCCCCACCAGCGTTGCCAGACCAGTACCCGCTATCAGGGTGTCATTACCAGCATTACCCGTGATTACATTGGCCAGGGTATTACCAGTCAGGGTGAGATTGGCATTACCGGTACCGGTCATGTTTTGCACATTAGCCGGCAAGACATAACTGACCGAAGTCTGAATCAGGTTTTTATTGGTGTTGGCAGCTTGTGTGATGACATCACCAACATTATTGATGACGAAAGTACTGGTACCTGTACCGCCCACCAGCGTGGCCAGGCCACTGCCAGCAATCAGGGTGTCATTGCCAGAATTGGCAGTTATCACATTCGCCAGGCTGTTACCTGTCAGGCTGATGTTGCCACTACCTGTGCCAGTGATGTTTTGCACGTTCGCTGGCAATACAAAATTCACCGAAGTTTGCACCAGGTTATGGTTGCTGTTTGCCGCCTGGGTGATCACATCGGCAGAATTGTTGACTACAAAGGTGCTGGTACCGGTGCCACCAACCAAAGTGGCCAGGCCACTGCCCGCAACCAGTGTGTCATTGCCGGTGTTTGCCGTGATGACGTTGGCCAGGCTATTGCCGGTCAGTGTGATATTCGCCGTACCTGTCCCTGTGATATTGCGCACACCTGTCGGCGTGGTGAAACTGAACGGCACCTGTACCGTATCTATACCGTTAGTGCTTCCTTCTACGACGACATCGGCTGCGTTATTGAGGACAAAGGTGTCGTTGCCAGTACCACCCACCAGCGTTGCCAGGCCGCTGCCGGCGATCAGGGTATCGTTGCCACTATTAGCCGTGATCGTGTGGGCAGAGCTGTTGCCTGTTCCGGTGATATCTGCCGTACCTGTCAGTACCAGCGAGGTCATGCCTGCAGACAGCACTGCGCTGGTGGCCGAATACATAGTGGTGGCCGCGCTCAACAGGCTGCTGATGGTAGACGTACCGCCATCGGTAAAACTGACCTTGGACAAGGTATTGCCATTGACCACCACTGAGCCGCCACCAGTAACCGTCAGCGTGACAACGGTGGAACTGCCTGAACCGGTCGATGTAGCATGGATATCAGCGGCCGTCAGGCCAGTGCCAAATTTCAGCGTGTCTCCACTGGCACCCTGGGTGATGGTGGTCACGCCATTGCCTTTGTTAAAGACGTAGGTGGTGTTACCAGCACCGCCCGTCAGCGTGGATTTACCGGTGCCACTGATGAGGGTGTCGTTTCCGGCGCCAGCAATCAAGGTGTCATTACCCGAATTGGCGGTAATGACGTTGGCCAGGCTATTGCCTGTCAGGCTGATATTGGCGCTACCGGTACCAGTGATATTTTGTACATTCGCTGGCAGCACATAACTGACCGAGGTTTGTACCAGGTTGGTATTGGTGTTGGCTACCTGCGTGATAACGTCACTGGCATTGTTGATCACAAAGACATTATTGCCCGTACCACCCACCAGTGTCGCCAGGCCTGTGCCAGCGATCAGGGTATCGTTACCGGAGTTGCCCGTGATGACGTTGGCCAGCGTATTCCCGGTCAGGCTGATGCTTGCGCTGCCCGTACCCGTGATGTTTTGCACATTCGCAGGTAACACATAGTTGACCGAGGTCTGCACCAGGTTCTTGTTGGTGTTGGCAGTCTGGGTAATGACATCGGCAGAATTGTTGACCACAAAGGTATCAGTCCCTGTACCGCCGATCAGGGTTGCCAAACCCGCACCAGCTACCAGCGTGTCATTGCCGGTATTGGCGGTGATGGTGTGCGCTGTGCTGTTACCGGTAAGGACAAGATTGCCGGTACCTGTACCGGTGATTTTTTGCACATTTGCTGGCAAGGTATAACTGACCGATGTCTGTACCAGGTTGGGATTGGTATCCGCACCCTGCATGATGACGTCACCAGTGTTATTGACCACGAAGGTGTCATTGCCGGTACCGCCGATCAGGGTCGCCAGGCCAGTGCCAGCAATGAGTGTATCGTTACCGCTGTTGGCGGTGATGGTATGTGCCGTGCTGTTACCGGTGCCGGTAATGCTCGCTGTGCCTGTCAATACCAGCGAAGTGATATTGGCGGGCATGACGGTACTGGTGGCAGAATAAAGCGTGCTGGCCGCATTGAGCAAGTTGCCGATAGTGGTCGTACCGCCATCAGTAAAGCTGATCTGCGACAAGGTATTACCATTGACCACGACATTGCCACCGCCTGTCACGGTCAGCGTTACCACTGTCGAACTACCGCTGCCACTGGATGTCGCGTGGATGTCGGCAGCGGTCAGGCCAGTGCCAAATTTAAGGATATCAGTGCTGGCAGTCTGGCTGATGGTGGTCAAGCCGTTGCCCTTGTTATACACATAGGTGGTATTGCCAGAACCACCTTTGAGGGTATCTTTACCTATGCCACCAATCAGGGTGTCGTTAGCGCCGACCGCCACCAGACTGTCATTACCGGTATTGGCAGTAATCACATTGGCCAGGGTATTGCCGGTCAGGGTGATATTGCCGCTATAGGTACCAGACAGGTTTTGTACGTTTGCTGGCAAGACATAGGTGGTGGACGTTTTAAGCAGGTTTTGGCTGGTATTGGCAGACTGGATAATGACGTCAGAGGCATTGTTGATCTCAAAGACGTTGTTACCAGCACCACCGACCATAGTCACCAGGCCTGCGCCTGCAATCAGCGTGTCGTTGCCTGAATTGGCTGTCATGACGTTGGCTGAGCTATTGCCGTTCATGATGACGTTTGCCGATCCGGTTGCCGTAATATTGCTGGCACCTTCCGGCAAGTCATAACTGAAAGCCACCTGCACGGTGTCAATGCCGTTATTACTGCCTTCAACGATCACGTCGGTCGCTTTATTGAGGATGAAGGTGTCATTGCCCACACCACCAATCAACGTGGCCAGGCCTGTACCAGCAATCAGGGTATCGTTACCGCTATTGGCAGTAATGGTGTGTGCCGTGCTGTTGCCGGTACCGCTAATGCTGGCAGTGCCGGTCAATACCAGGGATGAATAGCCAGGCGTTAATACAGCACTGGTGGCTGAGTACATGGTGCTTGCCGCCCCCAGCAAGGCACTGATGGTGGATGTGCTGCCATCGGCGTAACTGACATTGGTCAGGGTATTGCCATTGACCACGATATTGCCACCGCCGGCGACAGTCAAGGTCACGACAGTGGAGCTACCGGTACCGCTGGAACTGGCATGGATGTCGGCCGCCGTAATACCGGTACCGAATTTTAAGATATCGGTGCTGGTGGTCTGGTTGATCGTGGTCAGGCCATTACCTTTGTTGTACAGGTAAGTGGTGCTGGCTGTGCCGCCTGTCAGCGTGTCTTTGCCTGTGCCACCGACCAGGGTGTCATTGGCACCGGAGGCGATCAGGGTGTCGTTGCCGGTATTGGCGGTGATAACGTTTGAACGGCTGTTACCGGTCAAAGTCATGTCTGCATTGCCAGTGCCGACGATATTAACTACGGTACCTGTTGCAACGTAAGTGCCTGTCGTCGTGGCGGTGATACCATCACTGTTATAAGTAGAGATAGTTCCGTTGGCGTAATGTGCCGCGCCACTGCTCTTACCATCCTGCGTGTAAGTATTGCTACCGTAACTACCGTCAGCCTTAGTCCAATTATCACTACTCAAGGCGGTGCTGATTATTCCTGACGTATTTTTTGTGGTTGCAAGAATTAAAGCACTTGGATGAAATCCTGTTGGCAGATTCGCACTGATAGAGGAATTTGCGAGTGGACTTAAAACACCATCGGTGCCAATCGCATACTCAAGTATTGTGGCACCCGAATTCGAACTGGCATACAGGTACTTTCCTGTGGGATCAATCGTAATGTTGTCAAAGGCAACCCCGGAGGAAACGATGGGAACAGACAATGGTGTGACAGAACCATTGGCGTTAAACGCGTATGCAGATATTCCGGTTCCAAAACTCGTCGTTCGATAAACATATTTACCCGAATTGTCGAATACCACGTGATTGGTTGCGTTATTGTCGTTAAAGGGTGCTGCCATCGCGGTGAGCTGTCCATCGCTGCCTATACTGAATTCAGATGCACCAAAGATCAGGTATTTTCCAGATGGATCTATAGTTGCTTTGAAATCAGCAAAAAAGCCAACACCCGCTATCCCGCTTGCAATTGGGGTAGCCATGGGATTGAGCGACCCATCTGCGCCTATCGTAAATTGATAGAGTGCTGGCACACCCGTACCCAGGTTGGTCATGCCATAGGCATATTTTCCGGTGGGATCAATAATCAAATCTGTCACACTCGCAGCGACTCTGGCTGTGCTTAAGGGCGTCAACTTCCCGTCAGCACCAACAGAGAATTGCGCGATATAGCGTGGAAGATTGTTCTGATTCAGCGTATAAGCAAACTTGCCTGTAGGATCAAGGATGATCCTGACGGGGTATTGATCAGGGTTAGACGTACTGCCGCCAAATGCAGTCGCACCAATCGAAGTCAAGCTGCCATCTGGTGCGATGGCATATTGCCATACATTGCCCTTGTACATCTCAAGGCTATTGCTAGCAACGTACAAATATTGTCCAGAAGGGGATATCGCTGCATCAAAGATATTGGATATATCGCCTGTCAACAGGGATTTAATTGTCATCAAACTTCCCACCGCATCTTCGGAGAATTCTGTCGTGTTCGTAGTAAGATTGAGTGTATTCAACCTCAAGTCGAATACATAGGTGGTCGTAGGTTTGTTGATCACCATATAATTACTTACCGTAGAATTACCCAGACCATCACTGACATAAGCGCTGTAACTTCCATCGGCAAATTTAACTTTGCTCAATCCGCCTTGCATTGTAACGGTCGGGCCGCCGGAGACTTTTAATGTCATGGTGGGTAGATTGCCGACCAATGCATTGGTAAATACAATATTTCCTGCGGAAATGCCTGCTCCAAATTGCAAGGTGTCGTTGCTATTGCTATTTGTAATGCTAACGTTACCTGTGTTAACGATATAGGTCACTGATCCCGTACCACCCGTCAAGGTATCGCTGCCACTGCCGGCCACCAAAGTATCATTGGCAGAACCAGCAATCAGAACATCGTTACCGCTATTGGCGACGATGGTTGCTGCTGTGGAATTACCTTTCAAGGTGAGGTTGTTGCTTCCCGTTCCTACCAAACTGGTCTTGTGCCCACTGATATTACTCGACAAAGTAAAATCAACCGAAGTCTGCACGGTAAAAGAAGCATTACCAGGGCCGCCTAACAATACATCAGATGAATTGTTGACGATAAACGTGTCGTGAGAGTTATCTCCACCGCCGACCATCGTCACCAGGCCGCTACCTGCAATTAAGGTAGTATCGCCGAATCCTGCATCCAGTTCACTATTTCCAATACCGCCGATCAAGGTGTCGCTGCCACCTATGCCAGAACCTCGGTAAAAATCACTGGCATAAATCGTATCATTACCATCGTTGGCTACGATCACGTCATCCAGTTCGTTGCCGTACACCGTCACACTGTTAGTTCCAGTCAAGGTGAGGTGCTGTATGCCAGTTCCCATTCTGGTGTTGTATGCGGACGTCGCAGCAGTTGCGCCGGTGCTGGACTGTGCGAGCAATCGACCCAGACTATAAGAACTACCATCTGCCAGTTTGATTTGGTTCAGGTCACTTGAAACCCATTTTGGAATGACAACAGAGCCGCCCAAATTATTGGTCACGGTCATCGTGTAACTACCATCACCTTGCCTTGTTGTCGAAGCCGATAAATTACCTAGCGAAATACCGGTACCAAAAACAAGCGTGTCACTGCTGGTTGCTTTACTGATGGTTGTAGCACCAGTTCCGCTATTAATCTGGAAGGTGTCTGCGCCCGTTCCACCAACGAGGGTCGAATTGCCGACACCAGCAACAAGGGTGTCATTACCTGCATTGGCAGTAATAAGGTCATTGAGATTATTTGCGGTCAAAACAATGTTTGCATTGCCAGTGCCGGTCAATTGCAGCAAGCCCGTCGCGGCAGTAATACTGACACTGGTTTGTTCAATATCGTTTGCCGCATTTACGCCAGCCTGAATAACATCGCCAGCTTTATTGATGACAAAGGTATCACTGGTCCCTGCGGCGCCACCCACCAGCGTAGTTGCTCCGCCACCTGCAATTAGCGTGTCATTACCAGTACCTCCAACGAGTACACTATTACCACTACCACCAACCAAAGTGCTCGGGCCACTACCCGCTGTTAACGTATCATTACCATTATTGGCGGTGATCAGGTTAGGGAGATCATTACCCGTGGCAGTCAGGTTCCCAGACCCAATCAAAGTCAGGTTGAGAATACCAGCCGGCAAAACCGGCACGCTGGTAGATGAGGTCATCGCTGTAGGACCAGTAGGCGATTGGCTCAATAACTGGGCTACAGATACCTTACTGCCGTCGGCGAATACGAAATTATTCAGCGAACTTGCCGACCAATTGCTGATGACAACCGAGCCGCCCAGTTTATTTTTAATTGTAACGTCGTTACCACCGCTAATGCCAGCAGCGAGTGTTGCGGTAAGAGACGCTGCTGTGACACCTGTGCCATAGGTCAATCCATCACGTAATGCGCTTTGCTGAATGGTCGTTGTTCCATTGCCTGCCTGTACGACATATTGCTCTTTGCCAGACCCACCGACCAGAGTCGCGTTACCTGTTCCCGCTATCAATGTATCGTTGCCAGTGCCAGCAATTAATGTGTCGTTACCACTGTTGGCAGTGATCACGTCATCAAAGAAGTTTCCGGTCGCACTGAGGTCAGCATTCCCTGTCAACGTCAGTTTCACTGCACTCAATGGCATTACCATGCCAGTCGCAGAAGAAATCGCATTGGCAGGATTAAGCGCCAGCAGTTGGCTGATGGTCATCGTAGATTTATCGCCCATCAATATCGTAGGTGATCTTGTTGCACTGACCCCTTGAATCTGGACTGAACTATTAACTATGGGAATATTGAGCAAGACATTGGCCGTGCCATCACCAGCTGCAGTAGCTGTCGCAGTCACATGGGTGCGGTCTGCTATGATTTGCAGCACTTCAGTACCGCTCCCTGCGATTAGGGTATCGTTGGCTGTACCAGAGATGATAGTGTCATTACCAGTCTCACCATAATAGAGATTATTACCATGGCCACCTACCAGGGTGTTATTGCCACCACCAGCGTGGATGACGGTGTTACCACTTCCTGCCACCAGAGAATCATTGCCTGCACCACCAATCAAAGTGCTGTTACCGCTAGCACCGATCAAGGTGTCATTACCGGTATTGGCTGTAATAATATCGCTCAGGTCGTTGGCCGTCAGAACGATATTATCTGTTCCTATACCAGTCAACTTTTGTATTCCGCCAGCGGCGGTCATGCTTACTGTTGTTTGTTCAATATCGTTGGCAGCATTGCTTCCCGCTTGAACAACATCGCCGGTGTTATGAACAACAAAGACATCGCTAGTCCCGGTTGCACCACCGATCATGGTGGTTAATCCCGTGCCGGCGATCAGTGTGTCATTACCAGTGCCGCCGATGAGTACGCTATTGCCACTACCACCGACCAGCGTGCTGGTGCCACTGCCAGCTGTAATCGTGTCGTTACCGCTGTTAGCAGTAATCAAATTCGGTAGGCTATTACCAGTGGCTGTCAGGTTGTCGCTACCAGTCAATGTCAGCGTCTTGATGGCGGGCGGTAAAACGGGAACACTGACCGACGATGTCATTGTCGTGGGATCATTGCCTGAGAGGCCAAGTAATTGCCCCAACGTAGACTTACTTCCATCTGCAAAGACCAAATTATTAACGGTATCTTCAGACCAGTTTTTAATGACGACAGATCCGCCTTGCGCGTTGACGATGGTAACGTCACTTATGCCACCGGAATCAGTAACTAAGGTCGCTGTCAACGATGCGGCAGTTATTCCAGTTCCATACGTAAGCGTGTCTTGGACTGCGCTCTTTTGTATCGTGGTTGTCCCTGTGCCAGCGCGAATGGTATATTGTTCTGCTCCGATCCCACCCACTAAGGTTGCGTTTCCTATGCCGGCAACTAAAGTGTCGTTACCTCCGCCGGCAATCAAGGTATCGTTACCGCTATTAGCGGTAATAATATTATCGAACTGATTGCCAATAGCTGTGACGTTTCCAGTTCCAGTCAATGTCATGTTACGGACAATTGGAGCAAGGGTAACATCGGTGGAAGAACTGGCTGCGGTTGGGCCATCGGTCAGCGCGGCCACCATCGCACCCAGCGATACCAGACTATTGTCTGAAAATGACAGCGTGTTCACCATACTGCCATCTGCGTTGGCATTGATGACGACCGAGCCTCCACCATTATTTTTTACCGTCGTAATTAGCGTCCCGTTCGCAGAAGTTGCAGCGCTGACAGAAAGACTACTTAGTGTTATTCCGGTAGAAAAATTGAGATTATCTGCACCGGTACTGCGATTGATGGTTGTGACCGTATTTTTACCCGCAGTCACTTTATAGACATCAGAATCACCACCACCGACCAAGGTATCGTTCGCCGTACCAGCGATCAAAACATCATTACCCAAGTTACCGACAATCGTATTACTGACATTATTGCCGGTCGCGACCAGATCGGAATAACCAGTTAAAACCAATGCCTGCCCGCCGTTTCCTGAGGATGCTGGCAAGGTCTGGTCTACAGAAGAGTAGGTTGTATTTCCGACCGAAATCGTCGGCATAAGCAATTGATCTATCGACACTACAGAGCCGTCACCAAACGTCACTTGTGACAATGCGCAAAGTGAAATAGTGACTATTCCACCGTCAGGCAAAGAAAATATAACGTCGCGTCCATTCCCGTATTGGGTCGTTGATACCTCAATATTCGCGATTGTTACGCCAGCGCCAAACTTCAATTGATCTCCGGCTCCACTATTATTAATTACGGTGTTTCCGCTATCACCAGCTATTTGGTAAGTTGTAGGACTTTGGCCACCAAAAAATATGCCAGTTCCACTACCTGCCACCAGGGTACTAGTCCCACTGCCAGCAGTTAACTTTGCAACACCTGCGCCGCCATAAATTGTGACGTTTCCACTCCCACCAAAAACCTCAGTCGGATTGTCTTCAGTTCCACCATCGCCGCTGTAAATAACGTCAGACCCTGCACCTGCAGAAATTTTACTGATACCTTCACCACCATAAACCGTGGTATCTCCTACACCAGCAGTAATTATTGTTGGTTGCGCAGCGTTACCGCCATTGCCAGCGTAAATGATGTTTTTACCGGCGCCACCATAGATTGTATCTTTACCACTGCCGCCATATATAGTTGCGTCACCAGAACCTCCGTTGATCAAGGTTTTTCCGCTACCTGCAACCAACGTGTCTTTTCCAGCTCCGCCGTAGATCGTACTGTCCCCGCTACCAGACCTGATATAGTCGTCACCAGCACCAGCAACCATCACCGTTTTTCCGCTACCGCCCAAAAGCACTTCCTTGCCAGCTCCGGCATAGAGTGTGTCATTACCACTGCCACCAATCAGCGTGTCGTTACCGCCTGCTCCATATATCTGGGTATTGCCGCTACCAGCAAATATATAATTGTTGTTTTTAGTTTGTGAAGTAGCCCAGGCTGCGTTACTGTCCCCGCTATAAATCGTATCATCACCTGTACCGCCAAGGACTGTTGAATTTCCCCCTTGTAAAACAACAAAATCAGTTCCAGTTTCGCAATCAATGTAGTTATTACCACCACCACCGAAAATTGTGTCATTGCCTTTACCACCATAAATGGTGTTGTTGCCAATGCCAGCTTGAATCTGGTCATTCCCACCGCCAGCATCCAAGTAATTATTCCCGTTTGAAAGCAGATAATAACTATTTCCTGTACCACCAAAAATTGTGTCGTTGCCCAAGCCTACAGGGACGATTATTTGACCGGATCCGGTGTCTTCAACGAGAGTACTACCTTGATATCCATCTGGTGCATTAAACGGTGGACTAACTTGCCCTGAAACATTCGTATTGACGATATTGTGCCCAACCATTGTTGACGTCCAATTCGCCGCTAAGGTAGTCGTTTCTGTCCCACCACTTACGGTAACCGAGCCGGGGCCACAAACAATCACGTTATTGCCAGTGCCAACACTTATGTCATCATCGCCATTTCCACCGACAATCGTGTTATTGCCGTCACCCACAGCGATATAATCACCTTTCACATGCGTGGCAACGGCAGTTTTTTGCAGGCTTAACATAGCTGCCAGGTCTGTTTGTACCGAACCAGCAAAGACCTTGTTATCTCCATTTCCCAGTAAGAACAAATCCTGACCAGAGCCACCGCCTCCCGCTATCGTGCTTTTGCCGTTCCCGGTAACAAAAAAATCGTCGCTTGTACCACCCGTAAGGCTGGCATTGCCATTGCGTATCCGAAAACGATTTGATTCATTATCAGTAACTACGGAAAAATTCGTATCTCTAGCATTATCAGGGTAGTTATTTACATCATAAAAAGTGTACGATTTATGAACACCATCAAGCTTGATTACATTCCCTTGCAATGGCGTCATGACCAATTCTGGTGCAGGTGTGCCATTGAACGCAATGGAAAGAACATTGCTATTTGGCGATGTAGTCTGTCCTTCACCACCCACAATGTTTGAAGTCAATTGAACTGACTGACTTTTTGTGGCATCACCTGTGTAAACCAGGCTAAGCGTAACTTGATTTGATCCTGCTGGAATGGTGGCGCTAATGCTGCCATTGCTGAACGATAAAAGTTCTGCACCCGTACTCAATTTAAAAAGTGAAGCGTCAGCACCGCTCAACACGAGATTAATTGTTTGCGCCGTTTTATCCGTTACCGCAGTAAATATTGTAAACGTCTGGTTAGGCCCGCCGGCGTTAGAACTCACATCCTTAATTTGATCGCCGGAAATAAATGGGTTTGGTCCAGTTTTCGGTTCAATCGCAGCTCGGCCAATGATCTTGATTCCCAGATAGCCTTTGGAATCCTGCGTGGCAGTGGTAAGGTTGAAGTTATTGACAATCATCTTGCCACCATTGGTACCAAGAACACCTTTGCTGATAGTCAAAGTACCTATCGCATCGCCAGCCAAATTTGATTTACCGTTCAATGGCTCATATTTATATTCTGTGCCATCTGTTGCAGTCCAAAGTAAGCCATTGTCTGGATAAGTCAGCTTTGAATCCTCGCCTGGTCCAGTGAGTTGTTTCTCACCACTGCTGGTCGCATAGGAGAGAGTTGATTTTGCAGCATCACACCCGTTAGGGTCAATCGTGTCGATTTCAGGAGTATCTGATCCCCCTTTATAAAGAAATTTAAGAGTGGAACCAGGGCTAGCTACAAATCTCTGATTTCCAGAACCACCAAATAATTGCTTTGTGGTGTCGTTTGTAAAGACGATGTCTTCGCCTTGATTTGCTACAGAGAAATCATCGCCAGGGCCACTATTGGTTCTGGTAACGCCAGAATTGGGATCTACAATTACATTTCCACTGTTGCGCACAGAATTGGAGGTGTCGTTATTGGCTAATTGAAACTCCGATTCAATTTGATCCGTAATTTTCTGGTAGTCAGCATTGTTTTGAGCCAATGTTTTACCATTACGTGGAGGCCCATTAAAAAAATTGGACTGTGCGCCATAAACTACTGCCGTTTTGTCTTCTATCGCAGCGCCAGTTTGCGCATCGATAGCATTCACTATATTCTGATTGGCGATAGTTATTGTTTTGCCCGCATTCAAACCAACTATATTTGCTAATTTTAATGGTGTCGATAAGTCGCCACTTAAAGGCCGGCTAAAAAACTGTTTGCCTAAAATCGTAACCGTTGAAATGCCAGTAAACGTTAGGCCGCCACCGTCCAACCAATTCGGCACCAGGTTTAGTTTTCCCGAGTTTGCATTATTTGGACCAAAACTAAAATCTAAGGTACTAATTCGCCCTTGATGCTCGCCGGCAATATCATATTTAATCGCGACGGAGGACATTCCATAAGTAATGGTCGTTGTCCCTTTTTTCGCCCATTCCATATGGACTGGACCGGTATTTGTGGTTGTCGTTTTAGTAGTGATGTCATAGCTTGCAGATGTATTGCCTGGGCCGGCAATGCTAACTTTTCCTTGCTTATCCCCCTTAACAACAACACTAATTTTGTAATCGCCTAGACTAAATACAAGAGTGTCACCCTTGAGTTTTAATGCCATGTTTCTCTTTCTAATGAGAACCTTCGTTCTCTAAATTAATATCTCATTCCCCACCGTCGTTACGTTTATTAAATAAACCTAGTGGTGGGGTTTTACAAACGATCTCTTGGTCAGAGTCATTTCTGTTGCTTTAAGGAAGCTGCAATTTGAGAACGGCATTTCCTGAAATGACGGCAAATGTTTTCGGCCCTAATCTGACAAGACTACTGGGATCGTACAGGCTACCAATTAAACCTAATTGCGTACCATGCGCATGGGCAATGCCAGCCAACGTCGTAACAGTATCGCTGGCAGTTCTTTTACGTATTGTTGAATCAAACGTAAAATAGATATCGTCATTTTTGTCTATTACTATGTCTTTGGGGTAATACAAAAATTTATAATCTTTCTGAACTATAAATTCTTCCCCATACTCACCCCAACTGGTAACGTTTGCTGTGGGGCTAATTTTTCGGAGCACTTGATCATCAAAAACAACCATATTCCCCTTGTAGTCGAACGCTATATTCGTCATGGATAAGAACACAGCGTCCTCGCCAATGCCATCTTTTCTACGGTACGCCCTATTACCTGCGAAGACAGTCGCTTGGCCTTTAGCATTTAGCTGATACAAGACATCGCGAGAACTAAAGAATATTTTCCCCGCCGAGTTTATAGCGATACGATCAGGGGAAAAATTATTGTCTACTTGTTGTACACCATCAATAAAAAAATCTTCTTTGGGGGCGCTAACAACAGTACTTACCTTGCCTTTAGAATCTAATTTTCGTATATCGCGATTGTCAATTTCAACTACATAGAGACTGCCTCGATCATCTAGGGCTAAATTACTTACTCCCTTAAATTTAGCCGACCTTGCCTCACCATCTTGGTGACCTTGACCAGATGGTCCTGGCATGCCAGCGACGGTACTGACGACACCGATCGGGCTAATTTTACGAATCACATTATTTCCATGATCAGATACATACAAATTACCCTGTTTATCTGCGACTAAAGCGAACGGCAAATCGAAACGTGCATCTGCACCAGGGCCATCAACGTATCCGCCTGTCAACTTCTGACCGGCTATCGTGCTAACGTCGCCTTGTTTATTAATTCTTCGGATGAAATTATCATCGGCGACATAGATATTTCCCGCAGCATCCAAAGCAGGTTTACCCATTGCTCTAAATATGGCATCAGAACCACGTCCATCCAGATGCCCAGCTTTATGGTGACCAGCAATAACGCTTGCTTTGCCATTTTTATCAATCACTCGTATGATTGCACCTTGTGTCACATACAAATTTCCTGCGCTGTCAATGGCAAGCCCGTCAGGTTCTTTCAAGCTAGCCACTTCGTCTTCATTAAATCTAGCTGGCTCAACTATCAGGCTTAAGGTAGATACCACACCATTATTGGAAATTTTTCTTATTGCGTTATTAGATTCGTCTGCTACATAAAGTACGCCATCTGCATCAACGGCAATATCCTTGGCTACACCAAATTGAGCCTGGGTACCAGTGCCATCCCTCAAGCCTTGTTTTCCCGGCTGACCTGCAATAGTGCTGACCACACCATTCGGACTAATTTTGCGTATGCAGTAATTAATCATATCGGTGACAAATAGCTCACCTGCAGCGTTGGCCGTTATACCCATAGGGCGATTGAATCTGGCGCTAGCACCTTGTCCATCGGCCCAGGCAAATTGACCGGGAGACCCTGCCACGGTAGAGACCTGGCCTTCCGGGCTAATTTTACGGATCGTAGAATTGGCGACATCGGCAACGTAAAGATTATTTTTGGCGTCAATTGCCAAGCCAGATGGAAATTTGAAGCGGGCCGTTGAGTTCATTCCATCGGTACTGCCTGCTTGCCCAGCCTTGCCAGCGATGGTGGTGACAACGCCTTGCGGGGTCATCTTTCTTATGATGTGATTTCCTGTATCAGCGATATACAGATTGCCAGACGAATCGATAACCAGACCTTTACTATTGACACCAAAGTCGTTTAAAGTCGATCGGCTAAATTGTGCTTGCAGACCGACACCATCTGCCCAACCAGGGCCCTCCGTACTGCCAGCGATCAAGCTCAAGGTGCCCGGAGCAATCGTGGGCGCCTTGTTCTCAAGTTTAATATCTGGCCTATTTTTCGAGTCCGTTTGCGCATTGCAGTCGAAACTAGTAAATCCAAGAGATACGCTAAGCGCAATGCAAAGACGAGGTATGATTAATTTCATTTGTAATCCCCAATACAATTTTAAAAACCGTTGATAGTAAGTAAATTTAAGCGTTCTTCTTTTCGCTCAATACTTCTGTTAAATACACCGAATTTCAATACAAGCAATACAGGCACTTTCTACCTTTAACTATGTCATTCCTGGTGCCGACCTATCTTCACCACCTCATCCACCAATAAATTCTTAGGCAACGCATGCGTAATAAACAGCATGGTCACTTGTCCTTTTAACTGATTAATCGTCGCAGCAAAGTGTTCTGCCGTTTCTGCATCCAGGCTGCTGGTCGCTTCATCAAACACCAGAATCTTCGGTTGCTTTAACAAGGCGCGGGCAATCGCCATGCGTTGCTTTTGTCCGCCCGACAAACCGACGCCGCGCTCACCGATTTCTGTCTGATAGCCTTGTGGCAGGCTTTCAATGACGTCGTGCATCTCTGCCATACGGCAGGCGTGTGCAGCTTGCTCAAACGTGGCATGTGGGTTGGCCATTAATAGGTTGTCGTAGATGGTGCCTGAGAACAGCACAGTTTCTTGTGGCACGACGCCAAAGTAATTACGCAGTTCGTTGGCTGACAGATGACGAATATCGTTACCATCGATCTTGATCTGACCTTCTACAGGTACATAAAAGCCTTGCAGTAGTTTTGCCAGAGTGCTTTTGCCAGAGCCGGATGGCCCCATGATGGCGATGACCTTGCCGGGTTCTACTCGCATGCCAAAGCCCTGGTACAGGAAAGGCAAATTATCGCCATAGCGGAAGCTAAGGTTTTCGATGGCGATACTACCCTGACTTTCACGCAGGCGGTTGGGCAAGATCGAATAGGGTTCCATCGGTGCATTCATGATGTCGCCCAGGCGCTGGACTGACATATTGGCTTGCTGGAATTGCTGCCACAACCCAACGATGCGCAGCATGGGTTGAGAAACACGCCCGGCAAACATCTGGAAGGCAATCAGCATGCCAATGGTGAAGGTGCTGTCGTTCATAACGGTATAGGCACCCACGACCAAGACCAGCAAGGACATCAACTGTTCCAACCCATTGGCGGCAACGTTGTAGGTATTGGCGATTTGCTTCATGGCGAAACCGGCTTGCAAGTAATCTGCCAGGTAATCGCCATAGCGTGTGCTGAGCTGGGCTTCCATCTGCAGGCTTTTGACTGTTTCCAGGCCAGAAACGTATTCGGTCACAAAAGCCTGGTTACGTGCGCTGAGCAGGAATTGCTGGTTCAGCCTGTCCCTGAATATCGGTGCCATCACCAGGCTGAGCAAGACGATGGCACCTATTAATGACAAGGCTAGCAAAGTCAGCGTGACGTTGTAATAGAACATGATGCCAACAAAGATGAGCAAGAAAGGGAGATCGAGTATCAGGGTGACGGCAGCACTGGCCACAAATTCACGGATGGTTTCTACCCCATGCAGGCGAGCGGCAATGACACCGGTGGGCCGGTGTTCAAAATAGCGTGGCGGCAGCTTGAACAAATGATCAAAGACGGCACTGCCCAGAACAGCATCAACCCGGTTACCGGTATGCAAAACCAGGTATTGACGTACCCAGGACAACAAAGCCGAAAACAGCATGAAAACGAACAGGCCAATGCCAATGACGATGAGAGTGCTTTCTGTACGATGCACAACGACCTTGTCAATGACGACCTGGGTGAACAGAGGTGTGCCCAGTGCCAACAGCTGAATGATCAGTGAGGCGATCAATACATCACGCCAGACGCGCCTGTGTTTTAGCAGCTCAGGGATGAACCATTTGAAGCCAAATAGCCTGCCCGCGTCTTTGGTGGCATCGGGGTCATTGATGGCTTGTGCTTCAGGTGCGAGCTGGAATACGGTGCCGGTATAGTCACGGTTAAATTCTGCATGCGTAAGGGTTTTAGGGACATTGCTGCCTGCTTCAAACAGTACCACTTGTTCTGCATTGAACTGCACGATGATTGCCGGGCGTACTGCGGGGCTGGTCGGGTTCGTGGGCGTGGACGTGCTCGGGTCGCTACCATCTTTGATGGCAAGGTCGATGGTTCTGGAATGCAAAATCGCCAAGCAAGGCAAGTTCAAGCTGCCAATGGCGTCACTACGACAATCCTTGCGCTTGATCTTGAAACCCAGGGCGCGGCCTGCATGGATGAAGAAGTCTCCGATATAAGGTGGCGGAAACTGGCGTATCAGCAGATTGCTGTCAAAAGGCTTGCGGTTCAATGCGCAGAAGCTGCCCATTGCCCAAACCACATCCTCCACAGAAAAGGTTTGACGCCCTAAACTTTGGGCATTGTCATGCTGCTTGAACGCAAACAAGGTACGTAAAAAATTACCGAACATCAGGGAAGATCATTCAGGTGAGACTTCAATGGGACGACACGCAGGGAGAACAATTGTTCGTTTGGCCCGGTGTATTTGCCGCAGGGAAATAGAGGGGTGTACTGGGGGCAGCGGGATACAACTACTGCCAGCTTAATGCATCGCATGCACGCGATCTTTCAAATAAGTATTGCTATCCAATTGGTTTTAAAACACTGCATTGATATCTTGTCGACAGACTATCAATGGTCGCACATGTTCGCGCGGGCGCATTATGACACATTTTTTAATATTGTTGTAAAATAATAAATTCCCACAGGGCAATGTGCATAAAAGCCCATTCTCGATTTTGCCTGAATCGTGTACAGTGCTGACCCCATGAAAGTCTTATTCGTCCATCAAAATTTCCCAGGCCAATATCTGCATCTGGCACGCCACTTGGGCGCAACACCAGGCAATGAAGTGGCATTTATTACTCAGCGTACCGATGCCAATTTGCCGGGGGTGCACAAGTTTGTTTATAAACCTCAGCGGGAGATCACGCCCGGTGTGCATCATTACTTGCAAGAAACAGAAGCGGGTGTATTAAATGCACAGAATGTGGCACGTGTAGCGCTGTCGCTGAAAGAATCTGGTTTTGTGCCAGACGTGATGCTGGCACACAATGGCTGGGGTGAGTTGTGGTATCTGAAAGAAGTGTTTCCTGATACGCCCCTGATTGGCTATTTTGAGTTTTTCTACCGGCTGAAGGGTGCGGATGTGGGTTTCGAGCCAGGCCCGCCATTGATATTTGATACGGGACCTCGCCTGCGCACAAAGAACTTCGGTAATTTGCTGGCTCTGGATGCGGCAGAATATGGTCAATGCCCTACCCAATGGCAAAAGTCGCTTTACCCAAAAGAGTACCAGCACAAATTGCATGTGGTGCATGAAGGTATTGATACGCAAATTGCGGCACCAAATAGCGCAGCCCGGTTTTCCATACCTGGTACGGATATCGAACTATCACTGGATGATGAAGTCGTGACGTATGTGGCGCGTAACCTGGAACCTTACCGCGGTTTTCCAAGCTTTATGCGTAGCTTGCCAGCCATACTGTCGCAACGCCCGAAAGCGCGTGTTCTGATTGTGGGTGGGGACGACACCAGTTATGGACCAAAACTGAGCACTGGGCAGTCTTTCCGGGAACAGATGTTGCAGGAATTGGGTAATACGCTTGATCTGAGCCGCATACATTTCCTGGGCAAGGTGCCGTATTCGGCGTTTATCCGTATTTTACAAATTTCAACCGTGCATGTGTACCTGACTTATCCGTTTGTGCTGTCTTGGTCGATGCTGGAGGCGATGTCGGCGGGTTGCATCATTGTGGGATCAAGCACGCAACCGGTTCAAGAAGTCATTACTGATGGTGAAAATGGTTTGCTGGTGAATATTTTTTCGATTGGGGAAATTGCTCAGCGTGTGGTGGATGTCTTGAAAGACCGCAAAGCATTTGATTACCTGCGCCACAATGCCAGACAGACGATACTTGAGAAATATGATTTGCAAACCATCTGCCTGCCTGCGCAATTGGAGTTGCTGAAGATGGCTAGTGAAAAATCTGAATAGATTTAGTGGCCCATATCTGTTTTGACTGGAAGACCCCAAATTAAAAAATAAAACCTACTTCTTCGGGCTCAAATACCAACTTGCCCACCTTAAGAAATGAATTTGGTGTTGATTTGCACTGAAATTAACCCCACCTCCCACTTTGCTGGATAATTTGCATCTATTGTGACCCACGTTTAGCACACAATCCTACTTATCTTGATGAGTATGAAGCAGGAGTGATTGACGTGGCATTACTAGGTATTATTCGACGCTGGCACATTCGTGACCAGATCCCATTACGCGAGATCGCCAGACGACTGGGCATCTCTCGCAACACAGTCCGGCGCTAGACTTTCTACAAATGCCTTGGCTCGGCGGCTCTCATCCTGCTCCTTGGTTAATTTTTCGGACATGGCCTTAAAGCGTAGATCGGCAGCAACGGCATTCTCTTTGCCCTTCGATCTTGTTCTCTCAGCTTCGTCGGAACAGGCTACCAATTCACGAACAAGGTCAGGAATTTTTTTTAGAAAATCACCGACGTGTGCTTCTTTCCATTGCTGACTCCATTCGGCATCGTAATAAGATGTATAAGCTTGAAGACCTAGGCGACCGCTTGGGATTTCTTGAATAGATGTCCAGCTATTTATATTCGTTCGAGAAAATTTGGGAGGTGTATGTTCATTTTCCCGTACATATTTACCGTTCATATATCGCATGGTAGTTGACTCAGTCATTTCAAAGAGTGTAAGACCGATAGGCGTTCCCATTTCTCTTTTCATTTTTGCGACCTGTTCTTTGGTTACGCCTGTTAGTTTCTGAGGTTTCTTGCCATCGACCAGCAGATCAACTGGCGTGGCAACCAGCATTGCTTCTGCATAGGATGCCAGTCTTGATTTTTCTGAAGATATGAGGGAGAGGTAGACAGTCCACGCGTTCTTCTTTGCAATCAACGGATTGGGTAGAAGGATCAACTGATAAAAGCCGTTTAGCCC
Source organism: Undibacterium sp. TJN19 (assembly GCF_049339485.1). NCBI lineage: Bacteria > Pseudomonadati > Pseudomonadota > Betaproteobacteria > Burkholderiales > Oxalobacteraceae > Undibacterium > Undibacterium sp. TJN19. The sequence goes on from NZ_JBMPPL010000001.1 coordinate 1,297,290, forward strand.
TGGGTTTGGTGGATTTGACGCGTCCATCTTTGCAATCAGGCAGGAGCGGTTTTGATAATTACGGACAAGTTGTTTAGCGCGATTGTCTTCTACATATTGGGGATGGGCGCTACGATAATGCTTCCAATAGTCTGGATTTCGCTCCAGCCAGGCCTGTTGGGCGCGTGCCTGATTGTCGACATAGTCGGAGTCGGTGTCACGCTTGAACTGCTGCCATAGCCTTCGTCGGGCTTGCTGACATGCCTTTTTGGTACAGTAGGTTTGGGTGGGGTTCTGCGGGCGGGGGCAGAAAAGTTGGCCGCATCCGAGACAGGCTCGATTTTCCATAATACCCTCCCAACCAATTACGCCCTGGCTGTAGAGTTTACCAATCTAAGCTGCTGAACGGCATCACTGGATCTTGGCCTTGTAGGGGCAAGATCATCAAAGTTCAAATATTGCTAAATTGCAATTAATTTAACCAAAAATATTGATTGCACTAACTCCGACTCGAAAAGAGGCGGATTGCAATAACTTCGACTACAATTACCACCCGTCCAAAATTTTGCAATCAGCGCTGAGCCTTTATTTATCGAGCTTTGTGATTGCACTAACTTTGGATGCCTCCGAGATGTCTGTACAGTAAAACGAAAAGGCCAATCATTCTTGATTGGCCTTTTTTGCGTTTATCCACTAAACAGCTTTCCTAATCATATTAGATAAATTACATTAATGCTATGAATGCGAATATACCAATCCGTACTCCATGGCAAAATTTTCCATCAGTGATTCTGCACACAGAAGAGTCACTAGTAAAAAAGCATCCCCATTATCAAGAAGCTAAAGCAGGGGACGCAGATGCCGCGTTTACCTTAGTCAAGGAAACCACTTCTGAGCAGGCAGTAACAGAGCTGAAAGAATTGATTCAGGGACGTCAAGCCATCCTTGTCTCAGCGCATGCATTTGAAAAGGATGGTGTCAACGCTATACCAGAAGCATTTGCCGATGAACTTGGGCGAAGATTAGGCATACCTACTGACGGCAGCGTAGTACAGATTAATGTCGTCGGACATACTGGCGCAAATGGTTTTGCTCGTATGGCCAGGCAAGCAATTTTTGACGGTACTGTTATTAAAGGTGCTAATTACGTACTCGTCGATGACTTCATAGGTCAAGGCGGTACGCTTGCGAATATGAAGGGATTCATAGAAGCAGAAGGCGGCATAGTAATCGGAGCAACCGTATTAACTGGGAAACCGTATTCAGCTATACTTACACCAACGCAAGAGCAATTGGCAGAATTGAGGGCAAAACATGGAAAAGACTTTGAAGACTGGTGGCGAGACAAATTCAGTCACGGTTTCGACTGCCTTACTCAATCAGAAGCAAGGTACCTTACGCGGACCGAGGATGTTAACACCATCAGAAATCGTCTTGCTGCGGAAGAGTAAGCAAGAGATTGCAGCCAGATTTAATGCTAAGCGCTAATCAATCCTGTAGTCACAAAAGTAAAAATACAGACCTCGGAAACCACGATTTTATCCAGTCATGCATATGTTTTGGCTGCGTGACGAAGGCAACCGAGCCTTCAGCAAGCAACTCTTAAAAGGCCTGAGTAAAATGTTCTGGGAGCCCACCACGTCCCCACAGGCCACAACCTGCTCAAAGTACTAATCGAAAATGCCATCATCGTCGGTCAGGTCCGCACCGCAATGATGTGCGATGACATGGAATCACGCCAGGGAATTCCGACTAAATTCCAATTCGAAAAATCAGCTATTTTTTATTTAGAAAAACGAGCTTTTTATCAGCAAATAATAAGATAAGCGCTTGCATTAAAAATGCACAATCTAAGATTGTTAAGAATCGAATTTTCAAAAGAATGAAAAATCATAGGACGAACGATTTCAATTATTAAGCCTGAGATTTAAGTAAAATTTTGAATGTATGAATGAAGCCCTTTAAATATCAAGGAATAAAATGGATAACTTAGACAGCTTTTACTCTGGAAACATATTTAGTAAAGAGTATTACGGCGTGTATGGAACATTCACGCCAGAATCTAGTGAAGATTTAGAATACTTAATGACAAATATTCCAGTCAGTGATCTTCAAAGTATTAAAACAGCCGCTGATATAACAGAATTCGACAACGTAACCTTCGAAGAAATCATTCAGCGCGATATTGATTACAAACGTGTTGATGATGAACTGATCGCACAATATTTAGAGAGTAGCGATAAAGGGGTTAAATTTTTCCCTCCTTTGTTAATATCTTTAGTACCTTCAAAAACTGATGAACCCGCTGCTGTAGTACATCAGCCTGTCACTACTATTGAAAATAACAAATTAATTATTACGTTTGGGAAAGCTAGCTTTCAATTGCATCTTAATCTCTCAAATAATGCCACGCCGCACAAGATCAAAGTTGATGATAACGTTCGTTATCGAATTCCTTTCGCAGCAATAAAAATCAATCCAGATGCCGTTAAGTTAGTAGTAATTGATGGACAACATCGGTTTGAAGCGCTCAGAAGAATGGCTTCAAATCCTGTCCAACGGAAACATATTGAAAACATTGAAGTTCCAGTTTGTATATTCTTTACTCGCCGAGATCTCTCGCACAATGCATCGACAAATAGTGATTTAAGAGAATTATTCGTCACCATCAACTCCAAACAAAAAGATGTCAGTGGGCATTTCATTGTCTTACTGGACGACAAAAAGCTTTCCTCTCATATAGTTCGCACTCTCGCCAATAAATGGAAACGGGAAGAACTAATCCCTGGTCGTTGTGCCCTCCCACTTCTTGAATGGAATACAAGAGAAAGTCGATCAGCATATCAAAGACAAAAGAAATATTCGGTCACTACGGTCTCCGTAATTGCTGATTGTATTACGAAGTATTTATTTAGTGACAGTCGCAAAGGCTACATGCATTCTTTACTCCAACTGACAGAAATAAAAGATCAATTAGTCGGTTCAAAAGATGCAGTAGGATATGATCAACTTGATAATTCCACTTTTTCAACTGAGCAATTTTCATTGCTAAAATCTCGTGTTGAAACACGAATTGTCGAACCACTTGACGTACTACTTAGAGAGCCTCGTCCCTATAAAGAACTCATAGCATCCTTTACCAAAAAACTGTTCGACTTTACGGAACAAGAACAAAAAGGCATCGTCGGAATTAACTATTATTTAAACGAGGTACTTTATAAGTATCGTAGGTGCACAAAAGGTGATCAACAAGCACCAAGAGATGCAGAAATTGAATTTGAGTCAGCTATAAAAGGTGACGACCTTGATGACGCTATATATTTTAAATTAATTTTTCAGCAAGGTTTAATGCGCAGTTGGGCTGAATATGCGACTTCATTAAGCAAGTATAAATTACCCGCGAAAATATCAGCACAATCATTAATTGCTGGTCTTGAAGTACTTTGCTTTAAAAAAGGGGCACGATTTTGCGAGCCATCAAATTTATATACTCAAGCCCTAATATTCGAGGGACAAAGAATAGTACAGAATGAAACATCAAGAAAAGCTTGGATTCATTTACTTCTCGCCACTCTGATGAGCACAAACGTTAGAAAAGAAATCGCTGATTTCATTCAAAAAAATGTCACAGAAATTGAGTTAGCCAGTTTGGAAAGTACACTTCTGAAACTCGGGGAAGAAAATGCAGATGAATACTTGGAATTGTATTTGGAAGCGGCCGAGGGAGATATAAAAAGAAATTGGCGCTATCGTGACTTAAGTCGAGAGGACATGGATCAATTAATAGAACTAGAAGCAGATGCGAAGAAAAAAATAGCTTTTGAAGAAAAAATATCTGCCTTAGCCAGAATTAAATTCGATGAAGCAAGCAAGTCATTATATGCGGCTCTTTCCACGGCTAATACCTAATTACTTGAATAATTTATGTCTAAGAAAAGTATTCATCTTTCAATCTTTGACGGTACGTTCAGCGCAAATACAACGCTTCTTTTTGTCAAAGAAGAGGACTTGGAAACATTAAGAGAATATAAGAGCGAACTTCCCGAAATTCCAGATTTTTGTTTTACTATAAAAAACCAGATTGTCAACGATGATCTTTGGTTGCTTGCCTTTTTTGGCGCTGCGTTTTACTTAGAAAAAACAAATACAAAACATTTCCACGTGTCTGGATGGGAGACGAACCAAACAAATTTTCAACATGCGATTCAAGGCTTGAGCACTCTTAGATCAGAAATAGGAAACTGGAATAAACTTGAAGCAATCGACAAAAAATTAAAATGTCTTCATGATTGCTTACCACCCGCATATTCCGACGCGAGGCTCGGATTAGATTTTGTTCGCAAATACTATTTAAATATTTTGCTACCAATGCAAGAATTGCACTTATTTACGGTACCAGTAAAAGCTCCGCTGTCAGATCCGATTAGTAAATCTATTTTAATTTTAAAAAAACAAATTGAGAGTCTTCAAACAACAAAGGTCAGGAAATTTCTAAATCCTATTCACGAATGCCTTGCGAAGATAAGTCTAGATCAAAGTTTGTCGGACGAAGACTTACTATATGAATACTCAGGATATTGTCTTTGGTTATCTCGAATAGAATTACAAAAGAAAAATGCTACTGTCTCAATTATGCTTTTACATCGGGCATGTGATTTGTTAATACAGAGTATCTGTTGCCGAGAAAATCTGATTACCTCAACAAAAGAAGGATTCAAATATACTCAAGGTGATTATGCTAAAGAAAAAATATACCTAAAATCCTCACTTGAGCTTTTAAGTTCTAATAGTTTATATGTTATTGAAAGGAATATAATCAACGAATTTTTTGCTCTGAATAGAGCGCGTAATGATTGCTTACTTGGGCACGGGACCTTCGGGCATTTTGAAAGTGATGCAGGAGTATTACATCAAAAAATTTCGAATGCCGTTAAAGCTCTTGAAAATGGTACCAGATGGGTTAATCTGCCAAATAATTTCGAGATCGGAGCATCATTTGAAATATCTAGTTTATTAAGTTCAAATACTGCACTTGCCACTTACATTACTTTACCTAGCAATGTTTAGTTTAATAGTTTCGGTTTAGGCTGTTCTGCCAATATCATTTATTTATTTCGCTTAGTAACGGTCAATTTTTTTAAAATTTGCCTGCTAGCCCCAAAAGTAAGTCCCTATCATTTCTGCTCGACAAATACGACAGCCCTCTATGTATGTGACTTGCCAAAATTTGACGCAATCCTTCTTCGTTAATTAGTACATTATCGTTGCTAATTCTTAATAATAGCAAGTTCGTATACAACGCCTCGTTACCACCAGTCAATGTTCTCCAATCAATATCAATTCCCCCGCTATAATTGTAATTTTCATTCGGTGGTGAGCTTGGGTTCGCTAGCGACAAGCACAATGCATATCGACACAAGACATTGTAATGTTCAATTCCAGTTTTTCTCTTCAAAGAAATTAACTGATTTTTTCCAGCAGCGCTAATCCTTAGCCTATCAATCATATTGCAACTCCGACCTTTTGGTTCTTGATACGAGCAAAACTACTCCGACTGTCATCATTAAATGCCAGGTCATATTCTTGACTCACATACGGCAAAAGGGCTTCGTATGCGTCTCCATCAACCTCCTCATCAGTTGAAAGAACCATCACTTGATGCGATATTTTTGAAAAGAAATTGCTTATTAAGGATTCGCGATGCTTCTTATCGAGTCGTGCTAAAGGTGTGTCAACAACTACAGGAAATGTTCCCTTACGTTCACGTATGAGCGCACTCAAAACGGCAATTGCTAGGATTTGTCGTTCGCCAGCAGAAAGACGTTCCATCGGCAATGCATGTCCTGTTTTATCTTCAATTGAAACAGCATAAGTCGTAGGATCAACAACAACTTTGGCAATAAATTTACGTTTTCGCAAAAGTCCACTAAACTCAGTAGTTATCATTTCGGACAACCAATTTGCCTTAGAGGCTAACAATCGCTCTCTGAAAAGATTCAATACTTGCTTTGCGCGATTTGCAGCTTGTAGCCCCTTAATTTCCAAAGTGCGCTCAGAAAATTTTTCTCCGACTTGTTGTAGTAAACTATTTACTCGACTCTCTAACAATGCTTGGCTCGCTCTCTCATGATTCAGTTTTTCACTAATCAAATGATATTGGGACTCAAGATTAACTACAGCTTTTGAGCGTGATTGCAATTCCTCAAATATTTCACTCAATTGCGCTTCAGCAGGAACCTCACTCACAGATTTATCTGCTCTTTCAAGTAAATTACTCAATTTCTTAAATGATTTTACTCGGTCATTTACGTCAGCTATAGAGCTATCAAGGCGGGTTTGAATTTCTTCAGGATCTGCACCAGGCAATAATAAAACAGTACTTTGATGTTCATGCTTATATTGATTCAGGTCAGATTTAAGTATCTGACTTAAAGCCTTTTCTTGATCAGGCAGTGCACGTCTTAATACTGAGAGAATTCTTTTATCCCGCTTTTGGAATTCTGCTATTAACAGGGCTGCATTCTGCGCATTACTATCTTGCTCCCACTGGGTTTTGTATTGATCCCAAAGAGGACCTAACCATATCAATGGGAGAAGCGGATCGCTAACAGCATCAACTAAAGCTGCACGAGCTGCTTTATGCTGTTTGTCAGCAGACTCCAAAGAACCTTTTAGTTCAGCAGCCTGCTGATATGCTGCCAAGCCTTGACGTTGTGCACGTGCAGTGAACTTATCCAATTCACTTTGGGCGTGCTCAACAGCATTTTTTAAATCCCCCTGTTGCTGCACTAAGATCGCAATGCGTTTTTCAAGTTCCTCTAGCTGATCTTGAAAATTACTTAGCTGGACACTAGATTCATCATTATCAATCGGAGCATCTTCACTTTTTCTATTTGCACGACGTTCAACTGCTTTAAGATCATTAGACAAAGTATCGATACCACCCAAACCTAAAAACACCTCTGTGGCACGGCGCAACAACTCGGGCAAACGCTCTGGATTGGCCAAAGCTTCAATCTTCTCGCCATCAAACAAAAAGAGATGGACAAGTTCCACCGGAAGAATGCTGTTGATAAAATCGTCCCAAGACTCAGCAAAGTCCAAATCTTTGATGCCATCACTTAAGACTGTAAAATCTTCGATAAGATTCTTACCGCGAAATGTCCATTCGCGCCTGAGTGTTACTGATTGTATTTTGCTACCAATCTCAATATCCAACGTAACCTCAATTACTGAACTACCTATCGCATCTTTTCGCTGAAGACTGACGATCAATTGTTCGTATTCAGAGCGACGAAATGCATTAATTGCTTTATATCCGTATAGGCTTATTTGCAATGCAGTGAGTAATGTTGTTTTGCCACTACCATTTAATGCTTTGATCAATACTACTGGTTTGTTTGTCGCAACATTTAGATTCAGAGTTTGACGCTCACGAAATGGCCCCAGGTTTTCAATGGAGATTTTTGTAAAAGTTATTTTTGCCATATTCGTACTTAATCCGGCAACAAGGAGTCATGCTCATCATCTTCTATCAATGATTCGTTGCGAGGATTATTTAATTTCAATTTTTCAGTTTCAAGTGCAAAATGCAGTGCGTCTTCTTCATTCTTAAAGGAATGAAATTGAAGGACCTGCTCCAATTTGTCTAGATGGATTGAGCGCTTATTTGATTGCTGAGTTTGAAATTGCACTGCCAAAAGCGAGCGTGTCAAGCGATACAATTCCTCTGCGGCCTGCGGGTCTACATCTTGGCTAATTGATTTTAATAGTTCAAGATCTTCACGCTCTAACGGTACTGGTTCAATTTTTTTCCCTGGATAAGTAAGCGAAAAAATTTCCTCATAAACCTTGGGGACTATGTCTTCTATTTCGCCTTTATTTTCTAACCAAATCCGGCGAATTTCATCCAGCTCATCAATCGAAATTAATTCTATTGAACGGTAGTTAGCTACCTTCGCCGCTTCCTGAATTACTTTCTGAGTAGCCAAAAGCTCTCGTAATATTTTCTCTCGATGACTTTGTAAATATGGACCATGTACGAGCCTGCCGTTATTTACTTGCAACCTACCATTCATGCGCCTGAAGTCACGCAAATGCCTATCATCAGTCGATAAATTGACATTACGAAAATCAAGAATAGGTTGCATCCAACGCTTTTGCTCGTCGTTCTGTACCATTGCTTGCATAGACTTGTCTTGCGATACCATTGTGCAGACATAACAACCAAATCTACTATCACCGCAGCTCGGCGTCGATTTATCTACGACGATGGGACATTCTGCATCAGGCGTTGCGCCGCGATATATGCTGAACAACTCTTGATTGTCCACGCCCCAAGGGTTTGGTTCAGTAATGATGTATTCCCATACGTTATCGCTAGACCAGGTTTCAATGGGAAGATAAACCCAGACCCTCGATAATTTTGGATCTTTGTTGCGACTCAATCTATCGCGAGTACTGCCTTCGTAATGATCCATCACTTTGTCACGCGCTTGACTCTCACCGCGTCTTTGTCCAAGTACAAGAATTGCTTCGCCACGATTTTCAGACAAATCATGAATGAATTGTGTAGAAGCACTGATTTTCAAACGGTCCGTACACCACCTAAAACGATTCCGAGGTGCAGGATAACCTTTCCCGATAAGATTGACCCAAAATCGGTTTTCAATTGATGGCTCAAGCCGATGTGCTTCAATGGGCAAGCCCTGTACTTGGGCGGCGCGATTAATACACTCTAGCGAATTGATCACCCACGTTGCTATGACCGGATTTTCTACCAATGTATCAGTGCTAATAACGTGTATATCTTTGCTGCGCTTTTCTTTTGGTAAAGCAGCGACTGCGTTCCAAATAAGCTGCAGTGAAGCAGTGGAATCCTTACCACCGCTATATCCGATAATCCAAGGGATGCTATCCGAAAGATATAACTCTTGAATTTCTTTTGAAATTACTTCAACTGAAGTTATCACTTTTTATTTTTCCTTACTACTTTATTTGGGCTACGTGCCTGCAATGCCTCTTCAGCAATTTGTTCTTCAGGCGTTAGCTTCAAACCTAATACTCGTTTGATTTCGTTTGTGGTCAATACTATATTTTGACCTGATTTTGACATTGAACCGCCTATCATTGCACGACCTTCCCAAGTCAATGCGTTCTTACGTGACCAATCAATTTTCTTTAATTTCGTCAACAATTTGTTCAAATCGGATTTCGGCAATTGATAAATAGTTCTGCCAACCCTACCAAGGGCCTGCAATACGATCGCATGCGAATGAATAAAATCACGCCGCACTTCCCCTGCTGTCATTTTGGATTCGCGCACATAAATCCATTCGGGTATTTGCGCACCAACTACTTCCCAGTACTCATGGCATTTTTGTGTTGCTGCCGTAAAGTCTTCCAGTTCTTTCTCAGGTAATAATTCAATAATTGCGTAGTGCAATGCACTTAAAGTAAATAATTTTCGCGATCGTTCTGACAATGAAGATCGCTCAGTCTCTATCAAATTATTAAATACTTTTGAGGTCAAACTGAGATGACGAGCGACATTTGCAGCAATGCTTCTGTGGTCGTAAAGTATTCCTAACGACGCAGAGGTTTTTACAGCATAACGATTTAAATCAGCAAACATTTGCTGACATCGGTCCAAACCTTTATCCAAGAAAAAAACTACTGCAATGGTTTCATCAGCCAACTCTGGTGCTGTAAGTAGCGCCTGTTCTATTGCTGCCCGCCGATGTTGCCCATCATTAACAATAAATTTTGCATCCATTGAGACTGTCAAAGCTCCCATACGGAAACTTGTCACGTCTTGCGTGCCAACTGGGGTGAACTTTACTTCCCCGTCGATAGAAACGGTAATTGCAGAAAATGTATAACTATCTTTATTTTCGACAATATAACGAGCCATTTCAGGTATGCGCGCTTTATTCAAAGACCGCTGCGCCCTTAGCTCAGGAACAAGCTCTTCGTCATCAAAAGAGAATAACTTTGTCAACAAGCGCATAGGACACATGGAGACATAGTACTCATGCCCCGCCTGTATCCCTCGAATTGCTGGGAAGTTATAAGAGAAATTGCTCGTCATAATGCGCGCGATTTTAACATGTTTGGGTTTTTACATACAAACGTATGTAAACAGGAAATTATAAAATGCAACACTTATAAATTTCTCATTTGCAATACAACGTCTGGCTTCGTCATATGCGCAGGTGATAGTCGCCAGGTCCAAGTCCAGCTGCGCTGCCAACTGGAGTTGCGAAGGAAGACGATGACCCGGTTTCAGCGATCCTTCGGCCATGGCCGCTTGCAAGGCATCTGCAATCTGCAAGAACCGTGGCCCATCGTTCATGGCTAATCGCGGCAACTAGGTTGGCAAATTTTGTCTTGTGTGTTTTTCAACTGAGACAATTTGTCCTCATATATGGAAATTACTTTGAAGTAGTATGTATTAGGACGTGCAGCGACACTATTCTTACATGGAAGTCGTTGAGGTTTTCTGCTCTCATCTGCATTCGGTAAATTACTTACCTTGATGCCTGAGCGAATGGTTTGAACAAAAAAACTGGCTGCTGAAGCAAGGTTTTAAGCTAGTGGCTTTACGATAGTTAGTGTTGTGTAATAACCTGGAAATACTCAAAATGATGGAATGGATTCCTATAGTCCTAGTTACGTTCAAGGCTCTCGTGCTTGGCGTGGGCATGTTCTTCGCCATCAAGTGGCATTACGATCAAGGGAGGAAAGAAAAGGACTACGCGAAGGAGCAGCGCGCGGTGTTACTTGCGAGTGGCAAGGTGGCTACCATCTTCATGCTATCGCTCCTGTGCCTGGGGTTGTTCACCTTTGTCATTGCAAGGAAGTTCGGCTTGGACTTGACCTTCCCATGATGGCAAAGAATAGTCGGCCGATATCTTGTGATGCAGCGGCAATTGCCCGATACGGCTGCTGGGCGTCGCTGGCAGCCGGCTCAGAGTGAATCACCACTAATCTGCAAGACACTCGCTTGCCGTTGAAAATACAGTCAAATATAGATGGCTGCTTGTGGCATCAGCATAGGCTGGTATGAATCCAATGCGGAGAAGCTGGGCTAAGGACTTATCAATTTATATGTGCGTTCAGATAATGTCAGGTCTGTCGCCTGGAACTTTCGAAACCAGTGGATCATCCCGATAGTTAAATACCGGAAGTACATTCACTGAATTATTTATTTTTAACGGCGAAAAATGCAGTGACGCCAACCACCTCAAAATCAAGCACTTGAAAATTCTTTTCCAGGAAATCTTTCAGATCGCGAGCATTGTCATTGCGGTTGTTAAACACGCCTAGATAATTCATCAGCCACATGAATGGCTTTGCAAATAAATTTTTATGTACATCTTCAGATAAGACAGATGTTCCAAACAGCACGCTATTGTCAGTGAGAAGTGGTTGCAGATGGCTGAATGCAATGCCCTTTTCTTTGAAGCTGCCTGGAACGCAATGCATGACATAGTTGATCGCGATGGAGTCAAATTTAGCTATCTTGTGCTGGACGGGCTCCAGCAAATTTTGAATGTATGTTTCCGGCGCATATCTTGAAACCTTGAATTTGGTTTTTGCCAGACACTCACGGCTGAGATCCATCAGCGCAAGCCTCGGCTTGGCAGTATCAAAGACAACCCTGTTTAATAGAAACCCAGTCCCAACACCGACTTCGAGGTGATTGGAAGAGACGTATTTTTTATAATGTGCGTCCAAACGCTGGATAGAGCTGCCCCAGGCATATTTGGAAATCACACCGTACAAGATGAAGTCGTAAAAAAATAGACTCAGCTTATTAAAATATCGCTGCGACCTTTCGACTTTTAAAGTGCTTAAATTCTGGTTGGCAGTTTTCATTATTGCTTTCATGTTGAGGTACGTTCGAATTGTAGCTGTCTATCCAGCACATTACATTGCGTTCGACTGAAGCAGCGGACTTTCTTGTCCTGAATCCATCATTCCAAGCTCAGTCCAAGGCACCAGATCATTTGGAAGTTTGGCACCCGGCCTATCGCTGCGCCACTTGCCATCGCAAGGACCGAATCGATTTTGCGGGTGAGTATCGGCCCTCTCCGACAGACGTGCAATCTTCTGCGGTTGCGCCAGCGCGATGATGATGGAGGTTGGATGGCCAGGGATTCATTTCGTCCTCTTTATAAAGGTCTTTGCAATGAAGGTTTTGTAACCATGATTCTCAATTGAGAGATTATTGCTCTGGCCTGGCAAACTTTAAATTTTCAATGTATTGGATGCCGAGCAGTTTGAGCAGCAGTGTTCGAAATGCCTTGCCTAATGGGTAGAAGATCTTTGCGCCAAGTTTCGAACTAAAGAAATAATAATTAATGCGGTTGAAAATTCCTGAAGGCGTACTCAATGACGTCAGAACATAAATTGCATCTGCACCGTAATAGATGACACCCTTAAATTTAAGGACCATTCCTTGGTCAATATTGAGTCCCATTTTGGTGACTTCATTAAGCAAAGCACTTGGATAGCGCGCATCGACAAGATGCAATTGACCTACGGCTTCTCGAATTCGGATGTGTTTGCAGTAAGTTTTACAAACTGGGCATTCCCCGTCATAAACTAGCCATAGGTCAATATGAGCAACGGTATTATTTTCCATCTCAATTCCCCTTTGAAGAACTAGTTTTGTATCCAATATAATTTCATATTACACCTCAATTAGCTAATTAGCTAATTATTTATAAATATCGATTACGTATTTGAGCCGCTGGCATCCACCCCACGTCGAAGCATCTGCCAAGGACATCGGTGACAATGCCATCAAGGCAGTGATACGCAACGACGAACTGTCAGGCGCGTAGAAGCCTGTACCAAGGCAACATCAAGGTCAGTAGCATCGGTGCCGATTTTGTCGACTGTGCCAATTACCAGGTACTGGAAAACGCCACCACCTTCAAAGGCCTGCTAGGCGAAGGTGGATTTGCACGCCGTGGCGAAGTTGAGCGCGCAAAAGAAAACGTCGTACAAGGCTTCTACCATGCCATACGATGGCTGCGCGAAGAAGCAGAGCGCGGCGTCAGCAAGCCGTGCCTATCGCCATTGCATGACACCAACGGAACTTTGGTACTGTTCATGATCGAGGTGTTGACCTGCAACTGAAGCTAGGGTACTTGCAAGCTTGCGAATAATGCCACCAGGGCACGGTAGCGGGTTAGGGATTCCAGTGCTAGTCGTAGTAACATGAAGCCGCCTGCGGATACTCGATGGCGAATATCCGGGTCTTTTCTGTGCTGAGGTCATTGATGAGTTTGTCGATCAGTACATTGATGAAACCGACGTTGTCGATGTCGCGGCCATCGACCTGGTAGTCGCCGACTTTGCCGCAATCGTTCCAGTCAAAGTCGTAGTAATTGGGATAGGCGATAGCGAAGTCAAGCTGCTGTTGAGGCGTTCGAAGCTGTAGCCGATTTCGACGCATATATCTTCTACACTTGGCCTGTGCCGTGCATGACCAGCTCTGGCGGTATGCCTTTAGGAAAATTATGCGGGGCAGCGCACCGCATAATTTAAAGTGTAAGTCTTACTTTAACTCCTTAAGCGATTTTTTAGACAGAGATTCTATTCTTTGCAAGTACTTATCCTCATTCGCAAGATCCGCAATCGGAAACAGTATCTCGCGGTCAAATTCATCAAGTGCCGCACCATGCAGCACCCGCGCTGGCCAGTCTGCATGGGTCAGCGCGCCGCGGCCGAGTGATATGGCATCGGCCTGGCCGCTTGCTATCAGGTCCGCTGCGCGCATGGGGTCGTGTAGTGATCCATTGGCGATGACGAGTATGCCCGCATGTTGTCTCGCCAGTGCCGCCAGGCTGGGGCCAGTTTCGAAGGCACTTTGCCATGCTTCGAATTCGGTGGTGTGGATGTAGTCGATGGGCAGCTTTGCCAGTGTGCCGAAGATGCGGGCGGCATCGTCTTCTGCATTGCGCCACTTGTGTGTGAAGTCGTTGACCTTGCCCTGGGATATGCGCAGGCTGACTGTGAACTCAGGGCCAACCGCGGTACGGATGGCTTGTGCAACTTCGATGATGAGGCGCAGGCGGCGTTCGATGTCGCCGCCGTAGCGGTCATTGCGCAGGTTGGTCCCTTCTGTGAGGAATTGGTCTAGCAGGTATCCGTTTGCGCCATGGATTTCTACGCCGTCAAAACCTGCATGTTTTGCGCGGGCGGCTGCGTCGGCAAAGCCGCAGATCACTTCTGCGATCTCGTCGTGTGTCATGGTGCGTGGTATTGGGTAGTCACCCTTGCCTCTATAGAATTCCATCTGTTGTCCTTTGGGCCGTATTGCGGAAGGGCCAACCGTGTCATCGCGGTAAACATTGCCCTGCGAGAGCGCACCTGCGTGCATCAGTTGGGCAACTATGCGGGCGCCGCCTTGATGGACGCGGTCAGTCACGGCGGCCCAGGCATCACGCTGGATGTCGTCTGACAGGCCGGGCTGGTTGCGGTAGCCTTGTGAATATGCCTTGTCGGTATAGATGCCCTCGGTGATGATGAGTGCGAAACCGCCCTCGGCAAAAGCGCTGTAATAACGCGCCATGCGCTCTGTCGCACAATCGTCATCGGTTGCGCTGACGCGTGTCATGGGGGCGACCACCAGGCGATTTTTAAGTGCCATGCGGCCTATGGTCAGTTGCTCGAACAGGCAGTCGTGCTGATGGGTGTCATGGGTATTGGTGATACGCATATCAAACCCCACTGTGAGGACGAACAGCGGCAATGGCTTCGATCTCTATCATGGCAGCGGGGTCGTACAATGCCTTGATTTCAGCGATGGTGTCGGCCGGATAAGGTGCAGTGAAAAACTGGCGGCGCAGTTCTACCACTTCGTTGAAGTTGCCCATATCGGTGACAAAGATGGTGACCTTGATGACATCTGCAAGGCTGGCCCCGCCTGCTTCGAGTGCGCGCCTGAGATTGGCAAACGCCTGTTCACCCTGGGTGCGGAAACCGCCAGCGACGATCTTGCCATCATCGTCTGCGCCTGCCTGGCCGGAGACAAACAGCAGGTTGCCGAATTTGATTGCCTGAGAAAGCAGATAGGGTTCGTAGTTGTCTGGTTGGGTAACAATTCGTTCGAGCATGATTGCTCCTTTCGTGAGAGTAAGGGAAGGGTGTCCGGCCTGCCGGGGCCGTAGCGAGAAGATAGTCGTGCGCCCTTGCGTTGACAAACGATAAGTTGTCAGGCATAACATGAGTTATTCTCATCTGTTCTTCTCATCTGTTATCTTTATTTGCATCCATAACTACAATGCGGCGACTGCCTTCCCTCTCAGCATTACGCGCGTTTGAAGCGGCGGCCCGCCATGGCAGTTTCAAGCAGGCTGCTAACGAACTTGCTGTCACGCCGACGGCGATCAGCCATCAGATTCGTCTTCTTGAGGAATACACTGGCCTGTGCCTGTTCGAGCGGCAGGTGCGCAAGGTGGTGTTGACGGACGCCGGGGCGGAGTTGTATCCGGTGTTGCGCGATGGCTTCAATACTTTTGAGACGGCACTGCAAGGTTTGGGAAAGCCGCAGGCGCGCCGCCGTATCGTCATTTCAACCACCAATGCGTTCATGGCACGCTGGCTGGCACCAAGGGTGACGGGCTTTCAACAGTTACACCCTGAAATTGACCTTGAACTGCATGCTTCTGACCAGGCAGTTGACCTTGAGGCTGACGCTGCTGACATAGCGATACGTTATGGTCGGGGGCCATATCCCGGCATGGTGGCGGAACCATTTTTCACCGACTGCTTTGCGCCTGTGGCCAGCCCCCGGCTTGGCTCTATTGGACAGGCAGATCTCAAGCAGCTTTCGCTGATTGATTTCAAATGGACGCACGAACATCCCTTCAACCCGACCTGGAAGAACTGGTTCGCGGCAGCAGGTTTACCGTGGAAGGCAGGTCGCGGCCAGCTTGTTTTTTCAGATGAAGGCCATGCCATCCAGGCGGCACTGGCTGGCCAGGGTATCGCCCTGCTGAGCCTTGAACTGGTGGCGGACGACATCGCGGCGGGGCGACTGGTGCAGCCCTTTGGCCCTACCCTGCCCGGGCATACTTACCACCTCGTCCGCAGTGCTGGCCATATACCGGGGCCGCATGTTGACTTGGCGTTGGCATGGTTGCGCGGTCAGCTGCACGGGCCGGTGAAATCTACCGCGTTGTGCGGCGACTCGGCAGGGTAAGCAAGAGAGTGGCGCCAGATAATTGCAGGCGCCACTCCTTTACATTGCCAAGTCGCGCTATCGCTGCATCAAAAATTATTGGTGAATTGTGCCAACTTTAAAAACGCCCGTTGCCCGGTGATTATTACGTCATCACCGATGTTCAGTTGAATTTGCTGCGGGATCGTCGTTGCAGAAAAATTTAGCGAGCCTTGCTGCATGGTCACATCAAGTCGTTTGATTTCCACACCAGCACCTAAAGTTAAACCTGCCCCCTGTCTTCTCTCCTTTGACAGCATTTGGCAGGCCGATGTGAGTTTGAGGTGACTGACCGTGAAACTTTCCATACTAAGATATGGCTCACAATCTGAAATTTCCAGACTCAAGTCGGCATCAGCTAGCGGCAAACTGCCAGAAATATCAACTGAGTGGACGTTAGAAAACTTCAGGCTTTTATGCCAATGGAAACAGGATGCTGATGATGACAAAAGCCAGCAGCCATTTCTCAAAAATGGAAGCCGGGCGCATCAGGGCGATCAGGCTGGCACCCGGGTTGACCATGTGCCTGAAATACCGCCCTGCGAAGATAATTGCCGTGGTAAACAAACCACCCGTGTACCAGCTCATCTGCATGCTGAACTGGAACATGCTGAATGTCTTTTCTTTTTCGGCACTGAAAGAAATCAGTATGAAGACCAGATTCAGCATGGCCATGATGCCGGCGAACCAGGCATACTCTCGCCAGCTCTCTGCCCATTGGGCGCGCTACAGGCAGCCCAGCGTGCGCTATCAAAAAAATTGTTCATGACAAATCCCTGCTTGAATCTTGATCAACTGCGACGGCATCGGTCGCCGTCCGTGACCATCTGAACAGAATAGAAAATATGAGATTGATCTACCCACCTCTGGCCTGCGCACTTGGCCTGACACTAACCCTGCAAGCCCTGTCTGCACCCACCCTGGCAGAGACACCGCATCTGGTCATCGACTCGCCCACCAACTCGGCTGTACTGGAAGGTGCGGTGATCATTACATTCCATACCGAAAACCTGAGCATAGACCCGGCCTTTGGCCCGGAAGCAAAGAAACGCATTCCTGTTATTGGTCACCTGCATATACCAGTCGATGACAACCAATGGCTGTGGGTGTACACCAGCAAAGAGCCTCTCATCCTCGTTGGCCTAGCGCCAGGGCCGCACAAGGTCAGGCTCGATCTTGCTGACCCCAATCACGTGGTACTTGAAAGCCAGACTGTCAATTTCACGATGGCGGGTGAGATGACATCACAACACAAGCATTGATGCGCAGATATTCAGATGCAAGGACACGCTTTATTGTGCCTGGCTTTGAGTATTGCTTACATCAATTGATTGCGGCTGAATGGCCTCAGACCATCTCTGAGACCATTCGCTGCCGCCTGATGCGTCAAGAATCACAGAATTCCTGCAAACTGACTGCCTCTGTCGGTTATAAAACAACATCGAATCCCCGCACACCTTTACTTGCTACAGTTCAACAAGCCCCGCAGCATATAATGTTTGCTGACTAACAGCGGGCGGCCCTTCCCCCGCTATTCCATCTTTGGGAGAGAGCGCGTTGAAGCCAACTAGAGTATTGATTGCTGGCGCAGGTATCGCTGGTCTAACTGCCGCGCATGAACTGGCTGAACGTGGTTATCTGGTGACGGTGGTGGAAGCGCTGGCTGCGCCGGGTGGCAAGTCGCGCAGTATTCCGGTAGAGGGTTCTGCCACTACTGGTCAGCAGGATCTGCCGGGCGAGCATGGCTTTCGCTTCTTTCCCGGGTTTTACCGGCATATCCCTGACACCATGGCGCGCATACCCTGTATGCTGGCAGATGGTTCTTATGGCAGCGTGGCAGACAACCTGGCGCATACCTCGCGCACGCTGGCGCTGTCAAAGAAAGGGCGCTGGGAAGTGCCCAACCAGTTGCGCTCATCATCACGTGATGCAGCGTCGCTGCTGTCTTTTTTGTACGATCTGTTTGTAGGCAGCGGTGTCGATGTGCCGCGCGAAGACATGCTGCATTATGTGCGCTGCGTGTTTACTATGCTGACCAGTTCTGATGAGCGCCGTTTTGGCGAATTTGAAAACATCTCCGCCTGGGATTATTTCCAGGCACCGTCACGCTCTGAGGCTTACCAGAAATATGTCATCAATGCCGTAACGCGCACCCTGGTGGCTTGCCGCGCAGCAGACATGAGCGCACGTTCCAACGTGGTAGTGGGCATGCAACTGCTCAGCGATATCTACCGCAGTTGTGCCGACCGCGTACTCAATGGCCCGACCAGTGAAGTATGGATAACGCCGTGGGTCACGCACCTGCAACACCTGGGCGTGGAATTTATCCAGGGCGTGTCTGTAGCAAATGTGTTGTGGAATGAAGCAGACAATACTGCACGTGCACTGCAACTCAGTGATGGCACAGAACTGACAGCCGACCATTTCATTCTGGCGCTGCCGCTGGAAGCCTTGCAGGCCATCAGCAATGAAGACATGCTGGCAAGAGCACCCAGCCTCGCCAAGCTCGATGAACTCAAGACTGAGTGGATGAACGGCATCCTGTTTTATCTGGGGCAGGACATAGAACTCAATCACGGGCACACCATATTTCTGGATGCACCGTGGGCACTGACCTCGCTCTGCCAGCAACGCTTCTGGCCACGCGGGCTGGCGCAATATGGCGATGGCACAGTACGCGGCATATTAAGTGTTTGCATCTCTGATTTTGATGCGCCGGGTGACTACATACGCAAACCTGCAAAAGATTGCACACCCGCAGAAATACAGGAAGAAGTCTGGCAGCAAATACTGGCCCACCTTGCACCTGCAGACCGGGCTGAGCTGGAAGCTGCCGTAGTAATCGCCTGCTCCATCGACCCATCACTGCGCTGGACAGCGCATGGCATGCAAAACGATGCGCCGCTCTTTGTCAATACCGCCGGTTCATGGGCAGCGCGGCCTGATGTGGATATAGGCATCAGCAACCTGCTTGTCGCTGGCGATTTTGTGCGCACAGGCACTGATGTGGCGACGATGGAAAGCGCCAATGAATCTGCACGTAAAGCTGTCAACCGCATACTGGCGCAGACTGGCTCCAGCGCCCAGCCTTGCCAGATTTTTGCGATTGAAGAACCGCAAGCACTGACGCCATTGAAAGTCATCGACAGGCTGCGCTTTGAAGCAGGCTTGCCACACCTGCTGGACCTGGTGCCGGTATTTTCAGGTGAGACCATCGCCTGGCTGGGTGGCATGACCAGCCGCGTTGCCGAATATTCTGTCAAGGCTGGCGACATCGTGCGCCAGCTAGGCTGGGACCAGCGCCTGCCAGAATTTGAATCCAAGGCCATGCGCTTTATCAACAATCTCAGCAGGGGCGTGGCACCAGTTTCCAAATGGGCCAGCACTGCGCCTAACTCGAAATCAGGCACAGCAGAAGCACAGGCGAATGCATCCGGCGTCAACACGCTCATCAACGATGTCGTCGGTGCCATCAATGACAAGGCACTGGCCGACGACCTCGACAAATTGCGCACCCGTTTGATCAGCGCGCTTGATCAGACCGACAAGCACTTCAGAGAATACGGCACCAGCCACCAGCGCCACCTCATTGACGGTGTGCTGGCTGATTCACTGTTCCAGTCCGGCAAGCGCCTGCGCGCAAGCTGCGCCCTGCTCTGCTCCATGCTGATGCGGCGCTTCTTGTCAGAAGAAGCGGTGCAAGTCGCCATCATCACCGAATCGATACACGCTGCCACGCTGCTGCACGATGACATCATCGATGAGGCCGACCAGCGCCGCGGCCACCCCACCGCATGGAAAAAATATGGCGTCGGTGCCGGTGTGCTGGCAGGCAACCTGCTGGTATCACGCGCCGTGCGCTCACTGTACCGTATAGGCTATAACGGCCTGGCAGATGATTTGTTTGAAGTCATAGAATCCATGATCGCCGCCGAATCTGACCAGCTATCAGGCCGCCGCAACCTGGAAGCCTGCGAACAAGACTACCTGCGCATCATCGACGGCAAAACCGCCGGCCTGTTCGCCTGGTCCTGCCGCGCCGGCGCCACCGTGGGCGGCTGCAACGCCGCCACGGTCACCGCCACCGCACAATTCGGCCGCCACATGGGCCTGGCCTTCCAGCTCATCGACGACATACTCGACCTGGCACCTGACACCAATGACACCGGCAAAACCCGCTACACCGACCTCAGCACCGGCCTGCTGACCTACCCCTTGCTACTGGCACGTCAACGCGACCCGCAAGGTTTTGATAAACTAGCTGCAAGTGGCTTTGCAAATGCTGTCGAGGTCAGTGCATGGCTGGTCACCAATGAAGCGCTGGAGGATACCCGAGCGGAGGCTGCCAGGCAGATTGCAATGGGGGTCGAGGCTTTGCTACCGGTACGGCATTCTGCGGCGAAGGCGGCCTTGATTGAACTGGCACGGGCTTCGACTAAAAGGCTGCGGTAGAAAGTCAACGATCAATAACTGAGATTATTCTTAAAAATATGCAAACCAAGACATTCGCAAATACCATAAGAAGGATTGTTCCAACTGGCCTGTTCGCTTTGCATAGCCTTTGCATTGCCAATGATGTTGCGCCAACACCTGAAAAAAAAATTCCTTGTACCCTGGAGGTCGTCGCAAGTGGGCGAATTGGATTGATAGAAGTGCCCTTGGAGAGCGGCGCGCCCTTCATTGCAGAGGCTCACCACCGAAATGATAAACTGGTTGACGACAAACTGCAGCCAGGACCTGAGCAGGTGCATAAATTTTACCGTGACAGCATGGGGCGGGTACGTGATGAAACGCTTAACGCCGACGGCAGTGTAGAGCAAGTCGAACTGCGTGATCCGGTAGCTGGAGTTCGTTATTCACTTTATGGGCCTTCTGAAGACGGATTTGTCACGGCTCTAAAAGCAAAATCTGCAAATGAAGAAACGCCGATCCCGGAAGCCGAGCTACCCAAAAATGCAGAAATTTTGTGCCGCTCACTTGGTACTCGTCAATTCGATGGAATCAGCGCAAATGGAGAGTCAGTGCATTTTACGTTGAGAGATCGGGCAAACGATCAGGTGGTCTTGGAAGCCTTCCTTGAAAGCTGGTATGCACCTGCATTGAAAGTTCTCATATTTGGGACAGCGCGCGGTATGAAATTTATTAATTTTTATAAGAAATTGACGCATATAGAAAAAACAGAACCAGCGCCTGCCTTGTTCCAGCCACGAAGCGGCGCGAAAATAAGAAAAATATAGACCAGAAAAACCAAAAAATTACCCCGAACCTTCTCAAAGCAAGTAGATAAAGAGAAGTACGATGCACGCCGCTACCCTGCTGCACGACGACATCGTTGGCGAAGTCGACCAGCGCCGCGGCCACCCCACAGTATGGAAAAATATGGCGTCGATGCCGGTGTACTGGCAGGCAATCTGCTGTGTCACACACCGTGTGCTCACTGTACCGCATAGGTTATAAGGGCCTGGCAGATGATTTGTTTGAAGTCATAGAATCCATGATCGCCGCTGAATCTGACCAGATATCAGGCCGCTGCACCTTGGATGATAAGAATATCCATTTCAGATTTCATGGCATCTTTCAATGCAGTACGGAACTCCGGCGGGCCAGGTTTGGCTTTTTTCAGCGCCAGGGGATGACGCGGTTCAGTAGCAGTTAGGCGTCATAACCGTGGGCGGAGAACTGGTTTCTGGTGCCTTCGCCGTATTGTTTTTCATAGCGGTTGGTGAAGGCTGTGGCAAGTTGTTTGGACGGGTGATTGTCTGGCAGCAGCTCGGGCAGGATGGTCAGGCCTGCGATGACGAAGGCGCTTTCTAAGTCTTTGTCGCCCCAGGCGTATCAAGTCAGGCGAGGTGTCGGATATGAAGAATACCCACACAAACTAAGCTCTCTTATGTTTGATACCCAACAAACAAAGTACGGAGCTTTGCGCATAATCTATTACATCTTTCATCTCGGCCGGCGATTTCCCTATGACTTTAATTGTATGGGTGCTACTTACCATGCTGAGTGTCGCCGTAATGCTCATTGCCCTTGCCGCCTATGGCACGGCGCGTTGGGCGGGTAAGACGCGGGGCTTGTTGGCGCGACTTGAAAGTTTCCGGGTGCCAGCGCCGAGTACAACATTACGATATAACGCACTGGAAATTGAAGATTTGCCTGCCCCGGTTGCCAGGTACTTTCGTACTGTATTGAAGGATGGTCAGCGCATTATCACTGCTGCAAGTGTTGAACATGCCGGCAGCTTTAACCTGAGTGCGACTGATGAAAAGTGGAAGCCTTTTACATCGGCACAGCGGGTCATCACCCGCAGGCCTGGCTTTGTCTGGAATGCACACATTGCGATGGCACCGGGCATAGGTGTATATATACACGACGCTTATTTGAATGGTGAAGGCATACTAGTCCCTGCCATACTTGGCTTGTTCACTATGAAGGGAAACATCAGCGCGCATGACCTCGCTGAGGCTGAGTTCATGCGCTTCTTTGCTGAAGCTGCCTGGTACCCTACCGCCTTGCTCCCTAGCCAGGGTGTGCGTTGGCAAGCTGTCGATGCCAATTCAGCTAGTGCGACGCTTGCCGATGGAACTATCAGCGCGACCATGCTGGTCAATTTTAACCAGGCTGGCCTGATTGAATCAGTGCGCTTTGAGGCGCGCGCAGCCACGGTGGGCAAGATGGTAGTGCCTACGCCATGGGAAGGGCGCTGGTCTGATTATCAACAATGCAATGGCATGCTGGTGCCGCAGAGCGGCGAAGCGGCATGGCTGCATAGTGAGGGACGCAAGCCATATTGGCGCGGCAGCATCACTGCACTGAGGTATGAATTCTAGGCTGATAAGCAGTGTGAAGTAGGTGGAGGGCCATGCCAACTTGGCTGATATCAAGCGCCGTCAGACCTTTTTGATTGAATACCTGATTGACTGTATATTGTCAGGCCGAGTGGCAGGTATGTTTCTCGCTATTTGTCGCCATTTATCGCTAACCCGCAGTCATGCTGATGCAACCGTACATGAAATGATTTGGAGCATGTAATGAAAAAAAGAATTATCACTACGATATTGTTTGCACTAAGCCTGAACGCGAATGCTGTCGATACGTTGCAGGCTGCTGCCAAGCCTGTTGTGACTATCGCCGCCCTGGATGTGCCTCGCTATATGGGTACTTGGTATGAAATCGCGAAGTTTGAAAATCGATTCCAGAAGAAGTGCGTGGGATTCACGTCTGCTACGTATTCTGCATTGCCTGATGATAAGGTGCAGGTTGTGAACCGTTGCCAGGGTAGTAGCGGAGAGGCCATTGAAGCGATTGGCGAGGCGCGCCAGGTGGGTAATTCGAGTTCACCGAAGTTGAAAGTGCGTTTTGCACCGGCGTTTCTGTCTTTCCTGCCTATGGTGTGGGGAGACTATTGGGTCATCGACCTGGACAAGGATTACCAACTGGCTGCTGTCAGCGAGGCCAAGCGCGAGTTCTTGTGGATATTGTCACGTACGAAAAAAGTTGATAAGCAAAAGTACGATGCCCTGGTCACGCGACTCGTGGCGCAGGGCCTTGATGTAAGCAAATTAGTGCTTACTAAACAGGAATAGCATGTTTAGCATGCCGGGTTTTTCACGAGCGGGATAAAATAAAGTGATATTGATATAATCCCTGCATGACATATAGCATCGTTTGGTTCAAACGCGATCTGCGTTTGCATGATCATCTTGCGCTCTGCACTGCGGTCAGTCGTGGGCCAGTGTTGTGTTTGTACGTGGTCGAACCATCCTTTTGGGCGCAGGCTGATGCGGCCAACCAGCATTACCAGTTCTTGCTCGAAAGCCTTCGTGAGCTTTACACTGCTTTACGAAAAAATGGTGGTCAATTACATATACTGACAGGTGAAGTCACTGAAGTATTTGCGCACATTTTTACCCATCAGCCATTCTCGGCTATTTATTCACACGAAGAAACTGGCAACAATGTCACTTACCAGCGCGATAAGGCGCTGGCTCGCTGGTGCCGCACGCAACAAGTGGAATGGCATGAGTTTGCCCAGTTTGGCGTGGTGCGTCGCTTGCAGAACAGGGATGACTGGCAGGCAAGCTGGAACGCGCATAATGACTTGCCTTGTCTGGCGTTGACGCCATTAAGCACCGCAAGTTTTGCACCAATGACACCAGCTATTACACTCCCACGATTGCCGCCTTCAGTACAACAGTTGCATCTGGACCCTTATGACCCACCTGAGCGCCAACACGGTGGGAGGCAAAATGCTTTGATGATACTGGATAGTTTCTTGCGCGAGCGTAGTCATCAGTACCGGGGCGGGATTTCATCGCCCTTATCGGCAACTACTGCTTGCTCGCGCTTGTCACCCTATCTGGCGTTTGGCTGCCTTAGCTTGCGAGAAGTGGTGCACGCAACACGGCAACAACGCATAGAGTTGCCAGTCACGGCTGATCGTCAAAAAAAGGGACTGGATGCCTTTGTCAGTCGCTTGTACTGGCATTGCCACTTTATTCAAAAACTGGAAAGCGAGCCTGAAATCGAATACCGTAATATGCATCGCGGTTATGACGGGCTGCGTGAGCAGGAATGGAATCAGGCGCATTTTGATGCACTCACTTCTGCCCGCACCGGCTGGCCGCTGGTAGATGCGTGTGTGAGCATGTTGCGGCAAACAGGCTGGCTTAATTTTAGAATGCGCGCCATGCTGGTTTCTGTCGCAGCCTATCCTTTGTGGCTGGACTGGCGACCAGTAGGGCATTGGCTTGCGCGACAGTTTTTGGATTATGAACCAGGCATACACTGGAGTCAGATGCAAATGCAATCAGGTACGACAGGGACGAATATACCTCGTATTTATAACCCGATTAAGCAAGCGAGCGATCATGACCCCCATGGCCACTTCGTGCGCCGCTGGTTGCCTGTGATGCGACGCGTCCCTGACACGTGGTTGTTTGAGCCCTGGCGCATGCCGCCTGATGTCCAGGCAGCTTGTGGTGTCAAAGTTGGTATTGATATTCCAGAACCTATTGTAGATTTGGAACTGGCGACCCGTGTTGCCAAGACGCGACTCTTTGATTTGCGCAAGCAAGCGCATATGCAGCCAGAGAATTTGGCCATTTTAGAAAAGCATGGTTCGCGTAGAAAAAGTTCCAGTATGTCGCGCCAACCCACCGCACCTGAAAAACCAGGTAGCACGCAGTTAGAATTGGATTGGTGAAATGAGAACAAGAAATGCAATGAATGGCAATTTACAAAGTCCCCATACGCGAGGCACCATTATTTATTGGTTTCGTAATGACCTGCGTCTCGACGATAACCCTGCTTTAATTGATGCATGCCAGAATGCGGAAAATATTCTGTTTGTCTATTGTCATTCGCCTTCAACTTCACATGCATCGCGCTGGCAGTTACCGCATCCTGGATTACATCGTCAGCGGTTTTTGGCATCCACTTTAGCTGATTTGAGACAGCAGTTAATAACACGCGGGAACCAGCTATTAGAAGTCAGCATGGGTGCTGCGGAATTTCTTCCGCTACTGGCGAGGGAATCCGGTAGCAGCGTGATTTATTGTGAAGAGATTGCGGCACCCTATGAGCAGGATGAAGTGCTTGTATTAAAGGCTGCTGGTTTGACTGTGCACACCCGATGGCAATCCACCTTGATTGACCCGGTAGATTTACCTTTCATGCACTATGCCCTGCCCGATGTATTTACCCAATTCCGCACCATCATAGAACGTGAAGGTGTGCAAGCACCTGCGCCACTGCCAGGACCACAGTCGTTGCCGCCACTGCCGGACAACTACAGCCAGATTGCCAGTAAATGGGCGATTGATACACGCTCTGCTGAGGCGCAGGTACACACTGACATATCAAAAGCGCAGATGGATCAGCGCTCATCGTTCCCCTACTTTTTACCTGAGTTTTCTGGTGGTTCAACTGCTGCTTGTGCCCATGTGGAACGCTATCTCAATCGGAAATTACCGCATACCTACAAGCAGACCCGCAATCAATTATCCGGACTGGATTATTCGACTAAATTTTCTCCCTGGCTGGCATCTGGTGCGATATCTGCACGCCAGATCTTTAGTGCGCTGAAAAAATTTGAAGCTGAACATGGTGCCAATGAAGGCAGTTACTGGATCTGGTTTGAATTATTGTGGCGTGACTATTTTCGTTTATTGCATCTTAAATACGGACACCAGTTATATTTCGCAAAAGGGCTGACCAATTTGCCGATCCCTACGCACGATGCGGGAAAATTTAACGACTGGTGTCTTGCGAGAACGGGTGAGGCGTTTATTGACGCGGCGATGGCTGAGCTTGCTGCGACCGGTTATTTATCTAACCGCATGCGTCAGGTGGTTGCCAGTTATCTCATCCATGAACTGGCTTGCGACTGGCGTGCTGGTGCTGCATGGTTTGAAGCACAACTCATTGATTATGATGTGTACAGCAATCAGGGAAACTGGTTGTATATCGCAGGACGCGGCACTGATCCACGCAATGGCCGGCGTTTCAATATTCAAAAGCAAGCTAACGACTATGATCGCGATGGGTCATATCGACGGCTATGGGGCAAACTTGAAAGTGTAACCAGGGATCAATAAGAACAAGAAAAGCAAGAGCCGCGGCTTAGACGGCGCTTGCTACTGACATCAGGGTTTTACTTCAGGTTTCGTCCTGGATCTCAAGGCCCAACGGCCTTCCAGTTGCCACCCTGTATCGTCAACATCACCCGCGCCTTTTCTTCCAGCCCAAAATGGTCATTCGCTGTGTAATGCAAAACACCCTGCGTGATAGGGATATCGATTTCAGATTCCATGGCGTCTTTCAATGCAGTGCGGAATTCCAGCGTGCCGGGTTTGGCTTTTTTCAGGGCCAAGGGGATGACGCGGTTCAGTAGCAGATAGGCGTCGTAGCCGTGGGCGGCGAACTGGTTTCGGCTGCCTTCGCCATATTGTTTTTCATAGCGACTGGTGAAGGCTGTGGCCAGTTGCTTGGATGGGTGGTTGTCTGGCAGCAGCTCTGGCAGGATGGCGAGGCCTGCGACGACGAAGGCGCCTTCTACGTCTTTGCCGCCCAGGCGTATGAGGTCACGCGAGGCGGCGCCATGAGTCTGGTAGATTTTGCCTTTGTAGCCGCGTTCTGCCAATGCCTTGTGCGGCATGGCTGCACCGCTGCCGGAGGCACCGATGAGGATGGCATCTGGCTTGGTGGCGAGTATCTTCAGGGTTTGTGCGGTGACGGTGGTGTCGGGGCGGTTGAAGCGTTCTGTGGCGACGGATTGCAAGCCTGCCTTGCTGGCAGCAGCGGTGATGGCCTTGAACCAGGCTTCGCCATAGGCATCTGAATAGCCAAGGTAGGCATAGGTTTTGACGCCTTCTTTTTTCATATGGTCAGCCACGGCATTGGCCATGAGCTGGGTGGACTGGGCGACGCGGAAGGTCCATGCGCCTTTGCCTGGGGCCAGCTCAACTGGCGAGGTAGAAATTTGCGGCACCTTGAGTTCTGTCGCGACTTCTGCCAGTGCGACGGAGGCGGGTGTGGCAGTGGAACCGACGATGACATCGACCTTGTCATCAGTAATGAGCCTCCGGGCGTTTTTGCTGGACTGGGTGGCGTCAGATGCGTCGTCGAGAATAATCAGTTTGATCTTTTCACCGCCTATGGTTTCCGGCCACAGACCTATGCCGTTCTTGGTCGGGATGCCCAAGCCAGATGCCGGGCCGGTCAGGGGCAGGCTGACACCTATGGTGATGTCAGCCTGGGCAATGCCTGCGGCGGTGGCTATCAGCAGTGCCAGTAGAGTGGGTTTGAGCTTGAATTGCATTGCGGTCTCCTGAATTATTGTTGGTATTGCAGATGCGGGTAGGGCTTGGTGGTCTATCTCTATTTGGCCTTGTTTGCTGGCTGGGCCTGGGATTTTTGGTCGGTTTTTTTACAACATATTATTGTTATGCAACAGAACAGTTATTCAATATAATAATATTTTGAATGGGATGCAAGCAGGGTTTTAGGTTTTTGGATTGTTGTTGGTGAATAGCGGCGGCTCATGGCACGTGAAGTTTTAGATTGGCCCCTCCTTCAGGCACAGACGATATGGATGGGGGACGCGTTTCTTTAGCAAATTCAATCTGATGTGAATGAATTGAAAACTGTGCCCCAGGTTAATTTAGATGGCAACGAGTGAATAAAGCGAAAGATAGCCTGAAACGGCTGCCAGAATTTTTGCTTCCAGTTTTTCAATATCCCTGTCATCTGCAAATCCTGCACGATCATTGAGTGCCTTCATAATTGCCATGACATCGCCAACAATGGCCGCTACGGGCATGGATTCAGGCACATGCCTGGAGAAGAACTTGAATAGCAGGGATTTTGCCATGGCGGCATTTTCTAAGGGCGCGTTCAGGGCGACCAGCCTTGCCTCTTCAAAATCCAGTCTTTTTGCAAGCGCTGGCCTGGCCATTTGATAGTCGACGGCAGCTTTGATCAGTAGACGAATCCCTTCTTTGAAAGAACTCATCTGGGCTATTGCTTCCATGCAGCTCACCAGACTGGCTGACTCGCGCTCAATCAGGGTGATTGTTATTGAATCTTTGTTTGGGAAATATTGGTAGAGCGAACCGATACTTACCCCGGCACGACTGGCAATGCCATTGGTCGTGTAATTTCCAAAACTATTCTGCTCCAGAATTAAAGCTGCTGCGTCCAAAATCGATTTAACGGTTTCTTTCGCACCTGTCTTGGATGCAAGCTTGCGCGGATTTAATTTTTTATCTTGTTTACTTTTAATTTTTTTGTCCATATCCGCTTTTGCAATGTGAGTTGAAGTTTTCCTTATTTTATAAAATCAATAAATACATATAAAAATCAACCACTTATACAGTTTATTTTTTCTCGTTCATGCGAGTTTTTTATGTGGGCAATGATTCATATAATAAACCTATTCGCACAAGGAGATGAGTATGAAAAAAGAAATTTCAGCGTTCAAAGATGAAACAGTGACAGACGAAACATTACTTCACGCCGTGGTTGAAATTGCACATGATGCCGCAGAAAATTTGCTGCAATTTTTTTCGCCGGACAACCGCCCTAAGGGCAAATCCGATATGTTTGAAGCGGGAAAAAGAAATGAGGAATTGGTCGCAGATCAGGTGACAACTGCCCTTAAGGCACTTCGCCCCAATGCGAAATTTGTTGAAGAGGCGCAGGAAACCGCACCCCTGCCATCAGGTGAATGGTGGGTCGTTGATCACGTTGAAGGTAATGTGAATCATGTACATGGCATGCCGGAATGGGCAATCACTATTGCCTTGATGCGCGATGGACTGGCTGTACTCGCGGTAGTCCGGCAGCCTGTTGGAGACCTGACGTATACAGCAATTCGCGGCAAAGGGGCTTTTCTTAATGGCCGCAGATTGCAAGTCTCCAAAAAAATGGAAATGAACGCGGCACTGGTGGGGACGGGTCAGGCCGAGGGTGGTCAAATTGAAACCTACCGGCGCATAGCAGACTCGATCTTTGCGATGTTACAGCATGCACTTCTTGTTCGCGCCTCGGTTCCATCGACCTTTCCGATGGTATTGGTAGCGGCAGGCCATATGGACGTATTTTGGCAATACCAACCCGTACTTCCTGGTGTTGCACCTGGCATTCTGTTTATAGAAGAAGCTGGCGGGCGTGTTAGCCGTATCGACGGCACAGCCTGGAAAGCCGGAGACAAAGACATTTTGGTATCAGCACCTGGGCTGCATCAGGCGGCCATTGATATTCTGAAAATTTAAGATTTGGTTTAAGATTAAAAGGCTACAAATGAAAATTATTATCCTCGGCGCGTCTGGAGGCACTGGTCGCGAATTAACTAAACAAGCGTTGGCGCGCGGCCATGAAGTCATCGCCATAGTTAGACATATTTCCAGCATGGACGATATGAAATCAGATCAGTTGACCGTAAAGAAGGGCGATGTTTATGACGCCAGCTCAATTGCCCGTATTGTCAGCCCTGATTCTGTTGTCATCTCTGGCCTTGGCGTCAGTGGCAAGGACAAAAAGAGCAAGACCGATGTGCTGACAACGGGAGCACGTGCTGTGGTATCGGCAAACCCAAAACGGATTGTATGGCTTGGAGCTTATGGCAGCGGGCCTTCAGCCCGGGCTGCGGGATGGGTAACAAGAACAATTCTTTCTCTCATGGGTGACAGGCTCAAAGACAAGGTGAATGCAGATGCGCATATCTTGCACGCGGACGGCAGTGTCTTTCATGCTGGCATACTCTCCAACAATGCCATGAGTGAGAACCCGCATGTGGTTGAGCTAAAAAATGCCCCCTCCAGTTTTTTTCCACCAAGCATCAGTCGTGCCGATGTGGCGCATCTCATGCTTGATGAAGCTGAAACACCGCGGTTTTCTGGTGCAATTGCCTTGCCTTTGAAGGGCTAAATTAAAGGCTAAACTTCGCAACTGCCCGCATCTGAGATCGGCTTCGTCTGCATTTTTGACAGGCATTTTTCAGCATGCGGGTGACGTGAGCGAGTATGAAGAAGAGAGTCCTGTCTTTCTAAACGTCAGCCATTTTTTAAGAATCAACAACTGGGCCAGAGTCCGGCTCACGACATAGCTTGCCCAACAAGGCGCGCAACTGCTGCCTTTCCTTCAGCGTCAAGTGCTGACTAACCCGGTCATCATGTTCTTTCACAACCTGCTTGTATTTTTCCAGCTGCTTCTGGCCATCTTTGGTCAGGTGCAGGTTGTAGGCTCTGCGGTCGCCAGCGTCCTGGCGTTCCAGCAAACCGGCCTGTTCAAAATTATCGATAATGGCGACCACGCCTGAGCGGGCGATACCCATGACTTCTGCCAGGCGGGTTTGTGAGATGCCGGGGTTGTTGCTGATGATCACCAGCGATGAGAAGCGTTGTGGCGTGATGTCAAAGGCCCCCAGGCTGGCGGTGAAATCTGCATAGATGGATAGCTGGGCGCGGCGCACGGCATAGCCGGTGAGCTCTTCAAGAATGTCATAGTCTATGCCTTCTATGCGGGCATTGAAGATAGGGGCTTGCGCCTGGCTGGCCTGGCGCCTGGGCAAGGATGCATTAAGCCTAGCTGGCGCTTTGGGTGTGGCTGTTTTTTGTGTGGGCATGGTCAGGCACTATGTATGGATTTGTTTTTTGAAATATTGTACATGCTGGGCTATGTTTAATTAAGCAAACTGCACTAAAACTATATTGCCAAAATACAAGGGACAGGCTATTCAAACTTGCAACAGGGCTTGTGTTATTCTGAATAATTGTTATACAGTAGAACAATTAAGCCGTTTATTGAAGATTGATTAAAACTTGCGGCATCATGAATTGCGGGAGAAAGATATGAAAGTGGTAATCGCCGGGGCCGGGATAGGCGGACTGACTCTTGCATTGATGTTGCATGAGCGCGGAATAGATGTTGAAGTCTATGAAGCAGTCAATCAGATCAAACCGCTCGGTGTGGGCATCAATCTGTTGCCGCATGCGAGCCAGCAATTATGTCAGTTGGGGCTGGAGAGTTGCCTGGCTGAGCGCGGGATTGAAACTTCGTCGCTGTCTTACTTCAATAAGTTTGGGCAAAAAATCTGGCAAGAGCCGCGTGGACGTGCCGCCGGTTATGACTGGCCGCAATATTCGATACACCGTGGCGAGTTGCAGATGACTTTGTTGCAAAATGCGATAGAGCGGCTGGGTGCCGGGTACATACACCAGGGCCATGCATTCACGTCTTTTGAGCAGGTGGCTGACAAGGTGATTTCTACTTTCACCCGGCAGGCAGATAAAGCAGCTGTGCTGGTAGAGTCTGACTTGCTGATTGGTGCAGATGGCATACATTCGGCAGTGCGGCGCTTTTTGCATCCACAGGGTGACCAGCCGCGTTTCTCTGGCCGCATGTTGTGGCGCGGGGTGACTGAGGCTGCGCCATATATGGATGGGCGCAGTATGTTCATGGCGGGGCATCAGGACCAGAAATTTGTCTGCTACCCCATCTCTGAACCATTGCGGGCGCAGGGGCGTTCGCTGATTAACTGGATTGCAGAATTGCGCGTGACTGGTGGTGAATTGCCAGCGTCAGACTGGAACCGCAAAGTGGATAAAACCACCTTCAGCAAACCCTTTGATAGCTGGAACTGGGGCTGGATAGATATCCCTGGTCTGATCGAAAAATCAGAGGTGGTATATGAATTCCCGCTGGTAGATCGTGACCCTTTGCCACGCTGGACATTTGAGCGGGTGACACTGCT
Organism: Undibacterium sp. TJN19; assembly: GCF_049339485.1. Lineage (NCBI taxonomy): Bacteria > Pseudomonadati > Pseudomonadota > Betaproteobacteria > Burkholderiales > Oxalobacteraceae > Undibacterium > Undibacterium sp. TJN19. The sequence continues at coordinate 1,329,761 of NZ_JBMPPL010000001.1, forward strand.
GGGTGATGCTGCCCACCCCATGTACCCGATAGGCTCGAACGGCAGTGCGCAGGCGATACTTGATGCGCGCTATCTGACCGATTGTCTGCTTGGTGAAGCAAGTATTTTGTATGCCTTGCGTGAGTACGAAGCTGAGCGTTTGCCGCGTACGACTGGCATCGTATTGCGTAATCGTATGAACGGGCCCGAGCAGGTGATGCAGATGGCAGAAGAGCGTGCACCGTTGGGTTTTGCAAATGTAAATGAGGTGATTGCGCAGGCTGAACTGGAGGCGATTTCTTTGCGTTATAAGCGGCTGGCGGGGTTTGATAAGGAGGCAATGTCTTTGACAAGTGTGGCGGGGAAGCTCAGTCCAAAAGTGTAGATGGGGACGGGCCTGGCCCAACCTACGACTAATTTACCTGCGATCATATTGCAATAGAAACCCATCCCCACCCTGGCCCTCCCCTTGAAGGGGAGGGAATACTTATCATCAAACAATACTACAGAGTTATTGATTATTAAGGCTCACAACAAATCAAACCTGTCCGCATTCATGACCTTCACCCAGGCTCTCACAAAATCACGCACGAAAACCTGTTGTGCACCGCTGCTGGCATAAACCTCAGCCAGTGCCCGCAGTTGTGAGTTGGAACCAAAGACGAGATCAACCACGCTGGCAGTCCATTTCAACTCACCGGTTTTTCTGTCGCGGCCTTCAAGCTGGCCGTCGGTGGCTGACTTTTGCCATTTGGTTCTCATGTCCAGCAGGTTGATGAAGAAGTCGTTGTTGAGTGTCTCGGTATGTGTGCTGAGTACGCTTCTGGTATCGAGTGCACGCAGACCGCCGACCAAGGCTGTCATTTCTGGCGCACTCAGATTCAGCAGTTGAGCCTTGTCGATGAGCAGTGCTGCTGCAACATCTTCGAGACCTTTGCGCAGATAATTGCGGAAACCGTCTGCCACCGGTTCGAGTACGGCGAAGGATGCAACGTCGGTTTGTTCCTGGCTGGCATCCATGCGGCCTGGTGTAAATGGCACGCTGATCTCTTGTCCGGCTTTTTTGGCTGCGGCTTCAATGGCGGCGCTGCCACCTAATACGATCAAATCAGCCAGCGAGATTTTTTTGCCACCAGATTGCGCTGCATTGAACTCTGCCTGTACGGCTTCCAGTTTTGCCAGCACCTTCGCCAGTTCGGCTGGCTGGTTCGCTTCCCAGTCTTTTTGCGGGGTCAGGCGTATGCGTGCGCCGTTGGCACCGCCACGTTTGTCGCTGCCACGATAGGTGGATGCTGATGCCCAGGCTGTGCTGACGAGTTGCGAAATCGACAGGCCGGATGCCAGCAGCCTGGCTTTAAGGCTGTCGATGTCTTTGTCATCCACCAAAGTATGGTCTACTGCCGGAATAGGGTCTTGCCACAGCAAGACTTCTTTTGGTACCAGTGGGCCAAGATAACGGGCAACAGGCCCCATGTCACGGTGGGTCAGTTTGAACCAGGCACGGGCAAAGGCGTCTGCCAGTTCTTGCGGGTTTTGCAGGAAGCGACGTGAGATTTTTTCATACGCCGGGTCAGCACGCAGGGCTAGGTCTGCGGTGGTCATCATGGGAGCGTGGCGCAATGACGGGTCGTGCGCATCTGGTACGGTGGTCTTGGCGGCAGGGTCTGTCGGCGTCCATTGATGCGCTCCAGCCGGGCTCTTGGTGAGTTGCCATTCGTAGCCGAACAGGGTTTCAAAATAGCTGTTGTCCCATTTGGTGGGCGTGGGCGTCCATGCGCCTTCTATGCCGCTGGTGGTAGTGTGCACACCTATACCTGTACCAAAACTGTTGGTCCAGCCCAGGCCTTGCTCTTCTATGCTGCCACCTTCTGGTTCTGCGCCGACATGGGCAGGGTCGCCTGCGCCGTGGGCTTTGCCGAAGGTGTGGCCGCCAGCGACAAGGGCAACGGTTTCTTCATCGTTCATGGCCATGCGGGCGAAGGTTTCGCGGATATCGCGGGCAGATGCCAGCGGATCTGGCTTGCCATTCGGGCCTTCTGGGTTGACGTAGATCAGGCCCATTTGTACGGCGGCGAGGGATTTTTCGAGTTCACGGTCGCCGGTATAGCGCTGATCATCGAGCCATTTGCCTTCTGATCCCCAGTAGATATCGTCTTGCGGTTCCCACACATCAGGGCGGCCACCGGCAAAGCCAAAGGTCTTGAAGTCCATGGAGTCGAGCGCAACGTTGCCGGCCAAAATCATCAGATCAGCCCAGGACAGTTTGTTGCCATATTTTTGTTTGATCGGCCACAGCAGGCGACGTGCCTTGTCGAGGTTGCCATTGTCTGGCCAGCTATTGAGCGGTGCAAAACGTTGCGCACCTGCACCTGCACCGCCACGGCCATCGGCAGTACGGTAAGTGCCTGCGCTATGCCAGGCCATGCGGATGAAAAAGGGACCATAATGGCCGTAATCTGCCGGCCACCAGTCTTGCGAATCTGTCATCAGGGTATGCAAGTCTTGCACTACGGCATCCAGATCCAGGGTCTTGAAGGCTTTGGCGTAATTGAAGTCCTTCTCCATGGGGTTGGATGAAGGGGAGTGCTGATGCAATATCTTGAGATTCAGTTGATTGGGCCACCAGCCTGCATTGGCAGGCGCACCGGCTACCGCAGTTAAGCGGGCACTACCTGAGAATGGGCATTTTGCTTCGTTTGACATCGTTATCTCCTTTGATTGAGTGACACTGGCTACCTAGTCGATTGTAGAGATGCATGATTAATAGGTATACTTAATTTAATTTATCGATTTAATTTGTTTTAGCTATTGATGATTGACATGCCACAGGATGCGCTTTGAAAACAAGGGGGCTGATTGCCTTTATAAGATTATCATATAGATATCAACATGCCAGCGCACAGTTCCCATTGAATCCCCTTGCGATCTAAGGGATAATGTCGCGCATGAACGACACTACACAATACCCCCCATTACCAGATCGCCTGTCGGTTGATCCGCGCAGCCCTTATCATGTCGCCGAAGTGTTTCAACACGATGTCGGCATCAAGCTCAATGGCAAAGAACGCAATGACGTTGAAGAATATTGCATCAGCGAAGGCTGGGTCAGCGTTGCTGCTGGCAAGTCGCGCGACCGCAAAGGCAACCCCTTGATGATCAAGGTCAAGGGCGTGGTTGAGGCGTTTTACCGCTGATTGCTTTTTGTAAGTTGCAACCGGGTGCAGCCGCTGGCTTTGCATCTGTTTCTTTTAGCCAGCTTGCGGCTTATCCGCGCAAGTCGTGCCTTTGTTCAGCTCTCCAGAATATTGCCTGCCTGTTTTTTCAACAGGCATGGTGCCATACCTGCCTACCCTGATTTGCATCCCTGATGAAGTCGTTGCCATTACCACATCTGCCACATCCCCCTCATGCAGTGTCGCGCTTGCGTTCTGCCCGGCTTGAGCGCAGTACCAGGCCGTTTCTGGCGCGTGGCGGCCCCAAGGGTGAGCGTTGTGGTGGCTGCCGGCTCATCCTCAGTCATTGCCTGTGCGAGCTGCGCCCCATCGTGCCTACCCGCGCCGGGGTATGCCTGCTGATGGCCGAGCATGAAACGCTGAAGCCCAGCAACACGGGTTGGCTGATCGCCGACGTAGTGCCCGACACCATGGCCTTTGGCTGGGCACGCACTGAAGTGAACCCAGCCTTGCTGGCAGTGCTGGCTGACCCGCAATGGCAGCCATATGTGGTCTTCCCGGGTGAGTTTGTGGCACCTGAGCGGGTGATTACGGAATTGTTGCCTGCGGATGAACCGCAGAATAGCCACAAGCGCCCCTTGTTCATCTTGCTGGATGCAACCTGGCCAGAGGCGCGCAAGATATTCAAGAAAAGTCCTTACCTGGCGCAGTTCCCGGTATTGAGCCTGCTGCCAGAGCAGTTGTCACGTTACCGCCTGCGCCGTTCACGGCGCGATGATCATTTGTGTACGTCTGAAGTCGCCGCCTTGTGCCTGGGGCTGGCGGGTGAGACTGCGGCGGCGCAGGCGCTGGAGATGTATCTGGATCTGTTCACCGACCATTATCTGCGGGCCAAGCAGCAGTTGAAGGTGGAGTGGGACGATGAATTGCATGTGCAGATGCGGGAGCTGGTAGGAACTGCTGCAATAAAATCGAAGGTCGATGGGCCTGCGTTGTAGCTTGGGCTACGCCTTACCAGCCCAACACTCCAAGTATAAATTGTGTATGCAATCCTCGAGGCCAGTGTTGGGCTGATGAAACCTAGCCCAACCTACAAACCTACCAACCTCGCTTTCCTTAGCATTTGCTGTCACAAGAAAATTACGTTAGTCTAAGCTGCTCCAAAGAAGCTTTTTACCAAATGACCACCCGCAAACCACCCCTGCTCGCAGACCACCTGTGTTTCAACCTGTACTCCACGTCATTGAAAATGACGCAGTTGTACAAGCCGCTGCTGGCTGAATTGAACCTGACCTATCCGCAATACCTGGTCATGGTAGTGCTGTGGGAAGAAGAAGGCTTGGGAATACGTGACCTGGCGACACGACTGGGGCAAGACTCGGGATCAATTACCCCTGTGGTCAAGCGTCTTGAGGCAGAAGGGTATCTGCTGCGCAACCGCGACCCTGAAGATGAGCGCAACCGCGTGTTGACGCTGACGGATGCGGGCAATAAGCTGCGGGCAGCAGGCGTGCGCATCAGTCAGAAAATTGCCACGGCCTGCGATTTGCAACTGGCAGACTTTCAGCACCTCATGGCCGGCCTGAACAAGCTGAGCCGTAATCTCGATCATTGAATAGCCTGGTCTTGTCAGCGAAAAATATTTAAAATTAACTTGCGCACTAATTATTAGCGCGCTATTATTCGCAACATGGCAAAGCGCAAAAGACGTTATATGCCATTCAAATACTTAGCGTGCTAACTAATTTCAGGTAATTTTATTTTTAACTATTTTTTGAAAGTCATCGTCATGAAAAACATCAGCAAAACTGCATTGATCTCATCTGCTGCCTTGACAGCTGCCCTGTCCGCTGCTGCCGTACTGCCTGGCCAGGCATTGGCCGCCTCAGGCAGCGACACCACGGTTGTGCTGGTACACGGCGCTTTCGCTGACGGCTCAAGCTGGAACCAGGTGACGCCGTTTCTGCAAGCCAAGGGCGTCAAGGTCATTGCTGTACAAAACCCCTTGTCTTCGCTGGCTGATGATGTGGCTGCGGTACAGCGTGTCGTCGATGCACAGACTGGCAAGGTCGTCTTGGTTGGGCATTCATGGGGTGGTGCCGTCATTACCCAGGCAGGCGTCAGCGACAAGATCAAGGCACTGGTATATGTGGCAGCTTTTGCGCCATCTGAAGGCGAATCACTGGGTGCCCTGGGTAAAGATTACCCTGTCCCGCCGGGCATCGCGACATTGAAACCGGATGCCAATGGCAATCTGGAATTGTCGCCAGAGTCATTTGCGACCAACTTTGCGCAGGATGTTGCCAAGGAAAAAACGGCTGTACTGGCCACCACGCAAGGCTTGCTGCCAGCCAAGGTATTTGGCGAAGCTGTCACATTCGCTGCATGGAAAAACAAGCCCAGTTATTACATTGTTGCCAGCAAAGACCGCATGATAGATCCTGGCTTGCAAGCTGCGTTTGCTAAAAAAATCAATGCCGTGACGACTACTCTGCCGACCAGCCATGTGCCTATGCTGTCTCAGCCAAAAGCCGTTGCTGATGCAATTTTTGCTGCGGTCAGAAATTAAGCGGTTATTAAGCAATCATTAAGCAGTTAAGCTGGATGCCTTTGATGCCAGCGTCTTATGTTTCTTTTAGCACGGCCTTCTTTACTCAGGCTGTAAGGCCTGGCATTTGCCCGTTGTCAGCGCCCGTATTGCGGCTGATGGCGGACAGGTAGCGCTGTGCTTCTTCCCACGTGACGGTGCCAGGTGCTGGCTTGTCGGCCTGGATGGCGGCAGCCAGCGCCTGTTGCTGTTGGCGTTTTTGTTCTTGCAGATCTCTTTGCTCTCTTTGCTGACGCAGTTGTTCTTCTTTCTGGCGGCGCTGCTGTTCTTCAATTTCACGCAAATGATTTTGTTTTTTGATCAGTGCGTGCAAAGCCAGACTGGCCTGCTGACGTCGTTGCAGCTCTACTTCCTTGCGCTGCCGTCTTTGTTCGGCGCGCTGGCGTGTGGCTGCTTCGGCGGGGGATTCTTTCTTTTCTGGCTGAGGTCTGGCCTTGCTTTCTGGTGAGACTGACTGCATACCCATCATACCGGGCTTCAGGATGATGGCTTGTGCTGCCGCCTGCATGGCCTGTATCAGGGCGCGCACGCTGGCCGGACGCTGGTCTGGCTGGATAGCAAAGCCACTTTGCAAGACTTGCCATTGTGCGGCGTTGAGGGTGGCGGGCTGTAATGCTGTCTGCCGAACGTGGCGGTATTCGCCAAAGGGCATGGCACCTTCCAGCATCTGGTAGATCATGATGGCGACGGCATACACATCCAGGCCGGGGCTGTGCTGATGGTTGCCGGCTTCCGGCGCACGGTAACCGGCAGTGCCAGCATAAGGTGAGCGCGATGGTGTCATGCTGGTTGGCACGGTATTGAGCCCGGCGCTGGTATGACTGCGCAAACGGGCAGAGATACCAAAATCAAGCAGCTTGATGTCGCCACGCTGCGTCAGCAAGAGATTGCTGGGTTTTAAATCACGGTGGACGAGCTTGTGCTTGTCCCATGCATATTGCAGGGCGTCGGCAACCGGGCTGAGCATGCTCAATACTTGCTTGAGCGTGCAGCGCTTGTGCTTGTCTAGGTAGGTTTCGAGGTCTTGCCCGTCCAGATATTCCATAATGATGAAATAACTGCTGGTGGCAGGGTCACGCGCCCAGTCATACACCCTGACGATGTGTTCATGCGCCAGCCTGCGCACCATGGATGCTTCTTCCACCAGCAGGCGCGCATGCATGGCACTTTGGGTCAGTTGCGGCGGCAGTATCTTCAGCGCCAGCATTTCGCTATGGCCCAATTCTGCCTGGGTCGCCAGGTCACTGGCTTGCCATACCTGCCCCATGCCGCCCTGCCCCAGCAGACGTTCGAGACGATAGCGCTTGGACAAGCCCCCCACTTCCTGGCCAGCCAGAAAACCGAGGTCAGTGCCTTGCGTCAGTTCATGCTCTGTTTCATCACTGTGTTTGCTGGCACGCCGCGTTTCAGCCGGGGCCAGTTCGCTATCCAGTATAGCGTTCTTGCGCAGGTTAAATTCGTCATCGGTGAGCAGGCCTTCATCAAGCAATGCACGCAATTCACGGATTTTTTGTAGAGGCGTTTGCATTGTGACTATCTTGATGTGCGTGGCAGTACTGGTTGAATAAGATGGTAACGATGATGGTTTGCAAATTTCAATGACAAGTCGCGTCTGTGATTATTTCCTGTCGACATGGCTGGCATTATGCTGGTGGGCATTTTGCGCCATGCTGAGGTCAATCTGGTGACGTCTTTCCTGCTCGATATTTCTTTGTTCACGTTCTTCGCTGATACGGTCTTGCAACATGCTGATCGCCTGTTCCCAGCTCAAACCCTGCCGGGCAGTGGCAATGGCATGCATGGCCTGGGCAGCATGCGGTGACATGCCTGCCTGCATGGCCAGTATCTGTTCTGCGCTTAAACCGGCTTGCGCCTGTATTTTCAAAATCTCGGCCAGGGCAAGGGCATTGGGTGCATCAGCGGTGGCGATTTTAGCGGTTTCGCTGAAGTTGGAAATAGCGGTCATGCGCTCAATCGCGATGCGTGCCAGCAGGGCATCATGTGCCAGTTCTGCCTGGCGTTGTTCACGTTCCAGATTCAGGCGGGCAAATTTATCAGCGCGTTCAGCATCCGCCTGCCGCAATTCTTTTTGCCAGCGGCGTTCATCATCATCTTGCTGCAACTTGTGCCTAGCTGTTTCTGTTTCCATGTCAGCCAGCATGGCCTGTTGGCGCTGTTGCTGGTTTTGCTGTTCAAACAGGGCCTGGGCTTTCAGGGTATTGAGCAATTTTTCATGCTGGGCCATGGCATCGGCCTGGCTGTCGCTGCGTGTGATGTCATTGATTTTTTGCTGAAACTGGCTGACTTTCAGTTGCGCATCACGATCGCTGATGCTGTCATCACGATGCAGGGCGCGTTTGCGCTGCTGCTGCAATTCTTCTTCCCAGGCTTGCAGGCGCTGGAATTCACGCGCCCTGGCTTCGGCATCAATGCTGATGAGGATCAGGCGACTTTTTTGTTCTTCGTCTTCCAGTTCCTGTTCGCGGCGTGCAAGCTGGTTTTGTTTGTGACGCAGCAATTCTGTCTGGACGCGTTGCTGTTCCTGGTCATCAATCAGTTGCGCCTGAGCAGTTTCGTGCTCAAGCTGAAACTTTTGCAATTGATGTTGCATCTTTTGCTGCATCAGTTGCGCTGTCTCTTTGCCTTGCAACTGGGTGACTTCAGATTCAGAACGCATTTTGATGCGTGCCATGGTGCGCACATGCAGCCACTGGTCTGCCTCGTTCTGGCGGCCTTCTGACTTTTGTTTCAGGCTATGTTCGAGTTCCTTGACGGTATCACCTGCGCCACGTTCCAGTGCCTGCTTGCGGGTGGTGGCATCGACGACGCGGCCATACAGTTCCAGTTCACGCGCACGCAGGGTTTGCAGTCTTTCGTTTTCATCCTGGCGCAGCTTGGCACGGCTCAGGCGTTTTTTGGCATTTTCCAGCTGGCCTTGCATGTACAGCCAGCCCAGGTCTTTGCCAAATTGCTGGCGCATTTCTTCACGTTTGTAACGCAGGCGGATCTGTTCTTCCTGCTTGGCGATTTTTTGCCATTCGCTATTGGTATAAATGGCATCGAGTCGTTTGCTGTGTTCAAGTTGCGCGCGCTGGCCATCGATCACCAAATGCAGTGTTTCTATGTTTTCACTGAGTTTTTCCCTGTCGCCAGTCAGTTTTTCATGACGGACATCGCGGGTGACGGCCTGGGTGGCAATAAAACCATAGGCAGCAATGGCGGGGTTGAGGGTTGACAGCAGGCGTTCATCAAGCTGTTGGCGCAAATGCAGATTGTCTTGCAGTTCCCTTAGGGATTGCGTACCCAGAAATTCAAGCGCGATTTTTCGTACCAATGGTTCCAACAATTGTTGTAGTTGCTGGCAGGTGATGATGCCGGGCGTACTCATGAAATATTTGGCAAACGCCCGTACGTCGTCGATCTTGACGCTGATGACAAATTTGGCTGCTATCGCCAGAAATTCCGTCGTATGCAAATCATCAAAACTGAACAGCAGGGCGAATGGATTGAGGCGCGTCAACAGGATTTCAGCTGGTTGATCTGTCTGCAAACCGATGAGCTGGCGGGCAATGTCATCGGCGATATAATCGCCCGCCAATAACTCTGCGAAATGACTGTCCTGCAATACATAGGCACGTGCGCTGGCCGGGATGTGCAAGCCTTGCCTGGCAATGCTGGCCAGCGGGCGTACGCCGAAAAACAGGGCGACTTCATTTTCGCCGGGCAACCAGCGACTGTGGCGCAAGGCCATCTCATGCCGGGGGCTGCCGACCATCAGGCCGCAGTGCGCGCAATAGACTGAGTCTGCTGTATTTTTATGTTCACAACGTGAACATTTGAGCTTGGACTTACCGAACAGGCTGAACATGCGAGACTCCTTCAATCACTGCGCACGGTGCGGGAAAGCGCGTACTGTTAATTGCACCTGAGAAAAAATGGTAGCACCGGGTCTATTTGTGGAAGACGGGAACAGAGAGGGGAAAAGGGCCTATATCAGTGCATTGAAAACAGGCACTTAACAAGCCGCTAACAGCTTGTGTTTTTTCGTCATCGTCCTACTGGGAGCAGACCTGACTTGCTGTCAAGAGAGCCATCTTCAGATCATTTTGCACAACCGGCCTGGTGACAATAATTTGCAATCCTGGAAGCTCATCAACCGTGAAAAGTCCTGGGTCTGCGCATGCGTTGTTGTTCATCACGCCATGCGCCATAGCCTTGTAACCTGGTATCGGCGTAAGGTGAGCTGAAATAGCGGCAAGCAGCAGGTAATTGATGCCATGCAGCCAGACTGGTGTTGGCATCAAGCCTGACTTCTCTCTGTGTACGTGTGTCACGGTGCCAGAAGCTGCCCTGGGAATGAAACAGGGTCGGCAAGTCAGCAGATACGCCCTGCTTCATTGTGCCGGGGCGTGTTTCAGGCTGTATCAAAAATAATACTTCCCTGCCCTTTCTGGCATCCATATGCGCCATGACAATGGCATGTGCCTGTATGGCAATGACCTGTAGCTTCACTATGCCCCTGACACTGGCGCAAAATTCTATCTGCATGCCTGCGCGCAAGGGATAAGGCTCTTCTTTTTTCAGGGCTATGCCGTCGACTAAAGTGCCATAGCGGGATATGTCCATGATTTCTGCACCCTCACCCCGTCTGCGGATGATGGTGTGGGCAGCGCTGATACGACGTGTCAGGCTGGCGTTTTCCAGCGTACTGCCGGCACGGTGTGACAACAGAATATCTGCCTTGGGATAGTCTGCCTCCATTCGCCCAAATACCCATTCATCTAAGGCGAATAATCTGAACTGGGTGCATTCTTGCGCTGCATCACTGATCAGACTGGCCGTATTGGTGGCTGAGGTGGCATTGTCTATATGCGGCAGTGACGTCACTTTTTGTGCTGCAGGTGGTTTTGTGGATGTTGCAGGAACCAGCACAGGGCTTGCATTTGCTTCAGGCGCCACTTCGATCAACTCTTCATCCCAGGCGATGGTACCGAGAGCGATTTCATATTTGCCAGCAGGGGCGCGCATGTCGAGCTTGGCGATTGCCGCATCTTTGGCGTTGACTTCGATATCCAGGTTGCCATGCGCATAGCCATCTGCCTGAACCAGACCTGTCAGGCTGGCGATGGCACCATCTTCTGCTGTAAGCCTGACACTTTTTTGCGTAGCCAAGAAGACACGATGAATTTCTGTCAGCGATGCATCGGCACGTGGCACAAAGATAACGGCGGTACAGACCCATTTGCGCAAGTTCGTGCCCTCGTGCTGGCTCAGCAATGCGACTTCGATGGGGTATTGTCCATGCTCTTTGTTCTTCGAAGAAAAATTGATGAGCAAGGCTTGCCAGGCGCCGGATAAGGTGCGTAAGAAGCGATGTGTGGATGCGCCGGTGGCAATCAGCTCTGAACGCAGTTGTACATCAATTTGTGTAATGAGCGGAGACAGCATGCCGCGCAATTCCAGCCTGATGCTTTGACGCCCACCTGCCGCACGCGGGTCATAGCCACTGAAATGCAGGTGTAATTTTTCTGGTGCAGTTGTGGTTGCATCAAGGATCTTGGGGAAATTGGGCAAAATGCCGCCAGACACGATCAGGTCATACCGGCTGGCAACTTGCGGCTGATCCAGGGCTTGGGCCTGGTCTTGAGCCTGCACATGCCCTGCCGTACAGACAGCTTCGCCCTCAGCCACCCGGTAGGTACAGTGGGGATGATGTAGTGAATGGCATTTTTTCATGGGGAAGCAGGGTCAGGGTACGCACAATGATCCTACTATAGGGTGAAAGTGCCAGATCAAAGCCATGAACAAACGCGTGTTTTGCCGCTTTCTTAAGCGATATCATTCTTGCCAGCATCAGGCATTCCGGGGTACCAGTCTGTGTTTGAAAAAATCCAGTATCTCGTCACGCGCAGCTATCGTCGGTTGCCCAGCTTCATCGATAAGATGGGCAGTCACCACGCTATGCGGGGTTTTGACATAACGCTGAAAAAAGGGGGTGGTATCCTGGCTGGCGGCGCTGTCAGGCAATACGCGGATGACAAAACGCTCACCCAATGCTGCGGAAAAAGCCGCGAAGCGTTCTGCCTTGCAGATCTGGTCGCCTTCAAAGCGATAGGCCAGGACAGTCAGGTCTTCCCTTTCCAGCCTTTGCCGCACGGCCAGCAATTCATCGCTTGGCAGACCTGTTGCCGAGGTGTCGTCAAACGGCAATGAAGGTTGCGACACGACTGGTGCCAACACAGAAGACTCTAGCATCATGGACAGTGCAAAGTTGCCTGTAAAGCACATGCCTATCGCGCCGATACCAGGCCCGCCGCATTCAGCATGCGCCAGTTTTGCCAGGGCGCGCAGCCACAGGGTAACCGGGCTTGATGCCGGCCCGGCAGCAGCAAAGGCACGAAACTCTGCGCTGACACAGGCGCGCTTGAAGACGGCTACCCCCTCGTCTGCGGTGACCACCGCCCCGTCGCGGCCAAACAGGGACGGCATATAGACTGTAAAACCCGCATCCCGCACCCAGCGGCTAAAACGGGCGACATGCGGACTAATGCCGGGCATTTCTGTCATGACGATGACGGCTGGCCCGGTGCCTGCAACATGCACCACCTTGCTGACGCCGTCGAGGCTGATCTCGCGTGAATTAAAGTCTTCCAGCAAATCGTCTTCATGCATGTTTCTGGTTGTGGGCGATGTGCTCATCATCTGGCTTTCCGGGTTTGAGGTGAAATGGGAATTGCATGTTGCCAGACCAGATTTTAGGTTCTCAGGCGCCAAACAGTGAGTGTCTGATTTGACATATTTAATGCGTAATCAGCCATTTTTTGAAAGTAGTGCCGTCTATGCCAGCCAACAGAAAAATTGCCTGTATGGAAAGCGGGACAAGCGTCTGCTGCCAATCTGGTATTCTTCATGCCACTTCGTTCAACAAACAACAGCAATACCTTGCCGGGATCATGCCATGCAGATAGGGAACCGCGTCAGACATACATCGCCCACACCAGGGCGCTTTGTCATATTGCTGTTCATGTGCATGCATTTTGCAGTTGCGCATGCCGAAGCGACGCTCAATATCGGCTCGAAACGTTTTACTGAATCTTATGTACTGGGTGAGATCCTCAGCCAGACTGCCGCGCCGTTTTCGCCAGTACACCATCACCAGGGTCTGGGGAATACGGCGATAGTCTTCAATGCGCTCAAGAGCGGTAATATCGATGTCTATCCAGAATACATGGGTACCATCAATACAGAAATCCTGAAACATGACAGCGCCACGCCATTGGCACAGTTGCAGAGCGAACTCGCTTTGCAGGGTCTGGGCATTGCCGTGCCACTGGGGTTTAATAACACGTATGCGCTTGCCATGCGGCCTGAAGTTGCGGGCAGCAAAGCAGCAGGCAATGCACCGCAAACCCTGACCGGGCTGTCCGCGCATACTGCATTGCGCTTTGGTCTGTCGCATGAATTTCTGGGCCGTGCTGATGGCTGGCCAGGTTTGGCGCAACGTTATCATTTGCCGCAACAGGCAACCGGGCTGGACCACGGGATAGCGTATGAAGCCCTGAACGCTCGCCAGGTTGATGTGATTGATATTTATTCTACCGATGCCAAGATCAAACAACTGGGTTTGCGCGTGCTGGTAGATGATGGCAATTATTTCCCACGGTATGATGCTGTCCTGCTGTACCGGCTTGATGTGCCATCGCGTTTTCCAAAAGCCTGGGCGGCGATACGGCAACTGGAAGGCAAGATCGACAATACGCGCATGATCGCCATGAATGCGGCGGTAGAACTGGACGGTCAGTCATTTGCTGCCGTGGCGCAGCAGTTTGTGGCAAAGTCATCCGCCAGCCCGCCCGCGCGCACAGGCTTTTTGCAAAAACTGTTGGGTGATGATTTTTCACGGCTGAGCAGACAGCATCTGTTGCTGGTTGCTGCGGCAGTCCTGCTTGCCTGCGCTGTGGGCATACCACTGGGCATCATCGCCGCATCCCGGCCACGCTTGCGTAATGCGGTGATGGCAGTTGTCGGCATCTTGCAGACCGTGCCTTCGCTGGCCTTGCTGGCCATGTTGATTCCTTTGCTGGGCAAGATCGGCTTCATGCCGGCGCTGATTGCCCTGTCGCTGTATGCGCTGCTGCCCATCGTCCGCAATACCTGTGTGGGCCTGGCACAAGTGCCGACTGGCCTGCGGCTGGCAGCACAGGCTTTGGGCCTGTCGGCACGTGACCGCCTGTTGCACATCGACTTGCCGCTGGCCCTGCCCATGCTGCTGGCTGGCATACAGACAGCCGCGGTAATGAGCGTGGGTACGGCAACGATCGCTGCCTTCATTGGTGCAGGCGGTTACGGTGAACGCATTGCGATAGGCCTGGCGCTGAATGACAACCAGATGCTGCTGGCGGGAGCCTTGCCTGCGGCAGCGCTGGCCTTGCTGACGCAATGGGGTTTCGATTTGCTGGAACGCTGGCTGATACGGGGGCCGCGTACTGGTCACGACAAACACTAACGTCACCATTCTGCCACGCTTCTTGCTGTCTTCAGCACGGTAAAAGCACAATGCCTACCAGAAACCCTGTCCCTTTGGTAATATGCATCCGGCTTGATGCTGCGGAGGCACGGGCACACAGCATTGACACAGCAACGACATATCCATTTCCATAATGCAATAAATCTTTTGCCAATAATCTTTTGCCGATAAGAATCCAGGTGATTTACTTAACCGAATATGTCGCTGTCCTGAGGCTGGCCCTGCGCTTTGCCCGGACGCTCATGTTTGGCGCCTTGATTTTATTGTTTTGTCCGGCTACAGCCTTTTGCGGTAGCGCGCAGGCCGATACCACTTTACAGGTTTTACACTGGTGGACATCTGCCAGCGAACGCAAGGCGGCAACTTTGCTGGCAGCCCGGCTGGCGGATGAAGGCGTGGCCTGGCGTGATGTCGGCATACCTGGCGGCGCCGGGATCGGTGCTGGCAAGGTATTGAAAAGCCGCGTGCTGGCCAATGATGCGCCAGAGGTGACGCAAATCATCGGTGTCTCCATCAGGGAATGGGCGGACCTGGGCTTTTTGCTGGAACTGGACAAGGTTGCCAGCGCCAATAAATGGAATGCCAGTTTTTTCCCCACCATACAAACACTGATACAACACCGCAAGCATGTGGTGGCTGCACCGCTGGGCATACACCGCATCAATACCCTGTTTTACAACCGCAAATTGCTCGCCACATTGAGGCTGAACCCGCCGGAAACCTGGGAAGAACTGGTGGCCGTAGCAGCAAAACTAAAGGCGGCAGGCATCATACCGCTGGCGCAAAGCAGCGAACCCTGGCAAGTAGCCACTCTGTTTGAAAACCTGATACTCGCCGAAAGCGGGCCGGATTATCATCGCGAACTGTTCGTCAAGCAAAATGCCCAGGCCGTGTTTGACAAGCGCTTCACACAAGCCCTGGAACGCATGCGCCAGATGAAAGGCTGGATGAGCAACCCGGTTGATGAACGCCCGTGGACAGATGTAGTACGCCAGATCGCCAAGCGCGAAGCGGCCATGGTAGTCATGGGTGACTGGGCCAAGGGTGAACTGAACGAATGGGGTTTTGCCACCGACGATGAATTCTCATGCACGCCCATGCCGGGAACCGGCAAATACCACCTGTATAGCGTGGACACCCTGTCGATGTTTACCAATGATTATTCGCGCGTACTGGCACAGGAAAAACTGGCGCGCCTGATCGCCACACCCGCAGTACAGACTGATTACAATGCCGTCAAGGGCTCGGTGTCCGTGCGGCGCGATGCAGACCCGACCAGGATGGATAGCTGCGCACGCGCATCATGGAATGCCTTTGCCCAGGGTGCTGCCTTGCAGGCCCCCAGCCTGGTGCATCGCATGGCCACCGATGAATCAAGCAGGGACGCCATCATTGCCGTCATCCACCGTTATTTTATCGATGACACGGTGAGCGCAGCCGAAACACAAAAACGGCTGGCAGCGATGTTTCGCACATTCAATAACAATAGTCGCAAATAAACCAATAAATATACCGGCAGACAAACATGACGCGCAAAATACTCATCGTTGATGACGATCAGAAAACACGGGTATTACTGAAAACCTACCTGGAAAAGAATCAGTATGAAGTCATCCTGTCACACAATGGTGAAAGCTTTGTCGCGGAATTCAACAGCCAGGTCAGCCAGTTGTCGCTGGTGATACTTGATGTGATGCTGCCCGACACGGATGGTTTTGCGCTGTGCAAGATCGTGCGCCAGCGCTCCAACGTCCCTATCATCATGCTGACCGCCAGTTCGGATGAAACCGATCGTATCGTCGGGCTGGAACTGGGTGCCGATGATTATATTGCCAAGCCGTATAGCCCGCGTGAACTGCTGGCCCGCATCAAGGCCATCTTGCGCCGCACAGCCATGGATGTATCGGCGGCACCGCGTTATTACCGCTTTGTCGGCTTTACGCTGGACCTGGTGGAGCGCAAGGTGACCGACAGTGCCGGCGAGCCGGTAGCACTGACAGGGCTGGATTACCAGTTACTGAAATATTTTGTCGAACACCCAGGTGATGTGCTCGACAGGAATGTCTTGTCAGAAGAAACCCGCGGGCGCGATGCAGGGCCGCTTGACCGTTCACTGGATGTGCAGATCAGCCGCCTGCGTGTACTGCTTAAGGACGACAGCAAGCAGCCCACGCTGATCAAGACCGTGCGCGGTGCAGGCTATGTGTTTTCTGCAGATGTGAGCACATCAGGTGTCTAAGACCTTGCCAAAGGCTGCCCCCTTGACTGCGCCCGTTCAGTCGCCAATGCAATCACCAGCACCTGCCAGTGCCAGACGCTGGCACTGGCTGCCGCAATCGCTGCTGGGCCGCCTGTCGCTGGTGATGGTGTTCGGCGTATTGCTGACGCAATTGGTGGGCAGCGCCATCTGGACCACGCAACAGCGTGCCAAGGCAGAAGTAGAGGCGACCACGGCTTCACAATATCTTGCGCACAGTGCTTCCAGCGCCATCCGTTTCTTTCGCAGCCTGCCACCAAATTACCGCACGGTGCTGATACAGCAGTTTCGTGAGATGGGGGGCACACGCTTCTTTGTGCAAGCCAATAATGCCGTTGTCCCCATCACCCCCATAGAGCCTCAGGCGCTGGCGCAATCGGTGTTGAACAAGGTGGGTAATACGCTGAAAAGCGATTTGCCGCAATACCCTGAATTCCACGTTGCCTTTGCCTGGCCAGATCAATTGACGACATCCGCCGATGGCACGCGCATCAGCGATTTGCCGGAAAGCTGGGTTCAACATATCTTGCTCATCAAACCAGAACCCGCACCTGTGCTGGTCATACAGACCGAGCTGGAACCCGGCAACTGGCTCTACCTGGCTGCCCTGATGCCCAATCCGTATTTTTTGAAGGGCAATGACCCGCTGTCATTTGACCGCCTGGTCTTGCAGGGCCTGTCGCTGGCAGCCGTCTTGCTGCTGTCAATCATGGTGGTGCGCTGGATCACGCGCCCGCTGGCGGCCCTGTCGGATGCAGCAGAAGCCTTTGGCAAGGGGGAACACACGCCAGCGCTGCCAGAAACCGGCAGCCGTGAATTCATCAACACGGCCCGCGCATTCAGTGCCATGCGCCAGCGCATACAGGGTTATCTGGAAGACCGCGAACGTCTGTTCATTTCCATTTCGCATGACTTGCGCACGCCGATCACGCGGCTGAAATTGCGTTCTGAGCTGCTGGATGATGATGTCTTGCGCAGCGAATTTGAAGAAGACCTGGATGACCTCGACATGATGGTCAAGGGTGCGCTGCAATTCGTCAAGGACAGTGACATTCACGAAAACCCCACTGAAGTACGACTGGACCCCCTTATCAGGCGGCTGGTACGCAGTGCGCATCTGGCCAAGCACAATGTAAAGTTTGAAGAGTCCGGCATCTCGGTACGCGGCAAGCCACTGGCACTGAAACGCGCGATTGGCAATTTGCTTGACAATGCCCTGTTCTATGGTGAACGTGCTGAAATCAGCGTACAGGCCACTGATGGCCTGGTCATCATACAGGTACGCGACCATGGCCCCGGCGTGCCGGAAGATGCCTTCCCCAGCCTGTTTGATCCCTATGTGCGCCTGATACACGGGCGCGAACAAAATGAAGGTGGCATGGGGCTGGGACTGGGCATCGCCCGCAGCGTCATTGAAGCCCACGGCGGCAGCCTGACACTGGAAAACCATCCTGAAGGCGGCTTGAACGCCATCATCACATTGCCTGATTAAGGCATTGCGACCGTAGCGTTGTCACGGCAACGCTGACTCTTCCCTCTTAATTCTCACCTGAAGCACAGATACCTTCAATCCCCTGAAGTTTCTGCACGCTGCCCCCTGTGCCTTGGTGATTTTTGATGATGAAGGTGTTCTCCACCAGCCTTTCCAGGCATTTAACAACACCCTGAACATGAGTTTTGTAAAGTTTTGTAATGTTTTATGAGGAAAGGTTTTGAAACTTCAAAAACTCAAAAACGAACCTGGCCTGTCTGGCCTAGTGACTAGCCATATTTGCGTTTGTGGCAGGTAAGGATTTGTAAGCGCGCTATATCTGCATTTTAAAAATCATCAAATAAATCAATCACTTAACTTTCAATACCAGTTTGTTTTTTGCAAGTGGCATTACATTCAGGCCGCTGATAGCATCAGTCACATCAAGTCATGCAATTGAAATTTTTCAAAAGAAGCTGATAGGGTTTGATCTTGAAACGCATTTTTTACACAGCCATGTTGTGCGCCATCGCAATGACGGGGTCTGCCAAGGCAGGCACGCTCGTCATTGAAAGCTGGCGCGTAGACGACAAGGCTTTGTGGGAAACGGTGCTGATACCGGCATTTGGCAAAAGACACCCTGGCGTAGAAGTCCGGTTTGCGCCGACAACGCCGACAGAATATGACAGTAACCTGCAAGCCCGTTTAAGCAATGGCAGTGCTGGTGATTTGCTGGCGTGCCGGCCATTTGATGTATCGCAATCTCTGTACAGCAAAGGTTATCTGGAAAAACTGGATGGCAAGCCCGGCATGGAAAACTTTGATACAACTGCCTTGCTGGCCTGGCAAAGCGACGATGCCAAGACGACTTTTTGCATGCCTGTCGCCTCGGTCATACACGGGTTTTTGTATAACAAAAAGATTTTCAAGAAATTGAATTTACAGGCACCAAAGACAGAAGCAGAGTTTTTGAATGTGCTCGATACAGTGAAAAAGAATGGCAGTTACTTGCCGCTGGCACTGGGTACGGCAGAAAAATGGGAAGCCACGCAAACTCTGTTCACCAGCATAGGCCCGAACTTCTGGCGCGGTGAAGAGGGGCGCAGGGCGCTGATCAATGGCCGTGCAAAATTTACCGACCCGCAATTCGTGGCAGCTTTTGAATATGAAGCCAAACTGGCTTCCTACCTGCCCAGCGTCGCCAGTACACAGACTTACAGCGACAGCCAGCACCAGTTTGCTTCTGGCCGGGCAGCGGTATACCCGGTCGGCTCCTGGGATATATCGTATTTCAACCAGGTGCAGGGTCTGGAGTTTGGAGTGTTTGCCCCACCGGTACGTACAGTGGGTGACAAGTGCTACATCCTTGATCACATGGATATAGGCATCGGTATCAACAAGAAATCGAAGAACAAGGAAGACGCCTATAAATTTCTGGAATGGCTAGGTTCGCAAGAATTTGCAGATATCTATACCAACCGCGTTACCGGATTTTTTTCGCTGTCGAATCACCTGATCGCAGTGCGGGATCCGATAGGCAAGCAAATGATGGAATGGCGCACTACTTGCGAATCCAGCATACGCGTCAATGCACAGATACTGAACCGTGGGCAGCCGAGCATGGAACAGGAATTATGGAATGTAAATGCCCTGGTCCTGAACGGCAATTTGTCAGGCAAAAATGCAGCAGCAAAGATACAGAACGGTTTCTCGACCTGGTACAAACCAGAGCGTAAATGATCATACCCTCCCCCGAGCCGTATGACTTTCCGACGCCCAGCGTGGCGTCGGTTTTTTTAAGTCAGGCATGCAGTCGGGAATGAGGAAGAAATAGCCAGTAAATCTTCTTTTGAATTGAATAAAAATGAAAACTCCAACAAGAAAAAACACGCATTTCAACAGGAGCAGGCAGTGATTGACCAATTTTCAAACAGAACTTATACCCGTTATTTCTATCTTGTTTATCGTATCCCGTAACAAGACAGGGACTAGCTCAGGTATTACCGTATTTTGCATTCGCTTCGCATGTATCTTCATATTTATTTTCGTACTTATTTTCGCATTTATTTTCGCATTTATTTTTATACTTATATCCCACGTCAATTAGCAAAAAAATCCAGAGGAGACTTAATATGAGCAAGCCCGTATTCAAGAAAAAAATATTGCCGCAACTGATAGCCCTGACACTGAGCACGGCTGCTTTCAGCGCTGTTTATGCTGCTGACGAAACACCGCAAGCTACACCAGAAGCGCCCGCAGGCTCACAAGTGATTGAAGTACGCGGCATCCGTGACACGCTGAAAAAAAACCTGGCCGGCAAACGTGATTCTCAAAACATCGTTGATACCGTTAACTCTGAAGATCTGGGCAAGTTCCCCGACAAGAACGTTGCTGATTCCCTGCAACGCGTACCTGGCATTTCTGTTGACCGTACCTGGGGTGAAGGCCGCGATATTTTCGTGCGCGGTACTGACAAGAACCTCAACATGACACAACTGAATGGCCAGTCAGTCGCTTCTGCCTACTGGTGGAAAAATGATTCACAAAGCCGCGGTTTTAACTATGACATCCTGCCTTCGGAACTGGTTGGTAGCCTGGACGTTTACAAAAGCCCGTCAGCTGACCTGGATGAAGGCAGTATCGGTGGCCTGGTCATCGTCAAAACGCGCAAGCCTTTCCAGTTCAAGGCTCCTTTGACTGCACAGTTCTCGCTGGAAGCCACTTATAGCGAACTGCCTAAAAAGACTGACCCGCAAATATCTGGCCTGGTGAACTGGAAAAATGAAGAAAATACCCTGGGCATCCTGCTGTCATTGAGCAAGCAAAAACGCACTATGCGTCGTGATGGGCTGGAAAACTTTACTGATTCCACCAAATACACCATCATCGACCAGAACAATGTCGCAACACCAAACGCCTACGCATCATGGGGTGGGGGTTCGGCGATATTCCGTCAGGACAGGGAACGCACCACCGGCAATGTGACCCTGCAAATCAAGCCTAACCGTGACAGCGACGTATCCCTGAATTACATCAATTCAGATATGAGCATGAACAACAGCAACCAGAACTACCTGTGGGAAGTGGGTGGCCTGGCAGACAAGAATAATGTCATCCACATCACCAACCCACGCTTCATTACGACCTCTGATGGTACCAAGGCCTTTGTCGGTGGCACGGTAGGCCCTGATACAGGTGTCTCATTTGAACCTATCTACCGCGAAGCCTATATCAGATCCAAGGTGCTTGACCTTGAAGGCAATTACGAGGGTGATGGCTGGAAAGCACATGGACAGGTTGGTACTACATCTGCCGAAGGCGGCAGTAACCATGACCGCAATTTCTGGTTCACCGGTACGACCCGCACTACCATCAATATTGCGCCGGACACCTATCAGGTTTCGTATCTGGACATGAGTCCACTGGACCCCACCAAGCTCACGCTGCAAAATGCACGTGACTGGATACGCAAGATGGAAAGCAAGGAAAACTATGTACAGGGCGACCTGACACTGGATTTGACAGGCTCCTTCATCAAGGATGTAAAAGTTGGCTTGAAATACCGCGACAATACTGTGCAAAACCATCGCACGATAGGTACGATTGATTCCTCCAGCCCGGTCTGGCAATCTTTCTCACTGGCAGATCTGTCTACTGGCCCTTCCCCTTTGTTGAGCCAGGCTGCGGCTAATCCCGGTTCGCTGACCCAATATGCGTGGGTCAATGACAGCCTGGCTGCCAGCAAGGGTTTCGCCATGTATGACAAGGGCATGGTCTATGCTGAAGCCAAGGGCGAGTATTACAAGATCAAGGAAAAAATCACCGCAGCCTATGTGAAGGCTGACTATGCGGTCGATAAATGGCGTGGTGATTTCGGTGTACGTCTGGTCAAGACAGAACAGACATCCGAAGCCTATCAAAATCCGAACGGTGTTTATAACCTGGTCAGCACGACCCGTACTTACAACGATGTCCTGCCTAGCCTGAACGCTGTGTATGATCTGCGCAAAGACTTGATTGTCCGCGGTGCCCTGTCGCGCGTCATGGCACGTAATACCTTCAGCGACCTCAGCGCCAGTACCGAAGTCAGTGGCACGACCAATGCGGCAACGGCAGGTAACCCCTTGCTGACGCCTTACCATGCTGACCAGGCAGAAATTGGCGCAGAATGGTATTTTGCCGACGCATCAATGTTGTCTGGCACCCTGTTCACCAAACGTCTTGATACCTTCATCTACACATCGACAGCACAGGAAAATGTCGGTGGTGTCATGCGCCCGGTAACACGTCCGCACAATGCTGACAATGGTGCCGTCATCAATGGTCTGGAACTGCAATGGCAACAAGCTTTTGGTAATGGCTTTGGCGCAATCGTGAATTACACTTTCACCGATGCCAAGGCAGGTTCCATCGCCGGTGGACAAAAACTGAATGTGGTCGGCAATTCCCGCAATCAGCTGAACGCCAGTGGTTATTATGAAAAGAATGGCATCAGCTTCCGCCTGTCTTATAACTACCGTTCCAAATCCTACGGCGGTCTGGATGAAGGCGGCCAGGATGTCACCAGCGCCTACGGTCAGTGGGATGCTACGGCAAACTGGGATATCACACCGAAAATTAGCCTGTTTGCCTCTGGCGTGAACCTGACCAACTCTGTCATCCGTACCAATACGACAGACGGCTTGCCAGTCGGCGTGTATGAAAACGGTGCGCGTTACAGCATCGGTGTCAGGGCCAAGTTCTAATCCCGCACCGGGCAACCTGCATCTGGCAGCATCAGTCAGGTATCAAGAAAAGCCTCCCCTATTTTCTATCCGGGGAGGCTTTTTTCTGGAATTGCCTGCATTTGCCTGTTCAGCGCAAGCGCTGGCCTGCTATGCTCAAGGCATATCCTGGCACCAGTCTGATGATTGTGTGGCATCTTGCAATATTGCAAGGTTTGGTGCCGTACAGCGCATGCCTGCATCATCAGCCAGATGTGGCGTTGCCCATTGTTGCCCTATCCGATCACTGTGAACGTTTTTAATATTTTTGGAATCCCTCATGAATAACAATGATCAACCATCAGGATCAAAAAAAGATGTGGTGATTGCCATGTTTTTTATCAGCCTCTTATTCTTCATACTGGGCTTTGCCACCTGGCTGAATGGCTCGCTGATCCCTTTCCTGAAAATTGTGTGCGACCTCAATAATTTCCAGGCGCTATGGGTGACGTTTGCGTTTTACATCGCCTACACGGTCATGGCTTTGCCATCTGCCGCCATACTGAGCCGCACCGGCTATAAAAATGGTATGACGCTGGGCCTGGGTGTCATGGCCGTGGGTGCACTGCTCTTCATACCCGCAGCCAAATCCAGTTACTACGGTTTTTTCCTGCTGGCACTGTTCACCCTGGCCACGGGTATGACGTTGATGCAGACTGCCATCAACCCCTACATCGTCTGCATAGGCTCACGTGAAAGCGCTGCCATGCGTATCAGCATCATGGGCCTGTTCAACAAGGGGGCTGGCATCGTCGTACCGCTGGTATTTTCTGCATTGATACTGTCAGGCATCGACAAATATTCTGATGCCGCCATGGCCGCACTTGATCATGCTGGCCGCGAAGCCCTGCGTTCAGAACTGTCATCGCGCCTGGTCTACCCCTATGCCATCATGGCCGGTGGCTTGCTGGTGTTCATGGTCATCGTGCATTTTTCTTCCTTGCCAGAACTGAGCATGGAGCAGGATAAAAACCAGCCCGCGGTGAAGAAATGGGGGGTACTGCAATACCCGCAACTGGTGCTGGGTGCGCTGTCACTGTTTGCCTATGTCGGCGTCGAAGTCATCGCCGGTGACACCATAGGCCTGTATGGCCGCAACCTGGGCGTGCAAAACTTTGCCATCCTCACGTCTTACACGATGGGCTTCATGGTACTGGGCTATCTGCTGGGTGCAACCACCATCCCCAAATTGATGTCGCAAAAAACCGCCCTGCTACTGTCGGCCATCTGCGGTGTTATCTTCACCTTTGGCGTGGCATTGAGTTCTGCCACTGACACGGGACTGTCGCAAGCGCTGCTGGGCTGGGCCGGTGTCCCTGTGGTACCCGATACTGTCATGTTCCTGTCCATGCTGGGTCTGGCCAACGCCCTGGTCTGGCCATCCATCTGGCCGCTGGCCCTGCAGGGTCTGGGCAAATACACAGCCGCCGGATCAGCCCTGCTCATCATGGGTATTGCCGGCGGTGCCCTGCTGCCCATGCTGTACGGCCGCATCTCGGACGCCTCCAATTCACAGCATGCCTACTGGGTCATGCTGCCCTGCTACCTCATGATCTTCATGTATGCGGTGAAGGGACATAAGGTCAGGAGCTGGGGTGGGAATGAGGGCAGGCTGGAAAGAGTGGATCAGGCGGGTTGAGTTATCGCTTGAGGTTTTTACTGGCTGCTGAATCAATTGCCTCACCCTTGACATTGCGAGGGTGAGGCTCAATCGAAAAACAATATCAGATCAATTAAATTTGTTCGCAAACCCGCTTTGTTCTCCCATCGTATCCGGTAGATTTCTACAAAAAAGCCTGTGTAACGGGGCTTAAGCGATAGAAAACCAGTGGATATCTCATCCTGCCTCTATTGCTGTCGAATCTTAGAACCTTGACTGCATTGGTACCGTCTGCCATTTCCCTATATTTTCTTACCCCCAGGCACCAAACTCTCTCAAACTCACTAACTGCTACTATAAGTATTTCAGATGCTTAAAAAGGAATAATGTGAACAGCGAGGAACTTAAAAGTATTTTTGATCAACAGGCTTCCAGCTACGATCAACAATGGGCGAGAATGGCGTCAATTAACAATAATCTGTACTTCTTGCTGGAATCCGTTTTTTCTGCATTGCCTCCAGAGGCCAGGATTCTATGTGTCGGGGTCGGTACAGGAAAAGAGTTGATCCATCTTGCAAAAAAGAACCCCGGCTGGCGGTTTACTGCAATTGAACCTTCAGGCGCAATGCTTGATGTCTGTCGCCAGCGTGTCGAAGAAGAAGGACTTGGCTCACGATGCTATTTCCATGAAGGCTACCTCGACTCGCTACCTGTCATGGATCTCCACGATGCAGCGACTTGTTTCCTGGTATCCCAATTTATATTGGAAAAAGAAGCCCGCTCCAACTTCTTCAGGCAAATCGCCAATCAACTTCAACCAGACGGCATACTGGCCAACTCGGATTTGTCGTCAGGTGCAAATTCTGAAAATTATGATGCATTGCTGGGTGTGTGGTGGAAAGTAATGGCGACATCAACCCTTTCTTCTGATGGCCTCAATCGCATGAAGGCTGCCTATGCCAAGGACGTCGCCGTTTTGCCACCTGTAGAAGTGGCATTGGTTATTGAAACTGGCGGATTTATGGCACCGGTACAGTTCTTTCAATCAGGCTTGATACATGCCTGGTTTGCTAAAAAGGCCAGTACGGGCGTCAATGCGCAAAGTGATAAAGACTGACGACTGACTTCGGCAAATCTCATTGAAGCGTGATGTTTCAATGAGATTCAAACGCTTTACTGCTCCATTCATTGATAAAAAAACACCATTCATTCCTTCAAATTTACATCTGGAAACAAGCTCCAATAAATACCCACAGCCCCTTGTGATAATGTACCAATTAAGCAATACTTCGCCTACGCCGGATAGTCTTGAAATCCGCCGAATAGCTGTTGGCTGCTATCAATAGAATTGTCTGCCAGCATCCTGCAAGAATTTTTGTATTTGGAGAACACTATGGGTCTGTGGAACAAGCTCAGCAATGAATTTATCGATATCGTCGAATGGCTGGATAACAGTCCCGATGTGATGGTGCATCGCTTTGAGCGCTATCAGAACGAAATCAAGATGGGTGCCAAGCTGACGGTGCGCGAGGGGCAGATTGCTATCATGGTCAATGAAGGCCAGATGGGCAAGGGCCAAGTGGCTGACGTATTCATGCCGGGCATGTATGACCTGTCCACAGAAAACATGCCTTTATTGAGTACACTCAAGGGTTGGAAATATGGCTTTAACAGCCCGTTCAAGGCGGAAGTGTATTTCTTCAAGACCACCCGCTTCACGAACCTGAAATGGGGCACGGCTGGCCCTGCCACCATGCGCGACCCTGAATTTGGTGTGGTGCGTGTAACGGCATTTGGTATTTATGGCATACGCATTACCGATGCCAAGGTCATGTTGTCTGAGCTGGTGGGCACCAAGGCTGACTTCACGACACAAGATATCGAAGAAAACCTGCGCGGCAAGATAGGCATGCGCATCAAGGAAGTCATGCCTGAAATTGGCGTGCCTGTCATTGACCTGGAAGCCAAGGTCACCGTGGTTGGTCAGCGGATACAGGAAAAAATTGCCGGCGATTTTGCGCAATATGGCCTGGAACTGTGTGAAGTGCAGGTGCAGGACATAGGCTTGCCGGAAGAAGTGGAAAAAGCCATCGACCAGCAAGGCGCGATGCGCATGATAGGCAATATGAACCAGTTTGCCCAATACCAGGGTGCACAGGCCTTGCGCGATGCGGCACAAAACCCCGGCATGGCAGGTGCCATGATGGGTGTTGGTGTGGGCGGTATGCTGAGCCAGAGCATGGGTACCATGTTTGGCAATAACCCGCAGCCTGCCGCTGCCGCACCTGTAGCCGCCCCGGCGCCTGCTTCGGGTGGTGGCATGCCGCCACCGTTGCCAACAGCGGCATCGTATTTTGTCGCCCAGAACGGTGCGCAAACCGGGCCGTTTGATTTGACAGTGCTGCAATCGCATGTGGGCAATGGCAGCCTGACGCGTGACAGCCTGGTATGGCGTCAGGGCATGGCAGCCTGGGGCAAGGCGGCTGAACAGTCTGACCTGGCTGGCTTGTTTGCAGCCATGCCGCCACCGTTGCCACCACAGTAAAAGCCTGGCTTATGATGCGGCGTCGCACCTGTCTGGGTGCGGCGCCATTTCTGTTTTGTTCTGGAATCATCACCCGTGACAACAAAAAACTACCCCTGTAAATCTTGCGGTGCGAAGCTCGAATACGCACCTGGCCAGCATGCACTGCAATGCCCGTATTGCGGTGCAAAGAATGATATCCCCGAAGACAAGGAAGCCACGGTTGCGGCGGTGGAAGAACTGGATTACCATTCTTATCTGGCCAATCAGGCTGGCAATGAACCCATGCTTGATCAGCAGCATGTGAAATGCACAGGCTGCGGGGCAGAATCGCAACTGGCTGCGAATGTGGTATCTGACCGCTGCCCGTTTTGCCAGGTGCCGCTGATTGCCAGTTCTGCCTACTCGGCACGCAAGATCAGGCCGAAGGCAATCGCGCCGTTTGATATCAAGGAATCGGAAGCGCGTTCCAAATTTACCAATTGGGTCACGGGTCTGTGGTTTGCACCGAATGCCCTGAAGCAGGCTTACCGTGCTGAGCGCGGCCTGAAGGGCATCTATACGCCCTATTGGACTTATGATGCTGACAGCGACACCACCTATCAGGGGCAACGCGGAGTTGATTACACGGTAACTGAAAACTATACCGAAAACGGCGAAAGCAAAAGCCGCCAGGTCACCAGGACAGACTGGTACCCCGCAGTGGGGGCCGTACAGGTGTCGTTTGATGATGTCCTGGTAGTCGGTTCAAAAACCCTGCCAGTGTCGTATGCAGAAAACCTGGCACCGTGGCGACTCGAGAAATTGCAGGGTTACCGTGACGATTTTGTGTCGGGCTTTACGGTAGAAGCTTACCAGGTGGGGCTGGAACCAGGCTTTGTCGACGCCCAGGGCAAGATGGAAAGCGTGATACGCGATGCGATTTGCCGCGACATTGGCGGCAATCACCAGCGCATCATTGCCATGCAGCCTCGCTATTCGAATATCAGCTTCAAGCACATCCTGTTGCCAATCTGGCTGTCTTCTTACAAATATGGTGACAAGACTTACCGCTTTCTGGTCAATGGCCAGACCGGTGAAGTACAGGGTGAACGCCCGTATTCAGCATGGAAGATTGCCGGTGCAGTGCTGCTGGCCGTGGCGGTGGTTGTAGCGTTCATGGTGTTCAAGCACAAATAAACAGGGTCAAGGCCTCACCACAAAGAGTCACAGCGTATTTATGGTGGCTCTGTGGTGAGTTTTTGGGTCTTCTGAAAATTCTCCCAAAATCACGCCGCAAACTGACGCGGCTGACACACTGCTTTGAAATCATGTGGCCCCAGGCATATCGGGTTGCATCACCAACCCGATCACTCAAACTGCTTTTTGAATTCGGCAAACTGTGCGCTTAAATCTGCTACCTGCTGCTTCAGTTGTGCAACTTCCGTTTCCAGTTGGCCTACCCTGTCACCTCTTGACGTGCCGGATGCGGTACTGGGCTGGCCAGCTTCTGCCTGATCGAGACTGGCTTCATCGCAGGAAAGCAGGTGGGCATAGCGCGGCTCTTTGGTGCCGGGGGTACGTGACAGACGTGCCACCAGCGGCGGGTATTTGTCGATGAGGTAATCCAGGCATTTTTCGACTTCAGCCACGGTGGCAAACTCATGCAGACGACCAGCGCGGCTACGGATTTCACCTGCGGTCTGGAAGCCGCGCAGCATCAAAATGCTCAGCACGGCTACCTTGGGCTGGTCCAGCATCCATTTGATGCGCATGCGGTGCTCGTATTTGGCAACACGCGCACCGGCCTGATGGATGGCATTTGCCAGTTTTTTGCCAGAAAGCCTCTCTATGGCTTCTAGCACATCGGCTTCTGTCAATGTCATGACAGGGTCACGGCTGGTCAGTTGATTGCAGGCATTGACCAGGGCGTTCAGTGACATGGGGTAATTGTCTGGCGTTGCGGCTTCTTTTTCAGCCAGTGCACCCAGCACGCGTACTTCAGCTTCATCAAGGAAAGCATCATCTTGCGCCCTGCGCGTGATGGGTTCTGGTGTGTTATCGGTATCCATCTTTGATCCTGTTATTGTTGCTACGGCGACTGTTTGCGACTATTTGTGACCGTTTTTGGCCGTTCGTCGCTATTCACTACTGTTTTGCCGTTCTAGCTGCATATTATCCCTAAATAATGAAAGCGTGATGCTCAGGTTTCAGAAAGCCTGTAATTCTTGTTCAGAAAAAATTTAAAAAAAGTTTAACCCCGTTTGTCTGACTGCTCCGTTTAATGAGTATCACCCTCGTTTTTATGGAGAAGAAAATGAACAAATGGAAATCTGTACTGGCTGCCCTGGTAATGGGCGCAATGGGCACGATGAGTGCAATGGCACATGCCGGCCAGCTTGCTGGTGTCAGCATCATCAATCAAAGCACGGGTGAACGGCTGCCGATATGGCGTCATCAGGGCAATAATTATGTGGCTGGCAAGCCAGGTGAGCGCTATGCGGTAGAAATTACCAACAAGACCGGCGGGCGTATTTTATCGGTCTTGTCAGTCGATGGCGTCAATGTGCTGACAGGTGCCACGGCGTCGCCGCTGCAATCAGGCTATGTACTGGCGGGGAGGCAGCCAGTTGAAGTAAAGGGCTGGCGCAAGAACATGGATGAAGTAGCCGCTTTCTATTTCACCCAGTTACCTGATTCATATGCGGCACGTACGGGCAGGCCAGACAATGTCGGTGTTATTGGCGTTGCCCTGTTCAGGGAATATAACGAACCTGTGCCTCTGGAACAATTGTATTCACGCCGGAACGAAGCTGTTGCCCGTGATACTCGTGCTGCGCAAGCCTCTCCCGCACCTGTCACCTCTGCCTCTCCTTCTGCTGAAGCAATGGGTAATCTGGCAAAAAGCAAGTCTGACATGGCTGAAAAATCAATGGATGCCAGGATAGGCACAGGCCATGGCGAGCGCATAGACAGCAGCGTGAGAAATACCGATTTCCGCCGTGCCAGCCAACAGCCTGAAGAAATCATCAGTATCCAGTATGACACCTATGCCCATCTGGTAGCGCGCGGCATTATCCCGCGTGGCCGTCATCAGGATGCCAATCCCTTCCCCGGCAGTTTTGTGCCAGACCCGAACTAAAACCTTACATAGCCAATAAAAATCAGGAAAACACCATGCCATGCATGACTACTTTGGGGTTTCCCCAGGCCCCCGTTCAAATTAAAAAACCAGGAGACTGTCAATAATGAAAAAATCAGGCCACTTCTTCAAAGCACCTGTCTTGTGCCCTTTGCTGCTGATGATGCTGGGCGGCTGTCAGTTAAATGAAGTTGCAGCAACTATGGGAGCCACTGGCGATGTCATGGCAAGCCCGCAAATGGATGGCAGCACTTCCACGCCAGCCAGCAAGAAAAGCAAGGCCATGACGGCGCAGGATGGGCAAAAACCGGCGCTGGCCCCTGTCGTAGCTGAGCCAGCACCCGCTGCCTCAGCCAGGATCAAACAAGTGCGTGCAGAAGAATTGCCAGCCCTGATCAACAGTTATTTTGATACACATGAAGGCCGCAATTTGTACATACAGGTAGACAAGCCTTTGTACAAACCCGGCGAAACCATCTGGTTCAAGAGCTGGGACCTGAAGGCCCGTAATTTGACCGGTGCTGCAATAGAGCAGGCAACGGTAGAGCTGATCTCGCCCAAAGGATCCAGCGTGATCAGGAAGCGTTTGCGCGTTGATGCGGGCAGCTCGGCCAATGACTTTGAGTTACCCCCTGAAGCGCAGGGTGGCGAATACAAAATACGCATCACCACTGGCGATGGCAAGGTACTGGAACGCGCCATCATCGTATCTGCATTTGAAGCACCACGCATGAAGAAAACCCTAGAATTTGTTAAAAAATCCTATGGTGCAGGTGAACAGGTCAGCGCCACGATTGCCGTCAAACGGCCTACCGGTGAAACCTTGTCAGGCAAACGCCTGGTTGCCGTGGTCACCGTCGATGGGATGGAACTGCCACGCGTCAACATCACTACAGATGCGACTGGTGAAGCACTGGTGAAATTTGATTTACCCAAAAACATCAGTACCGGTGATGGTCTGTTGACGATACTGGTGGAAGATGGCGGCGTGACTGAATCAATTTCAAAATCCATCCCCATCCTGCAAAACAAACTGGCGCTTTCTTTCTTCCCGGAAGGGGGAAAAATGGTCGCCGGCTTGCCGACGCGTCTTTATTTTGAAGCCAAAACACGTTTGGGAAAACCGGCAGATGCTGAAGGCAGTCTGGTCGATGACCTGGGCAATACGGTCGCCAGGTTCAACACCTACAAGAACGGCCTTGGTCGCCTGGCATTCACCCCCGCAACGGGACGCAGTTACCATGCAGAAATCAGCAAACCCAGTAGCGTGACTGAGCATTATGCGTTGCCTCTTGCTGAAGAAAACGGCTGTGTCATGCGCAGCTACGATGATCTGGATGGGCAGGAAAAAGCCTTGCGGGTAGCAGTGCAATGCAGCACCGCACAAAAGGTGGTGGTCGCGGCCACCGTACGTGACAAATTATTTGACGCTGGCAGTGTCGAGGCTGGCCCCGGCAAACCGGCAGTCGTCTACCTGCATGCCAAAGACCCTGCCACTACAGGCACCGCTGGTATCGCGCGCGTGACGCTGTTTGACCAGAACCTGAACCCGCTGGCTGAACGCCTGGTTTTCCGCAATCGCCGTAACCGGCTTGAGATCAGTGTCGAACAAGACAAGAAAGCCTATGTGCCACGCGGTGAAGTCGCCCTGAAGATCACGACCAGGGATGCGGGTGGCAATGCCGTACCGGCCGAACTGGCCCTATCTGTTGTCGATGACACCGTATTGTCCTTTGCCGATGACAAAAGCGCCAACATGCTGTCACGCCTGTTACTGGAAAGTGAGTTGCCCGGCAAGATAGAAGAGCCTAATTTTTATACCGACCTGGGTGAAGACAAAAGCGCCCTTGCCCTGGACATGCTGATGGGTACGCGTGGCTACAGGCGTTTTGACTGGGTACAGGTAACCCGCCCGATTCAGCCTGTGACGGTTGTTGGCAGCAATATCAGGCGACAAGACGCCAATGCGGTAGCGCCTGTGCCTCCAATGAAAGCAATCCCCTTGGCGGTACCAATGGCTATGCCCGTGCCTGCGCCGGCAGCTCGTCCAGCAGCACCAGAGTTGAGAAAACTGGCTGCTGCTGAGGCACCACCAGCACCTCAAAAACCCGTCATGGAAAAAATGAAGGAAGAAATTGCCGGACGCAGGATCAGGCATGTCCCGCCTGAGCAGGGAGAAGCTGCCTATCTGCCCCAAGCGTCTATCGCTGTAGATAAAGACTTCGCCCGTGCAAATGCGAAAATGATGGCCCCGCCAGCGGAGATGGAGCCAACATGGGCAACCGTGCGGGTGTTCCCTGTTCCAGCCTATACGCCTGATTATGCCGGGCCACGCGATGATTATCGCGATACGGTACTCTGGGCACCTTCGGTAAAAACTGACAAACAGGGCAAAGCCACATTGAAGCTGGCTTTGTCAGATGCGGTCACTTCCTTCCGCGTCACGGCAGAGGGTGTTGGCGGCGGGCAGGCCGGACATAGTCAGAACATCATCAAATCATCATTGCCATTTTCTTTATCAGCCAAGCTGCCACTGGAAATTTCTGCCGGTGACAAGCCACTGATCCCCGTCACCCTGAGCAATGAAAGCGATCAGACTGTCAATGTCACACTCAACAGCAATTTTGGCAAGCTCTTGAAAACCACTGACAGCAATGACAAAGTGGGCGCTATCGCCGCGGGCCAGCGCAAGAGCATGTTCATCCCTCTTGAAGTCACAGGCACGCAGGGTTTGTCGCAAGTGCAATTGTCGGCGACTGCATCGGGTTTGAAGGATGAAGTCTTGCGCAGCATACCGGTGGTCGCCCAGGGCTTTCCGCAATTGCTGGAGAAGTCAGGGCAAATCAAGGGACAGGTCACGCATGATCTCGACCTCAGCAAAGCCAATAAGGGCAGCGCGCAGGCTTCGATCAGGGTGTATACCTCATCGCTGTCGACCATGGTATCTGGCCTGGAAGGCATGTTGCGCGAACCGTCTGGCTGTTTCGAGCAAACCTCATCGACCAATTACCCGAACGTGATGATCATGCAATACCTGAAGCAGCATGATGTTGCCGACAGCGTCTTGCTGGAACGCACCAGTAAATTGCTGGACAGCGGCTACAAGAAGCTGGCTGGCTTTGAATCACCGAAAAAAGGCTATGAATGGTTTGGTGGCGACCCCGGCCATGAAGCACTGACTGCCTATGGCTTGCTGGAATTTGCCGATATGAAAAGTATCTACGGTTCTGTCGATACTGCCATGCTGACACGTACTGCGGCCTGGCTGAAAACCAGACGTGATGGCAATGGCGGTTATCAGCGTGATACCAAGGCACTCGATACTTTTGGCCGGGCTGCGCCAGAAGTGACCGACGCCTATATCACCTGGGCCCTGGTCAATGCCGGAGAAACCGGGCTGGACAAGGAAATTGCAAAGTCTGTCAAACTGGCCGAAACCACACAAGATGCCTATCAACTGGCACTGGCCACTGGCACCATGCTGGCACCATCTGCAAAAACAGCGGTATCGGAAAAGACCCGTCGTTTCGCGGCGGATAAACTGGCAGACATGCAAAATGCCAACGGTTCATGGACCAATGCTGATCATTCCATCACGCGCAGTGGTGGCAGCAATCTGCATATAGAAACCACATCGCTGGCAATACTGGCCATGTTGAAAGCAGATGGCCACCTGGAACAGGCACGCAAGGGCATCACCTGGTTGCAGGCAAACCGCAGTGGCTACGGTCAATGGGGCGCTACACAGGCCACTGTGCTGGCGCTGAAGGCAATGATCGCCTTTGATGAAGCAACCAGGGTTGCGCCCACGGCTGGCAAAGTCAGCCTGATTGTTGACGGTGTCGTAGTCAGCGAACAAAGCTATGAAGCTGGCAGAGGTCTGCCCCTGTTGTTCAATGGGTTTGAAAACCTGCTGACACCTGGCAAGCACAGCATCACGCTCAAGACTGGTAACGGATCTGCCCTGCCCTATTCCATGGTCATTGAATACCGCAGCAATGAACCGGCCTCATCCAATACCGCTGCCATCAAGCTTGATACCAGGCTGGCAAAAACGGATATGAAGATGGGTGAAACCGTCAGGCTCGATGCGGTCATCAGCAACAAGACCCAAACTGGCCAGCCCATGAGCCTGGTCCGTCTGGGCTTGCCTGGCGGCCTGACTTTCCAGAACTGGCAGTTGAAAGAAATGCGGGAGAAAGGACAGATCGATTTCTATGAAACCCGTGCACGTGAAGTGATACTGTATTTCCGTGACATGAAACCGGGCGAAGTGAAAAAACTGGCGGTGGACCTGGTGGCAACGGTGCCAGGCAGCTATACCGGGCCTGCCTCTTCTGCCTATCTGTACTATAACGATACCGACAAGACGTGGACAACTCCGCTGGCAATACGCATCGCGCCTTAGTACAAGGCAAAGCCCGGCCCGGGCGTTTTTCTGGCAAGTTGATTATTGCCAGAAAAACGCTGAAAGCTGCTTTGTTGCGCAACAGTTTTACCCTGATAGACCATGGAAATTATGCTGGTGAGACGGGATTTTCCGCTAAACTAGCGGCCATGATGACCGAACCCCAGACAGACGAGGCCTTGATGCTGCTCTATTGCGATGGCGACCTGAGCGCCTTCAAGGAGTTGTATCAGCGTCATCGCCTGGGTTTGTATCGATTTATCGACTGGCGTTCACCCCGTCAAGAATGGGTCGATGAAATCGTGCAGGACAGCTGGGCTGCTCTGCATGCAGCCAGGTCGCAATACACTCCACTTGCCGGCTTCAAGACGTATCTGTACCAGATCGCGCGTAACCGCCTCATCGATATATTGCGCCAGAGAGAAAGCCTGCTCGACAGCGACCCAGATCACTATGAGCACACGCTGGAAAGCACACAAGAATCCACGCCACTGACCAGGTCACCAGAAACACGGCTGGAAAAGAAACAACAAACCGAGCGCTTGCATGAGGCCATCAGGACCCTGCCCGGCGAACAGAAAGAAGCGCTGGTCTTGCAGCAATTTAATGGCTTGAGCCTGGAAGAAATAGCGGCCATCACTGCCGTATCGACCGAGACAGTAAAAAGCAGATTGCGTTATGCCATGCAAAAATTGCGGGCTGAATTGCATACCCAGAAACAAGGGGAGCCAGCATGACATCCAGGAATGACGACATGCACGACGCCGAATTTGAGGATTTCCTGCAAGGCAAGGGTGAACTCGCGGGCCTGCTGCAAGATCTGCCGCAGGCACAGCCGTCGGCGAAGCTGGATGCAGCTATCATCCATCATGCGGAGCGTGCGCTTGCGGCTTCAACACCCGTAATTTCACCCAGAGCTGCCAATGACACTATTGGCCCTGACGGCCATGGCAAACCACCGTCTTTCCTGTGGCGCTGGAAATTGCCACTGGGCCTGGCTGCCAGTATCTTGTTTGCGATACCTGTAGTCTTGCAACAAAGCCAGCAAACCGATAGTACAGATCCTGTCACTGCTGCGGCACCCGGTTCACCTCATACACCCGGTACGCAGGAAAAAGACAGTGCAGCACTGCCGCAACTTGCCCAGGCAGATATGGCAAGACAGGCAAAGGTCGCTGAAGTTTCTCCTCCGGCAGCGGCCATGAGCAGCACGGCACCGCCTGTGGCACAAGTCAGCAAAGCCAAAGAAAGCAAGACTGGCAATGATGCCAGGCCGGCGATGATGGCCAAACAACGTGGTGACGTGAAACAAGCTGATCAGCAAGCTGCCCCCGAACCCCTGCCAGCCCCAGTACCGCCAGTCATGGTGGCCGCTGCACCAGAGGCCAGGGCTGTAACGGTGACAGGCTCGGCCATACGCAGACAGGATATGTCTTCCGCCGCGCCCGCCCAGGCGATCACGAATGCGGCAAGTAGCGAAGAAAAGTTGGCAGCAGCAAGCCAGTATGCCGACAGTGCAAAAATACGCACGCCTGCACAGAACGCAACTCCTGCCAGAACAGAAGCCACAGGCATGCTGGCCAAAGCCAGCGAAAAAGAATCCAGGTTGCCAGAAGCCATCGCAGAGAAACCTGTGATGACAGCCTCCCGCAGGGCATCTGTGGTAGACGCCGCAACCCATTTGAAAGACGACACCGTTTCGGCAGATAAGACAGAAAAAAAAGCAGACATGGTCGCCGCAGTACCGGTGCCGGTCCAGGCACCACCACGTGCGCCTCTGGCGGCACCCCCTGTTGCGGCGACACCACCGATGGTCTCAGCCCCTCACTCTTCCACATCGACCTCACTATCAGCTGCATTGGCGCCCGAAACGCATTTGAATGCGCCAGACTGGCTGAAAAAAATCGAACAACTCCTGAAAACCAAACGCAACAGGGAAGCACTTGAAGAGTGGCAAAAATTCCGTGCGGTTTATCCAGATTTTGTCGTCGATCAATCTTTGCAAAAGCAAATTGACGTGCTGCAAAGATGAAAGAAATTGTGGCCTGCCAGCAGTAGCGAACCACCGGCAATCTGCCACTCTGAAGATAATTTTTCTGGCATTTTTCTCATTACAGAAATCGTAATTAAAGTAAGCGCCACCATCACCATGATGATTTTTGGCATCCACTTTTTGAAATTCTATTTCATCAACTTACCTGTGTATTCGTCAAGACAAGTCCATTTTGCCTGGACACAAGTTAGTTGCAAGCAGCGTGCGACTAGCGCAAGGCTTGAGCGACAAACGCGGTTTTTTCAGGATAAAGCGGGCATGCGCAAAAACACTATGTCAGGCGTAAAATGGCCTGCCTTCAAATAGCTTTTGCAGTATCAGCTCATCCTGGCTTCCAGCAACACTTTTCTGATCAAGGAATTGCAAATGAACACCAATAATCAACGCCGTCTATTCATGACCCGGATGGCCGGTACCTGCCTCGTCATGTGCACGCCTGTCTGCCATGCGGCTGATCCGGCTCTGAAAGAAAGCGACCCGGCGGCGAAAGAGCATGCCTATGTGGAAGATGCGGCAAAGGTGGATGTGAAGCGATTTCCTGAATTCAAGGACACGCAAAAATGCGGTAGCTGCCAGCTCTATGAAGACAAGGGCAAGGGTTGGGGAGCCTGCGCGATTTTCCCGGGCAAACTGGTGAAAGAAGCAGGCTGGTGTGATGTATGGGGTTGAAGGGCTTGGCGAAATATCAGCCAGACATACCAGCGCGGCAACTGCTTATGCGCTGCATCGCTGGCTAGTTGCCGAGCCGCCGCTCAGGTTCATGCCTGTGCAGATATTTTGTCAGCGAATCCGGCGGTGAACCAATCCCCGTATCTTCTATCATCTGGCCGATGCTGCCGCGGTGATAACCGGCATGGGTAATGACATGCATCAGCATTTCTTCGCATGACATAGTGCCTTTGTCGCCATCAATGAAATTGAAATACACGCGATGCTGCAAGCGCTCTGCGCTGATGCCTGATATAAATTGAAGATACCAGGTATCGGTAGAACTGACTGTTTCGCGCAACTGTGACAGGCCAGGCACAGGGTCAGAATGGGTTGCCATGAAAGCGGGCCCTGTCGTACCCATCAGGTGGTGCTGGAAAATTCTATCGACCACATTGGCATGATCCAGGGTATGCAGCATGCTCAGGAATTTATCCGGGTATCGCTGGGCGTCAAACTGTTCCAGCGCGGTGAGAAGTTCTGTATTTGCCCAGGCTTTGTATTTGAATAGTGAAACGAGAATGCTGTTCATGGCGATGGTATTTCCTTGCTCTGATGTCTTCGACGATGATTTTTCCGTGGTTGAGAATTACCGGTTTTATTTTCCGGCATACGGATATTATCCAAAAACATCACTTGATGCTCAGCCCCATGAGCCAGAACGCATTTCATGTGCAGGCAACTAAACGCCAGCAGCAAATCTGCCTCGGTAAATTGAACCGCCTGAACATTGCAGTCTCAACTTGGCGGCATTGTCACATCGGCTTCTGTATATCTTTCGATTTTGAACAATTCACTTTCACTGCAATTGAACACTTCGATGAAGGCAGCGAGAAATTCCACTTTCCAGTGATCGGCCTTGTTATCGACGATGCGCAATAACTGGGAATGCGAAACGGTGACTTTTCTGCTGATCAGTATGCGGTGCAGTGCCGAGACTGAACGAATTTTATGTTCTGCCATTAATTCACGCAGGCGCAAAACTACACGCGTACGCTGTTGAACGGCAGGATTTTCAGATGGATTTAATGGTGTTGTATGCATGTCCGAACCTCACTTCGAAGGCGCGCATCATAACAATAAATGGCGAAATATTGCGCACGTTGCATAAATACATCAATAAAATGCTTAAATTCTTCATGCCATGCTAGATTTTTTATAAAAGCTGTGTCAAGATACATACATCGAATCAGCAACAACCACTTTTTAGGAATGACCGTGAAAACTACTTTGCTCAAACAACTGATACAAAACTTGCGCAGTAATGCGCAGGGGCTGGTATCGGCTTGCAAAGCAGCCGCGAGTCATCCCGCCAAACGGGCGATTGCGTCTTATCCAACGCCTCAATATTTTGATTGCGAAATGTTCAATGATGTCAGCCCCATTAATGATCATGGCACATGGTTGGCCTACACAACGCAAGTAACACGAACACGCATACGAGGGGAAACCCTGAAGGTGACAGGAGCAAGCTGAAACTGCTCTCCCACCCTAGCGCTGAAAAGCCCGGATGCCTTTAAAAAGCTCCGGGCTTTTTGATTTTTCCGGCCTGTCAATCACAGGCCACAGCATTGAAACCCGCTTTGGCGGTCGTGACCGGACAACACCGGATCATGGAATTTCTTTAACAATTTGGGAAGAGTCATTCAATGATATTGCTCAGGCATCCTCACATGCCTGAGCAATATCAAAGAATGCCAGATGCGGGTGTAGCTCAATGGCAGAGCTGAAGCCTTCCAAGCTGATGACAAGGGTTCAATTCCCTTCGCCCGCTCCATCATGAAAACGACTTTGCAGGTGATGTCCAAGGTCTTTTTCATGATGTCTTAGAACCTATTTACGATCTTACTGCGCCTGCGTGATCGGGGCTCATGTGCTGCTCAAAATGCTCATGTACTAAAGTACATTCCGCTTTTTGCGCTGCTCTTCAACCCGCTGACGCACGCTCGCTACAGATCGCAAACAGGTTCTTCGTCGTCTAAAGGTAAGGACAACTGATTTTCGATCAGCAAATGGCGGTTCATTTCCGCCCTGAGACACCAGTTCTTGACTGAGGTAATTCAGTCACCAGGGATGGTTGCCCGACCGGTAAGGGGTGCGGCTGGGTGCAGCTGTAAACCGCGAGCATGCAAGTCATAGGTGGTTCAATTCCATCACCATCCACCAGTTTTTGTGCCTCAAGCTAAAAGTGAAAACGCCGATCCGGAAAACTGGAGAGCGTGGATCGATACCACGGATAGCACAGAAAGCATCACAGATTAAAGTATTCGGAGTATGGCGCAGCCTGGTAGCGCAACTGCTTTGGGAGCAGAAGGTCCGAGGTTCAAATCCTCGTACTCCGACCATTCATCAACATGCATTTTATCAATAGGGATGAGATGCGTTCCAGTAACAGATACGGGGGTGTAGCTCAGTTGGGAGAGCACCTGCTTTGCACGCAGATTGTCGTCGGTTCGATCCCGGCCACTTCCACCAATTTTTTAACCTGATTTCCATTGGAGAACACCATGAAACGAAAGACCAGACATCGCAAGATGCCAGATAAAACATAACGGGATGTAGCTCAAAGGTAGAGCATTCGGCTTTTAACCGAACGGCGAGAGTTCAATTCTCTCTATCCCGACCACGCCAGAATCTCGATTAAAGCGCAGTCGTTTTAATCGATGTTTTGTCAACAATTCCCCGGTAGCTCAGTTAGTAGAGCGGCGCACTGTTACTGCGCATGCCCCTGGTTCGAGTCCAGGTTGGGGAGCCAATCTTCAAGTAAACCTTAAGCAGGTCTCTAGAACTCATTTCATAAATAGGGATGAGATGCGTTGGCCTCATAGCGTGGGCTGGCAAGGCGGGCGAGGCCGTCAATAGTGGTGCTATTGACAACGAGTCCAACACAGTCCAGCCAACGCTATGAGGCAAACCCTTCGGGAACTGACGATTTGGGCGCATTGCTGCGTTGCGCCGCTTGCAAAGGCGGACGCCTTAGCTGCGCGTCACGCCTTGCACTGCATCCTAAATCGCCTTGTTCGCATTCACCCCTATTTATGAAATGAGTTCTAAAAATATTTCGAGAGTATTTTGGTGTGGCCATAACTTAACGGTCAAAGTCGTGGATTGTGATTCCGCTTATCTCGGTTCGATTCCGAGTGGTCACCCCAAAATATTTTCTTGCTTGCATAGCGCAAATTCATATATCTCAGTAACTCAATTGACAGAGTAACGGTCTCCAAAACCGAAGGCTACAGGTTCAAGTCCTGTCTGGGATGCCACTTTTATCTCGCTTTAGCTCAGTCGGAAGAGCGCAACGATACGAACGTTGATGTCGCAGGTTCGATCCCTGCAGGCGGGTCCAGTTTTACCGTGCGCTCGCATGGTCTTTCCCCTCACACGAGCAGGCATGTTCGATAGCAGGCGCGGTATTTTTTACAAGGAAGATTCGCATAATGGTATTGCACCGGGTTGCTAACCCGGCGGGCTCGCCAGGGCCCGTGTGCGTTCGAGTCGCACATCTTCCGCCAGTTTTTTGCCGGTTTAGCTCAGTTGGCAGAGCGGCTGATTTGTAATCAGCGGGCCGTGGGTTCGAATCCTGCAACCGGCACCAGATTTGCCCTATTAACTCAATGGTAGAGTCCCCGCCTGTCTAGCGGGTTGCCAGCGGTTCGATTCCGCTATAGGGCGCCAGTTTCATTGCAATCAAATGCATCAATAAGCAATGCACTCTTGCGACCGCCACACACAGACCCGTTTCGGCTTTGCCGATTCGTGGCGATCGTCCGCCAGTAAGGTTCATCATCGAAATTTAGCTCAGTTGGTAGAGCATTCCTTCATATGCGAGCGGTCGCTGGTTCAAATCCGGCAATTTCGACCACTACAACAAAACCCATACTTTCCATCTCCGCTGTATATCCCTGTTTTACATTTAATCACATACAGTCAGCATTTTATGTCGTGCGTGATGTGACAGCTGCAACCATAAAAATAATAAGGAAACTCCAATGAGGAAATTAGTCACTATCAGACAAGTCAGTAACGTCAAACCCATCCCAGACACAGATGTCATTGAATGCGCAAGCGTGAACATAGACCATCGTCAGCAAAGCCGCGGCGAGGAATCTTGCCTATTTGCGATTTCTGACGCATTCGGTCCAACTGATGTTGTCGTTGGTGCCGTCACTTTTATGGATTTGAAAACCGACAGTGCCTTTTTCCTGTACAAGTACTTGGATTCGGTCTACCCCAGGATAGACCTTTTCTGGATAAGACGGATGGCTTTCGAAAAGCGATAGGCAGAACGCGCGATCTTCAAAGGTCAGGAAATCACCGATTGGATACTTTTCAACGAGCGACTGAATGTATGTAATGAGGTCTTCCTTCTTCCGGAAGACGTACCCATTTATGTTCACGCTGATTGCTCTTCCCATGTCCGTGTCCCTTCGTAATGATTTGGATTCCAACAATTAGCCCGCGGTCCCCAATGGCTCAGGATGGAAGGATACCTGGATGCGCAGGGCCAGCTTGAATGTCAATGGATTTTTCTTCATGTGTAAACTTTCTACCGACGATGTATTCGCTTGTATCCAACTCGGGGCATACACTCATCGTCGTCATAATGATTTGATGAACGACTTTCGATTGGCTCGACCGGCGTGCGATAATTTTTTGGAAGTTGTAGCTGCGCTCGACTTCCATGCCGCCATCTTCGACACCGTCGATGAT
Organism: Undibacterium sp. TJN19; assembly: GCF_049339485.1. NCBI lineage: Bacteria > Pseudomonadati > Pseudomonadota > Betaproteobacteria > Burkholderiales > Oxalobacteraceae > Undibacterium > Undibacterium sp. TJN19. Next base: position 1,371,663 of record NZ_JBMPPL010000001.1, read on the forward strand.
CAATAGCCGTGGATAGCGGAAATAGGGCAATTCCAGTGACGATAACAAGAGAGCGAGATGGAAGCCGTGGCGAAGGAATACCATCGAACTCGCAGAAAATTCACGCTGCCCATCGATCGACAATTGATTCGCACCGAAATCGATGTTGATGGAATCAGCGCGCTCGAATTCAGCTTGGCGAGAGAGGTCATCCTTGAGGATCGCCTTCAGGTTGTTCGCGACGGCGAGGTATGCTGAGTTACGCCGGCCTTCTTGTTCGCGAGTGACCGCTTCAATTCGCCCCTTTATCCATTCTTGCCTGGCTTCGATTTCACCAAGCTTGTCGGTGAGCCTTTCCAGCAAATCGGCAAGTTTCTTTAATTCCAGCGCGTTTTTTATTTCCTGCTCTTTGCCGCCGATCTCCTTAGAAAGTGACTGCATCAGGATATGGTCGGGAGAGCGCCAATGGGCTTGATTCCGTTTGAACTCGGTTTCTAGCGCTTTCAGCCTGCTTTGCGCAGAAGGTATGTCTAAGACGACCTTATCGAGTTCTTCCAGTTGCTGGACACGAATCATTCCAGATTCCCTCAACTGCAAGGCCAGCTCGTTTTTCATCCGTGCCAATTGCGATCGCGCGGAATCCTCAGCCATGTCGGATTTGCATAGAGCGCAAGAGGACTGGTTTGCCTCCGGTGGTTGAAGCTTGGTAAAGCAACTTGGGCAAAACGAAAAAACAGCCGTTCCAAGATAAGACTCGGCAGCAGCTGACTCTTCAAGACTGAACATTCGCTCTTCAAGTTCTCGAAGAAAAAGTTCCGAATCTGCGATCTCGGTTTCGAGATTAACCTTTTTCTCTTTGAGCTTCGAAAGTGCCATGTGCGCGTCGGTCAGTTGCGCGCGCAGTTCGTTGTCCTCCTTGGAAGACGAGGTTTTAGAAGCCGCACCGCTGTCTATATTCTCAAGCCGGGATTGGAGAAATAAAATTTCGCTTCCCAATGTCTGAATTTGATTGTTCAGGAATTCGAGTGAAATGTTCGTGCCCGAGTTTCCAAACGTGGAATAAATTGTCCTGATGCTGACGCGGATCGCGGACGCATCCTTGTCTGCCGCAGATTCAAGCAATTTGAGGTCGTACAGCTCGGTCGAGTCGATACCAAGCAAGTAGTCGCCAATCGCAGCGCGAGTGATGCCGCGGTCGAAGCGGTCAAAGCGAAAAAGGTCGGAGGAAGGTGTCTCTTGGTCCGAATAGATCAGGCGCATTAGCTGATGCATCGTGATGTTTGATCCCCCTTCACCACGGAGTTCTGGCATGTCGAGCAGCCGGAAGAGAACTTGAGAAAAACTCTCCTTCATCTCGCTACGCTTGAAGGGAAACTGCTGCCACATGGAGGATCCCGCAGTCAGCGCGCCCTGCATCGTTCCCCAAAATATTGAGAGCGGCCGCATAAGCTGGGTACTGACGCCCCGTCGCAAGGTTACCACAGCATCGTTGGCCGTCACCTCCAAGTAGATTTCATCGCAAAGTTGGGCGACTTGGTTGAAGCTGATGCCTTCAGACCCAAGCGCGTATGCGATGAACCGAATGGTAGTGGTCTTGCCTGAACTATTTTCACCAGTGATGATGTTGAGCCCGGCATGAAACGGAATATTCATGACCGAACGGCCCCCTTTCATGACGACCAGGCGATTGACAAGGATAGTCGGTTTATGCAATGTCATATCGATGCTCTATGAGGTTGGAGCGATGTTTGAGCCCGTTTTCGCCCGTGGCAGGAATCGCGAGAAAGTCTGAGAGCAGAAATTTTCCGATTGTGGTTTGCCGCGCTTGAAAGCGCTGGGCGGCCGATGCTAGCTCCTCGGGCATGGGAAGACTTGTGAGTTCAATAACCCCTTTTTGCAGCGCGGAATCTTGGATGAAGCCGGAAGCGACAAGTCCGCTAAGTGCAGCGAAAAAAATCGGGCGCATGCGTTCGAACGCTGCGCGATTGCCATTAGCATGCCTATATGGGTTTTCGGTCTCTTTCACGGCTGCGCGCAACTGCTTGAACTCTGCCGGAAATTTGAAGTTCGCCATTTTGTAAGGGTAGGCTAAGAAGTAGTCCGCAATCCGAGCAGCGTCGACTGTCAGCTCCGCGGTCCGCGCAGTCGCCGAGATCGCGATGGCCAAAATCCTGACGGCTGTGTGGTAAGGGTCCAAGGCGGGATCATAGATCAACATGCGTCCCACCTGATATAGCAATTGCCTGCCAAGAAGTAGACCAAGCCTTGGATATCCATTTTGTCCAAATTCAGCGGATTCGATTCGAGCATGCAGAGCGCCGGGGCTATGACTTTTTCCAACATGGCTGTGTCGATCGTTGCCCTTGAGGCGCCGTCCTGAACCAACGGAAGGACGGCCTGCTCAAAATTCACGACAATCTCGGCCATCAAGAACGTATAGATAGTCTGGGCAGACTTCGAGCCTTGTTGGCGCAAGATCGCTTTATAAGCCGACTGCTTTTTGAGCAGCGCGCCTTTGAGCAGGTCTTCCCGCCCGGAGGCAGTTAGCTTTACTTCCAATCCTCGTACATCGGAGCTGGTTTGATTCGACAGGAAGTGTTCAAGTTTTTCAGTCCAGGCTATCAGGGTCTGATCAGCGAGCGTTTCAGCTAGATACTGCTCGACGAGTTTGGCCATAGCGGTCGGTTCGCGCGCCGCGTGATAAGTCTTGACGACATCTCTACCGGCCGCGTCGCCGCCAATGGTGTTGTCCCTGACTGTGGACATCAAACTCGACATTCGAGCTTATTTCTTTTTGATGTCGCGACCGGCGATGTCACCGCCCGCGATATTGCCTTTCACGGTGGTGCTGTTTTTCGACCTGTCGACAATGACTTTCAGCGTCCAGCCAGTAAATAGGCCGCCCAAGAAACTCAAAATCTGCGGCAAATACTCCATGAAGTCCCCCGAAAAGTTATGTGGTAGTGCGACCTTATCATTATTTATACAGTTTACGGAAGAAATTTTGTAGTTTTTTTAATATTTTTATGCAATACGAATGTCTGATTCCTCTGACTGTATTCTCTCTTAGTATAAACAAATTCCGTTCCCGGCAACGGTCACCTTAAAGGGCTCGATCGGTTCTTTTTTTGGTTTGGGCAAGTAAGAACTTACAAAGTAGACGCAGTTAGGATAGAGAATTTTGGGAGGCATGTTTAGGGGCATAATTCCCCCTTGAGCATATAGCAAACCCAGCATTCATGATGGTTTCAAAAGCTTGTTCGACTACCACCGCTTCCATATCTTATCAGCCGCGCAAAGGATAGAGGCCCGTTTCAACCTTGCCGATTCGTGGTGGCCAGCTCTTTACTCTTCCCAATACCGCAATGGCATTCGACAGGAAGCGCATGCGCTTCATAGATGCTCTCTGAAGTCTAGTGCGCCTAATTTCGGCCGATCACAGCTTGGTAAGCAAATCGACAATATTCAAAATTGTTGTCAATACCAGGACACTCAGATTATCGTCTGACATTTCAGAAATTTACGCAGCACGTGAATGATGTGCTGGTACCATTAAAAAAAGGAAATGATATGGGCGGCAATGCACTCCAGGCAGCCTCAGTACGCCTTCCTGCTTCACGGTATCGTGTAGTGGAGCAGGAAGCTGTGCAGACATTGCAACAGCACTTTCCAGGGCGGCGTATTGAAGCGGTATTGGCATATGCTGATAAGCCTGATTTTGGCGATCTGGATATTCTGGTGGAAGACCATGGCAACTATGATCCTATGCAAATGGCGGGTGCCTTGCAGGCAAGCGAAGTGGTTCGCAATGGTGATGTCACCAGCATGGGCCTGCCGCTTGCTGAAGGTATATTCCAGGTCGATCTGATCCAGACGCCCTCGGCATCATTTGATTTTGCCGTGCGTTATTTTGGCCTCAATGATTTTGGCAACCTGATCGGGCGTATCGCTCATAAGTTTGGTGCCAAGTTTGGTCATCAGGGGCTGCTTTACCCGCTGCGCGACCCGGACAATAGCAGCCACCTGATTGCAGAGCTTTGCATCACGACAGATTTCAGCACCGCGCTGGATTTGCTTGGCTATGACGCTGAGCGCTATGAAACCATGCGTATCACTGGTCAGTTCAGGACACTGCACGACATTTTTCAATATGTGGTGTCATCGCCGTATGTGAACCGTGAAATTTATCTGCTTGATAACCGCAACCATAAAGCCAGGATACGCGATGCAAAACGGGCGACCTATACGGCTTTTCTGATCTGGCTGGAAGAACAAGCAGAGGGTGTCTTGCCAGCCTATCCATGGGCAGAAGCTGGCAGCAGAGAAAGGCAACAGCAGAAGCAGGAATTTCTGGAATCGGCGTTTGCTGAATTTCCCGCATTCAAACAGGCATATGACCAGGCTTTGGCTGTCAATGCCCGTAGGAAGCAGGTCAGGCTGCAATACAATGGCAGTCTGGCGGCAGAATTCACTGGCCTGTCGGGTAAACCACTGGGCGAATTGATGGCCCGTGTGCGCAATGCATTTGTTGACGAGTCTGCTTTTGAAGATTTTTTTATTACTTCATCACGTGAAACCGTGAAGGCCAGATTTTTGCAGGAGGCAGCGGCAGGCCAGCACGGCAACAAATTGAAAACCTAGGGCAGAACCAGGCCATCCATTTTGACGACTTCAAAACTGCTGCCCTTGACACTGCCCAGTTCTGGCAGGAGTTTGTCGTTGTTCCAGCGCGCATCAGGGGCGCCGCTGACATACCAGTTTGAGCCGTTGTCAGCCACCAGCATGCCATAGGTTTTCATGGCTTGCAGGATGGCTTTGCTTTCATTGGAAAAATTCGCCGGTATCTGGTAACTGGCTTTCAATCGCACACGCATGCCCATGGGCGGCAGGGTGTTGCTGGTATTCGATGAGGCGTAGTGCGTCGCCGGCGGCACGTAGGCACGGCGGGTGCGGCTGACGGTGAAGCGGAAGGCATGGCGTATGACACCACTAGCAGCCTCTTCATAACGCACCAGGCCAGGGAAGATGGGCAGGCCAGCAGCATCGGCACTGGTCCAGCCTGGCTTGCCACCTGGCCGCACATTATTGGATGCCAGGTCAAAAATGGCGCCGCCACTGACTTTCCAGCTACCGCCTGCCTGCGGATAGGCATTACCGACCTCATACAGGCGGCTGGCATCGCGGTCTATCACCAGCACATGGCGGTCACCACCAAAGGTACTGCCATTGGCTTGCTGGCCTTCTATGGGTGCATTGGCGGGAATGGGATAGGGGCCGGGCTCACTTTCATCACCATAGTCGGTAAATTGCACGCTGACTTTGGGCTGGCTTGCTGCAACAACGATATAAGGTATACCTATCGGCGCGCCATCATACAGACCCGAGCCAAAATCAGGATGCAGGCCGGTTGTCATGCCTATGCTGGCAATCAATGCATCAGATGCCGGGTCGACCTGGGCGCCGGAGATATCGGTATTCCAGGCATTAGTGGCAGGGAAAGGCAGGGCCCCGTTCAGATTGGCACCAGCACCCAGGTCAGCCTTGCGCAGATCGCCGTAGATGGCATTGCCGCTATTGCCTGTACCAGCGCCAGCACCCATATTGCTGACATTGATGGTGACAGAAGCCGAGGTATTGCAAGCTGTGACGCAAGCTGAATTAGCGGCCACCAGGGTATAGGTTGTACTGGCAGCCGGGTTGACGCCCACGCTATTGCCGGTCACTGCATTGCCATTGAGTGTCAGGCTGGTGGCACCGCTGACATTCCAGCTCAACTGGCTGGCTTGCCCTGTACTGATGCTGGCCGGTGTGGCGATAAAACTGTTGATGACGGGTGCGCTGGCCGTAGTAGTGCCACCGCTGGTACCTGTGGTGCCTGTGGTACCTGTGGTATTCGTTCCTGTGCTTCCTGTGCTTCCTGTAGATGAACTGACTGGTGCACTGCCAGATCCACCGCCACCGCAGGCAGCGAGGCTCAGTATCAACGTGATAACTGACAATTGTTGGATGCGCTTGGGCATGATTTGATTCCTGACATGGCTGCGGACGGGCATTAAGCCTAGTCTTGAAGACACGCGCAGACAACGGCAATTGCATTTTCTTACAAATTAACTTTTGGGAAACAAGCGCGGCTTTTAGCAGCCCCCTGCTCTGCTACACTGAAGCCCGTTTATAGTCTCGTTGTCATCCATCTGAACCACCTATGCATAACAAACCTATCCCTTTTGAAGAACAGGAACACCCTATTGACCCTGTCATACGGACAGAAATCAATGCGACTTTGCAACGCATAGAGCACAGCCATGATGTAAAGGTTTTGTTTGCCTGCGAATCCGGCAGTCGTGGCTGGGGCTTTGCTTCGCCTGACAGTGATTACGATGTACGCTTTATCTACGTCAACAAACTCGACTGGTACTTGAGCGTCTCACCTGAACGGGATGTCATCGAATTGCCTGTCAATGAAATCTATGATGTCAGCGGCTGGGATTTACGCAAAGCGTTAGGCCTGCTGCGCAATGGCAATGCCACGTTGATTGAATGGCTGTCTTCACCGGTTGTGTATGTGGCTGACCCGGTATTTTTGCAGGCGATTCAAGCCGCCGCCAAAGAAGTACACCGGCCAGAACGCTCTTACTATCATTACCTGCACATGGCTGCGAAAAACTATCGCGAGCATTTGCGTGGTGACGTCGTCAAACTGAAAAAATATCTGTATGTGTTGCGCCCCTTGCTGGCAAGTCTGTGGATAGAGCGCGACATGGGCATCGTACCCATGCGTTTCCAGGACATGGTGGATGCCCTGATCAGTGATGATGAATTGAAAGCCGCCATTGCAGAACTATTGGTCATCAAGCGTCGCGCCAAGGAATCTGAACTGGCACCGGCGCTGCCTGTCATCAACCGCTTTATCGAAAGCGAGCTGGCACGGCTGGAAAATGTACAGGCGATTAAAACGGAAGATGTCGATTTTTCTGTGCTTGACCGCCTGTTGCGGGATACCGTCATGAATAAATTGAGCGAATAGCAAAAAAACAGTTTTTTGCGCCGGCAAACAGGAATCGGCAATTTCACCCATAATGATTTTCTATTCATTTTGAAATTGCTGGCTTATGTACCCACTTTCCATACTCGATCTGTCACCGATTGTCGAAGGCAGTGATGCCGCGCAATCTTTTCGCAACTCCCTGAGCCTGGCGCAACATGGCGAAGGCTGGGGCTACCAGCGTTTCTGGCTGGCTGAACATCATGGCATGCCAGGCATTGCCAGCGCCGCCACGGCCGTGCTGATCGGCCATGTGGCAGCTGGTACCAGAACCATCCGTGTCGGGGCTGGCGGCATCATGTTGCCAAATCATTCACCGCTGGTTATTGCCGAACAGTTTGGTACGCTGGAATCGCTATTCCCTGGCCGTATAGACCTGGGCCTAGGCAGGGCACCAGGTTCGGACCAGCGCACGGCACGTGCCCTGCGCCGCAATCTGGCCAGTGATGCTGATGAGTTCCCGCAGGATGTACAGGAACTGATGGATTATTTCAGTGGTGAAGCAAGACAGGCTGTACGCGCCGTACCGGGCGATGGCCTGGATATCCCCATCTGGATACTTGGCTCCAGCCTGTTTGGTGCGCAACTGGCGGCGGCACTCGGCTTGCCATATGCATTCGCTTCGCATTTTGCGCCCCAACAAATGATGCAGGCGATAGACATCTATCGGGCGACTTTCCGCCCTTCTGCACAATTATCCAAACCGTATGTAATGCTGGGTTTTAATGTCTTTGCCGCCGATACCGATGAAGAAGCCCATTACCTGGCCAGCTCCGCCCAACAAGCCTTTATCAATTTGCGCAGTGGCCGCCCGGCAAAACTGCCTTTGCCGCAACGTGACTTTTTAAAACACGCGGGCCCGCAGGAACAGGCTTTGCTCGAACAGATCCTGTCCTGCTCAGCCATCGGCGCGCCTGACACCGTGGCAGAAAAAATGCAGGCATTTATCAAACACACCGGTGCTGATGAGTTGATGATTACTTCGCAAATTCATCATCATGCGGCACGTCTGCGTTCTTATGAAATTGCTGCACAAGCCACCAGGACGATGGTAAACAAAGCAAACTGATTTTTCGAAAATTTTAAAAAAAGCCTGTACAGACAGGGTCTGCACAGGCTTGGAAATTGCTGACCAAACTACAAAGGGTCTTATCAGCAAGAGGGAAGCAAATCAATACACATACCCGTAAAAACCATCCCTACGGGTATCAACAAAATCAGCTATTTTCTGGCGCAACCGTCAATACTTGCTTGGCTTTTCGACTACGTCCTGTTGCCAGCAACACCAGTTTTTTCAGGCTGCGATAAATCAGGCGGATGAAAGTCAGTGTGAAAACTGCTTCCAGCATGGTCATGCAGAAACCAAGCAGGGGGTTACCTTCTGCCATGCGCCTACGCATTTTTGCCATCATGCGGTCACGCGCAATTTCTATGCTGTCATAGAAGGTAGGCACGACCAGCAGTGTCAGGATGGTAGAGGTAATCGTGCCGCCGATAATTGCGATAGCCAGCGGGCGATAAAATTCACCGCCCTCACCCAGGCCGAGGGCGACGGGCATCATGCCGGCGATCAGGGCGAAGGTGGTCATCAGGATAGGACGCAGACGTACCCGGCCCGCATGCATCAGCGCATCTTCCCTGTCATAACCTTCGGCCTCGCGTTTGCGGGCAGCATCCAGCAGCAGGATGGCATTCTTTGCCACCAGGCCCATCAGCATGATGATGCCGATAAAACTCATCAGGTTGAGTGTGCTGCTGGTCACCAACAGAGCCAGCACTACACCGATCAATGACAGCGGCAGCGACAGCATCACGGCCAGCGGCGCAGTGAATGAGCCAAACTGTATCACCAGGATCAGGTACATCAGGCCTATGCCTGACAACAGGGCAATCAGCATGGCACCAAACACTTCTTGCTGATCCTGGCCGGAACCACCGAGTGACAAGCCATAGCCAGGTGGATAGTCAAAGGATTCAGCCAGTTTCATGGCATCGGCAATCACTTCACCGTTGGAACGGCCCTGGGCATTGGCGGAAACGGTAATCGTACGTTTGCCATTCGCATGCTCTATCCCTGACGGTCCCTTGCCCATGGTGACCGAGGCGATCTGATCCAGCGGTACCATCTGGTTCGTGCCAGATACGGCGATGGGCAGGCGTTCTATGTTTTCCTTGCTGACGCGGTCATCAGGATGCAAACGGACAGCCACATCACGGGTTTCACCGGTAGGGTCAACCCAGTCACCCACTTCGATGCCAGCAAAAGCCACACGCAAGGCCTGGGCTGCGTCATTCGATGAAATGCCCATGGAGTTGGCCAGACCGCGGTTGAGTTCTATCTTCAATTCCTTTTTCGGGTCTTGTTCAGACAGGCCAACATCAACGGCACCTGGCACCTGACGCAATTTATCCATGTAAGCACTGGTAATCTCAAGCAACTTGCGTGAATCAGGGCCGGTAAAATCTATCTGCACCGGTTTTTGCGCGCCATTGTTGAGATCATCCAGCACGACATATTCGGCGCCGACAAGGGTGCGTATTTTTTCGCGCAATTCAACCGCGATTTCCTTGGCACCACGCTTGCGCTCAGTACGCTTGCCGATATCCACATAGATACGGCCACCAGCCGGTGTAATGCTGCTATTGGTGTCCTTGGTTTCGGCAATGCTGCGCGCAATTTCTGCCGCTCTTTCCATCTTCAGACGCGCATATTCTATCGATGACGACGCAGGCGTACGGACGGTAATCATCAGGTTACCGGAATCTGCTGCGGGCAGGAAACTGGTACCACCCCACTTTACCTGCACACCCAGGGCCACGACCAGGCTGACCAGCGCGATGGCGCTCATCCAGCGGCGGTGATGCAGTGCCCAGGCAATGACCTTACCGTAACGGTCAGACTGATGATCGAACCAGTCATTGAAACGCGCCAATACCTTGCTGATGCCTTTTTTAGGTGCCGTATGGTGATCTGCCGGGTCACCCCAATACGCCGACAGCATGGGGTCCAGCGTGAAAGAGATACCCAGGCTGACCAGCACTGAACAGGCGACCGTCAACGCAAACGGGCGGAACCATTCACCCGGCATGCCTGGCATGAAAGCCACGGGGATGAACACGGCAATGATGGAAAACGTCGTCGCGGCAACAGCCAGGCCAATTTCTGCCGTGCCTTCGAGCGCTGCCTTGCGACGGTCAGACCCATTCTGCATATGCCGCACGATATTTTCACGCACCACGATCGCATCATCAATCAGGACACCGATCGCCAGTGACAGACCCAGCAGAGTCATGAAGTTCAGCGTGAAACCACACAGCCATACCGCGATGAAAGCAGCAATGACCGAGGTTGGCAGGCTCAGTGCAGTGATCAGGGTAGAACGCCAGGAATTGAGAAACGCATACACGACAAAGATAGTCAGGCAGGCACCGAGTATCAGCGATTCGATGACATTGTTCAGGCTGTTCTGGGCATCTTTACCGCCATCGCGGGTAATTTCCAGCTTGGTACCAGGCAGGTTCTTTTCCAGGTCCTTATTGATTTCCTTGACCTTTTCACGCACGGCATTGGCTACGCTGACCGTACTGGCATCACGTGCACGTGTCACATAAATACCGACATTGGGTTTGCCACTGCGTACACTAAGACCGTTTATATCGGCAAAACTGTCTTCTATGCTGGCCACTTGCGCCAGACGGACTATCTGTTCTCCATTACGTTTGATGACTATGTTCTGGAATTCTTCCGGCGATTCTATGCGGCCTACCAGGCGTATACTTTCTTCATCCAGGTTGCCACGGATCTTGCCTACCGGTGCATTGGTATTCTGATTGCGTAAGGCATTGACGACATCACCTACCGATACATTGAATTCGCGTAATTTCTCAGCGCGTAACAATACCGAGAGTTCGCGTTTCAATGAACCAGTCACTTCAACGGTAGCAACACCATTGATGCTGCGTAATTTATCAGCCAGGGTGTCTTCTGCCAGGCGCGAGATTTCTGCGTGGGTCTGCTTGCTGGATGACAGCGCCATATTCAGGATAGGCTGCGCACCCGGATCCCAGCGCTGTATCAAGGGTTCACGCATTTCTGTCGGCATTTTATAGCGCATGCTGGAAATGACATTACGGACTTCATCCGAAGCCTCGATCATGTTTTTCTTGAAGGTGAAACGCATATCAAAGCGGCCACTGCTTTCAGCAGCCGTTGCCCAGACTTCCTGCACGCCTGAAACGGCTTGCAGGGATTTTTCAAGGCGGTTGATGATTTCGCGTTCTACCGTATCTGGCGATGCGCCAGGATAATTGATCACGACAGACAGACCCGGCACTTCTACGTCAGGGTTTTGATTCACCTTCAGCTTGCTTAAAGCCAGCAGACCCAGAGCCATCAACGCGATAATCAGTACGATGGTGGCAGTCGGCTTTTTGATACTGAAATCGGATAAGAACATGATTATTTCCCTTGCACTGGTGTCGCATCAGCCACGGCGATCTTGGCAGCGGCCATTTCTATGCTCTGTCCATCCTTGAAACTTGAACTGGGGCTGCGCATGACGATGTCACCCACTGCCAGCCCGCTGCGTATTTCATAATTACCAGTGCGCTGATCACGTTTACCGACCTGTAAATCCACGCGGCTCAGGGTCTTGCCAGCGACTTTCCATGCATAGGATTTATCACCGGACTTGATGACGGCAGCTTCCGGCAACATCAGTGCATTGACGGTCGCGGCTTCGATATTGCCTTCGGCATATAAGCCCGCCACACGTGGCTGCGTGCTGTCGGCAAAGGCCACCAGCACCTCAACCTGGCGCGTGACATCATTGGCGGCTGGGTCTACGCGGGTAACCTTGCCGCGAAATTCTTGTCCGGCATAACCATTGATGCGAAAACCGACCAGTTGGCCCACTTTGACCATGGCGATCTTGTCGGTGGAAACACGACCGGCAAAGCGCATGCTGGTCGGGTCGATGACTTTGACCAGCTCTTTGCCTATGGATGCGGTATCGCCAGCCGATACTTTACGTTCACTGACGACGCCATCAAACGGGGCGCGCACCACAGTGCGCTGCAATTGCTGGCGCGCCATTACGGCGCGGGCTTTGGAAGCTGACAATTCGCTTTGTGCACTATTACGACGCACTTCTGCATCATCCAGCGCCTGCATGGAAGTCATGCCTGAGGCGCGCAGGGTTTTCAGTCTTTGCAGGGCGCGGTCAGCCTGGTCGAGTGCCAGTGCGGCACTACGGGCATTGTCTTCGGCAGAATTGAGGTTATCGCGAATAGCGGTTTCATCGAGCTTGACCAATATGTCGCCACGCTTGACCACATCACCATTTTCTTTCAGTACCTGCAGTACGATGGCCGATACTTCGGCACGTAAATCAGCCTTGCGTTCAGGCTGTATGGAACCGGTCACCACAGGGCCTGACGCCAACGCATTACTCTGTACCGTCATGATGTCTTCAGGTGCGATCACCAGTTTGACGGCGGCCTTGTCTTTTTTATCAGCTGCACCCGATTTATCTGTTGCGCTGGCGCTTGCGGAGGCACTGGCCTCCGCCGCTTTGTCTTTGCTGCAAGCGGCCAAAGCCGTAGCAATGGCAAGAACAAGTAGAGTTTTACGTAGCATGATGTATCCCTGTGGCTATAGGTATGGGGGAAAATGGATGAGAAAGTATTGCCGAGCAAGTCGTCAACCGCAATCACCGGGGTTTTGAATTGCGCTTTTTTATGGATGAAATGCAGTTTTTGCGGCCTGAAATGCATTCCGCATCACTTGATATTCCTTGAATCGGACTCAGACGAGTCAGGAAAGTTCCTGGATTGCCGATGCCTGCGCCACTTTTTCAGGCAGCGAATGCGGCACTAAGAATGAAGCTCAGATGTGATCAGGCTTGTTGCAACAAGGTCTGACGCACGGCTTCTATATGATTTTTGCTGACAGAAATTTCATCGCCACAGCGCAGCCTTAACTGATAGCTGCCATTGCCCAGGGTCAGCAAATGGGCGCATTGATCGACACGTACAATGACACCGCGATGCACGCGCAGGAAGACTGCGGGATCCAGATACTCTTCGAGCTTGCCTAGCGGCATGCGGTGCAAGACTACTCGCCGGTCAAGATGCAATTCCACATAGTTACCAGCCGCGCCTATCCAGAATACCTGCGCCAGCAATATGCTTTCGATTTCGCCAACCGAGCGAACAATAATATGACGCAAGTAACTTGGCGAGGCAGACTGCCGTTTTTGTTCCTGGGCTTGCACATAACTGGACAGTGCCCTCGCATAGTCAGTTGGCTGATTGGTGTCATGAAGCTGATGTTGGTGACCACGGGTCAGCATTTCACGCGCGCGCGCCAGGGTTTGTGCAAACCTGGCCGGATTAAAAGGTTTGAGCAGGTAATCCAGCGCATGCAATTCAAAGGCGTCAATTGCATGCACGTTATAGGCTGTCACGAACACAATCAAGGGGGGATGCGCCCCCGCGGCCAGGCTGCGTGCCAGTTCCAGCCCGGATTCTTTGGGCATCTGTATGTCCAGGAACAGCACATCGATGGTGTTTGTGGCAAGGAACTCGCGGGCACTGGTAGTATTTTTGAATTCTGCCTGCAATTGCCAGTCAGGATGCTTGCTCAGGGCATAGCGCAGGGTTAGCCTGGCATGCTCTTCGTCATCGACAAGAATGCAGCGTATCGTCGTTGCCGTACTCATGCAGGCCTTAGCAAGGGTAAACATATCGTCACCTGAAAACGCGCATCGACAAGCGCAGTCTGCAAGGAGGCCGTGTTGCCGTAAGCCAGTTGCAGGCGCGCCTGCGTATTGCGCAAACCCAGGCCAACCCCGGGGTTGGCAGCAGCCCCGGTATGTACAGGGTTGCTGATACGTATCAGCAATTGCTGTCCTTCGCAGGCAAAACTGCAATGGATGTCGCTGGTATTTTCATGACAGTCAAGATCATGTCTGAGTGCATTCTCTATCAGTGGCTGTAAAAGTAAAGGGGGGCAATCACAGGTCAGCACACAGTCATCCACGCCTTCAAGAACGATGTGCAGGCGTTCGCCATAACGCAGCCTTTGCAGGGCGAGATAATCTTCGATGAAAGCCAGTTCTTCAGAAAAACTGACCCAGGTTTTTTCACTGGCTGCCAGCGCATAACGTAACAAATCACTGAGGCCATGTATGCCGCTCAAGGCGACGTCCTTGTTATCGGCAATCACCAGGGCACTGATAGCATTTAAGGCATTGAAGACAAAATGCGGCTCCAGTTGGGCGCGCAGCGCCAGGCCGCGCTGCTGTTCCAGTTCCAGCCTCAGTGCCAGACTGTCTGCCCTTTCCTGCGCCCATGCCTGGCCACGCGCATGGCTTTGCTGCCATATCTTGACGGTGACCACGGCAAAATACACGGCGCTGATGGAAGACAGACGTAACAGGCAGGCAAATTTATCAAAGACCTGCAACTGTGCTTCGATGGCACCCCAGGTCATGACGGGCGCACCATCCATGACAAACAACTTGCCCACATACAGCAGTTGCCCGGGCAAGACAATCAACAACAGCAAGCCATAGCCGAGTGCAATATTTTTTTTGCTGGCGAGAAACCAGGGCCAGCGCGAAAAGAAAAATACCAGTACATAACTGAGTATTGCCAGTGCAATGGCGGTACCGCCCCAGCTCAAAAATATCAGCCAGAAATCACCTTGGGTGCCTTCACGTAAATCATCATTCAGGGAAGTCAGTGCACCAATCAGGCTTAAGACTGACCAGATCAAACCATTCAGGGCGAAAACTTTCAGCGCACCCTGCCATGTCTGCGCAGGTGCGGCTGGGAATGTTGTCGGTGAATGGGTGGCGATATCCATGATGTGCAGTATAGCAGCGCCCATGCGGGCTGATTTCACCCTTCAGTTTTTTCATCACCACACGCACTGCATTTCATCACATAAAGCACACCATGCCAGCCTGACGATATGAAAATCGCATTACCGGATACAAAGATAGCCAGCAGAAACTGTCTTCCTTGCACTATCCCCCACCTTCTCAAATCAGGCTGTGGAATAAAAATGATCTCGAAAATACTGCTCTCATGCATACCTGTCTTCAAACATTTTTCGTGGCTGGGGGTGGTTTTATTATCAACAGCAACAGCTGCTCTGGCTGAGGATAATTTGCAGATACCGCGCGCCACCCGGCCACCCGTGCTGGCGGACTATATTGCAGGCACACCGGCAGATGCGGGCGTCATGGTATCCGGCTTCAGGCAAAAAGCTCCTGGTGATGGCACACCTGCATCAGCGGAAACCAGGGCCTATCTGTCCTATGACGATCATCATTTCTATGCCGTATTCGTGGCTAAAGATGACCCCAAACAAGTCAGGGCACGCATGGCGAAACGCCAGGATTTCTTCGGCGATGATTACGTGATACTGGAACTGGATACCTTTCATGACAAGCAGCGTTCATTTGTCTTTTATATCAATCCGCTGGGTGTGCAACTCGATGGCAAGCGCACCGATGGTCAGGACACTGACTTTGACTTTGAGACGCAATGGCAATCCGACGGACAACTGACTGACGATGGTTATGTCGCCATGATGGCGATTCCCTTTAAAAGCCTGCGCTTCAAAAATGGCCCCATGCAAACCTGGGGAATCGCGGTAGGTCGCCTGATCGCCCGCCTCAATGAAGTCTCTTACTGGCCTTACATCACCAAGCGTGAAGCTGCCTTTGTGCCACAGATGGCAAGCGCTGAAATCAGGAATGACATCCAACCCGGGCGCAATTTTCAAGTGGATCCCTATGTATACATGGGGAAAAGCAAAATCCTGGACAGAAGTGGCAACAGCCCAAGCTGGCAAAATACCAGCAAGCTCAGAAGCGGGCTGGACGCAAAATGGGTGTTGTCTGAAGCCATGGCCCTGGATATGACGGTCAACCCGGATTTCAGCGAAGTCGAATCAGATGAACCCCAGGTGCTGATCGATAAACGTTATGAAACCCTGTTCCCTGAAAAGCGCCCATTTTTTCTGGAAAACTCGGGTTTCTTTCTGACCCCGCAGCCACTGTTTTTCTCGCGCCGCATTGCAGAACCCAAATACGGTGCCAGGCTGACAGGCCGCGAAGGTGCCTGGTCATTTGGCAGCCTGCTGATCAATGACCAGGCACCTGGCCAGAACCTGGACCCCAGGAATCGTGATTTTGGCAGTGACGCACGCATCACTGTATTGCGTGCGCAAAACGATTTTTCTGATGGTTCAAACCTGGGTGGCATGCTGACACAGCGCAGCCTGGGCAGCATATCAAATACGGTGGCAGGCATAGATATGCTGTACCAGTGGGATCAGAACTGGGTGATCTCGACACAGTTTGCCAGCAGCAAGACCAGCAATGCAGAAAACCAGAAATTGCATGGCAATCTGGCCTATGCAGAATTCAAGCGCACCGATAAGAATTTCAATTACTCTGGCAAGTTCCTGGATATCTCAGCGGATTTTGATACCACGCTGGCCTTTCTGCCGCGCACTGATCTACGCCAGACCACACAAACTGCGTCCTATCTGTGGGATATTGAAGACCACCCCTGGTTGCAAAGCATGGGGCCACAGATCACCGCCATCGTCAGCAAGGATCATAAAAACGTTTTACAAGACTGGTCAGCAGACAGTGCTTATATCGTCAATGGCATAGGCAGCACGGTATTTGAAGCACATGCATTGAATGCCTATGAATTCTTCGCGGGCAGTCAGTTTCACAAGAATGGTTTTTTGCTGGCCGCCACTTCAGACTGGCTGAGCTGGCTGACGTTTGATCTGAAGGCAGGTCAAAACCAGGTCATCAATTATCTACCTGCCGCTGGCACGGAGGCCAGCCTTGGTGATTCCCGTAGTCTTGCGGCGGTTCTGACCCTGAAAGCATCCCGTTACTGGCGCGTTGAACAAACCTTGTTGTGGAATGACTTGCGTCTGCAACACAATCAAGCCGGAGAACCCGGCGGAGCAATGGTTTATCGCGACCTGTTGTCGCGCACCCGCTTTAATTATCAATTCAATCGTTTTCTGGGTGTGCGTCTGATACTCGATTATGATTTCCTGAAAGCGAATCCAAAACTGACAACGCTGGAAGCCGGCAAAAAACTCAATTCAGATTTACAAATCAGTTATGTGCTGGCACCAGGCACTACCTTTTATGCGGGATATACCGATCGCCAGGAAAACCTGCGCCTGCTGGGCAACCCTACCTATTTGCAAACCACCGATAAGCTGGACTTGCATACGGGACGGCAATTCTTTGTCAAATTCAATTATCTGTTCCAGCTCTAGAGCAAATCCCTGAGCCGGGTAAAACCTCAGGATGAAGACAGGCAGCGTATCACCGCATCGTCTATCGCTTTACCGGCGGGCAGACATTCATGCAAGGACTTTCTGGCTTTAGGCTTAGCGGAAACATTGCTGGCCGCATCAGGAGCTATCCATGCTTGATAACGCGGCGTGAAGACGCCGTCACGCGCATTACGGAAGTAAAAGGGCAGCGAGATGATGTTGCCACGCTGATTGACCTGTACATGAAAATGCAGGTGTGGCGTAGTCGAATAACCGCTGTTACCAGACAGGGCGATGGCCATACCAGCTTCCACCCTTTGCCCCAGATTCACTTTGACCGAATTCTGTTTGAGGTGAAAATAGTCGGCCCAGCTGCCATCATCATGCAGAATACGGACATAGTTTGCCCTGTCAAAATAAGCCGGCTCCGCTTTTCCATTATCTTCAAAATGCTGGACTATGCCGAGTACGGCGCCGGAGCGCGCAGCCACCACAGTCGTGCCTATGGGCATGACGATATCAACGGCATATCTGGTCGCCGCCGTATTATGGGAAAAAATCGGGCCGTCTGCTGACTGTAAAATCTGGAATGACTGATTTGCCGTGAAAGGTATCAGATACGATGTCCCTGCATCATGATGCGCCTGTGGATCTCCTGGCGTCACCTGATGCGTGAAATCAAAGGTATAGCCAAAATACTTGTCAACCGCGTAGACCTCGACCATTTCCACTGTCTGGCCAGGGGGTATCACTTCTTTTACCGGCCAGACCCGGTTCGACGACAGATTGCTGGAATTGGTTAAATGCAGACTGACAGTAACCGGGGTGAGGCTCAGATTGCTGGCAGTAATGACATGCGAAAACTCTCTTTTTATCGCCTGGACCTTGACCAGGTCAGGAGTAGTCGCAATGCTTGCGGCATACACCCCGTTACCAGTACATAACAAGACAACCAGCATGCCGGCAAAGAAAAGTGAGTGAGTGAAAGCAAACCTCAGCATCTTGATTACGCGTTTCTTTCAGCTGGATCAACTGGATTATGCTTGCGGCTATCCTGCAACATGGCGATCAGGCCGTCGGAAGCATCTTCGAGGTAATCAAGCACCAGATCAAAACCGCTGGGACCGCCATAATATGGATCGGGCACAATGTCGCTGCCACTGTTGCGTGAATAATCCATCATCAATTTCAGCTTGTGCTGTTGCGCTGGCGGGCAGGCTGCTTTCAACAGGGCCAGATTATCTGTGTCCATCGCCAGCAGCAGATCGAATTCTTCAAAATCTTTCGCCCTGACTTTGCGGGCACGCTGGCGGGAGATATCAATACCCCGTCTGGCAGCGAACTCTTGCGAACGCGGATCAGGCGGTTCACCAATGTGGTAAGCGTGGGTACCTGCGGAATCAATGCGCAAATGCCCCAGCCCTGCCGCCTGCGCACGCGCTCGGAACACCCCTTCGGCCGATGGCGACCGGCAGATATTGCCCATGCAGACAAACAAAATGGCGTTTGGTGTGGAGGTTTTCATAGGTGCAGAGGTAAGAGATGGTTCCAATTATGCCTAGGCGTGCAAACATATGCATGCCTGTGCGCATGAGATTATAACAAGCCAGTTACGAATCGCCGTCTACATTGCAAAGCAGCAAAGCTGAGATTATTCGCTGGAAAATTCACGTGATATCATCATTATCCTGAAAATTGTGGCGTTACTCACTTTCCTGCGTCTTATGCTCCTGGAAAAATAGCCGCCTTGCAGTATCAAATTCAACCAAACCGAAGAGATTTGCGCACCATGTCAGAAAACACCTCTACTACCAGCGACAACAATCACCCGGCAGGACACGCACCAGCCATCAGTTATCGCCCTGCCGTGCATGCCGATGCGGCGTTTATCGCCAGTCTGGTCAATAGCGCCTACCGTGGCGACAGCAGCCGCCAGGGTTGGACGACTGAAGCTGATCTCTTGCAGGGATCACGCATCCATACCCCTGAGGTAGAAGCCCTGATTGCAAGCCCGGACTCTGTCATTCTGCTTTGCCTGCAAGGTGAAGAAATTATCGGTTGCGTCAATCTGGAAAAAACCGAGGGCGCAGCCTATCTGGGCATGTTCGTGGTACGCCCTGCCCTGCAAGGCAATGGCATAGGCAAGCAATTCATGCAAGCCGCTGAAACACATGCGCAGCAAAGCTGGGGCATCAATAAGATCTGGATGACTGTCATCAGTGTCAGAAAAGAACTGATCGCCTATTATGAACGCCGTGGCTATGTGCGCACTGGCAGATTCAAACCTTTCCCTAGCGACAATGGCAAGGAGCAGATGTTGGTCGAGAACCTGCAATTCGAGGAAATGGAAAAAGTACTGGCTTGATATATAGATTGACACGTAGATTGATATGTCGCCTGATATGCCAATAAACAGGTCTATATCAGGGCATCAGGATTCACGGTAAAAATAGATGGCAATACACAGGGCGGTACCTACCAGATAGAGAAGGCGGGTATCGCTACCGATGAGGTAGGGGTAAAACATCAGCGCCACGCCCAGCCATTTTGTCTTTTGCCTTTGCGTCTTCTTGCCAAAGCGGTAGGCAATAAACCCCAGTATGCCAAACAAGACGGCGCCGGCAATATACGCCGGTGAGGGCAGCAGGGTGAATAACAATGCCGTGAGTTCCTGTTCATCCATAAAGCTTCGCCTTTTTCATTTCCTGACCAGAGTATTCCATGTCTTCCAGCAGCGCGCCTGAAATTACCACCATGCTACAGCAAGCCGTGACTTTGCATCAGCAAGGCCAGCTACAGGCCGCAGGAGATTTGTATCAGCAAGTATTAACACGACAGCCAGATCATTTCGACGCCTTGCAGTTGTTGGGCGTGATCGCCAGGCAAGGTGGCGACGCGCCAAGCGCACTCAAGTACCTGAACGCCGCCATTGCCGTCAACCCGGCACAGGCCATTGCCCATTGCAATCTGGGGGCGACATTGCAAGACCTTGGCCGGTCAGCAGAGGCACTGGCCAGCTATGACCGCGCATTGCAGTTGAACCCGGCATACCTGCTGGCCCTGAATAACCGCGGCAATGTCTTGCGCAGCCTGGGCAGACTGGAAGAATCTCTGCAAAACTACCAGCATGCGCTGCAACTTAAACCGGATTATGCCGAAGCCCTGCTCAATCGTGGCATCAGCTTGCAGGCAATGGACCAGCATGAAGCAGCCCTGGCTGATTTTGATGCAGCCATGCAGTTAAAGAAAAACAATATCGATGCCTGTTTCGCCCGTGCCGTCAGCCTGCAGCATTTGCAGTATGTTGAAGAAGCGATCCAGGATTATGACGATGTTATCCATCAACAACCACACCATGCAGAAGCCTGGTGCAACCGTGGTATCTGCCTGCAAAAATTGCAGCACTATGAAGAAGCACTCACCAGCTATGGCAATGCGCTAAAAATCAGGCCCGTCTATGCCAAGGCACAACAGCAACTTGGCCGTGTTTTGCAATTGCTGGCACGTGACGATGAAGCCATTGCAGCCTATGGACAGGCCCTGGCACAGGGTGCCGACGCGGAACAGATTAATTATGCCCTGGCCACACTGGGCAAAGTTGCCGCACCAGTTGCATCGCCAGCAGCCTATGTTACCGAGTTGTTTGATCAATACGCCGGTCATTTTGACCAGCATTTGCTGACCGTGCTGGATTACCAGGTACCGGTCTTGCTGGTCGCGGCACTGGAAAGACAGGGGCCGCCGCAACGCAGTAACAGCCTGGATCTCGGTTGCGGCACAGGTTTGTGCGCACGCTTCCTGCGCCCCTGGTCAACACGACTGACCGGTGTTGACCTGTCCGCCAGGATGCTGGAAAAAGCACGGCAGACTGAGCTGTATGATGATTTGCATCAGATGGAAATTGCTGCATTTCTCCAACAAAGCTCACAGCACTACGATGTCATTGTGGCTGCCGATGTATTTGTCTATATCGGTGATTTGCACGCCGTGTTTGCCGGTGTTAAAAAAGCTTTGTGTAAAGGCGCGTTGTTTGGCTTTTCCTGCGAAGTCAGCAGCACTGCGGATTACTTGTTACAGCCATCCCATCGCTATGCGCATTCACTGCCCTATCTGCAAGCACTGGCTGACGCGCACGACTTCGTTTTGCTGGAAGCCAGTCAGGCATATGCGCGTCAGGACAAGGGTGAAAAAATCCGCATCAATATCATTGTCATGCAGCGCAAATAAGAAAGACAATCAGCGTTTCATCATGCATCTGATTTGCTGACTCAGGCTTGCAGAAAAATAGCGATACTGCTTGCCACGCCTGCTGACCACACCAGCGTACGGATGGTCCCCAGGTTCATCAGATAGACTGCGATATACACCAGGCGCAAGGCAATGAATAGCAAGGCCAGGTTGTCAATACGGCCTTGGTCAGCATGTGCTTGCTGTGCCAGCACGACAGCGGCGATAAACAGTGGCAATGCTTCAAAACCATTCTGCTGTGCCGCAATCGCCCTTTGCCGCCAGCCACTAAGTTTCTCTGCCCACGGGCGCGGATTATTATTGTCGTAGCGGCCCGTATCACGACCTAGCTTTGCCGAACCACCCTTGGCAAGGCCGACCGTAACAATGGGCAGCACGCAGGCAGCCAGTACACACCAGTTGGCAATGGTCATTGGGGACTCCACATAAAAGATTCAGGAAAATAAAGCAGGCTCAGTGCTACAGATACTAAGGCAGAATGAGCGTCATTACAGCAAATATTGCTTTAACCGTGTAAAAAACGGGTAACAATTAGCAACACATTTTCTGTCAACACAAATGCCGCGCGCCGCGTTCTTGGCTTACGTAGACTGACTACGTAAAACAATCAACCAAAGAACAGGATTAAAAATGAACAAGCTGATCGCCACCCTCGTTGCTGCTACCTTCGCCATGGGTACAGCGTTCGCACAAACTCCTGCCTCTGCTACCGCGGCTAAACCTGCATCGGCAACGGCGACAACACCGGCAGCTTCTGCCGAGGCAAAACCAGCAACCCCGGCTGCGGAGAAAAAAGTCCACAAGCATGTCAAACATGCCAAGGCAAAGAAAGAAGTGAAAACTGAAGAAACCAAGGCCACGCCAGCGAAATAATTCGCCGCACTTCAGTAAAGCTTTAAACTTGAAAAAACCGGCCCCCGTGAAAACGGGGCCGGTTTTTTATCGTCAATCCTGATGAGCTGTTTTTAACGCTTAGCTGACCAACTGCCAGCCGGCTTGCGTCAGGGGCAGACGTGTCACTGGCTTCCCACTGGCTGCCAGCAAGGCATTGGCCAAAGCCGGCATGATGGACGGTGGCCCTTCTTCGCCGACACCTTGAGGATCTTTATCACTGGCCATGACCATGACATCAATTGGCGGCGTTTGCGCCAGATTGATGAGGGGATAGCTATCAAAATTCTGTTGCTCTACCTGGCCGTCTTTAAAGCTGATTTCCCCAAACAGGGCGGCGGTTAAGCCGAAGAGCGTACCCCCCATCATTTGGGCTTCTACCGCCTTGGGATTGGCCACCGCACCGGTATCTATGCCAGCGATAATCTTGACAAGGCGAAATTGCCCGGGTTTGGACACCATAATTTCAACGATATGCGCGCTGAATAATCGGGCGCCGCTGCCGTTCATGGCAAAACCGCGATAGTGATTTTTTGCCAGCGGTTTCGTCCACCCTGCACGCTCGCTCATGGCATTGACAAAAGCCAGTGCCCTGGGATTTTTTTCCAGCAGGCGACGGCGATAATCAAGCGCATCCATGCCAGCTGCGCGTGCGGCCTGCTCCAGCGTGTGTTCAAGAAAAAAACAGTTCTGCGAATTGCCAACTGAACGCCAGTAAGCACTGGGCACGCCAAAATCGACCCGGGTCCAGCGCAAATCAAATTTGGGAATATGGTAGCTGTTGCCCAGCCAGCCCATGCTGAAAGACCAGTCAAAACCTTCGATTGCCGGATTATTGGTCACTCTGGTGTATTCAAGCAAGGATGGCCCAGCAGTGTCGTGACGCATGGCCATGGGCATAAAATCCTTGTCCAGCGCCAGTTGCACGCGTGACGCCGTCATGGGTCGGTAATACCCTGCACGCATATCATTTTCGCGTGACCAGATGGTTTTTACGGGCACACCCATTTCCCTGGCAATCAGCGCTGCTTCCAGGGCAAAGTCATGCTCAAGGCGGCGACCAAAACCACCACCTGCGTTTTGGGTATGGATCTGCACCTGCTCTGGCGCAAAGCCCAGGGCTTTGGCAATACCATTTTGCGTATCAGTCTGGCTTTGGGTAGACAGCCAGACTTGCGCACCTTTTGCCGTCACTGCGGCGGTGGCATTCAGTGGTTCCATCGTTGCATGGGCCAGAAAAGGGACTTCATAGCTGGTATCAATGATCATGCTGGCCGTATCAAGTGCCAGTTTTGTGGCCACACTGTCTTGCCGCTTGGGACTGGGGAAAGCCTTGCCCTCGCCCGCTGCAACGGCCTGCAATAATTGCTTGCGCATGTCAGCGGTATTGATCTGTGCATGTGCGCCCTCATTCCAAACCGGCTTCAGCAAATTTGCAGCCTTGGCTGCTATCCAGTAGCGGTCTGCCACGACTGCCACTGCATTGCCTAGGCTGATCACTTTATGCACCCCCTTGATGGCCATTGCAGGTGCAACCTCAACACTTTGCAGGCTGCTGCCAAATTTCGGTGCATGTATGACGGCAGCCACCAGCATGTCAGGTATTTGTACATCGATGCCATAGACGGCGCTGCCGTCAACACGTGAGGGAATATCAGCGCGCGGTACAGACTGGCCCAGGATTTTCCATTCCTTCGGTTTCTTGATGACGGGTTTATCCGGTGGTGGCAAGGTGGCGGCAACAGCCAGCAGATCTGCATACGCCAATTTTTGACCACTGGCAGCGTGCAATACCTGACCATGACGGGCCAGGCAGCTTTCCACACTCACTTGCCATCGCAGTGCCGCTGCCTGCAGCAGCATTTGCCTGGCGGCCGCACAGGCAGGTGCGATACTGGTCTGTGCCGTGTAAAAACCGGCGCTGCCAAGAGTGGTGATGCCAGTTGGCCATTCGCGGTGAAACTGTTTGATGACAGGCGCATGTTCTATGCGCACGTTTTGCAAGGGCATCTCCAGCTCTTCTGCGACGATCTGGGCAATCGCCGTATGCGTACCCTGCCCCAGATTGGTGACGGTGGTATAGGCTGTCACAGTACCGTCAGCAGCCATGCTTAACCAGAAATCAAATGGGGATGGCGTGCCTGGTTTGATCGCGCCATCGGCGGCCAGGCTATCAAGGACGGGCAATGCGCTGCTACCCAGGATCCAGGCACCGGCAAGCAGGCTGGATTTCAGGAAATTGCGGCGGGTCGAAGGCTTAGGGCCAGCCGTGGTAGTGGTAGCGATATCAGTAGCAATATCAGGCGAGTCATCGGAAAACAGAACAGCATTTCTCATGATTTCACCATTTTTTTGCCTGCCCGTGCCGGCAGCTTGCTGGCAGCTGTCTGGATCGCAGCCCGCACCCTGGGATACGTGCCGCAGCGGCAGAGGTTGGTCATGGCGGCATCAATTTGCTGGTCACTGGGATGCGGGGTGGTTTCCAACAGCGCAGCCGCAGCCATCAGCATGCCCGACTGGCAATAGCCGCATTGCGGCACCTGATGTTCTATCCAGGCCTGCTGCAAGACATGGCTGCGGTCTGGTGACAAACCTTCTATGGTAGTGATGCTGCGTCCTCGCAGGGATTCAACGGGCATCACGCAACTGCGCAGTGCCTGTCCATCCAGATGGACGGTGCAGGCACCACATTGCCCGGCACCACAACCAAACTTGGTGCCGGTCAGGCCCAGGTCTTCACGCAATATCCATAACATCGGGGTATCGCCATCTGCCACGCAAGTGCGCATTTGCCCATTGATTTTCAAATTCACATTCATCTCAGCTCCTGTTGTTACGACTTACCGTGATTACCGCAAAAGGGATTATCAGAGAAGGGCTACACGTCACGTAGCCGGATGGGATGAAAGCCCGAAACCCTGTTACCGACCCCGCCGTGGCAGAGGATGTTGCCCCATCAGGGCTGCTATACTGATCGGTATGGAAAAAGCACGCCCTGATACGCAATTCATGCAACCAAAACTGGTCAGCGCACCGGTCGAGGTAATGAGGCTGTTGTTCATCAATATCCTGATCTGGACCAGCATGTGTGCTGTCGGGGCACTGGGCAACTATAGTGACGTGGTCAAGCATGGTTCCCGGCGTACGTATGCAGACATCCTGTGGAACTGGATCAGCAGCCACATGCTGATGATGGTATTCAGCACCTGCCTGTTCATGCTTTTAAGGCGCAGTGAAAAATTACTGAGCACCAGCCGTGGTATTGCCATCGCATATGGTCTGATGCTGGTCTTTTTTTTGCCTGTGGAAATCCTGTATGTGCATATGCTGGATCTGTTAAAGCTAAATACCGGTTTTGGATTTCAGGAAATCTGGCAAGGTCTGTTTAACTTTGGTGGGTTTGGCATTTTTTTGGAATTCGCCTGGTCCACCGGCACATTTATCGCCGTACTGGCGACCTGCACATGGCGTCAGGGCCGTGTGCGTGAACAGGCATTGCAGCAATCCATGAATGATGTGCTGCATCTGCAACTGGATTTGCAAGAGCAAAGATTGCAAGCCCTGCGCGGGCAACTGGAACCGCATTTTATTTTCAACTGCCTCAATGCCATCAGCGCACTGGTGCGTTCAGATGACAAACGTATCGCCCTGTCTGGCCTGAACCGGCTCAGTGATTTATTACGCTATGCCCTGACGGCCAGCAGCCGTGACTGGGTAAGTATAGAAGATGAACTTGATTTCATCCGTGATTATCTTGACTTGCAAAGACTGCGTTATGGCACCCGCCTGCAAGTGAGCATAAAGGGCGATGATGCGAGCGTGCTGGCAGGCGACTGCCCACCGTTGTTATTGCAACCCTTGCTGGAAAATGCACTGCGTCATGACCTTGATTGTCATGAAGCTGCCAGTGATATCTGCATGCGCTTTACGCTGGAAGGCGAACAGTTGTGCATACAGGTCAGCAATGCCGTGACCGATGGGCTGGTTGCCAACCCCGGCCTGGGCCTCGGCTTGCCGCAGACACAGGCAAGATTGCAATTGATTTACGGTGATGCAGCCAGCATGCATAGTGGCCGAATTATGAAATCGGGAAAAACCAGCTTTGAGGTAGAAATACACATGCCTCTGCATATGCCCGAGAGCGAGGCAGCATGACGATAAAAGTGCGCGCGCTGATCGTCGATGATGAAGAGTTGGGCAGGGTAAATTTGCGCTATGCGTTAAAGGATTATCCCGGCTGGCAAGTCATGGCTGAATGCGCGAGCACTGCCGCTGCACGCGATGTACTGGACCAGCAACACATAGATGTGATCTTTCTCGATATACAGATGCCCAGGGAAACTGGCCTGACACTGGCCCGCAGTCTGAGTGAGCAAGCCGAACCACCGCTGGTGATTTTTATCACGGCTTACAACACCCATGCAATAGAAGCCTTTGAGCTGCATGCGCTGGATTACCTGCTCAAGCCTTTCGACGACACGCGCCTGGAACAGGCACTTGAGCGTGCGGCTGCCATGCTGACGCAACGTCAGCAAGCCAGTTATGCGCAGGCCCTGAAGACCTATGCTGAAGTGGAAGATGAGGCCAAAACCAGCGCACCTGCATACTGGCAACAGCTCAGTGTGCGCTCGATTGGCCGTATAGAATGCATACAGCTGGCGGATGTCTTGTGGATAGAGGCTGCGGGCAATTACATGCAATTGCATCTGGCACAACGCCATGTATTGCACAGGGTATCTTTGAGCCAGCTGGAAAAACACCTGGACCCTGCACACTTCCTGCGCGTGCATCGCAGTGCCATTGTGCGCTGTGACCAGCTCACCCAGCTTGAGGTGTTGGGGGATGGTGTTTATCAACTGGTACTCGCCAGCCAGGAAAAAATCCCTGTCAGCGAGCGCTATGTGACAGAAGTCAGGCGGCGCATGCACGCTGGCTTGCGGCCTGCCTGAATCAATGTGATCCGGACGCGCTGGAGATTGCCAAAAATTACCAGATCTTTACCAAATCCTTACCAGATTTTTACCCGGTCTTTCGGGGCCAGATATTGTTTCTGGTTAGCCTGGACATTAAAAGCTGCATACCAGGCATCCAGGTTACGTACCGTCAATACGCGGAACTGGCCAGGTGCATGTTCATTGGTCACGATGACCGTGCGCAGGGTTTCATCACGCATCTTGCCACGCCAGCTACCAGCATACGCGAGAAAAAATTCCTGATCACTTTCTTTGGTGACTGCCAGCCCTTTTTGTTTCATGGATGCGTGATAGGCATCATAAGCTGCCATCAAACCTGCCAGGTCGGCAATATTTTCACCCAGTGTCTGTGCGCCATTGACAGCCAGGTCAGGGAAAGGCTTATAAGCATTGAACTGCCTGACCAGGGCTTTGGATGAGGTATTAAAATGGGCAAAATCTGCCTTGGTCCACCAGTTGCGCAATTCACCTTTTGCATCAAACAGGGCACCAGAATTATCAAAGCTGTGACTGATTTCATGACCTATGGTGGCACCCAGTGCACCATAGTTGGTGGCGTCACTGGCATTCATGTCAAAATTGGGCGACTGTAAATAGGCGGCAGGGAAATTAATCGCATTTTGCAGCGGCATATTGACTGCATTGACGAGTTGCGCATTCATGCACCATTCTGTCAGGTCAACTGGCTGGCCAAATTTCGCCAGGGCGCGTTGATATTCAAATTCCTGCGCACGTTCACGGTTACCGTAAGCGTCCTTGATATCTACGCTCAAGCCGGAATAATCACGCCATTTGTCAGGATAGCCAACGCCCACATAAGTAGCCTTGATCTTTGCCAGCGCTTCTTTCTTGGTAGCGGCTGACATCCAGCTTAAGGCCTGTACCCGTTCACCAAAAGCGTTGAGCAGATTGGTCACCATGCCGTTGATGCGGGTCTTGGCTTCTGGTGAAAAACTTTCCTGCACATACAGTTTGCCGATTTCTTCACCCAGCGCGGCATTGGTTGCATCGACTGCAAACTTCCAGCGTGCCTCTGGTGCTTTTGCGCCAGACAGGCTGCTGTAGAACTTGAATTGCTGCTCAAAGAATGCCTGCGGCAGCACCTTGGCACGCTGATTCAAGGCGTGGAAGCGCAGGTAATCCTGCCAGGTCTCCAGCGGTGTTGATGCGACCAGTGCAGACGAGGCTTTCACTGCGCCTGGGTGCCAGATGATGAATGAAGTCTGTCCATCCAGGCCAGCCGCGGTGAAATAGGCATTCCAGTCCATGCCCCTGGCCTTCTTGTTGAAGTCAGCCTTGCTCCAGCTATTGTCAGCCTTCAAGACATCGGATGTTGCCTCACGAGTCGCATGGCCTTTGGCAATCAGCATTTCCAGGTCGAACACGCGTTTCGCTGCCTGTTCTGCATCTGGCACATTAGCCAGTGCCAGCATGGCTGCGATATGCGCAAGATAATTTTTTCTTATTTCTGCCATGCGTGGATTGGCAGATAAATAGTATTCACGGTCAGGCAAACCCAGGCCACCTTGCAACAGGTAGGGTGTATAACGCGTATGGTCATGGAAACCTTGCGAGACCCACAGACCAAACAGGTTTTCAGTAAACACATTGGTCGCGTTGATAGGATCAACATCCGCACGCAAATGCTTGCCCAGATAAGTCGACAAGGCAGTTTTATCTGTCAGTGCAGCAATGCTTTGCATCTCAGGCTGCAAGGGTGCCAGGCCGCGTTGATTGATGGCTTCGGTGTTGAGGTAGGCCTGATAGTAATCGCCAATTTTTCTGGCAGGGCTACCCGCTTCTGCCCTGGTCGCCTTCTCTATGATGTCACGCACTTTGGCGTCAGATTTTTCTATCAGTTCATCAAAAATACCGACGGCTACCTTATTGTCTGGAATAACTGCCGTTTTTTCCCAGCCGCCATTGGCGTAACGATTAAAATCATCGCCCGGCACAACGCTTTTGTCCATGCCGGCATCCTGCATCACTGCGGTGGGTACGGCGTCAGCTGCATGGGCACTGGCCATCGTGGCATTGAAGACAGGCATTGCCAGCATCAATTGCAGGCAAATCAGGGCGACAGGCTTCAATTTCAATTGCGGTATATTTTGCTTCATCATTGTTCTCGTGTATTTTTAATCAGATGGGGTGAAAGTAATGCGTCGACCAACATCATGAGCTTTAATTTGTATGCGCAGTAAGAGCCTATTTTTGGATAAAAGTTCCGGCAACATCGCCGTCCTGCGGTATTGATCAATTATTTGTGCGTCGTCTGTAAGCTTATCCAGGCAGGCAGGAGTCAGCGCTGTTCTTGCTATGATATTAAAATAACACCTATGACCATTCTGCCATTGAAATCATCATGCAAAATATAAAAAAAGTTCTGCTGCCAGCTTTGTTATTCCTGTGTCTTGGCAATAGTCATGCTGCGTCTTGTTCGCTGAAAAACCTGCTGGTAAAACCGGTGACACCAGGAAAGAAAGATGTTTTCCACGGAGAAACTTCCGGCGTGGAGATACGCTTTACCAGTCTTGCCGATGATGCCGAAGTCGATGTTTTTCCAGAGCCGCCATTACTGATTACACAAAAGCAGACCAACAGACAATGCGAGATAAACGGCGGCATCTGGGTCAGGAAAGATGTGTATCTGAGCCAGAACGAGCAAGTGCTGGTGACGCATGAATACAGCGGGTCCAACGATTTCCTCATGTTTTATAAAACGTCAGATTGCAGCAAAATCCAGGAAATCGATATTTCTTATGCGAAGTGGAAAATACATGGCACGACGATCAATGTGCTGCCTGAAACCGATGGGAAAAAACCTGGAAAACCAAAAACCCGTATCTATCAGCTTGATGCCGCCTGCAAGACCAAAACACACTAACTGACTATTCAGAACATATTCACGAAACCAGCACATCTATTTAAAAATCCCCCGTTCAAAATAATGAACAGGGGATTTTTTACTGTCTCACACGCTTACTTTACTATCAAGACAAATGCCTTAACTCGCGCAAGGCTACTGATACCGGTGCCAGATCAGCGCCCTGTGCACTGATCGTGCTGAGCAGGCTGGTCAGGCGTGCTATCGCCGCTGCATGCTGGGTGCGCCAGTTATTGATATCTTCCTGGCGTGACAGCAGACCACGGGTGATCTGGCTGGCGATGGAATACACATCATCCCGCGCACTGCCACGTGCCTGTGTCTGCCACAGCGTATCTGTAGGCAGGCGGTTGATCTGGTTGCGCCAGCCGGTCAGGCCGAGTTCATCATCAATGCCGAAATAGGCACGGGCAACCTGCTCAAGGCCACTGCTGGTGCTTTGTGCCAGATCGACCAGGTCAAGCGCCGGGAAGATGTATTCCAGCGCACTGAGGTTTTGTGCCAGTGTGGCTTCTACCCCGGCCTGTGTCAGCGTCTCGGCTTCTTTTTGCCAGCTGGCATGGGCGTTCGCCGGCAACCAGTCGTCCAGCTGCCAGCGCAGCTCGCGTGCTGCCGGCTGATAACGTTCTATCAGGGTAGGCAGGTCGGTACTTTGCGAGCGTATGCGCAACATCCAGCGGGAAGCACGCTGGGCGATGGCAATCAGCTTGGACAGCAGGTCGAGTTGCAGCTTCGAATCCACTACGTAATCCAGTGCATCGATCTGATCCCATAAAACTTCCAGATCAAAAATTTCGCGTGCCAGCGTAAATGCACGTATCACATCGGCCGCTGTCGCACCGGCTTCTGTGGCGATGAAATTGACGAAAGTGGCACCAGCACGATTGAGCACGGTATTGGTGATGAAGGTGGCGATGATTTCACGTTTCAACGGATGATGGGCAATCGCTTCGGCAAAACGCTCTGACAATATCTGCGGGAAATAGGCTTTCAATGCGCGGCTGAAGAAAGGGTCATCCGGCAAGTTGCTGGCGACCAGTTCATCAAATACCGACATCTTGGCATAGGCCAGCACGACCGCGCCTTCCGGTGCAGTCAGCCCCTGCTTCAATGCCTTGCGATGGAAGATTTCATCATCACTCGGCAGGTATTCTATCGCGCGGTTCAGGCGACCCTGTTTTTCCAGCGACTGCATCAGGCGTTGCTGACCATCAAGCACATATAAAGGCCGGTGTGCAGCAATATCGAGTGCCTGGCTTTGATAATAATTATCTGTCAGCACCAGGTGACCAACTTCGTCCGTCATGGATGCCAGCAAGTCATTTCTTTGTTTCAGTGTCAGGTCACCTGCTTCGACGATGGCACCCAACAGGATCTTGATATTGACTTCATGATCGGAGCAATCAACACCCGCAGAATTATCGATCGCATCGGTATAAATGCGCCCGCCTTTCTGGGCAAATTCTATACGGCCATTTTGCGTACAGCCAAGGTTGCCGCCTTCTGCCAGTACCTTGCAGCGCAATTCATTGCCATTGACGCGGAAGGCATCGCCAGCCTTGTCACCAACCTGTGCGTGGGTTTCGTAAGTCGCCTTGACATAGGTGCCAATGCCGCCGTTGTAAAGCAGGTCAACCGGGGCTTGCAGGATGGCGCGCAATAACTCGACGGGCGCCAGTTCAGCTGTCTCTATACCCAGCACTGCGCGCGCTTCCGGCGTCAATGTGATCGATTTTGCAGAACGCGGATACACCCCGCCACCTGGCGAAATCAGGCTCTTGTCATAATCATCCCAGCTTGAACGTGGCAGGTTAAACAGGCGTTGGCGCTCTGCAAATGAAGCGGCAACATCAGGAGCAGGATCAATGAAGATATGCCTGTGGTCAAATGCCAGTTGCAGCTTGATATGCGGCGACAACAGCATGCCGTTACCGAATACGTCACCCGACATATCGCCGATACCGGCAACAGTAAATTCCGTGTCCTGCGTATTCACACCGAGTGCGCGGAAATGCCGTTTTACAGATTCCCACGCGCCGCGTGCGGTAATGCCCATTTTCTTGTGATCGTAACCGACCGAGCCACCGGAGGCGAAAGCATCACCAAGCCAGAAGCCATAGTCTGCTGAAACACCATTGGCGATGTCAGAGAAAGTGGCCGTACCCTTGTCGGCTGCCACCACCAGGTAAGGGTCATCGACATCATGACGGATGACCTTGGCTGGCGGCACGACGACACCCTTGACGATGTTGTCTGTCAGGTCCAGCAGGCCGGACAGGAAGATCTTGTAGCAGGCGATACCCTCGGCCTGGTAGGCTTCACGCTCGCTGGCAAGCGGGGCATTTTTAAGGACGAAGCCACCTTTGGAGCCGACCGGAACAATAACGGTATTTTTTACTTGCTGTGCTTTTACCAGGCCCAGGATCTCGGTACGGAAATCTTCACGCCTGTCAGACCAGCGCAGACCACCACGGGCGACTTTACCGCCGCGCAAATGCACGCCTTCCACCCTTGGTGAATACACCCAGATTTCAAACAACGGTTTGGGTTCAGGCACACCCGGCACTTCACGCGGGTTGAGCTTGAAGCTCATATACGGTTTGAAAGCGCCGGTTTCCGTGGTTTGCCACAAGTTGGTGCGCAAAGTGGCGACGATGGTGGCGATGAACTGGCGCAATATGCGGTCTTCATCCAGACTGGCGACATTACTCATCTGGGTTTCCAACTGTTCGCGTATATGCTTTTGTGCCAGTTCACGGTCACCAACATAATCAGGCTTGAAGCGGGCACCAAACAATTCAGCAATCAATTGCGTGATGCTGGCATTTTTGTTCAATGCTGCTTCGATATAGTTCTGGCTGTAGGCAAAGCCCAGTTGCTTGAAGTAACGTGAACAGGCGCGCAACACGGCGATGGAACGCGCATCCAGGCTGGTGCTGAGTACCAGACGGTTCAGGTCATCACTTTCAACTTCGCCGCCCCAGGCCTGTGAAAACAGCGCTTCAAAACGCAGTTTGACGGCTGACAGATCAGTGCTGGCCGGCAGTTGCAAACCCAGATCATGTATCCACAAGGTGTCTGCGCCACTTCCTATGTGGTAAGGATGCTCATCCAAGACTCTGGCACCCATGTGTTCGAGCACGGGCAGGGAATCTGACAGCGCCACTTTGCTGGTGTTATAGATCTTGAAGCGTAAATTACCGGGGCCGGCATCCAGCGGACGATACAGCTTCACCATCATCGGCGAACCGGCATTCAGCCCAGCCAGCATGTCGGCATCTTCTGCGCCCACCAGGGCAGAAAAATCTTCGCGGTAGGCTGTAGGGAAGGCATTGGCAAAACGGTTTGCCAGGCTCAGGCCATTGCCTTCGCCGTGTGAACGCAACAGCTCTGCCGTGCAGTCATCTTCCCAGCGCTGAGCGAGTTTGGAGATGCGTGCTTCCAGCGACGCCAGGTTGACGTTTTGCGGCGCATGGTCTTTCGCCCGCACGAGGTAATGAATACGCGCCAGCGGGCTGTCGGTCAACATGGGGGTAAATTCTATCGACTGGCCATTCAGCGCTATCATCAGTTCATTGCTGATCTTGATACGCAATTCTGTGTTGTAGCGGTCACGCGGTACGAAAACCTGGGCCGATGTAAAGCGCCCGAATGGGTCGCGGCGCAAGAATACGCGGGTGCGCTGGCGTTCCTGCAAACGCAGGATACCGATTGCATGATCGGCCAGCGTCGCGGCATCGATCTGGAACAATTCATCACGCGGATAATCGTCCAGTATGGCCTGCAAGGATTTTGCCGCATGGCTTTCGGGCACGACGCCTGAGGTCGCCATGACTTCGACTACGCGCTGACGCACGAGAGGAATATTGCCGACCGGTTCGGAGTAAGCAGTCGATGTGTACAGCCCCAAAAAGCGTGATTCACCGATGACATTGCCGCCATCATCAAAGCGTTTGACGGCGATATAGTCCAGCCAGGCTGGCCTGTGTATGGTGGCGCGTGTCATGGCCTTGGTGACCATGACGACTTCGCTGGAATCCATCAATGCCACCACTTCGGCAGGCAGACGGGTTTCAGAAGTTTTTACGGCGCCACGCAGGATGCCCAGGCCAGATTCTGGCAACGCCACCAGCGTGACACTGTCGCCATCCCGGTGCAAATCATAATCACGCACACCCAGAAAGGTAAAGTGGCGGTCTTCCAGCCATTGCAGGAAAGCGATGGCTTCATCGCGTTTTTCTGGTGCCTGGTTTGATTTTTCACAGGCTGCGCGTACGGCGCGCACACGGGCCAGCATGGGTTGCCAGTCAACGACGGCACCACGCACGTCGGACAGGACACGTTGCAGATCCTCTACCAGCGCCTGTTGCGCAGCCTGATCAACGATGCGGTCACATTCGACCAGGATCAGGGATTCTACCGGGTCAGTGCGCCCCGCAGCCTTGGCGGCAGCGACAGTGCTGACGGAAGTGACATTGCCTTTGGCATCACGTGCTACGCTCAATAGCGGGTGGACTATCCAGTGGGCGGTACGGCCACTGCGGTTGATCGCCATGGTGACGGAATCGACCAGGAAAGGCATGTTGTCATTAACAATCTGCACGACCGTATGGTCGCTGACAAAACCGTCTTCTGCCAGGGTTGGGTTAAACACCCTGATCTTTGGTGTCTGTGGAGTACGCGGCGCATCAAGCAGGCGCCAGTGTGCATTCGCCTGAGCAAACAAAGTCGCCGGACCACGGGTCAGGATTTCGTCGGGATCAGTGTTTTCAAAATACGCGGTGATAAACGGGCCCTGGCGCTCTGCTGCCGGGCCAGTATGGGCTTGCGCATAAGCCAGAAGCTCAGCGAAGTGGGAAGAGGTCATACGTTCTCCTTCGGTGTTGAAGATAACGAGAGTAACGAGAAATAAGAATGCCAGACAAATACTGCGGGACTATTAATCCTGCGCAAATGCACCAAATTGCAGCATACAGCCGCAAGTATCCTCCATTATGCAGATGGAAACAAATTTGATTCTTGGACCTCAGCCAGATTTTGTCGCGATAAATGCAGGCCTGCCCATGTCCGATGAAAATATTCATTTCAAATGACTGCCAGATAACAAAAGATAGCGGCAATAAGACCACTTTCATCGTTCACATCTGTTCGCTGGCGCATTTGGAATCCTGCAACCGGGCAAGACAGGCAATTTGTAACAAAATTCTTTTCCGTCAGAAAATGTCATTTCCCATCCCTGTCAGGGTTGACCGTACATCAGCACCGAAGTAAAAACTTTACAAGAATTTATTTCAATCGTTGAAACGCACGGGCTGCAAAAACCAGCCCAGTATGCTGGCGATCAGCAGGATGGTGGCCAGCCAGACCAGTTTGCGCCAGGGCTGGCCGCCGGTTTTCATGATTTCAAAACTGTCCACAAAGACTGTTTCGCAGGCACCATTACCGGTGTCGGTACGGACAATGCTGGTGCCGCGTTTGAAGGCGAAGCCATGATTATGTGAATATTCAGACAAGCGGCCGCGGAAATGAATCTGGTCACCAACCTGTACCTTGCGCATGATCTTCACCAGTTGCGGTTTGTCTGTCAGCAAATGATTGTTCGATATGGCGGTCTGGTCAAAGGCAGCGAAGGCTTCATTGGAACGGGTGCTGAAATTACAGGTGAACTGGCCGCTGGAAAAATTGATTTCAGTGTACGAGCCATTACGTACATTATTGCCCCACACCACACAGAGATCGGTGATGTTGAGATTATCATTCCATTCGCGATGCAGATAATCCCACCAGGTGTTAGCGTCGTGCTTGCTGACCACCAAACCGACCAGGTCATAATCATAGAGCGGCTGAATTTTATAAGTCACACCACCCGTCGTGGTTTCGAATGCGGGCAGCTTGACTTCGGTCTGCAATGGTTCATTCAACAATACAGGATTTAATTCATTCGGTGACGGCAAGACTTCACTGCGCCACAGTGAAACCAGCAGCAGGCACAGGCTGATGGACAGCAGCCACTTGATAGTACGTCGTATCATGCCTGATCCAATTTAATCCAGCTTGAGCAGGCTGGCATCATGCAGTGAACAGGCCTGCACTTTCGCGCCAAAAAAATCTGCCTGCAATTGAAAGGCGCGCAAAATCCTTTGCTGCCCGGCTTCGTCCTGCGGCAATGCGAATACCACTTTCAGATACTGCGCCGGGGCACTGGCAGCGATCACTGGGGATTGATGGGAAAATGTCTGCGCGAAAGGTGGGATAACTGCCGTCTGTGAGGTGTTTTGTTGCTGCATTGTGGCCAATACCTCGGCCTCAGTCACGACGACACAATCATGCGCGCCCTGGAATTTTTTCTGCCCGCCTGCGGTGATGGCAATGCCACCGGTAATTTCAAATTCTGATGCAGAAATTCTTTCATAATGAAAGGCTTCCCATCCGGCCTGTTGCCGCTTGCCCTGTGCCACGGTCGCCATCGCCGCTGCGGCCAGGCCGCCACCTGTGATCATGCCTACTGGCAACATATCGGCGAGACTGGTGGGAAGGCTGTCTTGCAAAACATCAGTCATGGAAATCATTTCAAAAAAAGAGGGGCCAGGTTGGCATTGTATTCTTGTTCAAGAACATCATGCAAAACTGGCCCCGCAATCAGGTGCTGACAGCAAATTTATTTCTTGTCGCCTGATTCTGTTGTGTCTTTCGCTTCTTCTTTCTTCTCGTCAGCTGGCGGGTCTTTGGGAACCGGCTTGCGCGGCAGCATATCGTTGCGGTTGGCGGCATGGGCGATAAAGCTGGCCATGATCAGGGAAGCCTGGGTCAGGTCGCTTTTTTGCACCTTGTCATACACGTCCATGCTGGAGTGATGGGTACGGCTGAAATAATCCATGTCATCCTGTATGAACTGGAAGCCAGGTACACCAGCACGATCAAAACTCACGTGGTCGGTACTGCCGGTACTGCGCAAGGTGGTGGTGGTCGCACCCAGATCCTGGAATGGGGCCAGCCAGGCATCGAAGATGGGTTTTACGGCAGCATTGTTTTCGGCATAGATACCGCGGATTTTGCCGCCGCCATTATCGAGATTGAAGTAGGCCGAAATCTTGCCCTGCATGGGTTTGATGCTCAGGGGGCCGGTAGGCTTGCGTGCAAAAGTGGGCAGTTCCAGTTCTTTCGGGTCAGTCGGTTCAGGACGTGAGGCCACCCATTTATTGACGTAGGCGCGTGAACCCAGCAAACCTTCCTCTTCACCGCCCCACAAGGCAATGCGTATGGTACGGCGAGGCTTGAAGCCGGACACTTTCAACAGACGTACGGCTTCCATGACCATGGCGACACCGGCGGCGTTATCGGTCGCACCGGTTCCGCCATGCCATGAATCCAGATGCGCACCCAGCATGACGATTTCATCTTTCTTGTCCGTGCCCGGGATTTCTGCGAGCACGTTGATGGCGGCTTCCGGGTCTTCATCATTGAAACTGGCTTTGACATCAATTTCGAGTTCGACGGCTTTTTTCTTTTCTACCAGGCGATACAGACGGTTATAGGTTTCGCTGGCAACCACCAGGTTGGCCGGGCCGGTGGCTTCATCTTTTTTATAGGAGCCGCCCTCCTGAACAAAGATGGTACCGTCTTCGCCACGGGTGACATTCAATGCGGCAATCACTTTTTCTTCTGTGAGGAAAGGACGCAGTTTCTTGCGGAAATTCAGTTGCTTGACATAAGTAGCAATGTCACCGCGACGCGAAGGCGCTGCCTCCAGGTCGATTTTTATCAGCTCATCAAGTTCTTCATGCGAATAGCGATGTGCGTCGGCCTTCATATGCGGCTTGATAGGCAAGGGATCATCCAGCAGGACGATGGTACCGGCCAGTTTGCCCTTCCATTTTGCCAGGTCTTCATCTGCCGCCAATTTGGCAATGACCAGTTTGCCGCGTTGCGGGCCATCTGTCCCTGGTGTCCAGGCTTTCGGGATGGCATACAGGTCTACCTGCGAAGGCGAGAGCATGCGCAAACTCGATTTTTCCAGGGTCCAGCCGCGGCCAAATGGTGCAAAGCTTTCGCTGTGCACGTTTTGCAAACCCCATTCGGTAAATTTGGAACGGGTCCAGTCACCGGCCTTGCGCAGTGCCGGTGAGCCGGTCAGGCGCGGGCCGATCTCATCGGTCAGCACACCAAAAATTTCCTGCGCCTTGGAACGGTTCATGGCTTCATCACGCAAACGGGTGATGAGATCCAGATCGACTTTTTCATCGCTGGCGGCGGTAATGGCTACGGAGGAAGCAGCATAGGCACCAGTGACAGCAAAACTGCCGGCAAGAATGGTGGTCATGGCTGTACCAGATAAAACCTGAAGCATGCGCATTTATTGTCTCCTGTTGGGATGCTGTCTGTCTCTGTCCGGGTGGGTCTTTGATCAGCGCGATGTTTGAAAAATTGCCGGCGTGAATTTTGATTATCATTTTTATACCGGATTGATACGCCCAGCTTGGAGTAGGGAAGTCTGAAATTGTTCCGCAGTTTTGCTGCTTTTAAGAAATTTTCCTTATTTTTAAGCGAAATACCTGAAAAATTGCCTGAAACCTGAATTGGCAGAATGAAAATAAAATATTTTCCCGATGCGGCAGGCATCCAGCCACCCACATAACAGGACGCAACAAGATGCCACGAGATGCATTCAGCAGCGTCTGTCGCGTACTTTGCGGACGCACCCGTTTAGTAAGTAAAAATGATTTTCTGGCAAAGCAGGCACAATCACGAGTAAAATTCACCGTCATTTTTTATTCGCCGTATGTTGCCTTGCTGCATGCGCTTGTGATCCGTGCTGCAAAGTCAGCTCAATATAGAAGGAATTCGTATGTCAATTAAATCCCGTGTCGTTCTGGGTAGCGCAGTTGCCCTGTTTGCACTCAGCGCTTGTAATGAGAAAGATGCCGCCAAAACAGCATCCGCTCCCGCCGCCGCATCTGCCACAGCCAGCAGCCAGGATGTTGCTGCCACTGTCAACGGCACGCCTATCAGCAAAAAACAGCTGGATCAGATCATGCAGCAGCAAGCCTCTCAAGGTATGCCTGACACGCCAGACACACGCAAAATGGTCATCGACAGCCTGGCCATGCAAATCATTGTTGCCCAGCAAGCAGCTAGCAAAGGTCTGGACAAGGCACCAGAAGTGACCGAACAACTGGAAATGAACAAACAGTCGATATTGGCGAATGCTTTCGTCAAGGACTATATCAAGACAGCCACGGTCAGCGATGCAGATTTGAAAGCGGAATACGACAAGCTGAAATCCACCGAATACAAGGCACGTCATATCCTGGTAGAAAAAGAAGACGAAGCCAAAGACATCATTGCCAAGATCAAGAAAGACGTCAAAGCTTTTGACGGCCTGGCAAAATCCAAATCCAAAGATCCCGGTTCCAAAGACAAAGGTGGCGATCTGGGCTGGTTTAACCCTCGTGGCATGGTGCCAGAATTTGGCGCTGCGGTTGCCAAGCTGGAAAAGGGCAAGTTCACTGAAGAACCTGTGAAATCCCAGTTCGGTTATCACGTCATCATCCTCGACGACTCCCGTCCTGCGACTGTATCCGCATTTGAAGATGTCAAAGCCGGCCTGACCCAGCAAGTTCAACAGCAAAACCTGAAAAAAATGCTGGATGACCTGAAAGCCAAGGCGAAAATAGAAATCACACCTGCGCCAGCAGCAGTACCAGCGTCGGCTCCAGGCCTGTCCATCACGCCTGTTCCAACCACGCCAGCACCTGCGGCACCAGCAGCGGCTTCCGCCTCTGCTTCAGCAGACGCAGCGAAGAAGTAATCAGTTCATCAGGATCGCCACCCTCTCTTGGGGCTGGCGATCCTGTTTTGTCTCCTCCGGTTTTTGCGTTCTGCAAAAACTGCATGTTTGTTTCCCATTATCTGCTTACCGGCAACGCTATAGTTTCCTTTGTCATTTCTGCGACAACAGTCGTCGCCTCCATTGCCCATTTTGTAAAATCCTGCGACACTATTGATTGCAAATAAGACAATTTGGAGAGCTTCATGCCCAGCAAGCATATACAGTTCAATGGCAGTGCACTGGCGCTTGACGCCCGCCCGGACAGACTCGATATCCGTGACCGTCTCTACACACCACGCGTCTGCAATCTGCCGCCTTGCTATCCCGATCCCAAAACCATCAAGACTGAAATAAGTAAATACATCAGGGCTGGCATGGTACTGGACCAGGGCTCGGAAGGCGCCTGTACTGGTTTTGGCCTGGCCGCTGTCATCAACTATCTATTCTGGCGGCGTGACCCGGCCAGCCTGCAAACCAGCCCGCGCATGCTGTTCCATCTTGCCAAATTTTATGATGAATGGGCAGGTGAAGACTATAACGGCTCCAGCTGTCGTGGCGCTTTGAAAGGCTGGCATAAACACGGGGTTTGCAGCCGCGCGCTGTGGCCCTATACCGTCAATAGCAAAGGCCATGCACCGGCATTTGAAGCCCCCAAACCCGGCTGGGCGCAGGATGCGGTCACCCGCCCAGTGGGTACCTATTACCGCGTTGACAAAGCGTCTGTCACCGATTTACAGGCAGCGATATTGGAGATTGGTGCGGTCTATGCATCCTGCAAGGCGCATCAGGGCTGGGCACTGGACGCTGATACCGACAGCAAACCCAAAAGCAAAGCGGCTAGTAAAAGCTTTACCAGTTTTGACCAGCTGCCTGTAATTCCATGGTCGTCTGAAACTACCGGCGGTCACGCCTTCGCGCTGATAGGCTATACCGACCAGGGTTTTGTCGTGCAAAACTCCTGGGGCAAGGACTGGGGCTTCCACGGCTTTGCCGTACTCACCTATGCCGACTGGGTGGCCAATGCCAGTGATGCCTGGACTGTGTCACTGGGCGTGCCTGTCAGGCAAACTGCTGTCATTCAAAATCCGGCAGCGGCTCAGGACAAGGCCCAGCCCAGTGCTCTGGCGAATCTATCATCCGGCCCGGCCTTCAAGGCCAATGGCTCATTACTGAGCGCACCTTCGATTACGGCATCAAATAAAACCGGGCCTGACAGTTTGAGTCTGGACCAGTCTTATGGTCTGACGGTAGTCATGGGCAATGATGGTGGCCTGATACAGCGCATTGTTGCTGTTGCAGATGCGGCAGCAACAGTAGACCAGGTAGTTCTGCAATCGCCGCAAGCATGGCTGAAAAAACAGGGTAACAAAAAAGTCTTGAAACTGGCGCTGTATGCGCATGGCGGCCTCAATACTGAAGGCGATTCACTCAAACGTGTTGCTGCCCTGGCACCGTATTTTTTGGCGAACGGCATCTACCCTGTCTTTATTACCTGGAAAACCGGGCTTAATGAAACCCTGATCGATATCCTGAAAAACAAGTTACAGGATTATTTACCAGGCACCGATTTGTCAGGCGACTTCTTCGCGCAACTCAAAAATGCAGCTCTGGATGCCATGGACAGGACAGTAGAGAGCCTGGCCGAATCATTGGGCGGCAAGGGACAATGGGTACAGATGAAGCAAAATGCCTTGCAGGGGGCTGAAGACGGTGACCCGCCACGTGGCTTGTTTGCGATTGCAGAACGCCTGCAGCAACTCAGCAAGGCGCTGGGCAAGGATAAACTGGAAATTCATCTGATTGGCCATTCCGCTGGCTCCATCGTACAAGGCTATTTGTTGAACTTGCTGGCAGCACGTCAGTTACCGGTGCAAACCTGCACACTGTATGCGCCAGCATGTACTGTCGCGTTTGCAGAAACAACTTACCGTAAGGTGATAGAAACGGGCATTCTGGCTGCGCCAAATTTTCATATCCACATGATGTCAAATGCCCGCGAGCTGGATGACAATGTCGCCAAAATTTATAACAAGTCACTGTTATATCTGGTGGCAAGGGCTTTTGAAACCCAGCATAAAACCCCTTTGCTCGGCATGGCAGCCAGCTTTGATGCCGCCTATTTTGCCAGCAACAAAATCTACGATGATCAATGGAACCAAGCCAGCATCGCTACGCTAAAAAGCTGGAATGCTTTTTACTGGGGCAACACATTGCCATCCGGCTTTGCGGAAACGGGTGAGGGCCTGAGCAAAACCCAGGCTGCCAATCTGCATATCATCAATGCCAAAGATGTCAGTTGTGGTACGCGTACCATACCCGTAGCGCACGGTTCATTTGACAATGACGTGGCGGTGGTATCAGCGACACTGGCCAGGATACTGGGGCTGGATACTAGCGATCAACTGACCATGCCCGTTTCCAATCTCGATTATTGAAAACCAGAACGGTCACGGGAAAACACGCCGTGACCGTTTTGAATCATCGTGCCTGCAATATGGAATACTTATTTCACCAGCACCCTGTATTCCCAGGGTTTGAGTTGCATGACCTTGCCAGGCCTGAGTGTTTCTGACGCGCCGGAAAACAGGTTCTTGAACCGTGCAGGAGATGGCGCTGCGCTGAAGCTGACACTTTGTGGCTGGCCGCTGAGATTGAATATGCCTATCACCTGATTGCCTGCCTTGCTGCGTGAAAAAGCATAGACTGCGTTATCGTTCGTCGTTGGCAAACGCATCTGTTCGCCGCCTTCAAGACCGTTCCATAATGCGTGATTGCGCTTTTTCAAATGAAACAAAGTGGTGTAGATGGCCTTGTAGGGATGCGGCTTCCATTGTATCGGGTCGCGCTCAAAAAATTCCAGCCGCCTGGTATTGCCGGCTTCCTGTCCTGCATACAATAAGGGCATGCCTTTCAGGAGGTTCGACAACACCAGGAAACTTTCTACGCCCTCACCCAGCCGCTCAAATTCTGTCCCTTCCCATGAATTCAAATCATGGTTGGAGGTATGCAGCATGCGGTAAGCATTGTCATTGAATTTCTTTTCCGGCCCGGCCATGTAGGCAGCCAGGTCATTGGCGTTTTTCTTGCCATTGGCGATTTCGCCAAACAAGTCTTTGAGTTGCCATGCGTACGTCATGTCAAAGGCTTTTTCATGCAGCTCGGGGGCTTCGCCTTCGGCTAGCATGAAAACTGGTTTCACCTGGTCCAGTGCTGCCC
The DNA here is from genome assembly GCF_049339485.1 of Undibacterium sp. TJN19. Classification (NCBI taxonomy): domain Bacteria; kingdom Pseudomonadati; phylum Pseudomonadota; class Betaproteobacteria; order Burkholderiales; family Oxalobacteraceae; genus Undibacterium; species Undibacterium sp. TJN19. The sequence continues at coordinate 1,415,052 of NZ_JBMPPL010000001.1, forward strand.
TGGCCTCGTTCCAGAAATCGACAGGCACCATTTCTGCCACATCGCAGCGAAAGCCATCAATGCCGTATTCAGTCAGCCAGAATGTCAATGCATCTATCATGGCCACTCGTAATTGCGGGTTGGCATAATTGAGTTTGATGACATCTTGCCAGTCAGGCACAGGCGGGACAAACTCCCCCTTGTCATTCTTCAGGTAATACTCGGGATGGGATGAGACCCAGGGATGATCCCAGGCCGTGTGATTGGCAACCCAGTCTATGATGACCTTCATGCCTTGTGCATGGGCGGCATCGACAAGATTTTTGAAATCGGCCGGTGTGCCGAATTCGGGATTCACGCCCTTGTAATCACGCACGGCGTAATAACTGCCCAGTGTACCCTTACGGTTTTTTTCACCTATGGGATTGACAGGCATGATCCAGATAATGCCTACACCCATCTTTTTCAGTTCAGGCAAGTATTCCTGAAAACGTTTGAAGCTGCCCTCTGGTGAATACTGGCGGATATTTGCTTCATAAATCGCGGCGTTCTCGCTCCACACCGGGTGTTTTACCGTGCTGGTAGTTTGTGCAAGCACGGGCAGGGATATCAATCCCAGCAGGGCCAGAGCAGCTAGTTTCTTCATGATTTTGTCTCATTATTGATTTATGTAGTTAAGATACATCAATAAAAAGTACGCATCAAGAAAAAGAAAGATGAAAATTCCTAATCGGTTTTTTCAAAAAATCACAATACTCCCTTTAAATTTCTTGAAAACGATATCATGTCAATAAGGGCTGAGATATATAATCAAGAATTTAATGTAGTTAAAATACATTTTCTAATTTATTTTATTCACTACACCTTGCTTGAACCAGTGACAGGCCTGGCACCATAACGCAAGCCATCTACCAGCAAAGCCAGCATGCGCCGCGCATGTTCTGGTCCACCTTCCTGCGTCGTTGTTGATAAATTGGCGACTGCGCGCAGCAAATCATAAGGCGCTATATCTGCGCGCATGTCGCCTGCCGCTGCTGCCGCATCAAGCAAACTACGCAGTGCCGGTTCCAGTCGCTGCTGGAAGTAGGCTGGCAGTATCGCGAATGCCGGGTCACCCGAATGCAGCGCCGCTGCCAGCCCGCGCTTGGCGGCGATGAAATCGACATAACGCAGCATCCATTGCGCGACGGCCTCACCTGGCGCATATTCAGCCGCCAGCATGGGTGCAGCCTCGGCACAGGCATCCACTTCATGACGGAAAACCGCAATAACCAGGTCTGAGCGCTGTGGGAAGCGGCGATACAGGGTGCCGACACCCACGCCTGCCCGCTGGGCAATCTCGCGCACTGGCGCATCTACACCGGAAGTGCCAAACACTTCCAGCGCTGCCTGCAGCAACGCATCTGTACTGCGTTGCGCGTCAGCGCGCACGCGCCTGGGGTTTTGCTCTTCATTCCCGCCGCTTTCACTGCCTGCACTAGCGTTAGGGGCCAGCTTATTTATTTCCACTTTTCACTTCCATTTTTTTATTTCCAATTTTTATTCTTTTCTTGAAATACGGAACATCGTTCCGTATAATTAAACGGAACATTGATCCGATTAATTATACGGAACGATGTTCTATTTTACCTCTCAGCACACTGATTTCGTCGACGATCATCAGAACCCACTTACCTACAGGAATAAACCATATGCAATACCGTACACTAGGAAAAACCGGCATCAAGGTCAGCCCTTATTGCCTGGGCGCAATGATGTTTGGCGCAGTCGGCAATACCGACCACGAGGACTCCATCCGCATCATCCACAAGGCACTTGATGCTGGCATCAACTTTATTGACACGGCAGATTTTTATAGCCGTGGCGAGTCGGAAGAGATTGTCGGCAAGGCACTCAAGGGTCGGCGCGATCATGTCGTGCTGGCAACCAAGGCCAATCTGCCCATGGGTACTGACCCCAACCAGCAAGGCAATTCACGGCGCTGGCTGGTGCGTGCAGTGGAAGATTCCCTGCGCCGCCTGCAGACCGATTACATAGACCTGTTCCAGATACACCGGCCATCACCCGACACCGACATAGAAGAAACCCTGTCGGCCCTGACAGACCTGATGCAGGCAGGGAAAATACGCGCCATAGGATCATCCACCTTCCCAGTGTCTGACATCGTGGAAGCACAATGGGTAGCAGAAAAGCGTGGACTGGCACGCTTCCGTTGCGAGCAACCATCTTATTCCATCCTCAACCGCAGCATAGAAAGGGAAGTGCTGCCGACCTGCGAGAAGTATGGCTTGGGCGTGATGGTATGGAGCCCGCTGTCCATGGGCTTGCTGACCGGCAGATATCGCAAGGGCCAGCAAACCGACAGCGCAAGGGTACGCTTTAATCCGGGCTATATGACGGATGCAGGCAAACTGGACGCCGTTGAGCAATTGATCATCGTGGCGCAGGAAGCAGGATTATCACTGACACACATGGCGATGGCTTTCGCAATTGCCCACCCGGGCGTGACCTCGGCCAACCTGGGGCCGCGCACAATGGCACAACTGGATGATCTGCTGGCGGGTGCCAGCGTTGCGCTGACTGACGAAGTGCTGGACCGGATAGACCAGATCGTTGCACCGGGAACTGATGTTGGCCCCTTGCACGCAGCCTACAACCCGCCAGCAATTACCCAGGTCAGGCTACGCCGCAGGCCAGATGCAGAACGAGCAGTTGCCTAAGCAAACATAAAACGGCCCGTAGAAAAAAATACCCCCGCAAGGGCGGGGGTATTTGAACTATTGCTTCAGATCTGACGAACCGATCCTAGCAGGCCAATCAGGCTTTAGGGCCTTTGCGATGTGGCTTGGCTGCTGCTGGTTTGCCTGCGCCATAACCCTTGGCTTTTTCTGTCACGCGGCGATCGCCGCCTGCTTTCTTGGGGCCGAAAGGTGATGGCTGGCTTGCTGGCAAAGGCTTGCGCACATGGTCTTCACCGACCGGGCTGATCTGGATTTGCTTGCCTGCGACCCAGACGCCTTTCAACTGCTTCAGCAATTCCTTGGGCATGCCATCTGGCAAATCCAGCGTACTGTAATCGTCAAAAATATCGATGCGGCCTATGTGCTTGGCTTCCAGACCGGCTTCATTGGCAATTGCGCCGACGATATTACTGGGGGTAACAGCGTCAGCTTTGCCGACTTCAATACGGTAAGTCAGCATGGGGATGCTGACCTTGCCTTTGCCGTCAGCCTTGTCTTTCTTGGACTTGGCTGGGAGCTCTTCATCAAGAGGTGCACGGGCAGCGCGATCGACTACCTGATTCAGCTTGCTGCCAGGTGCGGCCTCAGCAACACCAGGGGTACGTGGAGCACGTTCGCGAGGCGCTTCTTCACGCGCTGCACGTGGTGCCGGGCGGGATGCTGAAGCATTACCGCCCTGGCCTTTTTCTGCACTGATACGCAGGGCCTGGCCAGCAACACGTACTGAACTCAGGTGTTCCATCATGTCGCCCGGCAGATTGTCTGGCAGATCGAGGATGGTATAGTCATCATAGATATCGATACGACCGATGAACTTGGATTCTATATTGGCTTCATTGGCGATTGCACCAACGATATTGCCGGGCTTGACACCATGATCATGGCCCACCGCGATGCGGAAAGTCTGCATGCCTGGCTCTGGCGTGCGCGGGCTGTGTTCACGGCGTGCGCCACGGTCTTCACGCGGTGCGCGTTCAAAACGGTCACCTCTGTCACCCCGGTCGCGGTCACCACGATCGCCTCTGTCGCCACGTTCAGCACGTGCCGGGCGTTCATCGCGCCAGCTATCGTCAGTCCTGGTTTCTTTACGGTTTTTGTCGAGCAGCAAAGGTTCATCGCCACGCGCCATTTTTGCCAGCGCCGCAGCAATTTCCACCGCCGGGATATTTTGCTCACGTTCAAAATCTTCAATCAGGGACGTGAATTGTTCCAGTCCGCCTAACGCCAGGGTTGCTGAAATCTGATCCTTGAAGCGGGCGATACGGACATCATTGACCGTCTGTATGGTCGGCAATTCCAGTGGTGACACTGGCTGACGTGTCGCCCGTTCTATCGCTTTCAACAAATTCTTTTCGCGTGGTGTGATGAACAGGATGGCTTCACCACTGCGACCGGCACGGCCAGTACGGCCTATGCGATGGGTGTAGCTTTCTGGATCATACGGTACGTCATAGTTGATGACGTGGCTGATACGCTCTACGTCCAGGCCGCGGGCAGCGACATCGGTAGCTACCAGGATATCGATCTTGCCGTCTTTCAATTGCTGGATAGTGCGTTCACGCTGTTGCTGGTTGATGTCGCCATTGATGGCGGCAACCGAGAAGCCTCTTGCATCAAGTCTGGCGGCAAGTTCTTCGGTACCCAGTTTGGTACGGGCGAAAATGATCATGCCGTCAAAAGTCTCGGCTTCCAGTATGCGTGTCAGGGCATCGAGCTTGTGCATGCCGCTGACCAGCCAGTAACGCTGGCGGATATTGTCGGCAGTGCCGGTCTTGGCAGCAACCGTGACTTCTGCCGGTTTGTTCAGGTAAGTCTGGGCGATGCGCTTGATGGCCGAAGGCATGGTGGCCGAGAACAAGGCGGTCTGGCGGCCTTCTGGTGTTTCTTGCAAAATGCGTTCTACGTCATCGATAAAGCCCATGCGCAGCATTTCGTCGGCTTCATCCAGCACCAGAGTTTTCAGGGCAGATAAATCCAGCGTGCCCTTGTCCAGATGGTCAATCACGCGACCTGGCGTGCCCACCACGACATGCACACCACGGCGCAAGGCCGACAATTGTGGGCCATAGCTTTGGCCGCCGTAGATAGGCAAGACATGGAAGCCAGGGATATGGCGCGCATAAGTCTGGAAGGCTTCAGCAACCTGTATCGCCAGTTCCCGAGTTGGCGCCAGCACCAGGGCTTGCGGCGTGGTCTGGCGTATATCAATGCGCGACAGGATAGGCAGCGCAAAAGCCGCGGTTTTGCCGGTGCCGGTCTGGGCCTGACCCAGTACGTCACGGTTGGACAACAAAATGGGGATGGTCGCCGCTTGTATCGGTGACGGTGTTTCATAGCCGACATCTTGCAAGGCGCGCATCAAAGGCGCACTCAGAAGAAGATCAGCAAAAGAAATCGGAGGATTGGTTTCAGACATGGCGCGATGCTCACTCGTTCGCTCATGTCGCAGGATGCGACAGGATAATAGACATAGTTTACTCTTCTAGCCTGAACTAAGGGAAAATTCCTGTCAGGCAGGAAATTGCTTTGCATCCTGTCAATTGCAAAAACATTTACTTTTTATATGATTTACAGGCGTGCACATGCCAAAGCCACTTTTGTGCAAGCGCCGTAAACTATAGTCAGGATTCAGCTTAACGACCCGGCCTTGAGATAATCAACCAGCCACCTGCCGGCGATACCTGGCGGTGCAGATGCCAGATGCACAGCTGACATCGTCAGCATGAAGCCGGTGCGTGGCATGTCATCGACATCCAGCATTACCAAGGTGCCCGCGGCGATGTCTTGCTCTATCATATGTAGCGGCATACTGCCCCAGCCAAGACTATCCTTGAGAAATGCATATTTGGTGGAAAGGTCAGCCAGTCGCCAGGTTGACGGTGACAAAACACCATAGTCACGACCAGCCATCAGCGCTGACCGGTCAGTCAACACCAGTTGCACGTGTTTCGCCAGCTCGCGCCTGGGTATCCGGTCAACAAAACTCGCCAGGGGATGTTCAGGTGCAGCGACCATCACCAGCGGAATTTCACCGAGGCGTTCGTTGCTCAGTGAGGGAAATGTCAGTGGCAAGGTCGCCAGTATGCCCAGGCTGCAGCGTTCGTCCAGCACAGGCTGGTAGCCTGCCCCTAGCCCTTCTACAAAAATCCGCAAGGGGATGAGCGGGAACCTGCTTGCAAATGCCTTCGCCGCGACTGCAATCACGGCGGTTGGAAAGAATACGTCAACTACAACAGCTAGTTCAGCCTCATGGCCTGCTGCCATCTGCTTTGCCCTGGCCTTGAGCATATCAACCCCGGAAACAATATTGCGGGCGTCAGCCAGTAACAGCACGCCTTCGGGGGTGAGCTTCGGGAAACGACCTGTGCGGTCAAACAGCACCACGCCTATCTGCGCCTCCAGACTGCTGACCCAGCCGCTGACCGCAGATTGCACGCGATTGAGCTTTCTTGCTGCGGCCGAAAAGCTACCTTCATCGACGGCCGCGATGAAGGTTCTGAGTTGATCAAGTGAAACGCCATCCAGCATAAACAGCCCTTCTATCTCGAAAACAGATGGATTACATCTCAATATACCGTCTTTTCATACCTTATTGAAAGGCCCATCATTGAATACATCTCAACACACAGATAAAAGGTATTCAAATGCAACTTCTTCATCTCGACTCCAGCATCCTTGGCACGGCATCGGTCAGTCGCCAGCTTTCTTCGGAAATCGTCGCACGCTTGCAAGCCCTGCACCCAGGCATACAACTTAGTTACCGCGATCTTGCGACCGACCCGGCGCTGCATCTGTCAGGCGCCCATTTGGCCGCTTTCCAGGGCGTAGTCAGTGATAATGAAAGCATCAACGCAGATCTAATCAAAGGAAATGCCTATATGGATGAACTGATGGCCGCTGACATTCTGGTCATCGGTGTCCCCATGTACAACCTGAGTATTCCCACATCGCTCAAGGCATGGATAGATCGTATCGCGTTAGCAGGCAAGACTTTCCGATATACCGAACATGGCCCTGAAGGCCTGCTAAAAAACAAACAGGCTTACCTCGCGTCCTCCCGGGGCAGCGTGTATGCAGCAGGCAGTCCGGCAGCAATGCTGGAGCACCAGGAAAGCTATCTGACTGGCTTGCTGGCTTTTCTCGGTATTACTGATGTGAAAGTCATCCGTGCAGAAGGCATGGCATTTGGCCCCGAGGCCAAGACAGCCGCACTGGCACATGCACGCGAAGACATCGCTGCCATCATGGCTTGAATCTCATCTTTTCTTCCCAACTTCAACTTACTCATTTTTATTTTCATCTTATCAGGACATCATCATGAATTACTCCATCATAGGTTCAGGCAATGTCGGCACAGCCCTGGCTCGCCAGTTTGCCAACGCAGGCATAGCCGTGGGTATCACAAATTCGCGTGGGCCTGACAGCCTTGCTGCACTGGTCAAGGAATTGGGCGAAAAAATAATTCCGCAAACCTTGTCAGAGGCATTAAAAGCCGACATCGTCATTTTGGCCCTGCCTTTTCGAGCCCATGTCGCCATTGCCAGTGCGACATCCGACTGGAGCGGAAAAATTATCGTCGACGCGATGAACGCCTATGGCCTGGCCCCCGAAGAACTGAACGGCCAGGCTTCGAGTGACATCGTCGCGGCGGCTTTCCCGGGTGCGAAAGTGGTCAAGACGCTCAATCAGTTGCCAGCAAAATTGCTGGCGATGAATCCCGTTGAAAAAGGCGGGCGTCGCGTCATGTTTTTAGCAAGCAACGATGCTGAGGCCGCAGCGACAGTTGCAGAACTGGTGGAGAAACTTGGTTTTGCAACAATCTCACTTGGAAAACTTAATGCGGGCGGTGCCCTGCTGGGCATGCGTGGACCACTGATATTGCAAAACCTCATCAAGCTGACTTGACTACTTAAATCTGCAAATGCGTATCGGGGACGAAACCTGAATCAGATATTGGTCAAGTCCCACGACACGATGCTCGTGGGAAAAATATTTATTCTTTGTTATTATTGCATTCACTGTCATTATTACAAATATAATTTACGTCTTTAAATTTTCTATGAAAAAATACTTGGGGTTGGTTCTTGCCAGCATGATGATTAGTACTTCCACATTGGCGCAAACAGACAAGAATGCCGTATCGAATGCCATCCATACGATGGTGAAAAATTCCCAGGAAAATATTCAGATCCAGATCAAATTCGAGACGACAGATGAAGAAGCCTTCAAGGCATTTTCCTGGTCATTGAGCAAACAGGGCTTGAATTATCTTGTCAGCAAATCCGAAGTGCGTGACAGCAAGGGCACCATATCAGTCAAATGGGCGCTGGAATTGCAGAAGCCGATCCCAGCCACAGACGAGAATGCCGAGGCAACCGGCAAATTGGTCAACAGCTTGCAGGAATCTGCCGCTGACAAAAAGGGCAGTTTTAGCTGGACCATCTCGGCCACATCAAAATCCATCAAACGATAAGCAAACGATATTCAGGCAATAAAAGGTACCGCTCCTGATAGCGAGATTTCTATTTCATCTCAAGAAATCAATCAGGGCACGCAAGGCTGCCGTCTGATGACGGCGGCTCGGATAATATAAAAAGAAATGTTCGGCTGGTGGATACCAGTCCTCCAAAATGATTTGCAAACGCCCCTGCGCCACCATTTCATTGGCATAGCTGCCGTAGGTATAACAGATTCCGGCGGCATCTGCGGCTGCCTCTACGACCATGCTCATGTCATCACAGACCAGTGCGCCATTGGTCGCCACTTCCAGTTTCTCCTGGCCACGCTGGAATTCCCAGCGATACCGCGTACCACTGGGAAAACGTATTTGCAGGCACTGATGGCGCAGCAGGTCATGCGGTGTCTGTGGTTCACCATGGGCTTCCAGATATGCCGGGGCGGCACAGACAACGAAGCCAAACGCCGGGCCAACGGGCACCGCGACCATGTCTTGTTGCAGGCTCTCGCCAAAGCGCAGTCCGGCATCAAACCCTTGTTCGACGATATCAATAAGGGCATCACTGCTGACGATTTCCAGTTCCACTTCCGGGTAGGCTGCATGCCAGGCTGCCATGCGGGGTGCCAGCAATAACTGGGCGGCGGGGCGTGGCACGTTCAGCCGCAGACGCCCTACCGGCTTGTCCCTGAGTTCATTCAGGCTTTCCAGCGCACTGGCTATATCCAGCAGCGCCGGTTGCAGGCTTTGCAGCAGACGTTCACCTGCCAGGCTCAGGCTGACGCTGCGCGTAGTACGTTGCAACAAACGCATGCCGAGCTTTTGTTCCAGCCTGGTGACGGTATGGCTGAGAGCAGAAGCCGTCACCTGCAATTCCTGGGCTGCCTGGCGAAAACTGCGGCACTGCGCAACACGGACAAAAGCAGTTAAATCATTTAGATCTGGCGACATGGGTCAACATTCGTGAACATATTGCTGATCATTATAGGGAAACTGCCTGTGGCAGGGCAGACTGAATCTTGTTTATCCACATAGATCAGGATTCCCAATTCAGGTTTTAGTGCAGGGGCAGGTAAAACACTATCAAAAAGTCTTGCCCGCTGTTTTATACCTGTGGCCAGCAAGAATGCCCCGTCTGCTCCTGTCATCAGCGCCAGTCCGGCACCAGTTGCACAGGCTGAGACAGTAACTGCTGAAATAATCAATGCTGTACCTGCTGCTGCCCCTGCCCTGACCAGGCAAGAGCAACCTGTCGGCAAGCAGCTCGAACCGGCCAGACCAATGACTGCGTGAAATTTAAATTGATGGCAGACCGGATTTCAGCTTTTTGACCGTCACCCTGCTGGCCGGGCAATGCTGAAGGTAGAAGCCAGTGCCATGGCGATGATGGACACCAATCTGGTCATGAAAACCAAAATGAAAGGTGACATCTCACACATGCTGCCTAGCGAAATCGGTATTGCCCCGGCCACCCCGGACGACCTGATCCACCGCTACCAGCGTGGTGGCCCCCTGTATTTGAAAGCGGAGCATTTGTTGCCAGCAGCCCTGACATCAAGATACAAACCCGTAGTGTGGATGCCTTTGCTGGCTGGGCAAGCAAATACAGACCCATTAAGGATTAATTTTTAAGCAACGCACCCGCAAAGACAGTTGGCCTTTGTGGGTTATTAATTGGTGAAATTCAATCATCAATATCATGAACAATACAAGGATTGTTTCACCAATTCAGTTTGACCATACTGCGGACTCCCTCTTTCACAAGGAAATGTCATGTCCGCATCTTCACATCCTGCTATTGATTTCACAGATCAGGTCGTCCTCGTTACAGGTGGCAACTCCGGTATTGGCCTGGCGACAGCAAAAGCATTCATCGCCCGTGGCGCCAGACGTGTCTATATCACTGGCCGTTCTGCCGCCAAACTCGAACAGGCGCGTGCTGAACTGGGTGACAAGGCCGTCGCCGTGCTTGCGGATGTCGCCAGCCAGGATGACCTGAATGCCCTGCGTAAAACCATAGAAGCACGTGACGACCAGCTGGATGTCCTGTTCGCCAATGCCGGTATCGCCGTGTATAACCAGTTTGGCAACACCACAACTGCCGATTTTGATGCCACTTTCGATACCAATGTCAAAGGCTTGTTCTTCACCGTACAAACCATGCTGCCCTTGCTGCGCAATGCGTCGAGCATCGTCCTCAATGCCTCTGTCGCAGCCAACAAGGGCATGGCCAACCTGAGCCTGTACAACGCCTCAAAAGCAGCGGTACGTTCATTTGCACGTACCTGGGCGAATGACCTGAAAGACCGCAAGATACGTGTCAACACCATCAGCCCCGGCGTGACGCAAACGCCTATCCTAAACAAGGGTCTGGGTATGAGCCAGGACGACGTGGGTAATATGTCGACTTATCTGGGCCAGGTATCACCAGCAGGCCGTATGGGACAGGCTGAAGAAATTGCGGCAGCAGTATTATTTCTGGCATCGCATTCCGCCAGTTACGTGAATGGTGTCGAACTCTGTGTCGATGGCGGTTTTACCCAGGTGTAAGGCAATTCACCAGATTGCCGGTGGCATCAGGGCTGGCAGCGTCAGCATGAAAATACGATTTCATTTACAGTGCATGATCGGCTCCCGGCCCAGTTCATCACACCACGAAAGAAACACCCTCATGATCACCTGCTATTTGCGCTATGTCATCGATCCCGCGAAACTGAAGGAAGTTGAACACTATGCGAAACTGTGGATACCGCTGGTAGAAAAATTTGGTGGCCAGCATCACGGCTATTTTTTGCCATCAGAAGGTGCCAACAATATTGCGCTGGCATTGTTCAGCTTTCCCAGTCTGGCCACCTATGAACAATACCGCCTGAAGATGGTGGATGATCCAGCATGTCAGGCAGCCTTTCAATTTGCGGAAGAAAGCAAATGCATATTGAGTTATGAACGAAGCTTTTTCAGACCCGTTTTTGACTGAATCGGTATATTGAATCCGGGCAGCTATTTTTTCTCTACATCCAGAAAACGCCAGTCACCGCGAATGATGGGATGGGTCTTATAACCCTTGACCCAGGGCTGTATGAGCCAGTTACGTACACGCCATAATTCCAGGCTGTGTACGGTATCGGCTTCCATCAGTCTTTCCATGGTGTTGAACAGTTGTTGACGTTCTGGACCATCGGCGAGCAGACGGGCTTTTTCAAAGGCCGCATCGAAGGCCTTCGATTTATAGCAGCCGTTATTACCGCGATAGGCATTATTGCTGTAATAGGCTTCCATGAAATCAATACCATCGGGGATGTCGGCGGTATAACCCATGCCAAACATCATCAGCTTGCATTGATATGCGGATTTCAGATTGTCAGCAAAACCAGCCACCGGGAATTCAGCACGGATGCCTACCTTGTCGAGCGAACGCTTCCATACCTCCATGCGTGCATAGTCTTTGGTTTTCGGCGCAGAATGTATGCGCAGCTTCAGGGGTGAGCCATCAGGCATGCTGCGAAAGCCGTCAGCACCGCGCTTGTAGCCGAATTTATCAAGCAGCTTGTTAGCCAGCCTGGGGTCATAGGCATTGCTGTTGCGGTAAGCAGTATCATGTCCGACCACATCCGGCGGCACCATGGATTGCGCCTTGATGGCCTGGCCAAACCAGACCTGGTCAATTTCTTCCTGGTGATTAAAAGAAAGTGCAATGGCTCTTCGCAGCGCAATTTTTTCCTTGCTATAGCCACCAACGGTCGCATCTTCAAAATTGAAGTAAGTACGCGTGACGCCGGGATCAACAACGCGATACAACTGCAAGCCCCTGGCCCGAAATTCTGGCTTCAGCTTGCCATTGTCGAGTAGCTTGACCGAGGCTGCCGGCACCAGCAATTCAAAATCCAGCTGGCCTGAATCAAAAGCAAGCCAGCGTGATTGTTCTTCTTCAATGATGGCAATCTCGACCCGTCCGACCTGCGGCATCTGCTTGCCCTGCATGTCCTTGATAATCTGTTTGTCCCAGTCGCTGCCTGTACCTTTGAAATCCCAGACAAAGCCGCGATATTCGGGATTGGCTTCCAGGATGATTTTGCTGCGTGGCACATACTGTTTGAGCATGTAGGCGCCGGTACCCACGGGATGCTGGTTGACCGCTTCGCCGTAATGCTCAACCACTTCACGTGCAACTGCCCCACCCAGAGGCTTCGCGAGATAATAGATAAGGCTGGGATCAAGCACCTTCAGGCGCAGGATCAGGGTGTAGCGATCTGGCGTTTCCAGTCCGGCGATTGCTTTGTCGTAATCAAATTTTCCGGATTTTTTTGCCGCCTCGGCCAGCTCATCGAGCCCCACCACTTTGCCCTCAAACACCCGCGCCTGCACGGAACGGTTATTGGGGTCCAGCATGCGCTTGAAGGTATAGGCATAGTCAGCGGCGACCAGTTCGCGGCGCACGCCCTTGAAAACCGGATCAGGAGCGAAATAAATACCTTTCTTCAGGTGAAAAATCATGGTCTTGCCGCCATCGGTGATTTCTGGCAAGGCTACTATCGTGTTGGGAACCAGTCTGGCAGGACGCGCCAGATAATCATAGCTGACCAGACCTTCGAAAATGGCATCGGTGACCCAGTTGGAGTAAGCGCTGTTGGTACGCATGGCGTCAAAGCCATCATCTGCCGCTTCGAAAGACAGGTGCAGAACCTTGCCGGGGTCAGCCGCCGCTCCCGCCGTTGCAGGCAGGCTCAGCGCGCAGACCAATGCTGTCAACATGGCAGTCAGGGTAGATTTCATTGTCGGAAAAGAAAAATAACAAAGGCAGCAGAATACCGGCAATATGCGAGGATTTTCAAATTTAATCCGCAACAGTATTCAGGTGTTAACGTCCTGACAAACCATACCGGCGCATGATCTTGTCGATATCGCCATTGTCCTGCATGGACTGGATGGCATTATTAAGTTGCTCTATCTTCCACAAGGATTTATGCGACAGCGCGCATTGCGTCTGAACGACAGAAAAAGCCGTTCTGGAGGATTTGAACGCAGCGCGTTTGCCGGGGAAGTTCTTGAAATAGCCTTCGATTTCACTGTCAGAACTGATCATGGCATCGGCTCCGTCGAGTTGCAGCATGCGAAACATGCTGGGCACATCGGTCAAATCAACCCGCTTGATTTTGCCTTCATTGAACTGGCTGGTGATTTGTGGATAATGGTAGCCCAGTTGCACTGCCAGTCTTTTACCTTCCAGTTGCTGCGGGAAGTTTTCCAGTAAGAGCTTGTCTGACAATACGACCACGCGTTCGACCTGTGGGAAAGTAGCTATAGTCCAGCTGACTTCTTTCGGCAGATCAAACCAGGCAGGGCTGGAATAACACATGAGGTCAGCATCGCCCTGAATCACAACATTCTCAATGCGGCGGCGTGAATAGCCGGTATAGGTAACATGCGCCGATAGTTTTTTAGCAAGCTGATCGGCAAAGTCTTTTTGCAGGCCGCCTATCAGTTGCCGGTTCTTGTCAAAAACATTGAGAGGGTAATCGAGATTTTCATACACAGCAAAACGCAAGGTTTGCTCTGCGGCTTTCGCAAGTCCAGCTGAGAATGCAGTGACACAAACGCACAGGACAAGGCCAGTCAGGCGCAAGCATCGCAAAACTTGTCTGCCCGCGGATGTGTGCTGCTTTTCCATGTCTGCATCTGCCTTCAACATTATACTGCTACCAAGACTGTCTACTCTCGCGCAAAGCCACGCGCCCCTTGCAAACCACCGGTATGTATTGCCAGCACGCTTGCGTTTGAAGCCAGGTAACCATCATGCCACAATTGGCGCAGGGCAAACAGCATTTTGCCTGTGTATACGGGCTCCAGAGCAATACCCGTCTCGTTTTGGAAACTGTCGCAAAAACTCAGCAGCTCAGCACTGACCTTGCCGTAACCACCATGATGAAAATCCGTCAACAATTGGTAATTTTGACAATCCGGGTAAGCCGCTTCACCAAGCAGACGACTGATTTCATCTCGCAGATAGCCGGCATTTTTAATGGCGGCGATACCCCATACCTGTCCGCGACCGGCCTGGCCAGCCAGCACACCTGCCAGGGTTGCACCGGTGCCGCAAGCCAGCACGGTATGGTCTGGCATAAAAGGCAATTCTTCGACCAGTTCTGCCACGCCACGCAAGGCCAGCGCAGCACTGCCACCTTCTGGCAGCCACAATACATCAGCCTCAGGCAGGTCAACATATTGCTGCCAGGCCAGTGAATCAAGCCGCAGCTTGCGATAGGACGCACGGTCAACAAAGCACACCTGCATGCCCATCTGACGGATATCGTCCAGCATGGCGCTATGCATGCCTTCGGCACCTCTGACCAGGGCGGTCGCGGGTAAGCCCGCCAAAGCAGCTGCATGTGCCAGCGCATGCAGGTGATTGGACCAGATCCCCCCCATGGAAACAAGATGTGCCTTACGCCCCTGCAAGGACTGCAAAGGGTATTTCAATTTGCGGAACTTGTTGCCAGACACTTGTGGATGCAGCATATCATCACGCTTGATCCATAAATTCATGCCGGGAAACAGTCTGCTTTCGACTTGCTGGCAAGGCGAGGCTTGAGTGGTGAACAACATGCTTGGCAGAAATCTCGTGGTCAATGGTAAAGTGGCATTGTAGCGCCTGATACGTGCGCACCACGTCCGAATATGCCGGAACTCGCTGGAGAGGAAATGCCGACAGATATTAATCAAGCTTTAGTCAACGCACGACAGCAACTCAATGAACTGATCAAGCAGGTCAAGACCGAAGGCCAGCAAGATAATCTGCTACCTGCGCTGGAAACTGTACTGACCCAATTGGACAGCATGGCGCGGCATGACCATCTGACAGGTGCCCTGAACCGGCGTACGCTGATCGCCATGCTGGAAGGTGAACTGGCCCGCTCTTTTCGTACCGGCCACACGTTCACGCTTGCCGCCATTGCCATCGACGGGCTTGAGCAGATACTGGAACAACATGGCCAGGCTGCCGCCCGCCAGGTCTTGCAACAGGTTGCCAAAGAAGCACTCACGATGCTGCGTACCCTGGATTCTTTCGGCCGTGTTGCGGCCAATGAATTTGCCATCGTCATGCCCACCACCTGGCTGGAACAAAGCCGTAAAGCCATCGCCAGGCTGAAGCTACGTATAGAACAAACCGACTGGGAAAGCATTTCACCCGGACTGAAAGTGACATTCGCTACCGGTTTGACCACCAATGCGCATAAAGACAGCGCCGAAAGCATGCTCAAACGCGCCAGCAATGCCTTGCATGCTGCGCGCAGCCAAGGCGCAGATAAAATCATGGAAATAGAGCCGCCGCTTCCCGATTACGATCCCAATGCTGAGGATTAAGGGAACTTGTTCGCCTGAAATGGAACCAAGTGAACCAGGCAGTGCATAAACTGCATCAATAAAAATTCATATCAGGGAAAATCATGCGCAAAATTCACATGCGGCCGCGGATGCTGCCTGCACTGCTAGCGGCAATGCTGACCAGTGCCTCTGCTGTTTCTTCGGTCCATGCGGCCTCTTTGGCTTCCAGTGTGACAAGTACCACAGGTGCTTTAGTTGCCGGCACCGCCGATGAAAAAGCGGACAGCGCGAAGCTGCGTGCCGAATACATCCGAAAAAATTACGCCAAATTTGAATACCGCATCCCCATGCGTGACGGCAAGCTGCTGTTTACTGCCGTGTATGTTCCCAATGATGCCAGTGACGGCAAGCGGTATCCGGTCTTGCTGAACCGTACCCCTTACTCAGTCGCGCCATATGGCGGTGACCAGTACAAAACCATGCTGGGGCCGACCGGAGAATATGAAAAAGAAGGCTTCATCTTTGCCTTTCAGGACGTACGCGGCACTTATATGTCTGAAGGTGAATTCGTCAATATGCGGCCACATATTGACCATAAAAAATCCAGAACCGATATTGATGAAAGCACCGACACCTATGACAGCATAGAATGGATGCTCAAGCATTTGCCCAGCAACAATGGCAAATTCGGTCAGTGGGGTAATTCCTATCCTGGCTTTTATACCTCAGCAGGTGCCATTGATGGTCACCCGGCATTAAAAGCCATATCACCACAGGCACCTATCGCCGACTGGTTCCGTGGTGATGACATGCATCGCAATGGTGCCCTGAATTTGCAGATGGCTTTCGGATTCTTCTACAGTTTCGGCCAGCCAAGGCCGCAACCGGTGAGCAACCCGGCCTGGAAAAACTTCAACTTTGGCACACCCGACGGTTACCAGTTCTTCCTTGATCTCGGCTCCGTTGCCAATGTCAACACACGTTATTTCAAGGATGGCATACCGTTCTGGAATGAAATTACGGCACATCCCAATTATGATCATTTCTGGCAAAGCCGCAATATCCTGCCACACCTGAAAAACATCAAGGCCGCCGTGCTGACCGTCGGCGGCTGGTATGACACCGAAGATTTGTATGGCCCTTTGAATACCTACAAGGCCATAGAAAAACAAAACCCTGGCATACAAAACACGATAGTGATTGGCCCGTGGACGCATGGCGGCTGGTTCCGTACCGATGGTGAAAAAGTCGGTGATGCAAATTTCGGCTACAAGACCGTACAGACATATCAACCGGTGGAACTGGCCTTCTTCAAGCATTACCTGAAAACCGGTGACAAACCGGCGCTGGCTGAAGCCTGGATGTTTGAAACCGGCGTCAACCGCTGGCGTGGTTTTGATCAGTGGCCACCAAAGGAAAGCAAAGACCAGACCCTGTATTTCCATGCAAACGGTAAATTGAGTTTTACTGCGCCCGCCAATAGTGATGCACAATTTGATGAATACCTGAGCGACCCGGCCAAACCCGTGCCCTATACCACCGAGATTGCGACGCGCTGGAGCAAGGACTATGTTGCTGCCGACCAGCGCTTTGCCACCAGTCGCCCTGATGTGCTGACCTGGCAAAGCGATGTACTGGAAAAAGACGTGACCCTGGCTGGCCCGCTGAACGCTGACCTGTTCGTCAGTGTCACCGGCACCGACGCTGATTTTGTCGTGAAGCTCATCGACGTCAACCCGCCTAACCTGGAAGTGGATGCACAAACCAATCGCGGCAACCAGCAAACCCTGGTGCGTGGTGAACCTTTCCGTGCGCGTTTCCGCGATGGTTTTGAAACGCCCAAGCCTTTCGTCCCCAACCAGGCCACCGCGGTCAAGTTTGCCATCAACGATGTGTTCCACACTTTCCAGCGTGGTCACCGCATCATGGTGCAGGTGCAGTCAAGCTGGTTCCCGTTTATCGACCGCAACCCACAAACTTTCGTGCCGAATATGTATGAGGCCAAAGACAGTGACTTCATCAAGGCCACGCATCGTGTCTATCACAGCAACAGTCAGCCCAGCGCCTTGCGCGTGAAAGTTTTGCCTGCGCTGGATGAGTAAAAAAAGCCGCCCAGCCCAGCACAAGGGTTGGGCGGCATTTACTTCATCTTGAAGCGCTACTGGCCACTATTAAGCCGCGCTGCTATGCGGCAAGCTCAACGGATTTTTTCACTGGCTGGAATACCACCAGCCAGGTCGCCAACACCACAAAGGCACAACCAATTGCGGTATTGAGCGTAATGGTTTCATGCAGGAATAAATATCCCCATAACAGCGCAAACAGCGGTATCAGGAAGGTCACGGTCAATGCCTTGGTTGGCCCCACATTCGCCATCAGGCGAAAATAAATGAGGTAGGCCACCGCGCTGCACAGCAATGCCAGCGCCACTGAAACGATGGCAATAGTGGTCGTGATCTCACCTTGCACAGGCACGAGCGGCAAGAACGGCAGTAAGACCACGCCTGCACCCACCTGTGAACCCGTCGCCATTTGCATGGGTGTAATGGCGCTGAGTTTTTTCTTGGTATAAACACCGACTATCGCATAGCACACCGTGGCACCGACGCAGGCGAATACGGCCAGCACCAGTTTGCTACTGAATTCCACCGGCCCCAGCCTTACCAGAAAAGCCACGCCAGCAACGCCAACTGCCATCCCTGCCATCTTGCGCAGTGTCAGTTGCTCACCCAGGAAAAGTGCCCCCATCAATGCACCCCACAAGGGACTGGTGGCGTTCACGATCGCTGAATAACCGGCAGGTATGCTTAAGGCTGCATATGAATACAAGGCAAAGGGCAAGGCCGAATTGACTGTGCCCAGTATCAGGAAAGACTTCCAGTTCTGCCGGAAATTCATCGCCCTTTGGGTGAACAGCATCATCGCCAGCAAGACAATACCCGCCAGTCCTACCCTTACCTCTGCGGTCCATAAAGCACCCAGCACAGGCGCAATCACGCGCATGAACAGGAAAGACGCGCCCCAGATGGCGGCCAAGGCAATCAAACGTAATAAGTCACTGCTGCGCATAAAAACTCCGTCATCACAATGCGCGCAGCATAGCAAGCCGGACAAAAAGTTGCTGGCAGTTTTCGGACATGGCAAAACCCCGGGTCAGAATTTTGGATGTCAGGGTTTCATGGACTTTCGTTCTGACCATCCCAGACCTGTTACCGCGACCAGCACGCAAGCGATCCCGGT
This sequence comes from Undibacterium sp. TJN19, assembly GCF_049339485.1. NCBI lineage: Bacteria > Pseudomonadati > Pseudomonadota > Betaproteobacteria > Burkholderiales > Oxalobacteraceae > Undibacterium > Undibacterium sp. TJN19. The sequence continues at coordinate 1,433,790 of NZ_JBMPPL010000001.1, forward strand.
CATTTGGTGGCTATTGACAGGTTCGCCCAAAAAAGTCATCGCCAGCAAGACCGCGGATACCGGAGCCAGTGCAGTAAAAAGTGATGCTTCGCTGCCACTGACGCGCTGCGCTCCCGCATACCACAGCAGGAAACCCAGCACGGTCGGTATCAGTGCATAGTAAGCCACTGCCCATAGCGAATTCACCGTAATGCTGCCAGTCCATGCAGGTTCAAAAAGAGCGAGTATGGTGGCGGCCAGCAGCCCCATTCCGGTCATCAATGTGGACATGGCCAATGGAGGGATACTGGTCTGTATGCGCTTGTTCAACAAGATGAACAAGCCCTCGCATAACACCGCGCCAAATACCAGGCTATTGCCCAGCAGAGAATGAGCGCTGTCAGCATTAGTATCAGGGCAAAAAACTATCGACAAGACGCCAGCAGCAGCCAGCGCGATCGCCATCAGTAAAAAACGGCTGGGACGTTCGCGCAGCACAAAGATGGCGATAGCCGCAGCGACAAATTGGCAAGGTGCCAATGATAACCCCGGCATCGGCCGCCGAAGTCAGCCTCACACCCGCAATCAGCAGGCTGGTGTAACCTACACTGCCAGCGACAGCCTGTATCAACAAGATCAGCCATTCTGCGCGCCTTAATTTGGGCCAGGCAACACCCGACACACGCATCAAGATCAAAAATACGGGAAAAGCCAGAGCAAAGCGCAAAGCCGTTGCCGTGAATGGTGGCAAGCCGGAAGCAATGATCTTGCTAGCCACCACCGTACTGCCCACCATCAGCATGGCCAGTGCCAGATACATATAAGCCTGAAATTTGCCCTTCATCGTTGACTCCAAAGAGTGTAGAAAAGGGACAAGCGTGGCAGCTTACCAGCAGGCCGTCTTGAACAAAATTGCAGACAGGTGTGGCAGGTCAATTCAATGTCGCATACGCACCAGGGGAAATACCATAATTCTTGACGAATAAACGTGTCATATGACTTTGGTCGGCAAAACCGCTTGCCATGGCCACATCGACCAAAGGGCTACCGTCAGCGATCAGGCGACGGGCCAGGTGGATGCGGCGCTGTAGCAGGTAGGCATGCGGCGTAAAACCTGTGGCTTTAGCGAAGGCACGTATGAGCTGGAAGCGGCTTAATCCACTTTCATTCGCCAGATCAGACAGTGTAATCAGCGCGCCAGGATTGTCATCGATCAGATTGCGCGCATGGACAATCGCACCGGGCACGGCCACAGTGCATGGTTTGTCACTATGCGCTAGCGCTGTGCCGGCAAACAGCAGCAACATCAATTCTTCCAGTTGCAGCGCGCTGCTGTGATGCGGGCCTGCGGTCATGACAGAAAACAAGCGCTGCACGCACTGCGCGATGGCAGCGTCCTGAATGACTGGCTGGGTAAACTCACCATGGCTTTTTTTTCCTTCACTGATGTCGGCCAGCAGCCCGGCAATCAGGGACGGTTCAAAATACAGCATATTCCATGCGCGGCCAGACTCACCAATAGGTGTTCCATCATGTATTTCACCAGGATTTACCGTAATGACATCACCAGCAATTGCCTCCACCATGCCACGACCGCTGAGTGACTTTTGCGCGCCATGTGAAATGACACCTATCCCAAACTGGTCATGTATATGACGTGCAAAGCTCAGACTGGAATGAGCCTGTATCGCTTCAACACCGTCCATGCGGCAAGCCAGCATTTTGAATTGTTTTTGTATCATTTTGTAAGACGGTGTTGTTTGAGTCCACGTGAAATGGAATGCCATATTATGCTTTGTTCCGGCATTTTTCTGTACTTGCCGAGAATTTTCCAGAGACAAACATTCCTGACCCATTCATCAGCTCACCGCTGGCAGCTTGTGTGGGATTAGCATCTCTCTATTGATAAGCCTATCAGACCGGAATCCATATCATGGCCATTACCAGTACTTCATCCACTTTATTGACTGCCGCCATAGGCGCATTTATTGTCTGGCGTATCGTCTCGCGCGTCCGTCGCATGGTAGGCAGACAAAAATATTCAAAGGTCCGCGCCACTCTCACGGTCCTTGTTTTCCCTATCCTCATCGCACTGATACTGTTTGGCGTACATACCCATATGGATACCGTGCTGGGCATGCTGGCTGGTATGGGTGTCGGGGTAGGTCTGGGCATGTATGGACACCGTCTGACCAAATTCGAAAACAGTGCAGCCGGCAAATTCTACACTCCCAATGCCCACCTGGGCATTGCCCTGTCGCTGTTGCTGATAGGCCGTATTGCATGGCGCATGGGCACACTGTATTACACCACCCAGTCTTTCACTGCGCCACCAGGCGACTTGAGTAGCAGCCCGCTGACGCTGTTCCTGTTTGGCATGCTGGCAGCGTATTACATTACTTTTGCCATCGGTCTGCTGCGCTGGGCGCGCAATGCGGATGCCGGTGTATCGCCGGAACCGGTTAATGCAGAACTGGTTGAAAATGAGCCGGTCAAGTAATAAAACTCATTTCATAGTCAAACCAAAAAATTGCTGCGTGTTCAATTGCACCTGCTGTGTCAGGCTCACAGGTGATACCCGTAAAATGGCGGCGACAGCTTCCAGCACTGTCGCCAGATACATAGGCTCATTACGGCCAGCATCTGGCCGCATAGCCAGGTTACGCGGCAAAAGGAAGGGGGCATCGGTTTCTATCATCAGGCGCTCTTTGGGCAGCAACCTGACTGCCTTGCGCAAATCATCCCCTCGTCTTTCATCGCACACCCAGCCCGTAATACCAATGTGACAGTCGAGATCCAGGTATTCGCGGATTTGCGCTGTGTTGCCGGTAAAGCAGTGGACCACTGCGCCTTTCAGATGTGGCCGGTATTGCTTGAGCAAGGCAAAGAAAGCATCATGCGCATCGCGTTCATGCAAGAACACGGGCTTTTGTATTTCCACCGCCAGTTGCAACTGGGCTTCGAAGCAGGCTAGTTGTTCGGCTTCGGGTGAAAACATGCGGTTGTAGTCAAGACCACATTCACCAACTGCGACGACTTCTTTCTGCACGGCCAGCGAGGCGATGGTTTTGGCGACCTTGGCATTCCAGTTCTTTGCTTCATGCGGATGAACGCCTGCGGTACAGCTCAGATATGCGCCATGTTGACGGGCAAGGGTCAGTGCGTCCTGGCTGGCGCGCTCGGATGTGCCGGTGACGATGATGTGTGTCACACCGGCAGTTTTGGCACGATCGAGGACAGCATCAAGGTCAGCATGAAAGCGACGATTGGTCAGGTTCGCACCGATATCTATCAGTGAAGGTTTTTGTATCATGGTATTCCTGTTATTGTTATTTTTGGACTTATCTGGTCGCTCAATCAACAACGATTGAGGATATTCTGAAGCAGTAACTGCGGGAGAAAATCGTCTGGATTAATCCAAATCTTGTTTTATAAAAAATAGGCGCCGGGTTCGACGCCAGCGCCATCATAAATCCGGTTAGGAAAAAACATCAAGTGATTTGTTGCCAGACTGTGGGATTTCAAGCAACCGTCTACATGGGCTTGAAGCGCCACGCATAGGCCTGACTGACCTTGAGTTTTTCTTCGATACCGCGTAATTCCACGGTATATTTACCCAGTTCATCCCTGTGCGCCCGCGTGATGGCATCGGCACGCACGACCACGCCACGATGGATTTGCCAGAAAATTTCGGGATCAAGGCCATCCATCAATTCTTTCAGGGGCTTGCGTACATGGGCTTCGTCGTCATGGCAAACCACGCGGGTATATTTTTCGTCGGAGCTGAAGAACAAAATCTTTTCAACCGGGAACATCTTGATGGTGTCGCCGACACTGGCACTGATCCAGCGTATGCGTTCCACATGCGTGTTACGCAGGCGCTTGTCGAGTTCAGACATGAGTTGACCAAGATCATTGACAGGTTGTTTGCTGGCCATGCGCTCTTTCAATCGCGTCACGGCTTCCAGCAACCTGGCTTCTGAAACCGGCTTGAGCAGGTAATCGATGGCACCTGCGGCAAACGCATCAATGGCGTGGCTGTCATAGGCGGTGGTGAATACGGCATGACAACGCCCCTTCACTGCATGCGCCACATCCAGACCCGTCATGCCGGGCATGCGGATATCGAGGAAAGCAATGTCAGGTGCGGATTGGTGTATGGTTTCCAGCGCATCGGCACCATGTTCGCATTCAGCCACAATCTCCAGCTCTGGCCAGACCTTGTTGAGCATGCGGCGTAATTCCTTGCGGGGCAAATCTTCGTCATCGGCAATGATTGCGGTGGTCATCAAAGTCTTCCTGATATTTTTTAAATTTAATCTTCCAGCGGCAGCAGGATAATTGCCGCGACACCACCTTCAGGCCTGGCTTTCAATACCAGACTGGCACGCTGGCCATACATGGATGCCAGTCGTTCGTGGATATTGGCCAGGCCAATACCAGAACCTGAACTGCTGCCGGCAAAGCCGACACCGTTGTCTGCCACGGTCAGTTCCAGCATGGTCTCACCATTATGTTCAAGCTGTCTGGCATGCACGCTGATATGTACCGGGCCTATCTTGGGTTCTACCCCGTGTTTGACAGCATTCTCAACCAGTGAAATCAGCATCAAAGGCGGCAAGGCGGCATCTTTGACATCGCTGTCCACGCTGTAGCTAAGGCGGGGGATGCGTGCATGCATCAGGCCGAGGTAGGCACTGGCGGCTTCCAGTTGCTGCCTCAGCCTTGCCTGGGCAGAGCTGCCATCATTACGCATTTGCGGGATGGTAGCACGCAGATAATCAACCAGATGATCAACGATGGCGGTGGCCCTGCCAGGTTCGGTCAGTATCGCGGAGCGCACACCTGCCAGGGTATTGAACAGAAAATGAGGTTCTACCTGTGCAGCCAGCACGGACAGGCGCAATTCTGCTTCACGCCTGGCATCCTGCGCCAGCTTCAGCTCATGCAGGCGCATGACTTCATGCAGGCGTTTTTTCTGGCGAAAGAAATACCACAGGTCGACTGCACCGGCCGTGTAGATGAGCAGCCCGCCAGACATGAACATTGAAAATCCCTGCAATGCGATTTTCAAAGCGGGCGCATCTTTTGGCAACGCGATTTTCACCGAAGGAGGATGCGCTGTTTTTTTCTTCACTTCTTCATTGACGACCGCCTCTTGCTGGTTTTCTGTTGTTGAATTGCGGTCTTTATTGGTAGCGCCTATGGATCCCGCAACGGCAAACTCAACATCACCGCCGCCAAACACCAGGTATTTGGTCAAATAACTAACGCCAGAAAACACGCCGTAAGAACATGCCGCACCAAACAACAAGGCAGTCGTCAACAAGACCGCTTCTTTTTTTGCCTGAAATGCCTTGCCTCTGACCCACACTGCAATGGCAGGGCCAAACAAATGCAGGGCTGTTCCACCTAAGGTCAGGGGAATAAAGGCGGCGGCAGTTTTGCGCACATCGCTGTCAACCAGCCAGCTACCCATAAACACCAGCAGGTCGACGATGGCAAACAAGCCTATCCATGCCTGTGCGCGGTAACGGAACCAGGTGCGGGAAAAAACCGGGTAATTGCGGGCGCGGGTCAGCCAGGTCTCACTCTTGGCCGTCACTTCCGAGGGCAGGAGTTGTTCAGAGGTATGCAAATGTTGGGACATATTGGTGGGGTAAGACATCGCAATTCCTTATGCAGTTTTGCTTAGTCTATGGTTTAACCGGGGAACATGGAATAAATGCGACAAAACTCGCAGATCAGGGATGAAACCTGATTTTGTCAGGATAAACTCAATTGGCGTCGGGATTAGCGTCGGATTCGCTCTCACCTTCGGCGGCCGGTGCCCTTTGTGCTTTGGCGATACGCAGTACCGTATTGCGGATGGAACTCAGCACCGCCACGGAGTTGAAAGGCTTGACAATAAACCCATGTACACCGCGCTGCTGGGCAGCCTGCAGGGTAGGCGCATCGATTTTTGCTGATACCAGGAACAGCAGGGTTTTTGGCAGTTCAGCACGTATCTTGTCGAGCAATGCCAGGCCTTCCGCATCGGCTTCGCCTATATCCACACAGATTACCTGGGGTTTGAGCTTGATGATGCGCGCCAGACTGGCGGGACTGATGTTGGCGTCTCCCACCACTTCATGACCACCGTTCACCAGAACGGAAGCGAGTAAATTGCGGGCGACAGCATTCGCATCCAGGATGACAGCTTTAAGCATGGGAAACCGTTGAAAGAGGTTACATGCATATTAATGCAAAACATTAAGTCCGGGTAAGTTCATGTAAAAAAGGCAGCAGATCTGTCGTATCTGCCGCCTTTTTGCTTATCAGGAAATTAAATTTCAATCCTTGCCATTTTCTGGCTTGGCATTTTTGACATAGGTTTCCAGCCAGCGATCCTGCTCCCACAGCATATGCAGAATGGATTCACGGGCGCGGTAACTGTGGCTTTCGTTTGGCAGCATGGACAAGCGTGTCACCGCTCCCAGACCTTGCAGCGCCTGGTACATGCGCTCACTTTGCATGGGGAAAGTGCCGGGATTGCTATCCTGCTCACCGTGGATGAACAAGATAGGGTCCTTGAACTGGTTGGCATAATTAAAAGGCGACATTTCCAGATAGACTTTTTTCGCTGTCCAGAAATTCCTGTCCTCTGCCTGGAAGCCAAAAGGTGTCAGGCTACGGTTATAAGCGCCAGAACGGGCGATGCCCGCACGGAATAAACGGGTATGCGCCAGCAAGTTGGCTGTCATGAAAGCGCCATAGCTATGGCCACCGATGGCGATACGGCTGCGGTCTGCCACGCCGAGGCGTACCACTTCTTCAACAGCAGCTTCGGCATTCATCTTCAACTGTTCAAGATAAGTGTCATTCGGCTCTTTCTTGCCTTCACCGACGATAGGCATACTGGGGCCATCCAGCACGGTATAACCTCGTGCCAGCATCACCTGGGGGCCGGTGAAAGAAATGCGGTTGAATTTGTATGGTGAACTGGTCACCTGGCTGGCCGCTTCGGCAGTCTTGAATTCACGCGGGTAAGCCCACATCAGCATGGGACGCGGGCCATCACGCTTGGGGTCATAGCCCGGTGGCAGGTAGAGGGTGGCAGTCAGTTCGACGCCGTCTTCACGTTCGTAACGTATCTGTTGCTTCTTGATACCCTTGAACTGTGGCGTAGGGTGTGGGAATTGTGTCAATGCACGCGCCGCCACATTGCTGCTCAGGTCATGCAGATAAAAGTTCGGCCTTTCTTCATTTGATTCACGACTGCTGACAAAGCTGCTGCCCTTGTCATTGAGCAAAGCCACCACTTCTTCATAATAAGGAGCCTGTGAACGCCACAAGCGGTTTGTCTGCCTGGTGGACAGGTCGAATTTGTCGAGGAAGGGGCGGTCACCTTCGGCGCTGGCACCTGTGCCGGTCAGGAAGATGGCTTTGCCATCGGCACTGGTGCGCAAGACCTGGCGACCATAGGCATTCTGGATAGTCACCGGGGTACCGGGGTTGCTGTACTGATCTTCCGATTTGCGGCTGATCAGCAGTTCTGGCTTGCTGTCGGCCACGCCAGGCTGTATGCGCCACGTACGCGTATCCCTGGTCTTCCACCAGTTTTCAGTGACCAGTGCAAGGTTGTCACTGCCCCAATAGATGCTGGCAAAACGCCAGCCCATGTCCATCAGTTTATGTGCAGGCGCATCAAACGGCGCTGCCTGCTGGAACAGGGCATCGTGGATTTTGCTGTTGACTTCAGGGTCACCTCCGGCCTGCGCTTCCAGCCAATACAGCGTGGCAGGTTTGTCATTGCGCCAGCCAAAATCACGCGGCCCTGCCTGTACTGCGTCATTGCCGGTTGGCAAGCGCTCACGCATGGGGCGCTCTGCCACGGTTTTGACTTTTTTACCCTGGTTATCCCAGATTTCTATCAGCTGACCAAAACGGTCTACTGGCAGCATGGTGGAATAAGGGCGGCGCAATTGCGTAGTCAGTATCAATTTGCCATCAGGTGATGATAAGGACTTGATCAGCGTCATGGGGTGACCGATACGATGGACTTCGCCTTTCACGTTGACGAAACCCAGTTGTGTCTGCAATTGCCAGTCCAGTACGTCACTGTCGCGTGCGGTCCTCAGCATGTCGGGATAGGTGCGGTTTTGTGAAGCCTTGCCGCCCTTGCTTTCCTGCATATTCGGTCCGGCAGGAATCACGCTGGCTGGCGGTAATTCTTTCTGGTGCAGAGGAAGCAGCCTCACCAGTAATTTTTCTGATCCTTCGGTCCAGGAAAATCCGGGGCCGGTCACCGCGTTGAGCTTGTCTGTCATCAAACGGCGCGCACTGGCCTTTTTCACATCAAGCAGCCACAGTTCGACACCATCGTCGACCCAGATGCTGAACGCCAGCCATTGTTCATCAGGTGACCAGGCGGTTTCTGCAATCTTCAGCCTGGCAGGCAGACCGCCGATGTCGCGTGCCTTGCCACTGGCGATATCAAGCAGGCTCATGCCATTGCCAAAATCAAAATGACTGGCGGCACGGGTACGGGGATTGATGCGCAAACCCGCCAGTTTCAATTCTGGTTGCGACACATCGGCGATGCCGGGCAATCCAGGCAAACTCAGCAATAAAGCTGTCTTGCGCTGCGGCCCAAGCCGAAATATCGGCCCACGCGGGGCATCGACCACGGCCTGCAATTCGGCTGGCGGCAGTTGATACCCTGCCTCTGCCACATTGCCAGCCAGCAGCGGGCCGCTGGAAGAGGCAAGCAAGCCCAGCGTACCAAAGAAAAACAGGGATTTGATGCGAAACATAGGAGAGCTCATCTTGAATTTTTTAATTTTTATTTATACAGCGCCAGCATGACACCATGAAAATACAAGGTCTGGAAGAAGACTGGAGTTGCAACAACTTTAATTCAGTACCAATAAAAAAAACGACCGCCCCTTTTCAGGAGCGGCGTTTGCTTGCATTACCGTGTAGCCGATAAAGAGAAATGACTTGATATTATTTTGCTATCGGCGCAAAACCGTTGGCAGTGATGTCGAGCTCAGTCACTTCACCATATTTGGCAGCAATTTCGCGTATGACTTCTGCTTTGCCAATCAACAGCATTTGTAGTTTATCGCGTGGAAAATGTTTGTCTACTAAATATTTTGCTTTCTCCAGGTTCAGACTATCGACATCACGCATGAAATTATCAATCTGTTCACGTCCTACTTTGGCGACAAACATCTCACTTAACAAACCGGCAAGTTGCTGATTGGTTTCAAAGCGTGGCGGGTATTGCCCTTTGACATAGGCCTTGGCTGACTCCAGCGTTGCAGCATCTATGCCCTTGTCCCACAGGCGCTGATAAGTCTTGGTCGCCAGGGCCAGGGCCGCATCGGTCTTGGGAGTCGCCGTAAAGCTGGAGACGGCAAAGGTGCCCGCTTCTGAAGGAGTATAAAACGCGCTGCTGGCACCATAGGTGAGGCCGGAATTAACGCGTAATTCGTCGTTGAGCCACGAAGTAAAGCGCCCGCCCAGTATGGTGTTGATGACTTGCAGCGGTACATAGTCAGGATCATTGCGGGCGATACCAGCCCCACCGAACAGGAAGGTGGTTTCAGCCGCGTCTGACTTGTTTACCAGCCATACACGTGCCTTGTCGGCCTGTACTTTTCCTTTGACCGCGGCAACAGGCATGGGGCCGGCAGCCTGCCATTTGCCAAACAGGGCTTCGAGTTGCGTCCGCATGGCGGAGGGTTTGAAATCCCCTACGATAACCAGCGCTGCATTCTCGGGGCGGTAGTAGCTTTTATGGAAATGTTGCGCGTCCTGTGTCTGCAAGGCAGTGACACTGCTGACTGTACCCTCGACAGGGTTGGCATAGGCACCATTGCCATACAACATGCTGCGGTAATAATTTTGCACCACGTTGCGCGGGCTTTCCTTGGCTTGTTTCAGACCGTCAACAGTACGGGCACGCAGCTTGCCGAATTCTTCTGCATTGAATGTCGGATGCTGAAGCGCGTCGGCAATCATGGGCAAGAGCGTGTTGCTATCGTCGCGGGCAAAATCAGCATTCAGGGACGTGGCTTCAGCACTGGTGCTGCTGGCAATACGCCCACCGTGGAAATCAAAGCTCTGGTCCAGGGTTTTTTTATCGAATTTGCTGCTGCCCAATAGCAAGGCGTCGCCTGTCAGATTGGACAAACCGGATTGCGCCGCATCGTTCACAGCACCCGCCTTGACCACGGCGCGCACAGCAATCAGTGGCACATCATGGCGTTCCATTAAATAAATGGTCAGGCCATTCGAGAGCTTGCTGGTTTCAAATGCCGGCAGGCGAAATTCGGCGGCATCAGTATTCGCGGCCAGCAGACTAAAACTGGTCAGGCTGAGTGCGAGGATTTTTTTGCTGATCATCTGCTTATTCCTCCGCTGCGGCGAGAACGCCGACAGTACGTTGTGATTTTTTAAAGTATTTTGCCGCCACTGCTTTGATATCAGCCACAGTCAGCTTGCGATAGGCATCAGGCGCATCAAACAATTTTTTGTAGCCACCAAAATACACCTCGTATTCGCCCAGTTGGGCTGCCTTGCCATTGATGGTCTCCTGAGTGCGATAAAAGTTCAGGAGTTTCTGGTTCTTGGTTTTTTGCAATTCTTCTTCGCTGACACCGTCTTTTACCAGCTTGTCGATTTCTGCCAGCAAGGCCTCTTCGAGCCTGGCGGCGGGTACCTTATTGGCAGCAACGGCAAAGAAATTAAACAGGCCAGGGTCGAAAGCCTTGCCATGATCAGCACCGACCTGTGTTGCCAGTCGCTGATCAACCAGGGCCTGGTACAGGCGTGAGGTTTTGCCATCGGTCAAAATGCTGGCGATCACACTCAGCGCATAATAATCAGGATGACTGGTCGGCGGCATCTTGTACGACACCATCAGATTGGCGGAAGTAGCCGACTCTTTACGGACAAACACGCGGCGCTCTCCCTTTTGTTCAGGCTCGACAGTACGCACTACCGGTGGCAAGGCACGCTGGGGAACATTGGCAAAATACTGTTCAGCCAGACGCTTGACTTCATCAGCCTTCACATCACCGACAATGACAGCGACCGCATTATTCGGTGAATAATAGACATTGAAATAGCGTTGCAGATCATCTTGCGTCCAAGCTTTGATATCAGACTCATGACCTATGGTCGGAATCGAATACGTGTGGGCGCGAAAGGCGGCCGCGTAGACTTCACCCCACAAGGCGCGCAGATTGGAATTTTCCAAACCGGTGCTGCGTTCAGACAAAACCACGCCGCGTTCGCTTTCCACCATTTTCGGGTCGATGCTCAGATTGGCGATGCGGTCGCTTTCCAGATCAAAAATGGTTGGCAGGGCCGATGCGGGAAACCAGTCCTGGTACACCGTCAGGTCATTATTGGTATAGGCATTGTTGGCACCACCGTTGGCTTCCATGGTGCGGTCAAACTGCTTGGGGCCGAATTTCTTAGAGCCGTTGAACATCATGTGTTCAAAAAAATGTGACAGGCCGGTAATGCCAGGTACTTCATTGCGTGAGCCCACTTTCCAGAAAGTGTACATATTCGCATTCGGGATCGTGGTATTTTCCAGCACCAGAAACTTCATGCCATTTGGCAGCGTAAATGTCTTCACCTGCTCGACGGTGACCGCTTGCGCCGTACCGCTGATACTGCCCAAGAGTCCTAACAGGCTGCCAGCGGCAACCAGGGTTTTCCACTTCATTGTTGATCTCCCTTTATTTCTAAAATGACTATGACCTGAAAAAGTATTCCAGGTTCAGATTTCCCGTCGACAGCATTGGCTCATGACATCTACCAAATCCGGCCATCTGTTTATTTGATATCAAACGAGTAAAAAATTGAATTTTTCACACCATATCTGCAAATTGCTTTCGTTGCAAATTCTCACGATGAATTCATAGAATGCTGTTTCTGGCGGGAACTAGGCGGCATACTATGCATATCAGCTAAAGAAACAGCTTCACATCCATTAATGATGACAATGACAACAACAATAGAAAATACGCGCTTCGGTTTGCGCGCCAAAATGCTTTTCGCCGTGCTGGCGATGGTACTCATTGGCTTTACCGTCACCATCAGCCTGCTGACCAACCAGGCCAGCACGATGCAGCAAAATTCAGCCGAACAATATGCACGGCAACTGGCCATCAATAACGCGGGCAAGGTCGCAGAACGTATCAACCTGGCTTTGCATGCCGCACGCAGTCTGGCGTTTGAACTGGGCGCGATGCAGGCCAGTGGCACAGCTGACCGCGCCAATGCTGACCTGCTGTTGAAAAGTGTACTGGAAGGCCATCCTGAATTTACCGGCGTCGGTACGATCTGGGAGCCGAATGCCTTTGACGGCAAGGACAGCGAATTCGTGAAAAAAGAAGGCCATGATGCCACCGGGCGCTATCTGCCGTACTGGAACCGCGGCAGTGGCAAAACCCAGGTGGAAGCACTGACCGACTATGACAAGGAAGGTGCAGGTGACTATTACCTGCTGGCGAAGAAGAGCGGCAATGAAGTCTTGCTGGAACCGTATATGTACAAAATTGCCGGCAAGGATGTGTTCATGACCACCGTCACCGTGCCTGTCAAGGTCAAGGGACAGTTTGTCGCCGCTGTCACGGTAGATTTACCGGTCGCTGGTTTTCAGGAAGATGTCAGCAAGATCCATCCTTACGAAACCGGTTATGCCAGCCTGATTTCGAACAAGGGCATTTACATCGGCGATGCGGATGCCAAAAACGTGGGCCAGAACATAGGCGACAGCAGCGCAGCAAATGCGGCCAAGGCCGCCATCAGGCAGGGGCAAACCTATAGCGACAGCTTTTATCATGAAGGCATGCAGTCTGCCGTGAACCGTATTTACGTGCCTGTGCAAATCGGCACGACGACCACACCATGGTCTTTCGTTATCAGTGTGCCGGCTAATAAAATCCTGGCGGATGTCCATTACTTGCGCAATACCGCCATCCTGATCGGTATCCTCAGTGTGCTGGTGGTATCTGCCATCCTGGTTTTTGTCATCAACAAGCTGGTCATTGCACCACTGGGTGGTGAACCGGATGTGGCTGTCAATATTGCCAGGAGCGTAGCTGAAGGCAACCTGACCACCGTCGTCACATTAAAACCAGGCGACCAGAGCAGCATGCTGTATGCGCTGCACCGCATGCAATTGCAACTGACTGACATGGTTTCGCACATCCGTGACAGCAGCGAATTTGTATCCAATGCTTCTGGCGAAATCGCCATGGGCAATATCGACCTGTCGCAAAGGACTGAAAACCAGGCCGCCTCGCTGGCACAAACCGCCAATAGTGTAGAGAGTCTCAACAACACCGTCAGGCAAAACGCTGACAACGCCGAACAGGCGCGTCAACTGGCCGTCTCCGCAGCGCAGACCGCCCAGCGTGGCAGCACGCAGGTGGATAAGGTGGTCAACACCATGGGTGATATTTCTGCCGAATCGAAAAAAATGTTCGACATCATTGCTGCCATAGAAGGGATTGCTTTCCAGACCAATATCCTGGCCCTGAACGCGGCAGTAGAAGCCGCACGTGCCGGTGAACAGGGTCGTGGCTTTGCGGTAGTGGCATCGGAAGTACGCAACCTCGCACAGCGCAGCGCAATCGCGTCGAAAGAGATCAAGGCATTGATAGAAAACTCTATTGCCAAAGTCGACCTGGGTTCGGGGGTGGTGGAACAGGCAGGCAAGACCATGACCGAGATTCTGGCGTCGGTACAAGGTCTGTCGACGATCTTGAAGGAGATTTCCAGTGCTTCGTCAGCGCAAAGCCAGGGTATCGCTCAAATTACTTCTGAGATCAGCCTGATGGATCAGACAACCCAGCAAAACGCAGCGCTGGTAGAAGAATCAGCTGCTGCGGCCGCGTCACTGAAGGAAGAAGCGCAAAAACTGTGGCAGGCCCTGATGGTATTCAAGGTGAAATAAAACCCTGCATTCATTCCCGCGCCATGTCCTTCTTGGAGCTTATTGCCGCTTATTGTGCCGCTGTTTGCAATTTGTGCATGGCCAGCAATGCCTGAGAAAACACCTCGGGCTGGTAGCCGCGTATCAAGCGGTTGCCGATGATGATGACAGGCACACCTTCGCCGCCCAGAGCAGCATGCCTGGAAGCGGCAACGGCAGATTTCTCGACATCAAGGTCAATATAGTCCACCTTGTTTTCAGCAAAGTAGGCACGCGTCTTTTTGCAAAAGCTGCAATTTGCCGTGCTGTACATGACGACGTGCGTTTTGGCATCGGGAAAATGACTAGCGTAATTACCTTCTGCATAGTCTGCCTTGAACAGCATTGGCACGCGCGGCACAACATAGCCGATCAAAAGTCCTGCCGCGATAATTGAAGCATAGGTAAACATCGTTTTTGTTTTTTTCATACCGTCTCACCTTATCGTTTTTCTCAAACCTGAAAGTGACCATCAACGCGAAGTTGATGGTCAGCTTTTTTCAGCGAGCCAGCCTCAGGCTACAGGCGTAAATACCTTGTACCCTGGCTGACGACAGTCCACCAGTTTTAATAATCTGGATAACCGTCCAGGCAATCTGCCATGCACTCGTTGTAGGCAACGGAACCACGTGGTGCTACCTGGATACATTGCTTGTTGCAAAAATAAAACGGTGGCGGGTACGCGAATGCGGCGCTGCATCCTATGGCCAGCACCAAGGTGATAATTTTTTTCGTGGTTGATTTAAACATCTTAAGTCTCCTGTTTTTTTAAGGTGGTATTACAAACCCAGGTAATTGCCACCCTTTCAACTACCTGGTTTTTTTATACATTGCCAGCGATTTCAGCCTCTTGTTCGCCATGTCTTTGATCATGCATTGGTCATGCATTGGCCATGTTAACAAGCTGGACTGTAGAGAAATTTACATTTGATTAATATTGTAGACATGCACTATAGGCAATTTATTGCAATTTGCACACCATACGAAAGTACTAAATATTTGCACTTTTAATACTGTTTTTGTAAGTAAGTGTAAGCAGAAATGCCTATGCAGAAGCTGGTCTAAAAGTAAATTTCAGTCATTTTAAATATATCAAGCTTTGCTGCGCCGCAACATATGTCTTTCTATATGAATTTTTTGTCGTGGTAAGCTACGCGCCGAATTGACTCAATTCAGATCATTTCAGGATACGCATTGAAAAAAATTTTGCGGTCCAGCTTCTTTTAGACAAAATAAATCATGGAGAGCACTTTGAACAAAATTCAAACGCCAGGTGCACACACTATCCTGGGTCACCCGGATAGCTTGTTTGTGCTGTTCTTTACAGAAATGTGGGAACGGTTTTCTTACTACGGCATGCGTGCCCTGCTGGTCTTGTTCCTGGTCACCAGTGCCGCCAAAGGTGGCTGGGGCTGGACACGTGCCGATGCAACGGCCCTGTATGGCTGGTATACCGGCCTGGTCTACCTGACCCCTATTCTCGGTGGCTACATTGCCGACAAGGTACTGGGTAGCCGCCGCTCTGTCGTTCTGGGTGGCTTTATCATTGCTGCCGGTCACGCCTGCCTGTTGTTTGATACCCCAACGATGTTCTATACCGGCCTGGCGCTGGTGGTAGCGGGTACAGGTTTGTTCAAACCAAATATATCCGCCATCGTTGGCCAGTTGTATACCAAGGACAATGAAGGTGGCCGTGATGGTGGCTACACACTGTTTTACATGGGTGTGAACTCTGGTGCTTTCTTCGGTATTCTCCTGTGCGGTTATATTGGTGAAAAAATTTCCTGGCCTATGGGTTTTGGTCTGGCAGGTGCTTTCATGCTGTTGGGTGCGATCCAGTTTTACTTCGGCCAGGGCATTTTCGGCGATGTTGGCTTGGCCAAGTCGCAACAAGGCAAGGATGTTGTTGAAGTCGAAGAAGCTGCTCCCCATATCGTCTCTGACCGTCTGAAAGCAATTTGCGTATTCTCTTTCTTCACGATCTTTTTCTGGTTTGCTTTTGAGCAGGCCGGTGGCTCGATGACGATTTTCGCCTCTGACTATACCGACCGCGCACTGGTTGGTACCAGCGGCATGCTGTTCAAGATCGTCAACAGTCTGATGACAGTGATACCGACCGTTATCCTGTCATGGTTGTTGATCAAGCTGTTCGCAGGTACGGCAAAACGCTATCTGCTATCGAATGCCTTGCTGGTCATATGTATCGGCCTGATCTGGGTACTGGTGATCTGGATGTTGCAGCGTGAATTCGCTCTTGATCAATCCAGCGTACCTGCGACCTGGTTTGGTGTGTTGAATTCTTTCTTTCTGGTTATCCTGGCACCGATGTTTTCCAAGATGTGGGAAAAATACTGGAAGCCAAGCGGCCCGATCAAGTTTGGTGTCGGCCTGATCTTACTGGGTCTGGGTTTTGCCGCCCTGTCTTATGGTGCATCCAGCATCCCTGCCGGTGCAAAGACCGCTTCGGTCAGCATGGTCTTCCTGATTGCTGCCTACTTCTTCCATACCATGGGCGAGCTTTGCATTTCGCCAGTTGGCCTGTCGTATATCAGTAAGCTGGCGCCACCACGCCTGCTGGGCCTGATGTTCGGCGTGTGGTTCCTGAACACCGCCATTGCAAATAAAATTGCTGGTTCCACAGGCAGCTATATCGATCATATTTCTGAAACCTATTCCTTATCCACTTTCTTCCTGATCTTTACGCTCATCCCGATTGTTGCGGGTGTGGTGTTGATGCTCATGAATAAATGGATGGAAAAGAAAATGCACGGTATCCATTAATATCAGTTGATACCTGTTTTGCCCTGCAAATAAAAAAACCCCGCCAGATGATACTGACGGGGTTTTTTATTGCCTGACCGGCCCCTCTATTTCAGCTCGGCAGCAACAGGCGATAGCCAACAGCCGTTTCGGTTTGCAGATACAGCGGCAGGTTCGGTTCATCTTCGAGTTTTTGCCGCAAACGCCCCATGAAAATGCGCAGGTAATGTCCATTTTCAGTATGCGATGGCCCCCAGACTTCGCGCAATAATTGCGGGTTGCTGACCACACGGCCTGCATTGGCTGCCAGCACTGACAGCAAACGGTATTCGGTCGGCGTCAGATGCACCACCTGTCCGGCCTTGGTCACCAAATGCGCTTTCAGATCCAGCCTGACGTCACCAAACTGTAGCGTGCCATCGCCATCACCGGGGCGCTGGCGGCGCATGACCACTCTTACCCTGGCCATCAATTCTGCGACGCCAAAAGGCTTGGTCAGGTAATCATCGGCACCGGCATCGAGTGCTTTGACCTTGATGTTTTCATCGTCACGGGCCGACAAGACGATGATGGGTATCTGTGACCACTTACGCACATCACGTATGAAATCAAGACCATCGCCATCAGGCAGACCCAGGTCAAGGACAATCAGGTTAGGTTTGCGGGTACCGGCATCAATGAGGCCACGCATCATGGTTTCGGCAATATGTATTTGCCAGCCTTCTGCTTCCAGCGACATACGCACAAAGCGCCGGATTTGCGGCTCATCTTCGACCAGCAGGGCAACATTACAGGGTTCACTCATGCCAACTTATTCCATCTCGATTGCGGCCAGGGCATGCAAGTCTTCTGCTGTGCCCAGCGGTAAATAAAATTCAAAACAGGCACCACCCTGCTGCGCCTGACGTGCCAGCATGCGGCCACCATGTGCGGCAATGATGGCGCGGCAAATGGATAAACCCAGCCCCATGCCTGGTTGCGCCGATTCACGCTCACCGCGTGCAAATTTTTCAAAAATCGCTTCTTCGCGCCCAGCGGGTAAACCAGGGCCATCATCAGCAACACTGACCACCAGCATGCCGTCGGCAACTTCGGCGGCAATCGTGATGATCGTGCCTGACGGTGTGTATTTACTGGCATTTTCCAGCAAATTGCATAATACGCGCTCCAGTAACACGGCATCATAACGCAGCAATGGTATCTGCTCACCCATGCTGACCTGTATCTGGTGCCGACCCAATGACAGTTTACAGGCACGCACTGCACTGCCCGTTACTTCCTGTATCGCCTGCCATTGCAGATTGAGTTTGACTTCACCGCTTTCTATACGCGCCATGTCGAGAAGATTATTGACCAGACGGCTCATGCGCAAGGCTTCATCACGCAAGGCCATTGCCAGTTCATGCTGCTGGGGGTCTAACGCGGGTTTTGACAAGGACAGGGCTTCTGATAAACCCACCAGCGATGTCAGAGGTGTACGCAAATCATGTGACAGTGCCGACAGCAGGGAGTTACGCAAGCGTTCTGACTCCATCCTGACCAGCGCATCCTGGGCCACGTCAACATAGTGCACACGTTCCAGCGCAATCGCGGCCAGGGCGGCGAAAGTGTCAAGATGCTTTCTTTGTTCAGGTACCTGCATCCAGTGCCTGACATCAGCCTGTATCGCCAGTATACCGCGCGTACGCATGGGGGCAACCAGCGGCAGGTAAAGTATGCCGGACTGCACATCGTTTGTCGGCCCGGTCAGCTCGGCATGGTCAAATGACCATTGTGCGGTTTCCATATCGAGCGCACTCATATTGACGACGTTGTCATATTCTGGCCCGAACACCGCCGGATATTGCAAGCGGCCTTCTGCATTTGGCAGCAGCAGACTGGCCTTGGCTTGAAACGCGTCTTCAATAAAATTGCGGCAGATATCAAAAATCTGTTCTGTCTGCAAGGCAGCAGACAAGGCGCGTGCAAATTCATTGAGGGCATTCGCACGCAGTTCACGGTATCCGGCCACCCCCGCCTGCACGCTGATATCAGCCGTCAGCTTGGCAGCCATCACACCAGCTACCAGCACAAGTACCAGCGTGAGCAGATACTGCCAGTCATCTATCCAGAACGAATAACGCGGTGAGACAAACAGAAAATCGAAACTCAGTGCTGCCAGCACGCTTGCCAGTAAAGCAGGCCCTCGTCCCAGCCGCATGGCAACCGCAAACACGCCCAGCAGCAACAGCAAGGCACTGTTTGCCGGATCCAGATAAGGGCGCAAAGGCAGGGCAATCAATACCGTAGCCAGGATTGCCGCGACAGCCCAGGCGTAACGCTTGCGCCCGGCAGATACAGGCGTACTGGTCGTCTTAGAGAGAATGGCTGACTTGTCAGCTTTAGGCCGGCGTACGATCTTGGCAACCTGGTTTTCACCATTATTGCGGTCAGCATGGCGTCGGATTGCCAAGTCACGCAAGGCCATCAGATGTCCTTTGCGAAGCTGCGGCACAGCGTCGCTACCGCCGCGCAATTTACCGGCCTGAAAACGGGCGATCAATTCATCCACAGGCAAATCGACCAGGATCACTTCATCAGCATTGTCAAACATGCCGTCAGGTATGGTCGCATTGACTGCCGCACCGGTAATGGCGGTGACTGCCGCGTGCAAGCCTTCCAGGTCTTGTACATTGACGGTCGTATAAACGTCAATGCCTGCCGACAGCAGCTCACGCACATCTTGCCAACGTGCCGTATTTGGCTGCGCTTTTTCTTCCGGCAAAACATAATTTCTTTGCGCCAGTTCATCAATCACCAGCAAATCAGGAGGGGCTTTCAAGACCCCTTGGAAATCAGGCAGGCTTTCCCCGTCAGACCCAGCCTGTCCTGACAAGGCCAGTAACTCGGTTTGCAGCGCAAGTACCTCTGTCGCCTGCACGGCGACGATATCGAACAAGACTTTACGGCCGAGCATTTGCTGTTGACGGGCCGCCTGTAACATTGCATAGGTCTTGCCGACGCCATTGGTGGCACCAAAATAAATGCGCAGCTTGCCACCTTGCTTTTCTGCGCTTGCAGTTGATTTCAGGTTCATAAAAATCAGTATAAACCAAGCCTGCCGAATAGCGCAGTTCAAAATAGCAAGCGACAGCGGTAATCCTGCCTGGCGATTACCACACAGATTGCAGTCTTGTTTACTTCCTGTTTACGTTCATCGCAAAAGTCATTACTCAGCATTTACGCCTTCGTTGCTAAGCTTCTTTCATGGCAAAAACATGAAGGAGAGAAAAATGAACGATAGAAAAGAAGGCCTGGCAGCATGGCTTTTACATGGTGCAAAAGATCTGGTCTGGCAGGACGAAACGCCACTTCGCACGCAACAAAATGCAGGCACCACAGCCGTGGAAATATCTGTGACAGAAAGAACAGATAAGCAATCTGACGCGGCCACGCCAAACAGCCAGCCAGCGAATGCCATGACGGCAGAGTTATTGGCCTTGATTCTGGAAAGACCCACTGCTTACTCGGCTTTGAAAGAAGCCATTGAAGCACTTGCAGAATTGCCCATGGATGAAGCAACCCGTTACCGCTCTGCCTTCGCTGTACTGAAAAAAACCCAGCAGCGCACGGTAGAGCAAGTGGTACAGGCAATTGCCACGCATATGGATGTGCTGACAGCAGAGCAGACCCGCTTTGCGGGGCAGTCGCGCAGCGCAGAAGACGATGAAATCAATGCCCGCATTGCAGAAGTAAACGCTTTAAACAGCGCAGTAAGCCAGGGCCGTCAGCAAATTGAAAACCTGCGCAAGGAAACTGAGTTGCGTATACAGAAAATTAATGAAGACCTGGAACACAAGCAAACCCGCTCTGCTGAACTGGAACGTGAAGCCGAAATGCGCAAACGTGCCATTGAAAAAACCATACAGGATTTCAGCACTGCGGCAACCAGCGTGAGAGCAAGTCTGGAAGCGGACCAGCAAAGAGTGACGCGCCATCTGGGCGTGACAGTCTGAAACATCGCAAAAGACCACCAAGAGAGAAATATCATGAATGAACATATACCCGGCGTGCCTTCTAGTTATAAACCCAAATCTTTTTGGGAACGTCCCGAAGGCGTGACCGGACAGATCGTCGCTGTCAGCATAATTGGCGCAGCCGGCTATGTCTTGTATGAATGCCTGCCCAAAATTATCACCCTGCTGGAAAACACTTTGTATGCCGGCGTATTGGGTGTGACGGCCATTGCCTTTACTTATGTCGTGACAGACCGCCGCTTCTGGCGTCTGGGGTCTTACCTGTATCAAAGTGCGATGCGTGCCATCACCCGTCTGTTCGTCGAAATCGATCCGATAGGCATCATGCACAGCTATGTATCTGAGCTGGAAAAGAAGCTGGGCAACATGAACACACGCATTGCCAGCCTGGCCGGGATGATACGCGCCTGCCAGGAAGAAATACGCAGCAATGAAACCGTGCGCAACAAGTCCTTGATGATGGTGAAAGAAGCCAGCAAGGCTGGCAAGACCATCGTGATTGCTGAAGAGTCACGCCAGGCTGGCCGCATGCAAGAGGCCAATATCACCTATCAGGATTTGCTGACCAAGATGCAGTTGCTGTATTCGGTGCTGGTGAAATACCAGGAAATTTCGCTGTTCCTGATCAAGGACATACGTCGCGAGATAGATGTCAAAAAACGCCGCAAGCAAATGACTGATGCTGCCTATTCTGCCATCCAATCGGCACGCAGCATCATCAATGGTGACCCTGACGCACGTGCCATGTTTGATATGGCGAATGAATACCTGGCCAATGATTATGCAATGAAGATAGGTGAAATCGAAGACTTCGTCCGTTTGTCAGATTCCTTTGTCAGCACGATAGATTTACAAAACGGCGTGTATGAAGCCAGTGCCATGAAGATGATAGAGGAATGGGAAAAACGTGGCGATTCCATCCTGCTGGGTGCAGACCAGAAGCGGCTGATCATTGAGGGTAGTTATGCGGGTCATACGCATCCTGCCAACTCCGCCAGCCCTGACAACACTAACAGCAGCAAAGATAGCAACTACCGCAAACCATCACCAAAACAATGGTTTGACCAGCAATGAAACTGGCATGGCGTATGGAGTGTCCAGCCGCCATCCACTGAAGCAAGACAAGCATCTACAAGGAGAAAAATATGCTTAAGCCTTTACCACGTCTGTTATTGATTGCCGCCGTTGTCGGTGCCAGCATCTACGGCGTGAATACCTATATCAAACACAATGGCAGCCTGAAAATCTGGAACAGCAAAACTGCCGTTCCCGGCACCATTGATTTACCGGTTGCCAACGCAGCGAACGCTGTCAATGCAGACAATAGCAGCGCAGCGTTTACACTGGCACCTGCCACTACAGCCTATGAAGCGAAAATGCTGATATTGCCCTGGAATGCTGAAGCTTCCATCCACTATGCCAATGGAGATGCCAGCACGGCACGCGGCAGTCTGATGGAGAAACATGGTGTACACCTGAAGCTTGAGCGCCAGGATGATTATGCGCAAATGCTGGCTGAACAAGCCGTGTTTGCCGGTGAAGTTGCCAAGGGTATTGCCTATCCCGATAAAGGTGCGGCCTTTGTCGTCATCATGGGTGATGGTGGCCCCGGCTATTTCGCTGCTGCGCAGGAAAGCATGAACAAACTGGGCCAGCAACTGGAAGTGATAGGTGCACTCGGTTACTCCCGTGGTGAAGACAAATGCATGTTACCCGCCGAAGTGGCAACCAATCCGCAGAAAGCACGTGGCTCATTGATCGGTGCCGTATTGCGCGATGGTGACTGGAATATCTGCATGAAATATGCTGCTGACAATAAAATCCCCGTCAATCCTGACGTGAAAACTTATGACGCGGACGCCATCAATTTTGTCAGCGTCGCCTCGTTTGCCGAATCGGATGAAAAACTCATCGCTGCCGCCAACCAGGGTGCCTGTGAAGTACGCCCTGTGATACGCAACGGCAAAGCTACTGGCGAACGCCGCAAGGTATGTCAGAACGGCACGGCCACCTGGACACCAGGTGACGTCAAGGTAGCACGTGAAGTGGGTGGCCTGGCAGCAGTGGCGTCCACCCGCGAATATATGTGGCAGATGCCTGCGACCATCATCGGTAATCGTCAATGGATGGCGCAAAATCCTGAATATGTCAAAAACCTGCTGGCAGCTGCCTTTGAAGCAACGGACGCTATCCGCAGCAGTGATGCTGAATTGCTGAAAGCCAGCGCCGTTGTTGCCAAGGTAGCGAAAGAAGAAACTGCGCAATGGTGGATGAAGTATTACAAAGGTGTCGTAGAAAAAGACCGCAAGGGCCTGGACATACGCCTTGGTGGTTCCACCTCCAGCAATCTGGCTGATAACCAGTTCCTGTTCGGTTTGAATGGCAATGACAACTTATATCAACGTGTCTATAACGTCTTTGGCGATATCGCAAAACAATATTACCCCGACGATATGCCCGCTGTCATTGCCTATGACAAAGTGGTCAACACCAGCTACCTGAAAGCCCTGGCTGCGACTGCGAAAACCACCAGTGCACGTGCTGACACACCCCGTTTTGACCAGAATGCACCGGCACTGGCAACCTTTGCCAAACGCAACTGGGCGATAGAATTTGAAACCGGCAAAGCCAGTTTCAAACCGGAAGCGGCAGAAACCCTGGAAGCCTTGCTCAATCAGATGGCAGTGTCCGGCCTGGCGATACAGATCAGCGGTCATACCGACAAGATAGGCAATGCCGATGCCAACCTGACTTTGTCGAGAAAACGTGCTGATGCAGTACGCAACTGGTTGCAAGCCAATGCAGCATCAGAATTTCCTGAAGGCCGCATACGCGTGCGCGCCTTTGGTGATAGTCAGCCCATAGCCGACAACAATAGCGCAGAAGGCCGTGCCCACAACCGCCGCGTCGAAGTGGCACTGATCAAGACCAGCAATGAGTAAGTCACTTGCAGCATCGTGACAGCAAGGTGCAGGGGCAGTAGCAATAGTCCCTGCACCATATTCAACATCAGGCATCATGTCCATCCATTTCAATACCGGTATCAAAAATGCCTTCCTGCCCTATTCACCATTTGGTGCAGCGCGCAGTCTGTTGGCGGTACAGCTGGTCGTTGCGGCACTGCTGTGGAGTTTCAGTAATGCCAAAGTCCTGCCCGGCCCACAGGACATTGCGCACGCCTGGTTGCAGATGCAGGCGCAACAGAATTTGCTGACCGAGCTATGGGCCAGCATTCAGGTTTTGTTGCTGTCACTGTTGCTATCTACCGGCCTGGCCCTGCTGATCACCACAGCCAGCACGGCCCCCGTATTTTTGCCACTGGCGCGCTTTACCTCTGTGTTGCGCTTTCTTGGTTTTGCAGGTTTGAGTTATCTGTTCATGCTCCTCACTGGCGACGCCTATGAATTGAAACTGGCACTGCTGACCTTTGGCACCACGGTAATGATGGTGACGGCACTGATGGCAGAAGTGCAGACCATACCGCAACAGGCAATAGATCATTGCAAGACCCTGGGCATGCGCAACTGGCGCATTACTTATGAACTGGTGGTGCTGGGCAAATCAGCCACTTTGCTGGATCTGGTCAGGCAAAACGCCGCCATAGGCTGGACCCTGCTCACCATGGTGGAAGGCCTCGCACGTTCTGAAGGTGGTATCGGTACATTACTGTTGAACCAGAACCGCTATTTCCAGCTAAGTGCCGTGTTTGCCATACAGATCACCATACTCGCCTATGGCCTGGGGCAGGATTATCTGTTGCGCAAATTGCGTGATGTCATCTGCCCTTACACCAGGTTTGACAAGAACGAGACTACATAATGAATGCCACACCTTACTTATCCCTGGCGGCCTCGCTACCGCCATTGCCTTATAGTGTAGGCGCACGCCTGCTCAGCATAGAGCAGGTCTGTGTCAGTCACGACGGCCCGGTCTTAAGCAATGTCAGCGCCCATATCGATAACCTGATCAGGGATGGTGTCCATCAGGGTCAGGTGGTTTGCCTGCTGGGCCCATCGGGCATAGGTAAAACCCAGTTGTTCCGCTGCATAGCCGGTTTGCAAAAACCAGATTCAGGCGGGGTTTTCCTGAATGGCAAAAAGACTCCGGTCACTCCCGGCGAAGTGGGTGTCGTGGCACAAAACTACCCCTTGCTGGCGCACCGCACCGTGCTGGGTAACCTGATGGTCGCCGCCAGTCACAAGACCCGCAACAAGGCACAGGCACAAGCCAGGGCTATCAGCCTGCTGGAAGATTTTGATCTTGCCGACAAGGCCTTTTGCTATCCGGCAGCATTGTCAGGCGGCCAGCGCCAGCGTATCGCGATTGCCCAGCAAACACTGTGCAGTGAACATTTCCTGCTGATGGATGAACCCTTTTCCGGCCTGGACCCACTGGCAAAATCGAAAGTCTGCGACACCATACTGAAGATATCCACGCAGGATGAATTGAACACCATCATCGTCGTCAGCCATGATATCGATGCCTGCATCACCATTGCCGATACCATCTGGCTATTGGGTCGTGATCATGACAAGGACGGCAAAGCCATCGCCGGTGCCCACATCAAATACCGTTACGACCTGATAGAACGTGGCCTCGCCTGGCATACGAATATGGAAAACACACCAGAATTCATGACCTTGAGCATGGAATTGAAACGGCGTTTCAGGGAATTGTGAATGAAAATAGCCCCAGGTTGTCAACCCGGGCTATCAGGATCAGGCCTTGAACGTCACCCATGACCTGAGTTTGACTGCGGCCTGGATCAGGCCGGCAGTTTCCTGCGCAGCAATCACGGGGCCTATGGGTTTATAGGCTTGCGGTGCTTCTTCTATGCGACGCTCTTCACGCAACGCAAACACTTTCTTAAAAGCAAGACAAGAAACGTCAAAACATGGCAATAAAAATAATTGTGTGATTTCTTTAAATAACTGCATCCAAATTGTGATTGCCTGCGTATCAAGAATGCCCGTAGCGTTTTTTGGTAGTAAAAACTGTCATTCTTTCCCCACAATCAGGAGTTGGTCATGAGACATATAACATCAAGGTTCAATAACAAGATTTTGCTCGCCCTAGTCACCGCTGGAAGTTTAAGCAGCATCGCCGCGTTGCCCGCACAGGCATCCAGCCATCGTGAAGCGCCCTTCATTACCCGCCACCCGAAGGTCGACGCTGCTGATTTCTATATGTTCCGCAGCTATGAAGCCAACCGCGCTGCCTTTACTACCCTGATTGCCAATTACTCCCCCCTGCAAGATGCCTACGGCGGCCCGAATTACTTCTCCCTGGACCCGGATGCCCTGTATGAAATCCATATCGACAATGTCGGTGATGGCAAAGAACATCTGACTTTCCAGTTCCGCTTTACCAATACCAATAATGATGCGCAGTTTACGGTGGGTGGCAAAAAAGTCTCCATCCCCCTGGTCATCAATGGCGGTGCGATTGATGGTGTTAATCCAGCTGGCCTGAATGTACGTGAAACCTACACGGTCACCATGGTGACGGGCGACCGCCGCACAGGTACACGCCAGGCCGTGACGAATGCGGCAACGGGTTCCACCACCTTTGACAAGCCGGTCGACTATATCGGCAATAAATCCATCCCTGACTATGCCGGTTATGCCGCCAAGCATGTATTTGCAGTTAATATCCCAGGCTGCTCTACGCCAGGCAAGGTATTTGTTGGCCAGCGTAAAGACCCGTTCGTGGTGAATCTGGGCGAAACTTTTGATCTGATCAATATCAAGGCACCTGCCACGGCATTCGACCCGAATGCAGAAAAATCCGGCCATGATGATCTGGCCCTGAAAAATATCACGGCAATTGAAATGGAAGTGCCGACAGCCTGCCTGACCAATGGCAAGGAAGCCGTCATCGGCGGCTGGACGACCGCCAGCCTGCGTCAGGGCCGTGCCATCAATCCGACACCAAATACAGGCACAGCATCCAAGGAAGGCGGCGCATGGACGCAGGTTTCACGTCTGGGCATGCCTTTGGTGAATGAAGTGGTCATCGGCCTCAAAGACAAGGATCAGTTCAATCACAGCAAACCTAGCGGTGATACGCAGTTCCTGACCTATGTGACCAACCCGACCCTGCCAGCCCTGGTCGAAGTCCTGTTTGGCAGTGCTGGTGTCAAAGCCCCTACCAACTTCCCGCGTAATGATCTGGTTGCTGCTTTCCTGACTGGTATCAAGGGTGTCAATCAACCAGCCACGGTCACCCCGTCTGAAATGCTGCGCCTGAACACGACCACACCTGTCAGCGCCTCGCAGAATCGTCTGGGTGTCATCGCTGGTGACAATGCGGGTTTCCCGAACGGTCGCCGCCCTGGTGATGACGTTGTTGATATCGCCTTGCGCGTCGTCATGGGCCGTCTGTGTGTACTGAGCATAGGTTGCGTACCTGCTGATGCACCCGCTGGCGCGATAGACTTTACCGATGGTGCTTATCTGGACAGCAGCTTCTTTGACAACAGCTTCCCTTACCTGAAAACACCGATAGCTGGTGCGTTGAAACGTTAATCTGACCAACATCAGAACAAACTCAGTTCAACATCAGACGAAGTTAAACACTTTCAAGGAAAAATGATGAAAGCAAAACACTATTGCATGATCGCCGGCACCGTGCTGACGCTCATGCTGGCGGCCTGCGGTGGCAGTTCAAGTTCCAGCACCAGCACGACTGCCCCATCTACCGGAACAGGCACCGGTACCACCACACCAGGTACATCCGTTATCGATACATTTACGCAATACGTGCTCAACCTGATTGGGGCGGGTTCGGACACGGCAGAACCGCAGGCGATCGATTCGGCCACGGTGACGGTGCCGGAAACGACTGAACCGGCGACGATCACCTGAATCAGGCTGGCTCAGTCAAAGTAACGAAACCAATGCAGCAATAAGACCGGGCCCGGCAATTTGTATTTATACAAATGGCTGGGCCCCCAAATTTAAAAATGCAGCTCTCTGGAACTTTATCCGGCTTGATGCAGAACTCATTTCACCAATGTTTCCCTATGCACTCAAAGCTGAAATCCGGTTTTACCTGTTTTGCCTTGCTGATCTCACTCAGCATGGTGGGCTCATGCGCGCAGGCAACACCGTTTATTCCCAGTAATGGCAAACAGGTATTGGAACAACTCCCCCTGCGCACCGATCCGGTACAACGTGAATTTGCCCAACTGCGCAAACGTCTGGCAGAAAAGCCGGGCGACCATGAGATAGCGGCAGAACTGGCGCAAGCGTATATCAACACTGCCCGCAATGATGGTGACCCGCGTTATCTGGGCTATGCCCAGGCTGCATTGAAACCCTGGTGGAACCTGCCCGCCCCACCGATATCAGTACTGGTATTGCGTGCCACCATATTGCAAAGTACGCACCAGTTTCCCGCTGCGCTGACCGACCTCAACAGCGTCTTGAAGCAGGACAGGAACAATGCCCAGGCCTGGCTGACGCGTGCCACTGTATTGCAGGTGCAGGGTCAGTTCGCCCAGGCCAAGGCCAGTTGCATGCATTTATACCCGCTGGCACAGGAATTGATCACGCTGACCTGCCTGCACAATGTCGGCAGCCTCAACGGTGAGGCCGCCAGCAGCTATACAGCGCTGAGTACCGCCTACAAAAAAAGTACCGATACGGATAGCGGTACAAAAATCTGGGTCGCCACCCTGCTGGCTGAAATGTCGGCCCGGCTGAGTGATGCAAAAACTGCTGACGACTGGTATAAAAAAGCCCTGACACTGGCTGTACCAGACAGTTATTTGCTGGGGTCCTATGCCGATTTCTTGCTGGACCAGCAAAGGCCGGCTGAAGTCGTGACACTGTTAAAAAACAAGACCAGAGTCGACGCACTGTTGTTGCGTTATGCACTGGCCCTGCAGGCACAACAATCTCCGGCTGCGGCAGAACAAATCAGACTGCTTGACCAACGTTTTGACGCCGCCATCCTGCGCGGTGACACTGTGCACCAGCGCGAACAGGCACGCTACGAACTGCAATTAAAAAACCGCCCTGCTGCTGCATTGAAACTGGCACTGCTGAACTGGGACATCCAGAAGGAGGTGGCTGACCTGCGCATCTTGCTTGAGGCAGCTGCGGCACAAAATCCGCAGGCGGCAGCACCAGCCATTGCGTGGTTAAAACAAAATAAACTGGAGGACAGCAGTTTGAAAACCGTGCTGGCCAAACTGGAAGCGAAACCATGATGCCTGTCTTCAAAGTATCCTGCTCCGGCTTGTTGCAGGCACTGTTCCTCAGCCTGCTCTTGAGCCTGTTCAGCCTGCCTGCGCATGCCCATAAACCCAGCGACAGTTACCTGACCCTGCATACAGATCAATCAGGCATACATGGCCAGTGGGACATCGCCCTGCGTGACCTTGATTTCGCCATCGGGCTCGATGAAGATGGTAACGGCGAATTGACCTGGGATGAAGTGCGCAACAAACATGCCGATATCGCCGCCTACGCGCTGGCAAGACTGAAACTGACTGCCGGTGATACAGCCTGTCCGCTGACAGCAGGCGCGCAACTGATAGACCAGCATAGCGATGGTGCCTATACCGTGCTGATGTTTGACAGCCCTTGCAGCGCCGATAAAATCACGGTCCAGTACCAGCTGTTTTTTGACATCGATCTTCAACACAAGGGGCTGTTGCGGCTGGTGAACAAGGATGGTCACAATGTCACCGCCATCTTCAGCCCGGAAAACAGCAGCCAGACATTGACGGTATCAGAGGTCAACAAGCTACAACAATTTACCGATTATCTCGTACATGGCGTCTGGCATATCTGGATAGGTTTCGACCATATATTGTTCTTGCTGTCTTTGCTGTTACCAGCGGTACTGGTATTTAGGATGGGTAAATGGGAGGCAGCGGCCAATTTCAAGACGGCGGCCATGGATGTATTGAAAATCGTCACAGCGTTCACGCTTGCGCATTCGATCACGCTGACGCTGGCCGCTTTGAATATGATTTCGCTGCCATCGCGCCTCGTCGAATCAGCGATTGCCGCATCGGTGATACTGGCAGCTTTGAATAACCTGTTCCCACTCATACAGGGGCGTCGCTGGCTGGTCGCATTCAGTTTTGGCCTGATACACGGGTTTGGCTTTGCCAGCGTACTGGCGGATCTGGGCTTGCCGCAATCTGCCCTGGTGCTGGCACTGGTGGGTTTTAATCTTGGCGTGGAAATTGGGCAGTTGACGATAGTCGCTGCATTTCTGCCACTGGCTTTTTTACTCCGCCGCCACTGGTTGTATCAGCGTGCCATCGTGCAGGCAGGCTCGATACTGATCGTCATCATCGCGCTGGTCTGGTTTGTTGAACGCGCATTTAATTTGCGGCTTATTTCCTAGGATGCGCAAGCAGGTACCCAAGGCAAAACAGGAATTCACTCAGTTTTGATGCATAAGTTTGTGGCAAACCTGGTTTCAATCAGATAGCAAGTCAGTCCACAGCGTCATATTTTTTGATGATAGAAAAACAGGCAATAAAAAAACCCTGCTGAAAAAACCAGCAGGGTCAATCATCTGGCTGTTCAGTCTGGCTTAACGTTCTATCGCCAGCGCCACACCCATGCCACCACCAATACACAGGCTCGCCAGACCTTTTTTGGCATCGCGGCGTATCATTTCATGGATCAGGCTGACCAGGATACGCGCACCTGATGCACCGATAGGATGGCCGATGGCAATCGCGCCGCCATTGACGTTGATCTTGCTGGTGTCCCAGCCCATTTCCTTGTTGACACCCAGCGCCTGTGCAGCAAAGGCTTCATTGATTTCCATCAGATCCAGATCCTGATGTGTCCAGCCCGCTTTTTTCAGGCACAACTGTGCAGCAGGTACCGGGCCCATGCCCATGATGGTAGGGTCGACACCGGCAGAAGAATAAGCCTTGATACGGGCCAGTACCGGCAGGCCCAGTTCTTCGGCTTTTTTGGCAGTCATCATGACAACTGCGGCGGCACCGTCATTGAGGCCGGACGCATTACCGGCCGTCACTGTGCCATTCTTGTCGAAGGCCGGGCGCAATGCAGCCAGCGATTCCAGTGTGGTGCCATGCTTGATGAATTCGTCGCTGTCAAATACGGTCGTACCCTTTTTGCTGACCAGTTCAACCGGGATGATTTCATCCTTGAACTTGCCGGCTTTTTGCGCAGCTTCTGCCTTGTTTTGTGATGCCAGGGCAAACAGATCCTGCTCTTCACGCGTGACACCGTATTTCTTGGCGACGTTTTCTGCGGTGATACCCATGTGGTATTGGTTATATACATCCCACAAACCGTCAACGATCATGGTGT
Source organism: Undibacterium sp. TJN19 (assembly GCF_049339485.1). Taxonomy (NCBI): domain Bacteria; kingdom Pseudomonadati; phylum Pseudomonadota; class Betaproteobacteria; order Burkholderiales; family Oxalobacteraceae; genus Undibacterium; species Undibacterium sp. TJN19. The sequence goes on from NZ_JBMPPL010000001.1 coordinate 1,464,839, forward strand.
CGACCAGTTTGGCGTCACCCATGCGGAAACCATCACGCGAACCATTGAGCACGTGTGGTGATGCGCTCATGTTTTCCTGACCACCGGCGATGATGATGTCACCATCACCCGCCTTGATGGATTGCGCCGCCAGATGCGTTGCTTTCAAGCCGCTGCCACAGACTTTATTGATGGTGAATGCCGGTACCATATTTGGCAAACCAGCCTTGATGACAGCCTGGCGTGCCGCGTTCTGGCCTACCCCTGCTGTCAGTACCTGCCCAAGGATCACTTCACTGATCACATCGCCACTGAGGCCGGTTTTCGCCAGCAGGGCCTTGATGACGATTGCGCCCAGTTCAGAAGCAGGGATTTTTGCCAAAGAGCCACCAAACTTGCCTACTGCCGTGCGGCCTGCAGCTACGATTACGACGTCTTGCATGTGAATTCTCCTGTTTTGTCCCCGGTTCTAACCCAGGGTGTGAAAGATCTGAGAGCTTAAGTTGATCGAACGGATTTTGCAGAATAGATTACATCCTCTAGCTTACCACTACTGGCACAAAGACAGGCATTTGCCCAAACAGACGCCAAAAGTACTGTTGTCGTTTATCTATTCTGGATATGATGATACGGTGCACTATCGGCTAAAAGAGTGGCAGAAACCGGGAGGTAGACATGAACGAGAAAACCATACGCATTATCTTGTACGTCAGTGGCATAGGCACCATGCTGGCAGGCTTGCAATTTGTCGCGCCAACTTTGTTCCTGCAGGCGTCTGGCATGCAGGTTGGTGACGTAACCGGCCTGTTCTTTGCCCGTCACTGGGGTCTGATGGCGTTTGTGGTCGGGGCATTGATACTCTACGCCATACGGCATACCCAGGCACGTCAGGCGATTTTAATGGCGGCTGACGCAGAAAAACTGGGCCTGGTCGCCATGGTCATGTTGAACTGGTCAGAACCGGCTTTGCAAGGTTTGCATGTCGCCGCGTTTTTTGACGGTGCCTGTGTCGTGCTGTATCTGATTTACTTATTACGCCAGCCTGGAAAATCAGGCTGAAAAAACAAAACCCCGCAAGCTTCTTGCGGGGTTTTGTCTTGAAATAAGTCCGGTGTCTGATCTGTTTCATTGCTGAAACAGATCATGGCTCAGGGATTACTTCTTTTTAGCAGTTGCTTTTTCAGCAGCTTGTGTGAATTGCTGAGTTGCTTTGCTCAGGTTTTCTTCCAGAGTCTGAACAGCTTGCTTGGTTGTTTTGGACAACTGCTCGTAACCTGCGTTGATGTTGCCAACAACAGATTTCAATGCTGTTACAGCTTGTTCGGAACCGGCTGGTGCATTTTTTGTCACTTCGTCGATCAGGGAAATCACTTTAGTATTGGTTTCAGCGATATGCGCTTCAACTGCTTTAGTGAATTCTTGTTGTGTCGCTGTTGTGATGCTTGCCAGGTGACGGCCATAAGCCAGTGCTTTTTCTGTATTTGGTTGTGCTTGTGCAGCAGTCAAAGCAAAAAATTCTTGTGGGTCTTTAGCGCCCAACAGTTGTTTGGCGGCAGCAGTACCTTCTTCGAAACTTGCCTTGGCAGCATTGACGTTCAGGGCAAACAACTGCTCCAGGCCTTCAAATGCTTTTTTGTTCAGGGAAGTCAGGGAAGCGAATTGGGCTTCCAGGTTAGCTTTGGTTGTAGCGATAAATTGTTCTGGTGTATTGGTCGTCATAACATTCTCCGGTAAAAGGAATTAGGTGGAATTAACATATCGGCAGCGCCTTCCATAATTTCTTCAATGGTGCACCGCAACAAACACGATTTTACACGCAGAATTCAAAAGGTCAAGCACTTTTTGTGCATCGCACCAAAATTACTTAAATGACATTTCATATACGATTAGCGTCTACCTCAGGCCAGACTGAATAATTGCTTTTGAGAACTCCCATAAACTTGTTTATTGCTTGCCCTCGCTTCCAGTTCCAGCAATACCTGCTTATTTTCCAGGCCACCGGCATAACCGGTCAGTGCGCCGGAACTGGCTATGACACGATGACAGGGGATGATAACGGACACCGGGTTACGGCCATTCGCTGCTCCCACCGCCCGGACAGCGTGTGGACGCTGTATATGCTGCGCCAGCCACGCATAGCTCTGGGTGGTGGCAAAAGGGATTTCACGCAAGGCTGACCAGACTTCTTGCTGGAATGCGGTGCCGGCAGACAGATCAAGCGGTATATCAAAGACTTGCCGCTCGCCGGCAAAGTATTCGTCCAATTGCTGTTTGGCCTGCAACAAGACAGGATGTTCAGGGTTCAGGTGCCAGCCTTCGCTGCCTTTAAAATGCTTGTGATGTTCAAAATAAACACCTGCCAGACCTATATCAGTAGCCGCCAGCAACAGCGTGCCTACCGGGCTTGTCATATTGATGTAGTGCATGATTCTCTCCATTTTTAATAAGCGTAGCTATTACTTGATATTACTTGAGGGATTGCCACAGCAATAACGCGGCATAGGCGCGCCATGGTGCCCAGGGTTCGGCACGGCTCAGCAATTGTTTTTCTGTGAAACGGGTTTCAGGCGGATCAGCCAGTTGCGCAGCCGCTTTTTGCAAACCCAAGTCGCCTGCCGGAAAGGCATCAGAAAACCGCAAGGCGCGCATGGCGATATATTGCGCTGTCCATTCGCCGATGCCGCGCACGGTTTTCAATCTGGCGACGGTTTCATCCGAACTGCCTGCCGGCTTGCGCTGCAAACCGCCATCGAGCGCAAACTGGGCAATATGCTGCAAGGTTGCCGCACGCGCACCGGGTATGCCTATGCCAGCCAGCTGGTCTATCGACAAACCAACGATGGTTTGCGGTGAAGGAAAATGATGGGTGACCGCCGCAAACGGTGTCGTCACTGGCGTGCCAAAGCGCATAACCAGACGGCCAGCCACCGTGGTGGCCCCCGCCACGCTGACCTGCTGGCCCAGCACTGCGCGAATGGCCAGTTCAAAACTATCAAATGCACCTGGCACCCGCAAACCCGGCGTCAGGGCGATTTGTGTAGCCAGCACGTTGTCCAGTGCCAGATGGCTCTGGATGACGGCCGGATTGGCTTCCACATCAAACTGCTGCCTGACACGTGCCATCAAGGGCATCAGTACTGGCGTCAGCGCAGGCGCAACTTGCAGGCTGAGTTGCTGCTTGTCTGGCAAGTGAGCGACTTTCAACCAGCCATCAATGCCATCCAGGCGCACGCTGCGTACATAGGCTTTGCCGCCCTTTTCTTCTATCACGGCTTCCAGCCCGGGCATGGCACGGCCCGCGAGGTAAGCGATCACTGCGTCCCAGGCATAAGGTGGACGGTAAGCAAGGCGCAGGCCGACACCATCACCACCGGCATCAGAAGCACGCCGTATCGAGCCTGGTGCCATTTGATAACGTTCAGAAAACAGGGCATTGAAGCGGCGTACACTGCCAAAACCAGCGGCAAAGGCAATTTCAGCCATGCCCAGTTGGGTTTCCTGTAATAGTTTTTTGGCAAACAGAAGGCGCTGGGTTTGTGCCAGTTCTACCGGCGTGACGCCAAACTCCTGCAACATGACGCGGCGCAGCTGGCGTGACGACAAACCTACCTGTTCTGAAAAATGCTCAAGATCGGTTTCATTCAAAGCACCATCGGCTATTCTTTGCCAGACCGCGTGGGCGAGATTCTGTTGCAGCGCATACGGTGCCAGTTCTGGCCGGCAGCGCAGGCAAGGGCGAAAACCGGCGGCTTCTGCCGCTGCCGCGCTGTTAAAAAATTCACATGACGACTCGCGCGGGGTTTTTACCCCGCAGACCGGACGGCAATAAATACCCGTGGTCTTTACACCGGTAAAAAAGATGCCGTCAAAGCGACTGTCCTTTGCCGCCAGTGCGCGGTAATAGCATTGTTTTTGCGTCAGGCCATCACCTGCTTCAGGGAAAATCTTGTTCTGGTTTTGTGTTTGTTCCATCGCTGCCACTCTGGGATTGTCGGGGCAGGTAAAAATACGCCACCCCTCTGTCAATTTGTTTTACTATCTTCAGGTGTAGTTATACGCGAGAGCGGCTGCGTGTTCTAGCCGTTTTCGGACAAACGAATCGGGCTTCAGTTCCCTGCCCAATGATCGATGTTGGCGCACAGGACACGCCAGGGCATCAACATCTGGCCAGCGTTGAAATGCAGTTTTACCTGCTTTTTGAGGAATACAGATGACAGGTGTCTTTTCACAAAAGCCAGCGATAGAGCGCTTGCTGGACCTGTCTTCAAATCGCTTGCTGGAAGAGGCAGAACCAGCGGTCGCCCTGCAATTGATAGCCACAAATGCACTGGACATTCTGGATGCCGGGTTTTCAGTGATCTGGCTGCTCGACGAAAATCACTCGCTATTACACTGCCATGCCCAGGCTGGACTGCACCTGGCAGACGAAAAGATGCGGCTTGAAACCAGCCGTTTGCCGTGGTTAATGCAGGCACTGGAACAAAATGAGGCAAGCCTCATTTCACATGCCGGGCAAACGCCTGCTGCCGTGGGCGAAATAGCGATGCTGTTTGGAGCAGAGCAGCTGGCATCTATCGTTTCTTTCATGGCCATCCCAGTGCGCCTGCACGGCAAATGTGCCGGAACAGTGTGCTTTGCCCAGAGCGGAACGACACGACACTGGTCACGCGACGAAGTCTTGTTTGGCAGCCATATCGCTGTGCTGGTACAGCAGGCCCTGAGTCATGCAGAGCATGCCAAAATCCAGAAAGAACTGGAGGAACGGGTCAGTGCACGTACAGCGCAATTACAACAGCAAGCCACGCAATTGCAGGACGCCCATAGCCTGATTTTTCGTCTGAGTGAAATCGGCAGGGAAATCACTTCCAGCCTGGACAGGGAAACCATCATCGAAATCCTGTACCGGCATGTGCACGACTTGATGGGGGCGGAAGTTTTTGCCGTAGGCCTGTATCGCCCCGCACAGGAAAGCATAGAGTTTCCCTGTAACATCTTACGCGGCAACCGCATGTTGCCGTATGTGCGTGACGCCAGGGACGAGGATTTGCTTTCGGTCTGGTGCATCAAGCATCAAAAAGAGATTTTCATCAGTGATATCCACACTGAATATCAAAATTTCATCAGCGCTGCGGGCCTCAATAAACTGACGGTTGACAGTGCCTATTTTTCTGAAGATGAGAAAATCATCCCCTTGTCGCATATCTATACGCCGCTGATCATCAAGCACAGGACAACAGGCGTGATTGCTATCCAGAGTACACAGAAAAATGCTTTCCAGCGTGTTCATCTGGACATTGCGACCATGCTGTCGGCTTACACTGCGATTGCCATAGAAAATGCAGATACCTACCAGCAATTGCTGAAGGCACAGCAAATACTTGTTTCCCAGGAAAAACTGGCAGCATTGGGGGCGCTGGTCGCCGGTGTTGCCCACGAATTGAATACCCCGATAGGCAATAGTCTGTTGACGGCCACTACCTTGCAAGAACAATCGGCCATTTTTCTGAAAAAGCTTGATGAAAATAGCCTGAAACGTTCGGACCTGAATAATTTTTCTGCAACAATCAACAATGCCAATGATTTGTTAGTCCGCAATCTGATGAGCGCCAGCGATCTGGTGAGCAGCTTCAAGCAGGTGTCCGCAGACCAGACCAGCCAGAATCGCCGGACTTTCAACCTCAAGCAAACGACGATGGAAGTTGTACGCACGCTGCATAGCCTGATCCACAAACGCGGCCATACGCTTGATATCGAGATTCCTGACGATATACAGATGAACAGTTATCCTGGCCCCTACGGCCAGATATTGAACAACTTCGTCAACAATGCTCTGTTGCACGCATTTGAACACAGGGAAAACGGCAAGATGCAATTGCGGGCACACAAGACCACGGATGGTCAGGTGCAACTGGTTTTTTCAGATAATGGCCAGGGCATAGAAACTGGCGATTTGCGCAGAATTTTTGATCCCTTCTTCACGACCAAACTGGGCCATGGCGGCAGCGGCCTGGGCTTGAGCATCGTCCATAATCTGGCGACATCCATCATGCATGGCAACATTGAGGTAGAAAGCATACCTGGCCTGGGTACGCGGTTTATTCTGACCTTGCCACTGGAAGCCTGATGCTGTGGCGCCATATCACCCAGCTTGACACTGACCGGTCATGTCATGGTCGAAGCAACAGTCCACATGGTTTTTCAGTTTGCACTACACTAAGTTGAATTTACGTATTTCCTTATTTCTGAAGTGCATATGACCATGACTACTCAACGCAGCCCTGACCTTAAAACCGTGCTGATTGCCAGCGGTTTCGTTTTAACGCTGGCCATGGGGGTCAGGCATGGCTTTGGCCTGTGGATGCAACCCATTTCGCAGGCGCATGGCTGGACCAGGGAAACGTATTCGATGGCGATGGCCATGCAAAACCTGATGTGGGGGGTGTTTGGGCCTTTTGCGGGTATGGCAATAGACCGTTTTGGCACCATGAAAATGGTGGTGCTGGGGGCCTTCCTGTATGCAGGTGGTTTGCTATGGATGGCTTTCATAGATCAGCCGACTGTATTCATTCTGGGTACGGGTGTGCTGATCGGCGCGGCACTGGCGTGTACCTCATTTGGTGCTGTCAGCGGCATTATCGGGCGCACCGCACCGCTGGAAAAACGTTCATGGGCATTTGGTATTTCTTCAGCAGCAAGCTCGTTCGGCCAGTTTGTGATGATGCCGATTGAGCAGCAACTGATAGGACACACTGGCTGGCAAAATGCGTTTTACATGCTGGCCGCCCTGGTCGTTATCGTCATGCTGCCGATGGCCTGGAAATTACGTGAGCCCGCTTTGGAACAGGCAACCGGGCCACAGCAAAGTATCAGCCAGGCAATACGGGAAGCCTTTGCCTATAAACCTTTCCTGCTGCTGGTAGCGGGCTATTTCGTTTGTGGTTTCCAGGTGGTATTCATTGGCGTGCACATGCCTGCTTATCTGAAAGACAAGGGCATTCTTGACCCCAATGTCGCCGTCTTTGCCCTGGCACTGATAGGCTTGTTCAATATCTTTGGGTCGTATTACGCCGGCAAACTGGGGGGCATGTTTTCCAAACCTTACCTGCTGTCGACGATTTACCTGTCGCGCACGGTAGTCATAGGCCTTTTCCTGCTGGCACCTTTATCCTCATATTCCATTTATGCTTTTTCTGCGGCTCTTGGTCTGTTATGGCTGTCTACCGTGCCACTGACGAATGGCATCATTGCTGGCATTTTTGGCGTGAAATATCTGTCCATGTTGTCGGGCTTTGTATTCTTCTCGCATCAGGTAGGCAGTTTCATGGGCGTATGGCTGGGCGGCTATATCTATACAAAAACCGGGGCGTACGACATGGTCTGGGGTATCGTGCTGGCACTGGGTATTTTTGCTGCATTGGTGAACCTGCCCATCAGCGAAAAACCTATTGTCCGCAATGAGGCAGCCATTGCCTGATGATGCCATCTCTGAACTCGTAAGCTCGTCATGATAAAACGCCGGAAAATCTCGCAACTACTCTGGGCCATACTGCTGGCCCTGGTATTGGCGCTGACTTTTCTGGCGTATCTGCAACCTTCTTTTGTGCTGGACCTGGCAAACCGTATCGTTCTTTGTTAGGTATTTGCCGGCCCCTCGCTTTTTCAATTTGCTGACCGCGCCTATGTCTGGCGACCAGGTCCGCATCTGCATGCTTATAATATATTAAGGTCTGCTACACTGTGTTTTCACTTGAAAACCGGTGTCTTTTTTCCCCATCCATTCCTGAAAACCCTATGAATAAACATTTGATGCTCGTTCTGTTGGGCTCCGCGCTGGCAATTCAATCCAGCCAGGCGGCCAACTCTTCTGATTCATCCGCAGCGGTAGCCACAACAAGCAAGGCAGCCAGTACCGGCAAACTGACGGCTAACCCCTTTGCCAGCGCCAGTACGCTACAGTTTGAATACCCGGTTTTTGACAAAATCAGGAACGAGCATTACGCCCCGGCCTTTGCCGAAGGCATGCGCAGGCAAAAGGCAGAGATCGTTGCGATTGCCAATAACCCCGCTCCTGCCACGTTTGAGAACACGGTCGTGGCCATGGAACGCGCCGGCCAGATGCTGAACCGGGTTTCCAATATATTTTCCAGCCTGACCGGTGCCAATACCAATCCGGCGCTAGAAGCGCTGTCGCTGGATTTGTCGCCCAAACTGGCCGCCCACCAGGACCAGATTTTCCTGAACAGTAAATTATTCAAGCGTATCAGTAAGTTATATGAAGCACGCGATAAGCTGCAACTGGATGCAGAATCTTATCGTTTGCTGGAACGCTATTACACTGACTTCGTCCGTGCGGGTGCCAACTTGTCTGATGCGGACAAAGTTAAATTGAAGGCACTGAATGGCAAGCTGGCGAGCCTGGCCACGACATTTAGCCAGAATGTATTGAAAGAGACCAATGCGTCGGCCATCATTGTCGATAACAAGGCAGACCTGCAAGGCCTGTCTGAGGATGAGATCGCCGGTACAGCGGAAGCCGCCAAGGCACGTGGCCTGACAGGGAAATATGTCATCCCCCTGATGAACACGACTGGCCAGCCATTTGAAGCCAGCCTGGCCAACCGTGCACTGCGCCAGCGCCTGCATGAAGCATCAACAGCCCGCGGCAATCACGGGGGTGAATTTGATAATCGCCAGGTTGCCATCGCTCTTGCCAAGCTGCGCGCTGAACGTGCCGTCTTGCTCGGTTATGCCAACCATGCTGCCTATGGCCTGGAAGATGAAACGGCTAAGACTCCGGAGGCAGTCAATAAGATGTTGAGCGAACTGGCCCCGGCATCTGTCAACAATGCCAAAGCAGAAGCAGAGGAATTGCAAAAGCTGATTGATGCGCAGCAAGGCGGGTTCAAACTGGCTGCCTGGGACTGGGCGTATTACACAGAACAATTGCGCAAGGCGAAATACAGTTTTGATGACAGCCAGTTGCGCCCGTATTTTGAATTGAAGAATGTGCTGGAAAATGGTGTCTTTTTTGCGGCCACCAAGCTGTACGGCATTACCTTTAAGGAACGCACAGACTTGCCGGTCTACCAGCCCAGCGTCAAAGTCTATGAAGTGTTTGATGCGAATGGCCAAAGCCTGGCCTTGTTCATCGCCGATATGTATGCACGCGATACCAAGCGCGGCGGTGCCTGGATGAATGCCTATGTGGAACAGTCCAGCCTGTTCGGCACGCACCCGGTAGTGGCCAATCATCTCAATATCCCGCAACCGCCTGCTGGTCAGGCGACGCTGTTGACCTTTGATGAAGTACGTACAGCTTTCCATGAATTTGGTCATGCCCTGCATGGCATGTTTTCGCAAGTCAGGTACCCGCGTTTTTCAGGTACCAACGTGCCACGTGACTTTGTTGAATATCCTTCCCAGGTCAATGAGATGTGGGCGACCTGGCCAGAGGTGTTGAAAAATTATGCCAAGCACTACCAGACTGGTGAAGCGATACCACAGAGTCTGGTCGACAAGGTCAGCGCAGCCAATAAATTCAACCAGGGATTCGCCACAACCGAATACCTGGCAGCTTCTCTGCTCGACCAGCGCTGGCACCAGTTGACACCGGCACAGGTACCGACTGATGCGCTGGCATTTGAAGCAACGGCATTGAAGCAGGCTGGCGTTGATTTTGCGCCTGTGCCACCACGTTATCGCAGCACATATTTCTCGCATATCTTTGGCGGTGGTTATTCTGCCGGCTACTACGCATATTTATGGAGTGAAGTGCTGGATGCCGAAACGGTGGAATGGTTCAAGGAAAACGGTGGCCTGAGCCGCAAGAATGGTGACTGGTTCCGCCAGCAACTGCTATCGAAAGGCGGCAGTATTGACCCCTTGCTGTCGTTCCGCACTTTCCGTGGACGCGATCCCAAGATTGATCCTTTATTGATACGTCGCGGTTTGAAAGCCGAACCAAAACAATAAGTTACCGAATAAGCGATTCAGTCATCAAAAACAAAGGGAACACCGCGGTGTTCCCTTTTTGTTATGGCTGCCTGCAAATGAATAATCGACGCGCCCCTTAAAAACAGCAAACGGCAATTTTCATACGATGCCTTATTCGAGCTTCCAGACAAAATCTACTTTTGCCCACAATTGATCGGGCTTGCCGTCCTTGGTGCCTGGCTTGAATTTGCACTGGCTCAACGCACCCAATGCCGCCTTGTCCAGGCTTTTGGAACCGCTGGATTTTTCAACTTTGGATTCCACTACCTTGCCATCAGCACCGACCAGGAAACCCATGGATACGGTGCCGGTTTCTTCATTCATCAACGCCGCCTTTGGGTATTTCGGCGGTTCGCAAGATTTGCTGTCCATGACAGGCGCAGTATCCGCCGCCATGGCACTCAAGCTCAACAGCAGGGAAGAGATAAGGATTGCAATTTGAGGTTTCATAGAGATCTTTTTATTCATTTTTATACAGTATAAAAAATTTTGTACAGATTTCAAGCGGAGTCTGAGGCCAGCTGGCTTCAGAACTCTTCCCACTCATCCTTGTTGCTTGCGGCTGCGGCTTTCTTTGGCATGGTTTTAGACGCTGGCAAAGATTTTACCTGATTGCTTCTGGCCTTAGGTTTCAATGCCACCACTGGCTCGACGCGGCGTACTGGTGCCGGTGTTGGGGCAGCCAGTTGCTGGGCACGTTCACCGATATGCAATTTAAAGACGCTGACCACTTTCGCCAGTTCTGAAGCCTGATCCTGCAAACTTTGTGCAGCAGCCGCAGCTTCTTCTACCAGAGCAGCATTTTGCTGGGTCATGCTGTCCATCTCAATGATGGCATGATTGACATGCTCAATACCAACGCTTTGTTCCTGGCTGGCTGCGCTGATCTCGGCAATGATGTCGGTCACATGCTTGACGCTGGACACAACCTGATCAATCGTGACACCGGCCTGGCCGACCAGCTTGGTACCGATTTCGACTTTTTCTACTGAAGTACCAATCAGGGTTTTGATTTCTTTGGCAGCCGCCGCACTACGCTGTGCGAGGTTACGCACCTCTGCTGCCACTACGGCGAAACCACGGCCCTGCTCACCCGCACGTGCAGCCTCTACCGCTGCATTCAACGCCAGGATATTGGTCTGGAAGGCGATGCCATCAATGACACTGATAATGTCGACAATTTTCTTCGATGATTCATTAATGGAACCCATGGTATCAACCACTTGTGCAACCACAACACCACCCTGGCGGGCGACTTCAGATGCGGAAGCTGCCAGTTGGTTCGCTTCACGTGCATTATCGGCATTCTGTTTAACCGTGGTCGTCAATTCTTTCATGGACGACGTGGTTTTCTCCAGGGAACTGGCCTGCTGCTCAGTGCGAGAAGAAAGGTCCAGATTGCCGCTGGCGATTTCACTGGAAGCCGTGGCAATCGTGTCTGTACCATTACGTACCTGGGCAACGATATTGACCAGACTGTCACGCATGTTTTTCATTTCAAACAGCAAACTGGTATCGTCGCCCGACTTCAAATTGATGGGTGCAGTCAGATCACCGGCCGCAATTTGCCCCGCAATAGTGGCGGCATAATCAGGTTCACCACCCAATTGCTTCAGCAGGCTGCGACTGATATACAGAGCAGCGCTGATACCGGCAACGAGTGCCAGGCCACCCAGCACCAGCATCAGCGTCGTAGCAGCTTTAAAGGCAGAACTGGCTTCTTCAGCGGTCTGGGTATTGAGCTTGTCTTCGAGTGTGACCAGTTCATCGAGCGCATCCAGCCATTTTTTCTGAACCGGGCGCAGTTTCTTGATCAGGGTGATGGTTGCTGTCTCAGCATTGTTGGCCAGACCCAGTTCCTGCGCTTTGGCTGGCAAGGGTGCCGCCGCTGTTTCTGCTTCTTTCAGCTTGGTCAGCAAGGCTTTCTTTTCAGGAGTGACATTGCCTTCTTCATTCGCCATTTTGCTGAGCTTCTCATCAGCAGCCGCATATTTTTTGGACTGGTCGGTGATCTTTGCCAGTTCTGGTTCCATGTCGGCCGCATCGTTCAACAGCGTCAGGTTGCGCAGCGATACCATGCGGTCATATACAATCGCGCGCATGTCCAGCGCCAGACGGGTTTCAGCATTGCTGACGTTCACGATTTTTTCCAGACGCCCCTGAATCTGCGACATTCTGGAAATGCCAACCACGGTCACGGCAATCAAGAGTGTTAAAACCAGAGCAAATCCCAGCCCCAGACGTTTACTTACTGTCATTTTTGATAAATTCATTTGCTTGACTGGTTTGAAAAAAGGGTTGATGAAGGTTGGATATTGTTAAAACTCGACTGCAATTCTGACATCTGTCTGCTATTTTTTTATTTTCCGATCACATTTTCTGTGACTGTGTCAGCCAAGCTTCATCTGCCCAAAAAAAAAGCATAATGAAACGCGCTTTTATTTAGACAACGGAAACGGAAATTATGGAAAAACAGTGAATAAGGTTAGAAATATACTCGAATTTTGCTCAGTAGCAAGGGGTTTTTACAGTGTTCAACAGAATGCAGCCCTGCATTTTTATCAATACGGAAAGAAAACATTTTCCTGTCCTGGGCACTTTTTGATTTGCTCAAATTTTATGCAACTAACTATTGATGGCGAACCCTGTCGGTGACGGAATATGATTCGCGAAAGACTGGCTACAGAGTCTTCAAATTCCGTTTGTGTTTTAGCTTTGGCAATTCATCTTGGTAAATAGGCATAAGGCTTTTCAGGTCGCTCCATTTCAACATATTTTGCAATTGCGATTTCAGAAAACCGTTTAATCAATGCGTTCCCACGTTGAATGTTCGTGTCGCCTCACAAAATGAATCATTTAATTTTTAAAGTGATTGATTCGAATTTCTCAATACTAGTCAACACCGAACGATAAGAGATGGCATTTCAATCTGCCGCTTTACGACCGGAAGATAGAAAGTTATTAGCTACCCGGTCAGGGATAAGCAAAAGCCCCCACAAGTAAAACTTGCGGGGGCTTTCTTCTTAACTAAGACGATGGCCTAGCTAAATTTCAGTAACAACAAATCAGAACTTATGATTGTATTGCACTGACAGGCGGATAGTACGTGGAGCAGTGTAAGACAATTCCTGACCAGCTGTTGGGCTGATCGCATCGCCTGCCAACCTGACGTTGTAACCTTCGTCGATAGATTGAACGACTTGACGGTTAAATACGTTCAGGATGTCCATCTTCAGCAACAAACCTTTGATCAGACTTGGTTTGTACATGAAGTTCAGATCCAGACGTGTGTCCCATGGCAAACGGCCAGCAGCGCCACGACCATTTGGAATACCGGCTGGGCACAGATAGAAGATGGAACCATATTGATTCAAGCCCAGGCCTTCTTGATCCAGTGCAGACGGGATGTTGCATGTGAAGGATTTTGGACGACCAGAGGCCAACAATACGTTACCACCAACTGCGAACTCTGAATTGATTTCATACAAACCATAAGCCTTGAATTGGTGTGTACGATCATTCGGCAACAAGCCGCTGCTGTTGATCATTGTTTCTGGGAAATCCCACAGAGAGCTGTTACCAACGTCAGACTGTGCATTGTCAGACTTGGTCAGACCTTCCTGATTACCTTCGCTGCGTGACCAGGTGTAGTTGAACTTACCATACCAGCTGTTACGCATTGGGTGTTCCAGCATGAATTCCAAAGCTGTGTATTCACGCTTCGGACCTTCCTGGAAGCCCATTTCTGCGGCAGTAATGGAAACCACACGTTGTTGACCGTTACCCAATGGGAAGACGAACGTGGCATCCTGACCAGGATTGAACAAGGCACCATTCCAGCCCAGGCCAGCTGCATTGTAAGTCGCTACATCAGCAGCGCTCAGTTTTTTCAGGATTGCACGTGTATCAGAGTAATCATCGATCGTGTTTTTCAATTTACGATAAGTAAATTTCACACCACCATTGAATTCTGCTGACAGCGCTTTTTCAAAGCCGATGTTCAACTCATCCTGATAATGAGCCTTCAGGTTGGTGGACGCCAATTCATTGGCAACTTTTGGCTGACCAAATTCAGAGTTGGCAGAGACCACATTACTGATCTTGTTCAGACCCAGAGGAGCGCCTGTCTTAGGATCGACACCTGTGTAGGTGTAGAACTGATCCGTATTCAGGGAAGCACCTGCAAAACGAACGGCCAGGTTGGTTGGCAATGGCAAGTGGTAACGACCAGCTGTACCAAAGACTTTCAGGGAACCATCACCATTCACGTCCCATGCTGCTGCCAGACGAGGGGCGATCTGATTTTTTTGCTCAACGAAAGTCGTGCCGACTTCGTTTTGGTTAGAGAAGCTTTCGCTACGCAGACCTACAGTGACCAGGACGTCTTTAGTCACTTGATAACGGTCTTCGATATACAGTGCTGACTGTTTGACGGATGGTGTGGAACCAACAGATTGCAGGTTCAAGTCAACATAGTAGCCTTGTGTACCGTAACCGCCACCAGCTGCCGGAGAGATCAAATGACCGGACAAGACGGCATTTGGATCTGTAGCACGCAGGTAAGTCCATGTACCACCACCGGCAGCCTGGCTACCAGCGACAGAATTGATCTTGTTGTAATCCAGACCAGCACGGATTGTATGATCCTTGGCGGCTTTGTATTCCAGATCAAAACGATAGCCTTTATTGGTATCGTTGGCACCGTCACGCAGCAAGCTGCCTGCAAATGTCTGAGGATCAGAAACGTTATAGTTCACGCCAGGAACACGGTTTGCATCCGCAGCACTGAATGGTTTTACGCCTGCGATGTAACCAAACGGACTCTGTGTATGGTCAACTTTGGATTGGCCAACCAGCGCCAGTACGGTCAGGTTGTCTGTCAGATAGCCCGTGTACTTCAGGATATCAATGTTGGCACCCTGTGGTGCTTGCAAGGCTGCGCCGTTGGCGTTAAAGCCTAACAAACCGGAAGCATAGTTCTTGAATGTAGCGCCACCGTATTGTGTATAGCCGCGTTGTTTAGTCGCATAATCAAAGCCGTAGTATCTGTCTTCAACTTTGGATTCATCGCCAATGCGGGTGTATTCCAGATGGTGGTCATCAGTGATGTTCCAGTCCAATTTACCCAGATAACGTGGCACTTCGGAATGTTGTTCCAGCCAGCCCAGTTTGTTATTGGTCGTATTGGAAGCCGCCAGACGTGCTGTTTGCGTATCTTTTTGCGTAGATTCAGCAGCAAAGTACATGAACAGCTTGTCTTTGATGATAGGGCCGCCAATCGACACGTTGTAGACTTTTTCATCTACGCTATCGCCAGATTTGTAGTTGTATATCTTGCCATCTGTCCCTGCATTACGTGCAGCGCCAGTATTGGGATACAAAATATCTTTGGCTGTGGCACGCAGGCTGTTTGGTGCATAAGTAAAGCCAGCGCCTACTTCCCAGTTATTTGTACCGCTCTTGGTGGTGATATTTACGACACCACCAGTAGAACGACCAAACTCAGCACCGTAACCACCGGTAATAACCTGGGCTTCAGCGATAGAACCGAAAGGCAGGGAAGAATAACCAACCTGATACAGGCTGCTGGTTACTGGGAAACCATTGATGTAGGCTGCATTTTCTGCCGCGCTTGAACCACCAAAGCTGGCTGCGTTATTGCCGAAACGGGAATCACCACGGGTAGTACCACCAGCCAGCTGAACAATGTTCGCAACCGCAGGAGCGATAGGAATTACAGCCAGTTCTTTTGCTGTGAAGGAAGAGCCAGAGTTAGAGCTCTTGACATCGATAGCCTTGGCA
Source organism: Undibacterium sp. TJN19 (assembly GCF_049339485.1). NCBI lineage: Bacteria > Pseudomonadati > Pseudomonadota > Betaproteobacteria > Burkholderiales > Oxalobacteraceae > Undibacterium > Undibacterium sp. TJN19. The sequence continues at coordinate 1,480,613 of NZ_JBMPPL010000001.1, forward strand.
CGTTGTGTAATTTGCACAACCTGAGTACCAAAAGTCGCTGCACTGTCTTGACCGATACGGACTTCCAGATCTTGCGTGGCAACAACATTGGTGCCTTCAAGCAGGGAGAGACGGTAGTTACCAATTGGCATGGAACTCAGTTGGAACTGACCATTCGCGTCCGGTGTAATAACACGTTTCACACCATTATCCACGCCTTGAACAGAAATGGTCGTTCCAGCCTTGACCGCTACCTTACCGGAAATCGTACCGGTGGTATTTGATTGCGCCATGACAACAGAATTCATGCCAACCGTCATTACCCCAGCGCCAAACGCAAGCACTAAAGCGCGTGCAACTAGCGTCCTTTTAAATACTAGACTATTTTTTCTCATGTGATTTCCTAAGTATCTTATCAACAAAACGCAGCACGAAACTTTGTCCCAAATTTACAATTTCGTGCAACTTTCCTTTTTCTGCCTGTAAAAACTTTGAAACTATATGATTCTCAGCATTGATTTCTTTTAAAGCAACCATTTCTGAGCGACATATACTTTCGTATATTTTTGCAAATGCATATGAATTTCACAAATATTTCCGACAGAGAATTATTCTTTTTACCGTCTACTCAACGTGAAGTAAATTCAATCAAGCCACCCCAGGGTAAATGTAAATTTTTCTGTCAAAAAATACTTATGTTGCATGGAACCATTGGAGACAAGGGGGTGTCAAGGTTGATTTAACGCGATACCAAGTGCCATTTTGACTACAAAGAAACGGAAAGAAACATTTGCAACAAGGCACGGTTTTGTTTGAAAGAACCAGAGAAGATTTTTTAAACTTATAACGCGAAGCAACAATCTTCGATTTAATTCACCCTAGTGAGTGCGTCACAAAATTTTATTGCCAGTGAAGGCGTTTAGAGGCTTAAAAATTCGTGAGATTTTTTAATTTTTTTAGCAAAAGACTGTTACACGAAAATCCAAGCATGTTTGTCTGACAATTTTAATGCCTGATTATTATGGATTTTGTCGGTGAATATTCATGAAAAGATGGCTTATATATTTTTCCCTCATAACCCTTTTTGTATCTTTAATGAGACAAAACTTATCAGTGGCATTTGCTGGCAAATCCTTTATAGATTCTGGTTAAAAATCAATATTGACCTGCTGCTGCCATTAAAAACATCAGAACTCATTGATAAAATGGGGATGAGTGCGAACAAGGCGATTTGTGAAGCAGTGCAAAGCTTAGGAAAAACCTTGCAAGCATTGCTGTCCTGGCAATCGCTGGGTGAGCCCACGGTACGCTGCAATGCGTCCAATCTGGCAGCTCACCCGATACCAGAGCAACAAGGGTCTGGAGACAAAGGCGCGCCAATTTATACGGCAGTGACAAGAAAATGTTCATTACTGGTATCAAGATGCTACCAAAGCCAAATGACAATATACGGATCTTCACAGAAGCTTAAGCAACACCAGCAAAGTCTGAATCGCTGGCACTGATGGCACTGGTCCCACAACTTGTCTGGAAAGTATCCGCATGAGTCTTGGGCAACCCGGACCAGGCCAACCTGAACCCAAGAACGGGCCTCCGACTTGCCATGCTCCGAGATAGCCAGGCTAGCAAAGTCCATAGTAAAAAAAGAAAAAGCCAGTCTGAGACTGGCTTTTTAGTGAGGCGAATCATGAATACAAATTAATACAAGCCGGTAAATACCAGGCTAATATTATTTGGCTGAAGCCTCGGCAGATGCAGATGCAGATGCAGCAGCGGCCGCGACAGGTGCCGCTTTTACTTCAGGTTCTTTGAATTTGGCACCGCCAGCATTGGCCATATACACAACTGCACGGGCAACTTCTACATCATCCAGATCCGGATTGCCGCCTTTGGCAGGCATACCGCGCACGCCACCAATGGCGTTGGCGACTACCTTATCGTAACCCTGGGCAATGCGTGGGCCCCAGGCAGCAGCGTCACCAAATTTTGGTGAACCGGCAGCACCGGTATCATGGCAACCCATACAGATGGATTTATATACTGCCTCACCAGTCTGCAAGACTTTAGGAGCATTCGCATCCTTCAGCGTAAAACCCTGATCCGCAACCGGGCTGATACGTGCTGCAATTGCTTCTGGTGTCAGTGCAGAAGAGCCGGCACCCACTTTTTTGTCGTTCGATACAAACTGTACCAACAAGACAATAGCAATAATAGGGACCAGGAATCCGGCGAGAATGGCAACGATAAGTTGTTTTGGGGTCTTGATCGCTGATTCGTGTTCGTCGTGCGCGTCGCTCATGGTTTCCTCATTGCAAATAAATTAGGTACAGAAAATTGTTAAACCTGCGGGCAGCCGCCTGATCAGTACAACTGCCAAAGCTTGGGATTATAGTGTGAAAGCGCCCTGTTTGGAATGAAAAGCAGGCGGACTTGCCCAAGAATCGAGAAAATCTCTCTGTATTAGCGACAAATTCCTTGGTTTGATGCGCGAGGCGCAGGCCAAATTAGGTTAGAATGTGGCGCTTGCATCACTTGTAACACTCCCTAAAGCGCCAGTAGCTCAGTTGGATAGAGTACAGCCCTCCGAAGGCTGGGGTCGCACGTTCGATTCGTGTCTGGCGCACCAAATTTCCCCGCAATTTCCCACATAAAATATTTGCAAATCGTTTGCCGCGCCTGCCAGCTCTGCTAATATATTTGCTCTGTTTGCAATTAATAAGTTTGCAACTGGCGACTGCGCGTTCCTGCCCTGACTGACAAAGCTTTAAAGCAGTGTGTCGCCGTTTATTACTCACAGTTTCGCTACACAGCGTCGCCATGCACTTATTAATACGGATAGCGCTCAACATCTACCATTTATCTCCTTCATTTCATATAAAGGTTGCTTCATGAAATCACCCCGCTTGCAGCTCTCCACCTTGAGTTTATCCATCGCACTGGCACTGACGGCCATGACTGGCATGCCAGTTGCTGCAATCGCCGCACCTGCTGACACCGCCGGCAGCGCTAAAGCCGCCCTGCCGGCAGGCTTGCAATTTGTGCGTACGGTGGAAGGTATCGACGAATATCAACTGAGCAGCAATGGCATGCGCGTATTACTGGTACCAGATGCCAGCAAACCAACAACGACGGTCAATATTACCTATCGGGTTGGCTCGCGTCATGAGAGCTATGGTGAAACCGGCATGGCGCATTTGCTCGAACACCTGATGTTCAAAGGTAGCAAAGCCCATCCACGGCTGTGGGAAGAAATGTCGCAGCGTGGCGTGCAATTCAACGGCACAACCTGGCTGGATCGCACTAACTACTATGAAACCTTTGCCGCCAAGCCCGAAACCCTGGCCTGGGCGCTGTCGATGGAAGCCGACCGCATGGTCAACTCGCGTATTTCTGGTGACGACCTGAAGACCGAATTTTCTGTGGTTCGCAATGAGATGGAAAAGAACGAAAATTCCGGCATGAGCGTGCTCATACAGAGAGTGATGGCCAGCGCCCATCAATGGCATAACTATGGCAAGAGCACCATAGGCGCGCGTACGGATGTCGAAAACGTCAGCATTCCGCATCTGCAAGCCTTCTGGCGCAAATACTACCAGCCAGACAATGCCACCCTCATCGTTGCCGGCGCTTTTGATCCCAAACAGGCTTTGCAAATCATTGTCAGCCAGTTCGGCAAAATACCCAAACCAAAACGGGTCATAGAAACAACGTATACATTAGACCCTGCCCAGGATGGGGAACGCGAAGTCACCGTGCGCCGCGTCGGCGATTCGCAAGCCGTCGTTGCCCTGTACCACACCGTACCGGCAGCCCACCCGGATTACGCAGCCACAGAAGCGCTGGCCCTGATCCTGGGTGATACGCCAAATGGTCGTTTACACAAAGCCCTGGTCGAAAGCAAAAAAGCCACTGATGTCTTCCCATGGGCAGCCAATCTGGAAGAACCGGGCTTTCTGTTGCTGGGCGCGAATCTGCGCACCGAACAAAATGTACAGGAAGCCAAAAAGATTTTGCTCGACACCATAGAAGGCTTCAGCAAATCACCGGTGACCGAGGCAGAACTCGCACGTGCCAAGGCCAAGCTGGATTCGGATATCGCCCAGGTATTTAACGACCCGGAAAAATTTTCTGTCTCCCTGTCCGAAAACATTGCGACCGGTGACTGGCGTCTGTTTTTCCTGTTCCGCGACCGCGTCAAGGCACTTAAGCTTGAGGATGTGCAACGCGTAGCAACGACCTGGCTAAAAAGCAGCAATAGCACGGTCGGCAGTTTTATCCCTACTGACAAACCGGAACGCGCACCAGCACCGGCCAAGGTGGCCGTCGATGAACAGATCAAGCAATTCAAACCTGGTACTGCAATGGCACAGGCCGAGAATTTTGATGCGTCTTCCGAAAATATCGATAAACGCACACAAACTGGCGCACTGAGCAATGGCTTGAAATACGCCCTTTTGCCCAAGACTACACGTGGCAATACCGTCGTTTTATCGATGCTGCTTAATTTTGGCGATGAGAAAAACCTCAAAAACAAATCTGGTATCAATGAACTGGTTGGTGCCATGCTGGGCCGTGGTACGGAAAAACTCAACCATCAGCAATTTACCGAAGAACTGGACAAGCTCAAGGCCAAGCTGAATATTAATGGCGGCCCTTCCTCCGTCAGCATCAACCTCGAAACCGTGCGCGACAATTTGCCGCGGGTACTGGAACTGGTCAAAGACGCACTGCGCCAGCCAGCATTTTCCGAAGCTGAATATACGCAACTGGTGAATTCACAGCTCGCCCAGTTAGAAGAGTCCCGCAAAGAACCACAGGCCATTGCTGTCGATGCCGCTAAAAAAGCCCTGAACACCTGGCCAGAAGGTGATCCGCGTTACCATCGCAGCATAGACGAACAAATCGCGCAATTAAAAGCCATCAAACTGTCAGACCTGAAAACCTTCTGGCAAGGATACTATGGTGCCAACCAGGCGAATCAGGGACAGTTGTCCGTCGTCGGCGAATTTGATGCAGCAAGCGTCAAGACACTACTGGAAAGCGCCTTCGGAAACTGGAAAGCACCACAGAACTTCAGTCGCCTGGCAAAACCTTACAGCGTCACCAAACCGGAAGAAAAACAGCTCATCACGCCCGACAAGGCAAATGCCTTTTTCTACGCCAACATGCAGGTGCCGGTAGGTGTCAAACATCCCGACTACCCCGCGCTGGTACTGGGTAACTACTTGCTGGGTGGCAGCGCTAATTCACGCATATTGAATCGCATACGACAAAAAGACGGCGTCAGTTACGGCGGCGGTTCAGGATTCAATGCCTCCCCCATCGATGAAACAGGCTCTTTTGCAGTTTATGCCATCTATGCACCACAAAATCGTGCAAAACTGGAAACCGGCATCAGTGAAGAAATTGCACGGGTATTGAAGGAGGGATTCCTGCCTGCCGAACTGGAAGACGGCAAGAAAAGCTTCATCCAGCAGGCACAACTTGATCGCAGCCAGGATAATTACCTGGCGATGACGCTGGCCAGCAATCTTTACTACGGTCGCAATATGCAGTTCCAGGCAGATCTGGAAAAGAAAATCCAGGCATTGACTGCAGCCCAGGTCAAAGATGCGATGAACAGGCATCTGGGCTATGAAAAACTGGTGCGCGTGTTTGCTGGTGATTTCAAGTAAGCCATAATCTTCAAACAACGACGGCCACCATTCATCAGGCCTAATCTCTACTTGCCACGGAAATTTTCTGTTCCGTGGCAAGTGTTTTTTCATAAAAATTCCACATGCTGAAGACACGTAAGGATGCCTATCTATTACTGGAGCAATTGGGTGCAGGCAAACGCCTGCTCACTCATGTCCAATTGGTTGGCGAAGCCGCAGATTCCTTGATAACTTGTTATGAAGGATTAGGAATACTATTCGATGCGCAATTACTCGAATTGGGTGTTGCAATACATGACGCGGGGAAAATTCTCCATCCACAGGAACTGGACGCGCCTGGCTCATTACACGAACCTGCCGGTGAAACATTATTGCTGGCACATGGCGTACAAAATGAAATTGCCAGATGTTGTGTCAGCCATGCGGCATGGCATCAAAACGATTTACGCTTTGAAGAATTATCTATTGCTCTGGCTGATAAGTTATGGAAAGGCAAACGCGAAGAAGCATTGGAATTGAAAATAATCGATGCAATTGCCCAACAACTTGGTAAAAGCCGCTGGGATGTCTTTGCCCAACTCGATACAGCATTTGAGGAAATTGCTGCTGGCGGAAATGAACGCCTTAGCCGCAGCAGATAAACTCTTATTTTTCAAAGCATCATATGCGGCGATGCAACAGAAAGATAATTAAAGCTTAACAACTATGTTAGCAACTGTCTCATAACTGAAAGCACGCGAAAAGACGCTTGAAAGTTACGCTAAACTGGTGACTCACTCACATCGCTGGGTCACCATGATAGCCTGTCGCCATCGCTGTCTTTCTGTCATCTTCGGATGCATGCTTTCGCTGCCTGCGCTGGCTGCGAACAAGTCCGTGCTGCATCTGGCCTCGCTGGAATGGGCGCCTTATGTTGGCTCACACCTGCCTGACGAAGGCCTGACTTCAGCCATCGTCAAAGCTGCTGCGGTGCAGGCCGGGCTGGAAACACAAATCAGTTATACCCCCTGGAGCCGCGCCGTACAGATAGGCTTGAATGACCCGGATTATGCGGGTTATTTCCCCGCCTTCTATCTGAAGGAAAGAGAAAAGACCTGTTACTTTTCAGCCTCGCTGGGCAATAGCATCGTGGGTTTTGCCCATCTCAAAGACAAACACTTTGACTGGAAAACTTTTGCCGACCTGGGTACGGTAAAAATAGGCGTGGTGCAGGATTATGCGAATGGTGAAGAATTTGATGAGCTGGTGAAAAAAGGCGCGATCAAAACCGATAGCGCGCCTTCTGATATCAGTAATCTGCGCAAATTGATGGCTAATCGTGTCGATGTCATCGTCATAGGCAAAGATGTATTACGCCAGTTGCTGATTACTGAACCAAGCCTGAAAAACGCCAGGGAGAATATCGTCTTTCATAACAAGGAACTGACCAATTTTTCCCTGCATATCTGCTTTCAAAAAAATGAACAAGGTTTGAGACTGCAAAAAGCCATGAACGTATTTTTGGAAAAACTGAATATGAAAAAAATAGAAGGCAGTTATTTTCAGCAATTACAGGCATCGCAATTTAACACTCCACCACAAAAATAAGCTCCTCATCCTATCCAGCCTCGTCAAGACAAATCATCGCCTGCGATTCTCCCCCCTCAAGCCCAGCAAATCATAGCGCTGTACATTTACACAGTATAATTGCGCAAGCGCGCTATGCTGAAAAGCATCTTGCGCACAGTTAAATGCATACTTACCACTATGACTATCCCACATCGACGCATCGCGCATCTTGATATGGATGCCTTTTATGCATCTGTCGAACTGCTGCAATATCCTGAATTGCGTGGTCAAGCGGTCGTCATTGGTGGCAGGTCAGCCGATCAGCCCAGAGTGCTGGCCGATGGCAGCAAGGAATATTCAAGATTACGTAACTACGTAGGGCGTGGCGTCGTCACCACTTCAACCTATGAAGCACGGGCCCTGGGTATTTTTTCTGCCATGGGCATCATGAAAGTGGCCCACCTGGCACCAGACGCCATTTTGCTGCCGTCGAATTTCGATGCTTACCGCCATTATTCGCGCTTGTTCAAAGCTGCTGTCAGGTCTATCGCTCCTCTGGTTGAAGACCGGGGTATCGACGAAATTTATATAGACCTGAGCGACCATGAACAGGAAACTGTCCCCCTGGCCCAGGCCATCAAGCAGGCAGTCAGAGACACCACTGGCCTGTCCTGTTCCATCGGTATTGCGCCGAACAAATTACTGGCCAAGATCTGCTCTGATCTGGAAAAACCCAATGGGCTGACCGTATTAAGTCATGATGATATTCCTGCACGCATCTGGCCCCTGCCCGCCCGCAAGATCAACGGCATAGGCCCCAAGGCAAACCAGAAGCTGGAAGCGCTGGGAATATTGACCGTCGGCGATCTTGCCAAAGCGGATCCTGATTTTTTGCAAACCAATTTTGGCCGCAATTATGCCGAATGGCTGCTACAGGCGGCGCATGGCCAGGATGACAGGCCCATCTCTACCAGTTCCGACTATAAATCGATCAGCCGGGAAACCACGTTTGAGCGCGACCTGCATGCGCGCCAGGACAGGAGCGAGTTATCTGCCATTTTTTCAGAATTGTGCGAAAAACTGGCTGGCGACCTTCAGCGCAAGGGCTATGTCACCCACAGGATAGGAATCAAGCTGCGCTTTACCGATTTCACCATCGTCAGCCGCGACCTGACTCTGCCAGATCCAACCGCAGACTATGCCACGATACGCCGTGCTGCCGGCGAATGCCTGCGTCGAGCGCCACTGGAGCAGAAATTAAGGTTGCTTGGCGTGAAGGCCAGCGCGCTGACCAAGACCAGTGAACTGGCATTAGAGGGGAAAAGCATACAGGGTGATCTCTTCCAGGACAATCTGCCTGCCGGGCACAGTTAAGGCACAAGGTTTCTCGTAGCGGTGGCAAACCCATTGTGTAGCGGCTTAACATCGGACAATTCTTACATAAGGAATCGCAATCGTCCTGTAGTCGTTTTAGTGCGGGAAATTTAAGATGACCCTACTTGAATTTTCTGCCCTTTCTGGAGACCCACCATGAAAAATATGCTTAACCTGCGCTTCCCATCCAGATACCAACAAGCTTATCCTGCGATAGGTTCGACAACGACAGATCGTGCACCTGCAAGCAAAACGCCAGCGCGCACTGAAAATACGGCATTCCAGGCATCCAGAATATGGAAACTGGAAGAGCAACGCCTGAACCGTCGTGCCATGTATTTTTCAAGCTGATGCTTGAAAAATACCAGAAAAGCAATTTAAATCAATTTGACGAGTTCAGCAGCCATCAGGGCATACCAAGAGGGCATACCAAGCATATTATTAACAGATATGCTTGGTATGCCCTGATGCTTAGTATGCCCTGATGCACGCCACATCCTCAGCCAAGGCATGTAAACAGACATAAGAGAAAGAACAGACAGAAATAAGCGAGATAGCTGGATGGCCGTTTCAATGAACACTGACTATCTGCATTGAATAATACCCTGCCAGCTTCACACCTACGATCTACCTTTCTCCCTACCAATCCAATCCCTTTTAATTATCTGACAGGCAAGCCGTCAGTGTCGCAATATCTGCGGGTTTGGCCAGATGTGCATCAAACCCCGCATCCTTTGCCTTTTGTTTATCCTTGTCCGCACCATAACCGGTCAGCGCGATCAGTTTCACATTTGCCAATTCAGATCTGGCACGCAGGATTTTCGCCAGTTCATAACCATTAATTCCTGGCAAGCCTATATCAAGGATAATAATATCGGGCACGGTTGCAATCATTGCCAGCGTGCTCTTCGCATCATGGGCAATCTCAATAGTATGCCCCAGCTCAGTGAGCAACATGCCCAGCATCTCTGAGGCATCGGGATTGTCATCGACAATGAGAATTTTTTTCTTCTCACCTTCACCCGCAGCAGTGAGGCCTGGAGCAGAAACTGCGGGATGTGGCAAACCCATGCGCAACAAGGGCAATTCGATAGTAAAGGTACTGCCACTGCCAACGCCCTGACTGTAAGCAGAAATTTTGCCACCATGCAATTCTATGAGACGTGTTGCCAGTGACAGACCTATGCCCAGGCCTTCCGGCGCTTTATCTGGAGCAGTCGTGCTTTGCGTGAACATATCAAAAATCCGTTTGATGTGGTCAGGCGTAATGCCGATACCATTATCGCTTACCCGGATAACAACTTTCGATGCGCCCACGACTTCCAGCGCAACCTGGATACGCCCGTGACGTGGCGTAAATTTAGACGCATTATGGATCAGGTTGCTGACGGCCTGAAGCAGGCGCACTTCATCACCGGACACCCATACTTCAGCATCAGGCAATGACAACTCGCAATGCTGCTCTCTCGTGTCGACAAAAGAACTCAGGGATTCGGCAGCCTGGCGGACCAGTTCGCTTAACTCAACATCGGCCAGCCGCAAGGCGATCTTGCCACGCGAGATTCTGGCCACGTCGAGCAAATCATCCACCAGATGGGCAAGATGATCGGTCTGGCGTTTGATGATATCCCTTGCTTTGCGGCTGGTTTCATCAGCGCTGCGATTGGGATTGGCCATGTCCATGAGTGCGATGGCATTACGGATAGGGCCGATGGGGTTACGCAATTCATGCGCCAGCGTCGCCAGGAATTCATCCTTGTGTTCATCAGCGGCGCGCAACATGCCTTCCATTTTTTTTCTGGTAGTAATATCGGTCGTGGTACGCGCGACCCGGTACACTTCACCTTCGGGGTCTTTAATAGCGAAAGCACGGTCCCGCACCCACCTGGTTTCGTCATGGGGAAGGTGGATACGGAATTCCCTGTCATAGGGTTCATGTGCAACAGCAGCAAACCGGCTCGTAATCTCGTCCCTGTCGTCCTGGAAAACCACGCTCAGCCAGTCTTCTGAATTTGCCAGCAAGGCGTCTGGTTTGAGGTTGAACATGCTTTCATAAGCCGGGCTCACATACAGCACCTTGCCGGTACCCACGTCAAATATCCAGAATACATCGTCGATGGATTCAGCCAGTTGCCGGAAACGCTCTTCGCTGTCCTGTAAATTCTTTTGTGTGGTACGCAGGCGTAGCAATGCATTGACATTGGCCACCAGCTCATCGGCCTCGATGGGTGTTACGAGGTAATTATCGGCACCGCCCTGAAGACCACGGATGATATCGGCCCGGCCGGTCAATGCTGCCGAAGTCTGTAACACCAGCACAGCGGCGGATAAAGGTTCTGCCTTGATGCGGCGGCATACTTCCAGGCCACTGATATCGGGCAATTTGACATCCAGCACCACTAGGTCAGGCATGTTTTTCTTGATGTAGGCAAGCGCATCCTGGCCAGTGGCGACTTCTGCTACCTGGAACCCGGCATTCTTCAGCACACGTGTCTTCACATAGCGAGCGCCGTCATCATCATCGACGTTCAATATCAGAATAGATGAAGGTATCATCGGGACCTCACAATTTGTGGCAATGACAATAGTGCATGTTAATGGACTATTGCCGGTGAATTTTCTAAAATAGCAGTGCTGAATGGGAGTCGCAAATTAAATACTGAACCTTTTCCAGGTTCGCTGCTGACTTCAACATCACCGCCCAGCAATGCCGCCAGCTTTTTACACAGCGGCAAGCCCAGACCCGTTCCCTTGGTACGTCCTTGCAGCGGGTGTTCAATCTGGCTGAACTCTTCAAATATCAGCGTCAGGTTTTCAGGTGCAATGCCTATACCCGTATCGCTGACTGAAAACCGCAGGTATTGCCTGTGAAGATCCACAGATGCCGTTACCCTGACTTCACCTGCTTCGGTAAATTTCATGGCATTGGAAACAAAATTCCTCAGAATCTGCGCAATTTTTCCTTCATCCGATATGAAAACAATGTGTTCATTTCCATAGTCAAATACCAGATCCACGTCGGGCTGGTTGATCAATGGCCGCAGCATACCTTTTAAGGTGCTGAACAAAACACTGACATCGACTTCCGCCAGATTAACCGCTTCCTTGCCTGCTTCTATCTTTACCAAATCAAGCAAATCATTAACCAGCTCTGACAAATTACCGGCGGCAACCGCAATATACCTGACCTGACGTTCTTGTTCTGAGGTGAGTTCGCCATCCATGCGGTCAAGCAGCAATTTCGCCAGCGCGCTGATTGACCCCAGTGGCGTCCTTAACTCATGGCTGGTATTGGACAAAAACCGTGACTTCATCTCGTCGGCCTTGCGCAGTTTTTCCGCCTTCTCTTCTATCTCGGCATACAGGGCGACTACTCCGCGGTTGGTGTCTTCCAGTTCTCTGGTCAGCGAGATGAGGTCGTCCTGGCGCTCCCGCAGTTCTGCCATGGTGGCGACCAGTTCCTGGTTTTGCCGCTGCATTTCTGAAAACGTCGTGGCTAGCGGGCTGACCGCCAGTTCTGCGCCCAGCGCCGCCAGCGCGGACGCCTTCGATGGCGCGCCATGGGGCAACAATTTTGCCAGCGTAATCGTGCTACCACCACCGCGCTCTTGCGAGATGGTGCAACTATCCATCAGCCGCTGAGCCGTAACAACAGCCGACTCCAGTTGCCCGCCAGCTTGCTCACTTTCGTTCAATGTAGCCAGTTTTTGCTTGCCACCATCATCGCGCACACTGACTACCAGATGTGGTCTGGCATTGATTTCGTCGATAGAAAAAATCACGCGGGCGCCAGAAACTTTGAGAAATGCATTACGGGTGACTTCTGATACCGCTGTCGCTATCCTTACCTGATCGTGCGTATTGAAGGCCAGCAACTCGGAAATTTGCCTTGAGCGCTGGCGTACGCCCACAATATCCTGTTCGCTGCTGATGCCGATGTTGAGAATGCGTATATTCATGTTCTTACATTGAGCGGGTATCGTGCCACCAATACTGTCGCGTCATCGCGGCCACGTGAAAAATCCCTTAACAAAACCACAGCAATCAATGAAGGATGGCAAGTCACCAGCCCTGGATAGTTATCCATATCCCACTGTGTACTGATACCGTCGGAATGCATGATACACAGCGACTGCGGCAAAAAGGGGTGATCATATTCATGTATTTTCCTGATCTTGTTACCGACAATGCCATTGTGTGACATCAACTGTTTTTGTATTTCACCATTCACGACACACACACTGATGTTGCCAATACCAGCGAAATTGAGGCGGTCTTCATCCAGCGATAGGCGCGCAATGGCCAGCGCAGCACCGCGAGTGCCATGCAAGGCATTGTCTGCAGTTTCCATGAGACGCGTAATAGGGGCGCTCGGCATGCTCCTTAAAGTATTGACCGCATAGCTAGCTGGAATAGCTGCCTCTGGTCCATGACCCAGGCCATCTGCCATCAGCATTGTGAATGTCGTCGCATTGCCAGTGGCAGCCCAGGCATCTCCGCAAACCTCTTCACCGGGAAAGGGAATGCAAACACCGCCGATCTCCAACATCTGCCTTTTTTCAGGGATAGCCGCCCAGATGCGCATGAAAAAACAGGCCCCTTTATCCCTGACCGAATACACGTCGAATTCATCAGACAAACGCCGTAAAGCCCCCAGGCCATTACCGGCGGTACCGGTACTTGACACCCCATCACGAAAAGCAAAGCCCAGGTTACCTATGCCTGGTCCCTTATCTGCTGCCAGAATATCAACGGCGTTGCCACCATGCCAGCTGGTTTGCATGATGTAGAGTTTGCCACCGCCCGCATGCTTAAGCATGTTGGTAGCTGCTTCTGTAATTAAAATAGCGAGCTTGCCAGCCTGGGTTTCATCAAATCCTATCTCTTTGGCAATTTGCTGGCCATAACGGCGTGCTGCGGAAATTTCACTTACATGGACGATGTCAAAGCATTGTTGCGGCAGAAGTGAACTGTTCATCGTTTCCATTTTTCGATTGAGACGGCGGTCCCTTCCCCTGCTATAGTGAAAATTTCAAATTTATCGACCAGTCTTTTTGACCCACCCAGCCCCAGGCCCAAACCGCCACCGGACGTATAACCATCGGTCAGCGCCTGTGCGACATCGACAATGCCAGGGCCTTCATCGATAAACATCAAACGAATCCCGCGTGCCAGACCATCGCTCAAATCGCGGATATATACTTCGCCACCGCCGCCATATTTGAGGGTGTTACGGGCAAGTTCGCTGGCAGCAGTCACCAGCTTGGTCTGGTCGACCAGGCTAAGTTTCATGTCGATGGCACGGTCACGGACAACACGGCGCAGGCCCACCACATGCTCATCACTACGCAAAGGCAAGGCTGTTGCATCAAAAATGACATTGGCAGCAGCAAACGCTTTCTTTGTGAAACTAGCATCGCTGTCCACGCTATCGGTCATCACTTAAAGCTCTTTCCGAGTAAGGTCATTCCCTTTTCAACATTCAGCGCAGTCATCACGCCTGTCAGTGACAGGCCCAGTTCCACGAGGGTAATCGCGACAGCAGGCTGCATGCCAACGACCACCGTGCGCGCATCCAGCACCCGCGCCATCGCCGCGGTATTGCTGATCATGCGGCCAATAAATGAATCCACTACATCCAGCGCAGAAATATCAATCAGTACGCCTTTGGCCCGGTCCGTGACGATGCGGCCGGTCAGGTCATCCTGCAAGGTCATCGCCAGCCTGTCATGCATGTCAACCTGTATGGTGACCAACAGCAGGTCACCCATGCGGAGAATTGGAATACGTTCCATACGGCCTCAATCGTGTTTTGCGAAGGTAATCGATGCGCCCATGCGTGTTAAGGCAACCATGAAGGCATCTGCCAGCGTCGCCTTGGTCACCACATCTTCCAGGTTCACGCCAAGATGGACGATGGTCTGAGCGATCTGGGGACGGATACCGCTGATAATACAGTCCGCGCCCATGAGGCGTGCGGCGGCGATGGTTTTCATCAAGTGCTGTGCCACCAGCGTGTCTACGGTGGGCACACCGGTAATATCAATAATGGCGATCGCCGCACCGGTTTCGACAATTTTCTGCAACAGGTTTTCCATTACGACCTGTGTGCGGGCACTGTCAAGCGTGCCGATCAGCGGCAATGCCAGCACGTTTTGCCATAATTTAACGACAGGTGTCGACAACTCCAACAATTCCTGCTGCTGGCGGGCGATGATCTGGTCGCGGCTTTTCTGGAACACTTCCACAGTATACAAACCCAGATTGTCGAGGAACTGGCTGATCGACAAGGTCACGGATGCCAGAGCTTCGCCATTGCCTGCCAGTTCGGTACGTATTAATTTGAACAATACTTCCTTGAGCGAGAAGACAAAGGTCGCTGTTTCCGTTGGCGTAGAACCCTGCTTGGCCCGGCTGACAGAGATTTCTGCCAGCAGGTGACGCACTTCATCCCATTTTGCCGACTCAATATCATTGGAATTGCCTTTGGTGGCCTGGGCCAGCAGGGACAGAAATTGTGTACAGTGCCGCTTCAGTTGCTCTTGCAGAGAAGTGTCATTGCGTATGAGGCTGCTTTGCAGGTTTTCTATCCATTCCGCCCTGATCGTAGCCTCGTGCTTTTCTACCAGTTCGCTAATGTAATTCGGTTCGGTGTAGTTCATATTGGTAAAATCCTCGTAAATTAATCAAACCGACACAGTCTGACGCTTTTACACGCAAGGCCGTCACCAGTATCGAAGCGATTGCCAATATATCATCAGCAATTTTTATAGGCCAGCAATTTGCAGCAAAGGACGGCATGACAGCCTCATTCGCGTGAGGGGCAAGAAAGAGACCAGTCAATACAACTGATTATTGATACACGCATCACAATCAGAATTTTCCGTACTACCGCCTTACAGACGTATTCAGTTAAGATAGGCATCTGCAAATATCACGTTGCCTTCATTTTTGACGGATTAATCATGAAAAAACTACTTTCCCTGATCAGTGCATTCACCCTCAGCTTTACCCTTAGTCACGCCGTTGCTGCGACGCCGCAAGCCTATGATGAAAGCGCCGATGCAAAAACAGCCATCACAAAAGCGCTGGCTGAAGCCAAGACCTCAGATAAAAAAGTGTTGGTCATCTTTGGTGCGAACTGGTGCAAAGACTGCCTGGAACTGGATAAATCCATGAAGGGGCAAAGCGCGCCCTTGCTTGCCAGTAAATTTGTGACCGTCAAAGTCAATGTTGGCCAGTTCGACAAAAATATGGATTTATCCGCTGCCTATGGCACGCCGACCAAAAAAGGCATACCAGCTGCCGTCTTGTTGAGGCCAGACAATAGCGTGCTGTACGCTTCCAAAGGTGGTGAGTTGTCCAATGCACGTAAAATGAGTGAACAGGGCGTCTACGATTTCTTTGATGAAATCACCGCTTTATATCACTAGGCCTGATGAACAGGATAAACACTATACATACAGCGTGACCTGGCATGAGCGAGCTTCCTGGACCAGCAAGTGACACACCGGCAGCAATGACGGAGCTGGAGTCATTGAAGCGCAGCCATGCCTTGCTGACAAATTTTTCACGCTGCCTGTCTGGCATGTTTTACCAATACCGGCGTTATCCGGATGGTCGTTTTTGCTTTCCGTACGCCAGCGATGCGGTTGAAACCTTTTTTGGTGTCAAGGCAGAACAGCTCAGAGAAGACGCCAGTATGCTTTTCAACAAGATACACCCGGATGATTTACCCAAAATCATCGCTGGCGTACGCAAGTCGTTTAGCGAACTCAGTATCTGGCGTCAGGAGTACCGCATCATTACCGCCGACCAGCAAGACCGCTGGGTCACCGGTGAGGCGACTCCCGAACAATTGCCCGACGGCAGTGTACTATGGCATGGCTTTTTATCTGACAACACCGAACGCAAGCTGACCGAACAAAGACTGCAAGCCGCAGAACGCCAGCGCCGCCTGGTGATGAAGGCATCCAATCAAGGTCTGTACGATATCAACCTGCAAACCGGGAAAGGAACTTTCAGCCCGGAATACATACAGATGCTGGGATATGCGCCCGATGATTTCAGCGATCCGCAACAATTCTGGGATTATTTCTGGGGCAGCGGCGTCCACCCTGATGATGTCGTGGCACTCAAGCGTGCCTATAAAGCCCATGCCACCGCCAAGGGAAGCAGCGACTATCATGCTGAATTCAGGCAAAAAAATAAAGCCGGTGACTGGCGCTGGATCATGTCGATGGGCAGCATCGTTGAATGGGACGCCAATGGCCAGCCCCTGCGCATGGTTGGTACCCATATCGACATTACCGAGCGCAAGCAGACCGAAGAAATGCTGCGGCAAAACCAGGCCCTGCTGAAAGCCAACAATAACCGTTACAAAGAACTGGCCAGAGAACTGGAGATCCTGATCACCAATGCGCCAGTGGGCATCATGTTTGTCAGTGACGGCATCATTGTGCGTGCCAATAAGGCACTGGCTGAATTGTGCCGTTTCCCAGATGCCCAGTCCATGATAGGCGTCAAGACCACTTTCTTATATCGTGGACTGGATGATTATCATAAATTCAATGCACAGGTTACCCCTAGCCTGCAGGCAGATGAACTGGTCGAACTCGAATGGCATTTACGGCGCTTCAACGGCGATCTCTTCATGGGCAGGGTGGCAGGCCGCGCGTTGCCGACCGAAAGCTATGTGCGTGGTGCTGTCTGGATGATAGAAGACATTACCGCACAAACCACTACACTGGACGCCTTGCGCAGTAGCGAGCAGCGCCTGCAAAAGCTGATGAATTCCAGCCTGATCGGTATTATCCAGGGCAATGAAGCGGGTCAGATACTGGACGTCAATGATGTCTTCATACAGTTCAGTGGCTATAACCGCGACTATCTGCTCACCCAAAGCCATGTCTGGGAAACGCTGTTATCACCGCAAGATTTAAAAATTTGTCAGCAGGCTTATGTGGAATTGCTGAAAACCGGTACCACGGCACCGTTTGAAATCATGTTGCAGCAAGATGGCCATGTCGGCGTGCCGATTCTGGTTGGTCTCAGCCATCTGGAAAATTCAGATCTCGGCTGGGTCGCCTTCGCCATGGATATCAGCGACCGTCTGCGCATGAACCGCTTGAAAACTGAATTCATTTCTGTTGTCAGCCATGAATTGAGAACCCCGCTGACGTCCATACGCGGCTCACTCAGTTTGCTGGAATCCGGTGTCAGCGGCGTCTTGCCCAAGCAGGCTGAACACCTGATACGCATTGCACATAACAATAGCAAACGCCTCATTACCCTGGTCAACGACATACTAGACATGGACAAGCTGGCCAGCGGCAAAATGATTTTCAAATCAGAAGCCATGGATCTGGTGGCACTGGTCAGAAATTCCATAGAGTCGAATATGGCCTATGCGAGCTCTCTGAAAATAGGCCTGCAATTACGGGCCCACCCGCAACAGGCATGGATACTGGCCGACCATGACAGGCTCATGCAAGTCATGGCCAACCTGATTTCCAATGCGGCCAAATTTTCAAGAGAAGGCGAATCTGTCTTGTTGCGCGTAGTAAGCACGGGCTCACGTTACCGCGTTGAGGTCAGCGATTGCGGCGCTGGCATTGCGCCAGAATTCCAGCAACACCTGTTTGAACCATTCACCCAGGCCGACGGCACAGATACTCGCAAAAAGGGCGGTACCGGACTGGGCCTGTCCATCACCAAGGCCATGCTGGAAAAAATGCACGGTCAGATCGGCTTTCAAAGCACACCTGACATAGGCAGCACGTTCTGGTTTGAATTTGATGTTTATCGTTAAGCAAGTCGGCCATAAGTCAACCATAAGTCAACCGTAAGTCAACCGTAAGTCAGCCATAATCAGGCGCTCTGGCCTTGATAAAAAATCTGCTGTTGACGGAATTCTGAAGGTGTCAGCATAGTGGCACGCTTGAACGCACGCCGGAAACTGCGACTGTCTGAATACAATAATAATTCTGCAATATCGTCCAGGCTCATGTCAGACTGGCGCAAATACTGTTTTGCCCTTTCCATGCGCAGACTTTCAGCGATATGGAAATAGGAACAGCCTTCACGCGCCAGCAGCCTGTGCAGTGAGCGCGCACTAATCCCTAGCGCCAATGCCATTTCCTGCACGCTCTGGCATTCACATTGCAGGCCGACCAGCTTACGTAGCAGGCTCTGTTTGCCGCTGACGCCGATGGCGACAAGTTCCTCATCACAGATTTGCCTGCTGGCGCTGACCTGCGCTGGATCAGGGGTCAACAAACGTGTTTCCAGCACGCTGTTTTTGAATACCACGCGGCTGACATCAGCACCATAGATGACAGGGCAGGCGAAAAAATTTTCTGCGACAGAAGGGCTGGCCTGGCGGCTACCACGCAGTTCTACCCGCTGCAATTGCAAGGCAGGGCCACACAAGGCACGACTGACATTGATGGCAGTCGCCAGATGGTCAGTATCCAAAAAATCTTGCAGTTCAGGATCATCAAACAGGGTGCGCGCCACCAATGCTGAATGAATGCTATTGTCAGCCGCCTCCAACGTCAACTGCACCATGGACCCGGCAATCAGTTGATATTCGAGGCCAAACTGCGTGGCCTGCGCCAGGTTTTCCTGCGCTGCCATACCCTGCGCCATCGCACCCACCTGTGCCAGGGATTTGCGCGCACCAGACAAAATACCCAGGTCTGCACCGCCCAGCCGGCGTGCCAGCAACAGGCTTTCCCGCGCCTGCACATAGCTGATGCGTGAATTTTCCGTCGCCTGCCCTTCTGCCGTGATCCCCAGGGCCGGAAAAATTTCACGCAAGCGCCAGTCACGCTCACGGCCTATCGCCAGCAAACCCGAAAACGGGTACGCCGGAAAAACGGCGTCCTGCACGGACAAAACCGGAGCCGTTGGTGCAAGAGCAAGATCGTTCATACGTGAATGACAAACAACATGGCAGTAATTGTCCTTACGTTCTGATTGGGCACGGATTAATATCCTAAGCTACACCGGAACGGCGATTCCGGCAATATAGTGAAACGCTAAGGAGCTGTTTGCGATTGTAGCGAGCGGGCGTGAGCGGGGTGAAGAGCAGCGCAAAAAGCGGAATGTACTTATAGTACATGAGCATTTTGAGCAGCGCATGAGCCCCGATCACGCTCGCGCAGTAAGATCGCAAACAGGTTCTAAAAATATAAGAGAGACAAGATGACTGTTACGACTACCGACTTTATCGTGGTTGGCGGCGGATCGGGCGGCTGCGCCGTGGCCGGACGCCTGACCGAAGACCCGAATCTGCATGTGACCATACTGGAATCTGGCGGCAAGGGTGATAGCTGGGTCGTCAATACCCCGGCAGGGGTGGTGGCGATGCTGCCTACCAAACTTAACAACTGGGCATTTGAAACCGTGCCGCAACCTGGCCTGAATGGCCGGCGTGGTTACCAGCCACGCGGGAAAATGCTGGGGGGATCTTCGGGCCTGAATGCGATGGTATATATACGCGGACACCGGCAAGACTATGATCAGTGGGCAGCACTGGGCAATACCGGCTGGTCATTTGATGAGGTACTGCCTTACTTCAAACGGTCTGAAAATAACCAGACTCATGGTGGTCAGTACCATGGGCAAAGCGGCCCCCTTCATGTCAGTGAATTGCGCAGCGATAACCCGTACCAGCAAATTTACCTGGAAGCAGCGCGCCAGGCCGGATTCCCTATCAATGCGGATTTCAACGGTGAAGAACAGGAAGGCGTAGGTATTTACCAGGTCACCCAGCACAATGGCGAACGCTGGACAGCTGCCCGTGCCTACCTGCATCCGCATAGGGGGAAACGTGCCAATCTGCAAGTGGAAACCGGTTGTCACGTCACGCGTATTGTATTTGAAGGCAAACGCGCTGTCGGGGTTGAATATAAACAGGATGGTCAAATCAAGACCCTGAAAGCTAGGCGTGAAGTCTTGCTGGCTGCCGGGGCTTTTCAAACCCCGCAATTGCTGATGTTGTCCGGGGTAGGAAAAGGCACAGCCTTGCAGGCGCTGGGCATACCTGTGGTACATGACTTGCCAGGGGTGGGCCAGAATTTGCAGGATCACCCAGACTTTGTTTTCAAATATCGTGCCAAAAGCCTCGATCTTTTGGGTGTCTCTGCCGGTGGCAGCCTGCGTATGGCGCGTGAATTCTGGCGTTATCAACAACAAAGGCGCGGCATGCTGACATCGAATGGTGCCGAAGGCGGTGGTTTTTTAAAAACCGATGCCAGTCTGACCGCACCAGATATACAACTGCACTTTGTGATGGCCATGCTGGACGATCATGCGCGCAAGCTGCATCTGGGACACGGCTATTCCTGCCATGTCTGCCTGTTACGCCCGAAAAGTGTCGGTGAACTGACACTGGCCAGCGCCGACCCTATGGCCACGCCGCTGATTAATCCACGCTTCCTGGAACACCCGGATGACCTCGAAAGCATGGTCAGGGGCTTCAAGCTGACGCGCAAGCTGATGGATGCTCCGGCGCTGGTGGCAGCCCGCACCAGTGATTTCCAGACTGCCAATGTACATAGCGATGATGAAATCCGCGCTGTCTTGCGGCAGACTTGCGACACTGTCTATCACCCCATAGGCACCTGCAAGATGGGGACGGATGACATGGCCGTGGTTGACCCGCAACTGCGCGTACACGGCATGGAGGGTTTGCGCGTAGTCGATGCTTCCATCATGCCCGCGCTCATCGGCGGCAACACCAATGCTCCTACCATGATGATAGGGGAAAAGGCAGCCGACATGATACGTGCGGCTTATTGACTGGCAGCCGCCACCGCTGCGGATGGCAACCGTGGTGCTGGCAGGGCGGGCCTGGCCTGCTCGAACGCATAGCCCATATTCAGCAGTTTTGCTTCACTCCAGGCACCGGCGAACAGGGACAGGCCAACTGGCAGACCACGCACTAGGCCCATCGGTACGGTCAGGTGCGGATAACCAGCTATCGCTGCCGGTGTGCTGGAACTGCCGGCGACGACATCACCAGCTTTATAATCAATAGGCCAGGCCGTACCGGTGGTGGGTGCGATCAAGGCATCGAGCCGGTATTTTTTCAATACCGCATCGATGCCTTGCTTGCCCGCACGTAATTTGATGCGGGCGCTGGCTTGGCGATAGGCGGCATCGGTCAAATCCCCTTTGGCCTGTGCCTGCTCCATCAGTTCCTGACCAAAATACGGCATGACGGTATCGGCATGCAATTTATTGAAGGCAATCACTTCTTCCATGGTGCGGGTTTTTACTGACGCCGGCGTCTTGGCCAGATAGGCATTCAGGTCAGCCTTGAATTCATACAGCAATACCGTCAGCTCGTCTTTATCCAGTTCTTCCAGATAGGGTAAATCTATCTGGTCAACCACGGTGGCGCCCTGGGCAATCAATACTGCGAGGCTGCTTTCAAACAAGGCTTTGGTTTCCACATCATAGCCATCTACCATCTTGCGGACGATACCCAGGCGCATGCCCTTCAATGCACCAGATTTCAAGCCAGCCGTGTAGTCTTTGCTGCGACGGCGGTCAGCGTCGCGGGTGGCCTTATCTTGACTGTCGCTGCCAGCGATGGCATTGAGCAGCATGGCAGCATCACGCACGGTCAGTGTCATGGGGCCGGCTGTGTCCTGACTATGGCTGAGCGGTACGATGCCGGTGCGGCTGACCAGGCCAATCGTTGGTTTCAAACCAACCAGGCCATTTACCGATGCCGGACAAACGATGGAGCCATCGGTTTCAGTGCCAATGGCTGCCGGCACCAGACGTGCGGCCACGGCCGCACCAGAACCGGAGCTGGAACCACAGGGGCTGCGGTCAAGCGCATAGGGGTTGCGCGTTTGGCCACCGGTGCTGCTCCAGCCGCTGGTGGACTGGGTTGAGCGCAAGTTCGCCCATTCGCTGAGATTGGCTTTGCCTGCAATGATGGCACCTGCGTGACGCAGTCTTGCCACCAGTGGCGCATCCGCCTGCGCCAGGTTATCTGCCAGTGCCAGTGAACCGGCCGTCGTGACCATGCCTTTGGCAGCAATATTGTCTTTCAACAGAATAGGGATACCGGCGAGGCTGCCACGTTGTTCTTTTTGCTGATCTGCCACCTGTGCAAGCGCTCGCGCTTGCGGATTCATCAGCAACACTGCCTGCAACGCCGGGTTATGCGCCCTGATACGCGCATCATACTTTTCCAGCACTTGCCCGGCGCTGATTTTGCCTGACTTCAGGTCTTGCACCAATATGCTGACTTCGTCGCCGGTCTCGTTACCAGCTTGAACGGCGTCTGCCGCTACGGCGCAAGCCAGAGGGAATAAGGAGAGGATGCAAAAGCTGAGCAAGCGGATTTTCATAGTCTTCCATCATTTGTTAATGAAACAGGCTGAAACAGGCGGCGAATTTCATGCTGGGGTGCAGCACAGCTGGCATGCATGCCCGGACGACATGCCAGTGTCCGTGCATTTTTTTGAATGCAGCTTATTTTTGTGCCTGCCATACTACCTGAAAGCGGTGACGCCGCGAACCGGCATTTTCGAGAATAAGGGCAATTTCAATGCCGCAGCGCACTGCTATCCGTTACACTTTAGTCATTCTCATTTGACCAAGGAAAGCGTGTCGTAATGGATTTTCTCAGCATACAGTCTGCCGATGGCGCGACTGCCAAAATTGCCAGCCAGGGCGCCCACCTGTGTTCATGGATACCGGCTGGCGGATCTGAACAATTGTTCATGAGCGCTACCTCAGCCTTTCAGGATGGCGTGGCGATACGTGGTGGCGTACCGGTCGTTTTTCCCCAGTTTTCCAATCTTGGTACTTTGCCCAAACATGGCTTTGCGCGCACATCGGAATGGCGCCTGCTGGAATCCGGCGTGTTGCCTGGCGGTGCGGCACAAGCCATCTATGAACTCAAAGAAAACATCGCCCGTCTGACAATCTGGCCCTACGTGTTCCGTGCAGAACTGCGTTTCACCTTGCAGGCCAATGCCATACAGATCGCGCTGGACATACATAATACCGGTGATACCAACTTCAGCTTCAGCACCGCCCTGCATACCTATTTTGCTGTTGCGGACATTGCCGGTGTCAGTGTGCATGGCCTGCAAGGCCTGCGTTACCGCGATACCGTCAGCGGGCAGGATCATTGCCTGGAAACAGCCAATGCCCTGCACATCCACGGTGAAACCGATCGCATCTATGGTGCTGTGCCTGCACAACTGGAATTGCGCCAGCCGCATCAAAGCATGCTGATCAGCAGCACAGGCTTCGCTGATGCGGTTGTATGGAACCCGGGTGCAGTTGGCGCTGTCAAAATCAATGACCTGGAACCTGGAGGGGAGAAACGCATGGTATGTGTAGAAGCCGCTACGATCCTGCAGCCTGTAACATTGGTCCCGGGAGCGAGCTGGCATGGTAGTCAGACTCTGGAGCTCCGGCTCTAACAGAATTGACAATCAAATAAATTTAACACATAGTCACAATTGCTGATATTTGTCAGGCGATATCTCTGTATATCTTTATATATTTTTTTGCTTATATATTTTTGCATATCGCTGATATTTCCCTTGTCTTATTAACCAATCCCGGACCGGCCAAGACCAGGTCCGTGAGTTTTGTAGTGCCCACTTTCGCCTTAGGAATTTTATGCAACAGATTCGCTCCAGCCTGCAACTTTCATTAAAACCCGTTTTGCGCGCCCTGGTACTGGGTGGCGTTTTCATGTTTACTGCACCACTGGCACTGGCAGATGCCTTGCCCAAGGGTATGAGTCAGGCCGCCAGTGTAGAGGGGATTACTGAATATCGTCTGCCGAATGGTTTGCGGGTCTTGCTGATGCCGGATGCATCCAAACCGACCGTCACCGTCAATGTGACTTACCTGGTCGGTTCACGCCATGAAAACTATGGTGAAACCGGCATGGCGCATTTGCTTGAACATTTGATGTTCAAAGGCACGCCGAAAAACCCCAAGATAGACGAAGAATTCAATAAACGCGGCATGCGCATGAATGGCACGACCTCACTGGACCGCACCAATTATTATGAATTGTTCCAGGCCAGTGACGACAACCTGAAATGGGCGCTGGAAATGGAAGCCGACCGTATGGTCAATTCTAATATTGCCAAAAAAGACCTGGACACGGAAATGACCGTGGTGCGCAATGAATTTGAACGGGGTGAAAATTCCCCTGGCGGCGTATTGATGAAGCGCCTGCAAAGTGTGGCCTATGACTGGCACAACTATGGCAATTCCACCATAGGTAACCGCAGTGATATCGAAAACGTCAAGATTGAAAACCTGCAAGGCTTCTATCGCAATTACTACCAGCCAGATAATGCTGTATTGCTGGTCGCTGGCAAGTTTGAACAGGAAAAAGTACTGCAATGGATAAACGCCTCTTTCGGCAAGATAGCCAAGCCGACGCGCAGCCTGCCGCAATTCTGGACTACCGAGCCGACCCAGGATGGTGAACGCAGCTTTGTCGTCCGCCGCAAGGGTGATATCCAGCTGGTGATGATTGCTTATAAAGTACCGGCTGGCTTGCATCCTGACCGCGATGCGCTGGGCTTTGCCGGCAGTATCCTGGCGAACGCGCCGCATGGCCGCCTGCACAAACAACTGGTGGAATCGGGCAAGGTAGTGCAAGTGTTTTCCAGTAGCCTGGGCCAGGTTGAACCGGGCCTGACCATCATCGGGGCCGTCGTTAAAAAGGGTGATTCGGTAGAAGCCGCCAGAGACGCACTGATTGCCGGTATTGAAGACTTTAAAAACAACCCGCCAACCAAGGATGAGCTGGAACGCCTGAAACGTGAGAGCACCAATGCTTACGAAAAAATGCTGAACAACCATGAATCCATCGGTATCAGCATGTCGGAATACATCGCCATGGGTGACTGGCGCTATCTGTTCAAGGACCGCGACGATGCCGCCAATGTGACTGCGGAACAGGTCACAGCAGCGACAAAACACTATCTGGTGCGCGACAACCGTACGGTCGGCATGTTTATTCCTGAAGACAATCCGCAACGTGCAGAAATCCCGGTGGCACCAGGCATGGCCGAAGTCATGAAAGACTTCAAACCCAAGGCTGCCACGCTGACCGCAGAAGTATTTGACCCTTCGCCGGCCAATATTGACAAGCGCACGCAACTGACGACCATAGGCAATTTGCAGGTCGCCTTGCTGCCGAAGAAAACCCGCGGCGAAACCGTGAATGTGTCCTTGTCACTGCATTGGGGTGATGAAAAAAGCCTGTTCGGCAAGGGGACTGCCGCCGGCTTTGCCAGCAGCTTGCTGACTACCGGCACCAGCAAATACAACCGCGCCCAGCTCACTGACGAAATGTCCAAACTGAAGATGAGTGGCGGCCTGTATTCTTTCCAGACCACCAAAGAAAACCTGCCTGCTGCCCTGGCGCTGGTTGCCCATGTTTTGCGTGATGCCAATTTCCCTGAAAGTGAATTTAATCAGTTGAAGGAAAAAGCACTGGTCGGTGCAGAAGCCGGACGAAATGAACCCAATGCTATCGCCAGCCGCGCGATGAGCCTGCATTTCAACCCTTACCCAAAAGGTGATATCCGCGCAGCACAAACACTGGATGAAACCCTGGCTGATATACGTGCAGTAAAACTGGAAGATATCAAGGCCTTCCATAAAGAATTCTACGGCGCATCGAAAGGTGAATTGTCCATCGTCGGCGACTTTGATGTGGATGCCACCAAGCAGGCCGTCAGCAAGGCGTTTGATGGCTGGGCCAGCAAAGCACCGTATACCCGCCTGGTCAGCAAGAGTGCAGATGTACCCGTGGTACGCAAAACCTTTAATACACCAGATAAGGAAAGTGGCCTTTACATCAGTCGCATGAATCTGGTTTTGCGTGAAGACGATGCAGACTTCCCTGCGTTGCGTGTGGCCAATTATATTTTTGGTGGTGGTGCCGGCATGAATTCACGCGTGATGGAACGCATCCGTCAAAAAGACGGGTTGTCCTATGGCGGTGGCTCCAACCTCAGCGCGGGTGAAATCGACCCCATCGGTAGCTTCAGCATCAATGCCACGGCAGCGCCACAAAATCTGGAAAAACTGGAAATCGCCCTCAAGGAAGAACTGGCACGTGCCTTGAAAGACGGCTTTACTGCGGAAGAACTGGCCAAAGCAAAATCAGGCACGTTGCAGCAACGTGTACAGGCGCGCAGCAACGATGGCAGTGTTGCTGGCGGCTGGACCAGCAACCTGTACCTGAAACGCAACTGGGCATGGACACAAGCGATGGATGACAAGATACAGGCAGTGACGCTGGAGCAGGTCAACGCGGCTTTCCGCCGTTACATCGATCCGGCAAAAATGAGTACTTTCATTGCTGGTGATGAAGCAAAAGCGAAAGCGGTTGTAGCAAAATAAGTTTGAAGCGGCGTTAAACTACTTCAAGGTTCAGATACCGGAAATCTTTGATTTCCGGTTTTTTTTATAGTAAAGACTTACCCATGCCCGCCTTTAAGACCACGCTCAGATTTGCCTTTTTTACTGCCAGCCTGTTGCTATCAAATAGCCCTACACAGGCCGCCACCAGTATCCCTGCCAATATGGAAAAGATGTCGACGGTAGAAGGCATTACCGAATACCACTTGGCAAACGGTTTAAAAATCTTGCTCATGCCAGACAATTCACAGGCTACGATTACTGTGAACATGACCTATCTGCTGGGATCAAAACATGAAAATACCGGGCAAACCGGCTATGCCCATTTGCTGGAGCACATGCTGTGCAAAGGCAGTAAAAACTATCCGCAAATTACCAGCCAGTTGAGCGCGCGTGGCATGCGCTGGAATGCCTACACCCATCTGGATTTCACCAATTATTTTGAAAGTTTCGAAGCCTCTGACACCGACCTGGAATGGGTACTGGGGATGGAAGCAGACCGCATGCAGAACGCCAATGTCTTGCAACGCGAACTGGATACGGAAATGACGGTAGTCAGAAATGAGCTGGAACTGCGCAATGGCGAAGCCCACAGCATCTTGCTGAAACGCGTGCAGGCCGTCGCATTTGACTGGCATGGTTACGGGCACAGCGTGATTGGTGAAAAGAGTGACATAGAAAACGTCAATGTAGAGCAATTGCGCCATTTGTATGCCACTTACTACAGACCTGACAATGCAGTGTTGCTGGTGGCCGGTAAATTTGATCCTTCAAAAGCCCTGTCGTGGATAAGCAAAAAATTTGGCAGCCTCGCCACACCAAAAACCAGTATCCCAAAAATACCGACAATAGAACCGGCTCAGCAAGGCGAGCGCCAGGTCGTCGTCAGGCAAAAATCGAATTTTAATGTCAATATCCTGGCCTACCATCGGCCTTCTGCATTGCATCCCGATTACAGTGCACTCAAAATCGCAGGTGCCATGCTGGCATCCGGTCGCGAACAGCGCGATAAGGACAACCAGATATTTATCCACAATGTCTCGCCAGGCTTTCAGATGCAGGGCAATGCAGATGCTGGCCTGGCGATTTTTTCCACGGACAACACGATCAATAATGGATCTGAAGAGAGCGTCAAGGGGCTGATCAAAATCGTCGAAAGTTTTAGTGACAATTCACTCGCCCAAAGTGAGCTTGATTACATGAAAAGCGGCTATGTGAACAATTTTTCCAAACTGATGAACGATACGGAAAAACTGGGAATTGCCTTATCCGAATATATTGCCCTGGGTGACTGGCGTTTGCTATTTGTCGAAAAAGACCGTATTGCCCACCTGACGACCCTGCAAGTCCAGAATGCAGCAAAACACTATTTCGTCCGTGAAAACCGCACGGCCGGTATTTTGATATCAGAAGAAAAGAGTCAAAACACCAGTATCCCGGCAACGCCGGCCTTGAATGAGGTGATGCAGAATTTTGCGCATGTCGATGAATACGCGCCAGTCGAAGACTTCAATGCTTCGGTGAGCAATATCCAGGCAAGAACCCGGCGTATCAAACTGGGTAATATTGATGTGGCCCTCTTGCCCAAACCAGGCCGCGGGCAAGCTGTCAGTGTTGATGTGGCGCTGCATTGGGGTGACGAAAAAAGCCTGTTTGCCAAACGCTGGCTGGAGCGTATCACCGACCTTGCCATGCTCAACGGTGCCAACCAGTATGGCAAGGAGGCGCTGGAAGCAGAACGGGAAAAACTGCATATTCAGGGTGGGCTGACACAATTCACGACAGACCGCTCACACCTGAAACAAGCCTTGCAATTAATGGTGCTGAACCTGAAGGAGCCCAGTTTTGCGCAAGCCAGTACGATACTTGATAAAGAGAAAAAAAAGTGGTCTCTGGAGCGTTCCAACCCCATACAAATGGCAATGGACCAGTTTGCCCAGCACTTCAATGCCTATCCCGCTGGAGATATACGCGCTCAGGAGACGACGCAACAAATCATCTCTGAACTGTATGCCATAAAACCCATCGACCTGTTCGATTTTCACAAGCAGTTTTATGGCGCGTCCAACGGACATATTGCCATCGTCGGTGATTTTGATGTGGATGAAGTCATTGCTACACTGAGCAAAGAATTGAGCGGCTGGGAAAGCAAAGCGCCTTACGAGCCAGCCCACCGTAAAATCCTTGAGCGCATGCCTCTGAATACTTTCCTGGAAACTCCGGGTAAAGAAAACGCCTATTTCTTTGGCCGCATCGATCTTGCCGTCAGCAAAAGTGATGATGATTTTGCCGCCCTGGAAGTGGCAAATTACCTGATCGGCGGTACGCCTATTGATTCGCGGCTGGGACGTCGCGTACGACAAAAAGAAGGCTGGACTTATAATGTCAATTCAAAAATTGATGGCAGCACCGTCGACCCAGTCAGCAGCTGGCAGATTATGGCCAGTGCCGCAGTAGCGAATGTGGATAAACTGAAAAAAGCCATACAGGAAGAGTTGCAACTCGTGGAAGCATCAGGCTTTCAGCAGGAAGAACTGGATAAAGCCAAATCAGCAATGGCGCATTTATATCAACAGCAAAGGGCCAGTGATTCACGCCTGGCTTACCAATGGAGTATGGTGATGCATGTGCATCAGGATTTCTCCTGGTTTGCCAGACGAGAAGCGGCTATACAGAATCTGACTTTGGCACAATTGAACCAGATTACGAAAAAATATTTGCAGCCAGGCTTATGGAGTATTGTGACTACTGGTGACAGCAAGAAAATACCCAAAAAATAAGCCGAAAATCCGGCGCGATTACTGGGGATACAAAAACCAGTAACAGTAATCGCGTCGCAGAGATGACGGCAAAAGGGCAAGTCTGAATGCCCTAGCCTTTCCAGCTTCTTTGCAAACCGGTATCTGTATGTATCCAGCCGCCTTGCGCGGTCTGGCGATAATAGAAACCCACCCCGCCACCACGGAAGCTGCGTATCAGTTCACCCAGAATTTCTTCATGCAGTTGCGGTATCCGTATGTCGGCCGCCTTACCTTCCATATGCAGTGACTTGCGGGCGGCCGGCACACCCTCTTCTATCAGGCGTTTATTCGACGCTTCGGTGCGGTAGCCTGACAAGATTTCGAGCGGGCGCGTCATGCCAAAGCGGGCCACATAGGCTTGCGTAGCCCACAGGGTTTCCAGCAATTTGGGATCTATCGCTGCAGTTTGCTTGCCATTCACGTCACGCAAGATATGGCATAGCTGCTGGTAGGCGGATTCGACGACTTCACCATCTTTCCAGTACAACAGCTTGCTGCGCTCTCCCGTTACCGGGCGTATCAGATCGAGTGTTCTGGGTTTGACCCAAAACTCAATATCCAGGGCCTGTGAATCAAACAGATCTGGCGGCGGTGCCGGCTGCCCGGATTGTTCACCGGTGCTGGCAAAACTTGCCGCCTGCACCAGGCGGCTCTGACTGAACAGGCCTGCGGCAGTAAGCAACAAACCTTTCTTGATAAGCTGGCGGCGCATAGTCATCATGAATATTTACAACAATAAGTAACAACGCAAAGTGTACATCCGAATGCACTTTTAACTCAATTGTGACGCTTCATCAGTAAAATTTGCATTTGATGACACAGAAAATGCAGTCTGTCCTGAAGTGCAATGAAATCCTGTAAAAATGGTACTACACTAGGCACCTGTCAATTCACTATCACGCCCTATCATGATCAAATCACTTGGATATCTTGTATTTGCCACCGTTTTGCTCGGTGGCTGTGACATTAGCGTCAATGGCGATGCAATTAAAGGCAGCGGCAAAATCACGACTGAAAAACGTAGCGTGACGGAATTTGACGCCATAGAAAATTCCAGCTTCTTTGATGTCATCGTTACCAATGGCACTGAGACAGCAGTCGTGTTAAGTGGTGACGATAATCTGGTACCCGAGATAGAGACGGTAGTGGAAAACAAGGTGCTGGTAATACGCAGCAAACGTAAGTCTTACAGTTTTACCTGGAGTAATCAGCCTGGTACGGTCAGAATCACCACTGCCAATCTGAACAAGATCAGCAATAGCGGTAGCGGTGATATGGATGTGCGCGACCTCAAGGGTGACAAACTGGTCGTGAATGTGAATGGGCCTGGCGATGTCAAGGTGAGCGGCAAAGTCGCTGCATTGAAGCTATTTGCCAGCGGCAGTGGCGATCTTGATATGCAGCAATTGCAAATTGGCCAGGCTGAACTGGAAATGCGTGGACCAGGTGAAGCCCACTTGAATACGGTAAGCCAATCGCTGGATGTCACCATGAGTGGCAGTGGTGACCTGGAAGTAGATGATTTGCAGAACGTCACCGTCAAATTAGTCCAGCAAGGGCCTGGGGATGTCAAGCTGAGCGGTGCCATCAAGGCTTTGCAAGTCGAAGCTTCAGGTTCTGGTGATATCGATATCCACGGCATCAAGGCTGACCAGTCCAGCATACGATCAAGTGGGCCAGGTGAAATACAGTTGTCTGGTGAAGTCGGGCAATTAACAGTCACCGTCAGCGGGTCAGGCGATCTGGATGCAGAAAATTTACAGATTCAGGATGTGCAAATTGTTAATAACGGTCCTTCCAATCTGGCATTTCGCACTATCCGTGGTGCCATCAAGGCGGAGCTTTCCGGTTCAGGTGATCTCGATGCAGAATTGCAGTCTGACGCCGCGCTGGAGTTAAGCATGCAAGGCCCCGGACAAACCAATCTGAAAGGCAAGGCCAGGAGCCTGAACGCCAGGTTGAGCGGCAGCGGCGACTTGCGTGCCAGTGAATTGCTGCTCGATAGCGCCAGCATCAAGGTCACAGGCCCCGGTGAAGCCGAAGTCAATGTCAAAAAAGCCGGTGGTTCCCGTATCGTCAAAATAGACCGTAACGGCGTGGCGGATTAATAGGCTTGTTTAACACTCTTGCCTAACGCCCTTATCTACGCTGTAAAAATCCAGCCCGTCACTTCACCGTGTGGCTGGATTTTTTTTACGCGGAGCATGCCGTACCAGGCTGCTCTCTTACCAAAACAGCACACCGTCTCTGAACCGAGACGAATACACAATATTTAAATTGTATTGCGACAGTCTGAGGATGGAGATTCTGCCAGGCAGATCAAAGTACGCTAAGATAAAGTGGGTTTAATCCATCATAGAATAATAATGCCAAGATACCTGCGCCTACTTGCCTGCATCCTGTTTTGTTGTGGATGCTGGTCAGGTGTAGCTGCAGCGGCCGATCAGGGTGGCAATGTCGTTTTATTAATGAGTGAAGAGCTTGATGGCAAAGGTGCTGTGCTGCCTATTCCAACCGAGACACAAGAGTTTTTCCATTATCTCGAACGGCATACCAGACTGAAGTTTGAAGTTCGTCGTTACCCATGGAAACGGGCGGTAGAAAATGCAGCCAGTGGTGAAGGCCTGATCTTTGGCATGTCAAAAACCCAGGAACGGCTGCGTATCTTCAAGTTTTCCAGATCAATTTTTTCTGACTTGTCGATGCTGGTCACACGTTGCGATGCCAAATTTACATTTAATTCCCTGAATGATCTGAAAGGCAAGACCATAGGTATTGTACGTGGTACCAGCTATGGTGAAGAATTTGACCGGCTCAGTAATGTCTTGTTCAAAGTGGAAGACGATACCAATAACAATTCGGGCCGTTTCAGAAAACTGTATCTACGTCGCATGGATGCATTTTTATTGTATAACCCGGTTATCAGCACAACCCGGCTGGAAAACTTCATCAACAAACAATATGCAGGGGAATTTAGCGGTAATAGTGCAGACAAACTGTTTTGCATATTGCCTAAACCGGTCGCTGCGGTCGATATCCACATCGCCATCCGTCCTGATCTGGACCACGGCGTCATGGAAAAAATTGACCAAGCCATCCTGCAAGCACAAAGAGACGGTGAACTGGCGCGTATCTATTCCCAGGAAAACCGCTTCAAACCCTAGCTGTTTTCTGGTAACGGCTTACCTGGCACCGCGATAATGATGGTTTAACACCAGCCTGCTGCTGGCGATCAGGCTGTTCAAACCTAACAGCAACTGTATCAATACATGCCCTGGCAAACCCCATACCTGGCCACGCGGTGGCGCTACCCGCGTGACGGCAGTCAGCACCGGGGTCACCCAGGCGGCTTCTTCAGTCATGTCCAGCATGACATCTCCGTCACCATTCGTGTGCAGATATAACTCACCGCCATGCAGCAGGGTAAGGCAGATACCCTGCCCCGTTGCAGGCTTACTGCCCAATACCTGCTGTAATTCCCTGTGCTGCAAATCCATCCAGGCTTCTACATCCTGTGCTGTTTCCAGGGATATCCATGGATGATCCTGCAAACCCGGGGCTTCTGCATCAGCCGGTTCTTCGTTAAAAATTGCCATGTTTTTCTAATTCTTGACTGCTTGACTGATTGCAGTCCTTGATAGGGATCGCCGGCCTGTCTGTTGAGAAAGAACGTGCTTACTTGATCTGTTTGACTTCCAGACCCTGTTTTTCCATCAATTCAATAATGCTGTTGGCACCGGAAAGATGGCCGGCCCCAACGACGATAAATAATTTCTTGCCACCTTCGAGCATGCCGGTAATCTTTTGTGTCATACCGACGTTACGATCATCGAGCAATAATTTCATCAGTTTTTGTGAGCCTGTATCTTTATTGGCGGCATCTTGCAAAATTTTTGCCAGTGCTTCTGCATCACCAGACTTCCAGGCTGCGATCATGCCTGCGGTCTGGGTCAGGGTTTCACCGCTTTTCAAACCATCCAGCGTCTGGGCCAGCATGGCATCAGCATCTTCGTCATTCAAACCGCCCAGTACGCCCGCCTGAAACACCGTGCTTTCGAGTTCAACGACGTCTTTTTTATCGGTCTTTGCACGCTGTATGTAGTGCACATCGACGCCTTTGGAAGGGTCGTAGCCCTGCTGCTTGAAAATACCGATACTGAGGGCCGTCGCAACGATGGCTGGTTTCAGGTTTTGAAACTGGCTGGCGGCAGGGCCTACCATGGCTTGCAGGCTTTCCCAGGTTTTTTTGCTGATATGGTTTTCCAGCTTGTCAGGCGCCGCATAGGTAAAGAGAGGAAAAGCCTCTTTAGCCGATTTGGCGTCAGTCGCGTCAACTTCGACTACCAGCGTATCTGCCTTTTTATAGGCATTTTCTACTGTCTCAGGCAGGGGGTAAAAGCTGGCCTTGGCAAGATGGATGGAACCGAACAAATAAGCGGTGTTGCTCGCCGATTTAACTTCCCATAATATCCCTTTGGCAGTTTCTTCTGTCGCGGTCTGCGCATGGACAACCGAAAAACCAAACAATAAACCCAGGG
Organism: Undibacterium sp. TJN19; assembly: GCF_049339485.1. Lineage (NCBI taxonomy): Bacteria > Pseudomonadati > Pseudomonadota > Betaproteobacteria > Burkholderiales > Oxalobacteraceae > Undibacterium > Undibacterium sp. TJN19. Next base: position 1,514,948 of record NZ_JBMPPL010000001.1, read on the forward strand.
CACCAAGATATTTGGCAGCCGGGTGTAAAAACGAGATTCTGAAATTCATTGTCATTATTTCCGTTAATTAATTTTCCCGGCGGACAAGCCAGAGCGGCACAGGATAACAGAAACTGTATACAGGGCGTCAATACAGTGTCGCACGCTGGCGCGCAGGCAACTCGCTATCGTATTTTTCACCATCGATGGCGGCATTGCTTAAAGCAGCCAAAATGGCGCCCGCACTGGGTAGAGATGCCGGGCGTTCTGCGTTGCCGGCCTGCCACAGATGGGAACGCAGTATCGCTCTGGCACATTGAAAATAAACGCTATCAACCTGGATGCGCAGCACGCATTTTGGTGCCTTGCCATCTATTTTCATTTTATCGAGCAGGACAGGGTCTATGCAAATGCTGGCGCGGCCATTCACACGCAGGGTTTCACCAACGCCGGGGATTAAAAACAATAAAGCAACACGCGGATCATGCAAAATGTTCTGCAAGCTATCAACGCGATTATTGCCGCGCCTTTCTGGCAACAACAGGGTGTGCGCATCTTGTACCACCACAAAACCAGCCGGGTCCCCACGCGGTGAAGCATCCAGGCCATCTACGCCAGCGGTGGCCAGTATGGCGAAGGGCGACGCCTCTATCATGGCGCGATAATGTGGATGCAGGTAACTGACTTCTTTTTTTATTGAAGCTTCCCCAACCTCACCAAACAGGCTGAGTAATTGTTCTGGCGTGGTGATCAGATGTTGCTCGGGCAGTATTTCCATATGATGTTCTCAAATTTTTCCAAGAGCAGGAGCCAGACGCCATTCTTCTTTTGCCTGCATCAGTGCGCGCTCTATAAAACCTTCTCTATGCAATTTTTGTAATTGCCGGTTAAAAGCGGGTAAATGCATGGTACAGGGGCTATTGGCTACAAAACCAAACAGATTGGCAGTTTCTATTATAAATGGTGTCAGCGGGACGATCTTGTCTCCCATATTCACAGACGCCAGATAGGCCGAACCCGGATAGTAACCGGTGATGACGTAATCAAAACGATTCCCCATCAGCATTTTAAAACTGGTTTCCAGATTGTCTGCTTCATTGATGTTAAGACGACTGTCCATGAAGTCATCAAATGGATTGCCGAAGCGATTACCCCTTGAGATACCGCCCCTGTAGCCAATCAGGTCTTCCCATTTTACATAATGGGAAACGTTGCCTTTTCTGACAAAGGCGGCAACGGGATTGAGCAGAACCAGATCACTAAACAGTAGAAAATTCCGGCGCTCTGGTGTCGTTTTCAAAGTCGCGATCAGATCTATGCTGCCGTTCTGGGCGGCACTCAGGACGCGCTTCCAGGGTCCCAGATAACGCAGCTCATAAGGCAAACCCAGGTCATTGAGAATACGGGTGAGAATAATGATGCTGGCACCGTGAAAATTTCTGCCATCGTGCCAGTGCAAAGGTGGATAAGCGGGATCCGCCGACACGATAATGCGCTCACAGGCGCGCGCAGCCAGCACATCAGATGGCAATAATGTGCATAAAATGAAAAATAGCAGGGCAAACCGGCAGCGCATAAATCACTTTCGCAAAATGATGCGATCAGATTTAAATCAACTCAAAAGCTTATGCAATGAACAATATTAACATTTTTATCTTTTTATGGCAGAAATCTCACGAATCAGAAAATAGGCTCTGACATTCCCTGAAGAATTATTCTTTGGGTTTGCTCAGCAAAGCTTTCAGGCCAGCAAGGCGCTCTTTTGGTGTCATGACTTCTGCCTCTGTCGGCAGGGCAGTACCTTCGTCGAGTTTCATTTCCTTGATGAAGCGCGAGACATCACAATGCACGGGAGCACCTGCGCGTTTGCGCTTTTTGCACCAGGTAATGTGCAGGCTGCGCTGGGCACGTGTAATGCCCACATACATGAGACGGCGCTCTTCTTCTATACGGGCGGCCATGGTTTCTACCGGGGCATCGGGGTCGCCTTTATGCGGCAAGATGCCCTCCTCCACACCGACCAGGAACACATGCGGATATTCCAGCCCCTTGGATGCATGCAGGGTTGACATGCGCACGGCATCGGGTTCTTCGTCCTTCCCTTCCATCATGGTCATCAGGGCTACCATCTGGGTCAGATCCAGCAGGCTGCGGTGATCGTCCGTACCATCCTTGCCGCCACTGCCCTTGGTCTTTAACCACTGGGTGAAATCAAGCACGTTTTGCCATTTGTTTTGGGCGGCACGGTCATCAAAGTTATCATACAGATAGCCTTCGTAATTGATTTCCTTCATCAGGTCATCCAGCAATTCGGTCGCATGTCCTTCCCTGTGCGCGTGTGCTTCTACCTGATTGATGAAATTACAGAAATCACGCAAAGGGCGTAACTGCCTATCCGTCAGCTTGGCTTCTATGCCCCCTTTGAAAACGGCTTCAAACAGGGAACATTGCCACTGCCCCGCAAATGCACCCAGCACCTCCAGAGTCGCCTGGCCCACACCGCGCTTGGGTGTGGTGATGGCGCGGATGAAGGCGGGGTCATCTTCTTCATTGGCGATCAGGCGCAGGTAAGCAATGATGTCCTTGATTTCTGCGCGGTCAAAAAAACTCTGGCCGCCAGAGATGGTGTAAGGGATACGTTCGCGTCGCAGCGCCTGCTCGATCACGCGCGCCTGGTGGTTGCCACGATACAGGATCGCATAATCGGAATACTTGGCCTGGCGCTCAAAGCGGTGGGCAGAGATCATGATGGCGACTTGTTCAGCCTCTTGCTCATCATCCTGCATGCCCAGCACTTTTACCGGATCACCCAGGCCATGCTCAGACCATAATGATTTTTCAAACAGCTTGGGATTATTGCCAATGACCGCATTGGCTGCCTGCAGGATGCGCGTGCTGGAACGGTAATTCTGTTCAAGCTTGATGATTTCCAGGTTAGGAAAATCCACCTGCAAGGTTTTCAGGTTTTCTATGGTGGCGCCGCGCCAGGCATAAATTGCCTGGTCGTCATCACCCACGGCAGTAAACATCGGCTTCTTGCCGGCGCCGGTCACCAGCAATTTGACCAGTTCATACTGGCAGGTATTGGTGTCCTGATATTCGTCGACAAGCAGATAACGCAGGCGACGCTGCCATTTGTCGCGCACTTGTTCATTGCTGCGAAACAGTTCGACTGGCAAGCGTATCAGATCATCAAAATCCACCGCCTGGTAGGCGGACAAGGTAGCGACGTAACTGCGGTAGACCCTGGCGGCAATCGCCTCGTCTTCATCCTGGGCCTGTTGCAACGCAATTTCGGGATCCACCAGGCCGTTCTTCCACAAGGACATGGCTGTCTGTATGCGACGTATCAACTGCTTGTCGGTGGTGATGGCCAGATCCTGCACCAGCGAAAAACAGTCATCGCTGTCCATGATGGAAAAACGGTCTTTCAGGCCCAGGGCCTGGGCTTCCTGGCGTAGTATTTTTACCCCCAGCGAATGGAAGGTCGATACCGTCAATTGCTTGGCCTGGCGTGGTTCTGCCAGCAGTTTGCTGATGCGCTCCTGCATTTCCAGCGCTGCCTTGTTGGTAAAAGTCAGCGCGGCGATGTGTTTTGGTTCATACCCATGCAACTCAATCAGATTAACGATTTTTTGGGTAATCACCCGCGTCTTACCCGATCCGGCACCAGCCAGGACCAAGCAGGGGCCTTCCATGTAATTAACAGCATTGCGTTGGGGGGTATTCAGACCGTGGGACATAAGTGAGGTAAGGCACATCCAGAAAAACTTTCAGGTGCTATTGTATATGCTCCGCCACGCGGACAGGCAGACAAGTGCAGGTAAATGCGTTCAATGCCTGCTTGCAAAAAACAGCGTGCCTGCAAATTTTTGTGGAATGAGTGATAATTAATAAATATTCAACAAGTTAAATGTTTAACAAATGTTGAATAGTGGTTTTGATGCCTAAAAAGATAGAGTTAAAGGCTAGACAATCGCATAATCCACCGCTATTCTCTAATCAGGAGGATGCAATTATGAAAGATTTACGATCTGCTCGTATCCTGCTTGTCGATGACGAACCAAGAAATATCAAGCTGCTGCAAGCCCTTTTGCATGCAGAAGGATATGCGACACTTTCAGCCGCGAATGGCCGCGATGCCCTGGTGATAGCAGTCACAGCCCTGCCCGATTTGATATTGCTCGATATCATGATGCCGGATATGGACGGTTATGAAACGGTGGCCAAACTCAAGGCAAATGCCTTGACCCAGCCCATTCCAGTCATCATGCTGACGGCACTGGATGATCGCGCCGCCAAACTACAGGCACTGGAAGCCGGCGCGGAAGAATTCATCACCAAACCGATAGACCGTGCCGACCTGAGCGTACGCGTGCGTAACCTGTTGCGCCTGAAAGAATATGGCGATTTTCTGGTCAATCATAATCATATACTGGAAGATCAGGTTGCCGAACGTACCTGCCAGCTTGAAGAAGCCTATCGCGACACCGTATTTACCCTGGTGAGAGCCGCCGAGCATAAGGATGAAGAAACCGGCCACCATGTACGCCGCATCAGTTATTACTGTCAGACCCTGGCACAGGCCATGAATTTGCCACTCGAATTTCACGATACCATTTTTCAGGCCAGCCCCATGCATGATGTGGGTAAGATAGGCATACCAGATCACATCCTGCTAAAACCCGGCAGTTTTAATGGTGAGGAATGGAATATCATGCGCACCCATTGCGCACTGGGTGCCAGCATTTTATCCAACGGTACTTCGCCTTATACAAAAATGGGTGCAGAGATTGCCCTGAACCATCATGAGCGCTGGGACGGCACTGGTTACCCGAATGGGCTCAAGGGTGAAGCCATTCCCATCGCTGCAAGGGTCATGCAGATCTGCGATGTCTATGATGCACTGCGCAGCCGCCGCCCGTACAAGGCACCGCTGGATCATAAACGCAGCATGAACATCATTTTGCAAGGCGATGACCGCACACAGCCCGGGCATTTCGATCCAGAGGTGCTGGCCTGTTTCGCCGAACAGGCAGGGCACTTGGCTGCCATATATGATCAACATGGTGATGCCTGATGACGAATCATGTCCAGACTGCGTCTCACCCCGGCGTTTTGTTGATCGAGCACAACAAGGCCAGGTTACAAGCCTTATCTGAGCATTTACAGCATTTGCCCTACCCGGTATTTGGCGCAACTGACAGCAATGAAGCCAGAATACTTTTCAGCACCCACCCGATAGCCATCATCATCTGCCAGGCGGACAAACCAGAATGGTTGAGTTTTTTAAATGGTATACGCAAAGATCATACTGATGTGAGCCTGCTGATGCTGACTGCGGACAAAACCGATGCGCCTGACGTGCAGAGGGAAGCACAGCCATTCAAGCTTATGACGACATCACCGAATGGTGAAGAACTGCTCGACAATATCAGGCTGGCTGTCGAAGAATATAAGCATAAGCAGGAACGTGAACATCTGGCCAAAGAATACAAAGGCATACTCTCGAATGCAGAGCGCTCCCATGCCTTTCGCGTGCTCGATGCCTTGATGCACTCCATACACAACGACATGACTGCCGAGGCAATACACCATCTGCCTGTCGGTGCGGTGCTGCTCAGGAACGAGACAGTCAGTGCGATCAATGCGCCAGCCCACAGATTTTTAGGTGAATTGAAGCAGGATCTGCAACTATCTTGCGAGGACGAGGGTACACTACCATCCATATTGCAGGATGCGCTTGCCGCACCGCGCCGCCAGCGCATGCAACGGCGGCTTTCTGCCAAACACCGCCTGGACTACTTTGTTCTTGAACTAAGTGCGGGCACCCTGATCGCTTTCGCACCTGAACCACATCTGGGAAGACCGCCAGAGTATTAATCAGACAGACAGGATCTGCCTGTTTTCAGCGCAGAACTATACAGGACAGCGCAACGGATCAGTCAACGGGAAAATGTGTCATGAAAAAAATCAGCACAGAATTCAGGTTAATGTCTGGCCTTGCGCTTGGCCTGGCCTTGTTGTTACTAGCGGGCTGGCAGTTATACCGGTCACTTCAGGATTATCGAGAAAACTCGTATTGGGTAACTCACACCTATGAGGTGCTCGATGCACTGGATGAAGTCAAATCCGGCATACTTGATCTCGAAAACGCCCAGAGAACCTATTTCATTACCAACGACAGCATCTTCAATACGCAGCGCGCGCCAAAAACTGCTGCGGTCAATGCAGCACTGCAAAAAATCATTGAACTGACCAAGGACAATCCCCGTCAGCAATTCAAAAGCAAGGTGTTGGCAGAGCGACTGGGAGAACGCCTGAACACTCTGGACAAGTCAGTGATTACATACGAACAAGGTGGTTACGAAGCCATACGTCAGCGTTTGATTGAGGGTACGCCGCGCTTGGTGATGCAGGCCCTGCTCAGGCATATCGCGGATATGGATCAGGAAGAGCGCATCTTGCTGAAACAGCGCACAGCGCAGGTAGAACAAAACTCTCTGGAGGCACGCACTACAGGTGTCGTGCTGTTGATACTTACCCTGGTAGGCGGCCTATTGTTATGGTGGCAGGTCAGGCGCGATGTCAGGCAACGTGCATTGGCCGAAGCTGCGGTGCGGGAAAGCGAATCCCTGCTCAAGCAGGTGCTGGATATTTTGCCAATTGGCGTCTTCATCAGTGACCGCGTCGGTATGCTGACTAAAATTAATCCCGGTGCCAAGAAGATATGGGGCGCCTCGCCCCATGTTGGCATCGACCAATATGCAGAATATGTAGGCTGGTGGCCAGGCACCGACAAACGCATCAGTTCTGAAGAATGGGCCATGGCCCGCACTTTAAGGACTGGTGAAACCATTCTCAATGAACTGGCAGATATACGTTGTTTTGATGGCGTTAGAAAAACCATTTCAAACAGCACTGCCCCTTTGCGTGATGATGATGGCGTCGTCATCGGTGGCCTTTCAGTGAATGTAGATGTGACCGAATTCACCCGCACCGAGCGCCAGTTGCGCATAGCCGCACGGTATGACGATACCCAGGTACAGGCACAAAACCTGTTCGCTGCCACCTTTGAGCGTCACAAGATATTTGATGGTTTGCTCGATCTGCTGGCTGAACGCCATGGCTTTGCCGTATCTGCACTTTATGGCTTTGACGAATGGAATGCGCGTTTTCATTGCGAAGCCGCGCATGGTCTGGGCCGCGAAGTGCCGCGTGAATTTGGCCTGGGTGAAGGCTTGCTGGGGCAAGCTGCCTTAAGTGGCAAAAGCACTTTGCTGGAAGTCGGCAACCTGAGTTTGCAAGCGGGTCTGATCGACTTTGTGCCGGCGCAGGTACTCATGATACCGGTCATGTATCAAGATCGCCGTCTGGCGGTACTCGTAATGGCAGCAATCATGCCGTTGGTCGATGGTGAACAGGCATTTCTGGAAAGACTGGCTATGCAACTGGGTGTCGCCTTGCACAACCTGGGGCAGTATAGTGACCTGAAAGTGCTGGCCAATCAGTTACGTGCCAGCAGCGAAGAAATCGCCGCGAAAAACCTGCAACTGGAACAGGCCAGTCGCATGAAATCCGAATTTCTGGCAAATATGTCGCATGAATTGCGCACGCCATTAAATGCGATCGTCGGTTTTTCCGAAATACTGAAAGATGGCCTGATGGGGGAATTAAGCGAGCAGCAAAAAGACGGCATCACCGACATTCATCATAGCGGTAAGCATTTGCTGGCGCTGATCAACGACATCCTTGATCTGTCCAAGATAGAAGCCGGAAAAATGAGTATCAACCTGGATGCGGTAGCCGTCACACCACTGATACAAGCCAGCTTGCAAGTGGTACGCGAACAAGCCATGTTGCAAGGTCTGCATCTGCAAACCGATGTGCCAGAGAACCTCGGAGAAGTTTGGCTGGATGAAGTCAAGGTTAAACAAATCCTGTATAACCTGCTGTCAAATGCAGTCAAATTCACCCCTGAAGGCGGCACCGTGCATATCAGTGCACGCAAGATTGAAAGTGCGGTTATTTCAGATGGAGGTGTTGCCTATCTTCTGGAAATCAAGGTGCGCGACAGCGGTATAGGCATCTCTGAAGAAGACCAGCTGCGTCTGTTCAAGCCATTCACCCAAATTGACAGCACCCTGGCACGCCGCCATCAGGGTACAGGCCTTGGGCTGGCGATGGTAAAACGCATCGCTGAACTGCATGGTGGTGGTGTCACGCTGCATAGCGTAACGGGCAAAGGCTCTACTTTCACTGTTTACCTGCCATGGCGTACCCAAGATCAGACATTACCGGACACCTTGTCCAAACCACTCATGCCAGAAAGCCTGGAGCGCGATATAGCAGATATCAAACTTGCGCATGGCCAGTTACTGGCACTGGTCATAGAAGACGATGATCAGGCTGCTGAAGTATTACGCCTGCAACTGGAAAGTGAAGGTTTTCGCATGGCACGCGCCAGCAATGCTGAAGCGGCGCTGGCAATGGCTGAACGCGAATGCCCCGACCTGATCACGCTTGACATCTTGCTGCCCGGTATGGATGGCTGGGAATTTCTGGAGCGCTTCAAACAGCATCCGGTTTTTGCCTCTGTGCCTGTCGTCATCATTTCCATCGCCGCCGACCGTGGCCGTGGCATGTCACTGGGAGCTGCCCGCGTAATGCAAAAACCGGTTTCCAGGGAAGATCTGACCGCAGTCCTGTCCACGCTGGGGTTTAGTAACGACGCGGTCACTCAGCAAAGAACCGCGCTGGTGATTGATGACGACCCGAAAGCAATCAAACTGGTGACCGCCCAGCTTGATACCTTTGGTTACCGCACCCTGGCAGCACTGGGCGGCCAGGAAGGAATCGAAACGGCAAGGCAACGGCAACCAGATCTGATAGTATTGGATTTAATGATGCCGGAAATCAATGGTTTTGATGTCGTTGAAGCGCTGAAAAGCCATGCAAGCACGGCCAGCATTCCCGTCATCATATTGACGGCCAAACAAATCAATGCGGAAGACAAACTGCGCCTTAGTGGTGACGTTAAAAAGATTGTGGAAAAATCAGATTTCAATCATGGCCGTTTTATCGGCGAAGTCAGGCGTGCCATGACAGGCAGGGGCAAATAATATGGCACGCGTCCTGATCATCGAAGATAACCCCGTCAATATGCGGCTGGCCGCTTTCCTGTTGCAAAATGCAGGACATGAAGTCTTGCAAGCCGTTGATGCTGAGATAGGCATACAATGCGCACAGAAACAATTGCCAGACCTGATTTTGATGGACATGCAATTGCCAGGCATAGATGGCCTGACTGCAACCCGCCAGCTAAAGGCCGACAACGCGACAGCCAATATCAAAATCGTTGCCTTGACGGCATTTGCGATGACCGGCGATGAAGAACGTTTTCGTGCAGCCGGCTGTGACGCTTACCTGGCAAAACCGATACGCTATCAGGAATTTCTGAGCCTGGTCACGGCCATATTGAAAACCTGAGAATAAGCTTTTGCATCAGGAGCCCCGTCACCTATGACAAGTTATACACCTTGATGCTCATCAATCCATATTGTAAGTAGTCTGACAATAGGCCGGACAGGTCAGAATTTGCTCACAATAGCGGGCAAGCGGAGTAAACTGGCGGCATCTGAACGAAGGTGCGCTATGAAATTTGAACATTTGGTAGAAATTAACGATCTGACCAATCCTACGGTGGATGTGATCACCCGCGAACAATTATGGCGCGGTCTGGTCTTGCGGGCAGAATTGCCCAGGATGTTTGTCTCCTATCTGGACGATGCCATCATCACTGAACGCGCTGAAAACAGTATCACCCGTACACTAAAATATGGTGAACTGCAAATTACCGACCGCGTCATGTTCACCCATCTTCAGCATGTTGATTATGATGTTGCCGCACAAAAAGACATTCCGCATTCTTTCTTGCGCATGAGCATAGAAGAGCCCCAGCCCGATGCCTTGTTCGTACGCTTTGCTTACGATAGCGGTCATAGTGCACAGCAGGATGCAGAAAATGAAATGTATAACGAATACCGCAAATCAGCCTACCTTGAGGCAGATGTGGAAACCGTACGTATCATCCGTGAACTGGCAGAGGCCGGACGGCTCAATACCTTGCCGTCTTAAACCACATTGAGTATACCCTGAAGGCGGCAAATTGCCAGGCTGGTCCAAAGTCTGGGATAATGCCGCCCTCTGTTCCGATTACCCCTTATTCTCCCTCTTGCAAGGTTCCCCATGTCCAAGCGCACGCCCCCTGTAGCCAAAGTTGCTGCACCAGTTATCACCTTACCGGTGCCCTTGCCTGTCCAGACTACGCGCCTCAAACGCAAGCAATTCGCCAGCACGGGTGATGTGCATGTTCAGGGCGACGCCATTCTCACCACCCAGCTCATCGTCGGTGGTGACTGCCTGATAGATGGCGACTTACAGGCCGAAGAAGTATTTTGCCTGGGCAAGCTGACCGTAACCGGTGACATCCGCGTGCAATCACTTTATGTCGGCCACACGCTGGATGTGGGCGGCAATATCGATGTCGAATACTTGCTCAAAACGGGTTGCAGCGCCGAATGGATGGCACGCATGCTCGAACTCGATCAGCGCAAGAATGTGGACAATCATTTCGTCGATCAACTGGTACACCCGGCCATACTGGCGCGCCATGCACACCATGATGTGTTTGGCGGCTACGGCGATATACAGGCACTTGGCTACCTGGCGTGCGCAGACCTCGATTGTCAGGGAAACGTGCAGCTTGATGACGTACTGGAAGCGGGTGAAGTGCAATTTATTGGCGGCCACCTGTCAGCAGCCAGCATCCACGTTGCCGGTGACTGCAATTGCCAGGGTGAGTTATTCAGCGAAACCGATGTCCAGATAGAAGGCAGCCTGTTCGCCGCCACGGTCATCTGCCAGGGTAACCTCGACGTCAATACCGTCTGCAGCCAGGGTGACATCAGCACCTGGGGCAGCCTGCGTGCCAACGGCGAAATCAGCAGCCTGCGCGGTGAAATCCACAGTGGCCGCTGGATCGCCACCAAGGCCACCATTTATGCTGGCAAATACATCAAGGCCGGCGAATCCGTCATCGGTGAAAAAGGCATCAGTTGCGGTGCCGATTACGGCATCCTCGCAGGCACCACCATGGCACGCTCACGCTGGGCCACGCATGGCATGGTATCCGCCGCCAGCAAGCCACGCCTGCTATTGTCCGGCCAGTTCGTCGAAGCCAAGAAACTCAAGCATATCGATGCACTGGAAAAGAAACGTGACACTGAACTGGATTGGGAAATTCCACGTCGCCTGAAACGCGAAATGCTGCAAGATTAAGATGTGAGAAGAAATCATTTGCGCCATGTTACTTGCATGGCGCAAATGCATATGAAAAGCAACTTTTTCAGCCTGCCCAACCCGTGCAGCACACCATTTCCACAAATGGTCTCATTGCCCTTGCACCGTGAATGAAGCCGACAGATGTACGCCATAGTCTGGGCAAACATCATCGCGTTTTATTTTGTACAGCTGTCCCAACGACTCGATCAAGTAAAGCAATTTCATCTCCTCTTAATAGCATACTGAGATAACCGTGTCCTTTGGTATATCTGGCCCCCACCAAAAAAAACAATCAATTTAGCGGCCTGATCAATCTCAAATAATTTTTTTCTTCACATGAAGGACAACTCATCACTCTTTCAACAACAAATGGATTTTCGACACTCCTAATATCTTTTACCTGCAAATTTTCTTTAGCGCATACAGGACAAAGCACAATTGACGAGGTATTTTCAGCTAATAGTTTTCCCGCATTAGTCCATAGTATTGCTATATCTTTGTTCATTCCTTCCCTTCAACCCTCTTTTTAATCTTTCGCCAACAAAAAATTTTAAACCGGCATGATGAACGTTAAGCATATCGTGGTGGGTTTAAATGGATATTAAGCAGGGTAGCAAAGTATTTGTCATTCAACTTTTTAAGTAACTTCAGATAATTTTACATCACTGTCTAATACAAATGACTTCTCTGCAATCCAAGTGCCGTTTCTGGATTTACATTTCATGCTTTAATGAAGATAAAACTGAGATGGGATTACCATATTTAAATATGGTAAAAATTTTTATGTTAATTAAAGAAAACTCAAATTCTTGCAAGGTTTCTTTTTTTAATACTCCCACAATAATTGCGCTATCACAGTAGCCATATTGACCTCCTGCCAATCCAGGAACTCTCAACTCTAGGTACTTTTCCAAATCTGGATAATCAATGAATATAGCTTCATTGATGCTATCTCTAGAATCTTTTGACTCGACGAAGTACCCAATACCTCGTTTCATGACAAATACCCCTTCAATATTTATTTCTGCATCTAATAGCGTGTCGCCCTTTTTTAAAATCTCACTAACCTTCATAACTACTCCAATGTGACTATCCGACCAACCTTAAGAAATTAGATTGTTCCAAAATCCAGATGTGCATCTGAGGATTAAGCTTTCGACCTTGATCTCAAAACACAGGCGCCATAAATTTTATGACATCTCAATATCTACTACACTTAAATTGACCTGATGCCACTGTCTGCCTTATGAACTTTCATGCGGATAAATGCACTCATGAAATGCCAAGATAACTTTGCCTAGCGGTTTTGAATACACCTCACCGAGAGTACATAATTTATTAAAATCTTCTTGAAATTCGACTAAATTGTATTCTCTGTCATGAGTACCTTTAATTCTTCTAACCTCGCAGATCGCTACAATCGTTTCAGATCCATTACTTAACGTTAAAGAATAATGGCGATTTCCACAAAGAGATATTGATTGTAAAAGGTACATAACAGTGATCATTTCAAAACTAATACTGGCCTAGACGCTATCGTTTGAATCAAATTTCAAAGGGAACATTTTTAAAATACCAAATAACGCAAAAAGAGTGCCGCCACTAGGAGCCCATATTTTTACACTTTCTTCCCCTAGTAATAAAAATTCGGCATTTTCTTTCGTTGCTTGATTCAAGGTTGATTCAACAATTTTTATTTTCTTATTTATATCATCTAGAGCAATTATATTTAATGAAGCTCCATCCACACTTAGAATTTTTCTAGTTGTGACAACGGTCCATCGATTTTGGCTCTCCCAAAAGACCAGAATTGGTTCGCCATCCAAAGCAAATTTGCTCTCAAGAAAATTAATCAGATCTAGATCCAACGCAGAATAAAAATATTCTAACTTTAACTTGTGTTGACTTGCCTTCCACAATATACGGTCTTTATAAAATTCGTCTGAATTAGAAAACAAGTATGAAATCTCCATTACTAAAAGTGTTAAGTTTACCCCCCTGACACTATCAAAATTATTACTATTTAGGGGAAATTATTGCGCGCGCTGTACTTTGATATACATCGCTGCAAGCGTTTTTATCTAAGCCTGCCACATACCATCCATACCGATATAGCCAGGCAAACTTTGTATGCGGCTTAACCAGGCGCGCACTGCGGGGTAAGCTTGCAAATCCAGTCTGGCTTCTGGTGTGAGCGCGACATAAGAATAGATGGCAATATCGGCAATGCTGATTTCTGTGCCTGCCAGCCAGTCGTGATCTTGCAGGCGATTTTGCAATACCTGCAGTACATTGGTGCTGATGCTTTCTGCCTCTGCCACATTAATTGGACGATCGAATTTGTAATGTACGCGCAAGGCTGCTGGCCCACGGGCGATTTCATTGGCTGCGGTGGAAAGCCAGGCAATAACTGCCGCCATTGCCGCGGGTGCGGCAGGTAGCCAGTGATCTGCGCCATAGGATTTGGCCAGGTACACCAGTATGGCCTGACTGTCGCGTATCTGATGCTCACCGTCCTGTAATACCGGCACTTGGCCAAAAGGATTTTTGCGTAAAAATTCCGCTGACTTGTGTTCTTTTTGCGGGCCGCTGACAGCGATGCTTTGATATTGCTTACCCAGCAAAGACAAAAGCAGGCGGACTTTGTGACAGTTACCGGAGACGGCGAATTCGTATAGTTGGATCACGGCGATTCCTATGTATTGAAAGACAGAACGACTACAAAAAAGATACTTGCATTTTGCGGCGAAAAAATTCAACAAAAACTTATGTAATGGCCAGCCCGGATTGCAGCGCTTTCAATTGCAACTGCTGTTGCTGCACCAGTTCTTTAAGCTGACGATTCTCCTCCTGCATTTCTGCCATCAAGGTTTGTATTTCTTTGCCGGTAAATCTGGGCGTGATGTGTTGTGGACAATTCCATTCTACGGCTTCCACCGTAATCACGATGGCGCGTTCTATATTGACCTGATAAGCAGGCGATTCCAGTTGTGCAATCAGGGCGGGCTGCTCACTTTCATGCACGATCTTTACACGCCCCCAGATCTTTAAGCGGCGACGACGCGCATAATCGATCATGATCAAGGAAACCCTGTCATTGGCAAACAGATTACCCACGCTCAAATACTGGGCATTGCCAGAAAAGTCGGCATATACCATGGTCTTGGCATCCAGCACTTTAAGGAAACCTTCTGGCCCACCTCGGTGTTGAACATAGGGCCAGCCGTTTTCAGAAATTGTCGCCTGGTAAAAACTGTCACGTGTGGCGATAAATTCCATGTCACGATCAAGCAGTCGATCGCGCTTTTGATCAGTCAGTTCAAAACCCTGATTATCTTCCCGGCTGCCATACAGGCTTTGCGCCGCTTTAACGCTGGGTGTAAAACAGATATCAGCAAATGCGCGTGACATGACGATTCCTTTGAGGGCAAATTGCTAGAGGACAATGGATGAATAAGATATAAATCTTTTCCAGTACCAGGTGCACAAACCTTATTTTGAGGAAAAGCAAAAGAGATGAGAATAGCTTTGCCGTTGAATTGACTATTTCATTTAATGGAATAGTAATGAATCACCGCGTTTTTATCATGGAACGATTTGCCTGAAAAGCAGTCTGCCTTTAGTCGTCATTGCGCTTTTATTCTTACACTACATGCATCAATGAAGATTGGGTGTATTTCTTAATTTAATGCATATTCATTTCGCAAACACATTAAAAAATTTTACTGTTTTATCGTTCTTTTCAGCTACTTTCGCTGCATCAGCACCGCTATACTGCCCATCGCCAATCTAATATATTGCACCCTACCATTTATCTGGAGAGCATTTTGTTCAAAGTCATCGCCCTGTCTATCGCCTTGATAGGCGCTGTTTCATCTGCCCATGCCGACGAAGGTCAGTGGCAGCCGCATCAGTTGCCACAATTGCAATCTGAACTCAAACGTATAGGCATCGCCATACCGGCTGAAAAGCTGGCAGACCTCAGCAAGCACCCCATGAGCGCAATGGTGTCCCTCGGCGGTTGTTCGGCAGCATTTGTATCCAATAGCGGCCTGGTCGTGACGAATCATCATTGCGCCTACGGTGCAGTACAAAAGAATTCAACGGCAGAAAAAAATTATATCAGCGATGGCTTTCTGGCCAAGACCCGCGCAGAGGAATTGCCCGCCGGGTCAAGCACGCAAATGTATATCACAGACAAGGTGGAGGACGTTACAAAGCAGATCCTGCATGGCCTGAATGCCAAAATGTCGGGGGCGGCCAGACATGAGCAAATCGAAACACGTATCAAAGCCCTCATCGCCGAATGCGAACAGGACAAGGCCTATCGTTGCTCGGTGCCGAGCTTTCATCGTGGTCTGGAGTATTACCGTATACGCCAGATGATGATACGCGATGTCAGGCTGGTATATGCACCGTCTGACCGTATCGGCAATTTTGGCGGCGAAGTCGATAACTTCGAATGGCCACGTCATACCGGTGATTATTCTTTCCTGCGTGCCTATGTGGGCAAGGACGGCCGTCCGGCAGACCCATCTGCCAACAACATTCCTTACCAGTCGAAAGACTTTTTGGTGGTATCAGCGCAGGGTTTGAAAAATGGCGACCCTATTTTGCTGGCCGGTTACCCTGGGCGCACCAGCCGTTATAAATTGCCGACAGAAATTCGCTTTGCACGTGATGTAAGTTATCCGGCCAGAGTGATTGAATCCACTGCTGATATCGCACTGATCAATGCTGCCACACAGGGTAATGCCAACGCCGAAGTACGCTATGCCAATGTTGTCAAAGGCCTTAACAATGGCCTGAAGAAAACGGAAGGCCTGCTGGCAGGTTTTGCACGCAAGGATATTGCGGCAATCAAGGACACGCAAGATGCAGAATTCCGCGCGTGGTACGGTCAGCAAAATGCCGATAAATCATTATTGCAGGAACTTGATGCTGTCATCGCAACTGACATGGCCTTGTCGGAAGAAGAATTTGCCTGGTCGGTGGCAAGCACCAGCGAATTGCTGAAAAGTGCGCGCACCTTGTATCGTGTCGCCATAGAAAGCGAAAAACCTGATGCCGAGCGCCATACAGATTATCAGCAACGCGATTTGAGTATCATCGCAGGACGACTGAACCGTCTGGAGCAATCTTACCTGGCCAATATCGATCAGGCCAGGTTCACGGCAGCGCTGCAACGCTACAATAAATTACCCACAAAGACCCATCCTGAAGGCCTGGATGCCTTGTTGCCCACGCCAGAAAGCGTAGCGGCTCTATACCAGCAAACCCAGTTGGGCAATACTGCAAAACGTTTGGGCTGGATGAGTAAGGACAAGGCAGCATTTGCCAGTTCCGACGATGCCTTCATACGCCTGGCAATCAAGCTGCATCAGATTGGCATGTCGCTGGAAAATCGCCGCAAGGAAGTCGATGGCAATCTGGAGCGCGTGATACCACAATACATGCAGGCCGTCATTGCCTGGAAAAAATCCCAGGGCAAACCCGTGTATCCGGATGCCAATTCCACCCTGCGGGTTACCTATGGCACCGTGGCTCCCTATACACCGCGTGATGGCATCATCAAAGGGCCGTTCACGACTGTGGAAGGGATTGTGGAAAAACACACGGGCCAGTCACCATTCAACGCGCCTGCCAGTTTGTTAAGCGCAATCAGGGAACAGCGCTATGGTGTGTTCAAAGACCCGGTATTGGGCACGGTACCAGTGAATTTTCTGTCGACGGCAGACACTACAGGTGGCAATTCCGGTTCGGCAGTGTTGAATAAAAATGGCGAACTCATCGGTTTGAATTTTGATTCAACCTATGAATCCATCACCAAAGACTGGTATTTTGACAAAGCCATCACGAGAGCCATTCATGTTGATATACGCTACATGCTATGGGTGATGAAAGAAGTCGATCACGCTGATAATCTGCTCAAGGAAATGACGGTGAAATACCCGGAAAAATAAAAGCAGGCTGACAAACTGGCACTCCCCTCAAAAAAAAGCGAATCGCTGTAATGATTCGCTTTTTTTGTATGACGTACTCTTATGCACCTTCCCATTGGAGGTCTTTTCCCTGATTCCAGATCAAAGGCGCAACGTAGTCGCGCGCCCAGTCTGCAACCTGCGCAGCTGGCATCGGGCGGGCAACGCCGAAACCCTGTGCCAGGTAGCAGCCCAGCCGCATCAAAGCAACGCCATGTTCGGCACTTTCCACGCCTTCGGCGATGACTGCGCGGTTAAAAGCGCGTGCCAGGCCGATCACAGCGCTGATGACCGCCAGATCATCTTTATCATCGAGCATGTCACGCACAAAACTCTGGTCGATTTTCAGGGTATTGGCCGGCAGACGCTTGAGATAGGACAGCGATGAATAACCAGTGCCGAAATCATCCAGTGCAAAACTGACACCCAGTTGCTGGCATGCCAGCATCACTTCGCGCACATGCTGGATATCTTGTAGCGCGGCAGATTCAAGTATTTCTATTTCCAGCCTGTCGGGCGCAACATCGGGATAGGCATTGAGAATATTGCCCAGGCGATCAAGGAAGTCCTTGCACTGAAAATGGCGAGCGGCGATATTGACGCTGACTATCCAGCGCTTGTTTTCTGTCCCCCAGTTGCGCAGTTGTTGCATCGCCTGATGCAAGACCCAGTCGCCAATGTCGATGATCAGGTCGGTATGTTCCACCAGCGGCAAGAAGTTCAAAGGGCCGACGATGCCTTCTTCCGGATGTTGCCAGCGTATCAGCGCTTCCATACCCACCACCTGCCCCAACTGCATATTTACCTTGGGCTGGAAGTAAAGGCGCATCTCCCCGTCCAGCAATGCCTGGCGGATGCGGGCACGCTGATTGTGATGAGTGCGCAACTGTTGGTCCTGCTCTGCATCGAATAAATGAAACTGGTTGCGGCCATTCAGCTTTGCCTGGTACATGGCCTGGTCAGCACAACGCAACAGGGTATCCGCATTGATGTCGTCACGCGGATAGATGGCAACGCCTATGCTGGCCGACAGGCTCAGTGTGCGGGCATCAATTTCATACGGTTCTGCCATTTCTGCCAGTAATAGTGCCAGCCTATGTTCGACAGTCGCAACACTATGCTGATCTTGCAAAAGCAGGACAAATTCATCACCACCCAGCCTGGCGACGCTGTTACCGGTACCGACACTGGCTTCCAGACGACGGGCCACCATTTGTAATAAATGATCGGCAAATTCATGCCCATATTTCTCATTGATGATTTGAAAATGATCGAGATCGAGCAGACAGACGGCCAGCCATAACTGCTGTGCGCTGGCATGGTGAATGGCCGTGTTGAAACGTACAGCCAGCGCGGTACGATTTTCAAGCCCGGTCAAAATGTCATGCCCAGCCTGCCATGACAGCTGCTGCATCAGGCGACGCTTTTCACTGACATCACGAAACACCAGCACACAGCCCGTAACCGTACCGTTTTGTTGCCTGATTGGCGCAGCGGTATAGTCGATTTCTATCTGCCTGCCACCACTTGCCATCAACAACTGGTTATTGGCCTGAAAAATTTCATCGCTGTCACAGATGCTATTGACAAATTCGGCCAGTCTGGCACGGTGGGTCGCATCGCTGAGTGAAAAAATTTCCAGCAAACCATGGTTGCGCGCTTCTTCTCTGGACCAGCCGCTCAATTGCTGCGCAGCTTTGTTCAACATCAGTACCTGTCCATCTACATCAGTACTGATGACAGCGTCACCAATGGACGCCAGGGTCGTTTCCACCCTTTCATTTTCAGTTGCCAGTGCCGCCTGCGCATCATTGCGTTCACTGATATCGATCAATGCGCCGATACTGCCAACCGCCTCCCCATCCACATTGGTGAAACTGGCCTGATAATAAATCACATCGCGCATTTGTCCGGCGACCAGTATCGTCATTTCCATCACCAGCTTGCCATCTGCTGTTTCATCCAGCCGGGTGGGAATATCGTCGGTTACCTGCTCCGTGATTTCGGTGACCAGCGGTGGCATAGTCTGGCCGACCACCTGTTCTGCACGTACATCGAACATCTGTTCCCATGCACGATTGACACGCTGACAGATACCATGCTGATCCTGAAAGAAAATGGGAATAGGCAAGGCATGCAGTAGTTGCCAGGTAAAATGCAATTGCTCACTATTTGCGCGCTGGCTGCGCTGTAAAGTCAGCAACAGGGTCTGAACTTCATCGGCCATGTTGTTAAAGGTCATGGCCAGTGCACGTGCTTCTGCAGTGCCAGACACCGACATGCGTACCGCATGCTGACCCTTTTTAAATTTGTCGGTGGCACTGGCCAGCTTGCCTAATGTTTTGGCGTTTGAACGCAGTATCAAGCCAAGCAGGAAATAAATCGTGACAATGATCGCCAGAGAAATTTTGGCTTGCGTGATGACTTTTTGCCAAATATGCCGTTTTTCATAGCCGACTGTCGTATCCAGACGCAGCATGGCAATTTCACCATTGCTGAGCCTGACCTGATGAGCAAAAGTTTCAGGCTGTAAATTCAGCAAGGCATTGAACCAGGCGGGCACGCCATTATGCGTGTCGTCGTGGTCATTCTTTTTATCTTGCTCAAGAAATTGCTCTTGCCGGTAACGCCAGCCGATACGGCTGATGGCAGGACTGGCACGCACCTCTTGTGCCAGCAATTGCTGTATGCCCTGGCGGTCATCCTGTAAAGACAGACTGCTCAATGCCGGGATCAGATAATGGCTGGAATGCCGCAACTCTGTTGCCGATCTCAGTCTGGCGTCTTTTACTTCCGCATCGATCAACAGGTAGTAGCGCAAACCACTGACGACGACAATCAAGATAAAAATAGGTACAAAAAGCCGGGTATAGATTCCTCGCTGCTGCCATCGCTGTAGAAAATCTCGTAGTGTCTGCACAGATTTAATAAATTTCAGTGAATTCAGTAAAGGAAGGCATCGTGACTAACCGGGCCTGAAGAAATGGCGAAGGCAGACTACATATTGCATCCCTGCAATTCTAACCTGAAGATGCATGGAGATTTGTCTAAAAATTGTCTATCGATAAATATTTTATGACCAGTCTCATTACCTACACGGCTCTTGCTTTAACACCGTCCTGTATTCAGCCCGGTGGGTATGGACCGGCAGGCAATCGGCGTGGCGGAGGTCAGCACACCCGAAACCTGTCTCAAAAAAGCGAAATTTATTTTGACGCGCTGAATCACCAGAATTGCACCGAATTGCGCTTTGTTCTCATTTTCACTGAGCCTGACCCGGCGATTTTGCACCGCGATGGATTACAGATTTCGTTATAAAGCCGCAAATATGCACCATGTTGATGCAAGGCAACATTATGGTTTTGAGGAATAACGCGTATACGAATAATTGATTTTTTGTATTTCCATACGCCCCGTATATTAAAACCATCTGCCCAATCTGGCGGCAGTGAGTCCGTGGATGGCACCATCAATTCTATCCACCTGTTTCCTCAATATCCGGGAGCTTGTATGTCCAAAAAAATACGCCTTTATGCTTTACTGTCCGCCCTGCTGTTTGGTTTTGGCGCTACCTCTGCGATGGCAGTGGGGGGAAGCCAGCAGTTTGTCAGCTCAGGCTGCGAAGGCCCTTCGTATGATCAGAGAACGCTCAATGACGAGCAACAAGGCCTGGTGAAACTCAGTTTTCTGCTGGATGAACATGGCAAAGTAGTCGACGCAAAAATTGTCGAATCAAGTGGTTTTCGCAATCTCGACAAAGCGTCCATGCGGGCACTGAAAGCCTGCCAGTTCCAGGCAGACAAGTCATCCACTTCGGGATGGAATAACGTGTCATTTGCCTGGGTTTTAAAATAAGCCCGCTCAGCGCCTTCAAAGACTGAATCAGAATTAGATTCAGATTCAGCCAGGAGGCGCTTCATTCCCATACCCGGACGTGACAGGGATGGTCAAACTCACTGTAAAGGCAGAAAAATATCGGTGACCATCTGATGTTCCGGCACGTCGGGGAAGAAGCTCACGCGTTGCAGAAACAAGGGAAAGTCGCGCAAGCTGCGACCGCTTTGCGGTAGCCAGACGCTATACAAGTATCGCACACTGGCACCTAACAGCGTATCAGAGCCGGTATGCCGTAGTACTGCACAACTGCCTGCGGGAATGATCTTGTTGACGATGCCAGCTTCATTGTCGCCAACCGGGGCCGGTACTGCCGCGCATAAGTCGAAACGAAATTCTTCTGGTGGCGTGGTTTCGATATCATCGTAAATCAGGTTGAAAGTGGCGCTGACATGCGGTGGCAATTTATTTTGCTTGCGCCAGGCAATAAATTTCTGGATGCTGTTGCCCAGCAGTTTGGGATCACCGCGGTGTGCCAGCACGGCAATGCGGGTTTCCGGAAACTGGACTATCTTGACATCGGTAAGTTGATGGCTGGCTGACATATGCTGTTCTTTCATTTGCTGTATGGTTAAAGGAGCGGATTGCCAGGCTAACCATTGCGGCTGTTTTCTGAAATCCACGGGGCTTTGACCACAGCTTTTTTTGAAGGCACGTGAAAAAGCTTCACTGCTTTCATAACCATTGTCGAGCGCTATCTCTATCACTTTGCGATGTTCACGAAAGGCCAGTTCATACGAAGCCTTCTTCAGTCGCAATAACTGTACATAGCGGATCGCGGTAATACCGAAGTATTCAGAAAACTGCCGGTGGAAATGAAATTTCGAAAATGCCGCCACTTCACTGAGTGCATCCACCGACAAGTTCTGGTCCAGGTGCGCATCGATATATTGCAATACGCTGAGCATTCTGGAACGGTAGTTATTGGCTTCTATGGACATTCGATTGTTTTCCCCTGACAGACAGCAGAATAGCCATCGTGCCGGCAAGCCGCATGATCAGTCTTGCTGGATTGTCGTTGATTGAGAAATTCTTTCTGAACCCATTGGGCTGAACTGGATGACGCGTTTTCAGATTTCAATTTTCAGATTTTGTATGGCGCAAACGCTCGGTCATGGCATGCTCACATAATTTGAAAATCATATACGCCGCCATGGCTGCAAAGGCACTCAATATCAGTTCCAGCAATTGCTCAAGCCCGCCTTCAATCAGCCCCACCCAGCCATTGTCTGTCAGATATTCTGCATTCGCACTGAAGAGGTGGATCAGGTCATAGGAGAGCTTGCCAAATACCAGAAAACTCACCGTCAGCAAGATAAAGCAGGCGACAGGATGAGCGCATAGCCAGGCAAATAATTTACTGTGTCTGCTCATCCTGTTTCTCCTCTGTCAAAGCGGATATGAAACCACTTGCCTGACCCGTTTTTTGTCAATAAATGCCACGTTCAATTCATGCAGATGCCGGTTTTTCTGCAATGTCTTTCAGGCTGCGCAAGCCTTCGTCAAATTTCGAGCCTACCATTTTGTCCATGTTGCAAAACACACCCATGAGTTTGGATATGAAATTGCTGCGGCCAAACATGCTTTCGCTGACCTCGGTACCATCAGCTTTGGGAACGAGGTGAAACTCGATGGTATTTTGCGCTTTAAACGGCTTGATGAAACTGATCTGTATACGCATCAGAGTATAGGGCTGGGTTTCCAGGATTTCCATTCTTCCCTCGCCCAGTTGTTTATTACCCTGCCACGCATAGATTGCGCCTTTGCCGGCATCGGAACCGCTATAGCTGCGCTTGACAGCGGGATCGACCTTTTCCCACGGTGACCAGGCTTCCCATTCATGGAAATCATTAATCAGCGAGAAAACCTGTTCCGGCCTGGCCTGAATTTGCAGGCTGCGTTCAATCCGGAAATCATCGGGCCGGGTGGCAGCAAACAACAGTAAAGCAACTATCAAAAGCAGAATTATGGCAATGATCATCATGATGCAATCCTGTCTGAGTTGAAAGAACGAGGTGGAAAGGAGGGGGTGAAAGAAGTCTCATAGCATAGTTCGACTACAACATTATTACCAGCGCCAAATGCTGCTGAACCGGCAAAGTAAAACCTGTTTAAATCACGGCACAGATGCAAATTAAATGTTTGCATCAGCCGTGCGCCACTGTTTTCCCCGTTAAAATGTGAACAAACGCAAAATGCTGTACTGTTTATCCACGATTGCCTGTACAAAATTATCAGCGACTTTCAAGACTTTTATTTCGAATTAATATGCCGACACCAAGCATCTCGACCACTACCACGACCGTCCCTTCAACAGGCGTTAACTCCATTGACGCACTCCTGACCGGCGTC
The DNA here is from genome assembly GCF_049339485.1 of Undibacterium sp. TJN19. Taxonomy (NCBI): domain Bacteria; kingdom Pseudomonadati; phylum Pseudomonadota; class Betaproteobacteria; order Burkholderiales; family Oxalobacteraceae; genus Undibacterium; species Undibacterium sp. TJN19. Next base: position 1,538,497 of record NZ_JBMPPL010000001.1, read on the forward strand.
AAATGGGGCAGTTCAGTCCAGGGCGGAATCACGCTGACTTACAGCTTCCCGTGGTCGTCAGGCAATTCCACTTTTTCCGGACGCAATGGTTCATCAAGCTATTCAACACTGGATGAGCCCAATGCAAGCTTGCACTATGCGCTGACCACGGAACAGCAACAGGCGGCCAGAACAGCCATGCAAGCCTGGTCGAACGTTGCCAACGTGCAATTTACAGAAGTGGCTGACAACAGCAGTGTTGTTGGCGATATCCGGATGGGCTGGACCTCTGTTGAAGACAAGGCCAGCACGGGTGCCAAGGCATGGGGCTGGACCTATGATCCCTCATCTGCCCCACACGGAGGTGATATCTGGATATCAACAGTCAGTTCAGGGGCCAAGAATCCGGACTGGTCAGTAGGTTCTTATAACTATGAAGCAATCGTGCATGAACTGGGGCATGCACTGGGTTTGAAGCATCCCTTTGAAGACGGTGTTATCTTGCCAACAGCCATTGACACCCGTCAATACACCATCATGGCGTACCAGGATATCAGCAATGATATGTTTCGCACCATTACCTATGACAGCGCTGGCAAGCCTGATTTTCATTTTTTCTATGTCGCACCAGAAACCCCCATGGTTCTGGACATCGCTGCCATGCAATTATTGTATGGCGCCAATATGAATTACAAAACTGGCAACGATGTCTACACCTTTGATACCAACAAGGCATTCCTTAAAACGATATGGGATGCAGGTGGCAATGACACCATTTCTGTTGCCAATTTCAGCCTGGGTTGCAAGATTGACCTGACACCAGGCAATTATTCTGACATACGCATGATTTCCGCCCCCAATCCACCCGGATTTACCGGCGGAACGGTTCCCGACTACCTGGGAATAGGAAATCTGGGCATTGCTTACGGTACCTATATAGAAAATGCCATCGGTGGGGCGGGTGACGATACCCTGATCGGCAATGCACTCAACAATACCCTGACTGGCAATGGTGGCAACGATACGATAGATGGTGGCCAGGGGCAGGATACCGTCATCTTTAGCGGCGCACGCAGCAATTACACCATCACAGCCAGCGGCAACTCCGCCACGGTCAAAGCCAAAACCGGCACCGATGGCAATGACAGCCTGGCCAATATAGAACGCCTGCACTTCACGGATGAAAACGTGGCGCTTGATATCAACGGCACGGCGGGTCAGGCTTACCGCCTTTACCAGGCGGCGTTTGACCGCAAGCCTGACATGCTGGGCCTGGGTTACTGGATCGCAGACATGGACAAGGGTTCTGACCTGACCACGGTGGCCGCCGGTTTCATGAAATCGGCAGAATTCCAGAAACTGTATGGCACATCGCCATCCAATGCCACTCTGGTTACCAATTTTTATCAAAACGTCTTGCACAGGGCAGCAGACCAGGACGGGTTCAATTACTGGCTGGATCAGCTCAATACCCACAAAATCACTGCTGCCGGTGCATTGGCCAGTTTTTGTGAAGGGATAGAAAACCAGGTACGGGTCATTGGCGCTATCCAGAATGGCATCGATTATTCAGTGTGGACCGGCTAAAAAAACGCTTAAATGTTGCCGCTGCACAGCGGTTAAAGCTACACACGGGCACCGCTGACGGCTTGCGTCACGGTGTCTGTTTTTTTGCGAGAGCCTGAACTTTTCCACCACTTGCCCTGGCATGCCCTACAATGGCGGCATCAGCTGCGCTACGCACCCCTCCATCTGTATTGAAACGAATCCCATGTCCGAATCCACTGCCTTCAACACCCTGCCCCTGTCTGCCCCCATGCTCAATAACCTGGAAAGCCTGGGTTATAAAGAAATGACGGCGATACAGGCGGCCAGCCTGCCAGTCATTTTGCAGCAGCAAGACCTGATAGCCCAGGCCAAGACTGGCAGTGGCAAGACGGCGGCATTTGGTATCGGTATCCTGGCGAAACTGAACCCCACTTATTTCGCTGTGCAGGGCCTGGTCATCTGTCCTACGCGGGAACTGGCTGACCAGGTCGCCAATGAGCTGCGCCGCCTGGCGCGGGCCATAGAAAACGTCAAGATCATCACCCTGTGTGGCGGCACGGCCATGCGCCCGCAAATCGCTTCACTAGAACATGGCTGCCATATCGTCGTTGGCACACCGGGGCGCTTGATCGACCACATCAGCCGTGGCACGATCAACCTGAAAACCGTGCAGACACTGGTACTGGATGAGGCCGACCGCATGGTCGACATGGGCTTTTATGATGATATCTATGACATCGTTGCGGCTACCTCAGCACGCCGGCAAACCCTGCTGTTTTCTGCCACTTACCCGGATGACATCCGCAAGGCCAGTGAACAGTTGTTGCGTGAGCCGGTCGAAATCAAGGTTGAATCGCAACATGCCGCCAACCATATAGAACAGGTGTTTTACCTCGTCACACCGGAAGAACGCAATGCCGCTGTCGCGACTGTGCTACATCATTACCAGCCGCAGTCAGCAATTGCCTTTTGCAATACCAAAATCCATTGCCGCGAACTGACCGATGAACTGCATGCACAAGGCATCAGTGCACTGGCCTTGCATGGCGACCTGGAACAGCGTGACCGCGACGAAGTCCTGATCCGTTTTGCCAACCAGAGTTGTTCAGTGCTGGTGGCGACTGATGTGGCGGCACGTGGTCTGGATATACAAACCCTGGGTGCCGTCATCAATGTCGACGTATCGAAAGATACGGAAGTACATATCCATCGCATAGGACGCACTGGCCGCGCCGGTGAAAAAGGCCTGGCCATCAGCCTGGCAACACCGGGCGAAAAGAAATGGGTCAGGCTGATTGAGGAATACCAGAACGAAGCCGTTACCTGGGCTGACATTCACGCTCTGGAAGCAGGCCCCACCAGGGAATTGCAGGCCCCGATGATGACGGTCTGCATCATGGGCGGCAAAAAAGATAAACTGCGTCCCGGCGATTTGCTGGGTGCCTTGACGGCTGACCTGGGCTTGAAAAAAGAACAGGTGGGCAAGATCAATGTGTCAGAATTCATGACCTATGTCGCACTGGACCGCCAGGTGGCAAGGCAGACTGTGGACAAGCTGAGCCGTACGAATATCAAGGGCAGGCAATTCAAGATGCGCATCATTGATTAAGCATTGACTAAACTGACCAAGCTATCAGCGCGCCATCAGTTTTACGACAGGGGTATCTGCCGCTAAATTAACGCCAAAATGCTTGAGCAGCAGGCTGCGGTATTCTTCTTCGCCATGAATGCTGCGGACACTGCGTTTGCCAGCATCGGTGATGATGCATTTGCTGTTTGAAATGCTCACACGTCCATGGGGGGTAGCGATGGAACAAATGGATTTCTGCGTAAAATGGGAATCAGGCGACGTCTGCTGGTAAATGCACATGGCTTCGAAATCATCAATGGCGTAAGCCTGTAATGAAAAACGGTATTGCGGGTGTGTACTGCCGTCATCCTTGCCCTGCATGAGCACAAACAACCCACCATCATCAGGCTGCACCTGATAATGCATGCCCAGTTCATGCACGCCTTCACCATCCAATAACAAGGGTGCGCGAAAGCAGTCACCAAAACCGACATCCGCTATCCAGGTCTGGTTTTCGAGTCTGACTTGCAACAGCATGTGATCAAAATCCGGCCCATAGTCCTTGCCATTGAAGACACGCGCAGCAATCCGGCTGACATCAAAGCCCAGCGTCGCCAGCAGCAAGGCAAACGCATGGTTGAGTTCATAGCAAAACCCGCCACGCCGCTGCACGAGAATTTTATCCATCAATGCATGCGCTGACAGGTCCAGCTTTTTACCCAGGCTGATATCCAGGTTTTCAAAAGGGATATGCTGTAAATGCGCCAGATGCAAGGCCGTCAGCGTGGCCAGACTGGCTGTACGCGGCCCCTGATAATGTATGCGGTCGAGATAAGCTTGCGTATCCTGTTCATTGAGCATACAGATGCTCCGAAAAAGTCTGGATGGCGGTGGCATGTTGTGCCGGGACAAAATCGTCTTCACAACTGGCGTACAACATGCCCTGGTAATCCATGCCCAGATAATCGAAGGTGAGTTTGAAAACCTGTTCGTAACAGGCGGGCGGCACGGCATCGCAACCGGTTCCCAGCAAGGCAGCTTTTTTCTTGCGCAACTGACGCCCCAGGTCTTTCTGGATTTTCAGCAAATCAGAAAGCCTGTCCATGAAGATTTTCATCTGGGCGCTTGGTGCATACCAGTACATGGGTGACGCCAGTATGATGCGATCATATCGCATTACTTCAGTGATCAGGGCAAGAAAATCATCCCCCTGATTTTTGAATTCGTAATCATAGGATGCGATCTCATAATCATTGAGATCAATGACCCTAGCCTGGATTTTTTCTGATATCGCGTGAGCGAGCTGACAGGTATTTCCAGTGCTGCGGGACGTACCCAGCAAGATGATGGTGCTTAACTGTGTCATCGTGATTCGTCAAAGCAGATGAAGCCTAGAATATACTCTGCTGCCGGTTTTCTTGCTGACGCTGCCCGATTTGCTTATACCGTCAGACGACGTATCATTGCAGTAGCTGTCGCCGAGGCAATCAAATGCCCGTCCTGGTACAGTTCACCCTCGAGAAAACAGATATCCCTGCCCTGCTTGATGACACGCCCCTTGCCAGTAATCACACCCACTTTGGCAGTCCGCTGGAACGACACGTTCAAATTCAGGGTCGGGGCAAATTCGGCCGCAGCCAAAGTGGCAGCCAGGGCTGGCCCCATGGTGTCGTCCAGCATGGCTGCCAGAAAGCCGCCCTGGATATTGCCAGCCGGGTTGGTGAATTCCGGTTTCGCCTGGAATTGCGTTTCCAGGGTACCCGCATCTGCATCAATGGCGGTAAAGCGCATACCCAGGGTCACTGCGGCTGGCGGCGCTGGCAAAGCACCATCCTGTATCTGCCAGAAAATATTCTGCTTATCCATGTTCATCAACGCATCATCAATAGGAAGGTAAAGGACAGGCAGTATAAACCCTCATTTCACGTAAGCGCGCAATGCCTCATGCAAGCTGCTGGCAGGTAACTTGCCGATCAGGTTTTCCAGCTTGCGCCCGGTCAACTGGTGCGGGCGTTGCCACAGATAGCGCATCTGCATGACTGCTTTCAACAAGGGTGAAAACAGGGCTATGCCCTGCATCATCAGCCAGGGCATGGCTTTGGCTTTCAATGTACGGCCACTCAATTCTTCCAGTGCTGCGTGCACTTGCTGACCAGTGGCGGTGATGCCGGGATAATGCATGACTTCAAACGCGGCCAACTGACTGCGTTGTTCTGCAACACGCACAAACACTTTGGCCAGATCAGGCAAGTACGCCCAGGCATGCGCCAAATCATTGGGGCCCATATGGGTCACCACGCCTTTGTTGACAGACTTGGTAATTGCCATATCCAGCCAGGTGCCAGTGCCGCCGATGAAGTCACCAGCGCGTATGACTACACTGCGCACGCCTTCAGCTGCAGCATCGGCCATCGATTGTTCCATCGCTATGCGTTGTGCCGCCTTGGGCGTATTGGCAACAAAGGGGGCGTCTTCATGCAACACGGCAGGCAAGCCGGCACCAAAGTTATATACATTGCCGGGCACCATCAACAAGGCACCCGTGGCTTTGGCAAGTGTGATGACGGCAGCAGTTGCCGGTGGTAACAGGCTATCCCAGCGGGCATAGTCTGGGTTGACGGCATTCACGATCACGTCCACTTCAGGCACTGCGGCCAATATACGTGCCGTATCAAGCGCATCGCATTGCAGGGTCACTACCTGCGGCAGATGCAGCTCGTCCTGCGCAGACCGCGCCTGGGCAATGACATGCCAGCCAGCCGCAGCAAAAGCATGCACGGCTGCCTTGCCAAAGCGCCCTCTGGCGCCCATTACCAGCACGGTGTTGCCTCTCGGGCGCGTCAAGTTTGATGTCAGGTTCATCATGTTCTTTCAAAAAAGAGACTGTCGGAAAAAGTAAAGCTGACAGCCATTTTCAAGTGAGGCAGAAGTATTTACAATCGACATGCAAACATAGGTTGTATTCAAATTTGAATAGATATAGCGTAGTGATAAATATGTCCAATACACCATTCGACCCCGGCCAGACCGACTGGAACCTGATACGCGGCTTTGTCGCGGTCGTAGAACAGGGTTCATTAACACGGGCAGCGGAGATGCTGGGCCTGAGCCAGCCTACCCTGTCGCGTCAGATTGCTGAACTGGAAAAGGCACTGGGCAGCGCCCTTTTTGAACGGGTTGCCCGTGGCCTGAAACTGACCGCAGCCGGTGAAAACCTGGTGGAACCCGCACGACACATGATGGCGGCTGCACGTTCGCTGGGCATAGCCGCGGCAACGCAAGATCATGAGCTGAAAGGCACTGTACGTATCACTGCCAGTGAAATGGTGTCGGCTTTTGTGCTGCCTGCGATATTGTGCGAGCTGGCGCAATTACACCCGGAAATCCAGATTGAAGTCGTCGCCAGCAACCAGGTCAGCAATTTGCTGGAACGAGAGGCCGATATCGCCATCCGCATGGTCAGACCCACACAAAGCGCGCTGATCGCCAGGCATTTGCTGGACTGGCCGATAGGCATGTACGCGCATCAATCCTACCTGGCGCGATTGCCACCCTTCCCCACTACCGACTTGACGGCTGCTACGCTGCAATTGCCGCATTACCGCTGGCTGGGCATGGACCAGTCTGACCAGTTTATCGCCGGTTTCCGCGCTGCGGGCATACAGATAGACCGCAGCTTCTTTGATTTTCGCTGCGATAACCATCTGGTCAACTGGCAAGCGATATTGCAGGGGCTGGGCATAGGTATAGCCATGCAATGGCTGGCAGGCAGACATAGCCAGTTGCAACAGGTATTGGTCGACCAGGCTCTGCCCAACCTGCCGGTATGGCTGACTACGCACCGGGAATTGAAATCAAGCAAGCGCATACGTACGGTATTTGATTTTCTGGCCGATGCTTTGCTACAGCACCGTTTCTAAAAAACGCCTGCATTGACAAACAACATCCGGTAACCAGGCTCAGGATGATTTTTTACTCATGGTGGTTTATTCAAGCGACAGCACGTAGTCCATTGCCGCATTTGCCAGGACTGCAAATTTTTTGGCATGGGTCGCTGGCAATGCCACCCATTCTTTCATGGGGCGCCCTTTACCAGACGGGTCCCACAACTGCGCATCCGCCAACGCCATGGCCTTGGCATGCGGCTCAGCAGATAACTTGAACACGACTGTTTCTTTATGCTGCGCGATGAATGCCTTGCCATTCACTTTCAGGCAAAGTTTGCCAAACATCTGGCCTGTACTGATACCCTCTTTTCCAGCAAAGACGAGAACCAGTTTTTCATATTCTGCAAGCGCATTGCTCATGCTCTCTATCTTTCTGGATAGGTATTTTCATATGAGTTTCAACATATAGGCACGGTTTGCGCCTGATTCTGGTGGTGGATTTTCTGCCTGCAACCAGCCTGTCGATTCATACAAATGGATAGCGCTTTGCATGGTATCCCAGGTATGCAGGTGCAAGATCAAGAATCCACGCTGTCTGGCAATTTCCATGCATTGCAATAACAACTGCCGCCCTAGGCCGCGACCACGAAAAAGCGGGTTCACATGAAAACCAAACAGTTTGCCCTGCTGCGTATCAAGACGTTCTACTGCCAGGCAAGCGGCAATCTCACCGTTGACTTCAGCCACCAGCTCGATGGCATTGCTGCTACCAGCCAGACCCGCCGATGCAATTGCTGCATCGAGACCAGAAAATTCTACCGTGATACCAAAATCAGCGAGGGATGCGCTGACTATATTGCGTATCTGCGGGTTATCAGCAGGTGCGGCTTTTCGTATGATGTACTGCAATTTCTCAGGCATAATTTTCGGGAAAAAATTCTCTTTCCACCAGCTCAATCAGGATATGCAAGACCTTGATATGCAGTTCCTGCACACGGTCGGCAAATTGCCCTGCCGGAGTGCAGATGTAGACATCACTCAGGTTTTCCAGTGCATCGCTGCGTCTGCCACTGAGCAGAATGACTTGCATGCCCCTGGCCTTTGCTGCCTGCGCTGCACGGATGATATTCTTGCTGGTGCCGCTGGTACTCAGTGCCAGCAGACAATCTCCGTGCCGGCCATGCGCTTCGACGAAGCGCGAAAATACCTGTTCATAACCCAGGTCATTGCTGACACAGGTCATATGTCCCACATCACTGATCGCCATGGCAGGCAAAGGTGGCCTGTCCTTGCGATAACGGCCTGTCAGTTCTTCAGCAAAATGCATGGCGTCGCACATGGAACCGCCGTTACCACAGGCATACACATGCCCTTGCTTCCTGTAGACATCAATCAATAACCGGGCGGCGGCTTCCACGCTTGCCAGTGCGGCGTCATTGCTGAGCAAATTGTCGAGTGCAGTGCGTCCTTCAGTCAGGCTGCCTGTTATGTGTTGCTTCAAACTGTTTTCTGTCATGGTGTCGCTAATAATGGGTTCTGCTTGCTGATGGAGATGAAATCATAGGTAAAAGAGCAGTTTCAATGATGATTCTGCCATAGCTTTGGAAAAGTGCAGCAAATTCAGCACCGACGGTGGCCCCTGCGTACCTTGGCATGTACAGAGTGACAAACAAAAAGGCTGCGCAATTTCTTGCGCAGCCTTTGTGACAGAGAGCGATTAAACAGACGGACTAGCCAGCGCCCAGATAAATGAATTTGAACAGGAAGACTGCCGCTATCGCCCAGACGATGATCTTGACTTCTTTGGCACGTCCGCTCAACAATTTCAGGACGGCAAATGCAATAAAACCAAATGCCACACCGGTTGCAATCGAATAAGTAAAGGGCATCAGCAAAGCGGTGATGGCGGCCGGAACGCTTTCTGTGGTGTCTGTCCAGTCGATTTCAACCAGTTCACGCAACATCAGGCAAGACACATAAAACAGCGCCGGAGCGGTAGCACAGAATGGCACGACGCTAGCCAGCGGCGCAATGAACAAACAGGCCAGGAACAGCAGGCCAACAGCCACGGCTGTCAACCCTGTACGGCCCCCGGCTTCCACACCAGCCGCGCTTTCTATGTAAGCTGTCGTACTGGAAGTACCCAAAAAAGAACCTGCGACGATGGCCGTACTGTCCGCCAGCAGTGCCTTGTTCAGTCTTTCCATTTTGCCGTTGACCAGCAAACCGGCACGGCTGGCAACGCCCATCAGCGTACCTGTCGCGTCAAACAATTCCACCAGAAAAAATACCAGCACGACATTCAGGATACCGACAGACAGCGCACCCATGATATCCAGCTTGAAGAATGTAGGATCGAGCGAAGGCGGCATGGACACGACACCGTGGAAGGTATTGCCGGCAAAGAAAAAACTCAGCACTGTTACACTCAGGATGCCAATCAGAATGGAGCCTTTGATACGGTAACGGTCCAGCGCCACGATAAGGAAGAAACCCAGTATAGCCAAAATGGGCTGCGGCTTGTGCAAGTCACCAATACCCACCATGGTGGCAGGATTGGCAACCACAATACCTGAATTTTTCAGTGCGATCAGCCCCAGGAACAAACCTATACCCACCGTAATGGCGGTGCGTATGGAACGCGGTATCCCATTGACGATCATCTCGCGCAGGCGGAACACACTGACAGCCACAAACAGACAGCCTGATATGAATACCGCACCGAGCGCTGCCTGCCACGGTATGCCCATGCCCTTGACAACGGCATAGGTAAAGTAAGCATTCAAACCCATGCCCGGAGCCAGCGCCATGGGATAGTTGGCATACAGGCCCATGATCATGGTACCGATTGCGGCTGCCACACAGGTCGCGACAAAGACGGAATCCTTGGGCATGCCAGCGTCCCCCAGGATAGAGGGATTGACAAAAATGATATACGCCATGGTCAGGAAAGTGGTTAACCCTGCCAATAGTTCTGTACGGACATCCGTACCGTTTTCTCTTAACTTGAAAAATCTGTCGAGAAAGGAAAGCTGCTGAGGGCTGCCACTGGCAGGCCTGGGTGCATCTTTAGCAGCCGGAATTTGCTCGGAAGTTAACACGTTTGTCTCCTCAATTTTGGATATACCAATTGAACATAATTAGAATTTGTGAAAGGACGATATCCTAAATATTTCCATATCAAAGCTGAAGAATATCTATAGATGCTATTTGAATTTGAATATGTGCAGCACTTGTCTTAGTTTTTTAACCAATAATCCGGCTGTGCGTAGATAGCCTTCAGGGCATCGATAAAAAATCGCGTCTTCACAGGTAAATGCCGTTGTTGCGGGTACACAGCAATGATGTCGTATTGCGGCAAGGCATAGTCATCGAGCACGGTAATCAATTCACCCGAGATCAGTTGCGCCTGTATTTCCCACGAAGAACGCCAGGCCAGGCCCAGGTCTTCGCAAGCCCAGCGGTGTAGCAATTCACCATCATTGCAATCCAGATTGCCAGCCACCTTGATCGTCACAGGCTTGCCGTTTTGCTGGAAATACCAGCCGCGCTGTTGACCGCCCTGCAAGTTGAAGGCCAGGCAATTGTGCTGGGCCAGGTCTTCTAGCGTGCGCGGTATGCCATGTCGCTCAAAATAAGCTGGCGTACCACAGACCACACGACGGTTACTGGCCAGCTTGACCGCGACGAAATTGGGATCGATATTGCCGCCTATGCGTATGCCCAGGTCATAACCCTCACGTATCAGATCGACCACCCTGTCAGTCAGGTTGAAGGAAATCTGCACGGCAGGATTGGCCTTGACGAATTGCGGCGCATGCGGTGCCACATGCTTGCGACCGAATGCGGCGGGGGCTGAGACGATGAGGTGACCGGTAGCCTTGTGCCGCCCTTCAGACACCAGTTGATCGGCATAACCCAGGTCGGCCAGCAATTTGCGGCAATGATCAAGATAGACGGTGCCCTGTTCTGTCAGGGTCAGGTGGCGGGTGCTGCGGTGCATGAGCTTCACGCCCAGGCGTTTTTCCAACGCATCAATGCGGCGGCCCAGCATGACCGGGGTGATGTTCTGGCCCAGCGCGGCACGGGCCAGGCTGCCTTTTTCTACGACATCGACGAAGGCTTCGATTTGGGTGAGTTTGTCCATGGTTTATCCATGTGAATTTGGCATGAAAACCTCTCACCACAGAGGAGGGAAAGACTTCTTGCAAGAAGTCTTCGTTTCGCAAGCGAGTAGCATGCCACTCGAATTCCTTGCTACACCACTGAGGCACAGAGTTAACACAGAGAAAATCTTTGAGAAGCCCATTATTCCATACTTTTTGTATTGAATAAGACGAGAATTTGTCGTCTTATCAGCCATCCATTTTGCCTTTAGCATGTGTTTCAAGATCTATATACACACGACTAATAGCAAAACTGGAGAACAAAATGGCAAAGATGACGGCGGCGCAGGCGGCGGCTTATGTGTTGGAAAAAGAAGGTGTGCATCAGGCTTTTGGGGTGCCGGGTGCGGCGATCAACCCGTTTTATGCGGCTTTGAAGAAGCAAGGTACCATCAAACACATACTGGCGCGCCATGTTGAGGGCGCTTCCCACATGGCCGAAGGCTATACCCGCGCCCAGGCTGGCAACATCGGCGTCTGCATAGGCACTTCCGGCCCGGCAGGTACGGATATGATTACCGGCTTGTATTCTGCCCAGGCAGATTCCATACCCATACTCTGTATTACTGGCCAGGCACCCAGGGCAAGGTTGTACAAGGAAGACTTCCAGGCGGTGGATATAGAATCCATCGCCAAGCCTGTCACCAAGTGGGCGGTAACGGTGCGTGAACCGGCTCTGGTGCCCATGGTATTCCAGCAAGCTTTTCATATCATGCGTTCTGGCCGCCCCGGCCCGGTACTGATTGACCTGCCATTTGATGTGCAGATGGCCGAGATAGAATTTGACCCGGATACCTATCAACCGCTGGAAGTTTATAAGCCTAAGGCCACACGCGCTCAGATAGAAAAAGCGCTCGCCATGCTCAATGATGCAGAGCGCCCGCTGATCACCGCTGGTGGCGGCATCGTCAATGCCAATGCCTCAGCCTTGCTGGTGGAATTTGCCGAACTGACTGGCGTGCCTGTCATACCTACCCTGATGGCCTGGGGCGCAATAGCAGATGACCACCCGCTGATGGTAGGCATGGTCGGCCTGCAAACCGGCCACCGTTATGGCAATGCCACCATGCTGGCATCTGACTTTGCGTTGGGCATAGGCAATCGCTGGGCGAATCGCCATACTGGTTCCATTGATGTGTTTACCAAGGACCGCAAATTTGTCCACATCGATATAGAACCCACACAAATTGGCCGTGTGTTTGGCCCTGATTTTGGCATCGTCTCTGATGCCGGCGCGGCATTAAAATTGTTCATCGAAGTCGCCAAAGAATGGAAAGCCGCAGGTAAACTCAAAGACCGCTCTGCCTGGTTAGCAGATTGCCAGCAACGCAAACGCACGATGCTGCGCCGCACGCATTTTGACAATGTGCCGGTGAAGCCACAGCGCGTCTATGAAGAAATGAACAAGGCCTTTGGCCGCGAAACCTGCTATGTCAGCACCATAGGTCTGTCGCAAATCGCCGCTGCGCAATTCCTGCATGTGTATTACCCGCGTCACTGGATCAACTGCGGCCAGGCTGGCCCGCTGGGCTGGACCATACCGGCAGCACTCGGTGTCTGCGCGGCTGACCCGCAACGCCAGGTGGTTGCCATCTCCGGTGATTATGATTTCCAGTTCATGATAGAAGAACTGGCCGTCGGCGCGCAATTCAAGCTGCCTTATCTGCATGTGGTCGTCAACAATTCTTACCTCGGTTTGATACGTCAGTCGCAACGTGGCTTTGACATGGATTATTGCGTGCAACTGGCTTTTGAAAACATCAATGCGCCAGAGCTGAATGGCTATGGGGTCGACCACATCGCTGTAGTCGAGGGCCTGGGTTGCAAAGCCATACGTGTGACGGAACCCAGTGCGATTGCAGATGCCTTTGCCCAGGCCCAGCGCTGGATGCAAGAGTTCCGCGTGCCCGTTGTCGTTGAAATCATACTGGAACGCGTGACCAATATCGCCATGGGTACCGAGATCAGCAATATCAATGAATTTGAAGAGCTGGCGACGGAAGATGGTCATGCACCGACAGCGATAGCTTTGCTCGACTAAACAATTAGCGAAAAATTTTCAGGTGCCGGACCTCCCCGTCCGGCACCCCGTGAACTCCCGTAGCCTGACTGCGGGAGGCTTACGGTCACTCATTTACAAGGATATGCGATGACCAGACTGGCCGCCAATCTCAGCATGCTGTTTACCGAGCATGCATTCCTCGACCGCTTTGCCGCTGCCGCGCAGGCAGGTTTCAAGGCTGTGGAATTTTTATTCCCCTATGCATTTGAAGTAAAACAGATCGCAGCAAAACTGCAGGAAAATAAGCTGCAACTGGTGTTGCACAACCTGCCTGCAGGTAACTGGGAGGCAGGAGAACGCGGTATCGCCTGCCATCCTGACCGTGTTGATGAATTTCGCCAGGGCGTAGATGTTGCCATCGCTTATGCAAAAGCCTTGAATGTCACACAAGTCAATTGCCTGGTCGGCATACGCCCGGCGAACATCAGTGCACAAGAAGCAGAGCAAACCCTGGTCAGCAATCTGCGCCATGCGGCTGACAAACTGAAGGCCGCAAATATCAGCCTGCTCATCGAAGCCATCAATACCTACGACATACCCGGTTTCTTTTTATCCGGCACGCAGCAGGCACTGAATTTGATACGCGCCACAGGTTCAGACAATATCTTCGTCCAATACGACATCTATCACATGCAACGCATGGAAGGTGAACTGATCAATACCATCAAGAATAATCTGGCTCTGATCAAACATATCCAACTGGCCGACAACCCTGGCCGCTTTGAGCCGGGCACAGGTGAAATCAATTATCACACCATCTTCGCCGCACTGGACGACATGGGTTATCAGGGCTGGGTGGGTTGTGAATACAAACCGCAGAACGGCACTGTGGCTGGACTGGGCTGGATTAAATCGCACGGACTCTAAGAGAAAGACCATTAACCACAGAGGGACAGAGGAAGGAAAGACTTCTTGCAAGAGTCTTCGTTACGCAGGCGAGTGGCATGCCACTCGAATCCCCTGCTACACCACAGAGGAAAAGCAAAGAGAGGAATCTTGTTGATATACGTGACTTAGGAAAAATTTGTTTTTCTCCTGCCTTTCTCTGTGTCTCTGTGTCTCTGTGTTGAGAGGTCTTAAGCAAACTATTAACTTTATCAGGAACTATCATGGCTAAAATTGGATTTATAGGTTTGGGTATCATGGGCGCACCTATGGCCGGGCATTTGCAGGCAGGTGGGCACAAGCTGTATTTGCACGACATCAAGAACCCGCCGTTTGAATTGATAGAGCGCGGTGCAACCGTTTGTACATCCGGTGAAGAAGTCGCCAAGCGGGCGGACATCATCATCATCATGGTGCCAGATACACCGCATGTGGAAGCTGCGTTGTTTGGCGAAAACGGTGTTGCTGCTGGCCTCGAAGCTGACAAGATCGTGGTGGACATGAGTTCCATCTCACCGATTGCCACCAAAGACTTTGCCAAGAAAATCAATGCCCTGAAATGCGACTACCTCGATGCGCCAGTGTCTGGTGGTGAAGTCGGTGCCAAGGCGGCAAGCCTGACCATCATGGTCGGTGGCCCGGAAGCTGCCTTTGACAAAGTCAAACCCCTGTTCGAACTGATGGGCAAGAACATCACCCTGGTCGGTGGCAATGGTGATGGCCAGACCACCAAGGTCGCCAACCAGATCATCGTTGCGCTGAACATACAGGCCGTGGCTGAAGCCCTGCTGTTTGCATCGAAAGCCGGTGCCGATCCGGCCAGGGTCAGACAAGCACTGATGGGCGGCTTTGCTGCATCACGCATACTGGAAGTGCATGGCGAGCGCATGGTCAAACGCACTTTCAACCCTGGCTTCAGGATAGAACTGCATCAAAAAGACTTGAACCTGGCTTTGCAGGGGGCGAAAGCTTTAGGGGTATCTTTGCCAAATACCGCGGCGGTGCAGGAATTGATGAATGCCTGTTCAGCGAACGGCATGCGCGGTCTCGATCACTCGGCTCTGTGCCGGGCGATAGAGATCATGTCGAATCATGAGATTGCCAAGGCTTGATATTAGTTAGCCTTCAACAGTAGTGGATGCACGAAAAAAATTCACCTGGTGCTATGCGGTTTGAAGGCATACTAGATTTTGAAATATTCTTGTAGGTTGGGCTACGGTTTACCAGCCCAACACTGGACCTGTAATTGACACGTACGTCATTGAGCCGCCAAGTGTTGGGCTGATGAAACGTAGCCCAACCTACGAGGCCCGGCCCAAGTAACGAAGCAACAAAAAGTTTTCACGAAAGCCCTGACATGACCACCCTAGCCCCACGCCAGTTCTTGCTCGACCTCTACACCAGCGCCGTCGCCGCGGTCAGCGCAGAGAAATGCCTGCCTGCCTTTTTGCCAGTACCACCAGCAAAAGGCAGAACATTGGTCATCGGTGCCGGTAAAGGCGCAGCAGCCATGGCCAAGGTGGTGGAAGATCATTGGCAGGGTGAACTCTCAGGCCTGGTCGTCACCCGCTACGGCCACGGGGCGGATTGCCGCAAGATAGAAGTGGTCGAAGCCGCCCACCCTGTACCTGATGAAGCAGGCAAGCAGGCTGCAGCCCGCATACTGAACATGGTGCAAGGGCTGAGCAAGGATGACCTGGTACTTTGCCTGATCTCTGGCGGTGGCTCAGCTCTGCTGGCCCTGCCTGCAGATGGTATCAGTCTCGAACAGAAACAGGCGATCAACAAGGCCTTGTTGAAAAGCGGTGCAGCAATTTCAGAAATGAATTGCGTGCGCAAGCATCTGTCGGCTATCAAGGGAGGCCGCCTGGCATTGGCTTGTGCCCCGGCACGCGTGGTGACCCTGCTGATATCAGACGTACCAGGTGATGAACCCGGCATCATCGCCAGCGGCCCCACCCTACCCGATGCCACGACTTGTGCAGAGACACTGGCGATCTTACGCAAATACGATATCGCTATTCCCGCAGAGATATTGCAGCATCTGGAAAGCGGCAAGGGTGAAACACCCAAACCGGATGATGCGCGTTTTGCAGGTCACAGCCATCATGTGATTGCTACGGCACAGGAAGCACTGGAAGCCGCCGCAGCCACGGCGCGTGCGACTGGTATCACACCGTATATCTTGTCGGATGGCATAGAAGGTGAAGCCCGAGATGTCGCCCTGGTACATGCAGCAATGGCAAAGCAGGTCGCCAAACATGGCCAGCCATTCCAGAGACCCTGCGTACTGATTTCTGGCGGTGAAACCACCGTCACTGTGCGCGGCACAGGGCGCGGGGGCCGCAATGCAGAATTTTTGCTGAGCCTGGCAGTCGCACTCGATGGTCACGCAGATATCTACGCCATCGCCTGTGATACTGACGGCATAGACGGCTCGGAAGATAATGCCGGGGCGCTGTATGGATCAGATTCAATAGCACGTGCAGCAGCAAAACAGCTACGCGCGCGCAGCCTGCTGGAAAATAATGATGGCTATGGATTTTTCAGCGCGCTCGATGACCTCGTCGTCAGCGGCCCTACGCGTACCAACGTCAACGATTTCCGCGCCATCCTGATCTTGTAAGACACCACTCAAACATTCAATGACAGCAGGAATACGGTGCAGCGCGCCGGGACGGCTGTCGTCTTCAACAAATGAAAGCAAGCCATGAACCGCAGCCGCAAAGCCAAAATTGTCGCCACCCTGGGCCCTGCCAGCAATAGCAAAGAAATGATCAAGGCATTATTTGAAGCCGGTGCCGATGTATTCCGCTTCAACTTCAGTCACGGCAGCCATGCTGACCACCAGTTGCGCTGCCATATCGTGCGTGAAATCGAGGCAGAACTGGGACGACCTATCGCCATCCTGGCAGACTTGCAAGGCCCCAAGCTGCGGGTAGGACAGTTCGGTGCGGGCCGGGTGATACTCACAGCCGGGCAGGAATTTGTACTCGATAGCGATAATACGCCAGGCGATGTAAAACGCGTTTGCCTGCCTCATCCTGAATTATTTGCCGTCATCACCGCCGGACAATCCCTGTTGCTTGACGATGGCAAGTTGCGCCTTCAAGTCATGGACAGTAATGCCCACAGCATACGCACCCGCGTCATCACAGGTGGTACTTTATCCGATCGTAAAGGGGTGAATGTGCCCGATGCCGTGTTACCTATACCGGCATTGACGGAGAAAGATAAACGTGACCTGGAGTTTGCGCTAAATATGGGCGCAGACTGGATAGCCCTGTCTTTTGTACAAAGGCCGGAAGACGTGGAAGAAGCCAAAGCCATGGTGGCAGGGCGCGCAGGCGTGTTGGCGAAGCTGGAAAAACCAGCCGCACTCGACAGGCTGGAAGAAATTATCGCCGTATCCGACGCCATCATGGTGGCACGTGGTGACCTGGGTGTGGAATTGCCACCAGAACGCGTACCCGGTGTGCAAAAACGCATCTTGCGCGTTTGCCGCAGCCATGGCAAACCCATCGTCATTGCTACGCAGATGCTGGAATCCATGATAGTGGCACCCGTGCCCACCCGTGCCGAAGCATCTGATGTCGCCAGCGCCATTTATGATGGTGCCGATGCAGTCATGCTGTCGGCAGAATCAGCCAGCGGTGCCTACCCTGTAGCCGCTGTTGAGATCATGGACCGCATCATCTGCGAAGTAGAACGCGACCCCCTGTATAAAAACATGATCGCTGCCCAGCATGAAACACCACAAAATAACAAA
Organism: Undibacterium sp. TJN19; assembly: GCF_049339485.1. Lineage (NCBI taxonomy): Bacteria > Pseudomonadati > Pseudomonadota > Betaproteobacteria > Burkholderiales > Oxalobacteraceae > Undibacterium > Undibacterium sp. TJN19. Next base: position 1,556,363 of record NZ_JBMPPL010000001.1, read on the forward strand.
GGCGATGCCATCTGTGCGGCCCTGCGGTCCGTCACGCAAATCGTTGGGGCGGTGGCTACCGTCACCTACACCACTTCCGGCCACACCAGTCTGCGCGCGGCGCGCGAAAGGCCAATGGCACCGATACTCAGCATCACCCCCAAGATACATACCGCCCGCCGTCTGGCACTGGTCTGGGGCGTGCATTCCAGCGTCAGCGATGTCGTACCCAACGAAGACATACTGGTCGCCATCGCCTGCCGCACCGCCTGGCAGGAAGGCCTGGCACAAGTCGGTGAACAAATCGCGATTACTGCCGGCGTACCTTTTGGTCAGCCGGGGTCGACCAATTTATTACGGATAGCCGAGATCTGGCCGCAGCCCTGACCTAATCCTGACCTAATCCTGACCTAATCCTGACCTCAAGCCCAGACATTGACATCGCTGGCAGTATGAAAATCGGGACGCTGGGGATTGACAACACAAAACCGGTGTCCGGTTGGTGCCTCCATGACCGTCCAGCGTTCCATGACCTTGAAGATTTTTGCACCCAATTTCTCCAGGCGATTTACTTCTTCCTGGATATTGTCGGTTTCTATATCCATATGAATACGGCTGGGATGATCAACCTTTTGCAACAGGAGTTTCGGATCTGTATCAGGTACATCGAGATAGGCATAAGTCTCGGCCCATTCTGCCTCTGAGGCAACTGCCGCATATCCCAAAGCCTGGGCCCAGAAAGTTGTTGCAGGAGCTATATCGTCGACCTGGCAATCAATGACCAGACCTGCCAATCTACTTTTATGCATATTGCCCCCATTGTTTGTATAGATGCACAGGATATCAAAAAAATACTGATCTTATCTTTTGCATATTGAAAACTGATATTGGTTAAAAAACCCTGTTTTTTTGCCTGATAGCCTGAATTTCCCCGCAATGACCCTGTTCGTACGCCGGCATACTTCCCAGGCTTTCCATTCATACCGCCCAGTTGCCACCTGTCCCCGTCATCACGCAATTAGTCGCAGTTCTCTTTCACCTCACTCTGCCCCCTGATATCTTGCAGCCATGGATGCAGACAAAGCAAAGTTTCAACCAACCGGCAAGGGGTTAAAAATGAATACACCGATAGACAATCATCCAGCAGAAAACCAGTTAGTAGTGATTGACCACACACAACCTGAAGGAAATGAAAACATGAAACAGACTACACACAACCCTGTACTCGATTTCGTTAAAAACCTTGCTGATGCCATGGCTTATGTGGGCCAGCAAGCACATGACTGGATCATGCAGGCATCGTGGAAGAAAATACTGTTGGTTTCCTTGCTGACTTTGATGACAGGAGGCCTGATTCATTTGTCGTCGCTGGCAAAAGGTTTAGTATTCGTCTCTGTCATTGTGAAATTATTCGGTAACAAAGAAGAACAAACTCTCACAACACATTGAGGCAGCCCATCAGGTAAGGGACGTAGAGGAAATTGGTATGAAAGACCGCAACGACAATCAGGTGCTTGACATCCTCATGGATGCCAAGGAAGCCGCCACTGAAATCTGGTGGAAGTTTTTTGACTGGCTGGCTGTCGTGTCGTGGACTAACCTGGTCATCGTTTCCTTGATTGCGATGGCCATAGGCGGTGCGCTGGGCATGGGTAATGTGATGCCGCCGCTGGTCTTTTCATCCTTGATGATCAAGAGCCTGGCTGGTGGCAAGCGCCGCGCCGAAATCGCAGCCAGTGCAGCAGCAACGCGGGCAGATGTAGAAGCACTGGAAAGAAGATTGCTGGAAGCCGAGATGGCAGCCTTGCAGGCGCAGATAGAGCCGCACTTTCTGTTCAATACCCTGGCCCTGATAGGTCAGCTCATAGAAACTGATCCCTCACAGGCTGCACTGGTACATGGCCACCTCATCAAATACCTGCGTTCTGCCCTGCCACAAATACGTCAACCGGGCGGTGGCAAGCTGGGGCAGCAGATGGAAATGTCGCGCGCTTATCTGAACATCATGCAGGCACGCATGCAGGAACGTTTAAGCTATCACATAGAGCTGGCGTCTGAGCTTGAGCACTATACTTTTCCGTCAATGATGATACAGACCTTGGTGGAAAATTCCATCAAACACGGACTGGAGCCAAAAACGGCTGGCGGGCATATCAAGGTCATCGCCAGAAAAATTGCTGATCAGTTGCAGGTAGAGGTCAGTGATAACGGTATGGGATTTAACATGAATGCCGATGATGGCATCGGTTTAAGCAATATACGTGAACGCCTGAAAGTACTATACGGTAACAAGGCACAGCTGGTAATAGAAGCGCCGCCAGCCGGTGGTGCACAAGTCAGCATCTTCGTGCCTCTGGGCACAAAGCCCTGATATCAAATCTGGATTTAATCTGCTTCAATAAAACATCTAAAACCGTCTAAAAACTCAAAAAAAGAAAGACAAGTTATGCCAGCACAAGTTACTGCCATGATCGTTGATGACGAGACCCCCATGCGCGAACAATTGCGCGCGCGCCTGAAACAGGCATGGCCAGAATTATCCATTATTGCAGAAGCCGCAAACGGCATCGCTGCCATCGAGCAGGCAGAGGCCGATAAGCCTGACATCATTTTTCTGGATATACGCATGCCGGGCAAGAATGGCATTGAGGCAGCCAGCATTCTGGCGAAACAGGCACTGATCGTTTTTGTGACAGCCTATGATGAGTATGCGATACAGGCATTCGAGCGTGGTGCCATGGATTATCTATTAAAACCGGTAGAAGTAGAAAGGCTGAGCGCCACCTGTGTGCGTCTGAAAGAAAGACTGGCAAAGCAGGCTGAACAGGCAAAGGCCAGTTCATCAGTGGCGTCATCGACAAATCAGTCGGCGCAAGTCGAACAGTTATTAAATCAGTTGATGCAGCATCAGCAAAGTCAGAATCGCGAATATCTGCGCTGGATACAGGCTAGCGTCGGTGCAAGCTTGCGCATGATCAGCACGAAAGAAGTCTTGTTTTTCCGTTCCGATGAAAAATACACACTGGTACAGACCGAGCAGGCTGAATTCCTGATACGCAAATCCCTGAAAGAACTGGAAGACGAACTCGATCCGAAAGAATTCTGGCGCATCCATCGTTCTACGCTGGTGCGGGTGGCCGCGATTGCCGAAGTCAGTCGCGATTTTCGCGGCCGACAACTGGTGGCATTGAAAGGACATGCTGAAAAGCTGGAAGTCAGCCGCAACCATACGCATTTGTTCCAGCAGATGTAATGCAAATTGTCATGGCGCAGATTGCGTTCCACGTAAACCGAGCCAGGCTGCGTCAGCTTGCCCTACAAATGTCCAGACCTTTACTTTACGGTGCTTGCGTTTCTGGATTCATTGATGAAGTCTTGCCACACTTCATCCAGCGGTGCGCCACAATACTGTGCAAACAAAGCTGGCGTATATTCGCCTTTGCTCAAGGCAAGGTTCAGCTTGCGTACGATGTCCTTATCCCTGCGTGTTTCAAGCCAGTAAAAGAAGGTGGATGCGACGGTATAAGCCCTAAGATAACCCTGATTAAGCAAGCTGATTTTCTGTTGTTCCAGCAAATAAAAATAGGGGGCATCAGACTGGTAACCCATCAGTTGTGCATCTGAATTCATCTTCAGTGTCGCACTGATGTCCTTCTCAAAATATTTATGACGTACGTAATCGGCAATGCCTTCCATCACCCAAACCGCCGTCTGTGTGGAAGCGGGGTAATGCTGATTGATATGGGTCAGTTCATGAATCATCATCGCCTGGAAACTATCTGTCATGGCATTCGCTTTGTCAGCGGCAACATAGATGGTATTGCCACTGGCATAGGCGATAACATTTTCCATACCCACTGCAAAACCAGGCATGAGTACGATCTTGATATTCTCATAAGGTAGCGCATGCTCATCGCCATACAAGATGCTGTTAATGCGTGGATACCACTCACTCAGTAATTGCTGGGATTGCTGCATCTGCGCCATGATTTCTGGCGTGGGCTTGAATTCTGCTTCGGTAACGGGCTTAGCTGGCGCTTCATCTGCCAGGGCTGGCAAAGTAATGAAAAAACTTAAAATCAAAGCGAAACAAAAAATAAAGCGATGGACAAAGCGGTTTTTCATTTTAAAAGGTATTTTTTGATCTGGTCAGCAAGCTGAACCCAATTGCTGCAAGTGAGATATTGCACCTGATTTTACTTGTATCCCGTCACCGGTAAAAGCGGGGCCTTGTATCAGTTTGCTACAAAAGAAAAACAGATTCCTGTATTTACTTGCCTCTCCCATACCCAGGCAACACCACAAAAAAGCCTGGATTTCATTTCTCCCAAGTAAAAAAGTATTGGCAAATTGTAAAAATTTGCAATAGTACCCCCTTGTCAATTTGACTTCGACAATACTCTTACCCAGCTGATAGAACTCAAATAAAACTCTTGCCATCAACCCTGGGGAAAACCACATCATGTCTGCGATACACGCGCAAGCCGCATACCGGCAACCAGCTAGTTCATTTGCACAGATCGCAGGCGCGTTTCCAAAGCGCCGCATGAAAATACTGGCGACAGGCAAGCAGAGTGTTTCCATGGCCGTCATGCTTGCTGCCATTATGGGTATTTTAACGATCGTAATCGTATATTTTGTCACCCCTGATCTGCTGTATGACTACAAGGTCTCCAAAGACCCGGTCATTGATACCCAGACAGAGATTCACGGTTCATGCAAGACACGTAAATTTGTCTTTGTCGATTGTGATATGCAGATCAGGTATAAGGTCAATCCAGAAGACCGTGCCATTAAGGAAGTTCACCACAATATCTGGTTTGTCAGCTTCGATCCGCCAACCACAACAGACGCAGTGCGCTACGGCAAAGACCCCAGCATGATCACTACCACCGTCGCGCTTGATCACCTGACGAACCGCATCGTGATGATGGCAGGCTTCACGCTGATGTTTGGCATACTGTCCATAGGTGGAGTCTACTCAGCCTGGAAGTCTTATCGCTTTGGCCGGACGATCAGTGACAAGTTGAATTTGCAACCGGTATTGGCAAATATCAAGAACATACAAAACGAGCGCAATGTCAGTTTTGAAACGCATATTGATGGTGTGAAAAAGAAAGGGCATAACATTTTGCGGAAAAAAGATGTACCACTATTCCTCAGTCCGCAGGGTGATACCGCTCTTGGCGTAGAAGTACCTGGCACGGCTCACGTTATTTTGCTTGATGAAAAATTGACGGTACTGGATTTTACCGAACAAGAAAGAGTGGCCTTGCGGGCGGCAATTATTTTTTAATATCCACAGCTCGCCCAATACCATCTAAGTCTGTTTGAAACTGTTACCTGACTGGCCACCTCGGCCAGTTGATGTGCAAAATGGCTATTTGACAAGCACTTTACGCGGTCATCTGGCAGCCATTATTTTCATTGAGAGATACACAAGCGAAAGTAAAGAAAAAGTATTTGCTCAATAAAACTCGTTTTCATACGAGTTTATTTTTTCTTGAGCGCTTAATTTCACGGGATAACTTTCGTAAATCTTCATCACTATCGTAAGCAAGTTCTTCCAGTATTGCCTCGGACAGGACTCCATTTCTATTCAACAGATCTATCACGTTCCATCTATGCATTGCACAGTTCATGCCGTAATACATGGCTTCCAGCGGTGCTTTGCATTCAGAATCAGGATTGGCGTCAAAGATATCAATCATGCCTGCTACCAGATCATGAATATGATGAAAATCATCCGAACGTTGTATGATCTCAAGAAGGATTTTGTCATCACCAGTCTGATAATTGTTGATCAACAGTCCCAGGTAATCCCATGGTGTTTTTTCGCTGGAGAGTTTTTTAAGTGCAAGTGCGCGGATATCATCGCCTTTGAAATGACTGAGGGCATTCACTGCATGCATTATCTTGCGATTTTTCTTCTCATTCCTGCCACTTGCCATTCCCAGAAGAACTTCGTAATCAAACGGGAATTTCGTTTGATAAAAGAAAGGCAGATATTTATGCTTTCTGACGCTGTCTTTTTCGGCAAGAAAATTCCTGGCAACTTGTTCTATATCTGCCTGCATCATCCCTGAAATGTGAGATTCCCAAAAGCGGGGAAAGCGACTTGCTTCATCAACCAGCTCTTCAATTTCTGCCACTGTATAAGGAATAGTTTTACTACGCCTGTATTTTTTTCTGGGTTTGGCAGACAAGATCAGATCAAGGTAATTTTTGATCGCTGGATTTGCGTCAGCGGCCTTGGCCAGTTCTGCATAAACATCGACAGACTTGTTCATTTTTTGAAAATCATCGACACGCCAACGATCTTCGTAATCGGCTCTTTGATGTTCTGGAAGTTGCCCCACTTTTTTAGCCGCTCTGATCAGACCTGCCATGCCTTCGATTTTCAGCAGCACATCTCTCGCATAAAGCTCATAGCCATTGCTGAAAGATTTTTCAAATCTGTTTATCAAAGCCTCTTTGGCCCCTGCAATACCATCCTGATGGAAATACAGAACGAGATCGCTTAGCTGATCCATTCCATAGTCGTTACTTTTTTTTGTACTGAATTTTTTAATGATGGTACGAATTAGCGCATCTTTTTGCAGTGAGCGCCTGATCAGCTTGTATAGATATACGGCCCTGCTGCCTTCGCATTGCCTGTCATACGCGAGATTATTGACGGTGGCAGCGAGTATCTGCACTGAGAAATTTATTTGCGGTTGTGCTTTCAAGAGCAGCATCGCTTTACCTGTTCCCAGGTTCAGAGAATGAAAAAACTGCTTTTTCAGTTGTACGATTTCAACTGGATTTAATGGAATCTGTTTTTTCATGCATGAGTTATTAAAGTCAATGACTCAAGCATACCAGCAAGTTCTGGATACACGAAAATTGATGCTGACAGCAGTAGTTTTCATACTGCGTCAGCACCTGGAGAGAGCAAGATCAGCTCAACGTGCTGCCTCAGCCAGTTGATGAGCCAGATGATTATGTCTTTCCATCACTACTGGTAAATCTATGGATGTGATTTGTCCATCACGCACCACGACACGCCCATTGATAATGCTGTATGCCACATCTGAAGGTGTGCAAAAGACCAGCGCCGCCACCGGGTCATGCCAGGCCCCGGCATAGCCTATCTGCTTCAGGTTGAACATGACAATGTCTGCCGACATGCCGGGTTTGAGTGCGCCTATGTCATCGCGGTTGAGTACCTTGGCGCCACCGAGAGTCGCTACTTCCAGCGCCTGCCTGGCTGTCATGGCATCGGGGCCAAAGCCCACGCGTTGCAAGAGCATGGCTTGCCTGACTTCGCCCAGCATATGACCGGAATCATTCGAAGCACAGCCATCGACACCGAGGCCGACACTGATACCGGCATCGAGCATCTTGCGTATCGGTGCAATGCCAGACGCCAGGCGCATATTCGAGCAGGGACAATGGGCAATGCCGGTGCCTGTGCGGGCGAACATGTAGATGCCGTCATCGTCCAACTGCACACAGTGGGCATGCCAGACATCATGACCTACCCAGCCGCAGTCTTCGGCATATTCTGCCGGGGTCATATTGAATTTCTCGCGGCTGTAGGCGATGTCATTGGCATTTTCTGCCAGGTGGGTATGCAGTGATACGCCATAGCTGCGCGCCAGTGTTGCTGATTCACGCATAAGGTCGCGTGAGACAGAAAATGGTGAGCAGGGTGCAACGACGATGCGTTGCATGGCGTGACGGCTACTGTCGTGATAAGTCTCTATCAGGCGCTGAGTATCGCGCAGTATGCTGGCCTCGTCTTCCACCACACGGTCTGGTGGCAGGCCACCTTTTGACTGGCCTACACTCATGGAACCACGCGCCGCATGAAAGCGCATGCCTATCTCTTGCGCTGCCTGCAGGCTGTGATCAAGCTGGCAGCCATTCGGGTAGATGTAGAGATGGTCGCTGCTGGTGGTGCAGCCTGACAGTATCAGCTCTGCCATGGCGGCCTGGGTCGATACCTGCACCATTTCTGGTGTCAGGTTGGCCCAGATAGGGTAGAGATTAGTCAGCCAGTTGAACAGCTCACCATTTTGCGCCGCAGGTATGACGCGCGTCAGGCTTTGGTACATATGGTGATGGGTATTGATGAGGCCGGGCATGACGACATGATCAGTCGCATCAATGACTTCATCGGCAGTTTGCGGCAGGTCTGCACTTGACCCCACCTGCGCGATGATATTGTCGATGATGTATACCGCACCATTGCTGATTTCACGGCGCGTGTCGTCCATGGTGACGACGACGCGGGCATTTTTGATAAGTAAGCTGGTCATAGCAAATAAAATAACAGATAAATTAATGGTCGGAGCTGTGAGCCGCAGCCATGGCAAATGCCTTGGCTTCCGACTCAGCACCCTGACCGTTGAAAAACAGATTGAGCGTCACCGCCGCGATGGTGGCCAGCAAAATGCCGCTATCGACTATCGTGCCCAGCCAGTGCGGCAAGTGCGAGAAGAACTGCGGTGCCACCAGAGGGATCATGCCTGCACCTATGCTGACGGCAACAATGAACAGGTTATGACGCTGGTGATTGAGACCCGCATTGCCGAGTATCTTGATACCGGTGGCGGCCACCATGCCAAACATGACTATGCCTGCACCACCGAGTACATACACAGGTATCGATGCCGCCACATGCGCCATTTTGGGGAACATGCCAAATACCACCAATATCACACCCGCAGCTGCACAGACATAACGGCTGCGCACACCAGTGACACCAACCAGGCCGATGTTTTGTGAAAACGAGGTGTAGGGAAAAGTATTGAAGACACCACCGATGACCGTGCCCAGGCTGTCAGCCCGCAGGCCATTTGCCAGTTCTTCATTGCTGATGCGCTTGCCTGTGAGCTCAGACAGGGCGAGGAACATGCCTGTCGATTCCACCATCGTGACTATCATGACCAGGCACATGCCTATGATGGCACCCAGGTCAAAAGTCGGCATGCCATACTGGAAGGGCATGATGAAGGCAAACCAGCCCGCCTCACCCAGACCATCAAAACTGACCTTGCCCAAGACCAGCGAAACCACAAAGCCCAGCACCATGCCCAGCAAGACCGAGATATTACCCACGAAACCGCGCAAATAACGTGTCATGAGCATGATGGAGACCAGCACAAAAAAGGCAATCGCCAGGTTTTCAGGTGCACCATAATTGGGATTGGGCTGCATGGATTTGCTTGCCGCATCAAAGATCATCGGCTGCCCGCCCGCTGCCCAGTTGATGCCGACACGCATGAGGGTAATGCCGATGACGGTGATGATGGTGCCGGTAACGACAGGTGGGAAAAACCTGACGGCCCGGCTCATGAAGGGCGTAATGATGAGACCAAAAATACCGGAGGCAATCACCGCCCCATAAATGCTGAGTATGCCCAGGCTGGGGTTGCCCGCCATTGCCACCATGGGGCCTACTGCTGCAAAAGTGACCCCCATCATGACAGGCATGCGTATGCCAAACTTCCAGATACCCAGGGCCTGTATCAGGGTCACCAGGCCGCAACAGAATAAATCGGCGTTGATGAGGAAAGCGATCTGGTCCTTGGGTAAATGTAATGCGCCGCCGATGATGAGAGGCACGGCTATCGCCCCGGCATACATCACCAGCACGTGCTGTATGCCCAGAGTGAATAATTTTGCTGCTGGTAGCTTTTCATCTACCGGGTGTATCGCTGTTTGCATCGTCTCTTCCTTGCTTGATGGTTTGGTTTTTTTGACACATCACTGCTGGATTCTCTGACGGAATTTTTTGTCAGTGATGGCTGGAAATGCACATACTGAGCTGCTAAAAAATTAAGCGACTGGTAATCGGGATGAGGGGGAAATGCATCATGTGCAAGACTCCTGGTTTGCCCTCCTGACGATGGTATCGTCAGGAAAAGCGGCTACAAATACAGCCGAAACATAGTGTCCGACTGCGCTTTTTACTGCTGCCTGACGAGATACATCCTCCACAAACTGGAAAAAGACATCTCGTCAGGATTGATCTGCGTCGTAAAAAAATGCCGGTGAAAGCATATTCTTGCGTCGCCTCAAACCATGCAGCGTTATCAAGCGAAAACATGGCAGCAGGCTCAAGCTCAGTCCTGGTTCTGCATCAGGCCTTCATTGCGAAGCTGAAACAGGCAATACTGAAAGTGGCGCCAGAAATCCTGGTAAAACGGGTACAGAAAAACCTCTCAACACAGACACAGAGGGGGCACAGAGGGCACAGAGGGAAAACAAAACAGAATAAGGTTTTCTCATGCTTTTCTCTGTGGTGTAGCAGGGAATTCATGCGGCATGCGGCATGCCGCATGCCTGCGGAACGAAGACTTCTTGCAAGAAGTCTTTCCTTCCTCCGTGTCTCTGTGGTGATCTTTTCGGTCTTAAGATTTTTCCTTAAAGTTTCTTAAAAAATCGAGCATGATTTGTGCCGAGACTTCTGCGTCGTCGGCGCTCATGGTTTCCAGTGGGTTGTGGCTGATGCCGCCGTTGCCGCAGCGGGTGAACAGCATGGCGACATCGGTCATCTTGGCTATCGCCATGGCATCATGGCCTGCACCTGATGGCAATTCAAAGGCTGGTAAACCTGCTCTTTGCGTGGCTGCTGCCAGTTGCTGCATCAGCCATGGAGCGCAAGGAGCTGCCGGGGCGGATACAGCTTTGACCACATTCACTTCAATATTGCGGTGCTGGCAGATGGCTTCTATCTTTGCCAGGATGTCATTCACCGCAGCATCGCGGGTGACATCGTCAGCGGCACGGATATCCAATGACAGATTGCAAGAGCCAGGTATGACGTTGACCGAACCATGTGGCACCTGTAACTGACCCACTGTCCCTACCAGGGATGTGCCATTGGTGCAGCGCTGTTCTACATACAAGATGATTTCTGCGGCGGCAGCGGCAGCATCCTTGCGCATGCTCATGGGTGTGGTGCCAGCATGGCTGGCAACCCCTTTGAGTTGCACCTGATAGCGACAACTGCCAGCGATGGAAGTGACGATGCCGACCGGCAGGTCACGCCCCAGCAAGACCGGGCCCTGTTCTATATGCACTTCTACATAGCCCAGGATTTGTGCAGGGTCACGCGCTATGGCCGGGATTTGTTTGACATCATGTCCCGCAGCAGCCAGTGCCTCACGCATGCTGATGCCGTCTGCATCTGTTTTGTCCAGCAATGCCAGGTCAAACTGGCCTATGACGGCGTTACTGCCCAGGAAAGTGCTTTTGAAACGCACGCCTTCTTCTTCAGCAAAGCCGATGATCTCGAAATTGAAAGGCAGTTTTTCATTTTTCTCGTTCAAGTGCTTGACGATGGCAATGGGTAGCAGGATGCCTTCACGGCCATCGTATTTGCCGCCATTGCAAACAGTGTCATAGTGGGAGCCGGTCAGCAGGGTCTTGACATCGGTCGCATCAGACAGGTAGCGGCCAACGACATTGCCGACTGCGTCGATATGCACATGCATGCCCGCTTCACGCATCCAGGTGGCCAGTTGCTCTGCGGTTTTTTGGTGCGCGGGTGTCATGTAGGCACAAGTCAGGCCATCTTCATCATCGCTCCAGGCGGCCAGGGTTTCTGACCATTGCATGATGGTGTTACCAAATTGCAGGGTGTGTTCGAGCAAGTCATTCAGACGCAGTTCAGCAATGCGGCCTATCTGGCGCAGGCATTCTGCCAGCTCGTCTGCACGCTGGTTTTTGAAGCGGCGCTGGAAGGTGGCGATGATGGTTTCCCGCGTAAAGCCCTTGCCATCCGGCCCTTTGACGGCGAGGATGAAGGGGAAACCAAACTTGCTGTTGTAGTCGGCATTGAGCTTGTGCAGTATTGCGAATTCTTCAGGGCTGCAATTGGTCAGGCCTGCCTTGGCCTGTTCACCTGTTGATTCTGCCGTCAATTCTCCTGCGATGGCGGCCTTGCCTGCCAGCTCGGGGTGGGCACGGATCAGGCCCAGCTGTTCTGCCTCTGTCGCCTGGCTGACCACGGTTTGCAAGGCCAGCTTGAGTGCCGTAATGCTGGCAAAGGGGCGGCTGGCGGCAGCCCGTTCAGGTATCCAGGGTGAATGTTCATAGATACCATGCAGGATATGCACAAAGTCTTGCGGGCTACAGCGGTTCAGGTGGTCCAGAGTTGTCGTCATAATTGCTCAGGCGTTATGCCTGTTATTTGTACGTATTCATTAATGTGACCGGTGTTGGCCCGGCATGATGATGAAGCTTAAGCCCAATTCTGGCCTGCAATGTGCTGCTGTCTTCATGATCTGTATATCTTCGATAGTATATTGATAGACTGCTGGCGGTATAAGATTTGGCTGATAGCGCATTTCAAGTCATCAATATAGGAGATCAGTATGGGAAAGCTCAGTACGCACGTATTGGATATCACCGTTGGCAAACCCGGCGTGGGTGTGCAGGTGGAGTTATATGCCGTCAATGCAGGTGAGAAAACCTTGCTGAAGACAGAGACTACCAACCATGATGGTCGCTGCAATGCGCCCCTGCTGGAAGGAGACAGCCTGAAGCCCGGCCTGTATGAGCTGGTGTTTGCAGCAGGCGATTATTTCGACAAGCAGGGCGTGGATTTACCTAGCCCCAAATTCATAGACCGCGTGACCCTGGCTTTTGGGGTGGCTGATGCCAGCCAGAATTACCATGTGCCGCTGGTGGTATCACCCTGGGCGTACTCGACTTACCGCGGTAGTTAACCGAATAATCGAAGGGCTTTCGCAAAATTGTCCCAACAAGGCTAACGCATTTAGGAAACCGCCCTGGCAAGGGCGGTTCGTTTCGTTGGCATACAGCGTGCTGTATGAAACCCCAACTGCACCGCAGCGACGAAGACAGTCTTTAGTACGCGGCTCCTAGGAGAGGAGCTGCAACGCTTTGGGGCGGTTTTGCGAAGGTCCTGTCAATTTATTTGGACATTAAAGATTTGGCTGCCTGGGCAATCTGCTCACGCAGCCATTTATGTTCTGGTGAATGATGGACGCGTTCATGCCAAAGCTGGTAAAAGCGCAGTGGCGGGAATTTGATGGGGATGGAAAAAGTCTTCAGCTGCAGGCTTTTTTCATAAAAGCTCAGGTATTGCTTGCCCGTCGTCAGCACCATGTCTGACTGCGTCAGCATATGTGGCATGAGGCCAAAGTAGGCCGATTCGACCACGACATTGCGGCGCAGGTGCTGCCGTTCCAGATGGGCGTCGATGACGCCATGGTAGCCGGACAAGAGTTGCGAAGGCGCGACATGCGGCAGGCTCAGGTAGTCTTCCAGCGTCATATCGTCAGTGCCGGTGCGCTTGGCATAGGGGCTGTCGGCACGCATGGCGCAGACGATGGGATCTTCAAACAGCTTGGACAGGTGTAGGTGTTGCGGTGGCTCATCCCAGTTGGCGATGACGAGATCAAGATCGCCGTCAGACAGATGGCGCACATAATCGACTTCCGCCCCCAGGCCATGGATAACGATGCGGCTTTTGGGTGATTCACGCCGCAGGCGCTCCACCACGCTGGGCAGGAATTGCACATGCAGGGAATCTGGCGCAGCGATGTGGAAGGTCTTGCTCTCTTGCTGGGCGACGAAGGGCACCTTGCGTTCAAACAAGAGTTCGGTTTCATCGAGTATGCGCTTGGCAGGCTTGAGCAGGGTTTCACCATGGGGGGTAGGCACCATGCCACGGCCACCGCGCACCAGCAATTGATCGCCTGTCAGCTCACGCAGTTTGCGTAGCGATGCAGAAATCGAAGGCTGCGGCTGATTAAGCTTTAAAGCTACGCGGGAGACGTTTTTCTCACTGAGCAAAAGATACAAAATACGTATCAGATGCAGATCGAGATGATTGGGTAGTTGTGCCATGCTGATGCCTGTCTTCAAACGTATATCGAAATCTGTATTTTTAATATACTTCGTTTTCAATGAAGTTTGTAGGGAAAAAGTTTATCGTTACCAGACTTCACCAAGTTTTTTGCTATTGGTAATACCTGCACTTGGTCTAACTGCGACAATAGGAGACATTTGAAGCAGATAGATACAGGTTGTGGTTTTTTAGCACTGAATTGGTTTTTAAATAAGCTTCAAAAACGAACATCGGGATGCAGTACAAGGCGCAAAACACAGCAATACGTCGGTATTGCGAGTATTTGCAACGCAGTAATGCGCCCGAGAATGATGTTTTTGGAGCTTATTAAACTGGTCGCAGCGGAGCTTCGGTTCGCGACCATTTTGGGGTATTTTTCTATCCCTCTCGTCTGAAGAGCCCCGCGGAGGCAGACGAGCTTCTAACATGAGAGAAAACATGGAAGCTTTTTTACTTGCGTATGGCACTGAGTGGCTGAACCTGATCGTCCGCTGGCTGCACCTGATTACCGGCATAGCCTGGATAGGTGCATCCTTCTATTTCGTCTGGCTGGACAATAATATCCGCCCGCCCAAGCCCGGTTCTGAACTGGCCAACAAGGGCGTGTCTGGTGAATTGTGGGCCGTGCATGGCGGTGGCTTTTATAATCCGCAAAAATACCTGATCGCCCCCAAAGAATTGCCAGAAGAACTGCACTGGTTCAAATGGGAAGCCTATGCCACGTGGCTGTCTGGCTTTGCGATGCTGTTCATCGTCTATTACTTCAATGCCTCTGCCATGATGATAGACAAGTCCGTCGCCGACCTGACGAGCTGGCAAGCCATAGGCATAGGCCTGGGCACGCTGCTGGTGGGCTGGACGGTGTATGACTTGCTGTGCCGTTCACCGCTGGGCAAGCGTGAAGGTCTGCTGGGCATCATCATGTTTGTGTTCATTGTGGCGGCAGCATTTGTGTTGTCGAAATTCCTCAGTGGCCGGGCTGCCTATATCCACGTTGGTGCCATGATAGGCACGATGATGGTGGGTAATGTGCTGATGCTCATCATCCCCGGCCAGCGCAAACTGGTCGAAGCCATGCAGCAGGGCAAATCGCCTGACCCTATCCACGGCCAGAAAGCCAAGCAGCGCAGCGTACACAATAATTACTTTACCCTGCCAGTGCTGTTCATCATGATCAGCAACCATTATGCAATGACCTATAACCATGAATACAACTGGCTGGTGCTGGCGACCATCATGGCGGCAGGTGTCTTGATACGTCATTTCTTCAACCTGCGCCACAAGGGTATTACCAACTGGGCTTATCCTGCCGCGGGCGTGACTTTATTGCTGGCGGTGGCAATTGCGATTGCCCCCAAGCCGCCAGCCAAAGTGGCAGCGCCTGACCCGGCCCTGTCGGCAGCAGAAGCAGCCGCTGCCCAATTCAGCAAAGTACAGGGCATCATCCAGCAGCGTTGCGTGTCTTGCCACGCGGCCGCACCTACCCAGCCTGGCTTTGCCACTGCACCGGCTGGTATCAAACTTGATACGCCAGAACTGATCAGGCAAAACGCCGTGAAGGTCAATTTACAGGCAGTACAGTTGAAGGCTATGCCGATAGGGAATATGACGAAGATGACGGAAGAAGAACGTGCAGTCGTCGGTGCCTGGTTCCAGGCTGGTGCCAAGTAAGTCAATAAAAATCTAGAAAGTACAAGACATGAATAACTACGAACAACTCGACGCCTGGGTAGATGCGCACTTTGACGAGCAGGTCAAATTCCTGCAAGAACTGATACGTGTACCGACTGATACCCCACCCGGCAATAACACCCCGCATGCAGAACGCACCGCTGACCTGCTGCAAGACATGGGTATAAGCGCAGAAAAACATGCAGTACCGGATAGCGAAGTCAAAGAGGCTGGCTTGCAAAGCATTACGAATTTGCTGGTACGTCGCCAGTATGGCCCGGGCAAGACTGTGCTGCTGAATGCGCATGGTGACGTAGTGCCACCGGGCGAAGGCTGGACCAAAGACCCTTACGGTGGCGAAATAGAAAATGGCAATATCTATGGCCGCGCCACAGCGGTCAGCAAATGCGATTTCTCGACTTTCACCTTTGCCCTGCGTGCCCTCGAAGCCGTTGCAAAACCAACAGCAGGTACACTGGAGTTGTTATTTACGTATGATGAAGAATTCGGTGGGGAAGTCGGCCCGGGCTGGATGTTGAAACACAACTTGATCAAGCCGGACCTGATGATAGCCGCTGGTTTTTCTTACCAGGTCATCACTGCGCATAACGGTTGTCTGCAAATGGAAGTGACCGTGCATGGCAAGATGGCCCATGCAGCGATTCCCGATTCTGGCGTCGATGCCTTGCAGGCAGCAGTGAAAATCCTGAATGCCCTGTATGCGCAAAATACCTTATACAAACAGGTCATATCGAAAGTAGAAGGCATTACTCACCCTTACCTGAATGTGGGAACGATAGAAGGCGGCACCAATACCAACGTCATCCCTGGCCGCGTCACGTTCAAACTGGACCGCCGCATGATACCGGAAGAAAATCCGACAGAAGTGGAAGCGACTTTGCGCACAGTCATCAGTGACACGGCGGCTGAATTGCCGGGCATCAGCGTGGATGTCAAACGGATCTTGCTGGCAAATTCCATGCGCCCTCTGTCTGGCAATACCCCGCTGGTAGAAGCCATACAAAAACATGGTGGCGAGGTATTTGGTGAAGCCATCCCTGCCCTGGGCACACCTTTATATACAGACGTGCGCCTGTTCTCGGAAGCAGGCATACCCGGCGTCATCTACGGTGCAGGCCCACGCACGGTGCTGGAATCCCATGCAAAACGGGCCGATGAACGCCTGAACCTCGAAGATTTACGACGCGCTACAAAGGTGATTGCACGTAGCCTCGCAGATCTGCTGGTATAAGTTATAAGAGGTGAAGCGGATGATTGCCGCCGGAGGCGGCAATCAATGTAATTTCTTTTTGCATCAAAACCTGTTTTGTTCCGCCATCAAAGTCTCTATCTCAGCCACAGTCTTGGGCACAGCATGGCTCAGAACTTCGCAGCCTTCACCTGAAACCAGCACATCATCTTCTATGCGTATGCCGATGTTCCAGTATTGCTCTGGCACGCCAGGCGCGGGACGGATATAGATACCGGGTTCTATTGTCAGGCACATGCCGGGATGCAGGATGCGCCAGGGATTACCAGCAGTCTGTACCGTGTTGCCCGCAACGGGCTGGTCAACTGATTGTTCGACAGGTTCATGATAATCGCCGGCATCATGCACATCCATGCCTAGCCAGTGACTGGTTCTGCACATGAAAAACTGCTGGTAATCGCCATTAGTGATGACGTCTTCGACACTGCCACACCGTTGCCTGTCCAGCAAACCCGTATCAAGCATGCCTTGTGCCAATACCCTGACTGCGGCCTGGTGCGGATCCATGAATCTTAGCCCGGGCTTGACGGCGGCAATCGCAGCCATTTGTGCGGCCAGCACGATTTCATACAGCGTCTTTTGCACGACTGTGAACTTGCCGCTGGCAGGGAAAGTGCGTGTGATATCAGACGCATAGCCCTGATATTCACAACCGGCATCAATCAATACCAAATCACCCGATTTAACGACGGCAGCGCCGGGATTGTGGTGCAACACACAGCTGTTCGCGCCAGTAGCGACAATGGCCGGATAAGCAGGCGCAGCCGCACCCTGGCGATGAAATTAATGCAACAGCTCTGCCTCTATCTGGTATTCAGTCTGGCCAGGCCGGGTAAACCGCATGGCACGGCAATGCGCTTGTGCCGATATCGTGGCAGCCTTGCGCATGATGGTAATTTCTGCATGGTCCTTGATCAGACGCATCTCATCCAACAGGGCGTGCACATCGTGTGTATGTGCGGGTGCCCTGACACCATTGCGTGCCTGCTGACGCAGGGTATGTAACCAGGTTTGCAGAGCGGCATTCAGTCCCGCATTGCCTGATTGCGCATGATAAAGATGTGAAGCATCAGCCAGCAGCGCTGGCATCTGGCTATCGATTGCAGACAAGGGGTAGGCAGCATCAAAACCAAAATGGATGCGTGCGCCTTCAGGGCCATGCCGAAAGCCATGCCATATCGCGTGTTCGCTGTCCTTTTCGCGGCAAAACAAAATGGACAGATTCACTCTACCGGCGACGATGACCATCACCGCTTCTGGCTCCGTATAACCACTGAGATAATAAAAATAACTGTCGTGGCGATACGGGTATTCAACATCACGGTGCCACCCGTGCTGGAACGTTTTTCCAGGCTGTTTGCCAAGGTCGAGATAGAACTGGTATGCCTGCAAAGCATCTTGCTGAAACCATTACTGAAGAAAGGCGTCATTGATCTCGCCTTCGTCACGCGTGGCGAAGGCCTTGATGGCACTTTCATCCGTCGTGAACCCGTGGTCTGGGTGGGTGCAGAAAAACACGCCGCCTGGAAGAAAACGCCATTGCCAGTGGCGCTATATGAAAAGGGCTGCGTTGCGCGTGAACAAACTCTGGCAGCACTGGAAAACAGTGCACGCCCCTATTGCGCCACCTATAGCAGTCCCAGCCTGCTCGGTATACTGGCAATGGTGGAAGCAGGTCTGGCGATCGCCGCCCTGGCCGAATGCAGTGCCCCGCCCCATCTGGTCAGGCTGGGCAAGGCTGAAGGCCTGAAGACGGTCGAGCCTCTGGATATCGTACTCATCAAAGGCAGGAAGAATAGCTCGCCAGCCGTAGAATGTCTGGCCAACGAGATCATGCAGGCGTTAAGCGCAAAGCGCGGAACATGATTTTTTTGCGGCTACTTACTGCCCAGCAAATATCTGAGTATTGCTTTCTGGACTGGAAGCAGCAAGTTCTTTTGTCGGTAACCAACAAAGCCTGCATAGACTGTGGGATCAAATGCTATTTCCTGCCCGATTGAAAACGGTGGTGTCGGCAACAGTCTGGGATTACCCATTTTTTCCAGATGCGCCGTTGTCAATGACCAGTCCTTATTCTCATATTGTGCCGGCCAGCCATCGGTAATGACGATGTCGAATGCAGAAGTGATTGAGGATGTGTACTGCACGCCAGACTTTTGTTGATGGAAGACAGCTTCACAAAGGTGCGTAATCTCAAAACCCATGACAGATGCCAGTTCATGCCAGGACAGCATGACATTGCTGGGCGGCCCCCACAGGCAAATTCTGGCCTGTCTGATCGGTGCAATGTGCAGGTTCACATAATAGGCATCGGTTAACACTTCGCACGGATGTCCCTCACTGGAAAGTGCATTGATGACCGGACGCATTGAGTCTTGTGCAAACTGCGCAAGACGATCATGCTGACGTTCGCGTATGACGTAGATGTCGTAGAAATCATCCAGGTAGCCTGCCAGGTCGACCGTGCGTTCATTTGACTTCAGCAAGTTTGGCAATTCTGTATAGTGTAGTCCAAGTTCCTGAAAAGCCTGTATGAAGCTGGTGCGGGTTCGTATGCCGTTTCCTTCGAAAGACCAGGCAACTTTTCCGCTGATTTCAGGACTGTCCTGACCAGTCAGTTTCCAGATTTCTTCAATGTCTGTCGCTGACAGGTCTTTTATATTGATTAAGTTCATGGCATTGCATCTTTCAAATTTCCGGTAAATCTGCCTGTCAGATTTGAGATAAACGTATTGCGAAAAGTATTCCAGATTGCGCGATCGCAAACAAATAATTTACTCATACAGGGTACCAATCGCCAGCGGCTTACGTAGCGTTATGATCTGTCCCTGCTGTGGCCAGTCAGCAAAGCGGTAGGTTGCGACTTTATACTTTCCCATGGAATTATCTTCAAACGGCAGGTTATCTGTGACCGGCAGGCTATGCATTTGTTTTTGTGTATCTGTAAAACTGACGGACACTCCATTGTCCATGAGGGCGTAAACATATTTGATGCCAGCGCATTTCTTGCCGATCAGGCGGATGCGATAACCTGATTCGCGCTGCGCACTCAATAGCTGTTCGCAGGCACTCCGCATCTCGTTCGCATCATAGACGCCGCCTTCATGTTCCTTGATGGAATACCGCCCGCTGAAATAAAACAGGCCTGCCGGCCGGTTCAGCCGCAACACAGCATCTTCTGCATAGGCCTGTTTCAGCATGGGGATGGTGGCACGGCCTATGCTGTCAACAGCGATGTCGAGACTGGTTTTTTCACCGGCGAGGTGAAGACTTAGCCCTTCCATGCTGACATCTTTTACCGGCCTTAGCTGAAGATGTGCCTGGATCAAAGGACGGGTACGGATAAAGGTTTCAAAATAGGCACTGGCTTTGTAAGCACGGCGATAACTGCCCCATTCGGCATCGCGGATGGCGCTTATTTCCACCTGTTGCCCACCAGGCGGATTGTCGGCCCAGGCCAGACAGGGCAAGGCTGCGAAGACAATGAAAAGGCAATGACACAAGTAAGACATGGTTTTCCAGAGACGGCATTCAGGCTGCCATTGTAGAACATCGCCACACTGCGTACAGTGCCGGAAGATAGATGGTCTTGTATTCATGCATACATGACTTCCGGCACTGCCTGCGCGAACCGCCTTCGCGTAAAATTGCGCATTCCGTGCAAGCAAAGATAAGGTTATCAATTGGAAAACGTTTTAAGGTGGCGCAGGCAGTTTGCACGTAACCGTCTGGGTCTGGCCGGCATCTTGCTCACCCTGTTTATTACAGGTATTGATACTGTGCAAATCTGGATGCGCGGGCCGCAAGCAGATGATTTGCACAGTCTGGCGGGGTTGCTGGTGGTCTGGCTGGCCAGTCAATTTACCAGTGCACCTTCGCTGATCAGTGCAGGCTCAGACCGGGCCGAGCTGGTTTATCAACTATTCATTTGCCTGAATATAGCCTCCGGCCTGCTATTCGCACTATTGCTATGGCTGCGCACGCAAGGGCTTAAACCTGTGTCAGGTCATCAAATAGACGATCTGCTGTCTGACCGGCAGAATAAACTGAAGAAACGGGCGACATTGCTCAAAACATGCTTCGTCAGCCTGCAATTGCTGCTGGCCATCAGTGTTGATTCCGGCCTGTTATTTTTGCTAGCGGCAGAACTGGCGGTGATCATGCCGCGCAACAAGGGTATCTGCTGGCTCATGCTGCAAATGCTATTGTTTTCCATAGTCACTATCTATACCAGTATCAATATCGTGGTCTACGACAGTGGCTTGCGGCTACGCCTGCTTTACCTGGCTGGGGAGCTGACTGTACAGGGTCTGATTTATGCCGGTACTTACGTTACCCTGCTGGAAAGGCGGGGCCGTCTGGTGCTGGCAGCGGCCAATGCAGAATTAAGGGCAACGCAATCCATGCTGGCTGACACGGTACGCGCATCTGAGCGCATACGTATTGCCCGCGACCTGCATGATGCGGTGGGCCATCACCTGACTGCCCTGAACCTGCACCTGGATCTGGCAGTACGCCAGGCCGAACCGCAGCGTGAGACATCCCTGCGCACCTCCAGTGAGCTGGCGCGTGCACTGCTGGCCGAAGTCAGGGCCGTGGTCGATGTAGAACGGCTGAAACCCTCCATCCATTTGCGCCATGCCTTACGTGCACTTTGCGAAGGCATGCCCTATCCCGACATCTGCCTGCTGATGGAAGAAAATCTGGAAATCAATTCCCCCGCGGCCGCCCACACTATTTTTTGTTGCATACAGGAGGCGATTTCCAACGTGGTCAAACATGCGCAGGCAGATAACTTGCTGATCAATATTGAACACAAGGAGGATGACTTGCTGATGTCCATTCGCGACGATGGCGTGGGCAATACTGGCGCGGCAGAAGGAAACGGCCTGCGCGGCATGCGGGAACGACTTGCAGAACTGGGCGGAAGCCTGCACCTGGAACACAGCCAGAAGCATGGCTTTGCGCTGACATTATCGATACCTTATACAAGGTGCATGGCATGAATACTGCGAACATTCCGAACACCCTGAATACTCCAGATAACCCGAATGACCTGAACAACATGCACAACATGATCAGGGTCATACTGGTCGATGACCAGATGCTGGTACGCAGCGGCATACGTGGCTTGCTTGACCTGACGCCAGACATACGCGTCGTGGCAGAAGCCTCAAATGGTGATGAGGCTGTCGCAGTCATCGCAAATACACCCGCAGACATATTATTGCTTGACGTCAGGATGCCGCAATGTTCTGGCATAGAACTGCTGCAAAGGCAGGCAAATAACCCGGCCAGTCTGCCACCAACCATACTGTTGACGACGTTTGATGACGACGATGCCTTGTTTGCCGGCATGCGGGCAGGCGCACGTGGCTTTTTGCTGAAAGACATATCACTGGAGAGACTGGCCGACAGCATACGCCGCGTTGCAACAGGCGGCACCATGTTTCGCCCTGCACTGACAGAACGCACGCGCGCATCGTATGAAAGCAGCAGACATGCGTCAGCACTCCCTGAAAAAATAATTAACAACCCGCTGACAGAACGTGAAGTTGAAGTACTGGCCCTGATGGCCGCAGGCATGAACAACAATGAAATCGCCCTGGCCTTGGGCCCCAGTGAAGGTACGATCAAAAATCATGTGTCGAGTATCTTGTCCAAACTTGTCGTGCGTGACCGTGTACGCGCGGTGTTGCGTGGTATAGAACTGGGCTGGATCTGAAGCAAAGAATGACTGTGCGACGAAGCAAAAACAGGAATAATCACGAATGCATTTATCGACTGTCAGAAATATAATCGCCGCATTACTGGCCACCGTCAGTGTGCCATGCCTGGCGCAGGTGACACATATGATGATGCCTGAAGATACACAGGACATTGACTTCGGCGTCGCCGCAGTTGTGGCCCCGTCTGCGGAAGGCAGTAGTGGCAGGCGCTTTTTTGTATTGCCCTTCGCATCGGTACAATGGAGCAATGGGGTATTTCTCGCCCCCGGTGAAATCGGCATACGCCTGCCTGCACCGGTCAACAGTCAATATGGCCTGATGCTGGCGTATGGCGTCAAACCAGATCGTATTGACAACACCAACGACGCAAAAATCAATGCTGAACCAGGCGGTTTCTACAACTATCAGTTTGCGCAGCAACTAGGCATCAAATCCCGCCTGGCTTTTGGTGGTGGCGACCAGCACCGTGGTGCGCGTATGGAACTTGGCGCATGGGCATCAACCGCCCTGACATCTCATCAAAGCGCCTCGGCAGAGGTCGGCCTGCAACTGGCTGATCATGCTTATATGCAGTCTTATTTTGGTGTCAGTGCAGCGCAGGCCGGGCACGGCCCTTATCGTCTTTACGATGCGGCCAGTGGCGTCAAAAATACCTACCTGAACCTGAACTGGCGTACCGAACTGTCGCTGAAATATGAATTATCACTGCGCCTGGGGCTGAATCGCCTGTATGGCAGTGCGGCCAGCAGCCCGCTGGTCAGCCAGCGCAATACTGTCAGCGTAATGTCGGCAATAAGCTATCACTACTAGATTCCATCAGCAGGTATATGACACACAGTAAAACTGCGCGGTCTGACAGGGGATAGCCAGGCCGCGCATGAGGTGCTTAAAACTGATACCGCAAACCCAGGGAAAAGCCATCCATGCCAAATTTCAGGCCGGCTTTCTTTGCTTCGCCGAAATGCTCAAGCTCAAGCGTCAAAGCCAGCTCTTTGCTGACATTGTAGGCCATGCCAGCACCTGCATATAAACGCATCTTTTTTTCTTCTCCTGCCAAAGAACTCAATTCTCCCGTTGCCGTAAATTTGGTACGGGTATACGTTGTACCGATTTTTCCGTACAGCGACCAGTCTTCAGCAGCTTGCCAGGTTCCCCTGACAGCCGTGTAGATCGCGTCTGCACGCGTACCCAGCTGGTTGCCGGAACCAGGAACAGGATCAATAGTGGAACTGCCAAAATTCTTATAGCCAGCCTCTACCGCTATGGCAGGCGCAAAATTATAGGCCAGATAAAACTTGAACGGTACGGGTTTTTCCTTGCTCTTGAATGTGCTGGTGTGAGCACCATCCTGGAAATTCAGTTCGGTTTCATAACTATTGCTGACGGCAGCGCCGACAGAGACATTCTGGGCATGGGCTACCATTGCCATGCTGGCGCCAGCAACTGCCAGCATGGACAGACACAGTATTTTCTTCATTCTTGATTCCTTTGGTGTTGAACAAATTGTTTCTACAGACGACGAAGATTGCATTCGCAGGTTGGCTGTAAAAAGTGAATCAAGCTTAGATAAAGCAAAGCGATGCCGACAGTGCCAGAAGTCATGGTCGGGCCTTCGGCTAACACAGCTGGCTGATGGCACTATCGCGTTCCATCAATATTCCATATTGCTTGTGATGCGGTCTGCGACCGGCATTTTCGTTCAAGATGAATGTCCATGCTGCCCTTGATGCCAGCAATAAAAAAACTGGAGGACGATATGCAAGTCATTATTTTCAAGCGTCAGATGATGTGCCTTGGCTTGCTGCTCATGATGGGTATCTTCGCCATGAGCAGCAAGCCCCAGGCGGCGGAAATACCCAAAATCATCTATGTACGCCCGGTTCCCGACAATGACGACCCTTACCTGCAACAGGGCAGCGATGGCATCAGGCAAGCGGCACAGATGTACCAGATGCAGGCAACGACACTGTCGAGTCACGCTGACCGCGCGGGCAGGCAAAAGCAGCTCGATAACGCGGTCAGACAGGGTGCTGCCATTATCGTGATGATGGGTTATGAATTTCGAGAGTTGCTCGATACCGTACCGCGTACGGCACCACAGGTACGCTTTGTGATACTGGAGCAATGCATCAGCAATCCCCCACCCAACCTGTTATGCATCAGCTTTCGCGAAAGCGAGGCGAGTTATCTGGCCGGCATGGAAGCAGCACTGATCTCGGTCAGCGGCAAGCTCGGCATCATCGGTGCGGTGAAAACCCCGCTCAAGCAAAAGACGATAGATGCCTTCATCACCGGGGCAAGATCAGTCAGGGCAGATGCCGATCTGACCCATATCGTCTGGATAGAAGGCAGCCAGCCTTTCAATGACACGGCCCGCGCTGAAGCTTTGGCGAAAAGCATGCTGGCCGATAGTGTGGACATGATTTATGCCGCAGCGGGCATGAGCAATAACGGTGTGTTCAAGGCCATTGCCGGCAACCCCAGGGCGCATGCGATAGGCAGCTATGTCAATCAATGCCCCAAAACCGCGGGCAAGGTCATCGACAATATGCAGGTGCACAGCGATACTGCCATAAGCCTGGCAATCGCCGCCATCCTGAGCGGATCAAGCGCCACAAAAATTGAATATGGCCTGAAAGAAGGTGCGATATCGCTGACTGGCATCAGCACGGATGCGGCGTATTCCGATTGCGATATCCTGCGTCAGCGACCAGTGCTGCAAAAACTGCGTGAAGCCAGTCAGGCCATTATCAAGGGCAAGCTGAAAGTTGAGTGAGGCCATTATTTCAACTTTCTCTGGCTTGCTTCAGCCTTTATTTTTCTCTGACCATAACACGCCGCCAGTTGCCCAGTTATCACGACTGACATCTTGCAAAATGATGCTGACGCTTTCGGGCGCAGCACCCAGTGTCTGACAGGTTGCTTCGGTGAGTGCTTTGACAAACGCACGTTTTTGTTCCGGAGTACGGCCTTCAAACATTTGTACCTGAATAGTTGGCATATGGCTTCCTTTGAATAAGTGATTACTGGTCTGCTGCAAGATAAAGCAGACCAGTATCATATGCCAGACAGCATTTATTTTCAGGCGGCGCGCCGATGAACCAGTTTGCCTGCAGCATAGGTTGCCGCTACCGTCCTGTCATCTCCCAGCAAAGCCAGTGCGAATAATAATTCATCCAGGCTCTCGGTATGCCCGGTACGGCGTGCCAGCAAGGGTGTAGCCTGCGGGTCAAGCACGATGAAATCGGCTTCTGCATCCTTGACGAAATTACCTATCGTGCCTTCAAGCTGCATGCTGCGTGCACCACCCAGGGTTGCCAGGTAAAACATGCGCAGCGCAGGCAGGTAGGTACCTCCCAGACGTGCCATTTTGTAGGCTTCATTCATGGTGCGCAGCATGGAGAATGAAGTGCCCCCACCGACATCGGTGGCCAGTGACAGGCTGACTTGCTGGGCATCGGCGCGTTCAAAATTGAACAGACCGCTGCCGAGGAAGAGATTGGATGTCGGGCACATCGCCACTGCCGATTGCGTTTCTGTCATGCGTGCACGGTCAGCATCATCGAGCCATATGCAATGGCCGTACATGGCACGCGGGCGCAGCATGCCGTACTGGTCATACACATCAAGATAACTACGGGCTTTGGGATACAGTGCTTTAACCCAGGCCACTTCATCGGTATTTTCTGCAACATGGGTCTGCAGGAAAGTATCGGGATAAGCTTGCGCCAGTTCGCCTGCCAGCTGCATTTGCGCGTCGCTGGAGGTAGGTGCAAAGCGTGGGGTGATGGCATACAACTGGCGGCCACGCTTATGCCATTTCTTGATCAGGGTTTCGCTGTCGCGTATGCCACCCTCGGCAGTGTCGCGCAAGAATTCAGGGCAATTCCTGTCCATCAAGACCTTGCCTGCCACCATACGCAGATTGCGTGCTTCACTCTCGGCAAAGAAGGCTTCGACGGATTCTGGATGGACGGTGCAATACACCATGGCTGTCGTCGTGCCTGAACGCAGCAACTCATCAATGAAAAAATGCGCGACCTGAGCGCTGTGGTTGATATCTGCAAACTGGCGTTCAGTCGGGAAGGTATACGTCTCCAGCCAGGGTAGCAAACCGGGCGCTGGCGAGGCGATCATGTCGGTCTGGGGGTAATGGATGTGGGTGTCGATAAAACCCGGCACAATGAGTTTGCCGCGGTAATCGATAACCTCTGTCCCTTCAGGCAGGCTGGCATGCAATTGGGCATACTCGCCTGCGGCGACGATCTTGCCGTCTTCGACGATCAACAGGCCGTCTTCATGCCAGGCATATGCCTGCGCATGAAAGGCAGGGTCTTGCTGGAAATGCAGCACACTGGCACGGTAAGCTTGCAGCGTGTTTTTACTTGAAATATTGCTCATCGTGGTCTTTCTGAATTCTGTCTTGCAGGCGCAATCAAGCCAAACCACGACTTGTACATCAAGTCTGCCGGTCTGGCATCACATTCGCATTGATCTGGTGGGTGCTAAGCGCTAACAGCGAGAGTTTAACGCTTAGCCAGCAAGTGACACTCATCTAGCGCTCGTTTTTCTGTATTTGACTTGGAAACATCAGAGCCTATACGCGCAAGCACGCGGCTGAGTTCTTTTTGCTGATGGATGTCATGTTCTTCCCAGACCTGCAAGAGCTGGGCGACGACAGAGGCTGCTATCACTGCCGGTTGCTTACCATGTATGCCCGGCAAGCCTATGGGGCAGACCATGTCATTGAGGCGGGCAGCTGGTAAGCCGCGTTCACGCAGGCGGCGTTCAAACTGTACGCGCTTGGTTTGCGAGCCTATGAGGCCAAACCAGCCTATATCTGGCAGGCGCAGGATATGTTCAGACAGTTTCTGGTCCAGTGCATGGCTATGCGTGAGCACCAGGAAGGATGTGCCCGGGGCAGCTTTGGCTATCAGGGCTTCTGGCGTATCCGTTGCTTCTACCGTGACATTGGCTGCGAGCCTGGTAGGGAACATATCTTCGCGTTCATCAACCCAAGTGATACGGCAAGGCAAATCCGCCATGGCACGGACGATAGCAGCACCGACATGGCCAGCGCCAAACAACATCAGGTGGGCGCGGTAAGCGAGGCAAGAATCGAGCAGCCAGCGCTGGCCTGCTGCATCAGTCAAGACCTGGCAGGGATTGCTGGTATCGATTTGCACAGCCAGTCCCGCAGGCCAGGCCGGGCCTGTCAGGTGGGTGCCATTGGCATCGCACAGGGTTGGCTCTTGCGCACTGTCGAGTGCCAGCAAACGCCAGCTATCCTGCCCCAGACGCCAGCGCTGGTTCAGGCAATTCAAGTAAGCCAGGCTGTCAGCCTGCACGCGTTCAAAGGCCAGGTGCACGACACCACCACAGCATTGACCCAGGCTGGGGCCCAGCGGGAAACGTTCAAAGCGACGCTGGGCAGCAAGCTGGCTTTCTGGCATGGCCAGCATGCTGCGGGCGATTTCTGTGGCCTTCATTTCCAGATGGCCACCACCTATGGTGTCGAATAATTCATCTGCCGTGACCAGCATCTTGGCACCCGGCTCACGCGGGCCGGAACCCAATACCGTGGCTACCGTCACCAGTATCTTGGGGGCGGCTTGTGTGGCAATTGCATTTAACCAAAGCTTCATGATGAACTCGCCTTTTTAGCTGGCAGGAGCCATGGCTTCTACGCCATTGATGGCCGACAGGATCGCTTCGCTGGTTGCCGGTGCATTCAGTGGCGGGTTATAGCGGTAGTCTGCCACGCTGGCAATCGCATCACGTATCGCGAAGAAAACAGAGAACGGCAACAGCAAAGGTGGCTCACCGACGGCCTTGGACCTGTGTATGCTGTCTTGTACATTGCGGTTCTTGAAGAGGCTGACGCGGAAGTCTTCAGGGCAATCAGAAATCGCCGGTATCTTGTAGGTTGAAGGTGCATGCGTCATCAGCTTGCCGCCTTTGTTCCACCATAATTCTTCTGTGGTCAGCCAGCCCATGCCTTGTATGAAAGCACCTTCTACCTGACCAATATCGATGGCAGGGTTCAGAGAATTACCGGCATCGTAGAGCGCATCGGCACGCAAGAGTTTCCATTCGCCGGTCAGGGTATCGACAATGACTTCAGATACCGAAGCACCGTAAGCATAATAAGAGAAGGGATTGCCACTCATGGTTTTAGGGTCCCAGTGCAAGCCCGGTGTCGCATAAAAACCATCAGACCATAATTGCACGCGCGCCAGATAGGCTTTTTGCACCAGGGCTTCAAACGGGATATCGAGGCCATTGACACTGACCAGGCCAGCCGCAAAGCGGATGTCTGCCAGTTCACCACCATAAGTTTTTACTGCAAATTCAGCGAGGCGCTGACGCAGGGTATGCGCGGCATTTTGCGCGGCCTTGCCGTTCAGGTCAGCCCCAGTCGAAGCAGCCGTTGCCGAAGTATTGGCGACCTTGCTGGTATCGGTAGCAGTAGCACGCACCTTGTCCAGGTTCAGGCCCAGTTCATGCGCGACTACCTGGCAGACCTTGGTATTGACGCCCTGCCCCATTTCACAACCACCATGATTAACGAGCACCGAGCCATCGGTATAGATGTGTACCAAAGCACCAGCCTGGTTCAGATGGGTGACGTTAAACGCGATACCAAATTTAACCGGCGTCAGTGCCAGACCTTTTTTGAGAACAAGGCTGCTGGCATTGAAAGCCTTGATGCCAGCACGGCGCTGTTGATATTCACTGCTGGTTTCGAGTTCTGCCACCAGTTCATGGATGACGTTATCGACGACCTTCTGGCCGTACTGGGTGATGTTGCGCCCCTCTGCGTCATTGCGACCATAGAAATTGATCTTGCGTATCTCCAGCGCATCCTTGTTCAGGTCTCGGGCGATATTATCGACGATGTATTCAATCGCAATCGCCCCTTGCGGGCCACCAAAACCACGGAAAGCGGTATTCGACTGGGTATTGGTCTTGCCGCACATGGCTCGGATATCGACATCACCAAGGTAGTAAGTATTATCGAAATGACAGACTGCGCGGGTTGCCACCGGTGCTGACAGATCGGCAGAGTAACCGGCACGCGAGACCATCTCTACCCTTGCTGCAATGATGCGGCCTTCATCGTCATAACCGACTTCATAATCATAATGGAAGCAATGGCGTTTGCCGGTCACCATCATGTCGTCATCACGATCAGCACGCAGCTTGACCGGGCGCTTCAGGTGCACCGCAGAGATCGCTGCCGCTGCTGCCCACAAGGCAGATTGTGATTCCTTGCCACCAAAACCACCACCCATGCGGCGGCATTCAACCACGATGTTATGGCTGTGTACACCGAGCGCATGCGCGACCACATGCTGCATTTCGCTAGGGTGCTGGGTAGAACACAGCACCAACATGCCGCGGTCTTCCTTCGGTATGGCGTAAGAAATCTGGCCTTCGAGGTAGAACTGCTCTTGCCCGCCTACATACAATTCACCTTTGACGCGACGAGGTGAGCGCTCAAATGCGGCTTGCGCATCACCACGCTGCAAACGCATCGGTGGCAGGACGAAGGACTGGGCTTTTTTTGCTTCTTGTGGCGTCAATATTGCAGGCAATTCTTCATAGACTATCTCGGCCTTGCGCACGGCACGGCGCGCATTGTCATGTGTATCAGCGACGACGATGAAGATGGGCTGGCCTACATATTCCACCAGGCCTTCTGACAGGATAGGGTCATCATGGATGATGGGGCCGCAGTCATTGGTGCCGGGGATATCCTTGGCGGTGTATACCGCCACGACGCCACGCGCGCTTTTGACTGCATCAAAATTCATGGACACAATATTTGCATGCGCCTTGGACGATAGCCCAAGTGCCGCATGCAAGGTGCCCTGCACTTCAGGGATGTCGTCGGTATAACGTGCCTCACCCAGCACATGCAGCACTGCTGATTCATGCGGATGTGATTTGCCTACCTCTGCCCAGTCTGCATGGTCTTTGGCAAGATTTTTGTCGGTCAGGAAAGCGTCAGTTTGGGTATTCATGTTTTCTCCTGAGCTTAAGCTGTGACGGTGACGGGGGCAAAGACATTGATGGCCTGCAGTTTCAGCGGCGCATCGGTACGTGTCTCCAGCCAGAAACGGCGCAAGAGATTTTGTGCTGTCTGCATACGATAGGTATTGCTGGCACGTATATCGGTCAGTGGTGTGTAATCCTGTGCCAGCAAGACCATGGCATTTTTCACTGTCGCTTCACTCCAGGCTTGCCCGTTCAAGGCTGCTTCTGCCAGCGGTGCACGGCGTGAAGTGGCAGCCATGCCGCCGAAGGCGATATGTGCATTACGCACGATGTCACCATCGAGGCTGACCGCAAAAGCGGCGCAAACGGCAGAAATATCCTGGTCATACCGCTTGGCGAGTTTATAGGTACGGAACTGCTGCCCGGCTTTGGGCAAGGGTATGCGCACAGCAGCGACGAATTCGCCGGGCTGCATATCCTTTTTCATATAGTCGAGGTAAAAATTCTCGAGCAACAGCACGCGCTGACCGCGCACACTGTGTAAGACGATCTCAGCGCCCAGGGCGATCATCCACGGTGCTGAATCCCCAATCGGCGAACCATTGGCGACACTGCCACCGAGCGTGCCGGTATTGCGTATAGGTTGCGAGGCAAAGCGCTGCCACATCTCGGTCAGTTCGTCCGGGTAATGCTGGCAGACTGCACCATAGGCATCATTCAGTGACACGGCGGCACCTATCTCCAGCATGCCATCCACGGTCTTGATGTGTTTTAACTCATCAACTTCACGCACATAAATGATATTGCCCAGGTCGCGCATTTGCTTGGTCACCCACAGGCCGACGTCGGTGGAACCTGCCAGTATGGTGGCCTTGGGATTAGCCTCACGTACTTCAGCCAGTTGCTGCAAAGTGCGCGGCGCATAAAAAGTCTGGCCATCAGCCGTATAGCTGAACATCTCGCCGCGCTGCAGACCTTGCAGGCCATTAATGACAGCCGCACGGTCAAACTCAGCCGCTGGCAATTCGCCCATGCGCTTGGCGGCATCGATAATGGGGCGGTAACCTGTGCAACGGCAGAGGTTGCCGGACAGGGTTTCGTCTATCTCCTTGCGGCATGGCGGAACAGTGCTGCCTTCTTTTTTCAGGTACAGGCTCCACAGGGACATGGCAAACCCCGGTGTGCAAAAGCCGCATTGCGAACCATGGCATTCCACCAGCGCCTGTTGCACAGGATGCAGTTCACCATTCTTTTGTTGCAAGTCTTCTACCGTAAACACGGCTTTGCCATCGAGCGTAGGCAGGAATTGTATGCAGGAATTCACCGACTGCAATTCCAGCTGCCCATGTTTCATTTCACCAACGACAACCGTACAGGCCCCACAATCGCCCTCGGCACAGCCTTCCTTGGTGCCGGTGCAATGCAGGTCTTCGCGCAGATGCTGCAACAACGTGCGCGTAGGCGCAGCATTGCTGACCTGCTGGATTTGGCCTTGGTAGTAGAAACGAATAGGGTCAGACATGAATGCTCCGGTATGAAATTCTTATGAGGCGAGGTTAGCATCCGCGGCGCTGACATCTATATGAATAAAATGATGTTGCTTATCTGCGCAAAAAAATATGAAGTCATGCTGCTACCTGCGGGAATACCTCTCCAGTATAGGCAACAGGCAGGAAAACGCAGGTTATTGCCGCTATGGGCAATATCACGGTTTTTATATAGTGCGGGTAAGGTCAAAAATACAGGTTTGAGCACTGCTTCGGGTTTATGCGGCAGCAGGTTTGCGTGTTGAATTCTTGATAAATGTGCTATGCCGAAACCGCAAGGCTGACCAGTCTTCGTCAATGGCCACCATGCGCACGGTATCAAAACCAGCAGCCTTCAGGATATCCCAGCCAGAATCACGGTTGAATTCGCACTGATAATGCTTGGAACTGCCTTTGGGGTAGGCAAACCACAGCAGCGCATCGCCTTTGGCCAGTTTGACCAGAGCAGCAGACACTGCATCAAGTTCTTTTTGCTTGCTGACAAATGCCAGCGCAAAATCAAGCTGTTTCACTGCTGTTAATTTTCTCACCACCTTGACGCCAGTCAGTTCGGCGATTTCTGCTTCAAACGACATCGGTGCATTCAAAACCAGGATTTCGCCCTGTGTCTTCAGGTTGAGTTTGTTAAAGATGGCAGACATGCTGTTTCACTCCTGTAATGATGAACATATGCATTCCCGTATCATAACTGCTCACCCAGTTCACGAATTTTTCTCATGGTCAGGTAATTGGGTAAAAAACGCCAGCCTGCCAGGCCGGCAAACAGGGCCAGCATTGCGTAAACATTCATCCATCTGAAAAACAGTGGGACCAGAATGAGGGCAATGACAACGAATACCTGCATCTCCTGCCCAATCCAGCCGCGATTCTGGGTCCTGCGCACGGTCAGGGCTTTGGCCAGCTTGCCCAGCTTTGCAGCAATATGCTCAACCCGCACCGCTGCTTTTTTTGCTTCTTGCCACGGCACTTCCGTGCTTGCTGATGCGCGCAATGTGGTCAGTAATTCATAATACTCATCCAGAGCGATACGCAAGTTATCAACCGCCGCGACAGGCAGCATGCTGTCGGTAGCAGCGACGCGAATGGCCTTGATGCTGCGCAATACCTCCTGCTTCATGGCGGCCGCCGCGTCGTGGTCAGCAGTGCGCTGCCAGGCTTCAGCCTTTTGCTGGCGTTCTGCGACTTTTTGTGCTTCTGGCAACATCGCTTCCAATACCAGCAGCGATGCCACTGACATCTGTTCAACTTCGCCCAGGCTTGCCAGCCACGGGCAATAGACTTGCAAACCCGCATAAGCGACCAGCAGGCGCTTGCGCAGGCGTTCGGGCCAGCGCTCGTCATACGCCAGGGCCAATACACGCGCATGCATTTTATGCAGAGGCGCATTGTCATTGGTGTCGAGGCTGTACAACAATTTATCAACATCAGAATGCTCGCCGGGCAGGCACTTGTCTGCATATTCTTTCATCAGGCGATAGGCTTCATGCCAGGCCTGCTGGATTTGCCGGCAACAGTACTGCCATTTTTCCACGATACTGGCAATTTCCTTATTACCTGCATCGGCAAAGGCTTCCAGCACGCCATAGCTATAGATCTGATGCAGCCAGCTGGCGGCGGCCTCATCGCCTTTTAATGCACGGTTGGCATAGGCGAGTATGCCCGGCAGTTCTATGGATTCACCCCGCCACACAGGTGGGATGCCGGGTGCCAGATGGACAATCAGTTTGAGCAATTGCACATCGATCGAGAGTTTCTGGTTTTGCCGCAAATCCAGCAACACCCGCACGGCATTCTGGTCTTTTTGTACATCACGAAACCAAGCCAGCAACTGGGCATTGGCAATGTCGGTCACGCCATCATGCCAGTTACGTGCCAGAGCGACTGCCAGCTGTTCGCGCGTATGACAGATATCGCGGCCTATGTGATAGGGTTCACGAAAGCCACGCATGGAAATGGTTTCGACTGCATCTGGCAGGTTGCTGTCACGCGCCAGCCAGCGCCTGATCTGGCTTTCATCCCAGCGCAGCTTGGGATCACGCAAAAGCAGGCCGCGCAAGAGCTTGCGCAGGTAGGGGTCGCTTATTGCCGTCAATTCCAGTTCACGTGTGGTCAGGTGATGCAGGATGACGGCTTCCGACAAACCGGCAAACGGATGCTGGCCGAGCGCCAATTCCAGCATGATCATGCCCAGTGCCCAATAGTCAGCCTTGGCATCAATCACGCCTGACAGGCTTTCAGGTGAGGCATATGGCAGCGTGCGTGCGGTACCTGTCAGTCTTTGTGTCGCATCAAGTATCGATGAGATGCCAAAATCGGTCAGTATCAGGTCCAGCGGTTGCAGGGTGCGCAGCAGTATGTTTTCGGGCTTGAGGTCACGGTGAATAAGGCCAACTGCATGCACGCTGGCGATGGCTTCTGCCAGTTCGCGGAGTATGTTTTCCAGCATGCCGGGCGACAGCTTGTGTGCCTGCATCAATTGCCGTAGCGAGCCCAGTGCGCAATATTCCATGAGCTCGTAGGTATAACCGTCGGAGATACCTGCTTCCAGAACAACCACGCGATGCTCAGGCGGAATGGCTTTGAGCCTTTCCATGACTTCCGATCTGGCATGAATACCGTGGCGGTAAATTTTTGCCACGCGCAATATCGCACTTGCCTGTTCCTGTACTAGCAATAATTCTGCTTCTGCCCCCTGGGTCGTCAACGGGCGAACGATGGTATAGCGTTCACGCAAGGTTGATGGCAAAACCAGCAGGCTTTGAATTTGTCCGCCATCGGCGGCTTGCAATGCCTGCTGTGCCTGATCCAGGTGTTGTTCTGTGTGGGCAGATGCTGGTATGACAGTCTTCGTACTGGCGAAGGGCCGGTTGCAATACACGCACAGCGTGCTGCCTGGCGGATTAGGTTGCGCGCAATCTTCATAAGCACAAACCAGTTCCTGCGGCTGTTCGATTGCATCTGGCAAGGCCGTCACGGCGACCGGGTGCTTTTCTTCAGGCGGCCTTTTTTCCATCAGGTCAACGCCGGACAACAAAGTGCCGCAGGCGCAACGCATGATGTCGGGTGCGTTTTCTGTCTCACACGCGGGGCAACGACGTATGTAGGTCTGGCTCACTTGATTCACTGCGCTCATGGGACTTGCTCATGGCCTCCAGCTGACGGTGTCGAATTTAAGGCCGCGTTCGGCACAACGCTGTTCAAGCGCCTGCATATCGCCACGCGCCGGTATGCCGACATACCAGATGCGCTGGCCATCGACCATGGTCTGTATGCGTTTATCATGTTCATCGATAGGTGCATCGACATAAGCCTGCATGCGCGCCCGGCCACGGTCCGACAGCAGCACTAGTGGTTGATTGGCAGACCCACGCCAGGCCTGGGTCAGAGGCTTGTTGTCGACAAAGGGTTCGGGTATCAGGGCATCCAGTTTTTGCAGCAGGTCCGCATGCTTTTTTTGCAGCGTTGCCAGGGGATAACCGCTATAGCTAAGGATGTCAAAATCCATACCTGTACTGGCTCGCCAGTGATGCAGACCATCCAGCAAGGCATGCAGGGCTTTGGGTTGCTCGAATGGTTCTCCGCCAGAAATGGTGATGCCATCGAATTGCCCGACACTGACTTCACGGCACCAGGTCAGCAAACCCGCCACCGTCATTTCCTTGCTGCCATCCCTGACCCAGGTATCTTGCGAGACACAGCCCTTGCAGCCTATGCTGCAACCCTGTACCCATATACCTATGCGCCGCCCCGGCCCCAGTACGGTGACAGGGAAATGCGCCTTGTTGATGGCAATCTTCATACTAATTGCAGGCTCAGGCTGATGACTTTATCGGCTTCGGTAATCGCCGTCACGGTGACGCGTTGCTTGCCTTCAAGTTCCTGTTCAAACAGGGCACGTGACAAGGGATTGATGAAATTCGATTCCAACTGGTTACCAACACCGCGGCCACCATTGCTCAGGTCACGGGTACAGCGCGACAGCAACTCATCGCGTACGCCGGCTGGCATGGCCAGTTGCAAATTCATTTCTTCCTGCAAACGTCGTGCGACATTGCGCAACATGCCATCAAATATCTTGGCAGCCACTTCGACAGAAATAAAATTGAAGACGACGATATTGTCACCGATACGGTTTAACAGCTCTGGCCGTGACAATTTGAATTTGAAATAATTGCCTATGGCTTCGCGCACCTTGAATTCGACAGTCTCATAACTGTCACCTGGTTTGACATTCTGGTTGCGGTTACCCTGGTGGTCTTCTACATAAATACCGAGGTTCGATGTGAAGATCAGAATGGTTTCAGAGAAATAAGCAGTGTCACCACGGCCATCGGTAAGGCGACCATCTTCGAGTATCTGCAAGAATTTATCGAGTATGCGTGGGTGGGCTTTTTCGATTTCATCGAAGAGCACGACAGAAAAAGGTTTTTGCCTGACGGCATTGGTGAGTTCACCACCGGCATCAAAACCCACATAACCAGGTGGCGCACCCAGCAGACGGGCGCTGGTATGTTCTTCAGCAAATTCGCTCATGTCAAAGCGCAGGTAGGCACGTTCGTCACCAAATACCAGTTGTGTCAGGGTCTTGGCAAGTTCGGTCTTGCCAACCCCGGTGGGGCCGGCAAAGAACAGGACACCACGTGGGCGGCTACCGCCTGAGCGCGCCTGCGCCCCGGTCAGGCTCATGACCGAACGCTTCAGGATATCCAGGGTCTTTACGACAGCCGGGTGCTGACCCTTGACACGGTCTTCGATAAAGCCCAGCCCATCCCGTATTTTCTTGCGCAGATAATCCTTGCGCCAAGGGTTATCGAGAGCACCCACCTTGTAACAGCGCACCGCATCTTCTATGGCAGAGATACCCAGTTTTTGCCTGTCAGCCAGTTCGGTGATATCCGACAGCGCAGACAGGGACATACCTTCCGTCCCTTCG
The DNA here is from genome assembly GCF_049339485.1 of Undibacterium sp. TJN19. Classification (NCBI taxonomy): domain Bacteria; kingdom Pseudomonadati; phylum Pseudomonadota; class Betaproteobacteria; order Burkholderiales; family Oxalobacteraceae; genus Undibacterium; species Undibacterium sp. TJN19. The sequence continues at coordinate 1,593,363 of NZ_JBMPPL010000001.1, forward strand.
GTAAAGCTCTTGACGAATTGTGTACGAACGGCTTCACTGGCATCAGCATAGCCGGCAAACAAGGGGGCCAGTTGCAAGGCAGCGGCCTGGCGCATTTCAAAATCCGGTTTGCTGATGACCAGACTGGCAACGCGTTCACTATCAAGTGTGAACCACGATGGCAGATCCTGCGCGCGGTTGACCAGCCACAGTACAGGGTTGTATTGCGGCGAGCCGCCCGTTTCACGCGGGACGATGGCTGTGGCATTGAGGGAAATTTTTTCGGCAGCGACAAAGAAGCGATGCTCGGCCTCGCTTAATTGCTCGGCCTTGCGGGTAATACGCGAGGCAAAATCCAGCAACAAGACACAGCGCACTTCCCTTTCGGCACTGAGTTTCTTCATCAGCTTGCTGAGACTTTCCAAACTCATTTGCTGACAGCCTTCGGCCAGTTTCAATTCAAACAGACGGGCCGCAAGATCGCGTTGCGCAGCGTCGTCCGGATACACACGCAACCCATCTACCGGGTCATAAATCAAGAGCAAACGATAATCGTTGCGCTTCAAAGATTCCCACAGCGCACGATTGAATGGCACCAGAGTAGCGCCGCTGGAGGAGGCATCCAGGGGTAACAGGGGCAGCAGAAAACTGTCGCGTATGCTGCCGGAAATCACATAATGCGATCGTATCGGCAACAGGCGTTGCAAGTCTTGCAGCCAGCGTGTTTCGGGTACATTCATGGTAATTTTTTCGACAGTAATCGGCTTTGCGTTTCGACTTGTTCTTCTTCGGCAAATTGCGGCAATTTATCTTCCAAGACCAACTGCACGGGCAACTCACCCGCCTGCAACAGACGGGTCACCTTCATGTGCATGCCACGCGCTTCCAGCGCTGCCATCAGGCTTGGGAACTCGCTGCACCAGCGGTCTTCAGCCAGATGATCAAGGACACTGCGTTCATTTTCACCCTGCTGCACAGCACGTATGACATTGAAATTGGCTTGTCCGGTTTTTGCGTCCATGCGCATGCGTACCATGTACTTATCCCAGCCACTACGGCGGAAGTGCACGATACCGCCTTCAACAAACAGGGTGTGGGCAACTTCTTCGACCTGGTAACCAAGGTCTTTCAGGGTCTGTTCCAGTATCAGTGCCTGGGCTTCTTCGACCTGGCGTTTTTTCTCGGCTTCCAGCAGTGCCTGGATTTGCAGACGCAATTCGCTGGCCAGCATATCAGCACGTGCGCCGGGCAGGGATTTTTCCAGTTCCCTGGCCAGTTGCGCGATATTTTCCGGCAGTTCTGGCAGGTGAGCGATACGTTTCAGCAATCTTGCCAGCCTGTCTTGCGGCAGGGCAGCGGCACTGGCGGCCTCCAAATCAGCATCGGTCTGATCGAAAAGGGTATCTGCCCGTCTGCTGGATTCTTGCAGCAGAACCGGACGCAGTTCATGTATCAGGGCCTGCAATGTTTGCAGGTAATGCAATAGTTCTTGTTCATCGGCACCTGCCGGGGCGGTAGGGCGACTGGCCAGGACCTGGGCACTACAGCCGATTTTTTCAGCCTGGGCCAGCAAATGCGCAAAGTCTTGCTCTGTCGCTTGCAGTTGTGTCCGCAATGCCGATTGCCCCATGCCAGTGGCAGCCCGCAAACGGTCTTGTAGTGTGGTCTGATGCTCAGTGAGCTGATTATTTAACAGGCCCGCATTCTCATGCGCCTGCGCCACGGCCATTGCCGCCCGTATGGCCGCTGCTGACAAGAGAATGAGCAAGCCATTGCCTGTTAACAAAACCGTGGTGGGACCGCTCATAAGTTCGATACAGGAAGTTGCGGGAATAGCTAATATAGCATGGCAGCGTATAGCATAAATTGACGCCGCAGCAAGAAACCTTACTGAAACACACAATACCCGGCAATCAGCCATTGTTGATTGATCTTCACAAACTTGAATTCGGTCTCCCATTCCATGGGTGAAACCACTTTCAAGCTTGCCGTATCGCCTTCCACTTTGACAGCCTTGGGCTTCATTTTGGCGACAAAGGCTTTTTTGTATTCATATTCCTGGGCACAAAAGAAGATATCCATGTCTTCGGTGTCCATCAGCGGGCCGCGGCCATCTTTTGCCATTTGATTGAACTCTGCGGCAGTATAGGCCTTGATTTGCTGCGTGTATTTGGCATAGTAGCGCTCAACAGCGCTTGAAAAAGCCGGAGCAAAATAACCGGAAGCGATGAATTTTTCTGTGAATACAGGCAAGTTATGCGTATCGAGCCTGAATTGATGGCCACCGGGGATATTCCTGATCACTGGTTGCAATTTGCTGACTTGTTTGCCGTCTTTTAATACCCAGCCATAAAAACCACGTACGGTCTTCATCAGGGCCTGCTCATCATTGCTGTCTGCCCGCGCCTGCGCAGCAAGGCTTATCAAGGATAACAGCAGCAGTCGGGCGAAATGATTTTTCATCTGGGATCACTTTTCTTAGTTGTCCGGATTCTGACTAGGCGTGTTCGCTTGCATCTCCAGTATAGAAAACATTTTTCTGTATTTTTGCAAAAACAGCGACAGGGATATGGGGCGCGTCTTCTCCGAGGCGGTCAAGTTCTTCGCGCAGGCTGGCAAGATAATGCGGTTCTTCAGTATCCACATTTTCTGCATAGATGACTTCGAGCTTGCGACGGATTGCGCCAAAACGGGCAGCGGTCGCACGGTGTTTTTCTGCCCGTTCCGAATATTTGAAGAAAGTCTGCAAACCCGACATGACGGCTGCCAGCACGCTCAGCAAACCCACGGTGATCTTGGCCTCTGGCGCAATCGACGTGGCCGTCAGTGAAGCGAATACCGACGTACCGATGATGGTGGTAATCAAAATCACCGGCACACCCAGCCAGCGTTCACGCGAGGCCAGGGTATTTGCCATCTCATAATGCGCCATCTGCGACTCACGCGCACGGCGCAGCCATGCCAGGACAAGTTCATGCCCGGTTTTTGGTGGCTGGTATTGCGAGGTTTTCGTATTCATGTCGGCTGTGATCGGTCTCTGTCAATCAGGGTATCAGGACAAATATACCTGTACCCAGGTTCTATGAATGGGCTGAATCTGCCGCTGCCCATGCAGGCCCAAGCTTATTGTCGCCATAGGTACGCAAGACTTGCGAAATGACAACCTGATAACCATCGAGCCATTTCTCCTGTGCTGCCTTGGCCTGCTGATGCAGGGGGTGGGAAATCAGGGTTTGCAGGGCTTCCAGGCTGTTCCAGTAATAGACATTGGAGATCAGGCCGCTTTCGGGATTTTCCCAGGCTTCTTCACCGAGGTAGCCAGGTATGCCTTTGGCCAGCGCAATGATTTGCGCGTCGAGTTGATAAAACTCGTCGTCATATTGTTTTTTATTGAATGTGAAGGTAGCGGTGTACATGGCAAAAATCTGGCTGATCAAAAAGAGAAAGTGATCATACAGAATTTTTTGCCTTACTTGCAATTTTTGCTATCGACCTGGCAAACAGGTGCTGACATGCTTGGCGATTATTGCAGCGCTGTGCCAAACCAGCTTTGCATTTTCTGCCTTGCGGTCTGTTTGACATCTTCCGTGATATACATGCTGACGGTGGCTACTGCCGCCGCGATGGCAGCCAGATCATCGCTATAACCGATGACGGGTATCACGTCAGGGATGGCATCAAGCGGAAAGATGAAATAACCAAGCGCACCGGCAATGATGGCTTTGGCCCAGGCTGGTGTTTCAGGGCGCTGCGCAGCATAGTAAAGCCACAGGGCTTTTTCTATGACTTCTGCGCCTGCGGCCAGGGAAAAGCATTTGAGCTTGTCCCAGAAACCGGCATCGCTATAGTAATCACTGTGGTTTTTCATGCTCAAATTCCGGTCAGATACCTGGCGTTAAGCCACATCAGATTAATCGGCGTTGGCCCGTTTGACGGTGGCCAACAAAGCGGCAGCGGCAACAAAGATGCTGCCGGAAACCTGATTGAACATTTTTGCCTTGCCTTTGGAACGCAGCCACGGCCCCAGGCGGGCGGCAAATGTCGCATAAAGCATCAGCACACTGAATTCAAAAAATACGAAGGTGACACCCAGCACCATGAACTGCGGCAATTTGGCGGCAGCTGGATTAATGAATTGCGGGAAAAAAGCGGTAAAGAACAGCAGGGCCTTGGGATTGCTGGCGCCGACCAGTACGCCCTTGGCATATAGACGCAAGCGCGTGCCGCGGTTTTCTGAAGCTGTCGGCAATTCGAAATCCGTGCTTTTAGAGCGCAAGGCACTGATGCCCAGGTACAGCAGGTAGAGCACACCCAGATATTTGATGACGGTAAATACCAGGGCGGAGGTTGCCAGTATGGCACCTATGCCTATTGCCGAACAACTCATGATGGCGAGCAGCGAAGTAATATTGCCCAGGGCTGAAAACACGGTCACACGCGCCCCGAAATTGATGCTGTTGGTAATACACATCAACACGGCGGGCCCAGGGGTAATCGTCAACACCAGCACGGCCAGCACATATAACAACCAGGTATCTATAGACATCAATACTCCCGTAATCTGTCAGCAAAAAATGCAGATGAAAACCCCTGTACATGCAATACATGGTAATTCATTTTTGCAGCAGCCATTCGCGGCTTTAACGCGATGCTGTTATTTGTGTGGATTTTGCGGTTTTCCTGGCAATGTAATGTGACCATTCCGGCCTTTGTTCACGGCCACTGTCAACGACGACCATATAGCGGCCAGCCCAGGCATTTTCTTGCCGGTCTTTTTCCAGTACCCAGAAGTTTTTGCCCTCCGCAATGGACGTATCATACTCGGCATCGAGCACGGCATAGTGATCAAGCAGCTTGTTCAGCGTTGCCGGGATACGTACACAGCCCTTCGATTGCATGCTGCCCAGGCGGCTTTCGAGAAAATCAGGATCGGTGGCATGCATTTGCAGACGCATCGGTGCAATCTGTTTGTCACCCCAGCCCTTTTTGGCCGGCTGCCAGCCAAAGTCGAAAACCCGCCGCCCTTTGGCACCGTAGCCGCGTATGCCTTTGCTGTTCTTGCTGCCTTCGGCACGGTAATCAAGATTGGTGATGGAATGGGAAAACACACCGACTGGGGTTTCGAAATGCTCAAAACCTGTAGCCGCCCGCCCGGTAGAAACTGGTGACGCGCCTATCAGCTGTGGAACGCCTTCACTATCCAGCCAGAACAGCATGGCAGCCTGCACTTTGGGATTGCGGTCAACCAGGACAATGAATTGAGGCGGCAGATTTTTAATACCTGCATTCGCCAGGGATGCCAGCATCATGTCCCCGTAGGCAAGTACCTCTTCATCAGGAGGCAGCAATTGCTGCTCTACGGTGTCGGCATAAATCGCCTTCATTTCCAGCGCAGAATTGATGGCCTGTGCCGTGGGGGACAATGTCGCAGCCCCCAGCAATAAACCCAGATACAAGTATTGTCGCTTCAACAGGCATGCTGTTGCCTTTGCAGTTTTCGCCGCTGTGCGGGGGCCTGCCTGTGCCCGTATGCCATCCCTTGAATTCATTTCCATCCTACCTTCAATCGATGTCATGGATATGTAAACATACTGAAAGTGAGCGGACATCGCAATGCGCGCATAGTCTGATCTGTCAGGAATGCAACAGTTGCTTCCAATGTTTTCGTATCTGTGTTTTTTTCTTGTCTGCCATGTCTTCCAGGAGCTGGCACACCTGCACCATGTCGACCTTCAGATCCGGGTCCTCTCCCTGCATTTCGGCTAACAGTGTTTGTGCAATCACCAGGTCGTTGTAGCTGCCAAGCTGGTCCTGGATCTCGATAATATTTTTAAGCCCGGCCTTGTTTTGCCTTGCCTGAAGCACTGGCTTGAAGAACTCCATCGCATAGCGCAGCTTTTTGGCCTCGATACGGATTTTATGCATGGCCCGGGGTTTCGCCTTTCGCAAACCCTGGCCAGCATTCTGCAATTGCTGTTGCATGTCTGCCAGGCGATGGCTGGCAAACTTGGCACTCTTGCGCCGGTAAGCCTGTTTATTGCCAGCAGAATCGCCGTCACGCCATGCACGCAGGTGCAGCCATAGACCCAGGTCAAGCTTGAACAATGTAAAACGGTCTGAGAGTACGCTTGCCCTCGCCTGCCTGTGATGCCGCTCAGCCTGGTGCCCGGCTTCCTGCATGAGACGGGAGAGTGCCGGTGTGTGCGGCAGATCCATGACTGTGACCAAAGTCGTGCCCAGTAACACATCCCAGTCGCGTGCCGGGTTTAACTGGCTGCTTATCCAGCTTAAATCTTCTTCCAGGCTGGGCGGGATAGGCAGTTGATCTTTGAAAATGCGGAAAGCACTACGCAATCTGCGCAAGCCTACCCTTAGCTGATGCAGGCTTTCAACATCATATTTGCCGGCGAGACCCGTTTCGCTCACACTGATCTGCTCAAGACAGGCAAAGACGATGTGCTGGAACAATTGTTCTATGCGCTTGTTTTTGTGAAAACCAGGCCCGGCTACGACAGCTTTCTGCAGAGTGTGCATGGCTACCCTGATGGTCAAGTGGATATGATTCAGGATAGTCCATATTGACAGCGCAAACTTTAAGCTAGCGCAAACCTGCGTTATTCAAGGCCGCGTTATTGAAGCTTGATTTATTCCAGATAAATCCTGGGTTTATACACTTCCATGAAGGAGTCAGGTTTGCTGAGCGGCGTAAAGCCAAATTTTTCATACAGGCCATGGGCTGTTGACGTGGCCAGGGTAAACCGGCGGAATTTCTTCACCGCGGGGTGGGCCATCACGGCATCCATGAGCAATCTGGAAATACCCATGCCGCGCATTTCGGGCAAGACGAATACGTCGACCAGGTAACCAAACGTGGCCATGTCGGTGATGATGCGGCAAAAACCGACCATACGGCCCTGTTCCAGAACGCTGAAACACAGGGAATGTTGCAGGGATTCTTCAACCAGTTCGCGCGAAATGCCTGTAGCCCAGCCACTTTGCGTACTTAAAAAGTGATGAAGTACATCAATATCTATCTTGTCCTTGTCGGTACTGACCTGATATTTGCCTGCTTCTTCTGTAGTTCCGGTCATGTTTTGCCCTTTCTGATCAGTTTGAAGATCTATTCAGCTTGAAGATTTATTTTTGACTATGTGCAGCAAGTCAAGTTCACTGCACCTTGCCAACAGCAGATGAACAAGATCATGCAGGTTCTGCCAGATAATTATTCTTGATGCGTACGTAATGCTCGGCAGAATACCTGAAATAGCTGATTTCTTCGGCAGTCAGGGCGCGTACAGCTACCGCCGGGCGGCCTACATATAAATAGCCGCTTTCCAGCACTTTGCCTGGCGGCACGAGGCTGCCAGCGCCCAGCATGACATGCCTGTGAATAATGACATCATCCATGACGATACTGCCCATGCCGATCAGGCATTCGTCGCCGATGTTGCAACCATGCAGGATGACAGAATGGGCAATCGTGACGTAGTTGCCAATCACCAGCGGCGAGCCGAGAGGTTTGCCCGCGTTCTTGTGGGAAACATGGCCCATTGCCAGGTCTTGAAAGTTACTGCTATGACCTATGCGTATCGAATTGACATCACCCCGCAATACGGCATGACACCAGACCGAACTGTCGCGGCCAAGCTGGACATCACCGATGATCTGGGCACTAGGATGAACATAGCAGTCCTCTGCCAGATCAGGGAAAGTATCGAGGTAGGAGGCTAAGGGCATAGTGTTCCCGGGAATTTTCATTACAAATAAAGAGTAACTTGTGGATAAGCGCTCAGATATCCACAGGATCAATTTCCACCGACCATTTGACGCGGCTTTTCATGGCGCGCAGACTGGCTATCCATTCTTTGACAAAGGCCTGCAAAGCCGGGCGCGATGCGGATTCGACCAGCAGTTGCGCCCTGTCGACATTGGCGACCCGGGTCATGGTCATGGGTATGGGGTCGTTGATCATGATGCCGATATGGTCGGTCGCACTGGCGGCTTCTTTCAGGAAGGCAATTGCTGTTTCCAGTTCTTTTGCCTCGGCTCTCAGCAAGGCCTGGTACATGAAAGGCGGCATATGGGCTTGCTGGCGCTCTTGCAGCATATCGGCGGCAAAGTCAGGGTAGTTATGTGCCATCAGCGCATGATAAAGCGGATGATCAGGGTAACGCGTCTGCACCAATACTTCGGAAAGATTGCCGCCTTCTTTTTGCGCCGCCCGGCCAGCACGGCCAGCCACCTGCATAAGTTGGGCAAACAGGCGTTCACTGGCGCGGTAATCTTGCGAGAACAGGGCAGCGTCCGGGTTCAAGGCGGCGACCAGGGTCAGGTGTTTGAAGTCATGGCCCTTGGCCACCATCTGGGTGCCGATCAGGATATCGACTTCGCCAGCATGCACGCGCTCAAAGGCGGCAGCGGCACTCCCCTTCAGCCTGGTGGAGTCGGCATCGATGCGAAACACCCTGGCTTCAGGGAAAATTGCCGCCAGACTTTCTTCCATGCGCTGAGTGCCGCGCCCCAGTGGTTGCAAGTCTATATTGCCGCAGGTAGGACAGGACCGGGGTATTCGCTGTTCAAGACCACAGTGGTGGCAACGCAATCTATGGTCACCTTTATGTAGGACCAGATGGGCTGTGCAGCGTGTGCAATTGCTGATCCAGCCGCAGGCATCGCAGGCCAGTACGGGGGCATAACCACGCCGGTTTAAAAATAGGAGTGATTGCTCACCCTTCTCAAGACGTAGCTTGATTGCGGCTATCAGTCTTTGTGTCAGGCCATCGCTAGGCTTTTCACGTTCCAGATTGATGAGTTTGATGACGGGTAAAACAGCATCCTGTACAGCCCGTTCGCGTAACTCTGACAGGCGATAACGCCCGGTTTGCGCACCGTGCCAGCTTTCCAGCGAGGGTGTGGCCGAACCGAGAACCACGGGGATGCCCAGTTGTCGCGCACGCCAGACGGCCAGGTCACGGGCAGAATAACGCAAACCTTCCTGTTGCTTGTAAGAAGGGTCATGCTCTTCATCGACAATCAGCAATTTGAGCCTGGGCACCGATGCCAGCATCGCCAGCCGTGTACCCAGAATGATACGCGCTCGGCCGGTGTGGGCGGCCAGCCAGTGCAGCATGCGCTCGCCTTCTGCCATGCCGCTGTGCAGGGTGGATAGCATGAGACCAGGGAAGCGGGCACGGATATGGGCTTCAAGTTGCGGCGTCAGGTTGATTTCCGGCACCAGTATCAGGATCTGGGCATCGTCCGATTGCGCCAGGATTTTTGCAGCGGTCTGCAAATAGACTTCGGTCTTACCGCTGCCGGTCACGCCAAACAATAAATGCGCAGCATAGCCGGGGGTATTCACAACGGCGTCGACAGCAGACTGCTGGGCATCATTCAGTGCCGGCTGGCTGGCTGGCCTTACATCGCTTGCATCAGCCAGCTTTGCCAGTTTCTTGATGGCACGCTGCAAGGAGACGGTTTTCAAGACCTTCAGATTTTTAGGCAAGGCGGGTAAAGCCACTTCGCCCAGCGGCCTCTGGTAATAGTCGGCGGCAAAGCGGCACAGGGCCAGCCATTCCTGGCTCAGTGGTGGCAATTCATGCCTGACGGCAAACACGTCACGCAGCTTGGCTTCTGGTACGGTAGTTTCTTCCAGCACGTCGAGGATCAGGCCGACCACTTCCTGACGGCCAAACGGCAAAGCGACCAGTTGCCCAACTTGGGGCAAGGCAGTTTCTTCCGTGCCCGATTCTTGTGCTGTCCAGCGATAATCGAAGCTGCTGTCAAGTGGCGTATCTAGCGCGACGCGCAAATAAATTTGTTTCACGATTTAAAGTAAGCCATGAAAACCGGCGCTAACTATTGATTTCATAAGGCTTTTTGACATATCCACAGTTTCTGTGGATAACTTTGTGGAGAAAGGTCTATTGACATCGGTTTTCGCTAGCGTTTACGGGGGTTTCAGCCAAATGCACGTTCTGACAGCATAGAATTTAATCTTTTAAAATCAATGACTTAGAAAAAATGCTCAGCGACAAAAAAATATTTTTCAAATTATTTTTTGTCGCCCCGCTTTTGTGCATAAGTAACAGAAAATGTTCATAGAAATGCAAAAAATTATTGCGGCTAATCTATTCGTTTTCCACGGCTTTTCAGCCTGGAGGCCCCGCCAATACTACATATTGCATAGCAACATGACGATACGGCAAGCAAATCTCGGCCTTGTCGCTTTGTCTGTGAATAAGGTCCTGATAAATTAACAGTCTGGCCTGCCAGCTGCGCACAGAATGCCTGTTTCCAGTACACATTTATCCACCCGCTTTACTACACTGACTGGCGCTGTTTGCGGCTATATTCGTGTACCGTTTCAACCAACACGCTGACTGATTCGACCGGTGTGAACTGCGAAATGCCATGACCCAGATTAAATACATGGCCATGACCGGCACCAGGCTGACCGTAACTATCGAGCGCGGCAATCACTTGCTGACGGATTTGCTCAGGTTCTGCAAACAGGACGGCAGGATCAAGATTACCCTGCAAAGCCACTTTATGCCCTACTTTGGCACGGGCCTGGCCGAGGTTGACGGTCCAGTCCAGGCCCAGGGCATCTGCGCCGATATCGGTAAGCTGTTCCAGCCAAAGACCACCACCCTTGGTAAAGACGATAGCGGGAATGCGCTTGCCGTCTTTTTCTTTTTGCAACTGACCGACGATATCGCGCATGTAGGATAAAGAAAACTCCTGGTAAGCGCCATCAGCCAGGGCACCGCCCCAGCTGTCAAAGATCATCACTGCCTGGGCACCGGCATCAATTTGCGCATTGAGATAGGTGGCAACGGCATCTGCATTGGTGCGCAGGATGTGGTGCATCAGATCAGGGCGTTTGTACATCATGGACTTGACGGTGTGGAAATCGCGCGAACCCTGGCCTTCGACCATATAACAAGCCAGCGTCCACGGACTGCCGGAAAAGCCGATCAGGGGTACACGACCATCAAGTGCCGTACGGATTTGCGTCACGGCATCAAATACATATTGCAGGCTGCCAGCTTCTGGCACTTTCAGGGCCATGACGTCTTTTTCATCTTTCAGCGGACGTTCAAACTTTGGCCCCTCGCCTTCTTCGAAATACAGGCCCAGGCCCATCGCATCCGGCACGGTCAGGATGTCTGAAAACAGAATGGCCGCATCCAGACCGTAGCGGTCTATCGGTTGCAGTGTCACTTCGGTAGCGAAACCAGGGTTTTTTGCCAGGCTCAGAAAAGAGCCTGCCCCTTTGCGGGTAGCACGATATTCAGGCAGGTAACGGCCCGCCTGGCGCATCAGCCACAGGGGGGTATAGTCAGTTTCCTCACGCAACAGGGCTTTGAGGAAAGTATCGTTTTTGAGCGGGGCAAAATTCGTGGACATAAAATCTTTCGGTCTGGCGATTTGGTTCAATTTCAGAATAGCCGACATTATCGCCTATGCAGCGCAGATCGGCATCTGATCTGCGTTTGGAGAGCATTTGTTGAGTAAGAAAGATACTTATCAACAGCAGAAAATTTCTTTTAATTAACTGTGGATAACTTTGTGGATAGTTTTCCAGAAATGGCGGTTTACTGATTTTTTTTAAATCCGGTTAACAGGAATATCACGTAAGTCCTTGATTTTTTTGATGGAAACGACTTATTTCTATAAATAATCGTTTTTTCAGCTGAAATAGCGATTCTGCTAAATTGTGCATAAGTAGCAGACCACTTTTAAATTTCTTGACGATTTTGCGGAAATATTGCCAATAATTTGCCCAGTAATTGCTGCGCCCAGACTGTGTTGCCAAGTGCTGACGGATGGTAGCCATCTTCGGCCATCAGGTGCCTATCTTGAAAATTCATTTGCAAGGGAACATGGATCAAGTGCTTTTCTGAAGCGCAAAGATCTTTGGCAACTTGGTCAAGAACACGCGCTTTCATGCCAAGAATGAAACGCAATACTCGCGGCAATGCCGGAAAATATTGCATGGGAGGCACACCCGAAATCAACATAACGGGCGGCTGTTGCTGACCACGTTCCAATTGTCGTATCAAGTCATGAAGCTGCTGCCTATACCTGGCCACGCTGGTAAAACCCGTTGTGTCATTGACGCCAAACGCAATAATGACGATATCCCAAGCCTTCCCGGCGACATCCTTGCCGCTATTCAGCCTCGCAAGACTGTCTCCGGCGCTGGCCAGACAGGCACCATTTTGCCCCAGGGCCTGCCATGTGACGCTGACCTGCTGATGCTTTGCCAATGCCTGCGCGAACTGTGCCGTGATGCTTTGCGCGTAGGTATTGACACCGACGCCTGCGACCGGAGATTCGCCTATCGCCAGCACCCGCCAGCCATGCGGCGTATTCAAAGGGCCACTGACGCCATGAGCGTGGCCAGATGCTTCCGGCAGACGCGGCGTCGTTTGCCGGACGCGTCGCCCTTGCCATGACAGCAAGGGATAGAAGAGCAAGGCCAGCAATTCCGGTAAAAACACCAGCCTCATTCCACCTTCAGCTTGCTGTATTCTGGATTGCCAGGTGGGTATTTCAATTTCATGCTGACCAGCTTTTCCTGGACAATGCTGGCGATAGCCAGGTTGCGCTGGGTTTTGGAATCAGCGGGTATCAGGTACCAGGGCGCATGTTCAGCATCGGTTGCCAGCAAGGCGCGCTGATAGGCCTTTTGATAGCCATCCCAGGATTTTCGCTCTACCAGATCCTGGGTATCGAATTTCCAGTGCTTGTCTGGATCGGCGAGGCGCTCTTCCAGCCGGGCTTTCTGTTCCTGCTTGGAGATATGCAGGAAAAATTTGAGGATGACGGTGCCGGTCTCGCTAAGCATGCGTTCAAAATCGCAGATTTGCGCGTAACGCCTTTTACATTCTGCGGTATCGATCCAGTCATGTACGACGGTGATGAGGACATCTTCATAATGGCTGCGATTGAAGATGGTGATCTCTCCTTTGCCTGGCACTTCTTTATGTACGCGCCACAGGTAGTCGTGGTTTTTTTCTTCAGAACTCGGTGCCTTGAAGGCCACGGTACGTGCGCCCAGTGGATTGATTTGGCCAAATACGCCTTTGACAGTGCCATCTTTGCCTGAAGTATCCATGCCCTGCAAAATAATCAGTAATTTTGCGTCATGTGCGGCGTAGAGCAAATTTTGCAGGTCAGAGATTTGTTCTGCCAGCTTCAGTGTGGTCAATTTGTCGGCAGCCTTGTCACCCGTCGCGATCATTTTTTTACTGGCAAGGCTGTCCTTTATTTCTGTCTCTTTATTGATGCGGAATTGTGCGGCAATACCCATGAATGTCTCCGAAAAATGAGGTGCATCAGTAACGCATGCGGTGTTCGATTTTGATGCACTTGTCCATCACCACCTTTATACCGGCTTTTTGTGCTTGCTCAGCCGCGATCTGATTTTTTATGCCTGACTGCATCCACAAATAAGTGGCGCCGATGGCGATTGCTTCATCCACGATGGGCGGAATATCTTCAGCATTGCGAAAACAGTCGACCAGATCAATACGGTGTTGCTGCGCTGCCTGGATCAGGTCGGGATAGCACAGTTCGCCTAAAATCTGCCTGCCCGCTTCACGCGGATTGACAGGGATGATGCGGTAGCCCTGCGCCTGCATATAGGCCGCCACGCCATGACTGGGGCGGTTGATTTTTGACGACAGACCGACAACGGCGATGATCTTGCTGTTGGCCAGCATCTCTTGCACCAGGTCTTGCATTGCTTCCCCCCAAAATGGTTCGAATGATTTGCATGTGCTGCTTATCTGGATGTGTCTATATGTGTTTGTATGGGTGTGAAACAATCACAGAAAAACAAAAAGACAGCCAAGGCTGTCTTTTCATTGTACTGCTTTCGGCGCGGAAGCTTCTCCGCAGCGAAATTAACGCTTTTGACGCAATCTTTGTATCGCTGCCAATTGGGCGATCGCAGAAGCCAATTCTGCCTGTGCTTGCGCATAGTCAATTTTGGAATCACGATTAACCAAAGCTTGTTCTGCCAGTCTCTTGGCTTCATTGGCTTTGGCTTCGTCCAGATCTTGACCGCGAATCGCGGTATCGGCCAAAACTGTCACTGCATTCGGTTGCACTTCAAGCAGGCCACCGGCGACGAATACGAATTCGTCTTCGGCCTTGCCTGGAACCTTGATGCGCACCGCGCCCGGCTTGATGCGGGTAATCAGTGGTGTATGTTTCGGATAGATACCCAATTCACCAGCCTCACCCGGCAACGCGACGAATTCGGCTTCACCGGAGAAGATCAGCTCTTCTGCGGAAACCACGTCAACGTGAATAGTGTGTGCCATGTTGGACCCTTATTATTCGCTCAAAAAAGCTATGGTGCGACCGTTCAGCCGCACCGCCAGTGCGCTTAATTAAATTAAGCAGCAACCAGTTTTTTCGCTTTTTCGATTGCTTCGTCGATAGTACCTACCATGTAGAACGCTTGTTCTGGCAGGTGATCGAGTTCGCCGGAAGCGATCATTTTGAAACCACGGATCGTTTCTTTCAAGGAAACGTATTTACCTGGAGCACCGGTAAACACTTCAGCAACGTGGAAAGGCTGAGACAGGAAACGCTGCATCTTACGTGCACGTGCGACCAGCAACTTGTCTTCAGGAGCCAATTCATCCATACCCAGAATCGCGATAATGTCACGCAATTCCTTGTAGCGTTGCAGAGTACCTTGAACAGCGCGAGCTGTCTCATAGTGTTCTACACCAACCACTTGTGGGTCCAGCTGACGTGATGTTGAATCCAGTGGATCAACCGCAGGGTAGATACCCAGGGAAGCGATGTCACGGGACAGAACAACGGTGGAATCCAAGTGAGCAAATGTGGTTGCTGGAGATGGATCGGTCAAGTCATCGGCTGGAACATACACGGCCTGGATCGATGTGATCGAACCAGTTTTAGTGGATGTAATACGCTCTTGCAGACGGCCCATTTCTTCAGCCAGTGTAGGTTGATAACCCACGGCGGAAGGCATACGACCCAGCAAAGCGGATACTTCAGTACCAGCCAGTGTGTAACGGTAGATGTTATCCACGAAGAACAAAACGTCTTTGCCTTCGTCACGGAAACCTTCAGCAATCGTCAAACCTGTCAGAGCAACGCGCAGACGGTTACCTGGTGGTTCATTCATCTGACCATACACCATCGCTACTTTGGAGTTCTCTGGATTTTCCAGATCAACCACTTTAGCGTCAGCCATTTCGTGGTAGAAGTCATTACCCTCACGAGTACGCTCACCCACACCGGCAAACACAGACAAACCGCTGTGTGCCTTGGCGATGTTGTTGATCAGTTCCATCATGTTGACGGTCTTGCCCACACCCGCACCACCGAACAGACCGACCTTACCACCTTTGGCGAATGGGCAAACCAGATCAATAACCTTGATACCGGTTTCCAGCAATTCCTGGGATGGGGACAGTTCGTCGTATGCAGGGGCTTTACGGTGAATGGATGCTGTCTGCTCGTGGCTGACAGGACCGCATTCATCGATAGGATTGCCCAGTACGTCCATGATGCGACCCAGCGTTGCTTTGCCGGTTGGTACCATGATAGGGTTGCCAGTGTTGGAAATAGTCATGCCGCGACGCAGACCATCAGAAGTACCCAGAGCAATGGTACGGACAATGCCGTCACCCAATTGCTGCTGAACTTCCAATGTCAGCTCGGAGCCTTCCATTTTCAAGGCGTCATAAATCTTAGGCATCGCGTCGCGTGGAAATTCAACGTCCACAACAGCGCCGATACACTGAACGATTTTGCCATTAGCCATGTTCGTTCCTTCTTAATATTTAAATTCAGTTTAGACCGCTGCCGCGCCGGCGACGATCTCGGAGAGCTCTTTGGTAATGGCGGCTTGACGGGTTTTGTTATAAACCAGTTTCAGTTCGCCAATCACGTTACCTGCGTTATCAGTTGCTGATTTCATCGCCACCATACGGGCCGATTGTTCAGATGCCATGTTTTCCGCTACGGCCTGGAAAATCAGTGCTTCTACATAACGTATCAACAATTCATCAATGACCGTTGCTGCATCTGGCTCATACAGATAGTCCCATGAATGGGCACTCTTTTCTGTCTTGAGCCTGTCCGCTGTCAGGGGCAACAACTGCTCCATCACCGGCTCTTGCTTCATGGTGTTGATGAACTTGGTATAACTCAGGTAAACCGCGTCCAGCTTGCCTTCCTGATACGCATCCAGCAAAACTTTGACTGGACCTATCAGTTTGTCGAGGTGAGGAGTGTCGCCCAATTGTGTGACATGGGAAACCACTTGCGCACCTACGCGATTCAGGAAGCCGAGACCTTTATTACCAATTGCGACCGCTTCTATCTTTGAACCCTTACCTTCGAGTTCACGCATTTTGCTGGTGACCAGACGCAACACGTTGGTGTTGAGACCGCCACACAAACCTTTATCTGTCGTTACAACAATCACGCCAACTTTCTTGGACAGATCTTGTTGCACCATAAAAGGATGCGTGTACTCTGGGTTGGCCTGTGACAAGTTAGCAGTGATCGTACGAATTTTTTCACTGTACGGGCGAGCCGCACGCATCCGGTCTTGCGCTTTGCGCATTTTGGATGCGGCGACCATTTCCATCGCCTTAGTGATCTTCTTCGTATTTTCTACGCTTTTGATCTTGCCACGTATCTCTTTGCCTGCAGCCATGAGTATTGACTCCTTCTAGCTACAGTAAATTAATAGGAACCGGTTTTTTTGAAATCAGCAATTGCGGCAGCCATGGCAGCTTCACCATCTTTGTCCAGTTGCTTGGTTTCTTCGATTTTCTGCAGCAATGCTGCATGGTTCGTTTTCATATAGCCATGCACGCCTGCTTCGAATGCCAGCACTTGCTTGACCGGTACATCATCCAGGAAGCCTTTGTTCACGGAGAACAGAGTAACGGCCATCAGGGAGATAGACAACGGAGCATATTGAGCTTGCTTCAACAATTCAGTCACGCGGGCACCACGATCGAGCTGCTTGCGTGTTACTTCATCGAGGTCAGAAGCGAACTGGGCAAACGCTGCCAATTCACGGTACTGTGCCAAGTCATTACGGATACCGCCGGACAAGTTTTTGATGACTTTGGTCTGCGCAGCACCACCAACGCGGGACACCGAGATACCAGCGTTAATCGCTGGACGGATACCGGCATTGAACAAGGATGTTTCCAGGAAGATCTGACCGTCAGTAATCGAAATTACGTTGGTAGGAACGAAAGCGGAAACGTCACCAGCCTGGGTTTCAATGATAGGCAATGCTGTCAAAGAACCCGTTTTACCTTTCACTTCACCTTTGGTGAAAGCTTCAACGTAGTCTGGGTTAACGCGTGCTGCGCGTTCCAGCAGACGGCTGTGCAAATAGAATACGTCACCTGGGTAAGCTTCGCGACCTGGTGGGCGGCGCAGCAACAGGGAAACCTGACGGTAAGCAACAGCTTGTTTGGACAGATCATCATAAATGATCAGTGCATCTTGACCGCGGTCACGGAAGTATTCACCCATCGCGCAACCGGAGTAGGCGGAGACGTATTGCATCGCTGCAGATTCAGCAGCAGTAGCAGCAACAACGATGGTGTATTCCATGGCGCCGTGGGCTTCGAGAGCGCGCACAACGTTTTTAACGGAAGAAGCTTTTTGACCAATCGCTACATAGATACAGGTAACGTTTTGACCTTTTTGATTGATCACGGCATCGATCGCAACAGCTGTTTTACCAGTTTGACGATCGCCAATGATCAATTCGCGCTGACCACGGCCAACCGGTACCATGGAGTCGATAGACTTCAGGCCAGTTTGCATAGGTTCAGAAACGGATTGACGTGCAATAACGCCAGGCGCAATCTTTTCGATAGGCGCGGACAGTTTTGCATCGATAGGACCTTTGCCGTCGATAGGCTGACCCAGCGCGTTAACTACACGACCACGCAGTTCAGGACCGATAGGCACTTCCAGAATACGGCCGGTACATTTAACTGTATCGCCTTCGGAGATGTGTTCGTAGTCACCCAGGATAACGGCACCAACGGAATCACGTTCCAGGTTCAGCGCCAGACCAAATGTATTGCCTGGGAATTCCAGCATCTCGCCTTGCATCGCGTCAGACAGACCGTGAATGCGGCAGATACCGTCGGTAACGGAGATAACCGTACCTTGATTGCGAATCTCAGCTGTGTCGCCAAGGCCTTGAATCCGGCTCTTGATCAGCTCGCTGATTTCAGATGGGTTGAGTTGCATACTAACTCCTAATATTTATTACGTTCTTACGCGGTCAGGGCGACGTGCATTTTCTGCAGCTTCGCGCGTACCGACGTGTCGAGCACCTGATCACCAACCACGATGCGTACACCACCGATCAAAGAGGAATCCACTTTGACAGTCGGGTGCAACTTGCGGCCAAATTTCTTTTCTAACAGCACTGAGAGCTCGCTCAACTGTGCGGCCGACAATTCAAATGCGCTAATCACTTCTGCATCTGCAGCGCCTTCGAGGGCGTTTTTCAGAGCATGAAACTGGAAAGCGATTTCCGGCAGCAAAGTCAGACGGTCATAGTCAGCAAGTGTGTTGATGAAGTTTTTCGCTTCAGCAGTCACTGGAGATTTGATCGCAGACAAGAAAATCTCAGCTTTTTGATCAGCCGAGACTTTGGGGTTGTGTGCAAGAGCTTGTACATCGGAATGCGCACCTACCTGTGCCATCTCGGTAACCAGTTCCGACCAGGCGGACAGGTTACCGGTTTGGGCAACACGAAACAGCGCTTCTGCGTAAGGACGAGCGATCGTTGCGAGTTCGGCCATGATTACAGCTCGGTTTTCAGTTGGGTCAACAGATCGGCGTGAGCAGATGCGTTAACTTCACGTTTCAGAATTTGTTCTGCACCTTTGACTGCCAGCGTGGCAACCTGGTCGCGCAATTCTTCGCGTGCTTTAGTTACTTGGTTATCAGCATCTGCTTTGGCAGCAGCGATGATACGGGCAGCTTCAGCAGCAGCAGTGTTGCGGGCTTCTTCAATGATCAGAGCAGCGCGCTTTTCTGCGTTGATGATATGTGTTTTGCCTTCTTCACCAGCAGCAGCCAATTGAGCTTGCACGCGCTTTTCAGCGGCAAGCATTTCTGCCTTGCCTTTGTCAGCAGCAGCCAAACCGTCTGCAATGCGCTTCATGCGCTCATCGATCGCACCAATCACTGGTGGCCAGATGAATTTCGCAGTCACCAAAGCCAGGATGAAAAACACCCCAGCCTGGTACCACATGGATAGATTCAGATTCACTTTAGTTTCCTTATCAAATTAATCGTTCCGCAGGCCAGAAAGACCTGCAGTAGAAAAAGGAAAGCTATTAGCCTTTGAATGGGTTTGCAGTTGCGAAGAACATGGCGATACCAACACCGATAATGAACGCAGCATCGATCAGACCAGCCAGCAACAACATTTTACCTTGCAGTTTGTCCATCAATTCTGGTTGACGAGCAGACGCTTCCAGATATTTACCACCCATCATTGCGATACCGATACAAGCACCCAAAGCGCCCAAACCAATGATCAAACCACAAGCCAATGCAACGAAAGCGACGTTAGTCATGAGAAAACTCCTTAAAAGTTAAAAATTAAAATACCAAAAGCTAAAACCAAAAACTAAAACCAAAAACCTGAAAAACTGTAATTAATGCGCTTCGTGAGCCTGACCCATGTACACCAGAGTCAACATCATGAAAATGAAAGCTTGCAGAGGCACGATCAGAATATGGAAAACTGACCAGGCAGAACCCAGAACCAGGTGACCAAAACCACCAGCGATAGAATCAGAAGCACCCAACAAGGCAGCAATCAGCAGGAACAACAATTCGCCTGCAAACATATTGCCAAACAACCGCATGCCCAGCGAGAAAGTTTTCGCCGCATACTCAACCAGATTCAATGCCAGATTGAAAGGGAACAGCATAGGACCAAACGGGGCGCTGAACAATTCCTTGATGAAACCGCCTATGCCTTTGATCTTGAAGCTGTAGTACATCATCAGGGCAAATACACCGATGGAAATACCCAGGGTACCGTTCAAATCTGCCGTTGGTACGACACGGTGATGAGTTTCAGCGCTGATGCCCAGTGCCGGGAACAGCCATTGCGAAAACAGGTCGACTGGCAAGAAATCCAGCGAATTCATCAGTAATACCCAGACAAATACCGACAAAGCCATAGGCGCGATGAAGTTGGTATTGCCATGAACGATGCCTTTGGCATTGTTGTCTACCATTTCAAACAGCATTTCAACTGCGCACTGGAAACGGCCAGGAACACCGGAAGTTGCCTTGCGTGCTGCCAGATACATCACGATAGTGCCCAGCAAGCCGCAGACGACAGACCAGATGACGGTATCAAGATTGACATAGGACATATCCCACAGCGACTCTTGAGGAATATGCGAATTGGTCAGATGTCCCAAGTGATGGGATATATATTCTGACGCGGTTGGGGCGTGTTCAGTTGCGCTCATGATCGGTGCCTAAAGAGTAAAATGAAATAGCTTTTCAGTACGACGATGAAGGCGATCAAAAAGGCCAGCCAGTTGACATCGTGGTACAAGAAGACAACCGCAGCCATCAGCGCAATCGTCAATGTAACTTTGAAAAATTCACCGATGAAAAAACTCATCGGGTTTGCTCCTCCAGGCCTGCGGGCGCTCATCGTCAGGCGCAACGCGAACAGGGCATTTGGAATCGCACAACACATTCCGCCGAACAGGGCAGAAAGTGTGTAAGAAATATTGCCAGTCAATCCAGCCAGCACTGTCACGACCAGGGCTGCTACCAGTTGCAGCAGTATGATACGTGCCATGCTTCCCTCACTTTTCAGGACTTGCGCAAGTCGCGCCAGGATTTTTTCAGCCTCAAAGTCCTATTATTTACAAATCACAGTTGAATTCGCTGCTGTTGCCACTATATAACCGGGCAGCGCAAATCCTCGCCGATCAAAACCACGGAATTATACGTGGTAGTGCGTTATAACGTCAAACGTTTGATGCGCTGCATCAATATGAGACATTTGAGGGTTGTTTTTAGTGCATACCCTCTATCGTATTGTTTTTGCAATTAATGCGGCAAGCCATTGCTGGCCTTGTTCCCAGCTGTCCAGACCGGATTCGCCGTTGATATGTCCTCTTGCACCAACGAGGTGCAGTTCCGCGCCCCAGTTTTTTGCCCATTCCTGTGTCAAAAGTAGCTCACACCAGGGATCATTCTCTGAAGCAACTACGCAAACCGGGAACGGAAAAACAACTAAAGGCATGGGAGCAAAACTGGCTGCCGGAAAATCTGCCCGGCCTACATCCGGCGGCGTCACCAGCAGGGCTGCCCTGACCTTGTTTTTGTCATTCACACCAGGCATGCCAGACGCCACCCACCATGCCGTCATGGCGCAACCGAGGCTATGGGCGACCAGCACCACCTCATCTGTTGCGGCATTGATGGCTGTTGACAAAGTTACCACCCATTCTGATCTTTGCGGCGTATCCCAATTTTGTTGCTGAACCCTGGATACGTCCGGCAACAACATTTCCCAGCGGGTTTGCCAGTGGCTGGCATCAGAATTATAGAGTCCCGGTAAAGTCAGTATCCGCATGATGGTTCTGTCAAACTTATTGGCCGCGTATCTTCAGGATGATGCCGTCGAGGCTGTCGAGGTCGGCAAAATCTATCACCAGTTGTCCCCTGCCCTTGCTACCCATTTTCAGGCTGACCTGAGTCACCAGCAAATCAGACAATTCCTCTTCCAGTCGCGTGATGTCACGTGATTTTTCTGCCTTGTCACGCGGCTTGCTGCTGGCACCCATTTCTGCCGTGGTTTTTGCTACCAGTTTTTCTGCTTCGCGTACCGACATGCGTTTGGCAACAATCTGGTTCGCCAGCTGAATTTGAGTGGCTGCGTCAGTGGCCAGCAGGGAACGCGCATGACCCATATCGATATCGCCAGCCATCAGCATGGTCTGTACCGGCTTGGCCAGGTTCAGCAAACGCAGCAGATTGGAAACGGCGCTACGCGAACGGCCCACTGCCGTTGCCGCCTGTTCGTGGGTAAAAGAAAAATCGGTGATCAGTCGATGTATACCTTGCGCTTCTTCCAGCGGATTCAAGTCTTCGCGCTGGATATTTTCGATCAGGGCCATGGCCGCCGCGGCCTGGTCGTCGACATCCTTGACCAATACCGGCACTTCATCCAGGCCCGCCATTTGTGAAGCACGGAAGCGGCGTTCACCGGCAATAATTTCGTAGCGGATCACGCCATTATTCTGACCGATAGGGCGAACCAGGATAGGCTGCATCAGGCCCTGGGCCTTGATGGATGCGGCCAGTTCGGTCAGTGCGCCTTCATCCATGCGCGTGCGTGGCTGGTATTTGCCAGCCTGCATTTGCGCCACATTCAGGCTGGTAGGTGCGCCGCTGACATTGGGTACGGCTTCAGCGAAATCGGCAGCACCGCCGAGTAAGGCATCGAGACCACGTCCCAGGCCCTTTTGTTTTTTTATTGCCATGCTCATTTTTCCAGTTGTTTAATTCTTTCCACCATTTCCGCGCCGAAAGCGATATACGCTTGCGCGCCCTTGGATGCCGGGTCGAATACGACCCCCGGGATACCATAAGACGGTGCTTCGGCCAGACGGACATTACGTGGAATCAGGGTTTTAAAGACCTTGTCGCCAAAATGCTGCTCCAGTTGATCCGACACCTGTTGCGACAGGGTCATGCGCGGGTCAAACATCACGCGCAGCAGACCAACTATCTTCAGATCCGGATTCAGGTTGGCCGATACTTTCTTGATCGTATTGGCCAGATCGGACAAGCCCTCAAGCGCATAGTATTCACACTGCATGGGAATGATCACGCCATTGGCGGCACACAGGCCGTTCAGTGTCAGCATGGACAAAGCCGGGGGACAATCAACCAGGATGAAATCATAGTCGCCATCGACTTTGGACAAGGCGTCACGCAGGCGCTTGTCACGGTTTTCCAGCGACACCATCTCGACTTCAGCACCGGCCAGTTCACGGTTGGCGGGCAAGACATCGAAACGGCCGGATTCTGAACGTACCCTGGCCGTCACCACATCCGACATGCCGAGCAAGACTTCATAGACAGAAGCAGTCAATTTGGATTTATTGATGCCCGCACCCATGGTGGCATTACCCTGGGGGTCAAGGTCAACCAGCAAGACCCTTTGATCCAGCATTGCCAGACCAGCGGCGAGGTTAACGGTGGTCGTGGTTTTGCCAACGCCACCTTTTTGATTTGCTACACAAAAGATTTTTGCCATGTTGGTTTTCTGTTAATTCAAGCCGGGGCCGGAGTTTTCTTGATAAAGACCAGGTGACGTTCGGCCTGCAAGCCAGGCACCGTCAAAGGCTGCAATTTTTCTACCTGCCAGCCAGCTGGCATACTATCGATTTCCTGATTCGGGGCAACACCTTTCATGGCGATGAATTGCCCATCCTCTGCCAACAAATGGCCAGACCAGTTGATGAAATTGCTGAGGTCGGAAAAAGCCCTGGAAGTAATCACGTCAAATTTATCTTTGACCTGCAAGGCTTCCACCCTGCCTGTATGTACTGTCACATTTTTCAGGCCCAGTTCAGTCTTGGCCTGGTTCAGAAAAGCAGTCTTCTTGCTTACTGTATCTATCATCGCCACTTTAAGCTGTGGATAAGTAATCGCCAGCATCATGCCTGGCAAGCCGCCACCTGCTCCCACATCCAGCACATTTTTTGCCTCTTTGAATGCGGGTGCGGCAGACAGGGAATCCAGCAAATGCTGCTTCACCATTTCTTTAGGGTCGCGGATTGCCGTCAGGTTATACACAGAGTTCCATTTTGACAACAATGTTAAATAAGCAAGCATCTGCTCAAGCTGGGCATCCGAGATATCCAGGCCTAATTCTTCGATACCTGATTTCAAGACTGGTTTTAATGCAGCACTATCGACATGGCTCATACTGCACCACCTTCAGCAGCGGCCTCTGTAACTACATCTGCATCCACCTCTATTAATGCATCGCTGTTAATAATGAATTCTTTAAAGCCGCGTTTTTTCAGGTGTACCAATAGCAGGGAGATAGCAGCAGGTGTCACGCCCGAAATACGGCCACACTGGCCCAGGCTTTCTGGCTGATGCTTGTTCAGCTTTTGCCTGACCTCTATCGACAAACCATTGACTTCCATATAGTCAAAACCGACTGGCATCTTGAGGTTTTCAAAGTGCACATGGCGCTCTACCTCTTTGGCCTGCCTGTCGATGTAACCAGCATATTTAACCTGTATCTCTACCTGCTCACGCACTGCGGGGTCTGCTACACCCGGACCAGCCAGTGCCTGCCCTTCGACCCCATGCAAGCTCATCAGGCTTTCATACGTGACTTGCGGACGACGCAATAAATCAGCGAGAGAATATTCACGCTCTAGCGCCTTGCCGACAACACGCTCTGCTTCGACATCTGCGAGTATGCGCGGATTAACCCAGGTAGAGCGCAGTCTTTCCATTTCACGTGAAACACTTTCACGCTTTTCTTCAAACTGCTGCCATTGTGCATCACTGACGCAACCCAGCTGACGGCCTATCTCGGTCAGGCGCATATCGGCATTGTCTTCACGCAGGCTGAGACGGAATTCGGCACGGCTGGTGAACATACGGTAAGGCTCTTGCACACCCTTGGTAATAAGGTCATCCACCAGCACACCCAGATAAGCTTCGTCACGGCGTGGCACCCAGGCTGACTTACCCTGCGTTTGCAAAGCGGCATTCAAGCCTGCCAGCATCCCCTGGGCTGCGGCTTCTTCGTAACCTGTCGTGCCGTTGATCTGGCCTGCAAAGAACAGACCCTCTATCTGACGGGTTTCCAGCGAAGACTTCAAACCGCGCGGATCAAAGTAATCATATTCAATTGCATAGCCAGGACGCAGGATGTAGGCGTTTTCCATACCGCGCATGGAACGCACCAGATCCAGCTGCACATCGAATGGCAGGCTGGTAGAGATACCGTTGGGGTAGAACTCATTCGTGGTCAGGCCTTCAGGCTCCAGGAAGATCTGATGTGACTCCTTGCTGGCGAAGCGGTGTATCTTGTCTTCTATCGACGGGCAATAGCGTGGCCCTACCCCTTCGATAACACCTGTGTACATGGGGCTGCGGTCCAGGCCGGCACGGATGATGTCGTGCGTTTTTTCATTCGTATGCGTAATCCAGCATGGCACCTGCCTTGGGTGCATGCTGGTGTTACCCATATACGAGAAGACGGGCACTGGATCAAGATCACCTGGCTGTTCCTGCATCAATGAGAAATCGATGCTGCGGCCATCAATACGAGGTGGCGTACCTGTTTTCAAACGTCCCTGTGGCAAAGCGAGTTCTTTCAAACGGGCAGACAGGGATATTGCTGGCGGGTCACCTGCCCTGCCAGCGGAATAATTATTCAGACCAACATGGATCTTCCCATCCAGAAAAGTACCTGCTGTCAGCACTACGGCACGGGCGCGGAACTTGATACCGACCTGGGTCACCGCACCAATAACACGGTTACCTTCGACCAGCAAATCATCGACGGCCTGCTGGAATAGCCATAAGTTAGGCTGATTTTCCAGGCGGCTGCGTATGGCCTGCTTGTACAGGATGCGGTCAGCCTGAGCGCGAGTGGCTCGCACTGCCGGGCCTTTGGAGGAATTCAATATGCGAAACTGTATACCAGCCTCATCTGTAGCAATCGCCATCGCACCACCCATCGCATCGACCTCCTTTACCAGGTGCCCCTTGCCTATACCGCCTATCGACGGATTGCAGGACATCTGACCAAGGGTCTCGATATTATGGCTTAACAATAGGGTAGATTGCCCCATGCGTGCAGCGGCAAGGGCGGCTTCAGTACCGGCGTGACCACCGCCGACGACGATGACATCGAATTCTTTTGGATAAAACATGGCTAGCTTCTGACAACTTGGATCTGGGAGGCACGATTATAGTTTGTTTTGGGAAGTAAACCTTTAGCCCGCTAAAGATTCTCTTCTTATTTGGCAAAACATTCGTTAAATTGTTTCACGTGAAACACCACCATAAAATAAAAAAGGGAAGGCCAAGCCTTCCCTGCTGATCCTACATGCACTGTTTCACGTGAAACAATTGCCAAACTACAGCCTGTTACTTCAAAAATGCATCATAGGAAGTCTTGCATATCAGTGCCACTACCACGCCCAGAAACATCTTTCGAACGAATGAAGTCCCATGTTTAATTGCCAAATGACTACCTAGTAGAGAACCAGCAATGCCGCATATTGCCATCAGTAAACCCAGCATCCAGATCACGTGCCCACTATAACCAAACCATGCAAGAGCAGCTGCATTACAGGCCACGTTCAACACTTTCGCCACAGCTGAGGCCCGTAAAAAATCATACCCAAAGATACGGACAAACAAGAACATGAAGAAGCTGCCTGTACCAGGGCCAAAAAAACCATCATAGAAACCTATCCCTGCACCCACCAGCATTGCCATCTGCGTTTCACGCTTACCTGCAAATACCGGTACATTGCTTGCACCGAACTCTTTCTTTTTAAAGGTATAGATCGCTACGCCCAGCAATATAAAGGGCAGGGCCTTGCGTAGATAAGTGGGTGGGATGTGCGTCACCATATAGGCACCCGCAAAGGAAAACAAAAATGCCATTACCGCCGCTGGCACGACCATTCCCCAGCGCAACTTCACGGTACGCAGATAGTTCCTCGCCGCGACTGTAGTACCCCAGATACCGGCAAATTTGTTCGTGCCCAGCAAGGTTGCTGGCGCTGTGCCTGGCAAGAAAGAGAACAGGGCTGGCACTTGTACCAAGCCACCACCACCGACGATAGAATCAACAAAGCCGGCAAAAAGTGCGGCCAGGGCTAAAAGAAAAATGTCCATTGCTTGTCTTATAGAGTTTGTTTTACTTGATTTTTTTGGCTGACAGATAAAAAGCAGGAAGGTCGCGCAGGAGCAAAGGCACTGCTACAATAAAGCCGCTCATCATGCACCCTCACCTTATCCCACGAGGCATGGCAAACACAAGATACAGCTCTTGAAGGTTTGCACAAAACAGATGGTTCAGTCTTTTACCCCCGACTGTCTCCGACACAAACACCTGAAAAACCAGCCCGCGGAATTTTCGCTTATAGTAGGCATGGAACACGCTCGACAATACAGAACGATTGGCAAACTTGGAAAACGAAAAATGAATGATTTTGAATTTAGGACCGTCCCCAGCCTGATCAATGAAACCGGTGCAGCAGCACGCCTGGGTAAAATTATTACGCAACAATTCTCAGGCATTCAGCATGTCTTGCTGGTGACCGATGCTGGTTTTCTGCGTACCGGCCTGGTGCAGCCTGTCATTGATAGCCTGGAAACGGAACAACTCAAAGTCAGCATTTTCTCAGACGTGATTGCTGATCCGCCAGAAGCAGTCGTCTTGCAAGCGGTGGACAATGCCCGTGGCTTGCAGGTAGAACTGGTCGTTGGCCTGGGTGGCGGCAGCTCCATGGACGTGGCCAAACTCATTGCCATCCTGGCGGGCAGCGACCAGAGCCTGTCCACCATGTATGGCATAGGCAATGTCAAAGGCAAGCGCCTGCCGTTGATACAAATACCAACCACGGCTGGTACCGGATCAGAAGTCACGCCCATCTCCATCGTCACCACCGGTGCCACTACCAAGATGGGCGTGGTCGCACCACAACTGTATGCCGACATCGCCATCCTTGATGCGCAACTGACAACAGGCCTGCCCCCCAAAGTCACTGCCGCCACCGGCATTGATGCCATGGTACATGCGATAGAAGCGTATACGACCAGGCACAAAAAGAACCCGCTGTCGGACATGCTGGCGGTACAAGCGTTAAAGTTACTCTGGAACAACATCGATGAAGCCTGTACCAATGGTAATAATCTGGCGGCAAGGCAGGCGATGTTGCTGGGTGCCATGCTGGCCGGCCAGTCCTTTGCCAATGCGCCCTGTGCTGCGGTGCATGCACTGGCCTATCCGGTAGGCGGCATCTTTCATGTGCCGCATGGTCTGTCGAACTCTCTGGTTTTGCCACACGTGCTGCGTTTCAATGCCAGCCATGCAGCAGACCTGTATGCCGAACTGGCCACCATCATCGCACCAGATGCGTCAGGCACGGCAGAACAGCGTTGCCACGCCATGATCAAGGCCATGGAAGACCTGGCAGTAAGAGTAGGCATAGAAACACGCCTGAGCCAGGTAGGCATCACCGAGAAAGACCTGGATCAGCTCGCCAGCGACGCCATGCTGCAAACGCGCCTGCTGGGGAATAATCCACGTGAAGTGACGAAGGAAGACGCCAGGGCAATTTACGCAGCAGCCCTGTAGAGAGAAATAAGGTCAGAATAAAGCCAGATGCTGCATGGGCGGCATCTGGTCACAGCGTCAAATAAGCGTCAAATAAGCATCAGATAGAATCAACCAGTACCGCATTCGCCTGATCTACAGGAGCACCACCTTCCATCACTACGATATGATTAATGGTGCCTGCACTTTTTCCCTCAGGCGCAACCAACTCCCTGACTGGCCCTATCATCGTGCCATTCACCGCGCCCTTCGCATCCGTCCTGAAGACACCA
Source organism: Undibacterium sp. TJN19 (assembly GCF_049339485.1). Classification (NCBI taxonomy): domain Bacteria; kingdom Pseudomonadati; phylum Pseudomonadota; class Betaproteobacteria; order Burkholderiales; family Oxalobacteraceae; genus Undibacterium; species Undibacterium sp. TJN19. Next base: position 1,622,043 of record NZ_JBMPPL010000001.1, read on the forward strand.
CTCACACTCGCCTGCCCATTCACATACACGCTATAAGTCGTGCCCGGCTTCAGCTTGAACAGCGACACTTCCAGCGCATCGACCACACCCAGATTACGCAAGACCACAAAACCACGGGCATCACCCTTGACGGGCTGCAAACGGATATTGCTGGGCTCGCCATTGCCACGCGCTAACAGATTGGCGCTGCCGTCGCCGCTTTCCACCACATGCGACAAATACACCAGCGCCTGCGGTGCTTGGCCGCCCCCCATATGGGCAAGCACCTTGTTGCTGGCGGTATCGATGACTTCCACCCCATCGCCATTTTCGAGACCAACATACACACGACTGCTGTCATCAGAAGTCCAGATGCCATGCGGCAAAGCGCCGGTAGCAATTGTCGCCAGCAATTCTGTATTCTTGTCCGTGGTATAAACCTTGACCACATTCTCGCCACCTATGCTGACATAGGCCACAACTCTGCCACCGACTTTGGCAAAGGCAATGTGGTTAGTGATAAAGCCGGTATCAAACACGCCAATGACTTCCAGGGTACGTGTATCAATGCGTGTGACCTTGCCGACATCCTTATGCGTCATCCACATTTCCCGCCCGTCTGGCGTGAATTGCAGGAACGGTGAAAACGGGCTGACGACAGGAATCTTTTTTATTACCTCATGCGACCTGACATCCACCACATCGACAGCCGCCGTAAAACTGGAAACCACAAAAGCCAGTTTGCCATCAGGATGAAACTGCACCATGCCTGGCCCCAGACCAGTCTGTATACGGCGGGTTTCCTTGAAGCTGATGGGATCAATCACAGACACGTAATCTTCGCCACGCACCACCACCCAGACCTCTTTGCCATCGGCGCTGAAAAAACCTTCATGTGGCGAACGGCCAACATAAGTCGTGCCTTTGACTTTATTGGTGGCAGTGTCGATAAAACTCACCGCATTCGAACCATTCGAAATTGCCAGCAAGGTTTTATGGTCAGGCGAAAAACCCAGACCATGCACATTGATCTGCCCTTTGTACAAGGGAGACAGCACATCGGGGCGCGCATTGCCAAGGCGTATCTGCCCAACCAGGGTATTCGTGGCGGGATTGAATACAGACACCGTATTGCTGTTCTGATCTGCTGTGTAGACACGGTCTTGTGGTGGCGGCAGGGCCTGTGCAGATGGCAAAAGCAAACCCATTGCAGCGGCAGCCAGTAGATAAGAAGATTTTTTCATGAAATTCATTTTTCGTGAGGGAAGGATTTATTTTTTCTCTGAATCATCAGCGTGATGTTTCAGCCAGGCTTGCATGAGGCGGATTTCGTTTTGCTGTTCCGTAATGATGCCAAGCGCCAGATTGCGGATTTCCGGGTCTGTGGTGTACAGCAGCATCCCTTTAGCCATATCCACCGCACCCTGGTGATGCGGGATCATCATCGTGATGAAATCATGTTCCGAAACACCGTTCATATAGGCGCGCTGCATGCCGTCATCCATGACGGCCATGGCATCATCCATCAGCTTGGCGAAGGGCTTTGCTGTGCTGGCGACAAACACTGGTGGCGGGCCTGATGTCGTGGCATTACCGTGGTGGTGATGTGCTTCCTGGGCGCTGGTCACAGCAGCGGACAGGCCGAGACTAAGCGCTACTGCCAAATGCCATAAGAAGCTGGAATTGCAACTACGCATGAAAAACCCCTCTCAATGATGGAAAACTGTCCCCGCATCTTAAAAGGCAGATGCTGAACTTCTCATGTCTTTTGGATGACAAATTTGTCATCCTGAAATGCAGGGTCAGGAGGTAAAATCATTTTCATGATTTGTGTGCAGCAGCAATAACAGGACGACAAATGACCCTACTCGTCATTGAAGATGATCAAAAAACCGGTGACTACCTGAAGAAAGGTTTTCAGGAATCCGGCTATGCCGTTGACCTCGCCCGCAATGGCATAGATGGATTGCACCTGGCACTGGAAGGTGAGCATGAGCTGATTATCCTTGACGTCATGATGCCGGGCATGGATGGCTGGACCTTGCTCAGCGCGCTGCGTGCCAGGCGTGATGTGCCGGTAATTTTCCTGACCGCGAAAGACCGTCTCGACGACAAGATTAAAGGCCTGCAACTGGGTGCCGATGATTACCTCGTCAAACCATTTTCATTTGCAGAACTGTTATTGCGCGTGCGCACCATACTGCGTCGCGGCGTTACCCGTGACACCCGTGATGCAGATATGTTCCAGATCGGTGACCTGCAATTTGATGCGATCAAACACAGGGTCACACGGCAGGGCGTGCAGATCGTGCTGACAAAAAAAGAATTCATGCTGCTGCATTTGCTCATCAAACGACAGGGTGAAGCCCTGTCCCGCTCCGTTATCGCATCCCAGGTATGGGACATGAATTTTGACAGCGACACCAATGTCGTCGATGTGGCCGTGAAACGCCTGCGTGCAAAAATTGATGCGCCCTTTGAACAAAAACTCATCCATACCGTGCGCAGCGTAGGCTATATGTTTTCGGACCAGCCATGAGATTCTGGAACAACTGGGAACTGCGCTACCGCGTCGCTGCGCTGTTTGGCCTGGTGGCCTGTCTGGTCATGGCCGGACTGGGTTTCTACCTGTATGCGTCGGTAAGGCAGGCGATGGAGATGCGCGCTGACTATACCCTGATAGGCAGGGTGGAACATTTCCGCAATCTCTTCCATGACCTGTACGACATCCAGCAGATGGAAGAACGTCCGGGCTTGTTTGAAAGCATGCTAGGCAATGAACAAGACGTGCGCATTTTCAAACGTGTTGGTGACGCGCCGTTTATACAGGTGAACCCCGGCAAGCTGCCCCCACCCGCCATGCCTGCGGTGCCGGTAGGAACAGCCATCAGCATCGATGCACTGCATACCGGGCAATCCGACAATGGCGTGCGTGTGCGCTGGGTAAGCGCGCTGGCCAGGCTGGGTAGCAACAAGGATGAGATAGAGATCACGGCAGCCTACGTCATGACCCAGGAATCCAGGGTCCTGTCCACCTATCTGTACCGCGTCATGGCCGCAGTCGCCCTCACCGCCCTGCTGACCACGGCACTGGCTTTCATCATCCTTCGCCGTGGTCTGCGGCCCATCCAACTCATGCATGACAAAGCAGCAGAAATTACCCCGGCAAAATTGTCGGTGCGCTTTGGCATGCAAGACGCCCCGCCGGAATTACGCTCACTGACTGAGGCGTTTGATGCCATGCTCGACAGGCTGGAAAAAGGCTACCAGCATCTGAACCAGTTTTCTGCCGACCTCGCTCACGAAGTGCGTACGCCCGTCAACATCATGATGGGTCAGTCGCAAGTCGCCCTGCGCCAGGCCAGAAGTGCGACTGAATATGAGCAGGTACTGGAATCGAATGTGGAAGAATTATCCCGCATGGCACGCATCATAGAAAACATCCTGTTTCTCGCCAATGCCGACCAGGACACAGTGGTCGCAGACCGGGTAGAAATTGATATGGCGGCTGAGCTGGAAAAGATCGCCGACTATTTTGAACCACTGGCGGAAGAAAAACAGATGCGCTTTGAAGTCACGGCAAATGGCAGCATCTTTGCCAACCTCATCATGTGGCGTCGCGCTGTCAATAACCTGGTATTGAATGCCATACGCTATGGCAAATCCGGTACGGCAATCCAGCTGATCAGCGGCCAAAATGAAGGGGTTGCGGCGATCTCTGTCATCAATCAATGTGAGGCACCACAGCCACCCGATACAGACCGCATGTTCGATCGCTTTTATCGCGGCGATGCATCACGCAGTGCCTACACGGAATCGAACGGCCTGGGCCTGTCCATCGTGCGTGCCATCGTGCATCTGCATCATGGTGCGGCCGATGTGACCTATCTGACGCAGGAAAATACCCTCTGTTTTACCCTGTCGTTTCCAGACAAGGGCGTCAGCAAATGAAGTATGGCTATGGCTTCAGGCAACTAGCCTTGCTCTTCAGCATAAGAAAAATAAATCTTGTCTTTGGCGGCTTCGATGCCTGCTACGCGCCTTGGCCCGCCTTTTTTCAAGGGCTTCAAATTCCAGCTCACATCGCATGCACCACTTGTCTTGCCCGGCTTGCCAAAACGCTCGACCAGGATTTTTTTCATTGCCTCACACTTGTCGGCACCAGTAAAACTCGCCTGTATCATACTGACCGTTGGCGTCTCACTACCTGAAATTGTCAGGCTCTCGACATCGGTATTTTTAGTGCATTCAACGTTACCATTTTTAATCAGGTCAACACCGGTACGTGTACTTTTCTTGCACAAACCATTCAGCGGCGCCAGAATTTTGCTGAACGACATATCGAAAACCCTGGGGTTGCTGATGGCATCGAATACTTGTTCAAAGGGTGAGGTTTCTGCATGGGCATGCAATGCGGGAAAGGCAAACAAGAGGCACAGTAATTTTTTCACGAATTGGTTTTCTATATGTTGAATATATTATGTTGGCAAAGCAGATAATGAACGACGAATCATTTCCTGTCACCCTTGCATAAAAAAAGCCCCGCGAATTTCTTCGCGAGGCTGTCTTCAAGCAGAGCATGTTTATACCCTAACCTGTCTTGGTCTTTCCAGAGCGTTCCACATAAGCCATCAATTCACCTACAATACCGCGGCGGAAAGCCAGTACACAGACGATGAAAATCAGGCCGGTAACAATGGTGACGGAATCGCCGATAGTGCGGAACCATTCCACCGTCGTCACATTCGCCAGCAGGTTGCCCAGGTCACCGAGTTTGTTTTCCAGGGCGATGATGATGACAGCGCCAACTATCGGGCCCACCAGCGTGCCCAGACCGCCCACCAAGGTCATCAAGACCACCAGGCCTGACATGGACCAGTGCGCATCCGTCAGCGTCTCTGAGCTGAATATCAGCGTTTTGGTGGCACCTGCCAAGCCAGCGATGGCTGCAGACAAAACAAAGGCGAGCAATTTGTATTTATCAACGTCATAACCGAGCGAGATGGCGCGTGGTTCATTTTCTTTGACCGCCTTCAATACCTGGCCGAACGGCGATTGCACCGTGCGCATGATGATGGCGAAACCGGCAATGGCAATGGCCAGCACCAAGTAATACAGGTTCAAGTCTACTGTCAGATCTATCATGCCCAACAGCTTGCCACGCGGTATGCCTTGCAAGCCATCTTCGCCACCGGTGAACTTGGCCTGTAAAAACACAAAATACAGCATCTGCGCCAGCGCCAGTGTAATCATGGTGAAGTAAATACCCTGACGCCGTATCGCCAGCAAGCCCATCAACAAACCAATTAGAGCCGCCGCCCCCACGCCAAACAAAATACCTAGTTCGGTTGGCAAGCCAGCGTCACGCAATACCCAGCCGGTGATATAACCGGCACCGCCGAAAAACGCTGCATGGCCAAACGACAGCAGGCCGGTAAAACCGATGAGTAAATTGAAGGCACAGGCAAACAGGGCGAAACACAATAACTTCATCAGGAACACTGGATACACGACAAACGGTGCTGCCAGCAACAACGCAAAAGCGATACCGTATCCGACTTTTTTATTCATCATGGGTGCTCCCTTATTTTTCTTTACCGAACAGACCGGCAGGGCGGATCATGAGCACAATAGTCATGACGATAAAAACCACGGTGGCCGACAGCTCAGGATAAAACACCCGCGTCAGGCCTTCGATAATACCCAGGCCCAGACCTGTCAAAATCGAACCCAGGATAGAGCCCATGCCGCCTATCACCACCACCGCAAACACCGTGATAATCAGGTTGGAACCCATCAGTGGTGACACCTGTATGACAGGCGCTGCCAGCACGCCGGCAAAGGCGGCCAGTGCCACACCAAAGCCATAAGTCAGCGTGACCATCAGCGGTACATTGACACCAAAGGCTTCGACCAGTTTGGGGTTTTCAGTACCGGCACGCAGGTAAGCACCAAGCTTGGTTTTTTCGATGACGAACCAAGTGGCAAAGCACACCACCAAAGAAGCCACCACAACCCAGGCGCGGTAATTTGGCAAGATCATGAAGCCCAGATTGGTCGCCCCTGTCAATGCTTCCGGCACCTGATAAGGCTGGCCGGATACACCATAAATGGAACGGAACACACCTTCCAGCAGCAAAGTAATACCGAAAGTCAGCAACAACCCATACAGATGATCCAGCTTGTACAGCCAGCGCAGCATGGTCTTTTCTATGATGATGCCAAACAAGCCCACCAGCAAAGGCGCGGCGAGCAGCATGACCCAGTAATTGACGCCAAAATAATTCATGCCCATCCACGCAAGGAAGGCACCCATCATATACAGGGCACCATGGGCAAAGTTAATCACATTGAGCAAGCCAAAAATCACGGCCAGCCCCAGAGACAGCATCGCGTAAAACGAGCCGTTGACCAAGCCCAGCAAAAGCTGGCTCAGCATCGCTTGCAGCGGAATACCAAATATTTCCATGGCACGCTAAATAAAAATGGATGGAAAGGCGAAGACCTCTCAACACAGAGACATGGAATCATAGAGAAAAGCAAAGAGAAAATCCGACTCCTCCTTAACCACATTCTCATCAAATCCTGACGTCTCTCAATAAGATGGTTTCTACTTTTTACACAGTTGAAGCATCGTTTTTAAACGATGCTTCACGTAGCTAAAACAACGGCGATTTTGAAATTCAATTATCGGGATGCAGAGCAAGGCGCAAAACATAGCAATACGAAAGTATTGCGAGGCTTTGCAACGCCGCTATGCGCCCGAGAATTGGATTTCAATTATTTCCAAAGGGCACACTTGGATTCGGATTTTGTTGTGAAGGCCTGTTCACCCGGAATCGTCTGCGCCACTTTGTAATAATCCCATGGCTCTTTCGATTCAGCGCTGGTTTTCACCTGCATCAGATACATATCATGGATCATGCTGCCATCGCCGCGGACATAACCGTTTTTGGCATAGATGTCATTGATCTTCATGCTCTTCAGTTTTTCCATGACTTTTGCAGTGTCATCGCTACCGGCAGCCTTGACGGCATTGAGGTAAGTCAGCGTTGCAGAATAATCAGCCGCTTGCAGGCTGGAAGGCATCTTCTTCATTTTTTCGAAGTAACGGCGTGACCATTTGCGCGCCTCTTCATTCTGGTTCCAGTACCAGCTGTCAGTCAGGTACATGCCTTGCGTGGCGTTCAGGCCCAGTGAGTGGATGTCATTGATAAACATCAGCAAACCTGCCAGCTTCATGGTCTTGGTGACGCCAAATTCATTGGCGGCTTTGACCGCATTGATGGTGTCGCCACCGGCATTGGCCAGGCCCAGGATTTGTGCTTTGGAAGCTTGTGCCTGCAACAGGAAGGAAGAAAAATCAGATGCCGACAATGGATGTTTGACTGAACCTGCAACTGTACCGCCATTGGCTTTGACAACATTGGCCGTATCACTTTCCAGGGATGCGCCAAACGCATAATCGGCAGTCAGGAAATACCAGCTTTTACCACCTTGCTTGACGACGGCAGAACCTGTGCCTTTGGCCAATGCCACCGTGTCATAAGCATAGTGAACAGTATGTGGGGTGCATTCTTCATTGGTCAGGCGGGCAGAGCCAGCACCGATGGAGATAAAGACTTTCTTCTTTTCATTAGCCACTTTAGACATGGACAAAGACGTACCTGAATTGGTACCGCCTATCAACATATCAACGCCGTCACGGTCAAACCATTCCTGCGCTTTGGCAGAAGCAATATCAGCCTTGTTTTGATGATCAGCGGTAACCAATTCGATTTTTTTACCCAGGACAGTACCGCCAAAGTCGGCAATCGCCATGCGTATGGCTTCTGCACCGCCTTTGCCGTCGATATCAGAATACAAACCAGAAATATCAGTGATGAAACCGATTTTGACTACGTCACCAGAAATCTGCGCATTTGCATTAAGGGCAAAGCCAGCCAATGCGGCAGATACAGCGAGACTTGCTACTTTAATTTTTGCGAATTTTGCTTTCATGCGTCTTCTCCAATCACTTATTATCTAATCTGCATCACCAGGACGGCAAAGCAGTTTTGCTCAGTTTACCTACACACCCAACAACTCATTCAAGACCGGCATTTTTTCCTGCAACTGTGCGGCAGCAAAGGTTTCAACGATCTGCCCATGCTCCATCACATAAAACCTGTCCGCCAGCGGAGCAGCAAAGCGGAAATTCTGTTCCACCATGACGATGGTATAGCCCTTGGATTTCAAAGTCGTGATCATGCGCGCCAGCGCCTGCACGATGACCGGGGCCAGGCCTTCAGATATTTCATCGAGCAGCAATAAACGCGCACCCGTACGCAAGATGCGCGCAACGGCCAGCATTTGCTGTTCGCCGCCTGACAAGCGCGTACCCTGGCTGGTTTTACGCTCGGCCAAGTTGGGAAACATCTCGTAGATCTCGGCCACCGACATACCTTTGTGCTCGGTCGATACCGAAGGCGGCAGCATCAGGTTTTCTTCTGTGGATAAGGAGGAAAATATCCCTCGCTCTTCCGGGCAATAACCAACGCCCAGATGGGCCACCTTATAGGTAGGCAGGTTGATTGCCTCGTGACCGTTGATCTTGATCGAGCCTTTGCGGGTGCCCGTCAGGCCCATGATGGCGCGCATGGTGGTCGTACGGCCAGCGCCGTTGCGGCCAAGGATGGTGACGACTTCACCCTGGTTCACCTGCAGGTTCACATCATGCAGGATATGCGATTCACCGTACCAGGCTTGCAGGCCAGTGATTTCAAGTGCCGGGCTAGTATTCATACTCATGCATGTGCCCCTTCCAGTTCAGCACTGGTGCTGCCCATATAGGCTTCCATGACTTTGGGATTGGTAGAGACTTCTTTGTAAGTGCCCTCGGCCAGCATGGCACCCCGCTGCAAGACAGAGATCTTGTCGCAAATACCGGACACGACATTCATATTGTGTTCCACCATGAGGATGGTGCGACCAGCCGACACCTTCTTGATGAGCTCGGTCACGCGGTGCACATCTTCATGGCCCATACCCTGCGTCGGTTCATCGAGCAGCATCATTTCAGGTTCCATCGCCAGTGTGGTGGCAATTTCCAGCGCGCGCTTGCGGCCATACGGCAAATCAACAGTCACGGTATCAGCAAATGATGTCAGGTCAACTTCGGCCAGCAATTCCATGGCACGCGCATTGAGCTGGTTCAGCGACTGCTCACTCTTCCAGAAATGGAAAGAGGTGCCGAGTTTTCTTTGCAGGCCTATGCGCACGTTTTCCATCACCGTCAGATGCGGGAACACTGCCGATATCTGGAATGAACGTATGATGCCCTGTCGCGCAATCTGGGCTGGTTTGGCCGAGGTGATGTCGCGGCCATTGAACAGGATTTGTCCCGAAGTCGGGACAAGAAATTTGGTCAGTAAATTGAAACAGGTGGTCTTGCCGGCACCGTTAGGGCCGATCAGGGCGTGGATATGCCCACGCTGCACCTGCAAATTAACTTCGCTCACAGCAGTGAAGCCCTTGAACTCTTTGGTCAGGCGCTTTGTCTCCAGGATGACGTCGGTCATCTCTTCTCCTTATTGTCTGGCTTGTGTGGTACTCAAGCAAAACCAGCCCGCTATGTTGCAACTTGACCGCACGGTTCCGGTGCGGCTTCGCCTTAGCGGGGCAATTCTGTTCAAGTCCTGTGGCTCTTGGTCCAACGCGACAACTGTTCTGGCAATTTACCAGAATTTTTATTAGCTTTTGATAGTAACCAGCAAACTGTTCTCTCAACAATACGGTATAACTACTGTATGTGGTGTACAAAATTCTGTTTCAGGATTGCGAACGAGTCTAAACCGGGGCAGGTTCAGACGCAACATGCCTTGCAATTCGAAGGTGTTTTCCCAATCAAAACCGGCACGCCTCTTTCCAGGCAGAAAATTTAATCGTCAGTTAACCTTCCAATATACTCTTTGCCGCCTTCTCGGCAATCATTATTGTTGGTGAGTTGGTATTACCAGAAGTTATGGTTGGCATGACTGATGCATCTGCCACACGCAAACCCGCGATACCACGTACTCTCAAGGCGCTGTCGACCACAGCCATCTTGTCGTCCATCCGCCCCATCTTGCAGGTACCTACGGGGTGGAATATCGTCGTGCCTATGTCACCGGCAGCATTTGCCAGTTCTTCTTCGGTAATGAATTGTGCGCCCGGTTTCATTTCCTCAGGCCGGTATTTTTGCAAAGCTGGTGCAGCGACGATTTTGCGTGTCAGCGTCAAAGAAGCCGCAGCCACCTTGCGGTCTTCCTGCGTGGTCAGGTAATTCGGTACGATTTTGGGAGCAGCAAAGGCATCATTGTCAGCAATGCGCACATGGCCACGTGACGTAGGGCGCAAATTACAGACACTGGCCGTAAACGCAGGGAAATCATGCAAGGGATCGCCAAACTTTTCCAGAGACAATGGCTGTACATGGTATTGCAGGTTGGGCGCGACCTGGGAGGCATCTGAGCGGGTAAAGGCGCCCAGTTGCGAAGGTGCCATCGACATGGGTCCGCTTTGAAACAGCGCATATTCCAGGCCTATGCGTGCTTTGCCCAGCAGGCTGTTTGCCATCTTGTTCAGGGTCTTTGCGCCATTGATTTTGAACGATGAACGGATCTGCAAATGGTCTTGCAAATTCGCCCCGACACCAGGCAAATCATGTACAACAGGCACGCCAACGTGTTGCAGATGACCGGCATCACCTATGCCTGAATGTTGCAGGATTTGCGGTGAACCAATTGCACCGGCAGCCAGGACGGTTTCTTTCACTGATTCGGCAAACCAGGTGCGGCCGCCGCCGACAAATTCGACACCACTGCAACGCTTGCCCTGTTCGTCATTCACAATACACAAGCGTCTGACCTGGCAACCGGTCATGATGGTGAGATTGCTCCGTGTTGCGGCCGGTTTCAGAAAAGCCTTGGCCGCATTCCAGCGCACCCCGCGTTTCTGGTTCACATCGAAATAGCCACAACCTTCATTGTCGCCACGGTTGAAGTCATCGGTCTTGGGGATGCCCACTTCTGCTGCGGCATTGCGGAAAGCATCCAGGATTTCCCACGACAGGCGTTGTTTTTCCACCCGCCATTCACCACCGCTGCCATGGAACTCGGAACTGCCGTTGTAATGGTCTTCGCTCTTCTTAAACAGGGGCAAGACATTGTCCCAGCACCAGCTATCGTCGCCGGTCAGTTTAGCCCAATGCTGGTAATCGCCTTCCTGCCCGCGCATGTAAATCATGCCATTGATGGATGAAGACCCCCCCAGCACCTTGCCGCGCGGATAAATCAGGCTGCGCCCGTTCAACCCGGCCTCTGCCTCGGTACGGAACATCCAGTCGGTACGCGGATTATTGATGCAATACAGATAGCCTACCGGGATATGTATCCACATATAGTCATCCTTGCCACCAGCTTCGATCAGCAAGACACGATGACCAGGGTTTTTCGACAGGCGATTGGCCAGCACGCAACCTGCCGTACCTGCCCCGATGACGATGTAATCGAATTGTCCTGCTGCTTCCATGCTTATTTTCCTTTTTTCTTCTGATAAGCCCGGACTCAGGCTTGCATTTCAGCGACCAGCACGGCCATCAGTTCGGCCACCGGTAAGTCCCTGCTGGCAGCCACGCCCTGGCCTACCCACAGCGACATGAATTCTGTACGGTTGTCCTTGGCTGCCGCCGCACGTATGGCCCCGGTCAGCGCATTTTGTATGGGGTAGGCTGGTACCTTGTCGGCAACCTCGGCCATGACCTGCATGAAATGATTATCGAGGCCACGTGCAATCCGGCCTGAAAAAGCCCGTGTCTGCCGCGTCGTATCCGATCTTGCTTCCAGCAGGCGTTGTTTATAAGCCTGGTTGATACCCGATTCTCTGGTCGTCAAAAATGCCGAGCCCATCTGCACCATGTCAGCACCCGCTGCCAGCGCATCGGTAATTGCCTTGCCATCCATGATGCCGCCAGCCGCGATGACAGGGATATGCAGATGTGGCCGGCATGCTGCCAATAAGGCAGAAATGCCCAGGCTTGAGTCTTTTTGCGCGCCGATGAAAGTACCGCGGTGGCCACCGGCTTCAACGCCCTGCAAACATACGGCATCCGCCCCCATCGCTTGCCAGACGATGGCTTCAGGCAAATTGGTGGCCGTACCCACCACCAAAATCCCGGCATCATGCAGACGCTGCATCTGGCTACCATGCAAGACATCAAAAGTAAAACTGGCTACCGCCGGACGCGCCGTGATCAGGGCATCAAGCTGTGCCTCAAAATCTTCACACCAGCGGGTAGGCGTAGGCAGGCTATCCCAGCCCAGTTCCCTGCAAACCCCTTGCAGCAACAGCTTGGCTGATTCCAGCGCAGCAAAATCTATCTGTGGCCGCGTCTGCACAAACAGATTGATGGCAAATGGTTTGTCCGTCAGGCGACGGATATGCTCAGCCTGCTCGATGATTGCCAAAGGTGCCAGCAAAGGCGCCGCCAGCGACCCCAGCCCCCCGGCATTCGACACGGCCGCCACCAGTTCGGGTGTGGTCGCACCACCCGCCATAGGCGCCTGGATAATCGGATGAGGGCAGAGGGTTTGCATCGTCAGCATGGTGGCTCCGGTTGATGTTGGTTGAGTGACTCGGTCGTTTTCAGTTTCAATACGATGACTGATACTAGATGAAATTAACAAGCTATGGTGTTGTACTGCTGGTTTTGACTTTGCTTTTGATTTTCGCCTTTGATTCACCCCGCTTGGGACGCCGCCGTTTGTGCAGTACAGAAAATGGATCAGAAATGAAGGCTGTCTGAGCGCAGCGAGTTTCCTTCATTTCCCATTTTTTGTATTGCACAAACGGGCACTCCCGAAGGGAGCAAGTCTGCGGTCGCCTTTTCTTTGGATACTTACTTTTGGCGAAGCAAAGAAAGTATCTCGGCCGCCGGGCCGAGACCCGGCTCGTGTCCACAAAGGGCAAGCAACTGAATCAAAGCACGGCATGCAACGAACGCCGCTGGGCTCCAGCCTGCGCTGGAGCGACGTTAATTTAATTATCGCTTATTGGCAAACCCCTATCTCATCCCATCCTTCTTCTTGAAAGAGAAGGAGTAAATCAAATTATTTCGCTACCGGCATCGTAAACTCAGCACCCTTGCCTATGCTATCTGGCCAGCGCTGCATGATCGATTTATACCGCGTATAAAACCGTATCCCTTCTTCCCCATAGGCATGCACATCACCAAACAGCGAGCGCTTCCAGCCTCCAAAAGAATGCCAGGCCATAGGCACGGGAATCGGCACATTGATGCCCACCATGCCAACCTGTATGCGGCGGGAAAATTCGCGCGCGGTGTTACCGTCAGACGTGAACAGCGATACGCCATTGCCAAATTCATGACGGTTGATCAGTTCCAGCGCTGACGCAAAATCCGGCACACGGACTATGCACAAAACCGGGCCGAAAATTTCCTCGCGATGGATTTTCATGCCCTCTTTCACATGATCAAACAGACAGCCACCGAGGAAGAAACCGCCTTCATGCCCAGGCACCTGAATGCCACGGCCATCGACCAGCAACTGCGCGCCCTCGGCAATGCCTTCATCGATATACGAAATAATTTTGGCCTTGTGTTGTGCCGTCACCACCGGCCCCATTTCGGCATCAGCTTCCATGCCATTCTTGATGGTCAGGGCTTGCACGCGCGGTATCAGCGCATCGACGAGTTTGTCGGCAATATTACCGACAGCAACGGCAACAGAAATGGCCATGCAGCGTTCACCGGCAGATCCATAGGCAGCGCCCATCAGTGCATCCACAGCCTGTTCCAGATTGGCGTCAGGCATGACAACCAGGTGGTTTTTTGCGCCACCCAAAGCCTGCACGCGCTTGCCCATGCGTGTACCTTCGCTGTAGATGTATTCAGCGATCGGTGTAGAGCCGACAAAGGAAATGGCCGATACATCAGGGTGTTGCAACAAGCCATCAACCGCCACTTTGTCCCCTTGCAAGACATTGAAGACACCATCTGGCAAACCTGCCTTCTTCAGCAACTCGGCAATCAGCAATGCACATGAAGGGTCGCGCTCTGACGGCTTCAGGATGAAAGTATTACCAGTCGCAATCGCCAGCGGTGCCATCCACATCGGCACCATGAAAGGAAAATTGAAAGGTGTGATACCCGCCGTCACCCCCAGGGGCTGGCGCAGGTTGTAGTTATCGATACCACCACCGATATTGTCAGAAAATTGTGATTTCAACAGCTGCGGCATACCGCAGGCAAATTCAACAATTTCTATACCGCGTGTGACTTCGCCCATGGCGTCAGACAAGACCTTGCCATGTTCACGCGTGATCAGGGTGGCCAGCTCCTTATGATGCTGGTCGAGTAACTCCTTGAACTTGAACATGACGCGGGCACGCCTTAAGGGTGCTGTTTCAGCCCACGCAGGCGCGGCTGCTTTGGCAGCGGCGACCACGGCATTGACTTCACCCATATCCGCCAGCACCACGCTGGCGACGACTTCGCCGGTTGCCGGATTGAAGACATCTTGTTGACGGCCACTGGTCGAATTGAAAACCTGACCATTCATGAAATGCTGTAGTACGTCTGGCATAAGAAACCCTGATAAGAAAATCTGACAATGGAACAAGCCTGAAGCGTGAGATTAATTCACCAGTCTGGCAAAATCCAATGAGTTATTATCAAGCCAATCATAAGGATAGCTAATAATGGATCTGACACAGCTTCGTGCCTTTATCATGGTTGCCCGGGAAGGCAATCTGACGCGCGCCGCAGCGCATCTGCATGTCACCCAGCCCGCAGTCAGCCTGCAAATCAAGGCTTTGCAAGATGCTTTACAGCTGCAATTATTCAATCGCAGTGCCACAGGTATGAGTTTGACAAATGATGGTGCAAAACTATTGCCTTATGCCGAGCGGGTGGTAGCCGGCATGGCAGAATTTCGCCAGGCGGCCGATGCCCTGCACACTACCATCTCTGGTGAATTGGCCATAGGAACGATACTCGACCCCGAATTCACGCGTCTCGGGGTTTTTCTGAAGCGGCTGGTAGAAACTTATCCACAGTTATCCACAAAATTACAGCAGGGCATGTCTGGCACCGTATTACAGCAGATACGCGCCGGTACGCTGGATGTCGGTTTTTATCTGGGGCAGGCACCGGACGATGGCAAAACACCTTGCCATAGCCAGGTGTTGACGCAGTTCACTTATCGCGTAGTGGCCCCCAGTGGCTGGAAAAACCGGGTAGCCGGCCAGGGCTGGAAAAGCCTGGCAGCCTTGCCCTGGCTATGGACACCGCCAGAATCTGCCCATCACCGCCTGTTAAGCAAGATTTTCGCCGAACATGCTGTCACGCCAAACATTGTCGCCCTCGTTGACCAGGAACCATCGATGCTGGATCTGGTGAAATCCGGTGTCGGTTTAAGTCTGATACGCGATGCCATCGCCATACGCGAAGCCCATGCCCACGGCCTGGTGATTGCCGATGCAGTCAGCGTGCAAACCGAATTAAGCTTCATCTGCCAGGAAAAAAGACAACATGAAGCCATGATTGCGGCCAGTTTTGCCTTGCTGCGCCCAATCTGGGGCTAAAAGTCCACATATCCCATCAAAATATCCGCCAAAGACCAAAATTCAGCGGTATATTTCCAAAACTCAAAAAAATGTGGGAAGAACGGTAGTGAAATTTTTATCAATCAAGCTGATGTTTTGCCTGGCTGCCCTGCCAGCGCTGGCGCACGCCGAAAACATGAAGTTATTGATACAGGAATTTGCACCCTTCACGCATACCGACCCCAAAACCGGTGAAATTCAGGGAGCATTGACAGAAAAAATGCTGGAAATCGTCAGACGTGCGGGCGATACCAGCACCATCAGCAGTACCTCGCTGGCACGTGGTCTGCATGCTGCACTGAATGAAGACAATACCTGCCTGTTTGGTTTCCGCCGTACGCCAGACAGAGAAAATTTCTATAAATGGGTAGGCCCGCTGGTGAACGATAACTGGGTCTTGTATGGCCGCAAGAATGATGGCCGGGTATTGAAAAATTTTGAAGATGCCAAACCTTATTCCATCGGTTCTTACAAGAACGCGGCGACCGGGCTGCAACTGAGTGAGCAGGGTTATAAAATCGAATTTGCCAGCCAGGACGAAGATAATCCACGCCTGCTGGTCAATAACCGCCTGCATTACTGGATCGTTTCTGAATCGCATGGCATGGCTATCGCCCAGCAACAGGGCTTCGGCAATGATATTGTGCGTGCTGTTAAATACAAAAGCATAGAATTGAATATGCTGTGCAATATCCGCATGGACAAACAACGCATAGACCTCTATAACAAAATCAATAAAGACCTCGATAACGACGGCACCATGGAAAAAATCATGCGCAAATACGGTATCAAATAATGGCGCGCTCAACCCGGGTCAGCGCCGCAGTCAACCGCCTGCGCGAACGCAGCAACAATGCCCCCTATTCCATGGTCACCATGGCAGACGGGCGATTTTTTCTGATACTCGCCAATGGCGATGACGAAGCAGAACCGCTGAACGAACCCATGGAAATGGATGAGTTTGTCGCCTTCGTCAACAGCATCAAGAAACTGGCGCCAAAAAAAGCCAGCAAACTCGATATCGCCTTTGAAGCAAAGCTTCAGGCCTCAAAAAACAAGTAGGTAAAAAATAGACTGCTGCAATCCCATATCCACCTCAATAAGGATAAATACATGAAAAACCGTTTCCTGATGACCCTGACTGGCACTCTGTTGGCCTGTGCTTTCTTATACACGCCTGCCAGCAATGCCCAGACACCGGCTTCTGCACCGGCAGAAAGCATGGTCACCGGGCCGACAGTACAAAAAATTGACCAGGTCGTCGGGAATGGCAGGGAAGCACACACAGGCAATTCAGTATTCGTTCAATACACAGGCTGGCTGCATGATCCCTTTGCCAAAAAAGAGCAGGGCAAGCTGTTTGACAGTTCCAAAGGCCGCCCACCGTTCACGTTTACCCTGGGTGCTGGACGTGTCATCAAAGGCTGGGATCAGGGTGTCGAGGGCATGCGTGTGGGCGGAAAGCGCACGCTGATCATACCGGCCGAACTGGCCTACGGTGCACGCGGTGCGGGAAATGGCGTCATCCCCCCTAACGCCACACTGATTTTTGAAATTGAATTACTTGAAGTACGCTAATGAAGTATGCTGAAAATTCAGCTTAAAGGTCTGCCCAGGCCGACTCATAAGAATAAATCGCATAAAAGAAGCTGGAAACCGCCAGTACTGTTGCCAGCGTTCCGGTAAAAAATAGAATATTCAGGCCCTCTGGAAAAATATACTGATACCAGCCCAGCAAGGCCGCTGCGATCATGGCAAGAAACGCCATGCTCATCAGGTGGCGGCTTTTACGCATGATGCCAAAGGCAATGAGTATCAGGGCAAGTAGAGACAATACAAAACTGAATAATCCCGGCACGTTATACCTTTCTTGCTTTGCTCAATTGATAATAGTAAATTCATAACGACTATAGCAAATTCCAGGATTTTTGCCACAATTTGTCATGCCAACCAGAATATTTAAGGATATGAAGGACACATATGGCTTATCTGCTTGCTCTTGATCAGGGTACCTCCAGCTCGCGCAGCATTATTTTCAATGAAACGGGGCAACTGATTGCATCTGTCCAGCAGGAATTTCGCCAGATTTTTCCCCAGCCTGGCTGGGTCGAACATGACGCCAGTGAAATCTGGCAAAGCCAGCTCGCCACCTGCCAGCAGGTATTGGCAAAAGCCGGCCTGCAGGCCGCTGACATCGCTGCATTGGGTATCACCAATCAGCGCGAAACCACCGTCTTATGGGACAAGAAAACCGGGCAGGCCCTGGCCAATGCCATCGTCTGGCAAGACCGGCGCACTGAAGCGTATTGTGAACAACTGCGCCAACAAGGCCATGCGGCGCTGATACAGGCCAAAACCGGCCTTATCCTCGACCCGTATTTTTCAGCGACCAAATTGAAATGGCTGCTTGACCACCTGCCAGATGCAAGACGTCGTGCCCAGGCCGGTGAACTGGCTTTTGGCACGGTCGACAGCTGGCTGGCCTGGCAACTTAGTGAAGGCAAACTGCATGTCACTGATGTCAGCAATGCTTCGCGCACCATGCTGTTCAATATCCACCAGGGCCAGTGGGACCAGGAATTGCTCGACTGCTTTGATATTCCCGCTGCTGTCTTGCCCGAAGTTTTACCGTCCAGCCATATTTTTGGGGAAACCACTTTATTTGGCAAAGCCATACCCATCGCCGGTATTGCCGGTGACCAGCAGGCTGCCCTGTTTGGTCAGGCTTGTTTTACGCCGGGCATGGCAAAAAATACCTATGGCACGGGCTGCTTCATGCTCATGCATACGGGTGAAAATTGTCCGACCTCACAAAACGGCCTTATCAGCACAGCCGCCTGCCAGACGGATAGCCGGACGCAATATGCCCTCGAAGGCAGTGTATTTATTGGTGGTGCCGTCGTGCAATGGCTGCGTGATGGCCTGAAAGCGATACAACATTCGCCAGATGTCGAAGAACTGGCAGCCAGCGTGCCGGATTCAGGTGGCGTGGTATTCGTGCCTTCGTTCACCGGTCTTGGCGCACCGTATTGGGTACCGTCGGCCAAAGGTGCCATATTGGGTTTGAGCCGCGGCAGTACCGTTGCCCATATCGCCCGCGCTGCACTGGAATCCATAGCTTTTCAAAGCACGGCCTTATTGCAGGCCATGGTGAAGGATGCCGTTTTTCCGATTTCAGAGTTGCGTGTCGACGGTGGGGCGGCAGCCAATAATCTCTTGCTGCAATTCCAGGCAAATTTATTGGGCATACCCGTCATACGACCGAAAATCACGGAAACAACAGCGCTTGGTGCCGCCTACTTGGCGGGCCTGGCGACAGGTATTTATCAGGGTATCGATGAATGTGCATCTTTATGGCAGATGGACAGACAGTTTCTGCCAACCATGAGCCGTGATGAGGCCGGCACACTCATGCAAAACTGGGAAGTCGCTATAGGAAGAATACGTTAAGCAGTACAGAAGCTTGTTAAAACCTTTTCCACCCTTATGCAACTCGTATGCAATTCTTGTGCCGTTGTTGTACAACACGGTCTTACCCATCTCAACTGGAGCTAAAAAATGAAAATCATCAAATGGATAGCCGGTATTCTCCTGACCCTGGTCATCATCATTCTCGCCGTTGCGTACAGCCTGCCAAATGAATACGAGGTCAGCCGCAGTACGACCATCAGCGCCGCACCAGAAAAAATCTTTCCCTTGATCAGTGTGACCAAAGAATGGAAAAACTGGTCCGTCTGGAACCAGCGTGACCCTGCCATGGAAATGCAGTATTCAGGTCCGGAATCTGGCCCCGGTGCTGCCTGGGACTGGAAAAGCAAAAGTCAGGGTAATGGCGGCATGAAGTTTACTCAAGTCAACGCGCCGCAAAAACTCGACTATGAACTGCATTTCGAAGGCATGGGCAAACCTTCTACAGGTGCTTTCTTGCTTGAAAAACAAGGCGATGGCACGAAAGTCACCTGGAATATGCATGGAACCAGTGAAGGCAACCTGATGATGAAGCTATTCGCACCATTTATGGATAAAATGGTGGGTCCTGATTTTGAAGCTGGCCTGGCCAACCTGAAAAAAATCGCTGAACAAAAATAGTGAAAGCCTTTTATCCGGCAAGATCAGGGTAAACGGCTCTCTGTGAGTTTGAAATCCCTGGTCTGATTGCATCAATGAAATCCAAGTTTCCCCTGAAGTCTGCGTCTACATTTGTATTACTACTGGCAATGCAACTGCCGGGTGCAGCCATTTTCGCTGCACCGGCAGTGAATGCATCAACACCGTCCACGACGGTTAAACCTGGCCAGGGCACACAAGCTGTATTTGTCGTTGCTCCCGAAGATTTGTCCAAGCAGGGTGGTGTACAAATAGACACACCCAGGATGGCGGCACCGCCAAAAAGCAGCAAGCCTGATATTCCGATACAAGTCTGGTCGGGGCCGGTTCCTTTGTCAGGTGGCCTGTTTGTACTGGTGGCTTCAATGCCAGTGGTGGCGTCGCTGTATTTTGCCTATCAACTGATGTTGTTCATCCGCACGCGCAGACGCCGCTTGTCCACAGAACGCCCGGGCTGATACGTCAGGCGGAATATCCTTATCCGCCTTGCCGGAATAAGGTGGCATAAAGCTGGCATTCTGAACTTCGTTGTTTTTGTAGTTTACTTATCTGTTTTTCATCGAATATTCACAGAGCTGTCACTTGCCTGTCACCTGACCATCTTAAAGTCTTCCTTATCTAAACCATAAGCGGAGACCAGCATGTCCACCAAATCCTTGATAGACAGTGCCGTTTTCAATTCCACCACGTCCGGCCTCAAGGGTGTGGCAGACAAGCTGTTTGCGCACTGGTTCAGCCGCCTCGTCTATGCCCAGATCTGGGAAGATCCGCAATCTGACCTTGATGCCCTGCAACTCAAGCCAGGCGCGAATATCCTGACGATTTCTTCAGGTGGTTGCAATGCTCTCGCCTATTTGTCGGCAGAACCAGCGGCTGTGCATGCCGTAGATTTAAATGCCGCCCACCTCGCCATGCTGGACATGAAAAAAAAGGCGATCAAGCATTTGCCTGATTACCAGGCTGTGCTGGCTTTTCTTGGCGATGCCAATCACACTGACAACCTGAAAAGATATAAGCGGCATATACGTCAGCAATTGTCAGACGATGCCAGCAACTTCTGGGAAAGCCGCTCTTTATCAGGCAAGCCACGCTACCATTATTTCACCAGCCAGGCGTATCAGCATGGCCTGCTCGGCAATTTCATCGGTTTTGCCCATTTCTTCGTGCGCCTGATGGGTGGCGACATGAGCAAGATGATGCAGGCCCGCAATCTCGAAGACCAGGCCCGCCTGTTTGAACAATATATCGCGCCGGTATTCGAAACCCGCCTGTTCCGCCTGATCGCCAGCCAGCCGCTGGCCTTGTATAGCCTGGGTATCCCCCCTTCACAATTCCAGGAATTGAAACAGGATGCCAAACAGGGTCTGCATGTCTTGTTCAAGGAGAGAATGCGCCATCTTGCCTGCGATTTTCCGCTTGATGAAAACTGCTTCGCCCAGCAAGCTTTTGCACGCCGTTATGATTGCCAGAAGCAGGCCGCATTACCCATGTATTTGCAACGCCAGCATTTTTCCAGCCTGCGCAATAATGTAGACAGACTGCATCCCCACCACACTACACTGACTGATTTCTTGTTGGGACAGCCTCGGGCTTCCATGGATGCCTACCTGTTTTTGGATGCACAAGACTGGATGGACAAGCAACAGCTGACAGAATTATGGCGAGAAGTGACCCGCACGGCGGCACCCGGGGCCAAAGTTGTCTTCCGCACCGGGGGCACCGCATCGCCACTGGAAGCAAAATTGCCAGCAGAAATACTGTCTGTCTGGCATACAGACAGCGCGCATAACAGCGCCCTGTCTGCAACCGACCGTTCAGCCATCTATGGCGGCATGCACTTATACACAAAAATCTGATTTCATCTTTGAATACTTCATTACCGCCACGTGTGGTGGCTGATGCATTGTGGTTGCTGGCGGCACGTTCACGCGGTGGCCAGCACTGGGTCAATAATGCCAGTTGCAATATAGAATCCATCGATATTGCCGGCCTGCCCCAACCCGTCAGCCTGCTGGAGGGAAGCACATGGCAAGAAACCTATGTCTCCAGCCCACGCTCGACCTGGCTACGTTATTCACGCCAGGAAATGCTGCGCCAGCTCAGTCCGGCCCTGGCCATCGCCGCCCGGCTCGCGAGTTGTACCATTTTCGGCCCTTTATCAGCACTGCTCAATGGCAGCAAGCTGGACCAGGCAGCAATCGTTGGTAATCATCTGATATCCACAAATCTGTATCCCGACTGGGACACGCTCGATATCGCCATGGTGACCGAAAACTTGCTAACAAGTTATCAACAGCGTCCGCTGATGATGCGCAATATCTGCCCCGCAGTGAACCCCGGGCTGGCTAGTGCACTGACAGAAAGTGGCTGGCAAATGCTGCCTTCGCGCATGATTTACCTGTGCGATCCCCGGCAAGACAGTGTTTGGAAACATAATCATGTGAAACAGGATGTCCGCCTGCTAGCCAATGCTGACATGGAAACGCTAAGCCTGGACAGCCTGCAAACCCATGATATCCCGACATTGCGGCACTTGTTCAGACAGTTATTCATCGATAAGCATTCGTATCTGAACCCGGATTTCAGCCCGGCATTTTTTGAATTATGTCTGGAAAGCCAGTTCCTGGAACTGCATGCCTTGCGCTGGCAGGATCGCCTGGTGGGTGTGCTTGGCCTGTATTGCCACCCTGAAAGCGGCTGGATAACCACACCCCTCATTGGTTACGACACCAGTTTACCAAAAGAACTGGGACTTTATCGTCGTCTGATGGCTTTGCTATTGCAGAAAGCAAAAGAGAAACAGTTGAAACTGCACTACAGTTCTGGCGCCAGCCAGTTCAAACGTGCGCGAGGTGGTGTGCCACAACTGGAATACACGGCTATTTACAGCGCACACTTACCGGCACACCAGCGCCGCAATATCCAGATTTTCAGCAAACTCTTGCTTAATTGCGCACCCCCCTTGTTAAAACGGGCTGACAAGATTTAATTTTAAATACCATAAAGACAGCAAAAATGCCTGTTTCTGCTGTGGATAAGTCTATGCATATCCCCAGGATGAACTGTGCAAAACTGCCTGAACTGAGATAAGTCAGATTTTTATCCCAAAACTATACTTTTTTCATACAGGGCTTATCAGCACATCTATACATGGACTAAGTCATTGTTTATGTGGACAAATACGGACTTATCCACAAAAAATCGCGCCGTTAACTACTATTACTATGTATATATAAACTAAGTTATCTAATTAAAGCGTTTTTTTAAAATCTTGAAAAACAGCCTCGTTCAAACGAGATCACGGATAACAATCACAAAGTTTTAAAACAAAGCTCGTCAATTTTTAAAAATGCGAGTTATTCCATTTTTAAAACATTTTGCGCCTAGGCCAAACGACTGTTCATAAAGCCTGATTTCAAAAACTCAGTCCTTTTTTAAAAAACTGACACACATCTGCTGATTCTTTTTGATACCAGGCAGTCAATCCAATTTTTGGATCTTGGTCGTCAAAACAAATTCACTTGGCTGATGAAAAACATCTGAGCTACAAGCCTGTTTTTATAAAAAGTAATTTTCTGGTCGCTGAAATAGTGATTTTTGAGATTTTCATTAAAGAATTCAGACAATTTCAGCCTAAAAACAACAAATTTCAAAAAAACTTTGTGGATAAGTCAGTCGATATCCACTGCATGCATTGTGTGTAACTCAAAATTTGTTCATTCAAAAAGATTCTGTACAGATTTTGTCCTGTGGATATACAGACTTTTATCACCGCCTTATCATTTGTCTAAACTTTTGATTCTGTGGATGTTTACCGACTTATCCACAGCAAAGTGCCGCTGTTAACAACTACTACTATGTATATATAAACTTATTCAATTTAAGGTTTTCCACCGCTCAAAAAAAACGAAAAAACAAAAGTAAAAAATTCCCGTAGAATCCGTAACTCATTCTGGAACAAGGAAATTTTCATGAAACTTTGGTCGAAACTACTCATCGCAGCCATGCTGGTTTGTGGGTCTGCGCATGCTGAAAAACCAAGCGAAGCTTCACTGAAAGAAATGCTGACTTTGACCAACACCCAGCAAGTATTGAAAAGTGTGGAAGCCCAGATGGATGGCCTCATGAAAAACATGATGCAAAAAGCCATGAAAGATCAGCCGCTGAACGAGCAACAGCAAAAGATCATGGATAAATTCAGGAATAAAGTCATTGCCATCCACAAACAGGAAATGACCTGGGAAAAACTGGAACCGACGTTTATAGAAATTTACGGAAATTCCCTGTCACAGGAAGATGTTGACGGCATAATTGCCTTTTACAAATCACCGGCAGGCAAGTCTTATGTGAGCAAAATGCCTGTGCTGATACAGCAAAGTATGTCTTCCATGCAAAAAATGACGGCCCCTATGATGGAAAAAATTGCTGAAGCCGCCAAAGAAATGACAGCGGAAATGCAAAATTCAACGCAGAAAAAATAAGCCGAACTGTATTTGTCTTATAGATGATTTTAAAAATCAAGAAGATAGAAAGAATTGAAGATATTTAGACAGATGTAAGATACATTTACGATAAAAATGTGATTTTATAAGTAAAGTGACAAAAATGCATTTTCTTAGTAAATGACGCCTACTCTACTTTCTCCGAGACATTTTATTTTCATATGCATGGGGACTCTGGGGGACGTATTTCCCCTGTTAAGCCTGGCAGTTGAAATGCAGCGACGTGGCCATGTCTGTACCGTATTGCTGGCGCCAGTCCATGCAATCCATGCAGAAATGGCAGGAGTTGCCCACAAGATTATCGGTACGCAAGCAGAATACGATGCGGCCTTGCGTCATCCCGATATGTGGAACACCCGCAAGGGCATGGGCATAGTCCTTGAATCTTGCAAATGCGTATTTACCGAAATACCAGATTTTGTCGCCTCTTTGCCTGAAGATTAGGATTGTGTCCTGGTCGTTCATCCTCTGGGTCTGCCAGCCGCAGATCTGGTACGCAGTTTTCGTCCTGATATTGCTGTCATAGGTACTTACCTGGCACCATCCAATTTAAGGACAGTGCAAAATCCCCTGGTCATGGGTGACTTGTTCATCCCACCCTGGTTGCCAATATGGATGCGACAGTGGCTATGGACCTATGCGGACAAGAATTTTGTTGATCCGGTCGCGCTACCTATCATTAATCAGGCCAGGCGAAAATACAATTTACCGCCTGTCGCCAGTATGGCGATGTATATGTATGCCGTACCGGATCTCAGCATCTGTTTTTTTCCTGCATGGTTTGCCGCCGTGCAGCCTGACTGGCCAACACCCATGTGCATGGGCGAATTCCAGCTATATGACAGCAGCCCTGATACTGACTTATCCACAGAGTTGGAAGAATTTCTTGCTGTCGGCCCTGCACCAGTGATTTTTACACCGGGTTCCGGCAACCTGCAGGCAAACTATTATTTTCAATGCGCGCAACAGGTGGTACAAAAACTGGGTTTGCGTGCAATATTCCTCACTCCATACCGTGAACAGATCACGACTGAATTACCCGCAAACATACTCTGGCAAGCTTATCTGCCTTTACGCAGCATTTTGCCGCGTGCATCGGCAATCATCCATCATGGCGGCATAGGAACAACGGCAGAAACCTTAAAAGCGGGAATACCACAACTGATTACTGCCCTGGCTTTTGACCAGTTCGATAATGCCGCCCGCGTACAAAAACTCGGTGTCGGTGATTTTGTGGCCATGTCGCGTCTGACAACACGTCAACTGAGCCAGCGCTTGCAAGGCTTGCTCAGCTCAGAAGCAATTAAAACCAATTGTGCACTTGTTGCCGCAAAGTTCAAGAAAAGTGCGCATGCTGATTTTTTATGCGACGTGATTGAAGTAGCAAAATGCAGACAGAAAAGCTAAACAATCTGTATAAAAAATAAGGCATGACAAAGCAAATTAATCTGCCTTTCATACCTATCTTCCGTATTGTCTTTCCTTTTCAAACGCGAGCATTTTTGCTGCACAAGCTTAAAAATAAAATGAAAAAAAGGTGCAAAGCCACGTCCTGCCTGGCTTTCAGGGCTGTTTCATAGTAAGTGTTTTACGCGACTATTCGACATCAATGAAGACTTTTATCATATCCGGCATTGATCAATCGTTTATGTCAGGAGTTTTTTCTATGTCTTTATCATCCCCATCTTCAACGCCATTACCTACCGCTGCTGGCAGTACGGCAGTCACTGGCATTCATGTTTTTCTCAAGTTGCTTCCACTATCTCTTTCAGTTTTCATTGGCTTTCTGACCATGGGTATGCAGTTACCTGTACTTCCCCTGTACCTGCATGAAAGCCTGGGCATGAGTACATGGATAGTGGGACTGGTCATTGGTGCGCAGTTTATTGTTGCCCTGCTTTCACGTGCCTGGGCTGGCAATTTTGCCGATAGCCGTGGTGCCAAACGTGCGGTGGTGACAGGCTTGCTCATCATCGCAAGCTCAGGTCTGGCTTATCTTGCCTCATTGCCGTTTGTGACAACACCTGCAACATCGGTCTGGATATTACTGGCAGGGCGTGTCTTGCTAGCCATAGGCGAAAGCCTGGTCGTCACAGGCTCGCTCGGTTGGGGGATTGGTCTGGTGGGACCGCAAAATGCGGGCAAGGTCATGGCCTGGGTAGGCATTGCCATTTATGGTGCCTTTGCACTGGGTGCACCGATCGGTGTTGCCGTCAATGTAAGCTGGGGTTTTGCCGGTATCGCTATTGGCACCGTATTGATCCCTTTCGTGGCCCTGATGACGGCGATCAGCGTGACCGCTGTTCCTGCAACTACAAACACCCGGGTTCCATTTTATAAAGTATTGAGTCTGGTCTTGGTACCAGGCCTGGGTCTGGCACTGGCAAGTACAGGTTTTGGCATGATCACCGGTTTCATTGCATTGTTGTTTGCAGCCAGAGACTGGGGTAATTCTTCTTTGGCATTTACTGCTTTCGGGGTGGCTTTTATCGGCGCGCGCATTTTATTCGGGCATACACCTGACAAGCTTGGCGGAGCCAGGGTTGCGCTCGTCAGCGTAATCATTGAGGCAATCGGTTTAGTACTGATCTGGTGGGCCGATACGACCACTATTGCCTATCTTGGTGTCGCGCTGGCAGGATTTGGCTACTCGCTGGCTTTCCCAGGTTTTGGTGTTGAAGCCGCGCGCCGCGCACCACCGCAAAGCCGCAGCGTTGCCATGGGGGCTTACGTGGCATTCCTGGACATCTCGCTGGGGATCGCCAGCCCGCTGGCAGGTGTCGTTGCTGGCCACTGGGGTGTGAATACCGTATTTCTTGCTGCGGGTGTGGCCGTTGGCTTGTCCGTACTGGTGGCGCTGCGTTTGCTGGGTAAAACATCAGCAGGTGTCTAAGGTATTTACATTTCCAAGGGTGTGCGATGTGTGGCATGTATGCCATGCGCGCCCATAAAACTGGTACGACATGAATTGATCAGGCTTTCATGAAGCCTGATCAATTTCTTTTACAGGTTTGATGTCATCAGCTTTGCTTTTAAGCTTGCTCAGGTAGACGCAAAACATATCCGCCAAGGCATTGGCATAGTCATCTATCCTGTCAGCAGGATAGCCATTTGCTGAAATATGTTCGCCTGCGGCACTCAGCGTGGTCGATATCAGTTCTTCCAAAATGGAGCGTGTTGCTTCAGAGGCTGTGGGTAACAACTCTTCAATAAATATCTGCACGGTACGGTCCCAGGACAGCCATGCCTCCCTGGCTTCGGGATCATCGTTATACAGCGGGGCGATATCGGTGAGGGCCTTACGTATTTCTGCTTCTTCACATTCTGAGCGCACGAAAGCATGGACGAGATTGCGCAAACGATCCAGCGGTGCCTGTTGAGCATCCTGAAGGATGTCGCGTAACATCCCCCCGGTTTGCCGCCATTCATCGCTTTGCAGGCGAAACAGAATGGCCGCCTTGTTGGGAAAATACTGATACACAGAGCCTATGCTGACCCCCGCCCTTTCTGCCACCCGTGCCGTGGTAAATTTTTGCGCGCCTTCCCGCTGCAAAACCTGAAGGGCAGCTTCCAGTATGGTGGCCACCAGGTCAGCAGAGCGGTTTTGCTGGGGCCGCTTTCTTGAAGAAATAGTAGGAGTCCGGGGTTTGTTCATGAAAATATGAAATGAGATTTAAGCCAATTCTTTGAATGGATAAGTAGAGCGAATACCAGAAACATGCGTTCGCTCCTCCTCTCCTCCAGGGTTCATATCACACATCAAGGCTCAGCACAATTTTACCGCGGGTACGTCCGCTCCTGGACAGTTCAAAAGCTTCCTTGATTTTACTTAGCGGCAAAACGGTCTCGATATGGGTCTTTAATTTACCTGCTTCAAGCAATTGACTGATGGACTCAAGCTGTCCTGAATCAGGCTTGCACTGTACCCGTGCTACGTCTACACCATGTTGTAAGCCCTCGTCCTTCGGAAAGGCTACCGAAGTCACTAAAAAGCCTCCTTTTTTAAGCGTTGACAATGCCCGCTTAAAAGTATCGCCGCCAACGGTGTCGAAAACAACATCCATGTCTTGCGTCATGTCCCGCACGACCTGCTCAAATGGCTGCGCAGTGTAGTCGATAAAAGCGTCTGCACCCAGGCTGCGTATAAATTCCTCGTTGCGTCCCGAAGCCATGGCAGTCACATGCGCGCCTGCAGCTTTGGCCAGCTGGATAGCCATGGAACCGACACCGCCAGAACCACCAGTAATCAAAAGGCGTTGGCCGCTGGCGAGTTTTGCCAGATCGAACATTGCCTGCCATGCAGTCAGAGACGCAAGCGGAACAGCCGCCGCATGTATGAAATCAAGCTGGGCAGGTTTAATGACCATATCGGCTGCCTTGACCACAGCATAGTCAGCAAAAGCCCCGGATTTGACGATGCCGTAAACAGCATCTCCTTGCTTCAAGCTGGTGACGCCGTGGCCCAGCTTTACTATGGTGCCGCTTAATTCGCTGCCCAGATGGATAGGAAAAGTCATGCCCATACGCTCACCCGCGCCATCCCGGATTTTCCAGTCCACGGGATTGACGCCGGCAGCATGCACTTTCACTAAAACCTCATCATCTCCAACTTCAGGACGATCAATAACTATGCAATTCACCACGTCATTATTACCGTATTGCTTGATCACGACTGCTCTCATTTTTTCCCTGATGTTTTCGCTCATGTTTTCGTTCATGCTTTATTTCCCTGGTTAATTTGTTCTCGCTTGGTGAAGCCATGATAGGCTAATGGCTTTACGATGTGATGCCAGCATGCATCGCTGAAAGGCCAATTTGCAGCAAGCATCTTTTAGTCTTCACCGTGGTGTCAAATTGCAAGGTGGCGGCGAACCCATGCATTCCCATGGACAGGCGCAACTGACTTTTGCCGCCTCGGGGATGGTGCAAGTGCATACAGGAGAAGGTCGCTGGCTCGTGCCCTGCCAGCTTGCGGTGTGGATACCGGCAGGAGTTGAGCATCATGTAGAGGTGCTGACGGATGCCGAACTCTGGATGGTGCACTGGGAGCCATCGATCTTAAAAGCCTGGGCTCCGCCCATACCCCTGGAGCGGGCATTTGCATTGCAGATAACCCCGCTCATGCGCACCCTGCTTGATACAGCTTTTGCAGCCAATACCACAGTGGACAAGACCGAACTTGTCGTCAGGTTAATGCTGCATGAACTGACTGAAACAGCGCATGCGCCGACGTTTCTCCCTCTACCCAAGAGCGCTGTTGGGCAGCGCATTGCCAATGTTGCTTTGGGCGACCGTCGTAATCAATTGAGTGTAAATGAAATAGCCTCACGCGCCGCCACCTCAGTCCGTACCCTGAGCCGCGTGTTCCAGGCTGAAACCGGGCTCACTTTCAAACTTTGGCGGCAACGAGCGCGTATCGTGCTGGCGATGGACAGACTAGCCCGGGGAAGCGCGATTGCGCAGGTGGCTGCAGAATTAGGGTTTGCCAGTACAGCTTCATTTTCATGTGCGTTCCGACAGGTCACGATGCTCACGCCCACAGCTTTTATCGGTGCGGCGGACTAAGCAGCAGGTGAGACTGTCAGTCAGCTTCAGAGTGTCACACGGTCGATTTTTAAATAACGCCCTGGAGTTTCGCCAAGAACTTTGCGGAACATGACCACAAAATTGCTCGCGTTTTCGTACCCCAGACCATCTGCGACATCTTGGACCGTTGCACCCCTGGCCATCCATTGCAGGGCAAGCAAAATATGAAGTTGTCTACGCCAGCGTCCAAAACTCATGCCGGTTTCCCTGGAGACCAAGCGTGAGAGTGTACGCGGACTGATGTCCATCCGGCGCGCCCAGGAATCGATGCTTCCCGGATCAGACGGATTCGCCATGATCCACTCGATCAATTTACGAAGTCGCTTGTCCATCGGCAGTGGAAGATGAATTTGCCCGGACTTCGCCAAAGCCATTTCATCGAGAAGTAGCGTCATTATTCTTGACGCCATGCCGCCTTCTTCATAGCGCATCGGCAATGCGGCTGAGCGAATGACCAATTCACGCAACAAGGGGGTCGTTGACAATGTGCAGCAATCTCGCGGCAACGCACCGCTCACTGCAGGATCTACATAGACCACGTAACATTCGATAATGCCAGCAGTCTCCATTCGGTGCTGCACGCCACCGGGCACCCAAATGGCGCTTCCTGGTGGCACAAGCCAAAGGCCGCCTGCCACCTCGCAGGTGAGCACGCCACGCATCCAGAGCAGGAACTGCGCTTTTCGATGGTGGTGGAAATCCGCTTCCTTGCGGCCATCAATCGCAAGCGCATCGTCATGTCCTTTGACAGCCATGTCCACACCAGCTGCTCCAAGAGTGATCACTGGCCTTGGGACGACGTCAGGGTCCTCCCAATCGATAGACGAATCTCCACTGAGAACAGGCATTGGCAACTTTCAAGATGATGGATCAGCGTGGCAAGAATTCAATATAACATGGCATATTGGATTATTGTGTCCAGTGCATGGAGCGCCTAACATGGTCGTTGAAATCACAACCACGAAAGCTCTCAGCATGGAACCAAGGAAGAAAATATTGATCTGCGGCGGCGGGATCGCCGGCCCGGCATGTGCCTGGTGGTTGACCAAATACGGTTTCTCCGTGGTCGTCGTTGAAAAGGCCAGTACGTTCAGGGATGGCGGACAAAATGTCGATGTGAAGGGCGCAGGACAGCAAGTCATCAACCTCATGGGTTTGACAGAACAGATTGAGGCTCGCAACACGCTGGAATGCGGGCAAAAGTGGCTGGACGCGGCTGGCAAGGTAGTGGCAGTTTTTCCTAAGGGCGGTTTTGGCAGCCTGACCAGCGATTTCGAAATCCTTCGTGGCGATTTCGCACGCGTTCTGTTCGATGCAACCCGCAGCACTTGTGAATACCGTTTTGGCACCTCAGTCGCTGGCATTGAAGAGATTGAAGATGGTGTGCGTGTGACCTTCGTTGATGGCTCGACAGAGGAATTCGAGTTAATCATCTGCGCCGACGGATTGAGTTCGTCGACGAGGGACCTGGCGCTTGCCCAGGAGACCCGACTGCGTTACCTCGGTGCCTACATGGCGTTCTTCAAGATTCCCCGCCGTCCAGAAGACGACTTCTGGGCCTGCTCCGTCAACGGTATTGGCGGAACAATGATTCACCTAAGGCCTGGAGGCCCGACGGAGACAACCGTCCTGATCACCTATCCGGTCAGTGATTTTGTCCTGCAAAGGCCGTCGACGCTATCCCGGCAGGATATGCTCCGTACAGTTTTGAAAGGCCGGGGCGCGGTAGCCGAGCGTATCTTCGATGAACTTGATGAGGTACAAGACTTTTACTTTGGACCGATGAGCCAGGTGCAAGCATCTGCCTGGTCGAAAGGCAGGCTGGTTTTGCTGGGTGATGCGGCGCATTGCCCGACTCCGTTCACAGGGAAGGGTACAGCTTTGGCTCTCGTTGGAGCCTATGTCCTGGCGGGGGAGATCAAGATGCGCTCAACGCATGTCAAAGCCTTCCAGACATATGAAAGTATCCTCCGCCCGTATGCCGAGCGTTCGCAGCAGGAACTAAGCCCTCGACTCATCCGGCTCATGCACGTAAAGACCCGATTCGGAATCTTTGTCGCCCGTATTGTGCAACGGTTCTTCGGTAGCATGCTCATGCAGGCGCTATTGAAACCAAGCGCTGCGGCTAAAGCTCGCAAAATAGATGAGGACTTCGTGCTCCCAGTCTATTGGTGATGGGATAATGCACCGTACTATGTCCTATCTGGGTGCTACGTTGCTTGTTGTGCTGCAGCTTGTTCTCTGGCAGCTGTTAGCACTCTTCATATTGAAAGTGGCGCTTTGTCGTCTTAGCCCCGATTGTTTCCGTTTCCCCTCTTCGCCTCGGCTACAAATATTTACTATATGTTTCAGCTATAAAAAAAGCTCCTGATTTCAGGAGCTTTCCACTTACTGCGACGAGACAAAAAGCGATCAGGTCGCCAGTGTCATCAAACTCGCATTGCCACCGGCGGCTGTCGTATTCACACAGAGTGCCCGTTCAGCCATCAGACGCCACAAAGGTATTTCAGCATGGTCCTGGGTTTCGACGACAGAGACGATGGCTTCATCTAGCCCGGCAAACAAGAGTTTGTAATGCGACAGCAAGCCACCTTCTACCAAGGCCAGCTGGGCACCGCATTGTTCTGCTTCGGCAGCGATGATGAGCTTGCTGACTTCCGCTGGCAAACCAGCTGGCAGGATCGCCAGGGTTTGCGCTGGCAAGACAGGCAGGTTGCCAGTCGCCAGTGTTGCGGCCAGCTGGTTGATCGCGCAATTGACTGTCGTTGCCGCGCAAAAGATACGGCCACGTGGTGCGAATGACAGGGTATTACGTTCACCCGTCGGGCCAGGCAAGACCTGGGTTACTTTGTAAGGGCTGTTGTGGGCATAATGCTCACCCAGCTCGGCAATTTTTTGATGACCAAAGGTTTGCGCCCAGACCAGCAAGGCTTCCAGTGCTGGTGGGGACTGACGTTCATACACGGTATGTCCACCCAGACCGGTGACGGGTGTGCGTTGCAGGCGCTTCAGGTAAAGCGGGCCGCCAGCTTTGGGGCCGGTACCGGACTTGCCTTCACCGCCAAAAGGCTGTACACCCACTACCGCACCAACGATATTGCGGTTCACATAGATATTGCCGACATGAGCGCGGGAGATGATGAAATCTATGGTTTCATCGATGCGTGTATGGATGCCCAGCGTCAGGCCAAAACCGGTGCCATTGATCTGGTCTATCAATGCGGGTAAGTCATTGCGCTTGTAACGCAAGACATGCAGTACCGGGCCAAATACTTCTTTTTTCAGGTCGTCGAGGTTAGCGATTTCTATGACGGTAGGTGCAACAAAGGTACCAGCGCGGCAGTTGGCTGCCAGATCCAGCGTGTAGAAGGACTTGGCCTTGCCACGCATGCCATTGATATGGCTCATCAGGTTGTTTTGCGCTTCAGCATCGATGACAGGGCCAATATCAATAGCCAGCCGGTCGGGTTGGCCTATGCGCAATTCCTGCATGGCACCGTGCAGCATTTCTATGGTCTTGTCGGCGATATCTTCTTGCAGGCACAGCACGCGCAGGGCCGAGCAACGCTGGCCAGCACTGTCAAAAGCAGATGACAGCACATCATTGACGACTTGCTCAGGCAAGGCGCTGCTGTCAACGATCATGGCATTCTGGCCACCGGTTTCTGCAATCAGCGGGATATCGATGCCTTCAGCCACTGCACGTTTCGCCAGCGTGCGGTTGATGATTTGTGCGACTTCGGTAGAGCCTGTGAAAATCACACCCTTGACGCGGTGGTCGGCCACCAGTTGTGCACCAACGACTTCACCCGTACCTGGCAAGAATTGCAGCGCACCACGTGGTACACCAGCTTCATGCATCAGTTGTATGGCGCGATAAGCGATCAACGGGGTTTGCTCTGCCGGTTTGGCCAGCACCACATTACCAGCAGCCAGTGCGGCGCTGACTTCACCGATGAAGATCGCCAGCGGGAAATTCCATGGGCTGATACAAACGACCGGCCCCAGCGCCTGGGTATTTGGCAAACCTTCTACCTGGGCTGCGTAATAGCGTAAAAAATCTACTGCTTCGCGCACTTCTGCCAAGGCATTCGGCAGGGATTTACCGGCTTCACGTATTGCCAGTGCCATGAAATCCAGGGTTTGCGCTTCCAGCAAATCGGCGGCTTTTTTCAGGACGGCGGCGCGTTCTACCGGCGCTGTAGTTTGCCAATCCATGGCATATTGTTCTGCTGCATGCAGGGCGGTTTGCACATCCTGGGCATCGGCTTCGATGACTTCACCAACGACATCGAGCTGGTTCGCTGGGTTATTCACAGGGCGCGCCTGAGTAGCAGATACCTGGCCATGCAGGATAGGTGCGGCTGTCAAACTTTGCTGGCTACTCTCGGCAAAGTGTGCGCTGATTTTTTGCAGTTCCAGTTCATTCGAAAAATCCAGGCCAGAAGAATTTTTTCTTTCCTTGCCAAACAAATCCTTGGGCAAGGCGATGGCGGCATGCGGTGCGCCACCGAGTTCACGCGAGACCGCGATAGGGTCAGCCAGCATGGATTCTATCGATACGCTCTCATCAACGATCTGGTTGACGAAGGATGAGTTCGCGCCATTTTCCAGCAGGCGGCGTACCAGGTAAGCCAGCAAGGTCTGGTGAGACCCCACCGGTGCATAGATACGGCAAGGCTTGTCCAGCTTGTCTTTACCAACGACCTGGTCATACAAGGTCTCACCCATGCCATGCAGGCACTGGAATTCATAATCAGTGATACCGGCTTTTTGTGCCCAGGTATAAATAGTCGATAAAGTCAGGGCATTGTGCGTGGCAAACTGCGGATAAATCACATCCGTCGCAGCCAGCAGTTTTTGTGCGCAAGCCAGGTAAGACAAATCGGTATACACCTTGCGGGTGTAGACCGGGAAACCACTCATGCCATCGACCTGTGAACGCTTGATTTCCGCATCCCAGTATGCCCCCTTGACCAGGCGCACCATGAATTTGCTGCCACTGCGGTGTGCCAGATCAACCAGATAATCGATGACGAAGGGGCATCGTTTTTGATAGCCTTGCACAACAAAACCTATGCCTTCAAAACCTTTGAGGTCGTCATCAAAGGCCAGTGCTTCCATCAAATCCAGCGACAATTCCAGCCTGTCGGTTTCTTCTGCATCGATATTCAGGCCGATATTGTATTGCTTGGCCAGCAAAAGCAATTTTTTCAGCAGTGGCAGCAATTCACTCATCGTGCGCTCACGCTGGGCGCGAGAATAACGCGGGTGCAAGGCAGACAGTTTGACCGAGATACCAGGGCCATTCTTGATGCCACGGCCATTTGAGGCCTTGCCTATCGCATGGATCGCGGTTTCATAGGCCTTGTAATAGAAGGCCGCGTCCTTGGCTGTCAGCGCAGCTTCACCCAGCATGTCATAAGAATAACGATAACCACGTTTTTCATTGTCCTGGCTGTTTTTCAGCGCTTCTTCTATGGTCTGACCAGTGACAAACTGGTTACCCAGCATACGCATGGCCATATCAACACCCTTGCGTATCAGTGGCTCACCACCCTTGGCGATCAAACGTGTCAGGGCAGAGCCCAGGCTTTGTTCGCTATTCGTGCTGACCAGCTTGCCAGTCACCAGCAAGCCCCAGGTGGCGGCATTCACAAACAGCGAGGGTGATTCACCCAGATGCTTGCGCCAGTCGCCCTTGCTGATTTTGTCAGCAATCAGGCGGTCAGCGGTTTGATGATCGGGGATACGTAACAAGGCCTCGGCCAGGCACATCAGGGCCACGCCTTCTTCTGAAGACAAGGAAAATTCATGCATCAAAGCATCGACCCCAGAAGCGCGGGTGCGTTGCTGGCGTACATTGCTGACCAGACGGTGTGCCAGTTCTGCAACACTCTTTTGCTGTTCCTCATGGGGATTTACATTGCTGAGCAACCATTGCACGGCATCTGGCTCTGATCGGCGGTATGCTTCGGTAATGACAGTTCTGAGAGCACTGGCAGGGGGGAGCAGCTCTGCCTTCAGGGCAGAAAAAGGTGGGTTATTGGCTGGCACGATGGTCGCAATCATATATAAAAATAATTAAAACGAATATGATTTCATTGTATAGAGCCTTAGCTATGATTAATTCTGGAAATCAGAACATATATCGAAATTTTCTTTTTTGTGAGAAAATAATGCCGAATATTATTAACCACCACACTGACGATTTCTGACTTCTTATGCTCGACAAAATCAGTAAAAGAATTCTGGCCGAATTGCAAAACGACGGCCGTATCAGTAATGTAGAACTGGCAACACGGGTTAACCTGTCCCCTGCTGCCTG
Source organism: Undibacterium sp. TJN19 (assembly GCF_049339485.1). NCBI lineage: Bacteria > Pseudomonadati > Pseudomonadota > Betaproteobacteria > Burkholderiales > Oxalobacteraceae > Undibacterium > Undibacterium sp. TJN19. Next base: position 1,658,190 of record NZ_JBMPPL010000001.1, read on the forward strand.
CCTGGAACGCGTGCGCAAGCTGCAAGAGTCCGGCTACATCCTTGGATACACAGCCCAGCTAAACCCGCATCTACTGGATGTGGCTTTGCTGGTTTTCATTGAAGTTGTACTGGACCGAACGACACCCGATGTCTTCGATGCTTTCCGGCGAGGCGTACAAGCCATACCCGAAGTGCTCGAATGTCATATGGTGGCCGGTGGCTTTGATTACCTCGTCAAGGCGCGTGTCAAAGACATGAATGCCTACCGCGACTTCCTAGGCAAATCCCTGCTGCAATTGAATGGTGTGCGCGAAACGCATACCTATGCAGTGATGGAAGAAGTGAAAAATACCAGTTGCCTGCCGATTAAATAAGCTGCTGGCAGCTTGCACTTCAGGCTTTGCTGAGTTTGTCATTCATGCCGCGTCCTGATGGAGGCGGCATGTTTTTATTTGCGCTCCTGACTCCTATCAATGTTTGTCAGACAGTGCCAGCTTAATGCCGAAAGAAACAAACATCAGACCAATGAAGCGGTTCATCCATAGCGTAACAGCCTGGTTGACGCGCATGCGCTGTCTGGCAAATGCCGTAGAGACCGCCAGAAAATGACACCACAGCATGCCATTGAAATTGAAAATACAGCCGAGTACGATCAGTGCCAGTGGTTTGTTGCTGGCATCTGCTGCGATAAATTGCGGCACAAAGGCGAGGAAGAAAATCGCCACCTTGGGATTAAGTACATTCGTCAAAAAGCCCTGCATGAAAATCTTGCGATAACTGAGTGCCGGCAAACTGGTTTTGGCAGACACTGTTTGTTCAGCAGATTTTGCCCTGCTCAATAACATGGCTGCACCCACATACAAAAGATATGCCGCGCCAGCCAGCTTGACGATGGTAAAAGCTGTGGCAGATGTGGCCAGCAAGGCCGACAAGCCCAGCGCCGCCGCCATGATATGCACCAGTGTGCCAGTACCAATGCCCAGCGCAGCTGCTGAGCCGGCTCGCCAGCCCTGCGTTGCACTGCGTGTCATGATCAGGATGGAATCAGGCCCGGGGGCAATATTGAGTAAGATACCGGCGATGACGAACTGGGCAAGGTCTTGTGTGCCAAACATGGAAACTCCTGGGTTGGTTGGGGCGGACAAGAACTTGATTATACTGGCAATTAACTAATCGCTTTTTGAGGTAAATTTTTGCATGTTCACTTATTCAAAAATGAAATCGCACTGGCAAAATTTATCTCCAGCCTGGAAGACGCTAGCGGTTTGCCTGATGACGGAAATGCTCTTGTTTGCCTTGTTGATGGTACTCAGCCAGTCATTGACGATCACGCTCATCCTGCAATTCATGGTGTTTGGTCCGATAAGTTTATTCCTCGCGCCTGCTGCGCACAGAAAATATCAGGCACCGCTCACCAGAAAAAAACGGTTTTCACTGTCAAGATGACGAGAATGAACTGCGGCTGGGTCTGCCACGCCTGCGTGGCAGAAAATAGTCAACAGCTACAGCAATGCCATGCTTGCGGATGCGCTGCTTTTGCCAGCGTACAGCAAATGGAAAAATATACTGTTGTAAAACGCAAATCAGATTTCAACCTGTCACGCGAATGGGCGGTCAGTGTCTTGTTTTGGGTGGTTGTAGCAAGCATCGCGCTCTTTCTCAGATTTATCATCTGAGCTTGTACGGGCCGTTTTGTGCTCCCGCAATAAACCCCATCCTTATTTGTTGCATAATGATGCTTTTAGCTGCCAAATTCGTTTAAAAGCGAATGGAAGTTTTTACCGGGTCCGGTTAAAGACTGGCGGCTTGATATTTCATTTCTCCTGCATTTCATGTCCACATCTGCTCATACAGTAACATCCACCGATTTATCCACATTGCATACCCTGGCAGAATTATTTGCCTGGCGGGTAGCGCAAACCCCTGACGCAGAAGCTTACCGGCAGTTTGATGAGCCTACTGCACAGTGGATATCCTATTCCTGGTTGCAGACGCAAGAACGCGTCAAGGGCTTTGTCAAAGCGCTGTCGCCGCTGGCACTGGACCATGGCTCGCGTATTGCGATCTTGTTGCCCAACGGCCTGCATGCGATATGCATGGACCAGGCGACCCAGGCTTGCGGTTTTGTACCGGTGCCCATGCATGCACTCGATAATCCGGCCAGTATTGCCTATATTCTATGTGACAGCGATGCTGCATTCTTAATCGCAGCGACTGACCAGCAATGGAAAGACATCGCTGATGCTGGCCTGGAATTGCCAGCCTTGCGCCAGGTCGTGGTTTTGCAAAAAACCTTGGATGCAGCCGCCTTGCCAGCCAATGTGCCGGTGCTTCAAATTGAAGAATGGCTGGCTGCTGCTGCGCATCTGCAAGTCACGGCGAAAGGCCCACAGGCTGAGGATCTGGCGGCCCTGGTCTATACCTCGGGTACGACAGGCAAGCCTAAAGGCGTGATGCTCACGCATACCAATGTCATGTCGAATGTGAAGGCAGTTGTGCACAGGGTTTCACCAGTCATTACGGATGTGTTTTTATCCTTCCTGCCTTTGTCGCATACCTTCGAGCGTACCGCCGGTTACTACCTGCCGGTTGCTGCCGGTGCTTGCGTCGCTTTCTCCCGTTCAGTCAAGCAATTGCCACAGGACTTGCTCGAAGTGCGGCCAACGATATTGATTTCTGTCCCCCGTATTTATGAGCGCGTGTATGGCGTGATCCAGACTAAACTCTCAGCATCAAAACTTCAGTCAGATTTGTTTAACCTGGCGATTGCCACTGGCTGGCGCCGCTTCAGCCGAGAACAGGGTTTGCTGAAAGGTGACGGTATGACCGCCTTGATGGACAGCTTGCGCTGGCTGGTACTGGAACCGCTGATCGCCAGCAAACTCAAGAAGCAGTTTGGTGGCCGCCTGCGGGTCGCAGTCAGTGGCGGCGCGGCCTTGTCGCAGGCGATTTCGCAATGCTTCCTCGGCCTGGGCATACCCATCGTCCAGGGATATGGCATGACAGAGACCGCACCTGTGGTGGCCTTCAACGCACCGGATGATAATGACCCTGCCACTGTGGGCCGTGCTGTCGAAAATGTTGAAGTGCGCATAGGTGAAAATGCTGAATTGCAGGTACGTGGCCCGAATGTCATGCGCGGTTACTGGAAACGTGAAGAAGATACTGCCAAGACCTTTATTGATGGCTGGTTGCGTACTGGCGACCAGGCGTCCATCGTCGAAGGACGTGTACGTATTTTAGGGCGCGTGAAAGAAATCATCGTCACCTCTACCGGTGAAAAAATTGCCCCGGTCGACCTGGAACTGGCAATCACCAACGATGCCGTGTTTGAGCAGGCCTATGCGTTTGGTGAAAATTCACCTTTCATTGCCTGTGCGGTTGTACTGAGCCGTGCGTACTGGCTGGAATTATCGACTTCGCTGGGTTTGAAACCGGATGATGCTGCCAGCCTGAAATCTGCCAAAGCAGTTGAAGAAGTGGTCAGGCGCATTCACGGGCTGACCAAAAACTTTCCGTATTATGCGCAGCCACGTGCGGCGATTTTGACACTGGACGCCTGGACCATAGAAAACACCCTCATTACCCCTACCTTGAAGCTTAAGCGCAATAACCTGCTCGCGCATTTTGCAGATGATATGAAGGCGATTTATAAGCGCTGAAGCGCTAGCAGCACTGCGTGCTTTAACTGAGCAGTCTTTACGGATGCGCATGCAGATCACATCTGATCCGCAGGCGCATCCGTATCTGTTTTATACAAACGGTATGAAGTCTATCCCGTTCTGGATTTTGGCAATCACCTGCGCCTGATTCTCTGTGCTTTCACTGAAACCGGCCAATGCGGTGGCCTGGGTGTCAGCACCGGTGCTTAATTGTTTCAGCCAGTAATCCAGTCCCGCCTGGTCTGGCGCACGGTGCAAGACGTTTTGATAATAGGCGTTAATCACCTGTTCATTGGTCGGGCTATTGCCATACAGGCGGTGGAATTCGTCTGAGGCCACAAAGCTCTTGGCAACATCCCGCAGGGTCTGCCCCTTGTCCATCTGCCCTATCCAGTAACCCAGGCCAGCGAGGTCGGGTGTGCGGTTAAAGGCTGCCTGGTAGATGCGGTAGGCAACCCCTGCCGTGCTGTTGATGTCCAGCGCTACCGTCATGTCGGCAAATTGCAGGCGTTCTACCTGGTTGACGGTATCCGTGCCTTCGGCGCCGGTCTTGTCCTGTACCGTAAAATTTGCACCTGCCGCCGTAATCGTGAAGTCGGCGCGTTTGCCGGCGTAAATGGCGGTATCCAGCCCGGCACCACCGCTGATGGTGTCATTGCCAGCCAGACCGGTAAATATGTCGTTGCCATTGGTGCCGGTCAGATTGTCATTCCCTGTCGTGCCAACGATGCCACCGGTCGTGATTTTGGTCGCGGTGGTGAAGGAATAACTGCTGGTACCGATGAAATCATTACCTGCCAGATCTTTGATGCTGCCAGAAGGAATGGACAGCTTGTAAGTGCTGCCGGCATTCAGGTCATTGGTCGGGTTAATGGTGACCGTGTTGCCGGATATGCTGACATTGCTGCTGTTAGCAATGTTGTAGCTGGCTACGATACTGCCATCTGCATTTTGCAAATTAATCACACCCGTGCCGGCTTTGACGGTTTCACTAAATGTCAGAACGATATCGGCACTGGTGGCTACGCCAGTTGCCAGAGTGGCAGGACTGAAGCTGATGACAGACGGCGGCGTAATATCGGTGCCACCAAAAAAACTCAGCAAATCAAGGGTATCCTGGCCATTGTTGAACACCAGTTTTTCCATGTTTAGCAGCGTGGCATGCAGTGCTCCGCTGGCGCTGGAAATGGAATCGACGTGAACTGCCCCATCGGCGCTTTTGGTGATGGTATAGCTGGAACGCAGGGAAGTACCCAGATTCAGCGTGTCGACACCGCCTTTACCGTCCAGCGTAAAGGTAGAAGGGTTGACGACTGTCCAGGTGTCATTGCCGTCGGTGCCGTTAATGGTTGCCATGATGTTCTCCGGTTACTGATGTAAAGCAAAACTGATTTACTGAATTTTAACTATCCTGCCGTACTGACCCCAGGACGCTGCATATGCATTTCACCATGCTGGTCTATCGCCAGGTAGCGCATGCCCTGCGCGTCCAGATAGGCCAGTGCATCGGCTTCCTTCAACATGGCAATCGTAGTGCAACTGCCTGCAACAGAAGTCAGCGGTGCCAATACACTGATACTGCGCCAACGCCTTACCGGCAAACCGCTATGCGGATTGAGAATATGGCAATAACGCTGACCTTCAACTTCAAAATACTTTTCATAATCCCCACTGGTTGCCAGTGCGCCTTCACGCAGAGGGATACTGGCAACAATTTTCCCTGTCTGCCGCGGATCTTGTATGCCCATGATCCAGGCTGTTCCATCCGGTTTGGGGCCTAGTACGCGTATGTCGCCTCCCAGATTCAGGTAGGCATGCACGGTGCCGCGCTCCTGCAAAATTGCAGCGGCCCGGTCGGCTGCGTATTCTTTTCCAAACCCGCCAAAATCGATTTCCATCCCTGCTTGCGGCAGCCGCAGGCTTTGCTCACCGCGTTCTACCTTGTTCCAGCCTATCTTTTCGCACAGAGCCTGTAATTCTTCCTGTGCCGGGAGGTGCTTACTCCTGAAATCCCAGGCGCGTCGCAAAATGCCTGCGGTGATATCGAACAAGCCATCACTGGCGGCATACAGGGCATCTGCATAATCAAGTAGCGACCAGGTTTCTTCATCGCATTCAACGGCTTGCCCACCGGCCTGGGCGTTGATGCGGGACACCATGCTGTCGTCGCGATAACGCGAATACTTGACTTCTATTCTTCTTACTTCCGCAATCGCTTCCTGCGCGATCGCAAACATCTGTTGCTGGTCTGCCGCCGCTATGACTACTTCACATGCGCAGGCCATTGCATGGAAGGGAATCCGGTAAATCTGCATGGCCTGGTCTGACTGCTTATCCAACATTATTTTTCAAAATAAAACACATTGAACTGACTAAAACTGACGTGACAAGCCCAGTTGCACGGTCTTCGCACTAAAGGGTAGTAAGCCAGTACTGCCGCTGCCAAACAGCCGCCATGAACTGCGCTGGTCATATTGTTCAAATTTGATATCCATCTGCCAGTCTTCATTGATCTGCTTCGCTACTTTTACGCCTATGGTGCGTGCGCCATAAGCGGATATCCGCTGGTCTTCTGAATAATTGAGGGCATTCTCAGGCAGATTGGGGGCGAAAGGGTAAATCGAAGGGTCCGCAGCGACATAAAATTCAGCCGCACTTTGCGTGTATAAACGCACGATCGGTGTGACACTCCAGCCCTGGCCAAATGGCTGTGTATATTCGGCATTCAGAGTATGGGCCTTGATTTTCCATGAATCGCCAAAATAGCGATAGCTGAGACGGGCACTGCCACCAGTTGCATCGAAATGGTGGTTCCAGCGCGCCATCAGGGTATAGCTGTCACGGTCTTTCGGCCTCTTGTCAAAAGCTTTATAGGGATCGGACAAGTAGCCGTGGCCGTGTGACAGGCCAGCATTCAGTTGCAGGATATCATTCGCCGTCAGTACCTGGGTCAGGCTCAGCAGGGCATCGACGACCTGCTTGTTTTCACCCTTGACAGCACCGGTAGATGCGCTGACCGTGTCATTGGCAAAGCCGATACCAGCGGTCCACGTTGTATTCTTGTCTTCGCTGAACTGGCTGCCTTGCAAACTCAGACCACGTGAAATGTAATCGGATTCACTTGAGACGCTGGCGCCCAGCGTGACAGAACTGTGCGGGAAATAACGGGTGACATCGGCATCAAATGCACGGCGGAAATCTCTGAGCTTGCTTAGGGCATAGCTGTGGAAAGCCGGTGATGCACCGGAAATACTGTCGGTGACATAGGTGGCGCCTACTGCCCATTCGTCTGATAGAGGGGCGACGATCTTCAATGCACTGGCCTGAACTTTCACCCGGTCTTCACCTGGCTGGCTATCCTGATAATCGAGCACTTTCAGGCTGATCAGGCCCTTGTCTGGCGCTGATTCTGCATGGGCGATGGTGGCGACATGCGCCAGCGGCAATACCAGTGCTGCGGCCAGCAGGCCCGAACCGCGCCTGTCGTTCCGGCTATTTTTATCCCTGGCTTGTGTCATCGCTGAACCTGCTTGTGCGTTTGATGTTGGTTTCATATGGCGTTTCCGTATTCATCAGTTGCAACCACAACCGCCACCGCCGACACCGGTGCCACCAAAAGCCGATTCCTTGCTTGAATAGATATGCTCGGCAAATTTGTTTTCCAGTGCATCATGGTCAAACGTCATTTCCTTTTTCGCCAGCTTGCCTTTTTCCCATGGCTGTACGGTTTGCATGCCTGTGCATGCCGTGCAGGCAGCAATCAGTAACAGCATCAGCAGTTTTTTCAGCAATCTGTTTTCAAGCGCATGGTTCATCATTTATTTCCTATGCTGGCAGCAATGGCCTGCTCGATTTTTGCCTTGCTGGCTTCATTAAAGCCCGCATGTTGCAGCAGGATCTTGCCATCGCGGTCTATCAATACACTGCTGGGCATGCCCTTGATGTCATATTGACGAGGCAATACACCTTTGGCGTCATAAGCGATATGAAAATTGGCTGGTACCGTTTTCAAGAACTGGCTGGCATCTTCTGCCTTGGTATCAAGATTGACCGCGACCACCTGAAAACCGTGTGGGCCGTATTTGGACTGCATGGCATTCATCCACGGGAAAGACTGTTTGCAGGGGCCACACCAGGATGCCCAGAAATCGAGGTAGACGATCTTTCCCTTGTAGTCGCTCAGCTGTATATTGCCGTTGCTGCCCGGCGTACTGAATTCAGGAGCGGGCTTGCCGGTTTCCAGCGCATAGGCGCTGCTGCACATCATGCCTGACAGCGCCATGATGGCTGAGAGCGCTAAGATCGATTTGAAGTATTTCATTATGAGAAACCTTGTTTTGAAACCTTGTAGAGATCGCGAAATAAACATCTTCAATGATGTCATTTGATTGGGCTTCTCATCCATCATAAGCGGTACAAGGCCCAAATCAATCTTACCTGAAGTAAATAAACCGGGTTTTTCGTAAATATCTGTAACCTCAAATGCTGTTCAGATAAGTCTGCCTACAGACAGATTGTTAAAAAGATATTTTATCCATTTTTGCTTTGCTACGAAAAAACAACATATTTATCCCTGGCTTTGACCCTATCGCCTGATGTAGCTAGGATTCCCCATCACTTTTGTACTGGAGCCAGTTTAGATGGATCAACAATTTGAAGCGGGTTTGCAGATGCGCAAACAAGTCATGGGCGAAGCTTTTGTCGAAAAGGCATTCAGCAATACCGATGCCTTTACCGCCCCTTTACAGGAATTCCTGACCCGCAATGCCTGGGGTACGGTCTGGTGTCGTGACGGCCTCGATCTGAAGACCCGCAGCCTGCTTACCCTGTCCATGCTGACAGCATTGGGGCGCTCACATGAAATCCGTGGTCATGTACGAGGCGCAGTGAATAACGGCGCCAGCATGCAGGAAATACAAGAGGTATTGTTGCATGCCAGCGTATATTGCGGCATGCCGTTGGCGGTAGATGCATTCCGTTCCGCCCATGAAGTACTGCTGGAAATGGAGAAAATAGATCATGAGTGAAACCAAAAAAGCCGTTGCCATCAATGCAGACGGTATTACAGAACCGTTCAGGATAGACGATGTGCCATGGGAAGAATATTCACACGGCGAAAGGTTTGGCAGCCGTTTTCGCCAGGTGGGTACGCATGGTGGTTGTCAGCGTGTCGGCGTGAGCATAGAAGAACTGTCACCCGGCAAGCGTGCTTGTCCGAATCACTATCACCATCTTGAAGAAGAACAGATGATGCTGCTCGAAGGCAGCCTGACTTTGCGCCTGGGTGACAAAACCCATGTTATGACGGCGGGTAGTTATGTGGTTTTCCCTGCCGGGCAAAAAGCCGGACATAGCTTGTATAACCACACCGGGACAGTTTGCCGTTATCTGCTGATAGGTGAGCGTAATCCGCATGATGTCGTGGTGTATCCCGATTCCAACCGCGTCAGCGTGCGCCTGACCGGTGAAGGTTATGACAAGGCTGCCACCATGGAATATTGGGAAGGTGAGCAAGTCTGAGCCAGGCAAACCCACCTGCCGATGTAAAACCAGAGCCAAATTAAGCGATTAGAAGCAATAAATCCTCAATTCGTGTCATGAGAAAAGCTGCTTGACCAAATTTGCGTAATACTTCGCCTATGGCATCAAACTGGTGAAAGGATTCCTGATGCGTCGCATGTGGCAATTTTACGGCCTGGCCTGGCTCGCGTATTCCATTCTGGTCTGTTTCGTGGTGCAGATTGACGGTTTGTCAAAAGGCCATTTTGATTTTACCGTCGCCCTGCAATCCGAAGTCAGCACCGTGCCGGCGGCCTTGATGCTGGCCCTGGTCTGGCCCTTGACAGGGTATATAGAGCGCAAAGACTATAGTGCTTTCACGATTGCCATCGTGCATATTCTGTTTTCACTGGTGTTTGGGCTGTGCTGGCATTTGCTGGTCAGTTTCTTCATGCAAAATGTCGAACACATGGAAAGTGCACAGCAGACCAGATCGCTGAGCGCCTATATCTGGCCGTTTTTATACAGCTTGATGATGTATGGCGTGGTTGCCAGTATTTTTCATACGGTGCGTTCTACAGAAGCCACACGCCAGCAGGCACTGGCAGTCAGCCAGGCGCAAAGCTTGCTGGTGGTGGCAGAACTGGCCAGCCTGCGTAATAAGCTTAATCCGCATTTCCTGTTCAATACCCTGCATTCCATCATCGCCCTGATGCGCAAGGACGGCAAGGCGGCCGAGGCTGCCTTATTCCGCTTTTCCGACATGCTGCGCTATGTGCTGGATACCGAAAAAGGTGGCAATGCCCACGTGACACTTGATGAGGAATTGAATTTTGTCCGTGATTACCTGAACCTGGAAGCATTGCGATTGGGTAATCGCTTGCATGTGGAGTGGGTGCTTGATAGCGAAGCTGCCAATTATTGCGTGCCTGCGCTGAGCATACAGCCACTGGTTGAAAACAGCATCAAGCATGCGTTTAATCCACGAAGCCAGCCTGGCAGGCTGTTGATAAAAACCCGGCTCAGGGCCATGCACGGGCAATTTGAAATCATTATCCGCGACGATGGCCCGGGCGCAGATATGGCGCAATTGCAAGCGTCCAATGGCATAGGTGTGAAAACTGTCGAAAGACGCCTGCAACTTGAATACGGTGCGCGCGCAGGCTTCCAGGTCAATACCGCTCCCGGACAGGGGTTTGAAGTCGTGCTGACCATCCCCTTAACTCCGGCCTGATTCAATACTACAGATGCAGGACATCTCTTATGAGCAAAATAAAAACGGCCTTCATTGCGGAAGACGAGCCGCTGGCACGTGAAGTCTTGCGTGATGCCGTCAGCAACCGGCCTGAACTGAGCCTCATAGGCGAAGCTGCCGATGGCGTCAGTGCACTGACACAAATCAATCTGTTAAAACCCGACGTGGTGTTCATGGATATACAGATGCCTGAAATGACCGGCCTGGAAGTCTTGCGCCGCCTTAGCCATGTGCCAGAAATTGTATTCACCACAGCCTATGACCAGTATGCGGTAACGGCATTTGAATTACATGCCATTGATTACCTGCTCAAACCGTTTACCATCGAGCGTTTCGATGCCGCGGTAGACCGCCTGCTGGAAGCCGCACCATCCGTACAAGTCATGGAACAGGCCCTGGCACAGGCGACAGGCCGTCACGGCGGCCATATTGAAAGAATTTTGGTGCGTGACCGTGGTCATATTTTCCCGGTCAACGTCAACGATATCGCCTATCTCAAAGCCGATGCAAAATACACCGCCATCATCGTTGGCGACAAAACCCACCTGGTCAGGCTGGGTATATCGGAACTGGAAACCAAACTCGACCCGGCACGCTTCATACGCATACACCGCTCGCTGCTGGTGAACCTGGATTTTGTCGAATCCATGAAGGCCGATGAACAATCACAACTGCGCCTGCATATGCGTGATGGCAGTGTGTTGCTGGCCAATCGCGAGGCGTCAAGGATGTTGCGGGATATGTCCATCTGAGTTGTTGTGGTTTTGCTCCTTCTCCTTCAAGGGGAAGGTTGGGATGGGGATGGGTTTCTGTCGATTGACGATGATCCTATTTTCTATGCCCCGTAGAAGCGACTTCAGCCGCGAACAATACGCCGTACCGCATATTCCCGTCTGTATCGACTATTCGCGACTGAAGTCACTCCTGCAACGCCTATCCGTCCCATCCCTGCATCATTTCACGCCCCCTGCCAGCAATTCGCGCCTTTCGGGTGCACCTTCGTCGCATACCCCGACAAGCCCGCTGCATTCGCATCAAGATATGGGTATCGCAAGTGGCGATACCAACTACGGGAGACAGACGGTGAAGCACTATTTTCAAACTATTATTTTGGCTGCGGGTGCTGTATTTGCAGCCACTGGCATGGCACAGGCAGCAGATTTGACAGTAGAAGTGACAGGGCTCAAAAGCGCCAGAGGCAAGATCATGGTCGCTGTGTATGACAAGTCAGAAAATTTCCTCAAACAGCCTTTCAGGGCGGCAGCAGTCGATGCCCAGACCGACAAAGTCAAACTGCTCATTACTGACCTGCCGCCTGGTGATTATGCCCTCAGTGTGTTTCAGGACGAGAACAATAATGGCAAGCTCGATACCAATCCCATAGGCATGCCTGTGGAGCCTTATGGCTTCAGCAATGATGCTGCTGGCAACTACGGGCCGCCTAGTTTTGCGCAGTCGCTGGTGCAATTACCAGATGCTGGCAAGCTCATCAGCATCAAACTGCGCTAAGGAGAACTAGCCATGGACAGGCGTCATTTCCTGCGCGGCGCATTGGCAGCGCTGCCAGCCATCTCATTGCCAGCCGGGGCATATGCAGACCAAACCAGGGACGCCTTTCTGGCGAGCCTGCCAGCTCATCAGCGCCTCGCCGCGCTCAGCAGCCACGATGCAGATATGCCCTTTGCCAGGGCAGTCATCGAAGGTCGCTGGCCTGCCGGGCTCAACGGTACTTTCTATCGGAATGGCCCGGCGCGCTTCGAGCTGGGTGACGAGCGCTATCATCACTGGTTTGACGGCGATGGTATGGTGCATGCGTGGCAAATGGAACATGGTCGTGTGCGGCATCAGGCGTATTTCGTGCGTACCAAAAAATTTGTCGACGAGTCGGCCGCCGGGCAATTTCTCTACCCCGCCTTTGGTACCGGCATCAACCGCCGCGCCGTCGGCAATAATGATACGGTCAATACTGCCAACACCAATGTCGTGCCGCACGCAGGCAAGCTGTATGCGCTGTGGGAGGGCGGCTCAGCGACAGAGCTCGACCCTGCCAGCCTGGCTACCCAGGGGATCAAGACCTGGCGCGAAGATCTCGCGGCCATGCCATTTTCTGCTCATCCGAGGGTCGCACCGGATGGCGTGCTGTGGAATTTTGGCGTCGCACCAGGTGCCAACAAACTCCTGTTATGGCGCATAGCTGCGGATGGCAGCCTCGGTAAGTTCGGCATGATCAACATACCTCACTTGCCCATGGTGCATGATTTCGTATTGACGGCGAAGTATATGGTCTTTCTGGTGCCACCGTTTGACATGCGCAATTCGCCAGACCAGAGTTATCTGGGCTCGCATATCTGGAATGCCAAGCGCCCCATGCGAGCCGTGGTGGTGGATCGCGCAGATTTCAGCCTGCGCCGCATCATAGAAATGCCCGCAGGCATGGTCTTCCATTCCGGTAATGGCTGGGATGAAGGCAATATGATACGGCTGGATGCCAGTATGGCGGCAGATGACAGCAGTCTTAGGGCGTTGGCAGGCATCATGCGTGGTGAAACCAGGCATTTGCAGAATGCTGATACGGTGCTCATCACACTGGATCTGAACAAAGGCATTGCACGCAGTGAGCGCCTGATGAGCGGGACAGAATTTCCCCGTGTCGCACCTGCCGACATGGGTTTGCGCAACCGCCAGCTCTTCGTCACGACTGGTGATAAATCGCCGGAATTTGGCATGACAGGCGTAGCCCGCATTGATATGGAAACTGGCCGCCAGGACAGATACGACTATGGCCAGGACTGGGTCGTGGAAGAGCACATTCCCGTACCCAAAGCGAAGGGCAAAGGTGTATGGCTGCTCGGTGTGGCTTACGACGTGAGAAAGTCGCAGACTGCGCTGAGTGTGTATGACGGGGCACATTTGTCGCAAGGCCCGCTGGCCCGCGCGCGTCTGCCCTATGCGGCACCGCTATGCTTTCATGGTAATTTTTTGGCGGCCTGAGCCTGCCCCGAAACAGGGGTTGGCTTGCCAGTCCCTGCTCACCTGTTTAGACTGTCATGATGAAACTAGCACCTGCCAATCCAGCCAAGCCAGCCAAGCCAGCCCGCCCAGCCAACACTTCAACCAGTAGCAAGGAGGCCAGCGACCATCCCCTTGCATTGATCCCCATTTTCCGTCGCTGGCAGCCGGGCATACTGCGTGACCTCGTCTATACCTTCATACTGGGCCTGGGTTTTGCCCTGTTCTTTTTTTCCCTGTATGCGTATAACCTGTCGCGAGATCAGTTGGCGGCGCAGTTGTGGAATGATCTTGTCATCGCGATGTCGATCTCTTATTCCATCCATCTCTTGTTCGGGCTCAGTTCTTTTTTGCTCGGGCCAGAGCTGGAGAATATACGTGGCTGGAAGTGGGCAGCTTATTACACTGTTGTGCCTAGCGGCGGTGTTTTTGCTGGCTATTTTCTTGCTGTCATACTCATCAATCCGGCGGCGTTGCATCTGAATTTTTTCAAGCCCGGCGTCATTTTTAACTTCGCCATCATTTCCATGCTGGTTTCCTGCGTGCTCCTGTTTGCCTATCTGATACGGGAGCGCGAGTTGCTGGACAAGGAAAAAATCGCGACTGAACAGCGGCGTGCACTGGAATCCGAACGCCGTGCGCTTGAAGCCCAGCTACGCATGCTGCAAGCGCAGATAGAGCCGCATTTCCTGTATAACACCCTGGCCAATGCCGTAGGCCTGATTGCGCCTGATCCGGCGCGTGCCCGTCTTTTGCTGGAGCGTCTCATCGATTACCTGCGCGCCACCCTGTCGGCCAGTCGTGACAGCGACACTCTGCTACAGAGCGAGATCGATACGATCACCGCCTACTTGGAACTGATGAAGCTGCGCATGGGCGAACGCCTGCGCTATCGTATAGAACTGGCGGACGAGGCGCTTAAGCTTCCCATCCCGCCCATGCTGTTACAACCCGTTGTGGAAAACGCCATCAGCCATGGCCTGGAACCGAAAATCGAAGGTGGCGAAATCCTGTTGAAGGCGCACTTGGAAGTGAATCATCTGCATGTCGTCATCAGCGATACCGGCGTGGGTTTTCAGACTGTTGCCAGCAGCAAGCCAGGTGGCGGGGTAGGCCTGTCGAATTTGCGCGAACGCATAGCAGCGCTGTATGGCAAACAGGGCAGCCTGAACATCACGGAAAATGCCGCAGGCGGCGTCAGCGTGAGCCTGTATCTGCCTTTGCCGTCTGCCACCCTCATTCAACTTTAAATCCAACTTTAAGCTTTAAGCCCGTACATAAAACATGCATACAGCATTGATCGCAGACGATGAAGTCACCCTCGTCAATTTTCTCAAGGCCGAGCTGGCAGTGCTCTGGCCTGAACTGAAGATCGTTGGCCTGGCCTGCAATGGAATAGATGCGATGCGCTTGATCGATGAGCTGTTGCCTTCCGTCGCCTTTCTGGATATCCGCATGCCAGGTATGAGCGGGCTGGAGCTCGCAGGCAAATTGCACCAGACAAAGGGGGCACCGCTGGTGGTCTTTGTGACTGCTTACAACCAGTATGCGGTAGATGCATTCGAGCGCGAAGCTGTTGATTATCTTCTCAAGCCGCCGACCAGGGAAAGGCTGGGCCGCACCGTGGAAAAACTCAAACGACAACTCACCGTGTCAGATGGGGCAGCACCTGCTGCTGATGTACTGGCAAGGCTGATGGCCGCAGTAACGCAGATACCTGCTCCAGCTACAGGCCGCCTGGACTGGATACGTGCTGCCTACGGTAACGAGACGCGATTGATCGCCATTGATGAGGTGGTTTATTTTGAGGCCAACGACAAGTATGTGTCTGTTTTTACCGAGACGGACGAGTCGCTGATACGCACACCGCTCAAGGAGTTGATGGATGGGCTGGATGCAAGCCGCTTCTGGCAGGTACACCGCCGCACCGTCGTGGCGGTCAGGCATATCGCCAGCACCACGCGTGATTTCCGTGGCCGCACCTTGCTCAAACTTAAAGGGCGGCCAGAAGAACTGCTGGTCAGCCGCGCGTATCTGCATTTGTTCAAACAGATGTAGGCAGGAGGATGACACTGCTATCCAGAATAATTATCCCGGTTGACACTAAACAGCAATGAAGTCAGAGTTCGCGCTTAAAACGCCTTTTCTTGAAAGGGAGAAAAATTACGCCATACTCCAGTTGGCGAAATAAGGACTCATCTCACACCACGCCGCCAAACCTGTCCCTGAAAAATCCGGGTGCCGTTCCCAGATGCTTCATGAAACTGCGGTGCAGGGTATCGAGACTGTTATAGCCTGAATGGTCGGCAATTCTGGCCAGCGGCCAGTTTGTCGTGATCAAAAGGTTCTTCGCAAACTCCAGCCGTGCCGCATCGACAAAACGGGCCGGGGTGTTGCCTGTTTCCTGCTGGAAGATGCGCGAGAATGTGCGTTCGCTCATGTGCACCCGGGCGGCCAGTGCCGGGGTGCGCAGGTCACCAGTAGGCTGGGTCAGTATCTCGTTAAGTAATTGCTGCAGTCTGGTGCTGGTCGTCGTCTGTGATGAGACCTGGCTTTTCAGGGTGTGGCTGTATTGCGATTGTCCACCGGCGCGGCGCATGTACAACACCAGTTCACGTGCTACCGTCAGGCTCAGGGCAGAGCCACCATCTGCTTCCAGCAGGGACAGGCACAGGTCTATGCCAGCGGTGACACCTGCCGAGGTATAGATGGGGCCGTCAGCAGTGAAGATCGCATCGGCATCGAGTTTCACATCAGGGAATAGCTTTTGCAGCAAGGCGCAGCAATTCCAGTGTGTGGTGGCGCGGCGGCCATTGAGCAAACCGGCAGCAGCCAGCACCAGTGCGCCTATGCAGACGCTGGCAATACGACGCGTGGTGCTTGCAGTGCTGCGCTCCCGCAACCAGGGCAGCAAGATGTTTTCAGCAGCGGCTTCGCGCATTGCAGCTTCGCTGCCACTGGTGACGATGATGGTGTCTATGTCTGCTGGCAAATCCCTGAGCGCAGATATCCCATGTATTTCCAGCCCGGCATGGGTAGTGATATTGCCCCCATGCGGGCTGGCGACTATCAGGCGGTAGGCAGGCATGCCGGGCGGTTTGTGCAGGTTTGCCATGGCAAACACTTCCATCGGGCCGGTGAGGTCCAGGCTTTGTACGCCATCCAGGGTAATGAAGACGATCGTGCGGGTATTGTTATCCATGGCAGAATTTGCGACAAAATTGGCATTTTAGCCATGTTACAAGGGATTATAGTGTGCCTGCAGATAAATCGCACTGCGCATTGATGCAAATATTGATGAAAACAAAATCCCTACTTTTCCTGTTCCTGATTTTCAGCTGTTCCATGGTCAGTGCCGAAGCATTACCTGTCTACCAGCCACGTTTCGGTCGTGCGCAGCCTGTTGTAGCCGTAGTCGCCGATAATGAAATGACCGAGCTTACCGATTTTGTCGTGCCGTATGCCGTGCTCAAGGCTTCGGGTGCCGCGCAAGTCTTGTCTGTGGCAACGGGTAGCGGTGTGGTCAATCTCTACCCTGCGCTCAAAATGCAGGCTGAGACAACGATGGCAGAATTTGACAAGAATTATTCACAGGGGGCTGATTATGTCATCGTCCCGGCGCTGCACAATGTGCAGGCAGCAGCCCTGCAAAACTGGGTCAAGGCCCAGGCTGCCAAGGGGGCGGTCATCGTTGGTATCTGTGACGGGGTCTGGGTACTGGCGCACGCGGGTTTGCTGGAACAGCACCGCGCTGTGGGCTTCTGGTATTCCATGGACAGCCTGCAAAAACAATTTCCCGCGACGACCTGGGTACGCAACCAGCGTTACCTTGCTGATGGCAAGATCATCACCACAACCGGGGTAACAGCATCCCTGCCTGCATCGCTGGCCCTGGTTGCCGCTATCGCCGGCCACGAGCGTGCCACGGCCCTTGCCAATGAACTGGGGATAAGAAATTACTTATCCACACACGACAGCCAGCAATTCAAAATGAGTGTCGCCCATGCCACAACCATCGCAGGCAACTGGTTGCGCTTCTGGTCACATGATGAAATTGCCCTGCCCCTGAGCGCAGGGGTCAATGATATCGCCCTGGCCCTGTATGCGGATGCCTGGTCGCGTACTTACCGTTCGCAAGTCAAAGCCTATGCGAGCAGCATGCAGGCTGTGCAGACCCGATACGGCCTGCAACTGTTGCCAGATGCCGTGGCAGATGCAAGTACGATGGACAGGATCAAAAAAGAGCACAACTGGCTGGCCGACATCGCCCCGGCCCAAGCCATGGACAAGGCCTTGCAGCAAATAGGCAAGACCTATGGACAGGCAAGCAGAGCCATGGTCAGTACTTTCATGGAATATCCGCAATAACATCTCGTCGTAGATAATCAGTGCTAGCGTAAGTAGTTGAAAAAAAACGATAGTGAAGTTAATGGAAAAAAAATGAATTTAAAAAAAATCTTGGCAACATCAGCAATGCTAGTGTTTGGACCTGCCCTGGCTGATCCCCTTACTGTCACTAACGGAAAATTTACAAAAGATGGAAAGCCGTTCAATGGTGTTGGAGTCAATTATTTTGATGCGTTCACGCGTTATGCAGAAAATAAGTATGACACTAGCTGGAAAGATGGGCTGAAAACCCTCAATCATTATGGCATCCCATTCATCCGCATCAACACCTTTGGCTACTGGTCAGAAGAGATAAAAACACACTATCTGAATAACAAGCCGCAATTTTATACTCGCCTTGACGAGTTCATGAATGAAGCAGATAAACAGCATGTTGGCGTGATTCTGAATCTGTTTTTCAATCTCTCAGCCTTCACAGAATTGAATAGCAATGACTACAGTGAACTGGCCAATAAAGACAGCCGGACACGGAAAATGATGCGGGACATCACGGCTGAAATAGTTGATCGTTATAAGAATCATCCTGCTCTGTGGGGGTGGGAATTCGCCAATGAAACCAATCAGCTGGTGGACTTGCCTGCCAACCTCAACAACAGCCAGTATTTACCGCGCAGAGACCCGGAGGGGAAACTGCAAAGAACAACGCGAGATAATTATGGCGTAAGTGCAATTATCCCCACCATGACGGAGTTTGCTGAAATCATCAGACAAAGGGATATGAAAACACCGGTTTTTACCGGCAATGGCGCGTCGCGCGAATACTCGTATCACGTGTCCCAGCTCAATAAGTGGGATCAGGATACGCCTGAGCAGTTTGGCTTCATTGTAGGGCGCGATAATCCGGGGAAAGTCAATACGCTTACCATGCACGTTTATCCAGAGCAGGAAGGGCATTATTTTGGCAGCCCGGCAAATAGCAGCTACTCAGCCATTATTGCTGCTGTGATGGCCCGCTCGAAGATTGATAGCAAGCCCTTCTTCCTAGGGGAATTTGGTGTCAACGAAAAAAAAGCCGACACATATAACATCAAGACAAAATTCAAGGAAGTCACCTCTGCCATCATGAGCAACCGTGTCCCCTTGTCAGCACTTTGGGTATTTGATAAACCGCAGGAAGGTGAAAAGGAGAAATTCAATGTCAATACACCTGAGCGTATCTATCAGCTTGAAGCCATTCAGAAAATGAATAAAGACATGCAATCCTGGTGAGCAGGTGCCAGGGGGTACCTGATGCCCAAACCGTGATCACCCAGGAAGAATTAAAACCTTTAATAAACCGCTATGCATGGCTACATGCCGATGCAGCAGCCAGCACGCAAAACCAGGCAGCATTGCAGGAAATGGCTCTGCGCTATAGTGCCGCCAGCCGCAAACTGGGCAGTCTGTTCATGGAATATCCCCAGCAGGTAGAATAGAGCAATAGAGCGTTACATTTCTGTCAGGGCTGTCAAGGAACCAATCGACATGCCGTGCGGTCATTGAACTACCCTGATCTACATCGTGCTGAAGAAATGAACATACCTGCTCGCATGAAAACTTTTATCCGCCTTCCGCATTTACTGATTTCATATCTGTTGTCCGGTGCGCTGACACTGGCCACACCAGTGCATGCACAGGATGCCGCTGCGCATTTTCCCGGGAGCACATGGGAAGACCTGCCTGTCAGTGCGCTGAAGGCAGAATGTAGCCAGAGCCTGCAAACACTTGATACTGAACTGCACAAAGGCCACACCACAAGCCTGTTCGCGGCCAGGGGCGGGCGCGTATTGTTCAGCTATGGTGCGGTGGATAAAACCAGCGTTATAGAATCAGCTCGCAAAAGCATCTTGTCCATGTTGTATGGCAAATATGTCGCAAATGGCACGATAGATCTGGAGCAAAACCTGGCTGCGGCAGGTATAGACGATATCGGCGGTTTGTCCACTCTGGAAAAACAGGCGCGTATACGTGATCTGCTGACTGCACGCTCAGGCATCTATCACCCGGCCTCAAACAGTGGTGATGACACCCAGTACGCGCCGCCTCGCGACTCACAAAAACCGGGCAGCTATTTTTTGTATAACAACTGGGATTTCAATGCCGCCGGTGCCGTGCTGGAAAATGCCACGCATCAAAATATTTACCGCCTGTTTGACCACGATATCGCCGCCACTTTGCAGTTGCAGGATTTCAGATTGCAGGACCAGAAAAAACTCGGCGATAAAAATAAATCGCAGTATATGGCTTACCATTTCACCCTGTCCACCCGCGACATGGCACGCCTCGGGCAGTTGGCGCTGCACCAGGGTAACTGGCGCGGCCAGCAGTTGATACCGGCAGACTGGATGGCGTTGACTACACACACGGTGACCCCTTCTTCAGACATGCATCCAGCCAGTGCGGTTGCGCGCAAGATCGGCTATGGTTATCTGTGGTGGGTGCTCGAAGAACCTGCTGATTCAGCCCTGCATGGGGCGTATATGGCCTGGGGCTTGCATGGGCAATATATTCTCGTGATACCGAAAGCAGACATGGTCATTGCCCACCAGCGCCAGGTGCCGGTCGATGGTAATTGGGATATGCCCAAAGTGGATAAAAATACCTTTATCCACCTGGCAAAAATGCTGATTGATCATTGCCAGCAATAATTCAACTTTTAAAAGTATAGCTATGGCGATCATTACACTGGAACAGGTCGTTGAGGACGATGCCGATCTGCTGGCTGATTTGCGTGTTCTGGCGATGCGTGAAAGCCTGGAAAGAATCGGGCGCTTTGATGCACAGCGGGCAAGGCAACGCTTGCTGACTGACTTTTCCGCAGGCTGGACGCGGCATATTATTTGCGAATTGCAAAGAGTGGGCTTTGTCGTCGTCAAACCCAAAGCCGATGATCTTTTGCTGGATCATTTGTATCTGCACCCCGATTTTCAGGGTGGTGGCATTGGTGCTGCAACACTGGCGATATTGTTTGCCGAAGCGGATGCGCAAGGCAAGATACTGCATGTGGGGGCATTGCGCGAAAGCGTCGCCAACCATTTTTACGTACGCCATGGTTTTGTTTTGTGCGAACAGGCGCAATACGACAATTACTATATCCGCCAGCCGCAAAAGGGCGGATGATATTGACAGGCAGCCTTGATGGAAAAGCGCTACCTGTCAATGCATGCTGGCGACTACGTCACTTCATTTCTTTGGCGGTGCTGCCTCTTCCCTGGCTGGTGGCGGACCGGGTGGATGCTCAGGGCGGGCAAACAGACCCTTGGCTGAATTGGTGCAGGTGGCCGCAATCTTGCCTTCACGTGGCGTGGTGATTTGCACGACAGCACCCTCTTTTTTGCCTTTGCAATCTTCATAGGCTTGCGGTGGTGGTTCGCGGGGTGGCCTGTCGTCTTTGCCTGCCTCAGGTGGTTTTTTCTGGTCGCCACCGGGTGGCTGGGCGTGAGCGGACAGGCTGGCAGCCAATGCCGCCATAAATATACTGGCACGGGCTACGGAGAGCAGCGTTTTCATCCTGTTTCCTTTCAATGGTGTTGATGACAGTTTGTATCTTCTCCTGAAAATATGGAGGAAAGATGAAGGAGTAAAAAAAACTTCATTCTTTCCGCTGCTCACTTAACGTGCCACGCTGATGCTTATCCTGTCATACCGGCCATAGCTGTCAAAAGCAGTAATATCATAACGCCCCGCATCGGGAAATTCGATGATTTGTGACTGGCTGGCCAGTTTGCTGGCGACCAGGTGGCCATTCACCATCCAGCTGACCTCGGCCTGTGAACCGCGTATTTCCAGCCTGGCTTTAGGTATTTCCTTGCCGTTAACGCGGTGCAGGATTTCACCGTCGCTAAGCCCGACGATCTTGATGCTCTCATCAGCGTTATAGATGGCCGCACATTCGGTTGACCAGGCCGGCGGCAAGGCAATCTTGCGCAGGCCGGCATCAAGCCAGGGTTCCAGTGAAGATGGCCAGCGGGCGGCCTGGCGTTTTTCCATACTGCGTTTGGAACATTCGGGTGCGACCCGCAGGCCGGTTTGCGTATCGACAAAATAACTGAAAACCGGTGAGGCTGTCTTCAGGCGGTCGGCAAAACTGGGTGGTGCCGCACCGTTCAATACCCAGGCGGTGCGCTGTATGGGGCACAGGTGGTCAGGCTGGTCGCTGGCACGGGTACCCAGTGGCCAGCAGATTTTTTCCTGGCTGACAGAAGCCGGTGCCTGGTTGGGGCTGAGGTTGCGGCCATCAGGCAAGGCCGTAAAAATATCGACGAGCAAGGGTGCCGCCACATTCGCACCAAAAAAGCCAGGGTTGGGTGTGCCGTCTGGCCGCCCTACCCATACACCCACGGTATAGCGATTGCTGACACCGACTGCCCAGGCATCGCGAAAGCCAAAGCTGGTACCGGTCTTCCAGGCAATGCCACGATAGCTGCCATTGCCTTCCACCGCCCTGGCCACCGGGCCGCCGGTTTCCAGGATATCGCGTACGATAAAGGCAGCGCCTTCGCTCATCATGCGTTGTTCCTTGCGCGCAGCAGAGGGCGTCATGCGTGGTACCGCCGCCATGCCCTTGCGTGCCAGTGAAGAATAGGCTCCGACCATGTCTTCCAGCCTGGCACCAGCGCCGCCCAGTATCACGCTGAGATTGGGTGTCGCGCCGCGCGGAAATTCCAGCTTCAGGCCACCACGCCTGAGCATGGAGACAAAAGTGGTCGAACCCAGTTGTTCGAGCACTTCAACGGCTGGCACATTCAGTGATTTCACCAGTGCTTCTGATACGCTGACCGGCCCGTGGAAATTTTGCTGGAAATTACCCGGCTGGTAACCGGAGAAAGATTGCGGTGTGTCCGATAATAATGATTCGGAATGAATCAAGCCTTCATCAATTGCAAAGGCATACAGGAAAGGTTTCAGGGCAGACCCCGGTGAGCGTGCCGCGCGCACCATATCGACATCGCTGAAGCGTTCCCTGTCAGTGAAATCGGCAGATCCGGCATATGCCAGTACTTCAAACGTCGTGTTGTCCATCACCATACTGGCGATGGACACATGCGGCGGCAGTTGCCGTATGCGGTCGGCCAGCAAGGTTTCCACAGTCTGCTGGGCTGCCGTATCGACCGTGGTCTGGATGACGCTTTTCTGTTCCCGGTCACGTCGCGCCTGCTGTTTCATGCGCAAGGCCAGTAAGGGGGCAAGCAAGGGTTCGCGCACGACCTGCGCGCTGACCGGCTCTGTCAATGCATCGGCAATGACGTCTTTGCTCCAGTTGCCTTCCATGCGGTGTATGACCTTGTCACGTGCCAGTTGCGCCCGTGCCGGGTAGCGGTCAGGGCGCAGTACCGAAGGCAGTTGCGGCAATACTGTCAGCAGCGCCGCTTCGGCATGGGTGAGCCGGCTGGCTGGCTTACCCAGGTAAGCGCGGCTGGCCGCTTCGACACCTTCCAGCACGCCGCCCATGGGCGCATAGTTCAGATACAGGGTCAGGATTTCTTTTTTTGAATAATGCAATTCCAGTTGCACGGCGCGGGCAATCTGTTTCAACTTGCCGCGCACCGTATGCGGTGTCGGGTCAATGATGCGGGCTACCTGCATGGTGATGGTCGAGCCGCCAGAAACAATTTTTCCATTGTGCAACCATTGCCAGGCAGCGCGTGTCAGCGCCAGCGGGTTGACACCCGGGTGCCACCAGAACGAGCGGTCTTCATATTGCGTCAATGCATCGATGTAATACGGTGAGACTTCCTGCAAACTGATCGCATGCCGCCAGATATGGTCCTTGTCCGGAAAAGCGCGCAGGGGTGTGCCGTCTCGCGCCAGAACGACCATGGCGTAGGGCGAATCACGGCCAGGTTTGGGCAATGGGTAAATCTGGTCGGCAATCAGGCATGCCAGCACGATGACAGCGATGGTCGCCCAGGTTTTTTTGTAGGAGAGCAGGTGTTGACGGATGAGGGAGAAGTTGAAGTACTTCTTGAAATTGATTGTCATTCGGGTAGGTCTTTGCTAACGCAGCATACAGAAAAAATAAGATAAAAGAACGAGATGTGGAACGATGCTTACGTAGACCAAATTACCTTGACTCTTGATGTTGTCTTTGACTCTGTTCTTGACCTTCAACCGCTTGGGACGTAGCAATTTGTGCATCACAGAAAATGGATAAGAAAGTTTTGTTGTCTGAGCCGAAGGCGAGTTTCGAAACTTTCCCATTTTTTGCGATGCACAAATTGTGCTGAAGCGTAGCGCAAGCACCCGAAGGGCAAGTCTGCGGTCGCCTTTCTTTGATTCCTTTCTTTGGCGAAGCAAAGAAAGGAATTCGGCCGCCGGGCCGAGACCCGGCTTGTGTCTAGGAGGGCAATCCCTTTAATAATTACTCAGGCATACAATCAACGCCGCTGGGCTCCTGCCTGCGCAGGAGCGGCGATTTTATGATTACCATTTGTCTATGGGTACTTCTCCACATTTTCCTCTGTGTCTCGTGGTAAGTGGTGTTAACCAGGCTTTGATAAACGAATATATGATCAAGCGCCCAGTGCTGGGCTGGTAAAACTTAGCCCAACCTACAGCCGCAAATGTTTTCTACTTCCCGCTCTCCACCACCGTCAACACATCCGTCCCGCCAGTCTGTCCATACAAATCCGGCCTGTACATATCTTCTGCATACAGGGGTGGGATGACAAATTTACCTGGTGTTACCACACGTGCACGGTAGAACAGGTTGAGCACGTTCCAGTCCATACGTACGGCGGCAACAAAACGGTCATCGCGGAATTCCACATGCTTGATGCGCGGGTCCTGCATGACTTCTGCCGGGTTCAGTTTGTCTATGGTCACGCCACTCATCTGCTCACCCTGGACGATGTTGAGGTTTTCAATTTCCAGCCCGGCCGGGATGCGGTCGACGATCATGCCTGTGCCCATGACATTGCGGGTTCTGGCGGTGATGCGCATGATGACGGTTTCCCCTACTTTCAACGCCCTGCCGCTGATTTCTGAACCATCAGGTGCGTACATCTTGCGACTCAGTTCAATCACATCGCTTTTCGCCGGTGGCAGCTTGACCGGGTTGCCAGTCATGGACAATTCCACATAAAGATTGTCTTTGCCGCTATTGCTGATTTTCACACCAGCGGCCAGTTCAGCCGCAGGCAATTCGCGGAACACGCTGGCCTTGGAAGTCAGGTCTTCGGTCTTGCCAGCCATGTTCAGACTGCCTGTCCATGTCGCGCCATCAACCGTGCTGTAGGTACGGCCCACCAGGAACAGGGCGAGTTTTTCCTGGGTGCTGTAGTAACGGTATTTTTCCATTTCACCAGCAATGACAGGGATCAGGTTATCGCGCCCGCTGATGGTGATCTGGTGCCTGTCGAGCAGGGCATAGGACAGGGCAGCATCACGCAAATTGCTGCCGTAGTCATACCACCAGTAACCATTGTCACGGCCTTTTTTCACACCTTCTGCCAGTGCGATATCGCTCCTGTTCTTGTCGCCCATCTGTTTCAGGGCAATACCCAGTTGTATCAATGCCAGTCCTGATTGCGCATTGCCACGTGATTCATGCATCTGGCGCAAGGTGGCCAGTGGTGCCTTGTTCTGCCGTGACAGCACGTAGGCGCCATACGCCAATACCCCAAAGCGGCCATTGTCACGCACGCGGTTTTCTTCCCACAAACCGGTGTTGTTGGCATTCGTCGTGGTAGTCGTGGCAGCAGCGGCCGAAGCAGCCGCAGCCGGTGCTGTCGCTGGCAGACGGGCAACCCCTTCCTGCAAGCCACGCAACAGGAAGTCGAGTGCCTTGTTGTACATGGCATCTGGTACGCCAAAGCCCTGTTCACGTGCATCTACCAAAAAGCCGGTGACATAGGCAGACAGCCAGTACTCATATTCAGACACATTACCCCACAGGCTGAAACCACCATTCGGTGCCTGCATGGTCGCCAGGCGGGCAATTGCCTTGTCCAGCATTTCTACCCTTTGCTCGCGAGTGTAGGGTTTCAGGCCAAAGCGTCTGGCTGCCTCTTCATCGACAAATACATGCGGGTAAGCGGTACTGGTGGTTTGTTCCGCACAACCATACGGATAAGTCAGCAAGCCTTGTATCGCTGCACGTATGTCTATCGGTGCCTTGTTCGACACCACCAGGTGCGCCAGCAGTGAAGCACGGTGCAAGCCGGCCAGTTCAGCTTCCTTGACATCAATCGCTTCACCAGGTTTGACTGTAAAGCGTTTGGTCATCTGGGTTTGCGGTGTCGGTGCCTGCACTGTCAGCGCAAAACCGCGTTCGAGCTTGATGCCGGAACCGCTGCCACCGCTGATATGGACGCTGATATTGTGCAGTCCCGGCAAGGCTTTTGCCTCTATAGGGAAACGCAGGGTACGTTTTTCCTGGTCTTTCAGGCTCAGCGTACGGTCTGCTTCTGTCAGTTTCAGTGCTTCGCCGCCATCTATACTGACTTTCAGATCTTGCGGTTTGCCAGATAGATTATGCAAATCGAGCGCGACGATGGCATTGTCACCAAATGACAGGAAGCGTGGTGTCGCCAGTTCAGCGATCAGTGGTGCAGCGACGATCATTTCTGCATCTTTGGCACCAAAGCGTTCGCTGCCCGCTACCACGGCCATCAGGCGCAAGGTGCCGTTGAAATCCGGGATAGCCAGCGTGATTTCAGCCTCACCCTGTTCATTCAACTGTACCGGCCCGCTGAAAATATCCACCAGCTTGACCTTCTTCGGCAGGCTCTTGGTGGCTTTCGGCGTGTTATCACCACCAAACTTCAGTTTACCTTTCTGACCCTGCATTTTTTCTATCAGGCGGCCATAGATATCATGCTGATCCGGGCCATAACGCAATTTGGCAAAGAAGAAGGCATGCGGGTCAGGCGAAACAAACTTGGTGATGTTGAGGATGCCCACATCCACTGCTGACAGGGTCACCATGGTTTTTTGACCCTTGGCTTCCGGTACTTTTATCTTGACCTTGACTGGTGTGTCAGGCAATACCTTAACGGGCGCTTCCATGGTCACGCTGTATTTGCGGTCTGCTCTTTCCAGCGGTATATGCGCCAGGCCCAGTGCCCTGGCCGGTGTTACCTTATCGCCTTCATTACCGGGGCGCAATACCACGGCTGACACGTACAGGTCATGGCGTTTCCAGTCCTTGTTGAGCGGGATATCAATGCTTGTCGCATCAGCACCGACGGACAGGCGTTTTACCCATAGTGTACGGTCGCCTTCCACCGTGATCAGGGCTTCGCCCTTATGTGGCGGTGTGATGGTCAGGTGGACGGTATCACCATCTTTATAGCCTGGCTTGTCGAGTTTCATGGCGACTTTATCGAGGCGTACACCCTGGGTTTCATCGCTGCGGGCACTCCAGCCTACATAGAAGCGGTAAACCGCTTGCTGTTTGGTATCCGGGTCCAGCACTTCGAGGCGGTAGCGGCCATAACGCACGGGCAGGCGCAGCTTGCCGCGGCCAGTGGCCGGCACGGCAACGGCTGCGGTTTCCACCAGTTCATCGGTTTCGGTAAAGCCAGACTGCCAGCCGCGCTGGTCTTCAAAACGCCAGTAGTAGTTACGGTCTTCGCGGAACAGGCGCACCGGCAAAGTCGGCGAAGCCTGCAATTTGCCATCCTTGTCGGCGCGTATCACTTCAAATTCCACCGGGCTGCCTTCGGGCGCGTATTCACCCGTGAACAGGGGGCGCAGACCGATCAGTACCGGCGCTGGCCAGACCACGCGTTCCAGACTGCGTACGACCGGGCGGCCACCGCTTTCCAGCAGGCTCAGGGTTGTGCGCACGGTGAAAGGTGAGCGGCGCTTGGCGACAGGCGACAAGTCCACATCCACCGTTGCCTTGCCCTGGTCATCGAGCTTGCTTTCATCAAGTTCGGTCCGGGTTTTGGCTTCGTTTTCTGTGACATCGCCAAATTCAAAGCCAGGATATTGTTTTGCCAGTGGGTTTTTATTGCGTTCAAACTGCGCTACTCCCAGCAGGCGGTTACCGGCTGCCGGTGCGCCGTACAGATAATTGCCGACCACATCGACGCTGTAGTCTGAATCCGCAGCCAGTGTGGCCTGCTTGCTGCTCAAGTCCAGCTTCATGCGTTCAGGCAGAAACTCTTCCACACCAAAGCGAAACACGGTGCCTGGCACTTTATCGGCCGGGTCGGCGCGCAATTCCAGCGTCCAGAAACCGGTAGGTGCATCAGCAGGCAATTCCAGTTGCTTGACCAGGTAACCGGCAAAGCGCTGGTCTGGCCGCCAGGTGGCGGTGAACTGGTCTTTGCCATCGGGGCGTTTCAGGCGTGCCTGTATGGCTTGCGCAGGTACGGCGCGGCCATCCGCATCACGCGCCATCACCGACAGATCAAAACGTTCACCAGGGCGGTACAGGTTACGGCCAGAATAGGCAAACAGGCGCATGGCCTTGAATGGCGCGCCGGTAATATCATATTCAGATAAATCCAGCGCCGGTTCTTTCAGGGCCAGTACAGAAATCTGTTCGCCCTTTTTTGCCAGCAAGACCTTGGCATTTTTTGGTTGTTCAGCAAACGTCGCATGGCCATCGCCATTGGTTTCAGCACGTGCGAGCACTTTGCCCTGTTCATCCATCCATGAAATTTCTACACCACTGACGGCCTTGCCATCTGTGAGCGAGCTGACAAAGGTATCGGCTGCCTTGTCATACAGACGTGTTTGCAGGCCTAGGTCGGAGACATAAAAATAGGTGGTCTGGGACTCATAGCGGAAACGTCCTGGCTGGCTCATGACGGCGACATAGACGCCGGGTTCCTTGATTTCCTTGATGTCTTCTACCGAGATATAAGTAACGCTGCGTTTATTGGGCTTTTGCTCGGTCATGAAGCGACCCAGATACACGCTG
The DNA here is from genome assembly GCF_049339485.1 of Undibacterium sp. TJN19. Lineage (NCBI taxonomy): Bacteria > Pseudomonadati > Pseudomonadota > Betaproteobacteria > Burkholderiales > Oxalobacteraceae > Undibacterium > Undibacterium sp. TJN19. Next base: position 1,686,858 of record NZ_JBMPPL010000001.1, read on the forward strand.
TCCGCCATATTGTGCAAATCATCGAGCTGATAGCTTTGTACCGCGCCTTTCAAGGTGCTGCGGCGCCAGTCATAATTGGCATAGTCCTCGCCCTCGCCTTCTTCACCATTGGCTTTGCTGTCGTCCGCCTTCTTGGGTTTGCCATTGATGACGCGATCCAGGAAGCGAGGCAACTGGTCGTTTTTGACGCGCAAAAATTGTACGTCGACTTCAGGCACATTGACTGTGACGACAGGCAGGCCACCATTCTGTTTGGCAGGCAGGACCATGCCATTGCTGGCGAAATAATACGAAGGTGAGACCGGCGCAGACACGATGGAATAGCGCGCTTCGCCTCCCAGGGTCTTGCCATTGTGCGCAGGCAGGCCAACCTGCACCTGTATCACATAGCGGGTTTGCGGCTTGATGTGGGGGAAGAACAATAAACGCGGGTTTTCACCAAGCACCCAGGCGCCGCTGACCAGCTTGCCACCCTTGCTGTCGGTATCTTCCGGTTTGGTGCTGACGGTACTGAGCTTGCCTTTGCCTGTGCTTTGGCTATCACCATCGACATCGTTGTCATCGTCACTCTGGGTTTTGGTTTCTGCCTTCTTCAGGTCCGCAGCGGACGGCGGCATTTCAAAGACCTGCAGGTATTTTTCATAGGTCTTGCCACTATCCAGTGGTAGGCTGAAAGTCAGCGCCAGTGCCGGTGCGCCGTCAAGGCCGCGGTCTGCTGCATCAACGAGGGTGAAAGGCGCATTTGGATCATCATTGCTTTCCAGGCCACCAGCTGTCGTCGGGCTTTTGTTTTTATACCAGTATGTGCCGCCTATGATGGCGACAAGTACGGCGAACAGCATCGCCATTTTGAACGATTTGCTTTGCATGTGGCTTCCCTGAAATATCTGGATGATGACTCTGATTTTGCACAATGATTATGACATGGGCGTTGTCAATATTTTCACTTGTTACGATATCTTCCGGTGTTACGATTTCTTCCGCGGGGGTAAATGCAACACACTTTCACAAGAGAAAGTTCAGGTGTAGGCGGGGCAGATTGAGCACTCAGGGAGTGGGTCGCAGATACGTAAAATAGGCCACCATCAATAGCAAGGCCAGGGCAAGGACACCAGTAATGATAAAGAAAGCGATGTGGGCTTTGCCATACGTTGCGTTGCACATGGCCGCTATGCACAGGCAAATCGCGCGTATGACAGCCAGCGAGCTCAGAAAAGTAATCAGACCAAATAACTTGGCGTAGTCAAATGCAGAGTTAAAGAATTCTGTATTGCCGGGGTTGCTGCCATGCCCACCCTGTCCGGCGAAACCCGCAAGAACGACGATGCCAACCACGACGACGGTAGAGACGATAAGAAAGAGTACGAAAACCGGTATCGAGACCAGCAGGGCGCGTGTGGCCTGTCCACAAGTAACGATGTGTTCGTTCCTGACGGCGTTGCTCAGGTATTCAATCACGATATTCCACCTTGTCCATGTCAAAACGGATGCAGTCTGTCCATGCGCCTGATACAGGTAACATGATTGCAATCATGGCCATACTAAAGGAGTGGAATGCAAAAACATAGCCGACCAAAGTATGGGGTGGCTTAGAGTAACCGCAGGATGTCAAACTTTACGGCAATCTGGAATCAGTAAGGTTCAAAATTGACCTTGTGCTTTTGCAGGACATCCAGCATCAGTTTTTTCCATGGCCCGCTGGGTGCCCATACCTTGCTCACGGCTTCATAGGCGAGGACGGGGTCTTCTTTGCCTATCACGACGCGATACAGGAAGACCATGGTGGACGCACGCATATTGACCTGGCAATGCACAAGTACTTTTTTATCGCCCAGGCTTTGCAGGATACCAGCGAAAGTATCAAAGTCTTTTGTGGTCGGGTTATTGAAAATGATCGGTATATTCACGAAGGTCAGCCCCTGGCGACTGACAATCAGGTGTTCATCGCGTACAGCATCTGACACGTTTGGTGGCGCCAGATAGATGACGGCGTCTATGCCTTGCGCTCCCAGGCCCTCCAGCGCCCTGGCAGTAGGCTGCCCTGAGCTGATCAGTTGCTCAGAAACAGGCACCACATTCGGGGCGGCCAGTTCTATCGCCTGTGCCAGGGTGCTTGCAGACAAGCCAAGGCTAAGACAAATGCCGGCCAGTGCATAACTCAGCGGGCCTTTGAAGCCGGAACAGAATTTTTTCATGCTTCCAGTCCCAGCATATTGGCATCGCGGTAAATACGCCAGCTATTGTCGGTCTGACGCCGCCATACCGATAACACATGGCCGCTGCGGCGTATGGTCTTGCCGCCCTGCTCTGGATGCTTTGGCGTGATCTCCACCTTCAGCCAGCTCCAGCTATAAGCCAGGTCGTCAGCGATTTCTATTTCCTGGATATCTGATTGCGAACTGATGCTGTGGGTGTTCAATACAGCACGCAGGGTATCGGCAAATTGCTGGCGGCCACGCATGGGGGCACTGTCAGCAACCAGGAAAACCACATCATCTTCCATCAGGTTCAACAGGCTGTCCACATCGCCTGCCGCACTGGCTGTTTGCCATTGCATGATCAAATCGCGTATTGCCAGCTGTTCAGTATGCATGATTGCTATTACTCCGGTTTTTCAGCTTTTATCGTGTCCGTTTTCAACATGCCGGTTACTTGATGCAGGTCCTGTCCCTGCTGTGCCAGCAATTTCTCCAGTGCCGGCAACAAGGGCCCCAGGGTTTCACTCAGCATATTGCGCACGGTATCGACCACAATTTGCGTGCTTCGTTCAATTTCTATGTTCAGGCTAGCACCAGTTTTTTTCTCGGCAAAGACGGTCATGCGCAAGGTCTCAGGTATCAGCCAGACTTCAAACCAGCTTTCTTCCCGGTTGACTTCTGCTATCGTCAGGCTGGCACCATTGATGGCGATATAGCCTTTGGCAAAGATATAGCGCAGCCATTCTGGCGGTACGGCGATGCGTATGACGTAGTTGTTTTCCAGCTCGCGTATCTGCGCGATATGGGCCTTGAAATCAATATGACCAGACAAGGGGTGGCCGCCGATTTCTGCGCCGTCCCTGGCGGCGCGCTCTACATTCACACGGCCATTTTGCGCATATTCACCCAGTGTCGTGATGGCCAGGCTTTGTTGCATGACATCGAATTCGGCACCGTTCTCACCATGCAATGTGGTCACCGTCAGGCATACCCCATCAACGGCGACACTGGCACCAATTTCCAGATCCTGGCAAAAGCCGACCGGAAATTCCAGCTGATAAGTACGTAGCCCGGTTTTATCGGTGAGTTGTGCAATGCGGGCGATGCCCTGGACGATACCTGTGAACATGATGGAGTGCGATCAGAATGAAGGGTGAGCGAATATGAACGAGTTTCAGTAAATTTCAGCGATTGTAAGCGATGTAGGTTTTTCTTTCGGTTTGCGCTTAATTCTCTTGTTCAGATACAGTGCTTGCCAATGGCAACTCGATTGTGAAGCTGCAACCCTGGCCGACTGCGCTTTCGCAATGCACGCTGCCGCCACAGGCTTCGCTGAGTTTCTTGACAATGGACAGGCCCAGACCGGTCGAATGTTCGCCCGCCGTGGGCAGGCTGGACAGGCGGGAAAATTTTTCGAACAGATGGGACTGGTCTTCTTGCGACAAACCCGGTCCTTCATCGCGTACCTGGAAAACACCGTACTTCCCTTTGGCATGGACGCTTAACCAGATATGCTTGCCCAGCGGTGAATACTTGATGGCGTTGGAGATGAGATTGTCGACAATCTGCACGCAGGCATCCAGGTCAGCGTTGATCATGACGGCTTCTTCCATATTCTGGATAACCTGCAAATCCTTGGCTTTAAGCATTTCAGCATATTGTGCTGTAACGTCTTGCTGTATCTTGCGCAGGTCCAGGTCTTGCAGATTCAGGTGCAGGTGGCCGGTATCAAGCGCATTCACATCCAGCAGATTGCTGATGATGCGCATCATGCGCTGGCCGCTGTTGCTGATGCGTTCCAGATAATGCTGGCGCTGCGCCTCTGGCATGTCTTGCTGTAATTTGCGCAGCAGATCGCTCATGCCGATGATGCTGGTCAGCGGATTTTTCAAATCATGGGCGGCAATGCCCAAAAAGTCATTTTTGTCTTTATCGAGTTTTTGCAATCGCGTGACCGCTTCAGCCAGCTCTGCCGTGCGCTGCCTGACCTTGGCATCAAGTTCCAGCTCGGCCTTTTGCGAGATTTCCAGCAATTTTGCCTGCGTGATCGCGTGTTCCTTTTTCATCAGGCGGATATGTTCAGCCTGTGCCAGCGCCAGTAAAATGACTTCGATGGCTGAACCTATCTGGAAACCATAGTCGGTCGCCCAGCTTGATTCAATGACGCCCAGGTTGCGCAGCGCCACCATCAGTACGCCACCTATCCAGGCTGTCGAGGCAACAAAGACGATGTAGCCAGGCCGGTAACCGCGTATGCCCGTCGCCAGGCAAACCGGCAATATCAGCAGCATCTGCAACAGCCCTACGCTTTGTACGAAAGGCGCAACGATATGGTTATAGCCAGCCAATACTACCAGCGCGGTAATGCCGAAGAAAACTTGCAGCACCAAAAAAACCTTATAGACCCAAGGCATTTTTTCGCGCAGGTGCAGAAAGCGGCTGATGAACAGCGAAGCCGTCAGCACGATCAGCGGCGATGTCAGCCCTGGCAAGATATCGACCAGCGCAGGCCAGTTGGGGGCGATATACATGCCTATATGGCCGTTCACGCTCATGCCCGCCATCAGCGTGGACAAGGACAACAGCAGATAGTAGCGCATTGCCCCGTCGCGGTAGGTCATGGCCAGCAAGAGGTTATACACAATCATCGCCAGCATGATGCCGTAATATACACCCATCATATTAGAGATGAAATTCGACTCTTCGACAAAAGTCTGCGGTGTCCATAACGTGGCACGCAGGAAAACCGAGCTCGTGCTCTGGATGCGCAGATACACCACGTTCGGTGCCGTGGACGGCAGATTGAGCAGGAAAACCGGGAAATGGTGACGGATTTCCAGCGACGAAAATGCCATGCGGTCACCGGCCTGTTGCATGCCCATGCTGCCATCGACCTTGCTGTGATACAGGCGGATGTCGTCGAGCATGACGGGCGTCATTTCCATCAGCCATTGCTGGCCCACGCTGGTGCTGGCGCGTTGCAGGTCCAGCCGTAGCCAGTAGGCAGATTTTGAATACGAAGCGCTGAGATTGCCTTTCAGGGGCTTGAACTGCCTGGCAATTTCAGGCCGCAAGATATCCTGTATCGTCAATTGCCCGCCTTTATCTTCAAGCAATTGAAATTGCGAAGCCAAAGAGAATTTACCGGTTTGACCATCAAGGCTCAGTGTCGTCGCATACACAGGTAAGGCACGTATGCAAAAACACAGTGCGAACAGTACTGCACACCAGACATGGATGGCACGGGCTTTGAGCATCTTTTACGGACGATTTTTCATCAGACGCAGGCGTTAGGAAAAAGACGGTGTCTTTCTACAGCAAAACAATACCTCAGACTAACAAGTTTTCCATGACGCAGCAATAGCTGAACATAGGCATCTATCACGATGATCTGGATGCCTGTGATTTGTATGTGCAATATTTTCCGTGTGGAAATTAATTCACAAGAGACTCATGCCAGTGTTTTCATTCAGGTATCCAGTTGCACATCATGCTCAAGTTCAGGGATCAGGTTGGAATGCGTCATGTCAATCAGGTTTTGCCGCAGCCATTGATGGGCCGGGTTGCGGCCATCCCTTTCATGCCACAGCATATCAATATGCACATCAGGCATGCTGAAGGGCAATTCCTGCCATACCAGTGCATCGGTCATGCCTGTTGCAGAAATCAGGTGCTTTGGTAATACCGTCAGCAAATCAGAATTGGCCACGACGCGCCCGCCTGTGAAAAATTGGTTCACGGTCAGCAAGATGCGACGTTCGCGCCCCATCTGCGCCAATGCCTCGTCCACCAGGCCATGGGCACGGCCAGAAAAACTGACGAGCAGGTGTTTGGCATTGCAATAGTCATCCAGCGTCAGGCGGCCTGCTGCCAGTGGATGGTCTTTACGCATTACACAGACATAATGACCGGAATACAGGCGTTCATGCCGGATCGCACTGCTGACCGATCCCTGGCCCGCAGTCAGCTGGGCCACCACACCCGGGAAAAACCCCACGGCAATATCAATATCACCACGCATCAGCATAGGACGCGGTTCGCGCGTGGTCAGTGGCACCATGCGTGCTGTCACGCCAGGCGCATTTTTTTCTATGTCCCTGACGAGGGTTGGCATCCATAATGCGGCAGTCGCATCGGCCATCGCCATGCGAAAAGTCACCTGCGCTTTGGATACATCAAAATTGCTGGGCGCAATCGCCGCTTCCAGATTCGACAAGGCCTGGCGAATGGCCGGCCACAGGGTTTCTGCCCGTGGTGTCGGTTTCACGCCGTAGGCGGTACGTATCAATAATTCATCGCCTAGTGAATAACGCAGGCGTTTCAGGGCATTTGATACTGCAGGCTGGGTCATTGCCAGTTTATCAGCAGCACGGGTCAGGTTTTGTTCAATCATGACTGCATCAAAGACACGCAGGAGATTCAGATCCAATGTCAGAAAATTCACTTTATTTTCCCCGGCTCATAAGTTATTGACCATTATTCACGAAAAGCATAATTGATATGATAAATCAAAATTAGAATTATATGATGCAGTGCAATATTATGATGCTATTACAAAGTGAATTAAGAGTGGAGAAACATCATGACTTTCCTGAATATAGCATTTCCAATTGCCAACGCATTACCAGTTTCCCAAATGGCAATCAGCACTGTTGTTGGCGCAGCACGTCCTTTACTGGGCCTGGGCATCGTTGCCACCATGCTGGTTGTTTTTAAACCCATGTTGATGGGTATGTTGCGCGCTGCCTTGCTGGTCATCACCCCAAGGCAGTCACGTGAAGAAAAAACAGCAGGCCGTAATTTGCGCAATATGCTGACTATCCGTCGTATTGCCAATGATCTTGACGGTACTTCGCCAAACATGGCAGCAGAACTGCGCGCCCTGGCAGCACGCGGCTAAACAGCAAGTTTCATACAGCCCACGGGATTTGTCGCTATGCAGCATTCCTCAGTGTATACAGGCGCGAGAACAGAGGTAGTTCATGCACCTCGCTCTGCCACCGTGAGCCGCCAGCCACGTTCTGTGGCTGGTTCGCGCAGTCTGGCTTCGATGTTGCCGACGATATTGACGACGGGTGTCATCAGCCTGGTCGCAACAGCAGTGCTGCGCTTGCTGTGGATGGGTTTCAATAATGATTTTTTCGGTGCCTGGATGGAAGCCTGGCTGACCGTCTGGCCGATCGCGTTTCCTGTCGCCTATATCAGCAAACCTCTTGTTGATCAGCTGACACGCAAACTCAGCAAACCGCTAGCCAGCGCAAATGGTCACGCTGGCAGTGGCTTGAATGTCGCCGATGTCATGCACGCCAATGAGCAGGCGACACTGAAGAGCGGCTTGAAACGCACACCAATTATTTTACCGATCGTGCATCGTTGACACAGGATGCGCGGTTCAGCCTGCAAAGCATGATCGTAAGCCATTCAAAAAAGCCGCAATCTGAATTCAGACTTGCGGCTTTTTAACGCGAGTGTGACTACTGCTACTGGCATTGCAGCATATGGTCCTGTATCGCTTCGTCCTGAATTTTTTTGATACTTCCATCTTTTTCCATATTACGCAAAACAGCTTCAATTGCGGGCACCAGTTGCTGATGCCGAATATGCAGAAAATGATAGCCCAGACGCTTTTCCAACGATGGTTCGAGTATATGAATATTATTCAAACCCAGCTTGTGTACCACGCAAAAGCTGAAGCGTGAATCAACCGCAACATCAGTTCGCCCGGCCTCAAGTTTCCTGAACATCGATTCCAGGCCAGGTGCAGTTTCCCTTTGCGGCACATTCTTCAACCTGTCTTCCAGGTAAGTGATACCGCTGACATAGCCGACGACATACGGTTTCAGGCTGTCAAAACCATCCACTGCGATACTCTTTTTTGTGGCAAATACCACCACCTCTTCAAAAGCGATAGGCACACTGACTTTCACCGAGTCTGGCAAACCGCTGTCTATGATCTTGGCTGCAATGGCATCAAGCTGCCCTGAATTCCACATGCTTAAAGCCCGCGCACCTGGTACGGCTATAAAATTGACTTTGATACCCAGTTGCCCGTAGGCCCTGCTCAAGACTCTTTGCGCAGTGGTGGTACTGGGGCGATTGGTATCTGGCAAGGAAATAGTCAAACTCTGCTCTGCGCGATTTTGAGCCAGACCCGGCAAGCTGCTTGTGAGCAGTAGCATCAACAGGCATGGTTTATAAAGGTGCATGAGGTTTCCGGGAAATAGTTTGCCATTTTCAATGGACGTAGTTGCTATTTATACACCTGATTACCCCGTATTTCCAGTAGCTCAAAAAAACAAAAACGCGACCGTGGTCGCGTTTTGTTTTTTTGAGCTACTGCTTGAAGAGGCAATCTACATATGTAACTCAGGCTGCCAGGCGTTTTTCCAGGGCGATACGGGTCGCTTCCAGATCGGCTGGCAAGTGGTAAGCCAGTTTTTCAAACAGCTCGGCATGCAGTTTCAATTCTGCATCCCAGGCGGCTTTGTCGATGGAAGTGATGGTATCGAACTGCGCTTGCGTGAAGTTCAGGCCTTCCCAGTTCAGGTCAGCAAAGGTAGGCGTGACACCAAAGATGTTTTCCACACCATTGGCCTGGCCTTCAATACGCTCCAGCATCCATTTCAAAACGCGCATATTGTCGCCAAAACCTGGCCAGACAAATTTGCCGTTTTCATCCGTACGGAACCAGTTGACGCAGAAAATCGCTGGCTGTGTTGCGCCCGCCGCTGCTATCTTCTTGCCCATGTCCAGCCAGTGCTGGAAATAGTCGCTCATGTTGTAGCCCATGAAAGGCAACATGGCGAAAGGATCACGACGCACCACGCCTTGCTGGCCAACCGCAGCAGCCGTGGTTTCAGAACCCATGGTCGCTGCCATGTAGACGCCTTCTACCCAGTTGCGTGCTTCTGTCACCAGAGGCACGGTCGTTGAACGGCGGCCACCAAAGATGAAGGCAGAGATAGGTACGCCAGCCGGGTCATCCCAGGCTGCGTCAATGACAGGGTTCTGCGTTGCCGCCACCGTGAAACGCGCATTGGGATGGGCGGCTTTACGGCCTGTCTCTTTGGCGATTTCTGGTGTCCAGTCCTTGCCTTGCCAGTCGATCAGGTGTGCTGGTGCTTCCTTGCTCATGCCTTCCCACCAGACATCACCATCATCGGTCAGGCCGACGTTAGTAAATATAGTGTTGGCGGTCAGAGACGCCATGCAGTTGGAATTGGTGGCGGTATTGGTGCCAGGTGCAACGCCAAAATAACCAGCTTCAGGGTTGATCGCATACAAACGGCCATCCGCACCAGGTTTGATCCAGGCGATGTCGTCACCAATCGTTGTAACTTTCCAGCCCTTGATGGCGGGGATCAGCATAGCGAAATTGGTCTTGCCGCAGGCAGACGGGAAGGCCGCTGCGACATAATGCTTTTTGCCTTCTGGTGACTCTACACCGAGGATCAGCATATGTTCTGCCAGCCAGCCCTGGTCACGGCCCATGGTGGAGGCGATACGCAGTGCAAAGCATTTCTTGCCCAGCAGTGCATTGCCACCGTAACCGGAACCAAAAGACCAGATTTCGCGCGTTTCTGGATAATGCACGATGTATTTGGTGTTATTGCAAGGCCATGCCACATCAGCCTGGCCTTCAGCCAAAGGTGCGCCGACTGTATGTACGCAAGGGACGAAATCGCCGTCTGTACCCAGTACCTCATATACAGCCTGGCCCATGCGCGTCATGATGCGCATGTTGACGGCAACGTAAGGCGAGTCAGACAGTTCCACGCCGATATGGGCGATAGGAGAACCCAGCGGGCCCATGGAAAAAGGCACGACATACATGGTGCGGCCACGCATGCAGCCATCAAACATGGGGTTCAGGGTGGCGCGCATTTCTGCGGGGGCCATCCAGTTATTGGTCGGGCCTGCATCTTCTTTGTTGGTCGAGCAGATATAGGTGCGGTCTTCGACACGGGCCACGTCCGACGGATCAGAGCAGGCCAGGTAACTGTTGGGGCGCTTGGCTTCATTCAGCTTTTTCATGGTGCCAGCGGCAACCATCAGTGCGCACAGACGGTCGTACTCTTCTTGCGAGCCGTCACACCAATAGATATTGTCAGGCTTGGTCAAAGCCGCCATTTCGGCGATCCAGTTGATCAATTTCTGATGTTTCACGTAAGCGGGTGCGTTCAATGCAGCCACACCTTTCATGATGGGTTGATTCACGATACTACCTCCAATGCCATTTCAATAAAAAAACCGGTGTAGCGGCACGGCAGGATCGTCGTTAGATTGTGGCGATGCGATCGCAGGAGCGCTCAAGCAAGGCGAACACCATAGCGGCGGTTCTGTCGGATAATACGAAGACAAGAGGGTGTCTTGGCTCCTGGCTTGCGCCCGGCAGGATGGCGCGGGGCGGAAGAATCTAAAAGCTACGTAGGCGAACATTGTACACGCGAGTCTGGCCGGAAGCGAATTTTGCATCAGTTTCATTATCATAATAATACGTTTTATGAAAGTGAAGATTTTTCAGCTTGTCTTCCAGGCAAGTGGGTCTCTGCCCGGGTATTCAACAGCGTTACCAGTTACCATTCAGCCTGGAGGAAATAATTCATGAAAATTGCCATACTTGATGATTATCAGGACGCTGTACGTCATTTGCCCTGTTTTGACTTGTTGAAGGGCCATGAGGTCAAGGTTTTCAACAATACTGCCACCGGTGTCGGCCAGCTCGCTATACGCCTGGCACCTTATGAGGCGGTGGTATTGATACGCGAGCGTACTCGTCTGAGCAAAGCCCTGCTGCAAAAGCTGCCGAATCTCAAACTGATATCGCAGACCGGCAAGGTGGCAGGCAATATCGATGTCCCAGCCGCTACGGAAGCCGGTATCGCCATAGCCGAAGGGATTGGCGACCCCACTGCGCCGGCAGAACTGACATGGGCGCTGATCATGGCGGCTTCGCGCAAGATACCGGCTTATGCACAGTTATTGCGGCAAGGCGCATGGCAAACTGCCTCCTTCAACCTCAGCCATAACCAGTTGGGACGGGTGTTGAAGAAGCGCACTCTGGGCATCTGGGGTTACGGCAAAATCGGCAAGATCATTGCGGGATACGCTAAAGCCTTTGGCATGCAGGTCATGGTATGGGGGCGGGCACCCAGCCTGGCCCAGGCGGCTGCCGATGGTTTGCTGGTCGCTGATTCCAAAGCCAGCTTTTTTGCACAATGCGACATCATTACCATGCATCTGCGTTTGAACGAGGCCACCCGTGGCATCGTCAGTGCGGCTGACCTGGCCTTGATGAAGCCGGATGCCTTATTTGTTAACACCAGCCGCGCCGAACTGGTGGAAGCGGGTGCGCTGGAAAAAGCACTGGATGCAGGCTGCCCCGGCGGCGCGGCAATTGATGTCTTCGAATCTGAACCACTTGATGCCAGCCATTCTTTACTACGGCGTGAGAATGTATTGGCAACGCCGCATCTGGGCTATGTGGAGCAGGACAGCTATGACTTGTATTTCCGTATTGCATTCCAGAATATCCTGGATTTTGCTGCCGGCGAACCCAGGAATATATTGAATCCGGCTTAACCCACATCATCATTGCCAGCGGACGACGCACGCTGTCTCAAGTGTGCGCCTGTCCGTTCAAGCTGCTTTGCTTTCCCATGTTCGTGCCTGTGTATTTCAGCGCACAAACCATATCCCTGCTAAATCCCCGTTTCGAATAAATATTTAAAAAATAACATTGTAAATACTTTAATTTTGTAAAAAATACACTAAACTGCAAAACCAATGAGGCTTGATCGGTAAAAGCAAAAAGGCAAAGTGTATTTGCCTGGAGATAAAACTTGGAAGGAGAAGCTGGCGATGAGACGTAATGTGTTGCGCTTCGGGATGTTGAAAGACATGCTCACCAGGGATATGTTTACTTTTGACGAGCGACGACGTTATGTCAGGCTGCTGATCTATTTGTCGGCCATGATCACGCTGATTTTCGCGACAGAAAACTATCTGCAATTCGGTTATCCGGTACTTGGCCTGGTCGAAGCCGGCGTGGCGATTTTCTTGCTGGGGCTGGCCTTCCTGTTATCTGCCAGCGAGCGCCTGCTGGACTATGCTGAATCCGTAGTGCTGCTGTATGCCCTGATCATTTCCGTGGCAATTGGGTTTTTGGGCGGGATGCAGGGCACGGCGACCTTATGGGTATTCAGTTTTCCTTTCCTGGCATTCTGGCTGAAGGACAGGAAAGTGGGTGTGCAATGGAACCTGGCATGGCTGGTATTGATGGTGCTGGCACTCAAGTTTTCCGGGGAATTTTTGTTTGGCCGTCCTTATCCCGACTCCTTTGTCGAACAGGCAATCGCTGCTTTGGTTTTCTATGCCTGTATTGCACTCATATTCCGTACCAGACGTGTACAGGAAGTGAAAAAGTTGCCCGACAGCGAACGTGGCTATCAGCTCACTCAGGAAAAATCTGACGGCTATCTGCTGAAGCTGGAACAGGCGGCTTACCATGATGTCATCACCGGTCTGCCAAACCGCCTGCGCCTGTCAGAAATACTCAGCAGCGAAATAGCCACTGCTGCAGAGCGCGGTCATACCCTGCTTATCGTCAATATACGTTTGCAAAAGATGTTCGACACCATGAACATTCTGGGTAATGACGCCAGCGATAAATTAATTCGTTCGGTGGCATCGACCATGACAGCAGCAGTGGGCTCGCGTGGCATCTTTGCGCGCATACGGCGTGACGAATTTGTCTGCATCTATCGCAAGCATTCAGAAGATATCAGTGCCACCGAAATCATTAAAGAAATCCTGGCCTTCCGGCTCGAATACAAGATCAGCGATTACGCCATCCATATCGATCACACTATCGGTATAGCTGCCTACCCTGGGCATGCAGCCGACGCAGAATCTCTCCTCAAAAAAGCCGCTCAGGCGATGGTGCAGGCACAATTCGCCAATCTGAAACTGGCTTTTTATGATGAACAGCTGGAACAGCAATCACAGCGGCGGCGGCTGTTGTTCGGGCAATTGCATGAGGCCTTGCAAAACGGCAGCCTGAGCCTGCATTATCAGGGGCAAATCGATATGGAAACTGGGGCCATAGTCGGTGTAGAGGCACTGGCCCGCTGGACGGACGCCGTATCGGGCGTGATTGCACCTGCGGAATTCATACCGATTGCAGAAAAATCGGGGTTGATCAAACCCTTTACGGCATGGGTGATGCGTGAAGCCATCGGGCAGCTTGCCAGATGGCGTACCGAAGGTCTGGACATTTGCATGTCCATCAATTTATCGGCACGCAGCATGACCGATCCTGAATTTCTTGCTGATGTACGCGGGTTGCTCAAAGAATTTGGCTTGCCACCCGAATATATTGTATTCGAACTCACAGAGAGTGCATTTGCCGACTTGCCGGAGATCGCCAGCCAATCACTGCAAAACCTGCATGACCTGGGTTGCCGGCTGTCGATAGATGATTTCGGCAAGGGATATTCGTCCTTGTCTTCCCTGAAAAACCTGAAGGTGAACGAACTCAAGCTGGACCAGGGTTTTGTGTCTACTTTAGCGGATGCAGGCAGCCGTGCCATCGTGCAGTCGAGCATACAGCTGGCGCACAATCTGAATTTGAAAGTGGTGGCAGAAGGCATAGAAAGCATAGAACAAGAGCAACAATTAAAAGCCATGGGTTGCGATATCGGCCAGGGCTTTTACTTCTGCAAACCGATGGCAGCCGATACCTTCAGCTTGTGGACGCGTACCTGGGAAGCCCGCATGACGTCAGCACTTTCTGCATAAGTTTGCCTGCCACTTCCAAAGCCACTTGTTAATTTGGCGGCTTTGACGTATTTTCATAGTCCCAATTCGGGATCATATGAAAATACCATGCCAGTTTCCTTAAAAAAAAGAATCATGCAGCTCAGTCTCAGTCTGCTTCTCTGTCTCTTGCTGATGGCTGCTGCCATCAGCCTGCTGGGTTTGCGTGACCAGCTTGCGACCGCTGATCTGGCCGTTGTGCCTGGCAATACCGTCAATGCTGACGGCACACCGTCAAAACGCTTGCAGGCGCGGCTGGATGCGGCTATAAAATTATTCAAGGCCGGGCAGTGCAAGGCTATTCTGGTCAGCGGTGCCACTGGCGAAGAAGGGCTCGATGAAGCGACCGTCATGAAAGCCTATCTGCTCAAACAGGGTGTGCCCGAAACCGCTATTTATACTGACAGCCATGGCATCAATACCTTTGAAACCGCCCGCTACACGGCGCTCTTGTTGAAGGAAAAAGGCTGGAATTCGACCATCCTGGTCAGCCAGTTCTTCCATATGGCGCGTTTTCAGCTGGCGATGAAAAAGTTTGGCGTAGCAACTTCCGGTCATGTGCATGCTGATTATTTTGAGCTGCGAGACATCTATTCACTGACGCGTGAAGTGTTTGCCTATTTCGAATATACGTTCAGAAATCCGCAATTGGGCTGATGCCGGCTGAGTTGTGCTGAAGTCTTTCTCCGGGTTTTGTAATATTAAGTGATGGACAGAGACTAATTCACATCTGTAATATGATTCATGCTTGTTGAAGTGCATCTCTTTAGAAAGTTTAAAACGTGAACAAAAGAAAATTAGTCGGTATGGTTGCTGCAGGTTTGCTGGCAATTGCCAGTTTTTCTGTTTCTGCACAGCAAAATAAAGACACTCAGCTTATGAGTTTTCAAGGCGCAGAATTGAATGGCAAGAAAATCGCCATGAGTGATTTTGCCGGGAAAACTGTCCTGGTGAGTTTTTTTACCGCAGGCTGCAACCTCTGCGCGCGCGACCTGAAATTGATGCGCGAATTTTATGTCGGCAATATGAAGCGCAATTTCGTTTTGCTCGCAATCAATATTGATCAGGACAAAAAAGACTATGATTCTTATGTGCAATTAATCAATCTTGCCGTCCCGGCCGATCAGCGCTTCCCTATCATCTGGCGCAATACCCCAGGTTATAAGGACAATTTCGGCAGTATCGTCAGCCAGCCTACCCATTTTGTGATTAATCCCAAGGGACAACTGGTGTTGAAGCGCGAAGGCAGCTTCCAGCCGAATGACTGGGATAATCTGTGGGAATCGCTGGACGCCAAATCCTGATCTGTGTAGGTTCGCGTCATTTTGAGTACTTTGTTCCTGTTTTATCAGACTCAGGGAATCGCAATTGAAATATGAAGTCAACATCGTCGATACAAGCCGGATAGAAAACCTGCTTCAGTGTTTTACCGTATTTGCCTATCTGAGACCGCATCTGGATGAAACAGAATTTGTACGCCGGGTGCAGGTTCAGGCGGCAGAGGGATATCACATCGCCTGCATACAAATGGATGGAGAAGTGGTGGCTGCCGCGGGTTACCGTGTGCAGCATTATCTGGCCTGGGGCAAGATATTTTATCTTGATGACCTGATTACCCTTCCACAAAAGAAAAATGCCGGTTTGGGATCAGCGCTGATGGAGTGGGTGACGCGGCAGGCAAAAATTCTGGGCTGCGATGAATTGCATCTTGATACTGGTTATCAAAGGCATGATGCGCACAGGCTGTACCTGAAAAATGACTTCGACCTCAGTTGCCACCATCTTTCAAAGAAAATAAACTGACCGTTTATTTTTAAAACTCCAGAGGCAAGCTCCATCCAGACGGGATCACGTCATGCCTGACCACGGCCCTTTGCTGGTGACGGCGCATCAGGCTGTCTGGGCTCCAGGTCTGCTCCCAGCCGGGTGGGTAAGCCAGGCCCTGAGCTTCCCATTCTGGCTGACGCTGGCGCACGGCTATCACTGGCAAATACAGCGGCAGGGGGTGTTCCGGCGTGTCCGCACCGAGACTGTAAGCATAGTTGGGCAACAAGGCATCACAGACCTGAGCAAACCATGCCGTATGGTCTTCATCATGCCCCAGCGCCTGCGCCAGGCCAGCCGGGTCAAAGCGTGCCAGTGCATCAATTAATTCTGCTGCTGTGGCACCCGGTGCATCACCCCAGCCCATCACCGGGTTGAAATTGTAATCAGCTCCTGAGCCATACCAGCCTTCGCGCCAGGGTCTTTGCATCCAGTTGCGCGTACCGGTCAATAATTGCCAGCGCCAGTGCAGGCCGGATGGTTTTGGCCAGCTATACAGATACAGTTTCTGATAACCGGCAGCATGCAATTCGCGCACCATTGCCATCAGTCGTGCATGCGGCATGCGTTCTGGTGGCGAACGGCGAAACAGGATGGCTTCACCATCTGCATGCTGTACGTCATCGGTAGACAGGTTCAGATCGAGCGTGCGTTTCTCATCACCAAAACGCGCTGCTACCCAGCCGCTTAACAAGTTGACGGATGTCAGTACGCCAAAACCACGATGGCGGTGAAAAATAACAGTTCCGGGGGCGATGGGCTTCATATATCGATGGTGTATCAGCGCAATGTTATATCAGCGATCAAAAATCTTAAACAAGTCACAATTCACGTACAAGTCACACACAAACAACGCAGAATCGTTCTCGCCTAGTTTAGCAGTTTTCACTCCCTGCCCTGGCGCGTTACAATGCATTTATTCAGAATTTATTTACATTCAACTAGAGACGACAACATGACTTTGCGCATCCTCGCCACCGGCGGTACTTTCGATAAACACTATGATGAACTGGCGGGCAAGCTGAGCTTTGCCGACAGCCATTTGCCGGATGTGCTGCAAAGGGCACGTCTGACCATCCCGGTGGCACTCGAAGTCTGCATGCTGATGGATTCGCTGGACATGGACGACAGCCATCGCCAGACCATCCTGCAAGCTTGCCAGAACTCTGCCGAAAATGCGATTGTCATCATCCACGGTACCGATACCATGCGTGAAACTGCCGAGGTACTTGGTGCGGCAAACCTGGGCAAGACCATCGTCTTTACTGGCGCCATGATCCCTTACGAAATTGCTAATTCAGATGCCTTGTTTAACCTGGGTTTTGCCTGTAGCGCCGCGCAATTATTACCAGCCGGTGTGCATGTGGCCATGAACGGCAAGGTATTTGCCTGGGACAATGTGCAAAAAAACCGTACGGCTGGTGTCTTTGTTACCAAGTAAAACCCACTACAAGGCTATCTATGAAACTGCTGCTGGCGACCCTGCTATTTTGTTTTTCCACGCTGACGCAAGCAGCAGATACGCGTTTTGATTCCATTTATTTTTTCCAGTCGCAAAAAGAACTGGAAGCCAAAGGCATCAATGTCGATACTTTTGGCCGTTACTCACGCAATCTGCAATTGCAGATTTACCGTGCCCTGAAAAAAGCCAAAATGCCCGAAAGCGCCGGTTACCTCGTGGTGGCCATACGTGCTGATGGCGTCGTCACTTCGTGGCTGGACATGGCACCGGCTGTGCATGAATATTACGATAACCAAATCTATGAAGTCGTGCAAAAAGTGCCACCGGTTGATGTGACTGCCGGTGTACTGGTGTTTGGCATCAAGATGGCAATCAATACTGCCGTGCACACCAAAAAAGCCATACCGGCACCACCTGACTGGGCCGACGCCAAAAAGAAAATCAACGACCCGAATAATATCGAAGAACTGGTTTTATCGATCTGGCCTGAATAAAAACCAGCCTGATTATTTTGCCAGCAGTATACGCAAGGCCGAAACCAGCGCCGTGCACTCGACATCCGTCCCTATCGATATGCGCAAGAAATCACTGATGCGTGGTAGTTTGAAATGACGCACGATAATGCCGGACGTTCGCAAGTCTTGCGCCAGGATCTGCGCGTCAAAATCCGGGTGACGGGCAAAAACAAAATTGGCTGCTGACGGCAAGACCTGGAAACCAAGTTTGCGCAAATCCTCAGTCAGCCTTTCCCGGCTGGCGATAACCGCATCGCAGTTTCGTCTGAAATAATCGTGGTCTTCAAAAGCGGCTATTGCGCCCGCCATTGCCAGCCTGTCCAATGGGTAAGAATTGAAGCTGTTCTTCACGCGGTTCAATCCGGCAATCAAATCAACATGGCCTGCGGCAAAGCCCACACGCAATCCTGCCAGTGAGCGTGATTTTGACAGGGTTTGCACCACCAGCAAATTCGGATACTGGTTGATCAGCGCAATCGCGGTTTCGCCGCCAAAATCAATATACGCCTCATCAATGATGACCACCGTATTCCTGTTGTTTTGCAACAGGCTTTCTATGCTTGCCAGGTTCAGCAGGCAGCCTGTAGGCGCATTTGGGTTAGGGAAAATAATGCCCCCGTTTGCCTGCGCATAATCAGCAATATTGATCTGGAATTGGGCATCCAACGGTACGGCGCGTGCAGTGATTTCATACAGGCCGCAATACACAGGATAAAAACTGTAACTGATGTCAGGAAACAAGATAGCTAAATCATGCTTGAGCAAAGCCTGGAAAACATGCGCCAGCACCTCGTCTGAACTATTGCCGACAAATACCTGGTCTGCCTGCAAGCCATGATAGTGGGCAATCACCCCACGCAAGCTGTCAGCGCCAGGATCAGGGTAGAGCCGCAAGTCGGCAGTCGTCGCTTGCTGTATTGCTGCCAGCACTTTCGGTGAAGGCGGGTAAGGGTTTTCGTTGGTATTAAGCTTGATTAATTTTTCCAGCTTCGGCTGCTCGCCTGGCACATACGGTGTCAGATTGTGTACGACTTTACTCCAGTATCGACTCATGATGAAGGTAGGCCTATGCTAAAAATTCAGGTTTATTTGTCACTGTCCAGATTGGTTTTTACCTGACGCAAAAGCTGTAATAGCTGTTCTTGCTCTGCGCTGGCAAGGCCGCTCACAGCTTGCGTGTTGAGCCGCTTTGCCTGTTGTCTTAGCTCACTCAATACCGCCTGGCCATCGCTGGTCAGCGTCAGTTTGACATTGCGGCGGTCAGCTTCATCGGCGACACCCTCCAGCAAGCCGCGGTCACGCAAACTCTTGATCAGGCGCGCCAGTTGCGCCTTGTCGCGGCCAGAATCTTTGGCCAGATCGCTCTGGGTGGCACAGGCATTTTTGCCAAAATAGGAAAGCACCTTGCTTTCCATATGCGTGATGTCGTACGGGCCGTCACGCAAAGTCTGATACTGCAAAGAGCGGTACTGGTGCATGACGGTATGGATCAAATCCAGCACGCCATCCTCATTATTTTTCTGAGAATGGTTGACATTGTCATTTGTTTTGCGCATTATAGTAGATATTGTCAACTAATTCGATGGAGTAAGTCATGAGTATAGACCCTAGACCAAGCCGCGTACAACGCTTGCGCCATGAGATAAAACGCCGCGACCTTGAAGTTGTCCGTGTGGAAACACTAAGTCCGCATTTCCGTCGCATCACTCTGGGTGGCGCCGCTCTTGCCGGTTTTATCAGTGCTTCGTTTGATGACCATATCAAACTGATACTGGATGCTGATAGTGAACAATCCGTCAAACGCGATTACACGCCGCGGCACTATGATGCCGCCAGGGGTGAACTGGTGCTGGAATTTGCCATTCACGATGAAGGCCCTGCGACTGCGTGGGCAGAGCAGGCACAGCCCGGACAGACCGTGACCGTGGCAGGGCCGCGTGGTTCACTCGTCATACCAAGCGATTATGCCTGGCATTTGCTGGTTGGCGATGAAACGGCAATGCCCGCGATCAGCAGGCGGCTGGAAGAATTGCCTGCTGGTGAAAATGTCACTGTCATCATCCTGACAGCCGACCCGGCTGACCGCCGCAAGCTGACCAGCGCTGCCAACGTCAACATCAGCTGGGTCGGTACACCGGAAGAATTATTGTCCAGCGTACGCGCGCTGCAATTGCCTGATACAGACGGTTATTCATGGTGTGCGGGCGAAGCTGCTACCATGGCGGCTGTACGGCGCATACTTGCAGAAGAAAAAGGTCAGAGCAATGCGGCCATGCGGGTAGCCGCCTACTGGAAACGTGGCCTGATCGCCCACCATGAAAACCTGGAAGGCTGAGCTGGCTTTACCTGTCGCAGCCAGCCGATTTATCAAATTTGAGGACCTGCATGTCAAATCAAACATTAAATCTCGACGATGACTTGTATCAGTATGTGCTGGCCAATTCCCTGCGTGAACTGCCGGTACAGACAGCTCTGCGGGCCGCCATGACTGAGCATCGCTTTGGTCGCATGCAGATTTCGCCTGAGCAGGGTCAGTTCATGGCCATGCTGATCAAATTGCTGGGCGCCAGAAAAACCATAGAAATCGGCGTGTTCACTGGCTATAGCACCCTGGCAACAGCGCTGGCCCTGCCGGCAGATGGCAGCATCCTGGCTTGCGACATCAACGATGAATATACCAGCATCGCCAAAGAATATTGGGAAAGGGCAGAAGTGTCACACAAGATCAATCTGCGTCTGCAATCTGCCGTGCTGACACTGGATGAACGCTTGGCCGCTGGCGAAGCAGAACAATATGATTTCGCTTTCATTGACGCTGACAAGGTGTCTTATGACGCGTATTACGAACGTTGCCTGAAGCTGGTGCGCCGTGGCGGCCTGATTGCCATCGACAATACCTTGTGGAGCGGCAAAGTGACTGCTTTTGCTGATGATGCTGATACCCTGGCCTTGCAGAAGCTCAATACCAAACTGCATACTGACCAGCGTGTGGATCTGTCCCTGCTACCGATAGGTGATGGCCTGACTCTGGCGCGCAAGCGTTAGCGACATGCCTATACGCTGATCAATATTGGCGCAGATTGACACAGCTCAGCACAGCTCAACACAGTTCAATAAGCGAAGGGGAGAAACCTGTTTGATTTCTCCCCTTCATTTTTACCGCTGCAGATACAAGACACAGACAAGACACAAATAAGACAGGGGCAATCAAGCCTTCAATCCGTCTTCCTTGAACATGCTCTTCAAGCCACGCAAAGCCTGGCGTATGCGTGATTCATTTTCTATCAATGCAAAACGCACATACTCATCACCATATTCACCAAAGCCTATGCCTGGTGACACACAGAGTTTGGCTTTTTCCAAAACTTGTTTGGAAAATTCCAGTGAACCGAGGTGGCGGTAATGTTCAGGTATATGCGCCCAGATATACATTGAGGCTTTTGGCTTTTCCACCATCCAGCCCAGTTCGTGCAGGCCCTTGACCAGGACATCACGACGGCTCTGGTATTGATCACGGATTTTTTCCACACAACTCTGATCACCTTCCAGCGCAGCAATCGCTGCCACTTGCACGGGTGTGAAACTACCATAATCATGATAGCTCTTGATACGTGCCAGTGCCGCTACCAGTTCTTTATTGCCGACCATGAAACCGATGCGCCAGCCAGCCATGTTATAGCTTTTTGATAGCGTAAAAAATTCCACGGCAACGTCACGTGCACCGGCTACCTGCATGATGGAGGGCGCTTTCCAGCCGTCGTAGACGATATCGGCATAGGCCAGGTCATGCACGACCAGGATATTGTGTTCTTTGGCCAGCTTGATGACACGTTCAAAAAATTCCAGCTCCACGCATTGCGCCGTCGGGTTGGACGGGAAACCAAAAATCATCATTTTCGGTTTTGGATAGGTTTCGCGTATTGCCCTCTCCAGCTCGGCAAAAAAATCCACGCCAGGGCTCATGCGTATCGAACGTATATCCGCACCGGCAATCACTGCGCCGTAGATATGAATGGGATAACTGGGGTTGGGCACCAGCACGGTGTCCCCCTTGTCCAGCGTCGCCAGCATCAGATGGGCGAGACCTTCCTTGGAGCCGATCGTGACGATGGTTTCGGTATCGGGGTTGAGCTCAACCTCATAACGTTTTTTGTACCAGTGGGCAATCGCACGGCGCAGGCGCGGTATGCCTTTCGATGCAGAATAACCATGGGTGTCGGGGCGCTGCGCCACTTCGACAAGTTTTTCGACAATGTGCGCAGGCGTTGCACCGTCAGGGTTACCCATGGACATATCAATAATATCTTCGCCACGACGGCGTGCCGCCATTTTCAGTTCGGCAGTGATATTGAATACGTAAGGAGGGAGACGATTGATACGAGCGAAAGAGAACTTTGTTGCAGGCGCAGACGTGCCTTCAACAGCAGAACCCCGACCCGGCGGAGTAGATGTATTTGTCATGATCTAAATTGTACGTAGTCCGGCTTGCCTGTCTTGTTTATACAGAAAAGCTGAACGGGCGCCCGGAACCGTCCGAGCGACGCTGAAGCGATGGCTTCGCGTTTGATAGTAGCAAGCAATCAAAAGTTTGACAAGCTGGGGTATGCTTGGGCAAATTTATTTTTTCAAACTTCAACACACGCATAAGCACGAGGAGTTATTCATGTCGCTGTATCAGGAAGGCATTTTGCAGGCAGTTCCTGCCCATGCCGTTTATCTCACATTGAAGCTAAAAAACGACAGTTCTGCGGCTTTGCTTCAACAGGTACTACGCGAACTGGCCGCGCATGCAGATGGCAACACGCTGGTCATCGGCATTGGTGCAAGCCTGGCTGCCGCACTGGGTCAACCTATAGAAGGTCTCGTAGAATTTAAGGACGTAGCTGACAGTCGTGTACGCCTGCCTGCCACACCAGCAGCTTTATGGTGCTGGTTGCGTCAGACTGAACGTGGTGCACTCGTCATGCAACTGCATCAGCTCTTGAAAATGCTGGCACCGGCCTTTGAAGTGCAGCAACAGCTTGATGCCTTTAAATACAAGGAAGGGCGCGACCTCAGTGGCTATGAAGACGGTACTGAAAACCCGCATGGCGATGCGGCTATCGCGGCGGCGTTTGTTGACGAGGAAACTCCCGGCCTGGCCGGTTCCAGCTTTGTCGCTGTCCAGCAATGGACACACCGTTTTGAACGTTTTGATGCGATGTCCACAGAACAGCAGGACAATGCAGTAGGCCGTCGCAGATCAGATAATGAAGAACTGGAAGACGCACCAGAATCTGCCCATGTGAAACGTACCGCGCAGGAAGATTTCACGCCGGAAGCCTTCATGCTCAGACGTTCCATGCCGTGGGCAGCCCAGGATCAGGCCGGTTTGATGTTTGTCGCCTTTGCGCATTCTTTTTATCCGTTTGAAGTGCAACTGCGTCGCATGTCAGGTGCTGAAGATGGGATTGTTGATGCCCTGTTCCAATTTACCCAGCCACAGACAGGCAGTTATTTCTGGTGTCCACCGATGAAGAACGGCAAGCCGGACTTAAGCCTGCTCGATATCGTTTGATTGCGGCGCTTTCAGCAAGGCCAGGAAGCCTTCCAGCGGTAGGGGTTTGGAAAAGAAATAGCCCTGGAAGGCATAGCAATTGTGCTCAATCAGGAAAGCCCGCTGGGCGCTGGTTTCCACCCCTTCGGCGATCACGTTCAAGCCCAGGTTGACGCCCAGTGAAATGATGGCACGCACGATGGTGGCATCATTTTCATCATGGCTGAGATCACGAACAAACGACTGGTCTATCTTCAACTGATTTAGTGGCAGACGTTGCAGGTAGGCCAGCGAAGAATAGCCGGTACCAAAGTCATCCATGGAAAAAGCAATGCCCAGTTTTTTCAACTGATGCATTTTTTCCGTGGTGGCGTCGACGTTGTCCAGTATCGTGCTCTCTGTCAGTTCGATTTTCAGGCGTGTGGCATCTATCGCATGACGCGCAATAATTTCGCTCAGGGTTTCGACGAAATCGGCTTGCTGGAATTGCTTGGCGCTGACGTTGACCGCCAGTGTCAGGTGCCGGGTTTCCGGTTCGTCTTCCCATTGCTTGATCTGTTTGCAGGCGGTTTCCAGTACCCATAAACCGATGGGAATGATGAGCCCGGTCTCTTCCGCGAGGGGGATAAATTCTGCCGGTGAAATAAAGCCGCGGTCAGGGTGTACCCAGCGCAACAGGGCTTCGGCACCGATGAGTTTGCCATCGGAATTCACCTGCACCTGGTAGTAAAGCTGGAACTGGTTATTGATCAGGGCAATGCGCAAATTTGATTCCAGCAGCATGCGCACGACCAGTATGGCCTGCATGGCAGGATCAAAGAAACGCACGGCATTGCGGCCCGCCGTCTTGGCTTCATACATGGCGGTATCGGCACGCTTGAACAGGTCTTTGACGGTAATGTCGCCGCCCTGGAACAGGCAGACGCCAATGCTGCTTGAGCCGTGGTGTTCGAAATCAGTGATCTGGTACGGCTGGCTGAGCAACTGGCGTATTTTCTCTGCAATCCGATCAGCCTGGCGCAAGGCATCATCACGTATGCTGCTCAGTTCTTCCAGCACCACCACAAATTCATCCCCACCCAGCCTGGCGACGGTATCGCTGTCGCGTACACAGGTTTGCAGGCGGCTGGCGGTTTCTATCAGCAGCAGGTCGCCAGCATCATGGCCGCGCGTGTCATTCAGTGTCTTGAAATTGTCCAGGTCAATAAACAGGATGGCGCTATGGCTTTCTGAGCGGTTACTCAATGAGATCAGGTGCTGCAACCTGTCCATCAGCAGACGACGGTTCGGTAATTGCGTCAGTGAATCATAAAATGCCAGGTTGCGAATTTCAGCTTCATACCCTTTATTGCGGCTGATGTCCGTGAATGAGCAAATGTAGTTGCTGACTTCACCACGGTTGTCGGTGATGGCAGTCAGGGTGATCATTTGAGGATAGATTTCGCCGTTTTTGCGGCGGCTCCATAATTCCCCATGCCAGTAGCGGTATTGTGCCAGCGAGGCATTGATATCTTCAAAGAAGGCACGGCTTTGCTGCTTGTTTTTGTGCAGGGGTGGACGCTTGCCTATCAGGTCATCGGCGGTATAGCCGGTAATGCGGGTAAATGCCTGGTTCAGCCGCAATATGGCCCAGTCAGGGTCGGTGACAAAGATGCCTTCCTGTGATTCAAAAGTGCAGGCTGCGATACGCAAATCCTGTTCTGCCTGCTTGCGCTCGGTGATGTCGGTGACAAAGCAATGCCATAGCATGGCACCGTCGGGTTCCGGTTCTGGCAAGCCGTCGAGATACAGCCAGCGTATGCTGCCATCCTTGCGACGCAGGCGGAATTCACTTTGCCATGGCGACAGATTACGCATGGCTTCACGAATGACTTCTGTACCAGTTTCAGTATCGCGGCTGTCAATACGGGAAAACAGGTGCAGGGCATCATCCCTTACTTCGGCATGCGTGACTTCAAACAGCTGCACGATCGCATCGCTGGCGAAGGGAATGGACGCACTGTGATCAGGCCGTATGCGGTATTGCATGACCAGGCCGGGCAGACGTGAGGCCACCTTGTTGATGCGCTGATAGGCTTCCTGGATTTGTCGCGTGGCGTCTATGCTTTCGGTCTGCAAGGCGGTGATGATCAGGGTGATCAGCACCATGGTCGTCATATACGCCCACAGGATCAGCAGATTGGCCTGGCCGCCGCTATAAAACGGCCCCATTCCATGCGAACTGGCCCAAGCGGCAAACATCGACGTGGCAAGTACCGCAAAAGACGCACCGGATATACCAAAGCGCATGGCTGCCCAGATCATGATGCCGACCGTAATGAAAGTCAGGTGCAGATGGCTGTAAGGCGAGGCAAAGATCAACCAGTTTGCCAGGATGAAAATGAGAACGAAGCCGATGATTTCTTTGCGTCTTTGCAATAATTCGATCAGCGACTGCTTGGAAAACGAGAGTAATAAAGGACCCGCCAGCAAGGCACCGACGGTATCACCCGCCCACCAGGTGAGCCAGACTGTACTCAGTTCTTTGGACAAGCCATGCATCCACAGCGTCAGCACGCCACCAGTGGCAGATATGCACATGCCTGCCATCACAGCCAGGCTAAAACCGATCACATCACGTCTGCGGGAAAAATCGCGGCGAAAAAATTGTTTGCGCAAAAGCCAGCTGGCCAAAAAGGGCCCCAGCGTATTCCCTATGGCCAGGCTGACCGATGCCAGAACGCTGAAGCCAGCCGACATTTCCAGTAACAGTACCGACAGAAAAATCGCAAATGCCATGCTTCTGCCATACCGCAGCAAACCGGCAACCGCAATCCCGGTTGGCAGCCAGATCAGGCTGACATTGGGATTCACATAAGGAATCGCCAGTCCGATACGTCCGGCGGCAAAGTAAGCCAGCAAAACCAACAGAAAATGACCTGCCCATATTTCCTTGCGGAAATTTCTGGAACGGGCAAATTGTTGTGACTTCGACATGACATCGTCCTGTTTGAACTTTGTCAATTATGCGGCATAGTCAGGAAAATATTGGTGAACTTTTGATACACGCAGGCATTTCCCTGTATTTATCACTGACACATCAGTCTGGCAGACCAGTGGGCATTTCATGCGCTTGTTCCTGGCATTCAAGGTCAATAACAGGTTTTGAGAAGATGGCTTTATATAAATTGCTCAGTAACAAACTACTATTGGGCGGGATGAAAATGAAGCGCAGGCCGGGTACTTTTTCAAAGAACCTGTTAATCATCGCTTGTGCTGACAGGCTCTTTACTTCGTCAACAATCATCAGTACAGACATATCCTGGTGGCAGGATCTGGCAAGATTAAGCTGTTTTATGCAACGCGTGCATTTGTCTTTATTCCATGTCGCTGGTGGTATGGCCAGCACCAGCGTGTCGGTCATGGAAAAAATGGTTTTTGCATCAGCACCCTGTAGTTTGGGCATTTCAATGACAATATCGTGATAGGTATTTGCGCTCACATGACATGCATTGAACAATTCACCGAAACATAAGGGGTGGGGCCTGGCAGCGTCTTTCATTTCTGTTGCCAGCCATTCCTCCCCTTGTTTTTCCTTGCTGTATTGGTTTGCCTGCTTCAGGGCTTTTTGCTGTTGCAGCAATAGCACATTACGGCCTGCGTTTGCCCTGCGCAGCGCCAGTGTGGTCGCGATGGTGCGCGCATTGCCGTCTGCTTCGTGAGTGATCACTGTTAGCACGCTCATGTCTGCACATTGCCTGTGACTAGCGCCGCTTCATGCAGAAAAGCAGTCATGTGCGCTCATCAGTATCCTGTCCACTGCAACCAGCGCAAGTACCAGCCCCATCAGACGTTGCAGGCTTTTGATGGCGATAAGCAAACCAGAGTTGGGATGGTAAATTGCCATTGATAAAAAATGGGCAGACGCCGCGCAGGCAAAGGCGATCAATAAAGCCGAATAACAGGCAGGCTCAGAGCAGCGTGACAGCATGAAATTACCTGCCAAGACCAGCAAGACACCATAGCCGGATGGGTAAGTCTTCTTGGAAAAAAACAGGTGTACAGAAAACAGGAACAGCAGTAATCCTGAAACAACTTGCAGGCTTGCCCATGTAAAAACCGCAGGAAAAAATTGAACATGCATACGCTTAGCCAGGTATGGCAAACACTTCGCTGAACAAGTCCTGCATTTCTGATATTGCTGCGTGATCAGCGGGCAAATATTCGCTGACAGACAAGCCACCCTGGAAGGCACAGTGTAATGCGGCAGTGGAATGAAGCAAGCCGGGAAATAACTGTGCCGCAGGAATTTGCTGAACAAAGTTCTGTATGCGGGCCTTATCCATAGATGCCGGAAATTTTTCAGTGCTGGTCATCACCACCAAAATGCGCAAGTCAGGATTCGTTTGCCTTGCGATTTGTATGCGATTGATCAGTACTGCTTCATTAAACTGCGCAAGGTTTTCAAGATCAATAGCGATCAGTGCCACATGGGCAGCAAGCAATGCCGAGCGGCTACCCATGCAATCGCGCGATTCGGTATCAATCAGTATGTCGTGATAATGACAGCTCAGGTTTTCCAGTTCGGGTTGCAGTCCTTTGCCGCTGATGGATCGTGCTGCCACCGGCGGGCAATGGCCATGCAGGCGTCTTTCGCTACTCCAGCTCAGCGATGTGTGTCCGGGATCATTGTCGAGTACGATAACCTTGTGCCCTGCAAGAGCACGCAAGGCGGCCAGGTTGTCTGTCAGAATGGATTTCGCACTGCCACCTGATCCATTGGCGATGGTGATGATCATGATGAAGAATTTTCTTTTCAGAATGAATGAAGTTTTATTGAAGAATTACTTTTCCAGCGCATATGAACCGAGCTTATTTTTGACAAGGCTCAGTGTCCCTGGCAGTTTGTGTGGTACAGGTATGGCCATGACTTTTTCCTGTTCCCTTGCCAATCGGGTCTTGCCTTCGGCTGACATGGGCGTCATGGGCAAGCGTAATTCTTCCCTCAGTTGGCCTTGCATCGCCAGCGCTGCCTTGAGCGGCGCCGGATTGGATTCTGAAAACAATAGTTGTATCAGGGGCAGCAACTGATTGAAAAGCGCACCCGCTTCCCTGGTATGGCCCGTGTGCATCAATTCATAGAGGTGGACGAACAGATCTGGCCGCACATGGGCGGCGGCGGAAATGGCAGCATGCCCACCGACGCACAGGGCATCAAACAGCATGGCGTCGTCACCGCACATCACTTGCAGATGGGTGCAATTGATCAGCCCCCTGATCTGTGTCAGTGTGCCGCCACATTCTTTGATGGCAACGATGTTGCGCTGTTGCTGCAATGCGATTACTGTTCCCAGGTCAATGTTGACGCCAGTTCGCGCGGGTATGTTGTAAAGAACGATGGCTTTTTCAGTCGCACGGGCAAGCGCCTCAAAATGTTGCCTTATACCTTCCTGGGAAGGACGTACATATGAGGGGGCAGAAACCAGGAAGCCGGTTTGTGCCTGATGGCTGAAGCGCATGACTTTTTCTGTCAGCACCTGAGTATCACTGCCGCTGATGCCCATCAACACCGGGCAACTGCCGGCTGTCACTTCGAGAATCGCCGCCAGTAAAAGGCTTTGTTCATTTTCATTCAGCGTTGCTGCTTCACCCGTAGTGCCGCACACCACCAGCCCATGTACACCGGAAGCCATTAGCCTTATAGCCAGTTGTTGCGCCGTATCGAAATCGATTTTACCCTGCTTAAAGGGCGTGACAAGTGGAACCCAGATGCCTTCGTAAGTGGACATGATGTTTTCAGATCAGATGGTAAGTGTGAGGTGTCAGCTGTATTTAAACAGATAACAGGGGCGTGAATTTTCCAAACTCTGCCTGTGGCAAGGCGCGCATGATATTGCTGGTCATGGTATCAACGGACGATTGGCTAAGGCATAGCCATACTTTCATCTTTGTCGCATGATCTACCGGTTTGACACGCATGAACTGCACCAGGTCACCGCAGGTTCTGAGTATCAGCTGGCGTAGTTCTGTAATGGCATGCGCATCTACAGTAATGCGCATGACAAAGTCGTTTTGCGTGGTTTTTGGCGCTGGACGTGAACGACGTGGCAAGGCGGTTTCAAATAGGAACTTTTCCCGTTTGGATGACTGCAAGGCGTCGGAGAAGTCATCAGGGAAAGAAATGCGATGTTCAGTCCCTGACATGCCTGTGTGCTGGTTCATGGATAATCTCTCTGTGTTTGACACAATGAAAGATTAGCAGTTGAGGCGTAAAGATTCTCTAAAGAAAACGGGCGTCTGGTGTAAACGAGTTATAAAGTTTGGCCGCCCGATTAGTTAAAGCCGTTTCAATATAGCCACAGCTTGTCAGCATCCAGTTGCAGATAATAGTCGCCTGCTGCCAGCTTGTACGGTGAATAAGCGCGCAAGCCATCTTCAGCATGGCCAAACAGGCATTCCCAGCGATCACCCAGATACATGCAGGTCGTCAATGGCAATTTGATTGAATTTTCAGTATGACTATCGGTGATCCTGACTTTTTCAAGACGGATGATGGCGGTGACTTCTTCCCCTGTGTCTTTACCGCGTACACTGGCTTTGAGGATTTCGCCTTTGACATTCACGCTGGCAAATTCACCATCGCGTTGTACTACTTTGCCCTTGAGTTTGTTATTGCTACCCATGAATTCAGCGGTGAACAGGGTGTGCGGTGTTTCATACATGCTCTGCGGTGTACCCTGCTGTTCGATGACACCATTATTCAATAACAAGATGCGGTCGGAAATGGCCATCGCTTCACCCTGATCATGGGTCACCATCAGCGCAGACAGGTTCAGTCTGACGATCAGTTCGCGCAGGAAGGCACGCGCCTCTTCGCGCAACTTGGCATCCAGGTTGGACAGGGGTTCGTCCAGCAAAATTACGGGCGGGTTGTAGACCAGTGCGCGCGCAATCGCCACACGCTGCTGTTGCCCGCCTGATAATTGATGCGGGAACCGTTCGCCCAGATGACCAAGGCCCAACTGCCCCAGCACGTCTTTCACCCTGGCAGCGATGTCACTGCCATTCATCTTGCGCAATTTCAAACCGTAAGCGACATTGTCGAAGACAGTCTTGTGCGGCCACAAGGCATAGGACTGGAATACCAGGCCAAGGTTGCGCTGTTCGGCCGGTACTTCCAGGCCCTTGCTGCCATCAAACATGGCGCGTTCACCGATATGGATGGTACCGGTCTTTGGTGACTCCAGCCCTGCGACAGCGCGCAGCAAGGTGGTTTTGCCGCTGCCGGAAGGACCAAGCAGGGCGACCACTTCACCACGCTGCAAATCCATCGACACCCCTTTCAGGATGGGGTTGGCCGTTGCACCGGAACCGTATTCCAGGGTTAAATTTTGTACGCTTAATTCAGACATAGTGTGCTCTCGTATTTTTATATGACTAATGTGGAGTTGACGGGGGGCTGTGCTGCCGCTTAATGGCTCAATTTCACGCCAAAGCGCAAGGCCAGCCCCAGGCCGATCGCAACCAGAGTGATATTGATAAACGACAGTGCGGCTACCAGATCAACCGAGCCACCAGCCCACAGGGACACGATCAGCGCACCGATCACTTCCGTACCCGGAGACAGCAGATACACGCCAGTCGAATATTCACGCTCGAAAATCAGGAACACCATGAGCCAGGCACCCAGCAAACCAAACTTGACTAAAGGCAGGGTCACATCACGCGTGACCTGGCCACGGCTGGCACCCACTGCCCTTGCCGCTTCTTCCAGTTCAGGCCCGACTTGCAGCAAGGCAGTGGAGATCAGGCGCAGGCCATAGGCCATCCACACAACGGAATAGGCAATCCATACCGAAAAGATGGTAGAGCGCAAGGCGCGCAATTGCGGTATCACATTTTCTATCAGCCAGAGACAGAAGGCATTGTCAAAGCCCTTCAAACCACTTTCCAGCCAGCTCGGTACAAACAGGAAGACCCATAAGAAAGACAGACCCGCCAGCAGGCCGGGAATGGCACGTGGCACCAGTACGCTATAGTCAAGCAGGCGGGTGATGCCGTCAGGCTTGCGATGCATGGCCAGCGCTACGCCGGCATAGCAGATGACCGCCAGTGCGCCCCCGATGATGCCGATCAGCACGGTATTGAAAATGCCGCGCATCAGTGACGGTTGCTCCAGTATGTCTTTGAAATGCTGTAAGGTAATCACGTCTGCCAGCCTGACGCCCTCACCCCAGTAAGACACAAAGGCGCGCAAGACGATGCCTGACAATGGCAAGACGATAGTGAAAATCAGCCAGGCTGCCAGCACGGCAAACGCCAGCCATTTCCACTTGCCCAGCGGCAGCGGTTTCTGGCGTGAACCCTTGCCCTTGATCGATACATATTTGTTCGCTGATTTCAGCAGCCAGCGTTGCACCATCACCAGCGGCATGGTCACCGCCACCAGACAAACAGCGGCGGCGGCCATCAGGTGATACGAAGGCGTACCCAGTTTGTTGGTCAGCTTGTACAGATAAGTCGCCAATACCAGATGACCTTCCGGGTCACCCAGTACCAGCACCAGGCCGAAAACTTCAAAGCCCAGGAAGAACACCAGCACGGCAGCAAAGGCCAGCGCAGGCATGATCATCGGCAAAGACACATGCAGCGCCACCTGGAAGGGTGAAGCACCGGCTACACGAGCGGCTTCTTCCACATCTGATCCCAGGCTTTTCAGCGCGGCCGATGAGTACAGATACACATGCGGTACATGGGTCAGACCGGCGATCAGTACAATACTGAAGAAGGAATAAATATTCCAGGGTTCAACGCCCGTCAACTGCTTGACCCATAGCGTATAGAAGCCGACTGGTCCCATCGATACCACATAGCCAAAGGCCATCACCATCGGCGATACAAAAATCGGTACCAGCAACATCGGTTCTATCCAGCTGCGGCCAGGCAGGTCAGTGCGTATCATCAGAAAGGCCAGCAAACCACCTAGCGGCACGGCAATACCGGCCAGACCTGACGCAAGGATCAGGCCATTCCAGAAAGCCTGGACAAAATCCGGGTCATCAAAAATAAAGCGGTAAGAATCCAGCCCAAGTTCTTTGACTGGCGAGAAAAACGGCGCATTCAAAAAACTTTGAAACAGGATCAGTGACAATGGCGTAAAAATTGCCAGCAGTGTCAGGGTCACAACCAGGCCGCGCGGCCAGTTGAATTGCGACCACCGGCTACGCGGAGGAAGACTCAGGGTGCTCATGCTCAGCCCAATAGGAAATGTTGAGTTCAGTCAGAGTGGGCAAAAACCCACGGTACGGGAAATGCTGGGTGCCAGATGCAGGCGCATGTACACCCAGGCTGAAGACTTATTTTTTGCCTGCTGCCTCTTTCCATTGTTTCAGGAAAGCGAGACGTTTGCCTTGATCCAGATATTGCAAAAGCATGGGGTTCACAGGCAAGGGTTTAAGACCGATACCGATGAGTTTTGCCAGATCAGAATAGGTGGTTTCACCTTTCACATCGGCGCGTATCGCATACAGTTTGGCTTCATTGGCGATCATGGTCTGACCACGTTTGGACAAGGTGTAATCGAGCCACAGTTTGGCTGCATTCGGGTGTTTTGCCGCTTTGCTGATAAACATCACGCGTGACATGACCAGCGTGTAGTCTTTGGGTATCTGTACGCCGATGGAAGGGTCTTTGGCGGCACGCACCAGTGCATACGAACCAAGGATGTTATAACCCAGAAGGTTTTCGCCGGAAGAAATACGCTCCAGCATGGTGCCAGTTGAAGACTGCACACGTATGCTGGCATTGCCGAAGGCCTTCGCCAGTTCCCAGAAATCCTTGTTTTCACGGCTGTCTTGCGTGATGAACATGAAGCCCACGCCGGATTTTTCGATATCGTAGGTGGTGACCTTGTTCTTGAATTTGTCGAGCTTGCTATTGATCAGTTTGGCAAATTCCGCATGCGTCTTTGGCACTTCCTCGGCGCTGACCAGGCGTTTGTTATACACGAACACGGCAGGTTCAAAGGTGGTGCCATAGGCTGCGTTATTCCATACGGCCCATTGCGGTATGCCGCTGATTTCCGGTGAGGCGTAGACCAGGCCATAACCGTCAGAGACCAGCTTGGTCTGCAAATCCATGGCGGATGACCACATCAGGTCGGCACTATTGCCACCGGCCGCCATTTCCGAGATATAGCGGTTATACACTTCGGTGGAATTCATGTCATTGTATTCGACCTGTACGTCGGGATACATGCTGCGAAAATCCTTGATCAGCGGTTCAACGGCCTTGGTATCCGTGGCGCTATAAATGACCAGCTTGGCTTCTTTTTTTGCGCCATCGACGATTTTGGCATAGTCAGCCGGGTAGCCAGCCGGGGTCTGGGCTTGGGCCTGGGCATTCATTATCATGATGCTGCCAACGGCCAGAGCGGCCATGCTTTTAACGAAATAATTTTGTGTTTTCATGTGTCTTCTCCTCTTATTTTATTGGTTTTCTGCTTGAATCCTGAACCTTGAATCTGCTATCGCACCATGCCAAATTCCTTTGCCTGCTGGCGGTAATTGCTGACCGCCTTGTTGATGTAGTCAGTCAGTTCTTTCCCCGTCATGGCAAAGGGAAACAGACCGTGTGCCTTTCTTTGTTCTTCAAATGCCGGTGTGGTCATCGCCTGCCGGAAATGATCTACCCATCGCTGGTAATCGCTGTCGCTGACTTGCGGCCCCATGTAGACACCACGGATAATCGGCCAGGTCACGTCAAAACCCTGTTCGCGTGCAGTTGGTACATTCGATAGCGGGCCGGGCAGGCGGGCATCTGACAGCACGGCCAGCACCCGGATCTTGCCGTCGCGTGCATGCAGACTGGCCTCGGATGCATCACCCGAAACGGCTTGCACATGGTCAGCCAGCAGAGCCGTAAATGACTCACCACCACCCTCAAAAGCCACCAGGCGCATACTTTTGGAATCAATGCCGACTTGTTTGCCAATCTGGGCCATTTTCAGCCAGTCCTGGCTACCCACCGTACCACCAGCACCGATAGAGATTTGCGAGGGCTTGTTCTTGATGGCATCCATCAGTTCACGCAGGTTTTTGTAGGGGGAGTCCTCGCCTACGGCGATCATGCCGTAATCCGTCCCTATGGCAGCGACCCAGCGTACATTGCTGGCTTCGGACTTACCGAATTTGCCTTCGGCCAGGTTCAGCAGTGAACCGCCGGAATAGGCAACCAGTGTATTGGCTTCGGCTTTTCTTTGCGAAATGATCGTGGTCCAGGCGATGGCACCGACCCCGCCAGGCAGGTAGCTGATCTGCATTTGCTGGCTGGCAGATGCGGCTTGCGCCAGTTTGCAGGTCAGGTCCATGCCGCCACCAGGTTTGGCCGGTACCAGGCAAACCGCTTTGCCCGCACCCGCATTGTTGTCCAGCGGGCCTGCTGCGGCGCTGGCGGCAGTAGCCGCCGCTGCACCAGTGGGCATGCTGACAAGGAGGCTTGCCAGTATCAATGTCAAATGGATGTGCCGGATTTGCATGAAATGCCATGTGTTTTAGAGTACATGGATCATACCGGACTGAATCTTTCAGTACGCTTTCACAAATTGCCGATATGGCTGACTGCAATGCGTGGAGTTGCCTGAATCACATATATCCATGAAAAACTGTCGTCACCACGCCGCTAAGCTACCGTTGACACCCTAATAACGCATCTCGTGTGCCAGTTCGGCACCGACTGTTTGGGCAAACAGGCGTTCCATGCTGCCGTCTTCACGCATTTCGCGTACATGCTTTTCCAGCAGATCGACAACGGCCTTGCTCACTCTTTCTTTCGACACGATCAGTGAAAACACGGTGCGGTCATTGGGAGACCAGTCCCTGATCAGCATCTGGTTCCAGATGTCTTTTTGTTTTTGCAGTGGCAGCCAGCCCGTTGGCAAGGCCAGCATGGCGGCGACCCGGTGCGCGGCGAACAGGCGGGTAACGGTATTGAAGTCGGCAACTTCGTAGACACGGTTTTGTGCACGTAATTTATCCAGCCAGGCGTCATAGGCCGTGCCATGGCGAAAACCTTTCACAATGGCGACTTTCAGAGATGGGTCTGCCAGAAAACCATCCATGGTCTTTGCTGCCGCGGGTAGTTTTTTATGCAATATTGCATAATTGCGCGTGGCAAAATAGGGAATAAAATGGGCAAACTTCTCTCTTTCTGGCGTGGCAATGCCTGAAACAGACATATCCAGTACGTTTTCGCTGAGCCTGGTCCAGATGCGTATGCGCGATTCGACACTGGTTTTAAACTGGCAGCCACTGCGCCTTCCCAGTTCTTCAATGACATCTTTATCGATGCCGGCATACATGCCATTACCGAGGCCATAAAACAGATTGCCATCTTCATAATAGGCAAGATTGATACTGCCACAGGGCAGGTCTTTGATTTCACGCGCTTGCAAAAGGCCAGACATGAAAATGGTGAGTAATGCGAACAGGATTTGTGACAAGGAATATTTAATGAGTGTTGACATACTGTTAGGGTAAGCGCCGGCAGGCGGGGATACAATAGCAGAAATTATAAAATCATGAGACATGGATTGTTTGCCAATGCGAAGCAGGCGCAAACGTTCAAATTCTTCCAGTACCGTTATCAGGCCCGGGGATGCGTCAAAGCAAGTCTATGGGCTTGCCAATCATTTGATGGCATGTCTTATGTGGCGCGCTGGAACAATGCGTCAGGCCTGTCTGGACAT
Source organism: Undibacterium sp. TJN19 (assembly GCF_049339485.1). Taxonomy (NCBI): domain Bacteria; kingdom Pseudomonadati; phylum Pseudomonadota; class Betaproteobacteria; order Burkholderiales; family Oxalobacteraceae; genus Undibacterium; species Undibacterium sp. TJN19. The sequence goes on from NZ_JBMPPL010000001.1 coordinate 1,722,934, forward strand.
TCAGAAAACAATTAATTATGCGCATCTTATTGGTTGAAGATCATCTCGAATTATCTCATTGGTTGTCAAAGGCCTTGCGTGATGCCCACCTGACCGTGGAAACCGCGACCAACGGTGCGGATGCAGACGCCCTTTTGCATACCCAGGAATATGCATTGATTATCCTGGACCTGAGTTTGCCAAAAATGGATGGGCTGGAAGTCTTGAAACGCATGCGCGCGCGTGGCAGCAAGACGCCGGTGCTGATACTGACAGCACGTGGCGGCCTGAATGACCGTGTCCATGGGCTGAATTCCGGCGCAGATGATTACCTGCCCAAGCCTTTCGAACTGGCAGAACTGGAAGCGCGCGTCAAAGCCCTGTTGCGTCGCGCCCAGGGAAATGAAGCGGTGACCCTGACCTGTGGCGCGCTCAGTTTTGATACCATCACGCGCCAATTTCATTACGACGGGCAAGCCCTGTCACTGACACCGCGTGAATATGCCGTGCTGGAAACCCTGATCAGCCGGCTCGGGCAGGCAATCTCCAAGGACAAACTGTTTGACCAGGTGTTTTCTCTTGATGATGATGCCAATCTTGATGCGATAGAGATCTACATTCACCGTTTGCGTAAAAAACTGGATGCAGTCAGCGCCGGTAAAGTGGGGATCGTGACACTGCGCGGTATCGGTTATTTGCTGGAAGCGCGCTGATGGCAGCAACTGACCGCCTGGGCAGCCTGCGCGGCCAGTTTTTACGCTGGTTGCTCATACCGCTGGTTCTGCTGGTGGCACTGAATGCTTTCTCGGTCTACAGGAACGCCCTGGATGCGGCTGACCTGGCCTATGACCGTTCACTATTGTCTTCCGCCCGCGCGCTGGCTGAAAGAGTGGAAATCGTCAACGGCAAAGTGGTGGCAAATGTGCCCTATGTCGCCCTCGACAGTTTTGAAACCGATACGCTGGGACGCTTGTATTACAAGGTAACCGGCGTGAATGGTGAATTTGTCTCGGGCTATGAAGATTTGCCTGATTTGCCCAAAAATGTACCACGCTCGGAAATTTATCCAGCCCTCGTCCATTTTTTTCAGGCCGATTACCAGGAGCAGCCGGTACGCATTGCTGCCCTGCATCAGCCCGTCTATGACGATCAGATGCGTGGCATTGCGCTGATTGAAGTCGGCGAAACCCTGGACGCGCGACGCGGCCTGTCGCGCAAGATCCTGATCGATACCCTGTTGCGCCAGGCTGCCCTGGTGCTGGCCGTTGCCCTGATGGTGTGGGTGGCCTTGCGTTTCGTGCTGGCACCCATCATGCAATTGCGTGCCGACGTTGAGGCGCGTGAACCGACTGACCTGTCGGATTTCGACCCCAGTGTCGTGCATAAGGAAATTCGCCCGCTGGTCAGTGCCATGAATGGCTATATGGCACGCTTGCAGACCCTGATCAACGGTCAGAAACGCTTCATTGCCGATGCCTCGCACCAACTGCGCACACCCTTGACGGTATTGAAAACGCAGGCCGAACTGGCTTTGCGTGAAAATGACCCGGTCGCCATGCGCCACATTGTTGAAAGCATCGCCACTACCACCGATGCGACCGTGCATCTGGCCAATCGCCTGCTGACACTGGCGCGTACTGGCCATGGTGCCGCAACGGCTGAAATGGAAGCGTTGTCACTGAATAAGCTGGCGCATCAGGTTTGTCTGGAATTAGCCTTGCCCGCCGTACGCAAGCAGATCGACCTGGCGCTGGAAGCTGACCACGAAGTACCCGTCATGGGCCAAGCCTTGCTGCTGCATGAAATGCTCAGCAATCTGCTCGACAATGCCATTCGCTATACCCCCGCGCATGGACGCATTTTGCTCAGTGTATTTCAACAACATGGTCAGGCAATGATAGAGATGGAAGACAGTGGCCCCGGCATTGCAGAAGCCGAGCGGGAAAAAGTTTTTGAACCCTTTTACCGCGCCTCTGGCAGTAGTGTCATGAATCCTGGCGGCACCGGGCTGGGGCTGTGCATCGTGTATGACATCGTCAGCCTGCATGGCGGCGATATTGCACTTGACGATGCCCAGGTGCCTGATGACGACCCAGCGCAGGCAAGAGGTTTGCGCGTCAGCATCCGTTTTCCGCGCCTGCCTTGATTGATGTTAGGATACTCAGTACAGTATCAAAAAAACTTCAAATTTCGTGCACAGTAACATTGCGAAGGAGCACTATCATGGCAGATACTCCCCCACTGAAAATAGTGCAAGGTACCGCTTTAAACGAGCAGCAAAAGAAAGACCTGTTGCACAGGCTGGCAAGGGTGGAAGGGCAGTTGCGCGGCGTGCAGAAGCTCATTGCCAAGGCCGCAGTACCGGCGGACTGCGAAGCCGTGGCGCAGCAGATGTCAGCGGCACGCAAGGCGCTTGACCGTTCTTTTGTGACTCTGCTGACCAGTGCCCTTGTTACCCATGCAGAAAAAGCCAGCAGCACGGAAGAAGCGATCGAGAGCACCAGACGGCTCGCATCCCTGCTGGAAAAATTCGCCTGATTGACAGCGACTCATACATTTGCTTCAGGAAAAGCCATGCGCATGACGAAATCTGATCGTCAACATCGCAGACACCGGTGGTCTGCGATGGCTGCATTGCCGGCCCTGTTTTTGACGCTGGCTTTGCTGATCACAAACCAGGGCTTTGCCGCAGAAGCAATCAAGACAGAAAAGCTGGTGTTACTGGTCAGGGAGCTGCGTAACGATAACGGTGAAGTCGTGCCGATACGCGATGAAATTCGCCAATTACTCGCCTATTTCGAACGTGAATTGCATGTGCAATTTGATATTCGACGTTATCCGTGGACGCGACTACTGGTCAATGCCAGAAACGGCGAGGGGATTGTTTTTGGCTTGTCCAGGACACGTGAACGTCTCACCATTTTTCATTTTTCCGAACCCATTTACGCCAACTATGTATGGCTGGTAACCCGCAGCGACGCGACGTTTACTTTCAACAGCATGCAGGATTTAAAAGGGAAAACGGTAGGCATAGTCCGTGGTACCAGTTATGGTGATGAATTTGATGCCAATCGTAACAGTCTGTTCCAGGTAGAAGAAGACACAGGTTCACATGGCGCACGCCTGAAAAAATTACTGAATAGACGTATGGATGTGATGGTCTTTGGTGACCGGCGTTCACAGGCAGAAGATGTAGAGCATTTACTTTTGCAGATACTGCGCAAGGACAGCAGCGCGGCAGAACGGACGATGGATAAAACGCTTGAGACCAGCTTCAAGGTGTTGACAAAACCCATGTCGGTTGATGACCTGCATTTCGCCGCGGTTTCTCCACAATATGATGTGTGGATCAAAAAATTGAGTCAGGCGATTATTGCCGGTAAAAGATCCGGTGAAATCAACCGCATACTCATTCCCGAAAAATAAGCAGGTCTGGCGTTAGTTCTTGTACAGACCTCACGCCGCCATATGACGCGCCTGTCTTTGCGGTGTAGAACGCACTGTTTCCCTGACATCCGCCGCAGTCGTCGATTTGCTGCCGCCCTGCTTATGCCTGTTTTGCCCGGCATAATCAAGCGACAGGGTGGCCTGCACCAGGGCCGTATCCATGCCACGGACATCTTGCAACCAGGTGGTCACCAGCGCCACCAGCTTGTCCAAGGCTATCCTGTGGGTTGCGTCGGTGTTGTTGTACATCCAGTCCGACAGGTCCATGAAATTTTCAAAAGCTGATTCACCCAGTATCACTGGCAGCGTATGTGTGAACCGCCCGGAATTGGCAACCAGATCCCAGTAACGCGCAAAACGTATCAGCCTTTGCATGTCTGCAAAAGCAATGTGCTTGTTGGCCAGTATGGTGTAAGGCGGTTGCGGATCAAATGCCAGCTCATAAGCTTCCGTGTGCCGGATGATGGGTGTGCCGCGCAGGCGTTTCAAAATGCCGAACTGGATTTCATGCGGGCCCAGTCCGACCAGCTGGTTAAAACCCTGGGCAAAACTTTCCATGGTTTCGCCAGGCAGACCGGCGATCAGGTCAACATGCAAATGCGCATGTGAATGCTGGCACAGCCAGCGTATGTTTTCAGCAGCCTTGTCATTATTCTGCTTGCGGCTGATCAGTGCCTGCACTTCGGGGTTGAAACTCTGTATGCCGATTTCAAATTGCAGACTGCCTTCAGGGAATTTCTGTATGCCTTCTTTCAAGGCATCCGGCAAATGATCGGGCACCACTTCAAAGTGGGCAAACACCGGGTCATGTGGTGCGGCTTCGAGTTTATCGAGAAAGAACTGCATGATCTTCAAACTGGTTTTGATATTCAGATTGAAGGTGCGGTCGACAAATTTAAACAGCCGGGCGCCACGCTGGTACAGCCCTTCCATTTCCTGCAAAAACAGGTCAATATCAAATGGCCAGGCCGTTTTATCCAGTGCAGACAGGCAAAACTCACACTTGAAAGGACAGCCACGGGAGGCTTCCACATACATCGTGCGATGGCGAATATCCTGGTCGCTGTATAACTGATAGGGTAATTTGATCTCGGCCATCGGCGGCTGTACACCAGCATGTACTTTCATCAGCGGTTTTGGGCCGTGAATGATTTGCTGACAGAGCGCAGGGAAACTGACATCACCCCAGCCAGTAATCACATAATCGGCCAGGCGTACAATTTCCTGTTCGCTGGTTTCATGCGATACCTCGGGGCCGCCAAGTATGACGATGACTTCTGGCGCAACCCGTTTCAATACCGCGACGATTTGCGTGGTCTCAACGACATTCCAGATATAGACGCCAAAGCCGACGATGAATTTCTCGCCAGCCTGCTGATGTGTGAGAATTTTTTCGACGATATCGGTACTGCGGGCACCAGTGACAAATTCCTGTATCTTCGTGTCTGGCTGCAAATCCCCCATATTGGCGAGCAAATAGCGCAAGCCCAGCGAAGCGTGGGTATAGCGGGCATTGAGGGTGGTCAGCAGGATAGTCATTGAATGCAACAGCCGTATAAATAGCGCTATTGTACGCTGTCAGCCTGTGCTATCCGCGCTAATCGGATACCACGCAGACACAGCGCAGATACAGCGAATCACGCACAGGTCAGATACCAATGCCATCTTATTATCAATTCTTATCAATGGCTTGCTGTGCTTTGTCAGAGTAGTTCGCAGCGCAGGGGCTGAACATCACTCTGACAAAATCATTGCCTCAGGCATGGGAGCTGAGTCAGTTGGCGATAGCTGCTCGCCGTAGTGCAACTAGACATATATGAGGTTCTATGAACCAGTGCAACTTTGCTAAAGCAATTGCTTGCATCCAGTCGCATGCAAAGCCTTATTTTTACAACTATCAGTCTGCGAATGCAGCTGTCAACATAACAATAGTAGCGGTTAATTGAGCAAAAACAATCAGGGTAATCATGGTGCATTTCCTTTATAAATGAAGAACATACACATCATAAAATAAAGAAAATTGCCAATCCAATCACATATTTAGATGTCTGTTATGTGATTTGTGAATGTCATTGATGTGTAATATTTTCCGTGGTGATGATTAACCTTTTTTTTTGCACTGGCTTCGGGCAATACTGCACCGGCTCTTACCAGAGAGATGCACCAAAAAAACTTCGCCTGAGATGTCTTGCCAATCCGGGGCAGGCGTTTCAAGCTGGATTTTCATAGGGAAATTTTCTGCGACTGACCTGTGCCACGGCAAGACCGTACTCGCGGTGCTTGCATTTGATGCTCGTATTCCGTCGCCATTTCTGCGTATTTCTAACGCGTCAAAACAAATTGGTGATGCCTTTTCTGCACTTCAATCTTCGATTCCTGCATTTCGTCGCATAGGCCTCGCAGCTTGACGAGACAAACTCTAAAGTACACACATCAACCAACCACAAAGAGGAAAACGAAATGAAAAACACATTTAAAAACAGCCTGATTTTGTCCACTGCCTTGTTCGCAGGCGTGCTTGCAATCGGCTCTGCGTTTCAACAAGTCAAAGCAGAAGACGGCAGCGATATCCCTAGCGTCACCATCGTTGCAAAACGCTTGAATGCAGAACAAAAACTGGCTTATGACGAAACACAAACTGCCATGCAGACCGTGCTGGTCAGTGCCAAAAGACTGAGCCCAGAACAAAAAATGGCGATGGATAAAGAAGATCAGTTTGAACGTCAGCAAGTCGCTGAAAGGGAGCTCGCCCGCAAGCACGTTCAGGGTTGATCATCATGCGTTTCCAGAACTGGAACCATGTAATAGCAAGCGCAAAATTTGGTATAAGAACCGAGTTTTTTTCCAAGCTCAAAGCCCGTTTTTAAAACAAAAATTTTCGATGTTTCAACGGAAATTTTTGTTTTGAAAATGGGCTTTGTATTATTTTGATTCAGCTTGAATTGACCCGGCCTGAATTGGCTCCACTTGCATTGATTCAAATCCCGCATCTGGGTTTTCTATTGCGAAACCTGATTCAGCGTGAGAAAGATATTTTGTATCTGGTCGCCTGGAGAAAATGCCAGTTCTTCATCTTGCTCAGAAATGACACCGGCATTGACCAGCATGCGCAATTTGCTGAGATCGCCAGCCTGCCTGACAACCAGCGCCAGACCTTGCAAAGGATCGCTGCTGCCAAACTGCTGCTTCAATGCCTCAGTGACCAGCGGTGGGAAATCCCATTGCTGGGCGATACGATACGAAAGTATTTGTGCCATATGCAGAAAGCGCAGGCGAAATTCTGTGGATAAAGACATGGCCTGATTCGGCATGCTCTGATCTACCGTCCGAAAGGCGATTATCAAACCGACGTTTTGTAACAGCCCGGCCAAAAAACCATGAAACGCATCCAGTTGTCTTTCCTGCGCCAGCAGACGACAGGCAAGCGCACATTTTTCTGATTGTTCCCAAATCACTGGTGCCAGCACTTTGGTAATCTGCCCCGACTGCAACTGTATCAGTGGACGAAAAGCTGTCCGTGCCACCAGCATGCGCAAGCCATTCACGCCAAGCAGGCGGATGGCATTGTCCAGACTGCTGATCTTATCGACGGGACTGTAGTAAGAACTGTTGACTTCAGTGATCAGCTCCGCAACCAGGGCCACATCCCTGGAAATATGCCTGGCCAATTCTTCCCCCGATACATTTTCGTCACGCAGGCTTTTCAATAATTGCGGCAAGACGCTGGGTACGCGCGGTATCAGATTGGAACCGGCAAATTCTGAGCGGCACAGGCGATCCAGTGCCGCCAACAGGGGTTTTTCTGTGACATTTGCAATGAGACTGCCTTTCTCGCCCAACAGCCAGGGATAAAAGCGGGAATCCACGTCAAGCGCTGGCCGCCATGCCGTCGCCGTTTTCTCCGGGGCAGCCGTATTTTCTGGCGTATTTTCTGAGGCAAGTATTGGCTCATCAGCAGTTTCTATCTTTGCTAACCCGAAGAATCGTCGCAGGAAAGCAATCATTCTGCCCCCATACGCGATATCGACGGTTTGTCCCGATGACAGACACAGGTCTCGATTACAATAAAACCGCATAAGCAGCTAAGCATGTCACTCCGTCTGATGGGCAGTAATGCCTGCTATATTCGCATAAACTGTCAAGGTATGGCAGATCAGGCACGGTGTTTTTGACAGAGTCCAAATTTAAATAATTTGCATCCTTATAATATTCGAGGAGTAAGTCATGGTGTCTCCACACATGAATTCTTTCAACAAGGCAAATCACAAACTGGCTGTGATTACCGGTTGTTTTTGCCTGAGTCTGGTCATGGCCATGCCTGTCGCTGCGGCCAGCCTGCGGGAAAAAATCATGGAGCGCCGCCAGGAAAGAAAAGAACAAAACGCGGCACAACAGGCTGAAAAAAATGAAATGAGTGATGCGGATACAACAGACGCAACACCAGCAGGATTACCCGCCGGTACCAAAGTCTTGCACGATGTGGCCTACGGCAGCGACAAGCGCCAGACCATGGATGTTTATCTGCCTGCGAATGCGACTATTCAGAAAACCATGCCCATCATTTTCATGGTGCATGGCGGGGCCTGGAAAATAGGCAACAAGTCCGCCCGTGGCGTCGTGGAAAACAAGGCTGGGCACTGGCTGCCCCAGGGTTATATTTTTATCTCCGTCAATTACCGCATGTTGCCAGATATTAAACCACTGGAGCAAGCCGATGATGTGGCCAAAGCCCTGGCGACGGCGCAGAACAAGGCGACAGAATGGGGTGGCTCGCGCAATCGTTTTATCATCATGGGTCATTCTGCCGGGGCGCATCTGGTCGCCCTGCTTGCCAGTTCCCCTGCTATTGCCGCCAAGGCCGGCGCATCTGCCTGGCTGGCGACGATCGCGCTCGACAGTGCAGCTTACGATATCAGCAAGATCATGGAACAAAAGCATTACCGTTTTTATGATGAAGCTTTCGGTGCTGACCCTGCTTATTGGCAGGCCAGTTCTCCAACCCTGCAATTGCGGCAGGCCGCCGCGCCTTTTCTGGCGGTATGCTCAAGTATCAGGCCAGACAAACCCTGCGCACAGGCCGGCGTGTTCGTCGATAAAGCCAAATCTCTGGGCATGCAGGCCATGTTACTGCCACAAAGTATGAGTCACGCTGATATCAATAAAAACCTGGGGCTGGATAATGCGTATACCGCGGCGGTGGATAATTTCTTGAAACCGCTTGCTACCGCGCGTGACAATCCATGATTAAGCGTGGTGATATATTCTGGGCCAATCCAGATGAAGAGCGAGGTACGGTCTCCGGCCTGGCCCATCCGCATGTCGTTATTCAGGATGCAGATTGATTGTTTAAATTTTATTGGTTATTAGGGCTTAAAATGTCCTAATACCTGTATATGCTGGGCTCCGCTGCGTTATCACGCGATAAATTGTTATGGAGAACAGCGATGAACACTTCTACTATTGCCCTGATGGGTGCCACTTTATTGGGAGCGGTCGCTACGTCCAGTGCTGCTGAACTAGTTGGCAATGCTGTCACCAGAGAATGCTGCAATGTTGTAGAGTTGCGCCAGTATGTGACCTATCCAGGCAAGCGGGATGTATTGATCTCGCTGTTTGAAAACCACTTCATAGAAACTCAGGAAGAAACAGGCATACGTGTGCTGGGTCAGTTCCGCGATGTCAACGATCCTTATCACTACACCTGGTTGCGTGGCTTTCGCGATATGGCAGCGCGTAAACAAGCGCTGACGGATTTCTACTCAGGCAAGACCTGGCAGGCATATCGCAATGAAGCCAACGCAACTTTGTATGATAACGACGACGTATTGTTATTGCGCCCGGCTTCGCCTGGTAGTGGCTTCAAACCCGGCTCACGTATAAGACCTGCAATTGGTAACGCTGGCCCGCGTAGCGGTTTTGTCGTGGCAACCATTTATTACTTCAAGCAAGAAATAAATCCTGACTTCATCAACAAGTTCAATGAGCAACTCATGCCCATGTTTGAACGCCATGGTGCGCATGTCATTGGGCGTTTTGTCTCAGAAAAGAGTCCTAATACCTTTGAACGTTTACCCGTGCGTGAGAATGTGAATGTCTTTGTCTGGTTTGCTGCCTATGCTGACCGCCCGGCGTATGAAAACTATCTGGCACATCTGGCAAAGGATGTGCAGTGGCGTGACCAGGCTTTTACTGAATTGTATAAATCATTACAGCGCTGGCCGGAATTATTGATGCTGGAACCGGCATCGCGTTCGCTTTTGCCCTGACGGGCATTTTAATAATGCACACCGCCTGCAAGATCGATTTCTGGCGTCTTTTCATGCAGATTTTTGTATAAGCTGCGCAGCAGACTAGCGTCATCATCATCCTGCCCCAGATGCCAGAACATGGCGCCTGCCAGTTTATATTTTTTCAGGTAGGCGATTTTATAGGCGAAGGATTTTCCATCGTCATAGCTGATAAAAATTTTCTTTTCGACGTTATAAATCCAGGGTACTTTGGTCTCATTGCTGAAATGAGATTGGTAGCCCAGATCAGCGGCGAGCAGTTTCTTGATTTCACCGTAGCCAGGTGTGCGGGGGTCTTTGCGGGCCGTGCAGGCATCGCAGCCAGTCAGCAAACCGGGGTCGCCCGCATACACATCTCCAACTGGTGTGAGATGGGTTTGGTACAGGCCATGGTTTTCTCCGGCTTCTACCTGAAAGTAAGCACGTCCATAAAACGGCAGGCCCATGACCAGCTTGCTGGCAGGTACACCCGCATGCAGATACTGTTGTACCGTCGCATCCACCGTCAGCACCATGGGTGAGGGGAAGCGCTCTTCCATCTCTTGTTGTGTCAGGGTCGGTTTGAAAGCCAGCTTGCGCAAGGGGTTTTCATACATATGTTCCCGCGCTTCGCCAAACAGATGGGCATTGTGGTTCGTCAGTTTTTCCCAGGCGCCGTTAAAATCATAGCTCATGAGATTGACGTAATCGACTTGGGCGGCGATCTGCGGCAATTGCAGATAGGTGCGTGCCATATTGAAAGCACCGCCAGCAACAGCAATCGATAGCTGATTTGTTTTTCCTGCCTGCTTTAGTTGCAAGCGCATTTCCTTGAGCAGCGCCACAAAATTCTGTGCATCTTCTGCACGTGGATATTCCCAATCCAGATCAAGGCCATCGAAACCATATTCACGCATGAAGTGCACGCATGACTGCGCCAGCTTTTTTCGATTTTCTGCCGTCGCAGCTGCCGTGTGGTAGCGCCCCACAGTAGGGCTGTCATCATTGGTATACGCCCAGCCACCTATGGAAAACTGCAAACGCAAATCGACATTATATTTTTTGAGACCTTGCAATTCACGAAAGATTTTGCCTGCCGCCTGCAAATTGGTTCCCTCTTCCAGCGCACATTGACCGTCTTCGTTGATTGTCAAAAACGAGAAATTCAAATGCGTGAGCATGCGTGCTTTTGTTGCTGTAATGGCCGCTACAGGGAATGCGGTCTTTCCGTCATCGTAGTGATTGATATCTTCTTTGCCCAGCGCGTAATACGCCATGACCACGGGCTTGCTGGCATCTCTGGCCAGGCTGGCAGCATTGAAGCATAAGACCAGTGTGCCGGACAGGCATGAAACCAAAATTTTTTGAGTAAGGCAGGCGATTTTCATGTTCATAGCATGCAAGCTGGGGGTAGGCAGGTCAACAGGTTTTTGTTTTTGACGAAAGTGAGTCATACCACTTGCCCGTATAGCTTGTCAGGCGGGCATACCAGTCCACTAAGATACCAGACTGGTATGGCATACTGTGCGCTTATCTTGTAAGGAAGCGACATCATGACAACAGAAGAAAGACTGATTGATCTGGAAATACGCCTGACACGTCAGGATGATCTGGTAGATACCCTCAATACCCAGGTATATCGCCAGCAAAAAAAAATCGATGAGCTGGAGGCATTATGTACAGCGATTGCGGCGCGCCTGCGGGAAGTGGCGGTCGCCGCGAGCCAGCGGACCGCTGTAGTAGATGAAAGGCCACCGCATTATTGAGATGGATGAAAGTGTTTCCTGCTTATTTTTGTCGTTAACAACGTGGGTGTTCTTCGTAGAGCCAAGCCGGGTTGCCAGGCCCTAAGCGGGATAGCTAAAAAACACGTCAAACAAGGTCAGAAACAACCGTACCACTGTGCCAGTGGCTGCAACGAGTGATGAGCGGTCAGTTATAATTTAATTGGATGCATCAGAAGGAACGACCTTCCCCGTTTTGGGAACGAATGTCCGGGACGGCCCGGCTCTTTGAAAGGAGAGTCATCATGGCTTGGATAATGCTGGTCATTGCGGGGGTTTTTGAAGTCGTCTGGGCTTACTCAATGAAGCAGTCACAGGGATTCACAAAATTAATCCCGTCTGTCGTCACCATCACCGGCATGATCATCAGCTTTGTTTTGCTGGCACTGGCCATGCGCACTATTCCGCTTGGCAGTGCCTACATGATCTGGACAGGCATCGGTGCCATAGGTGCGTTTATCGCAGGCATCGTATTTTTGGGTGAGCAACTGAATTTGACCCGCATCTGTGCTGCCTTACTGATCGTCACCGGACTCATCATGATGAAAATAGCATCGCGCTAGGTGTTGCTTTAAGTTTCTGTTTTTGTTGACCGGGCTTACCGTGCCCGGTCAACCTATCTGATAGGCGTTAATCCGCCTGATAAACCCATTTGCCGCCCTTGATCTGCACCATCACGCGTGCCCTTTGATCCAGGCCCAGATGGTCGTTCTTGCTCATGTTGACCACACCATTGGTGGTTGCCACGCCTTGCGTTGCTTCCAGCGCATCGCGTAATGCAGCACGAAATTCGACAGTACCTGGGCTGGCTTTTTTCAGGGCCACCGGTATTGCCTGCTGCAATAATAAACCGGCATCCCAGGCATACGAGGCAAAGGCGGCAAGACTACCGTTACCATACATGGCTTCAAATTTATTGGAAAAATCCAAAGCGGCTTTTTTGACCGGGCTGCTGTCAGGCAATTGCCTTGCCACCATGACCGGGCCAGTCGGCAGCAAGGTGGCGTCACAATCCTTGCCGCACACTCGCAGGAAATCGCTGTTGGCAACGCCATGGTTATGATAGATGCGGCCCTTGTAGCCACGTTCTGCCAGCGTCTTTGGCGGCAGTGCAGCCGGTGTACCGGATGCGCCGACGACAATCGCATCGGGGTTGCCAGCCATCAGTTTCAAGACCTGGCCAACCACGCTATTGTCATTGCGGCTATAACGTTCAACGGCGACGACCTTGATTTTTTTTAGCTCGGCATATTTGCTGACTTCAACCAGAAAGGCTTCCCCCAGTGCATCAGAGAAACCGATGAAGCCCATAGTCTTGACACCCTTCCTGCTCATGTCTTCGGCAATCGCGATCGCCATCATGGTATCGGTTTGCGGCGTCTTGAACATCCAGGCTTTATTGGCATCCATCGGTTCGATAATGCGGTTGCTGGAAGCCAGGCTGATGGTCGGGGTCTTGCCTTCGCCAATCACACCCAGCATGGCGAGGGAATTTGGCGTGGTGGTGGAACCGATAATCGCATCCACCTTTTCTTCAGAGATCAGTTTGCGGGTATTGGTGACAGTTTGCGTGGTGTCAGACGCATCATCAAGGATGATGTAATCGACTTTCTTGCCGGCGATTTCTTTGGGCAGCATGGCAATCGCATTTTTCTCTGGTATCCCCAGCGATGCTGCCGGCCCGGTCGATGAAATGGTGACGCCAATTTTAATCTGTGCCTGTGCCGTCAGGCTGCTGCATAGCAGGCCAGCGCCCAGGGCGAGCAGGCCAAGTTGGTTGTGGCTGTTTTTTTTCATAGGGTCTCCGTTTTTGTTATGGGATGAAATAATCAGGAATTCAATTTTTCAGCTGACAAGGTACCGATAAAAACCCGCGAAAGCGCGCACGTCCACCTCGCACAAGTGCAGCTGTTAACCGGTATTCAGGAAAGCGCGCCAGCAAGCGTGAAATGGCAACCCTGCCCTCCAGCCTTGCCAGAAACATGCCCGCGCATTGGTGTATGCCAGACGCAAACGCCAGGTGGCGGTTGGGGTGGCGGCTGATATCAAGGGTGTCGGGGTTGGCAAATTGCAGGGGGTCGCGATTGGCTGCTCCTATGCACAGGCTGATACGGCTGCCGGCGGCGATATCGGTATTACCTATCCTGCTGGCGACAGTGCTGATGCGATTGCCCAACTGGTTGGAACTTTCAAAGCGCAAAAATTCTTCGATGGCGGTATTGATCAGGGTTGGCTCAGCGATGAGGCGTGCTTTCTGGTCTGGCCATTCCTGTAGCGCTACCAGGCCGTTGCCGATCAGGTTGGTGGTGGTTTCATGACCTGCATTGAGCAGGAAAACACAGTTTTGCAGCAATTCGGTTTCTGTCAGTTTTTCGCCATCGGCTTCACCCTCAATCAGGCGTGTCAGCATATCGGTCTTGGGGTCACCCGGATGGAGGCGGCGCTGGGCGACCAGTGCTTTCAGGTAGTCGAGAAATTCAGCCAGGCAGTGGTTCGCATGGGCAAAAAACTCTGGCGTGATCGCCGGTTCCAGCGCCCCCAGTATCGCCAGAGACCACTCACGCAAGGGTTCGCGTTCATCATGCGGTACCGCCAGCAGGTTGCCAATGATTTCTACCGGTATGGCTGAGGCAAAATCGCTGATGAGATCAACTTCAGCCTTGTCTGCCATCTGGTCGAGCAGGCCATCGACCAGCCTGATCAGACCGGGCTCCGTATCGGCCATGGCACGCGGTGTCAAACCACCCATGATGAGGCGGCGCACCCGCGTATGTAAGGGCGGGTCGTTGAAAACCAGGCTGTTTGTGTGGTGTTGGTAGAGCAGCGAATCACCAAATCGCGGTTTGAATTCCACCCGCTTGTCGGAACTATAAGTCTCGGTATCTTTATACACACTGACCAGGTCGGCATAGCGTGTCAGCAGGTAAGAACCGTCGGGCATCAGGCGCACCGGGGTTTGCTCACGCATGGCGTGGTAGTAGGGGTAGGGGTTGGTGTAGAAGTCAGCAGGCAGGTGTCGCAGATCAAAGTCATCCGTGATCAGCGGAGCTGATGCAACAGTATTTTGATACTCAGGATTCATGGAAAAGCCCGGCAAAGGACAGAAGATGCACTGTGTCCGATTTGCCGGGTGCTGTCAATCATGCGGATGACAATTCAGATCATGGCAGTGGCGAATAATTCACTGGTGTCCAGGCATAGCCTTTGCCCTCTTTGCGTACATAGCCTATGCCAGGGAATGACAGATGGGCGGCACCCACCATATACCCATGTTGCGCTGCATCGGCATAGGCTTTTTGCCTTTGGGCATAAGCAGCCTTGCTGTCACTGTCAAACTGTATGGTGACGGACGGATCTTCAAACTGAACTGCGGCGACGTGCATCAGATCACCCCACAAGACCAGCGTCTGGCCTTTGCTTTCAATCTTGTAGATGCTGTGCCCAGGCGTGTGACCATGGCTGGCCACAGCCTTGATGCCCGGCGCCAGTTCAGTATCGCCTTCAAACGGTTTCAGCTTGCCTGCCTGTACATAGGGTTTCAGGATGGCGATGGATTTTTCAAAACTGCCTTTGGCGTCGCCCGTAGCTTTGTCCAGATTGGCCTGGCTTAACCAGTAATCGGTGTCATGCTGGTCTATGCGCACAATGGCATTCGGGAAGGCAGCCTTATCACCATCGACCAGGCCACCGATATGGTCGGCATGCATGTGGGTGATATAAATTTCGTCGACCTGTTCTGGCAAGTAACCAGAGGCCTTCAGGTTGGCCTGCAATTTGCCAAGCGTAGGGCCGAAGAAAACACCGGCACCGCTATCAATCAAAATCAGTTTGCTGCCGGTATTGATCAAAAAGCCATTGACCGAAGTTGCCAGGGGCGCTTGCTGATGGTATTTGGCTAATGCCTTGCCGACTTTTTCTGGTGTGGTATTGGTCAGGATTTTATCGACTGGCAAAGCAACCGTGCCGTCGGATAAAACAGTGATTTCGAAATCGCCCAGCATGCTGCGGTAAAAACCTGGCGCATTGGTTTTTGCCATCGGTGCTGCCGCATAGGCACTTTCAGTCGCAAATCCAAGTGTTGCGATAGCCGCCATCATGGCGCTGGAAAAGAGGCTGGAGCGTAACAAGCGTGTCAATTGCATGATGTATCCTTTTTGAGTGACGGGATGGCTGGAGTAAAAAAATCAACAATCGCATTCGGGCAGTCAGGCCCATGCAGAACGCACAGGCGTGGCGATAGCAAATGCATAAATACAGCCTTGCATTATGCCGAAATTTTGAAAAACTTGTTGTCAGCAGAAAAAGCTAGCTGATCAAGGTGGCGGTCAGTGAAGCGACTTCTTCCGCCGATTCGGTAAGGATGGAGTGCAGTGTACCTTCGCCGACGGAAAAATCGATTTCCGATGCAGCCTGACGTATGCTTTCTGGTGACCTGGTATCCAATGGGGAAGGAATGGCAGCCAGTTCATTTGCCAGCAGCAGGGTGTCGCCCAGGGTTTCTGGCGGCATGACACGCATCCCATACCATAGGGCTTCTACGGCAGTGACGACGCGTTTTGGTACCAGCAGCTTGTTCAGTACGGCACGGCCGATAAAAGTCTCATCTGTTTCTGCCAGCGGGTCTTTGCTGACCGGTCTGGCGGCATTTGCCGGGGTATCAGGCTGATAGTCGATTTCCAGCAAGGACGGGAATTCCTGGGCACGTGACAGCAAATAAAACCCACCGACTTCATGCACGATACCGGCAAAGAGGGCCGTTTCTGCATCGACCTTGCTGACTTTGCGGGCGATCAGGTGAGCCAGTGCTGCTACATAGGCAGAATGCCGCCACAAACTTTCCATGCGCGCGCGTATGGCGGGGTCAGAGACGGCAGCGCTCAGTTGGCGCATGACAACCGCAGCTGTGACAGAGCGCAGGGTATTAAAACCCAATATGGTAATGGCGGTGCGGATGTTGGTGACGCCGCCGCCAAAGCGGTTGTAGGCGACGGAATTGGCAATGGCTACCACGCGGGCAGCCATCAGGGGTTCGGTCATGACCAGCTTGGCGGCAGTTTCTATGCCGCAATCGGGGTCATCCAGAGCTTGTTGTATCTTTAGTGAAGCATTGACATTGGTCGGAAAAACCAAATCGCCTTTGCTGGCTTGTGCGACGATACTTTGTAGTGCTTCCGACTTATTCATAATTTTTTGACAGAGAACAGGCCGCTTGCCTGCCCCCGACCAGCATCCCGCTTAATTTTTGTTGAAACCCAGTGCCCTCACTAGTTTACCAGCAGTTGCCATAATCATGGAGGGTTCATTATCTTCGCGGCTTTCTGTTGCTCTTACAACATGAACGCGTCTGGCATTGCTGCTTGCTTGTCTGATGGAGGCATCCAGTTTGAAAGCCGATACGGTACGGGCCAGGTTGCCGGCCTGTTCTTCCATACTTTCAGCTGCGGCAGCGGCTTGTTCAACCAGTGCGGCATTTTGTTGCGTCATTTCATCCATCTGGTTAATGGCGCGATTAACTTCTTCTATGCCTGAACTTTGCTCCTGACCAGCCGCAGTAATTTCAGTCATGATTTCAGCCACATGCTTGACCGAGCTGACGATTTCATTCATCGTTTTGCCTGCCGCATCGACCAGCTTACCACCGGCATCCACTTTTTCTACCGAATCACCAATCAGGGTTTTAATTTCCTTGGCGGCACTGGCGCTGCGTTGCGCCAGATTTCTGACTTCCGATGCGACTACGGCAAAACCACGCCCCTGTTCACCGGCACGGGCGGCTTCTACCGCCGCATTCAACGCCAGGATATTGGTCTGGAAGGCGATGCCATCAATGACACTGATGATATCGACAATTTTGCGTGAACTCTCTTTGATCGAGTTCATGGTGTGCACGACCTTGCCAACTTCTTCACCGCCCTTGACGGCAAAATTGGATGCTGACGTGACCAGTCCATTGGCCTGACGCGCATTGTCTGCGTTATGCCTGACCGTGGCCGTGATTTCTTCCATGGAACTGGCCGTTTCTTCAAGGGCACCTGCCTGGGTTTCTGTGCGTGACGACAGATCAGCATTGCCGGAAGAAATTTCACCCGCAGCAATGGCGATGGCATCAGTGCCCTGCCGGACTTCACTGACGATATTGTGCAGGTTGTCGTTCATTTCTTTCAGTGCGTTCAGCAACTCACTGATCTCGTCAGTACCATCAGCAGTTTCACGGAAAGACAGTTCACCAGCAGCCACACGTTTGGCAATGGCAACCGCGTCACGCAAAGGGGTAGTGATGCTGCGTGTCAAGAATACCGAGAAGCCAACACCAAATAACAGAATGACAGCACCGATGGCGAACAGCGTAAATGTCAGTTGCTTGCCGCGACTTTCAGCAATGGCTGATAATTCAGAGGCAGCCTTGTCTTGAATATCCACCAGTTTGTTAATTTCGAGCAAGGCAGTTTGTTGCAGGGGATCGACCTTGGTGGCAATCAGCTTGACCGCTTCTTCACCATTAAATGCCAGCAGCATTTTCATGGCTTCCTTGGTTGGCACGTCGACTTGCTTATCGAGTTCAGAGACGGAATCGATGATCTTTTTTTCTGCATCACTCAGACCAAGCGCTACCAGTTTGTCGCGTGCTTCTGCAAAGCGTGCCTGCTGTTTTTTGGAAACTGCTTTTTGCTTGTCAATTTCAGCGATATCACTTTGCAAGCCGATGTTGCGAATGGCAATGCCGCCTTCGAGCATGCTGCTCTTCATGGTTGCTGCCAGCTCGGTTTTGCTGTGTGACAATTCCAGCCCTGCCACCATCTGCTTGCGGTTGCTGGCGCTGAAGATACTGTCAATGATCAGGATAAGCACCAGCGTGGCTAAAATCACGCCAAAACCAACAGCAAGTCGGGTTCCTATGCGCAAGTTACGCAAATTCATAGTGAATCTCCCAGAGAGAAGTTTCGTAGGCTACAAGATAAGAAAAAAATATTTTTCAAAAATCAACATATCAGAGTCTGGGGAAGAGAAAATCCGGTATGTCTGCGTAACGGTGAATAAGCTTCGGGCTTGCTTTCAGGCAAACTGTTTTACATCGCGGGCTTTGTCTCCATACTATGCCAAAATTGCCTGAGCGCAAAGCTGATCTATGATGAAATTACTGTGCTGCAACAAGGATTTATAGAAAACTATTGTTAAATCCCATTCGGAGAAAGTAAGTATTGTCATGCCCATCATTCTATCCATCTTCGTATTGCTGCTCTCAGTGAGTGTATTTTGGTTGTGGTTGCGCTGGCACCGGGCTGCTCAGGCTGACTATATCCGCAGCTATATGTTTCCACCTGGTTTGTTGGAACGTTTCCACAAACAACGTCCGGATTTGTGCTTGAAAGACCAGCAATTGGTGGCGCGCGCCATGCGTCAATTTTTCCTGGTGTATCTGAAGTCAGGTTTCAAACATATTTCCATGCCTTCGCAGGTGGTCGATGATATGTGGCATGAGTTTATTCTCTATACAAAAAACTACGAGCAGTTTTGTAAAAAAGCGTTTGGCCGTTATATGCATCACACACCGGCTGCGATATTGGGTGCCAGCCAGCGCAGTAATGATGGCTTGCGCCGTACATGGTGGTTTGCCTGCCTGGAAGAAAATATCAATCCGCGTCGCGCTACCCGCTTGCCTTTGCTGTTTGCGCTCGACAGCAAATGGAATATCGCCGATGGTTTTCGCTATGAACCTGATTGCAGTGCCCTGCGCAAAAATGGCGATGGCACTGTGTATTGTGGTGGGGATTTTTATGGCGGCGACAGCAGCGATGTGTCTCACGGCTTTAGCCATCACGCCAGCGACGGTGCTGCCGGTTGCAGTGCCGATAGCAGTAGTGACAGTGGCGGCGGGGACAGTTCAGGATGCAGTGGTGGTTGTGGTGGCGGCTGTGGCGGAGGTGGAGATTAAGTCGTCACCACACGGCGTGATGGGCGAAATTGTTCACGATACGCAGCAGGTGACAAACCCGTATGCCGCTTGAACAGGCGGCGGAAAGAACTGGGGTCACTATAGCCAGTGCGCTCTGCCACTTGCTCCAGACCCAGTGTGGTGGTCTCCAGCAGGCGTTTGGCGATATCCATCTTGACTTGCTGGGCATAACTGGCTGGTGTGGTATCAAGCGTCTGATGGAAATGCCGTATCACAGTACGCTCACTGACCGCCAGATGGTCAGCCAGCGCTGGCAGACGGAAGGGCAGGTGATGATTCAGGCTTAGCCATTTTTGTGCACGCTGCACTAGGATGTTTTCATGCTGATGGGTGTCTTGCTGGGTCAGGCTCAGCATTTGCATATACGGCATTTGCGAAGTGCGGTTGGCATCGATAAGCAAGGTTTTGGCGACGCCACTGGCAATATCCTGGCCACCAAAGCGTTCTACCAGATGATAGGCAAGATTGAGAAAGCTGGTGGCTGCACCGCTGGTCAGGATATTTTCATATTCATCCAGCACCTCAGACAGGCGCAGGCTGACTTCAGGGTAACGGGTTTTGAATGCCCTTTCCAGCCACCAAGTGGTCGTTGCATGACCACCATTGAGCAAGCCTGCTTCGGCCAGCAAAAACGTGGCGCTGCAATTTGCCGCCAGCACACAGCCTTGCGCATGCCTGGCGCGCAATATAGGGAACAAATCCCGCATGGCATGCATGCCGCTCGCCAGGCCAGTGATGCCCTGTTCGATATACAGGCCGGGTAATAAAATGATGTCCGCCTTGCTGTCAGCCCTGATGGTGGCGTCCGCATTCAGGCTGACTTTGGCAGGTGTCATGACAGGCTTGCCATCCATGGAATGGGTAGTCCAGGTGAACAGGGGATCTACTTCATCCACGTTCTTGAACGACCAGATCGCATTGGCAACAGCAAACACATCCAGCGGGCCAGTGACCGCAGATGCCATGCATTGAGGGTAGAGCCAGACTTCGATATGCGCCATTTGTCGTAATCTGCATTAAAAGAGTCAATACTGACACTGTCAGCACTTTCCTGCAATAACTACAATGTAGCCGATGAGTAGTTTACATGCGCAAAGGAAAAATGATGACCTCAGCAGATACCGCCACTAACACGGTAGCAGTACAAGAACAGGCACAACGCCTGAACCAGTTTGGTGCCAAATTTTTACCTGGTCATTTAGGCATCAACATCCTGACCGTAGAAAAAGGCAAAGTCACCGCAGAATTGCCGGTCTTGCCCCACTTGCTGGCCCCCAACGGGTATCTGCATGCAGGCAGCGTGGTTACCCTGGCCGATACCGCCTGTGGCTATGGCTGTGTTGCCAGCCTGCCGGAAGGCGCGCAAAGTTTTACGACCATAGAACTGAAATCCAATCATCTGGGCACGGCCCGGGAAGGCACCATCAGTGTTGTGGCGACAGGTGTACACATGGGTCGCACTACCCAGGTCTGGGATGCCGTAGTCAGCTATCAGGGTAAAACCATTGCCCTGTTCCGTTGTACGCAAATGATTTTATTCCCCCGGAAGGACGCATGATGAGTGATGTAAAGAGTGACGCAAAAGGTGACGCAACTGCAGTCTTGAAACAATGGCAGGAACAGGAAGCCGCAGTCCGCGCCCGTATGGCAGAACCCGGGGTGCTGGGTCTGGAGCAATTGAAAGCCGTCAGCGGCATCGATTTTCTGCGTGGCATTCTCGAAGGGAAATACCCGGTCGCCCACATAGGCAAGACCCTGGATTTCATCCCGGTAGAAGGGGAGCCTGGCCGTATCGTCTTTCAGGGTACGCCGGGTTTGCAACATTACAACCCGCTGGGCAGCGTGCATGGCGGTTACTTCTGCACTCTGCTGGATTCTGCCGTTGGTTGTGCCGTGCAATCGATGCTGCCTGCCGGCGTTGGCTATACCACGCTGGAAATCAAGGTGAACCTGATACGTGCGATGAACGCCAGGACCGGGCCAGTGCGCGCAGAAGGCAAAGTCATACAGGTAGGCAAACAGGTGGGAACGGCCGAAGGCCGTATTGTTGATGCAGCGGGGAAGATTTATGCGCATGCAACGACGACTTGTTTGATTTTTCCTTTGCCTTGATAGGGCTTGATAAGCCTGTCTTCAAGCCCAAGACGCTGGTCTGAGCTTACGTTTATCCAGCTTGGTTATTGTTGCTAATGCTGTTAGTTGTACAGATCTTGCTCCTTCTCCTTCAAGGAGATTCGTGGAAAATTGCAAAGCGCAGCTTTGTGCCACGAATCTCTAAACCGCTTGCAGGTGCGGTGGAGAAGCTTGAGATACGGATGGGTTTTTGTTGTTGATTGACCACCCTATTTTTTAGCCGCTTCCTTCTCCTGCAAGGTTCTCCACATTACTTTCCCCGTTCCTGACTTCGGCAGACTATCCACAAACTCCACAAACTTGGGTACCTTGTAAGCAGCCATTTTTTCATGCGCCCAGGTCATGATGTCTTCCGCAGTCACGTCATTGCCAGGTTTTCTGACGACCACGGCTTTGACAGTTTCTCCGCGGTAGGCGTCGTGGGCGGCGATGATGCAGCATTCCTGGATAGCCGGGTGTTGATACATCATGGATTCGACTTCAGCAGGCCAGACCTTGAAGCCACTGGCGTTGATCATGCGTTTTAAGCGGTCAGTAAAAAAGAAGAAGCCTTCGGGGTCCATGTAGCCCAGATCGCCAGAGCGGAAGAATTGTTTGCCGTTGAGTTCAGCAAAGGCATCGGCGGTTTTTTGCGGATCATTCCAGTAACCCTGGAAGACTTGCGGGCCGTGTATCCAGATTTCACCTGTCTCGCCCTGCTTCACTTCTTGCAAAGTGGTCGGATCAACGATGCGTGAATCGACATTGAAGTAAGGCATGCCC
Organism: Undibacterium sp. TJN19; assembly: GCF_049339485.1. NCBI lineage: Bacteria > Pseudomonadati > Pseudomonadota > Betaproteobacteria > Burkholderiales > Oxalobacteraceae > Undibacterium > Undibacterium sp. TJN19. Next base: position 1,745,259 of record NZ_JBMPPL010000001.1, read on the forward strand.
AGGCATTGCTGCTTCATGCGCTGGGGTGGATTCAAATGCGATGGGGCCATGGTTTCAGACAGGCCATAGCCTTCCATGTACACCTGTCCTGACAGTTCCAGCAGTTTTTGTGCGATCGCAGCTGGCATGGCTGCCCCACCACCGGATACCCGTGTCAGCCTGGAAATATCATATTCAGCCAGTCTCGGATTCGACAAAAAGTCTATCATCATCGATGGTACCAGGGTCCAGTTGCTGACGGCGTAGCGGGTAATCAACTGTCCGGCAACATCCTTGTCCCAGCGCGGCAGGATAACCAGCGTGCCGCCGCAATAGATCATGGCATTCATGACGGACTGCATGCCGGTGACATGAAAGAACGGCAACACGGCGAGCGCCACATGGGTGGCCACGATGGCACCGGACCAGGTCGGGCTGCCAACGATGTTGAACATGACCGAACGGTGATTATGTATGCAGCCCTTGGGTTTGCCTGTCGTACCAGAGGTATAGGGCATGCAGGCCAGGTCGTCTGGACCAGCTTCGTGAGTGCGTGGCTGGTGAGCAGCCTTGATGGCTGCCTGCCAGCTGATGACGCCCGCCTGTTCCGGCACCTGCCGTTCGGCCTTGACGAAGTCGGGGATGGCCAGGCTGGTTGCTACAGTCAAATGATCAGAGTAAGTAGCCACTATCGCGTTTTGCAATATGCTGCTGCCTACCAGTGGTTGCAGGCGTGAAAAAATCTCTTGTGATACCAGAGCAGTTCTGGCGCCACTGTCACTGATGTAATGCGCGAGTTCGTCCGTCATCAACATCGGATTGACCGGTACTACCATCGCGTCGGCACGCATGATGGCATAAAAACCGATGACAAATTGCGGGCTGTTTTGCATGTTCAGCAAGACCCTGTCGCCCTTTTTAACACCACAAACCTGTTGCAAATAGCCAGTCAGTGCCAGCACTTCTTCATGTAATTGCCGGTAAGTGATGACCGAGTCGTAAAAGATAATGGCAGGTTTGTCGGGGAAACGTAAGGCCGATACCTGCAAATTGGTATAGACGCTGGCCTCAGGCGCGATCAGATGGTGGGGCAAGCCTTGCGGCCAGTGGGCATAGTGCAAAGTATTCATCAGGTGTCTCCTGCGTGTGATTTTTTATCCGGGCCCAAGTCCAATATCCGGCAGTCTGGTTTTGCCTGCGGGAATTATTTTGCTTTTGCTCTGTTGATATTAGAGTGCCACATCTAAGCTATTTTTGCACGGTCGTTCTAAAACCTGCAAGATGAAACTTTTTGTCAACAAATCCAGCGTGGGTATTGCAATTGCCTGCATGACGCTACAATGATGGTAATTTCCTCATTTTATTCCTACCCATCCAACGGAGTCAGCGTGTTTCAGCAAATCAGACTAGCCTTGATCGTGTTTTTCAGCCTGGCACTGGCGGCCTGCGGTGGTGGTGGCAGTTCCGGTAGCGGCAGCACAACTGGCAGTGGCGGTACTGGTGGCACAGGTACGATGGCAATTGCCGTGCCTGACGCATTGACCGTCATCAGCAGCGACCCCTTGAGCTTTAATGGTCAGGTCAGCAGCACTGCCGGTGTCATTACCAATATGTTCTGGCAGGTAGAAGCGCTGACACTGGGTGCGAACGCACTTACCTCGGTTACCAATGCCGACTGCAAGCTCATGACAAAAAGTGCCACAGGCGCGGATGCCAGTTGCATTCTGCAAGTGACACCGCCTACACTATTGACCGCAGACTATACCTACAAGCTGACCCTGAACGGTACGGATGTCAAGGGCAATACCATCAAGGCATCGACGACCTTGCTGGTCAAGAAAGAAGCATCGGCGACATTTAACCCTGTCGCCAAGACGGGTGGTGATGTGACTGCAACTTCCGGGGACAAAGTGACGTTGAGCTGCGCTGGCAGTGGCGGCACTCCGGCAGTCACAGGCGATCCCTATGCCTATCAGTGGGTGATTACTGACGCCGCAGGCACGACCTTGAAACTGGCAACCACAGATACCGCGACAACCAGTTTCATTGCGCCCGTTGTAACGGCGCAGACCACGTTGAAATTCCAGTGCCGCGTGACCGATGACAAGCAAAAACTTGGTACGGCCGTGCAAACCGTCGTGGTCAACCCCATCATCAAGCCAACGGTAGTCCCCATCTCTTATAGCGGTGGCGTGGTGGCGGCCGGCGCGACCGTCACCCTGGATGGCAGCAAATCCGTCAAATATGATGCCAATGGCAAATTGATAGATGGCGGCGTGATCTTCTATTTCTGGAAGCAAAAATCCGGCCCTGCCGTGGATATCTTCAATGCCTTCAGCAGTGTCGCCAGCACCGCCCTGCCCAAGTTGGTCAGTACCAGGACCACTTTCGTCTTCACGCTGAACGTCTCCAATGCAGTGATTACGCCTGGCGGCTTTTCGACCGATCCGATTACGTCGATGGACGTGGTATTTTATGTCGACCCGTTGCCACCTATCTCCCTGGTGTCCTACACGCCCACGCAAGTGGTTGCCAGCGGTAGCGCAGTTGTCCTGAAAGTCGATGCACCTTCCAATACCGGGACCAGTCTGGTCTATTACAGCTGGACCCAGGTGTCTGGCCCACCGGTCATTCTGGCAGGCTCAACCACGGGCAATGCCGGTTTTGTGGCCCCTACCGTAAGTGCGGATACGCTGATGGTGTTCCGTGCCAGTGGCAGCTATCAGCCAATTACCGTTTCCAACCCCGGCACGGCTGCGATTGATGTCCTGGTGCTGGTACAGGCAGTACCTATACCGAAGAGCAATTAATCGCCTGAAATGGCTTGAACCCTGCAAAAAGCCCGTACCAGTTCAGAAACTGGTACGGGCTTTTTAATGTAGATCGCTACTGCCGGGTGGCAGTTATATCGTCGTTTGATTAACGTGCGATGATTTTATGTCGTCCCAGTTCGCGCTGGCGTGTCAGGGTTTTTGTCGCGACGAAAATCTCACGCAAGAAGTAAATGAAGCTGCCTATCAGGGAAAAAACGCCGGCAACAAACAGCGCGGCAATGAGTTTATCCAGGCTCAGGCTGGTAGCGTCACCCAAAAACAGGGTGGCGATCACCAGACAGATGAACAGGCCGCAACAGGTGCTCAGGGTGATCGCACGGTTAATCAGGTGTGAACGTTCATACAGCTCATGCAGTTCTTCTTCCAGGCCGGGAGCGGGAGGTACGACTGCACCGCTGCCATGCAGCATTTCTTCTGCCACCCTGGAGCGGTCTATGATGCGCGCCAGCCGGCTGGTTAGTACAGACAGCGTGGTGCCGACGCCGGTGAGCAGGAATACCGGTGCAATCGAGAGCTGGATAATATGGCTGACATCGCCTAGTTGTAAGTTGATCATTTTTCATCCTTGAGCTTTTTCGCGATTTTACCGTGGCTACCGCTGTTTGGGTTCACGCGTATGCATGCCTGTGCAAGCTATTTTCATGGATTATGGAATTTGCAAAGAAGGGATGGAGGAAAAATCGTGTCACAGGTGGCTGTGATGAGTCGATAAACTTGCAGTTGCAATGTTTTTTTAATCAGACGGCGGGTATGACAGACGCAGTACGAAGTTGAACAGAGATGGGGATATTGCGTATAGGAGTGCATGGACAAGCGCACCCGGCCTGTCCATACACGCGTGCTTTGTTATCAGGCCAGTTGCAAAGGCAAAGTCAGCCGCACTTCCAGCCCGCCCTCGGTCAAGTTGGTCAATTGCAGCTTGCCGCCATGTTGCTGGGCGATATTTTGTGCAATCGTCAGGCCCAGGCCGGTACCGCCGGATTCTCTGGAACGGGAGGTTTCTATGCGAAAGAAGGGTTCGAATACCTTGCTTTGCAATTCTGCCGGTATGCCGCTACCGCCATCACGTATCAGGACATACAGGACATCACTGGCGGCTTCCTTACCCGCCACCAGGCTGACGGTAGCGTAATGGCCGTATTTGACGGCATTATCGATCAGATTGGTCAGACAGCGGCGTAATGCCTGTGGCCTGGCCATGACGGTAACACCTGGTTTGCCCTCAAAACTGACATTTTGCCCGGCATCGGCCGCGTCTGCACACACACTGTCAAGCAAGGAATCAAGATCAAGTGGCCTCAAGGGTTCGTTGCTATCCATGCTGCGGGCCAGGTCCAGGCCTTCGCGTATCATCATTTGCATGCCCGACAAATCGTCGATCAGCTTATCGCGCAATTCTTCATCCTTGACTTTTTCCAGACGCAGGCGCAAACGTGTCAAAGGGGTTTGCAAATCATGGGTAATCGCCGCCAGCATATGGGTGCGCTGCGAGATGTGCTGGCGTATGCGTGCCTGCATGGCATTAAAGGCACGGGTGGCCTGCAAAATTTCAGTCGCCCCTTTTTCAGGCAAAGGCGGGCGGTTGATATCTTGTCCCAGGTCAGTTGCTGCTTGCGCCATTTGCTGCAAGGGACGCATGGTCATGCGTGAAATCAGATACGCCAGTACGGCAATACTGGCCATGAACAAAAAGAAATACTGGATAAAATCCGCACGCAAAGGTGGTGCCGGGTTGCGTGGTGGCAGTACCGTCAGGCGCAGGGCAGTACCATCATGCAGAGTAATACCCAGTGCTTCACAGGGAAGTCGGTTGGTTTGCGCATTTTGTGGCAGGCGCGGGCAGGATTCGGGGTCCTGGGCCAGCGACATCACGCGGAAAGTCTTGCCCAGACGCTCACTGACAGCTGCTGCATATTCCGAGCGCGGTGCCTGGTCTGTGGTTTCTGATGGAAGTGTGGCAACTTTCAGACCCAGCCGGGGGGCTGTTGCCAGAAAGGTTTCCCGGTTGGCAACAGGCAGTGCATCCAGCGCCAGTACCAGTTGTTCTGCACGTTCAACGGCATGTGAGTCACGATATTGTGAAATGGTCTTTTGCCGTTCGCCAAAAGCCAGTGACCAGGTCAATACTGCCGAAGCGATCACTCCCAGCAAAAGGATGGCAAATACCCTGCCCCACATGGACGCTAAAATTTTCATTCTTCCTGCTCCACCGTGACAGTCACGGCCAGCACATAACCGCCGTTCCTGACAGTTTTAATGATTTGGGGTGAGCGCGCATCTTCGCGCAATTTTTGCCGCAAGCGGCTGATCTGGATATCGATGGACCGGTCAAACGGATCAGCATCGCGCCCGTGGGTCATATTGAGCAACTGGTCACGGTTCAACACGCGGTTTGGATGTTCAAGGAAAATATTGAGCATGCGGAATTCGGCGCCCGACAAGGACACTACCATCCCGTCCGGGCTGACCAGATGGCGTGCAGTCAGATCCAGCGTCCAGTCGGCAAACTTCAGTTTTTGCAGTGCCTCGCCAGTATGTGAAGTGAGATTGGTCTGGGTGCGCCGCAACACACTGCGTATGCGCGCCAGCAATTCACGGGGTTCGAAAGGTTTAGGCAGGTAATCATCTGCACCCATTTCCAGGCCGAGTATGCGGTCAAGTGGTTCGCCACGGGCAGTCAGCATGATGACTGGCAAGCTTGATTTGCTGCGCAGAGTACGGCATAAGGTCAGACCATCTTCACCTGGCAAGTTCAGGTCGAGTACGATCAAATCTACCTGCTGGTTTTGCAGGGCTGCCCACATGGCATTGCCCTCGGCAGCGGTGACGGTGCTGTAACCGTTATTGTCGAGATAGTCGGCCAGCAGATTACGGATGTCGCGGTCATCATCAACAATGAGAATTTTATTTGGTGTATCCATGTTTTTCATTATGAGCCTGGTCAATGCGATAGAGACGATGATTTTGTATCGGCTTGTTATGATAAACCGACGAGGAAACAGTGCGTAACATACCATCGTACCCCATTCGCCACTTGTTACACGTCGATACAAAGCCGGCGCAGATCGACATTTCATAGTTACATCCGTGCAGCAAGATACGCTCCATGTCTGAGGCAGCAATGCCGGGATTCAGTTGAATTGCTTTACTTTGAGTTTGCTCAATAACAGGGTGTATTTGTCATACCCTGCTTCAGTAAGCATTTTGCCTGAGTTCTGAATGTAATACGTCACAGTCAGGTTAGCTCACATTTTGCCTTGTTCCATTCGCAGAATTTGAGCATTTTCAGTCTGTTCAGAAAGAGAAAATTATGAATACCTTACAAAAAAAATTGTTTATCGGTTTGACGGTGATGACGATGGGAATCGCGGGTAGTGCTTTGGCACAAAGCGCTGCGCCAGCTTCTGCCTCAGCCCATGGCCAGCCAGGCGATCCTGCCAAATGGGCAGAAAAAATGAAAGAGCGCATTGCCAAGCATCAGGCTGAATTGCATGATAAGTTGAAAATCACGGCGGCTCAAGAACCTGCGTGGAAAACTTTTATTGATGCCATGACCCCCGCTGCCATGCCAGCACGTCCTGACCATAAGGCCATGGAAAAATTGACCACGCCGGAACGCATGGAAAAAAGCCTGGAAAAGATGAAAGAACATTTGGCAAAGATGCAAAATCGTCTGGCCGCTCTAAAAACCTTTTATGCCGTACTGACACCGGATCAACAAAAGATTTTCGACGAAAGCCATCGTCGCATGGCCATGCATATGCGTGAAAGCATGGGTGAACACGGCCGTGGCCCAAACATGCCAAAAGGCGGCGACCGTCCTCCTATGGCGGACAAGAAAAACTGAGAGTGATTGATTAAAACAATCTCCGGGCAGCTCTAAACCGCTGCCAGAAAAAAGCGTATGTGCCAAAACACATACGCTTTTTTTCTGCTTTCCTGCTCTTCAGGTTCGTGCTGCGCGGGATGCAATCCAGTCCCTCAGATTGTCTTCCAGCATCGGCCTGCCTATATAAAATCCCTGGCCCTCATGGCAGCCCATGGCTTCCAGTGTTTTCCAGTGGATTTCATGCTCGACACCTTCGGCAATCACTTGCAAACCCAGTTTTTTGCCCAGCTGGGTAATCAGCTCGGCAATGCGCGGGCCTTCGGGGGTATCAATCTGGTTCACAAAAGCACGGTCTATCTTCAGCCTGTCCACTGGCAGTTTGTCCAGGTAACTCAAGGAAGAAAAGCCTGTACCAAAATCATCAATGGCGATTTTTACGCCCAGAGTCTTCAATTTGCTCAGCCTTGTTTCAAACATGGCAGCGCTGCTCATGGTGACAGATTCAGTAATTTCCAGCTCCAGGCTGGAAGGGTGCAGGCCAGTATCTTGCAGGGCCTGTTCGACTATCCCGATAAAATCATCCTGTCGAAATTGAACGACCGAGACATTCACGCCCATTCTCTCTGGCGCGATACCGGCTTTTTGCAATCTCACCATCATGAAACAGGCTGTACGCAAGACCCAGGCGCCAAGGCTGATAATCAGGCCCGAGTATTCTGCCAGCGGGATAAAATCATTCGGTGGTATCAGCACGCCATCATCATTACGCCAGCGTATCAAGGCTTCGAGTCCGGTGAACTGGCCGCTGACCAGGTCGATTTGTGGCTGATACATGAGAAACAGGCGTTCGGCATCAAATGCCCTGTGCAAATGCTGCATCAGCGTCGCACGTTCACGTATCTCTATGCCCATAGAACGGGTGAACAGCGTGTAGCTACCGCGTTGATGAATTTTGCTGCGCTTGAGGGCAATGCTGGCGTCTTTCAGAGGCTCGGCACCATCGCCGTCATAGCCTTCCAGCGCGACTATGCCGACAGACATGGACACGGCGTGTGCCGTCTCTTCTATCGTGAATGGATCAACAAACAACTGGCGCAGGGTTTCCGGTTCCAGCAAATGCTGGTCGCCCAGCAGGCCGAATACATCGCCTGAAATGCGGGCAAAGAAAATGTTTTTGCCCAGCCTTTCGCGCAGGCGATCAGCCACGGCTTTCAGTAATAAATCGCCATAGCGGTGTCCCAGTACATCATTGATCTCGGCAAAATCATCAATGTCGATGAGGGCAACCATTTGTCCGTGGATATTTTCTGCCAGCGCCAGACTGATTTGGTCTATGAATTTCAGGCGGTTGGGCAGCTTCAGTAACTGGTCACGGTAAGCATGATTCTTGAGCTGGCTGACGAGACTCAGGTTATCAAGACAGACACCCAGGTTGGAACAAAACACTTCCAGCAAATTCTGGTTTATTTCAGACAGCTGGAACGGTAAATCAACATACGCTGCCAGGGGACGATTGCCACGACCAGAAAAATACAGTGTCATGCTGTGATCGGTAAACAGGGGCTCACGTTTGGTCAGCACGTGGCGCAAGGCTTCCCTGACTTTGCTATCGATAATTTCATCGATGGGACAATTCATCAGGTTGCTGTAATGTCCCGCAGAAGCAATGACATTAAAAACCTGGTGCGTCACTTCATCAAAATCGCTGAATTCACCCTGCGCGCATAGCAAGCCTTCGGGCGGCACGCCACATAATGCAGCGATCTGGGTAATGACCCCACTGGCAAAAGTCTGAATCCCATGTTCAAAGGTAAATGCCGAGCTTGACGTAATTATCTGATGCAGGCCACGCCTGCTGGCATCGATGGTGCGTATCTGTTCATAAGAGCGTATTGCCGCCGTCAGCGAGGTTAGCAATTTCTTGCGCGTCAGTTCGTTTTTTGTTTTGTAATCATTGATGTCATAGTCGCGTATGGCTTCTTCTTCCGGCGCATAGCCGGGCTGACCAGTGCGCAGGATGATGCGTGTATCCCTCCAGCCCAGCTCATCACGGATGAAACTGACCAGTTCCAGGCCCGCATGCTCGGTTTCCATGACGACATCCAGCAGGATAACGGCGATGTCGGTTTCGCCAGCAAATACACGGCGGGTTTCTTCTTTGGAGTAGGTGTGGATGAATTCCAGCGGACGATTCAATATCTGCACATATTGCAAGGCAAAGCAGGTCGTACGGTGGACATCCTCATCATCATCGACGATGGCGATTTTCCAGCTGCGCGCAAGCTTGCCCGTCTCGGGTATGTCCGCTAAGTCCTCTACTATGAATAGCTCGTCATCATCGTCTTGCTCAATCGACATGCCTGCTCCAGATAGGAAAGCCTACGTAGATTCAAGTATAGTGAAGATTAGCCAGCCCGCGCACACAAAACAGCTCTCGCCATGCTCTGATTCGAAAAATATTGTGACATGCGCTGCCATGTGTATAAGCACATCGCAAGGCTAAACTGACAAGCTGGGTGAGAAATGAAAGTGTCAGGAGGGTTTTTGCTAGCGGAAGCGGCGAGTGGCATCCAGGCCCAGACCCGCACCGATGCTGCCAAACAAATCACCTTCGACCTTGGTTGCGGCGGGGACGATACTGCCGATTTGTTGACGCAAGCCACGCACACCGCTGGAACCACCGGTAAAAAATACGGTATCGACCTGGTCTGGGCGGATATTGGCCGTGCGTAGCACTTCTGCCACAGTGTTACCGATATTGGTGGTTAAATGAGCAATGGAGGCTTGCAAGCCATCCTGGTCAAGTATCAGCTGGCAGGGCTGCGTGGGCTGTTTGCTGCGCAGGCGGTTCAGCGACAGGCTGATGTTTTGCTCATCGGATAATAAAATCTTTGCTTCTTCAGATTTGATGGCGAGCCAGTGACCGTCGCGCTCTTCGACCAGATTAAGCAAGCGCTCAAAGCGCAGGCGCAGGTCAGCGTTATTGATGTCACGGTACACTTCCTGCAATTCCCGCCAGACCTTTTGGGTATAGACCAGATTGATCGTGTGCCAGGTTGCCAGGTTGAAGTAATAGCTGGATGGCACGTCGATCTGGCTACCCAGCCTGCCACCTAGCCCAAGTAGCGGCATGACATGCGTCAGACTCAGGTATTTATCAAAGTCGGTGCCACCGATATGGACACCGCCGTTGCCAAGGATATCGTCCTTTCTGTCGAATTTGCTGGCGCGTTCAGGCGATAAACGCACCAGGGAAAAATCGGACGTACCGCCACCTATGTCGGCAATCAGTACCAATTCTTCCTTGCTGATGCGTGATTCATAATCAAAAGCGGCAGCAATAGGTTCATATTGAAATTGTACTTCCGTAAAGCCGGCGGCACGGGCGATTTGCTCCAGCGTGTCTTGTGCCAGCCGATCAGCGGTGCTGTCATCATCGATGAAATGGACAGGTCGCCCCAATACGGCGCGGGTAAAGCTGGTGCCGGCAGAACGCTCTGCACGTTGCTTCAGCTCACCGATGAATTGGGCCAGTAGTTGACGAAATGGCAGCGCCTTGCCCTGCACTTCGGTTTGTCCGTCCATCAGGCTGGTACCGAGCAGGCTTTTCATGGAGCGCATGAGCCGGCCTTCATAGCCTGCCAGGTAGTTGGTCAGTGCCGCCCTGCCATAGGTGACTTCGTCGTCTTCAACATTGAAAAACACGACGGAAGGCAAGGTGACTTTGTCCTCTTCCAGCGCCAGCAGCGCAGACTGCCCCGGCCTGTGCCAGCCCACGGTTGAATTCGAGGTACCAAAATCTACTCCACAAGCTTGCGACATGAAACTTCCTGACTAAAACGGATAAAACTAGATGAAAGCACAATTGCAGCCCGCCCGGCAGGCTGCAACGATAACGGTGAATGTTAAGAGACTGTGGCAGACTCGCTGCCATCAAGGCGAACCACAAGCAATTGATCAATACGGTAATGATCGATATCGACGACTTCAAATTTGTAGACGCCGACCATGACGTAATCCGTGCGCTTGGGTATTCTCTTGAGCATCGTCATCATGAAACCGGCAATAGTCTCATAGCTGCCCTGCTCAGGCAAGCCGTCTATATCAAGCGCGCGACAAACATCTTCTATGGTGGTGGCACCGTCGATCAGCCAGGAATTGGCATCACGTCTGACGATCTGGTCTTCCAGGAAAGGATGAACCAGATTACCCATCAGCGTGCTCAGCACATCATTCAGGGTGATCACGCCTACCACCAGGGCATATTCATTGAGGATGACGGCGAAATCTTCACGGGTGCCCTTGAATTGCTCCAGCATTTCTGACAGGGTCAGTGAATCAGGTACTGCCAGCGCCGTGCGTATCGATAATTCCTGCACCTTGGTAAATGCCTGATTGGTCAGCACGCGTTTCAATATATCTTTTGATTCTACATAGCCAACGACATTGTCGATATTGCCATCACAGACCAGAAACTTGGTATGCGGATGTTCGGCAATTTTCTGGCTGATGATCACATCTGTGTCCTGCAACGTAAAAAATACGATGCTGTCGCGTTGCGACATGGCAGAAGGGACGGTACGGCTTTCGAGTTCAAACACATTGCCTATCATGTGATGTTCATGTTCATGTAACACCCCGGCTTCGGCACCGGCATCCATCATGGCGTAAATTTCATCCGAGGTAATCTGGTCATTCCTGGAGGTCGGCAAACCCAGCACGTGGAAAATCAGGTTCGACAAGCCATTGAAAACCCAGACCAGGGGTTTGAACAGGCGCACGCATAACAGCATGGGCGTGACCACCCGCAAGGCAACCTTTTCCGGCGAAATCATCGCCAGCTTCTTTGGCATCAGGTCGGCAAACAGAATGAAGATCGAGGTGACAAACAGGAATGAAGTGACGAAACTGACACTTTCCACCCAACTGGTCGCACCAAAGATGGAATGAAACACCTGTGAAATATACGGTGTCAGCGCCTGTTCGCCCAAGATACCACCCAGTATGGCAACGGCGTTCAGGCCGATCTGCACTACCGTGAAAAAATGCCCGGGTTCACGTTGCAGTGCCAGCACCCTGGCGGCACGCATCTCGCCTTCTGCTTCCATCACCTGTAGCTTTACCCGGCGCGCGGCGGCCAGTGAAATTTCAGACATGGAAAAAAATGCGCTGATAATGACCAGCAATGCAATGATCAAAAAGTGGTCAAACAGAGCCATAGTGCGTCCTTTGCGGATGTGTTTAGTGCTTATCATATACTATTGGGATTCGAATATTCCGCCTGAAAGCCCGCAAGCATGAGTAGCCCAGATCAAACTGCTGCCGCAGCACCATTGCCGACCAATGTGCGTTTTGTGCTGATTACCGTATTTCTCGATATTCTCGGGATAGGCCTGATTATTCCCGTGCTGCCGCGCCTGGTTGCCAGTTATACCTTGCAGGCCGACAGCCAGGCTTACTGGTATGGCCTGATCGTGGCAATTTATGGCGTCATGCAATTCTTTTTTGCGCCCATGATCGGTGCACTCAGTGACCGATTTGGCCGTCGCCCGGTATTGTTGATCTGCGTTTTTGGCCTGGGGCTGAATTTTCTTCTGCTGACCCAGGTCACCAGCATTTACTGGATGCTGGTAGTACGTGCGGTAGGCGGGATCACTGCGGGTAATTTGTCGGTCGCCAACGCCTACATCGCCGATGTCTCTTCGCCGGAAAACCGCAGCAAGGCTCTGGGTAAGATCGGTGCCATGTTTGGTCTGGGGTTTATCTGCGGCCCGGTCATCGGCGGCATGCTGGGTGAAGCGCATATTCATTATCCGTTTTACCTGGCAGCAGCAGTTTCACTGGCAAATGTTGTATACGGTTATTTTTCCCTGCCTGAATCCCTGGCAGCGGATCATCGCAAGACCTTTCATATTTCTGCAGCGAATCCTTTCGCCGGCCTGACTGGCCTGGCGCATTTACGCGGCGTTGGTGCGCTGGTCTGGGTATATGCACTGACCATGTTTGCGCAATTCACCTTGCAGACAACCTGGGTGCTGTCGACAGAATTGCGCTTTGGCTGGACACCGATGCAAAACGGCTTTTCCCTGTTCATGGTGGGTATTTCCAGTGTCCTCATGCAAGGTGTTTTTCTTGGCCGTTACATCAAGCGTGTGGGGGATGCCAATGCCGTGCTGATTGGCCTGGCTTCGTCGACCATTGCCTTGACCATGTATGGCCTGGCCAGCCAGGGCTGGATGATGTATGTGCTGATCCTGTGCAATGTGCTGGCTTTTGCTGCCGGGCCAGCCTTGCAGGGATTTTTCTCACGTGCGGTCGATGCCCGTTCGCAAGGTATTGCCATGGGGTCACTGACAGCGCTGGCCAGTATCATGAGCGTGGCAGCGACCCTGATAGGCACGTCGCTGCTGGGGCAGGTCAGTCATCAGGCCAAGGGCAGCCTGTTACTGGGCGCCCCTTTCTTCCTGGCGGCGACCGTACAGCTCATGGCGCTGACTTTGGCGATGCGCCATTTGCGACAGGCTAAATAATCAACGACATTGCCAGCGAAAATGAAAAAGCGGACATCAAGTCCGCTTTTTTGCATGGAAGCATTTACCGAAATCAGTGATGTGTCGCCATTTCTGCATGGGCTTTGTCAAGCACCAGTTCAGGGTCGTCTGACTCTTCCGGTGTCTCATTGTTGAGGCGTCTTTGCATTTTCAGGATATCCACGTCATTGCCCCATTTACCTACCACGATAGTGGCAACACCATTGCCTATCAGATTGGTCAAAGCGCGGGCTTCAGACATGAATCGGTCTATACCCAGGATCAATGCCAGTCCTGCTACAGGAATGCCACCAACAGCAGACAGCGTTGCTGCCAGTACGATGAAGCCACTGCCGGTAATGCCTGCCGCACCTTTGGATGTCAGCAGCAACACCGCCAATAAGGTCACTTGCTGCATGATGGTCATCGGCGTATCCGTGGCCTGGGCAATGAATACCGCCGCCATGGTCAGATAAATGGACGTACCGTCAAGATTGAAAGAATACCCGGTAGGTATTACCAGACCAACCACCGATTTCTTGACACCCAGATTTTCCAGCTTCGCCATCATGCGTGGCAGTACCGACTCTGATGAGGATGTACCCAATACGATCAGTAACTCTTCCTTGATGTATTTGACAAATTTCCAGATGCTGAAGCCATGGAGTTTTGCGATGGTGCCCAGTACGCCAAAAATAAAGATCAGACAGGTCGCATAGAAAGTACCCATGAGATAACCAAGCTGCACCAGAGAGCCGACCCCATATTTACCGATCGTGAAAGCCATCGCACCAAAGGCACCAATTGGAGCGGCCTTCATGATGTAGCCGACGATGACGAACAATACGTGGGAAAATTTTTCGACGAAATCAAAAATCATCGTGCCGCGACCACCAAAGCGGTGCAGCGCAAAACCAAAAAATACCGAGATCAGCAAGACTTGCAGAATTTCGCCTTTTGCAAAAGCATCGATGACCGTAGTCGGTATGATGGCCATCAGAAATTCAGTGGTTGTCTGCATTTTCCCTGGACCGGCATAGGCAGCAATTCCCTTGGTATCGATGGTATTCACGTCGATATGCATGCCTGCACCAGGTTGCACGACGTTGACGATAATCAGCCCGACAATCAGGGCCAGCGTGCTGACAACTTCAAAATACAGCAATGCCATGCCGCCGGTTTTGCCAACTTTTTTCATATCTTCCATACCGGCAATACCCACTACCACGGTACAGAAAATAATCGGTGCGATCATCATCTTGATCAGCTTGATGAAGCCGTCACCCAGTGGTTTCATGGATGCACCGGATTCAGGGTAAAAATGACCTAGCAACACGCCCAGAACGATGGCTGTAATGACTTGAAAATACAGCGATTTGTAAAGCGGCTGATTTTTCATCCTGGGTCTCCATTGGATGTTTTAGGGCTCGCTCATCTGTAAAAGACTGTGGCGAGCACGGCGCGGAATGATTTCCGTCAGTGCTGCCATTATGGAAAACTGCGACCGTGCTCACAATTGTGGGTTTCCACAGCTAGAGGGTGTTACAAGCGGTTTATGCGGCGATGTGTTGTTTTATGCTTGCATTGTGATGGACAATGCGGCCAAGTATGCGCATGGCGTCATCCAGTTCCGGGGTATACGGCATGCCACAGTTAATGCGCAGGAAATGGTCAAAACGATTTGAATTTGAATATAAAAGACCGGGGGACACCAGTATGCTTTGCTCCAGTGCAGCATCAAAGATGGCCTTGGACGATATCTGTGGCGGCATTTCTACCCATAGCGACACGCCCCCTGCCGGCATGGTCAGGCGCGTACCCTCGGGGAAATAGGTGGCAACTGCTTCGGCCATTCTTTCCCTTTGCTGGGCCAGCGTCGTGCGCAGCTTGCGTAAATGCCTGTCATAGGCGCTGGACTGCAAAAACGTGGCAGTGACGATCTGTGACAGTTCTTCGTTATAGCGGGTATGCGCATATTTCAGCATGTTCACACGCGCCTGCCAGCGTCCGGCCAGCATCCAGCCGACCCGCAAGCCGGGGGCCAGGATCTTGTGCATGGACGCACAAAAAATCACATTGCCGCTATGATCCCAATGCTTGAGCGCAGTCGGTATCCTGTCGCCATCGGCCAGGGCACTATAAGAGTCATCTTCTATCAGCGGTATTTTCTGCGCTTCACACAGGGCAACCAGCTTTTGCTTGTGCTGGTCAGGCATGATGCTGCCCAGCGGGTTTTGCAAATGCGGCACCACCACCACGGCCTTGATATTGTCATAGGTGCGCATCGCCAGCTCCAGCGCTTCTATGGATATGCCGGTACTGGGGCTGGTCGGGATTTCCAGTGCTTTCATGCCCAGGCTTTCCAGTACCTGCAACAGGCCATAAAAGGTTGGGGACTCCACCGCAATCACATCACCAGCCTGGGCCACGGCGCGCAAGGCCAGGTTCAGCGCTTCGATACAGCCATTGGTAATGACGATCTGGTCAGACGAGGTGCTGATGCCGGAATCCAGCGCCCGCTTTGCCAGTGCCGCTTTCAGTTCACGGTTACCACCTGGTGTGATGGCCTTGGTCAGCAATTCCGGGAAACGCCGCAAGGTACTCAGTGTCAGGGCGCGCAACTGTTGGTGCGGATACAAGCCCTGACCACCAGTCGCACGAGCCAGATTGCATTTCACCTGGCGCTGGCCGAGTGCGATGATTTCTGATACCTGTTCATGAATGCCGATGAATTGCGCCGGGTCGATGGCATTGCCTATCTGCGGTTCTTGTGCCGGTACCAGGCGCACGCGGCGTGGCAGGCGCACAAAATAACCAGAGCGCGGGCGCGCTTCTAGCCAGCCTTCGGTTTCCAGCTGACGGCACAGTTGCAAGGCAGTGGACAGACTGACGCCGTGTAATTGCATCAACTTGCGCACAGACGGCATACGGTCACCGACGTTCAGCGTACCGGAACGTATCGCAGTCAGATAATGTTCGGCCAGCTGCCGGTAGAGCGGTAGGGTTTGCATAAGCTGATTTTGCGTTCTTTGCTACGGGCTGGACAGATACAGTTCAGGCATATACACACAATAACAGATAACAAATATGCCTGCTGCTACGATACAGATAGCATTTTCCTGTGTCTGTTCGATGTCGCCGGGAAATTCTATTCTGTCAGTATTGATCCGCCGGGATCACAACTTACAGGAGCACCGTGATGTCGCTTACCCTACTCAACAAAGGCCAGAGTTTGTATTGCCATGTCAGCGCTGGAACCGTCTACAGTCTGAACAAGGGCAGCCTCAGGCTCAGCTGTGTGCCGCAGTTTCTTGATGGTCTGGCATGGCAGGCCGACCGGGTTTTACATCAGGGCTTGCATTACCGTGCCGAACGCAGTGGCTGGATAGAATTGCAGGCAATCGAGACCAGTGAATTGTTCATACAGCAAGTTGAGCCTGCCAGCTGGTGGCAGACCTTGCAGCAGCTTTGGCATGGGAGATCAGTAAAGGCTTATGGTCAGGGTTAGTCGGTTTGCGCTGCAAGGTATCACCTCTACAGGCTGCCGGGATCTGAAAATTTAAGGGAAAAATTCCTTCAGCAAAAAGTTTTCCAGCTCTGCTGAATCTTCCAGGCGGGCCGACTTGACTACAACACGGCCCAGGCGCCTGGATTCCCAGTTGAAGTCGCCCTTGTACTCCATGCGTATGATGTCTATCATGCGGCGTACCAAGGCCAGTCGTACGTCGCCACCAAGACCGGCATCGACTTCAAAAGACTGTCTGCCGCCAGAGGCCACCACGCGCGTGTTCCAGCCACGGAAAGTGAAGCTGGCTACCCTCGTGCCTACTGTCCCCAGTTCAAATACACCACTGCCACCAGCGCGACCGCTAGCTTGTTGCATGCTGCGCTTTACATTGGCTTCGGCTACTTCTTGCGGGCTCATGCCACGACCCGCCTGACGCGCGCCTTCGTTTTCCTGCGCTGCGGCTTCTTCTGAAGCGCGACGGCGTGCTCGTGCTGCTTCGGCCATGGCCATCATGTCCATTTCTGGTGGTGCATTGACTTGCGGTGGCGGTGGCTGGGAGATTGGTGATTCAGTCGCGACGACCACCGGCGGCAGCTTGGGCTGGGTGATGGCATTTCTGGATGGTGGGATGCGTACCGGGGGTGTTGCCGGTGCTTTCTGCTTTTTGGGTGCAGCTGCCTTTGGCTGTTTCACCTGGTCCATCAACAGGACTATAGGGTTGTCAGAGCTAGCATTGTCGCCCTTCTTTTTCACAGGACTATGCATGCTCAGTATGAAATAAAGCAATAACGCGTGGATCAGCAATGCCAGCAGGATGCCGAACATGCTGGCAGGACGAAAGCGGATATGTAAATGCACCTCACCCGGCAGGGTAACTTCATTTTCTGGTGCTTCTATGCTCAACTTCATGGACTGTGAACCGGTATGCGGAATTTCAAGGTGGCAAGCATAACCCAAACTAGGCTTATCACCTGTAACAAAGATTGTCTGCACAGAGGTTTTATAAAACTCCAACAAACTGCGTAAACCGAAAGTGTAACAAATGCTGCGCATTTGTCTCAGCCTTACTCGCAGATGTGGTCAATTTTTATGTAAATCCTTCACAACTCCTGACAACTACTTACAAATCCGTAATGTGTGCCGACCGTAATCATCTAATGTAGAAACCTGGATGGTTCGCCAGCGAACATCCAGGGGACAGGCAGGTATCAGGTTTTACCTGATCCGCCTCGACAATCCAAGCCAAAATTTCACAGGAAGAAGAAAATGGAACAGCCATCAGCCAGCGAGACAAGCGCAGCCATCACCCTTGACATGCCCGAATTGGAAAACACCAGTCACCCGGCCTACCTCGCTGCGGCACTGACGGCCAGCGCCCTGTTGTCTGCGTGCGGTGGCGGGAGTGACCTGCGTTCTGCCGACAGCCTGACGCAGCCACAGGCGGCACCGCTGGCTGCTAGCCCGGCACCTGCACCAGCGGCGCTGGCAAGTATTTCTGAACTTGAGGCGGCACGCTTTCTGGCGCAGGCGAGCATGGGTGCATCGGGTGAGCAAATCGCCCGCGTGCAGGCACTTGGCTATGCGGGCTGGCTGGACGAGCAATTCACCCTGCCCGGCAATGGCAACCGCTGGGACTGGCTGGTTTCCAAAGGCTTGAACGATATGACGTACCGTAATTCGGAAACCGGGTTTGATTCGGCCGCCTGGCGCAAGCTCATCGGTTCGCCAGACACCCTGCGTCAGCGCATCACGCTGGCACTGACAGAAATCATCGTGGTTTCTATTGATGGCCTGATCGGCGGTGGCTGGAAAGCTTTTTCTGCGGCGGCTTATCTCGACATGATGGAGGCAGCCTGTTTTGGCAATTACCGCGATATCCTGCAACAGGTGTCTACCAGCCCGGCCATGGGGGAGTACCTGACCTTTCGTGGTAACACCAAATACAACCCGCAAACCGGGGCCCTGCCAGATGAAAACTATGCGCGTGAACTCATGCAGCTGTTCAGCATCGGCTTGCTGGAACTCAATCTTGACGGCACACCCAGGCTGGCCAACGGGAAAAACATAGAAACTTATACGCTCGATGATATCACCGGCCTTGCCAGGATATTTACCGGCTGGGATTTTGATCTGGCCGGAGGCAAGGCAGATACGCCTGATTTCATGCGCCGTCCCATGATACAGGTACCAGGCAGGCATGAAACAGATGCCTCGACATTTTTGAAAAGCACAGTGCCCGCCGGTCTTGGTGGTGCAGATGCGCTGAAGGCTGCACTGGATATTATTTTCGCCCATCCCAATGTTGCGCCATTCGTCAGCCGCCAGCTCATACAAAGGCTGGTTACCAGCAACCCTGTACCTGCCTATGTGGCACGGGTGGCGGCGGTCTTCAATAATGATGGCACTGGCAGCAAGGGTAATCTGAAGGCAGTGATCAAGGCCATCCTGCTTGATGATGAAGCTCGCAATGCCAGCAATATCAGCAACCCGCAATTTGGCAAATTGCGCGAACCCATGTTGCGTTTCCTGGCCTGGGCACGTGCTTATAAAGCCACGGCTGCCAATGACATCTGGAATATCGGTAACACCAGTGACCCGGCTACACGCCTCGGCCAAAGCCCCCTGCGTTCACCATCAGTATTCAATTTCTTCCGGCCTGGTTATGTACCGCCTAACAGTTCCATCGCAACTGCATCACTGGTCGCGCCTGAATTCCAGATCACCAATGAATCATCAGTCGTTGGCTACGTAAATTACATGCAGCATGCGATCAGTGCCGGTGTCAGTGACGTCGATGCGGACTACAGCAGTTTGCTGCCGCTGGCCGATAACGCCGCTTCGCTGCTTGATGAAATCAACCTGGTGCTGGCAGCCGGGCAGTTGAGCAATACGACTTTGCTTAATCTGCGCACTGCTGTCAACAGCATGCCCTCAGGGACTGACACCAGGCGCACACAGAGAATCTACGCAGCGCTGACACTGGTCATGGCCGCACCAGAATTCATCGTTCTTAAATGAGCGGGCCAGGTATCCACTGTTTTTGCACATCGCCTGCTTCACTTATCTCTGTTTTCCGAACTGGAATCAATCATGAAAAATATGACTACGCCAAATGCTTCACGCCGCGCTTTTCTCCAGCGCGCCTCCGCCCTCTCCATCGCCGGTGTGGCAACACCGTGGGCGCTGAACCTAGCCGCCATGGCCGAAGCTTCTGCTGCCAATGCTGATGACTACAAGGCCATCGTCTGCGTGTTTTTATACGGCGGCAATGATTATGCCAACACCCTCGTGCCATATGACATCGCCAACTACAATGCTTATTATCAACTGCGCCCTACCCTGGCCTATGCACGCGACAAGCTCAGCGGTACGGTATTGCAGCCTTTGTCTGCCCCGGTGGACAGCGCGGGCGTCAGCCGGCAATACGCAATGGCACCAGAACTCGCGCCGCTGATGCCCATCTTCAACGCTGGCAAGATGGGAGTGCTGTTGAATGTCGGTACGCTGGTGCAACCGACCAGCAAGCTGCAATATACGAATAAGACTGCCCCTCTGCCACCCAAGCTTTTTTCACATAATGACCAGCAATCGGTGTGGCAGTCTTCTGCACCAGAGGGGGCAACTTCGGGCTGGGGTGGTCGTATTGGCGACCTGTTCCAGGCTGGCAATGGCAATGCAACTTTCACCTGTGTGAATGTATCCGGCAATGCCGTTTATCTGTCAGGTAACACAGCCGTGCAATATCAGGTATCGACCAATGGTTCCGTGCCTTTCAACGGCTTGCAGGCACCCTTGTTCGGTTCTGCCAATTGTTCGGCGGCCTTGCAGGCGCTGGTCACGCAGGCACGTCCGCATCTGTTTGAAAATGAATATACACGTGTCACCAAACGTTCTATTGATGCCAATGGCGTATTGACTTCAGCACTGGCTGGCGCGCCTGCCATCAAGACTTCTTTCACTGCCGGCAATAACCTCGCAGATCAGTTGAAAATGGTGGCCCGCATGATTTCTGCGGCAAGTACGCTGGGTGCAAAGCGCCAGGTATTTTTTGTGTCCATGGGCGGTTTTGATACCCATGATGGCCTTGTTTCCACCCACCCGGGTTTGCTGGCCAGTGTGGCCGATGCCCTGTCTTCCTTCTATAACGCCACCGTCGAACTGGGTGTCGCCAACAAGGTCACCAGTTTCACCGCATCGGATTTTGGCCGTACACTGAGCGGCAATAATGATGGTTCCGACCATGGCTGGGGCAGCATGCATTTCATGCTTGGTGGTGCCGTACAGGGGCAGCGCTATTACGGTACTGCGCCCGTGGTTGCCAGCAATGGCCCTGACGATGTCGGCCAGGGGCGCTTGCTGCCAAGCACGTCGGTTGACCAGTATGCGGCCACACTGGGTAAATGGCTGGGCGTATCCGACAGTGATTTGCTATCGCTGCTGCCTAATCTGGTGAACTACAATGCCAGCGCCCGCAACCTGGGGTTTGTCTGAATTTTTGACGCTTCAGATCAACCCGAACCAGCCCAGTATCGCACCTGCCAGCAATAGCCATAAAAGATGCAGGCGGGTGCGCCATACTACCAACGTACAGGCTACGGTCAGCAGCCATATTGGCCAGTCTTTGGTGGCTTCTTTATGTGCCGTGGCCATGATCCAGCCGGTTGCCAGCAACAGGCCGATGACGATGGGTGCCATGCCGAGTTTGAATGCACGCACGCTGCGCAATTCACGATTGGCATGACCCCAGCTGGCCGCCATATAGGTCAGCGTGGTACTGGGTAGCAGGATGCCGGTCATGGTCACGGCCACACCCAGCAAACCGGTCCACATGCCGCCGGCATTCATGCCTATGTTCCAGCCCATCAGGGCAATGAACAACACGTTTGGCCCTGGTGCTGCCTGGGCGATGGCGACCGAGGCATTGAATTGTGAATCTGTCAGCCAGTTATTCTGGTCAACCAGGTAGCGGTGCATGTCCGGCAGGGTGGAAATTGCACCGCCGATAGACAGCAGTGACAACATCATGTAATGCATCAGCAGATGCAGCCAGTCCTTGCCATCCATGGAAATGTGCAGGGCAGTGTGGATTGCGTCCGGCATTATTTCAGCCTCCTGTAAATCAGCGCACAAGTGATGCTGCCCAACCCAAACAGCACATAGGCCAGCGGCAGGCGTAACAGGGCGATGCCGACAAAGCATAGGGCGGTAAAAACCAGTGCGATGTTCCTGCCCAGAGGGTTATTCTTTAAAGCAGGGATGAGCTTGAGGGCAGTGGCGATAATCAGGCCAGCCGTGACGGCACTCATGCCGCGTAGCGCACCAACTACACCGGGGTGGCTGGCAAATTGTGCGTAGATCACTGCCAGTACCAGAACCAATAACAGGGGGATGGACAGCATGCCCGCCAGCGCGGCCATGGCACCGCGCAGGCCAAAATGACGGTGGCCTATCATCAGCGATAAATTGACGACATTCGGGCCGGGTAAAATCTGCGCGACTGCCCAGTCTTCGACAAATTCTTCCATGGTCAGCCAGCGTTTGCGCTCCACCATTTCACGCTGCACGATGGCCAGTACGCCACCAAAGCCCTGCAATGCCAAAATGGTAAATGAAATATACAAATCCGCGAGGGATGTGGGCCGCTGGCTCGGAAGTTCTGTGGACATGATGATGGCAGCTTGGTGTTGAGGCAGGCTTACATTGTAAAGCAGCAGGGAAAATGCTGCTGAGCAAATCTTTCACGATCCCTGATTTAGTCTGCCGGACAGATTCCGTGATGGTGCTTTTCATATGCAAAAGGTAAGTACTTGTATCATTTGAAACGAAAATGCCTGTGCGCCGGTTTGTGAAGCTGTTTCAGCTAAAGTATTAAAATTTTATACTTGAAAGAACAATTTCATGATCGAAGACAAGATCGTCATGCAGGAAGGCGAAAGTCCGGCCATGCGTACCGCAGCTGAACGCGCGCGCAAAAGTTTCAAATATTTCTGGCGCGAATTGTCGTGGGAATACCGGCGCATTATCCCCAGCCTGGGCCTGGCTGCGGTCAAGGTCGCCTTCCCTACTGGCCAGACTGGCGATGTCCCTGAAGTCGAGCATATGTGGATCAATGAAATCCAGTTCGATGGTGATACGGTGACCGGTGTACTGCTCAACAATCCGCAATGGTTTGACAGTATCAAGGCCGGTGATGCGGTCAGCGTGCCGCTGGCCGAAATCGGTGACTGGATGTACAGCATCAATGGCAAAGTGTATGGCGGTTACAGCATTGATGTCATCCGCAGCGAAATGTCATCTTCTGAACGCAACGAACATGACCAGGCCTGGGGCCTTGATTTTGGTGTGCCTGGCGAAGTGGCGGTTGTGCCTGCCCAGGTCAAGGAAAAGCCAGGATTTTTATCCGGTCTGTTTGGCAAAAAAACGAATGTGGCAAGCGCAGATAACGAAGACTTGCCTGAACACGCCATGAGTGAAAACATGGCAGAGAAAATGGATAAGGGTTTGCAGGACGAGCCAGCTTTTGCCCGCAGTGTTGATGAAACAGGCTGGACCCTGCTGCAAAGAGATGCACCGGCGGGCAACCTCGCACCCGTTACCTTGCTGGTCAAACATGGCGCCGATGTTGCAGCCCGCAATCCCAAAGGTGAATCTGCGCTTGATCTGGCGCGCAAAATGGGCTGGCCCAGAATTGTCGCCTTCCTTGATACAGTTGACATCCTCGGAAATAGTAATACAGTAAGTCATCAAACTATCGACAACCGCTTTGAGTTTTGAATTAAAACCCCTGACGCATTTCAAGAGCTGCTAGCGTATTGGGAAACGGCACATTTTTCCATTTTTTTTATTTGTTCGTTTGCTAGCTGAATTGACCCGGTCATACGACCCTTCAAATCCCAGTTCTTTCAGATCCAGATGAAGCTGTTTCAGGCTGTGGCGTTGCTTCCAATTCTTGCCTGCTTCGGATTTTTCAGTGCAAATCAACCCTTAAATAGCAGAGACGATGTTTCCCTATTTCAATACGCCCGAATAAAACTTCTTAAGAAAGCCAGACTTGGTAATCGATACCATTCTGAATCTGCCCGATGACCTGTGCTTGATTTTCCGCACTCTCACAAAAACTGGCAAGGGCTCCAGCAGGTGAAATTAGTCCATGGTTAAGTTGATTGGACCAATAATTAAAACCTGCCTGATCTGGAGCACGGTGCAGGACATTCTGATAAAAATTCGTAATCAAGGTGGCGGTACTGGGATTGCTGCCATATTGATTCTGAAATTCTACCGATTGAAAAAAACCTCCAGCTACATCTGACAACGTGGCACCGTGATCCATTGCATTTATCCAGTATCCTAGACCCTTCAAATCCGGTGTACGTCCAAATGCTGCCTGATATAGGCGATATGTTTGACCAGCCGCACCATCAATATCAAAGGCTATAGCGCTATCTGTGAATATTAAACGCTGTATGTGAGATGCTGTTTCTGTCCCATCAACGCCAGTCACATCTTTAATCACAAAATTGTTGGAAGTTCCATTGATACTGTAATTGTCAATTTTCCCAGACAAAATTAGCGAATTGAGTCCAGTACCGCCATGAATCGTGTGATTGCCTGGGCCACTAAAAAAGGTATTGTCACCAGCGTTACCGTACACAGACTGTCCAACTGCGGGAGTCGCACTTAGGCCAACTATATAATCAGTGGCAGCATATTCAAGATTGATGATTTTTATATAGAAACCACCATGTGAATAGTTGCCTGCATAACTGAAATTAATTCCTCCATCGTAATTAGCATTGGCGACAAGAGGTGACAGACCTGGCAAGGGATTGCCAGCTCGGTCTGTAATCTGCACAGCGATACCCGTGTAAGTCGAATTCCAGTTATTGGTAGCGCTGTAATTATTGACAGGATCAGTTGATACAAGCAACGTGTAGTTGCCGGGACCATCCAGGTTAAGTTGATACCAGCCTGTCAAATCACTTGCAGATAGCTTGCCAAAAGACACGGTACCTGAACTTACCTGAAAATTCGGGTCAGGGTGAGTTGCATTGTAACCGTAGGTTCTCGCATCGAAACCAGATTCCGCACCAGGGATGAACGCCATACTTTCTCCTCGAAATAAACGAATTGTATGGTGAGCAGTCCAAGTCAATATAACGAGGTCTTGAGCGCTGATGTAGATTTCGCCTATCAAACGGCGCACAAATTCTTTAATGCCTAGGCTGCTTCACTTAAGAGTGACAGACAATCCGCTGTACTCTCTTATTCCTTAACGAAGTGAATTGCCATTTGGATGACAGTATTGTTAAAAAACTTTAACTATCTGAACGATGCAAAAATTTGAAAGACTAATCGAGCGAGCACTGAAGCTGAATATACTGAATGAACAAGACAAGATAAAAAATACGGCAAAACGAAGAATTAAGTATTGACGAGGCTGGCAGCAATATTGATAGTTAATCCAATTATTGCAACGTTAAACAAGAAACTTAGAACTGATTGTCCCATTACTGTCTTTCGCATTGAACGCGTCAACACGGATACATCCGAAGTTTGAGCAGCCACCGCGATGGTAAATGAAAAATACATGAAATCCCAGTAATCAGGGTTTTGTTCATCGTCTGGAAATCGTAATGGACGTTGCGTTGGCGTAGACTTGTAAAAAACGAGCGCGTAGTGAAATGTAAATAAAATAGCTACTAAGCACCAAGATCCCAATACTGTAAAACCAGTAAGAAGGTAATGTAACAATTTGTGCCCAAACGAGAGGTTTTTAAGGATAGAAAGCTCCAGAATAATGGCAGCGAGACTCGCCATTGAGGCTAACGACATAATGGCGAGCACGGCGATGGCACCTTGATGTTCTTTGGCAGCAATGGTGCGGATTCTTGCATGGCTTGCGTGCACCATCAGCCATCCCATTAAGCATAGATAAGACCAAACGGTTACATTCCACCCTATAAGGATGCGAGTGACAGGATTCATTTGCAATGGCGCAAATATTCCAAGGCTGAGGCCCAATATAATTGCCGACATGAGGCGGGGGCGCGTACGCGTAAATTTAGGCAGGGTCATCATTTTTTAATCCTTTAGGTTATTGAAATGAATAAATATTTCCCGATTTAGCGTAATAGCCGCTCGGCCTAACTGCGCCCAATAGTGAGCATTCCCTAAATAACGCATCGCTTACTGAGGGTTTAAAATTCAGTCAAGGAAGGAAGCATGTCACAAAACAAACAGGCAGGCTATACGCAGAAATTCGAGATTGACGGGGTTGGATTAGTGCGAGCTCCGCAGAGCGTTACCTCAGTCACTAAAATCCCGGGGATAATGTGCAATGGATTTTTGACGAAACGGGCGACGTTAACAGCTACTGTTTCGGCGGCTGCATCTAACGTCGTGTTCACCAGATTTGCAACTTGACGTGTGCCGATAGACCAGCTTGGCAACTAAGTTTTCAAAGCAATCGATCATGGACGATAATATATTTTCCCAGCCAGATTCTGTAACTCCATGATGTCGGTAAGGGTGTCTAAATTGAATCTGGGCAGTTCCTCATGGATGTTCCAGGTCATACGCGTGTCGGACCGCATCGTATCGATTTCTGTAAAACGGCGTATGACCTCCGAATCGTCAATCACTGATTTCATTTATTCCAGCGCACTTCCCATCAACAAGGCCAAGGTTTCTCTGACATGGGCTGTATGGAAACGCAAATAATCCTCGATCTGCCGACGGACCGCGTCAACAATTGGCCAAGGGTAATCGTAATGTCAACTGTAATTCAAAAAACTGCATTAATCTTTTTGCTTGTGGTGCGCACGTATGCGGGCGCGCCATTCACCCAGCACCGTCAGTGCACTCTGAAATTCCCGCTCTATCAAATCAGCTTCGGCATCGGTAATCACACCGTCCAGCAATGCTGTTGATACCGCTTCGGCCACATCGCCTACGCGGCTCATGACGCGGCATACGGTTTGTGACAAATCATCTTCACTGACCTGATTCGGTTCAGGAATGACAAAGGCCGCCATGCCATGCCGGCTTAACAGTGCATGCAGGGGCATGTGCGCATCCTTGACGCCGGCTTCATCGCAATGCTCGACGATGACGGACAGTTCTTCAAAAGAAGGGTAGTGCGATTCGATGCCCGGTGCCAGCTTATTGCGCAAGACATTCACAGAAACGCCCATTTTTGCCGCCAGCGCTTCCAGGCCGCCGGGATAGGCGCGGGCAATTTTATACAGCGCGTCGTGTTGGTTCATGTCGGAGTATTTGCGTGTCATGGTGAATTTCCTGTTTTATTACCGATGATCTTTGTAATTTTGCTCACTATGATGAGCATCAATAAAGAGCTGCACCAAGCGATTACGGATTGTACAGAGGCCTTAACATTATTTCTATAGATGGAAATCATGAACAGATTGAAAAGCAAACTACTCATCATCATGCTGGCGCTGATATTGCCAGGCATGACACTGGCCGCCAGCAGTTCACGTGGGTCGTCTGGCGGCTTCAAAAGCGGCTTCTCTTCCCAGAGAAGTGTCAGCAGGCCAGCGGCACCGCCGCCAACCAATAGCTCTTTTGGCAAATTTGATACCAGCAAACCAGCGTCATATAACAAATCTGACTCTGCCCTGAACCGTGACCTGGAAAAAAACCAGGCGCAGGCGAATGCCCTTAAAAGCATGGACGCCAGGAACCAGAAGAGTAACAGCAGTGCTGGCAATACCAGCAATATCAGCAATACCAGCAATACCAGCAGTAATGCCACTGCGCCAGGCAACCAGTCCGCAGCAAATTATGGCAATGCCACGAATACAGGCAGTGCTGGCAATTACAGGCAGACAGCGCCGGTAACGCCATCGGTCATGCCAGCTGCGCCTATATACCAGCCTGCGCCAGTGATTGTGCAGCAGCGCGGCAGTGGTATTGGCGGTGCAGTCACCGGTGGCATTTTAGGCTTCATGCTGGGTAGCGCGATGAGTCACTCACAAGCTGCAAACCACGATAGCCGCAGTGGCCAGCTTGACCCTTTTCCAACGGCAGGTGCTGCAAACAGTGCAAATGCGGATGGTGCAGTCAAGTCATCTGCAACGGACTCTGCAACAGCGGCACCGGTCGAGCATGAAGCGGTGGGCTGGTCCCTGTTGCGGGTCAGTCTGTGGGCTTTACTGCTTGGAGGCATGGGCTGGCTGGGCTACAAAATCTGGCGCTTCATCAAACCGGTGCAGCCACAGGAAAAGCAGGTTCACTACAGTTTAGGAGGAAATTAATATCATGGCCTGGAAAGACGCTTATCAATACGTGGGGAAAATTTTCAACAAGCAGGAGAGAGTCAACGGCACAGCACAGGACCTGCATCAGGAAGCCGGGCGTCAGGATGCTGCCCTGCCACTGGCTGCCCGCATAGGCAGTGTCGTCAACCTGCAAAAGACGCCGTTGATAAGAGCGATCAGTCAGGGTTCATTGATCGCCATGCCAGACGACGCAGAAACCCGCATCGTTGCCATCAGCCGGGTGGAATTACCGATCAGCGGCAAGATGTATCGTTACTACCTGAATGCTGATGATGAAACCCAGGAAAAATTCTTGCAGCTGTATTGCGATGCCAGTGGTGCAGTCGTGGAGATGTTGTATTGCAGCCGCCTGACCCGCCTGATACCGGAAACAGTAGAAGACCAGCAGGCTTATCTGGGCGAAAACGGGGTCGGCCTGGGTGACCGCAGCTATAGCCTGTGGCGCGAACAACTGGCCGCAATCGGTTGGGACAATGACAGCCTTGATACGGTCTTTGCCGATGCCGACAGTGTTGTGTATGAACGTGATGCCGGCGACGCTGCGCAGGATTTTGTCGCTCCCTTCAAGGGTATCGAAACCCGTATCGACGATGCCGCAGGCCAGCATGGCTTGCAACAGGAAGTGGTGTTCATGCCTTACCGCCGCAACCTGGCAGAAGAGGGTAGTCAGACAGAAATTTTACTGATCAGTACAGAGATTTTACGTAGCAGGGATGGCGACACCAATTCGCGCGGCATCCATGTTGATTTCATGATTGCCATACCGCTGGAAGCGGAAAGGCTGTTGGTGCAGTAGCACCGTTTCAAGCAGTACCCGTTAGTTCTTAATAAAGCAAATTTTGCGTAGCACCTGTAACACATAACCGCGTCACATACTGAAAGGAAGTAACATGAGTAACTTGAATGGCTGGGGCCTGACTGCACGTTTAATTTCCAAACACTTCGGCGCACTGGGCGACAAAGTGTCGGAAGCCATCGCCAATTTTGATCCCGAAACGGCAACAGAAGCAGACCGTGATCGCCTGGCGGCAACGCTCAGGGAAACTGCGCAGAAATTGGCCGCAGCGCGTGCTTCGTTTGATAAGGAACACCAGGACGTCGTGCGCCTGCGCGAACTGATCGCCAACGATGAAAAGGCCACGGCAACCTTGGCCGATCGTCTGGCCGCAGGCAAGATTTCTGAAGCAACGGTGACACTGTTCTGCGATGAACTGGAAGCGAATAAAGCCCGTTTGCCGCTGGAAATCCAGGAAGAAATTGATGCGCAGGAATACATGAACGAATTGCAGAAAATCGTTGATGCATTTTCCAAGCAGCTTGCTGATTTTGATGCCGCTGCCAAAAAAGCCCTGCAAAACCTGGCCTCTGCCAAAGCACAGAAAGACTTGCAGCAACTGCGCGTGGAAAGACAGGAGCAATTGAGCAACCTGTCAGGCATGCAAGGCCATTCCACCGCGCTCAATGCTTTGACACGCCGTGCACAAAGTGTCAGCAATGAAGCTGCCGGTTTGCGTATCGTTGCTGATATTACGCAAAAACCTTTCGATCAGGCGGCGGAAATTGATGCCATCCGCAAATCTGTCGCACAGGCTGACACCAGTGGCGAAACCGCACTGGAAAGGCTGAAACGTTTGTCTGGCAAGCCAGCAGAGGTGGCAGCGCCAGCCGCAGATGCAGCTGTAACGGCAACCGCAACCGCAACCGCTGCTTGATAGGGAATGATCAGTTTGCAGTGATCCTTTGTGTCAGCAAACTCAGCCAGCGGTCTGCACCATCGACTTCACTGACGACTTGTGCATAGTCTGTGACGGTGCGGGCCGCCCGCTCAAGTAACTGGATGTCAGCTTCATGCTGGCGTGCCACATGCGGATCTTCCAGAAACAGGATGCGCCGTATTTTCCTGTCCAGTACCAGTTCTGCCAGTTGCGCATCGCCGCCCATAGGGCCGGATAAATAAGGTTTTACCCAATTTTTTCCGGCTTCTTCCCCTTTGATTTTTTGTGCCAGTTGATTCAGCAAGCCACCCGTGGTCCCGGTGGCATAGCGATAGCCAAAACGGTCCAGTACTGCAAAATGTTTTTCTGCCATCGCCAGCATGCGCTGCTTCATGGCATCATGGGCAATCAGGGCGATACCTTCCTGTGCCAGCACAAAACTGGAATTGAGCGTCACATCGGCCTCTGCACCGGCAGCCTTTGCTTCCAGTTCCAGCCATTCACGTGCGCTGGCCAGCGTGGCAAGAAATGGTTTGCGATGAATGACGCATTGCCGTTTCAGCGCTTGCGCCTCGGGGAAAACCGAAGAAGGGTCAACTGGATCAATCAGATAAATCACTGCGTCAATAGCCAGCTCAGGGGTACTGTCAACGACCCGTGACACGAGTTTCATCAAGCCCCCATCACGCCCATAGGGAAAGCGTTCTATCAATGGGCAGTTTTCCACTAGACCATGGCCTATGATGGCATCCAACGTGCGGCCGACGATGACCATTTCTGCCTGAAGATGTTGCAATGCTGGACCAGCGCCGCGCAGTAACTGCACCAGGGCAGAGTTGGGCGCATCCTGATGAGAACGGTTGGCAATTAGTCCTATGCGCAGTTTTTTGTTGTCGGTCACGGTGGCTATCCTTGATAATGATCAAAATTCATTCTTATTTATCAAATGAATGTGGATGAAATAAATGCATTTACACAGCTTTTTGTATCTGAATTAACGCTAGTTTACTCTGTGTCTTCTCAGGCTGTATCAATCTCGCTACATTTTGTTACCTATTCAAACACTTGCGAAACATGCATGCCGTTTTTGAGGCGTAGCATCCTTGGTCATGCAATATGACAGGTGAGGATAAAATGAAAAAATGGCGACATCTGTTAGTAGTGTTGGGCGTCATGCTCGCTTGTGCCTCTGCATTGGGCGATGACGATTTCGACGACGAAATGCAAGTGCGGCGCTGGGCTCTGTTAGGTGATACCCAGGCGCAAAACATGCTCGGGCTGCTGTACCTCGAAGGTGAAGGCAGCGTGGAAAATATCCAGGAAGCGGCGTATTGGCTGGAACAGGCGGCTGACCAGGGACATGCGGGCGCGCAAGCCAATCTGGGTGTCATGTATCTGACTGGTGAAGGTGAAGAAGCAGACGAAAGACACGCGTTTTCCTTATTTCGCCGTGCGGCCATGCAGGGTCTAACTTCAGCACAAGTGGCTTTGGGTTATATGTATGAAAATGGTAAAGGTGTAGATACCAATGTAGAAGAAGCTGTATTCTGGTATCAGCAGGCTGCGCAGCAAGGCAACGCAAGCGCACAGCATCACCTGGCGCTGGCGCTGCAAGAGGGCGAAGGCGTAGAGAAAAATATTCCACTGGCCGCACACTGGCAAGCGTTGGCGGCAGAACAGGGTTTGTCGACAGCCCAGTTTCAGATGGGTTTGCGCTACCTGCACGGTGATGGCGTTGAACGTGACCTGATCACTGGCTACACTTATTTGCTCAAAGCCAGCATGAAAGTTGGTAGCATGGCCTTGGATAGCCGTGAGCTGGTCAGTAGTGACCTGACAGTGGAACAGATTTCTGAAATACGTGATGATTCGCGTTACTGGAAAGTGCGTTCCTGATTTTTTAGCTGCCTGCTTGAGTGCGCCGCGCATTAGTGCAGGTAGCGTTTTTCAAAGTCTTCCGCAGACATGGCCTGCGAAAATAAATATCCCTGCATTTCATCACAATTCAATTTGCGCAAATAGTCACGCTGCTCCGTGGTTTCCACGCCTTCTGCAATCACCCGCAACTTCAGGGCATGCGCCAGATGAATAATGGCTGTCACGATGGCCACATCACTTTCATCACCAGGCAAGTCATCAATAAAAGAACGGTCTATTTTCAGCTTGTAAATGGGAAAGCGTTTCAGGTAACTGAGGCTGGAATATCCTGTACCAAAGTCATCAATCGCCAGTTTCACCCCTAGCTCTGCCAGTGATTGCAGTTTCCTGAGTGCTTCTTCCACGTCGCGTATAAGGATCGATTCGGTCAGTTCCAGTTCTATGCATTGCGGTTTCAGATCATGTTCCTGCAAGGCGGCGGCGATGCTGTCAACAAAATTGGTTTGCTGAAATTGCAGCGCCGAAACATTGATAGCCACGCGTATTGCCTTGCCATCACGGTTCCACAGTGCTGCTTGGCGGATCGCAGTTTGCATCACCCAATTACCGATGGGAACAATGACACCCGATTCTTCTGCCACCGGTATAAACTGGGCAGGGCTGACTTCGCCCAGGTCTTTATCTGTCCAGCGCAACAGCGCTTCGACCCCGAAGATTTTGCCGGTATCCAGGTCAATCTGGGCCTGATAATGCAGGCGGAACAGATCATGTTCAAGTGCCTGGCGCATCGCATGATCCAGCTTCATGCGCGACAGCAGGCCGATATTCATCTGGCGCTGATAAAAGCGGAAATCTGAACGTCCGCGTTCTTTCACGTGGTACATCGCGCTGTCTGCATTCTTGATCAGATCAGCCATGCTGTGACCGTCTGCCGGGTAGAGCGCAATGCCTATGCTCGACGTGACGGTAAAGTTCATGCCATCCAGTGAAAACGGCGCTGATAATTCTTCCAGCACACGCCGCGCGCAAATTTCTGCACCTTCTGCATCCGCTTCATGCAAGAGCAGGACAAATTCATCCCCACCAAGGCGCGACGCAGTATCCACCTGGCGTACGCATTTTTTCAGGCGCTCCGTCACTTGTTGCAGGACGCGGTCGCCAAACGGGTGACCGAGGGAATCATTGATCTGCTTGAAATGATCAAGATCCAGAAACAGCAGGGCAAAAGTGCTGTTGTTGCGGCTGGCAACGGTGATCGACTGCTTGATACGTTCGCTGAGCAGCAGACGATTTGGCAGCCCGGTCAGCACATCTGAAAATGCCAGTTCTTCTATTCTTTGCTTGGCAGTATGGGTCTCCGTCCTGTCCTTGAAAAAGCCGATATAGTTCAGCGCCTTGCCTTGCTCATCCTGCACCCTCACCAGCGAAATCATGCACAGGTAGGCATGGCCATTTTTGCGGCGGTTCCATAACTCACCTTCCCAGAAGCCCAGGTGCTCCAGCTCCTTCATTAAATTTTCTACCTGCTCGGCATTGTCTTCTTCACGGAAAAATTCCCTCGGTGTCTTGCCGACCATTTCCTGTTCGGTATAACTGCTGAGGCGTTCGAAGCTGGGATTGGTGGTGATGATATTTTGATTGGCATCCGTGATGAAAATCGCGTCCGTACTGGATTCAAATACCTTCGCGGCCAGTTGCAGGCGTGCTTCGTCGGCCAGCCTCTGGGTGATGTCGCGGTAAGAATACACGCGCCCTATCGGCCTGCCCCTTGCGTATTGCGGCAAGGTCACGCGTTCCAGGATCTTGCCGGAACGCAGCACCAGCACATCCGTCGCTTCCATCAGTGGGGAACGGGTAATGGTACCCAGCCTTTCTGAATAATGATGGGCGTCCAGCATGCATTTATCCAGCCATGCATAAATCGCCCTGTCGTCCCGCTGTGTCAGCAAATCATCAGGCAAGCCCCATAGCTCGGCAAACAAATGGTTGTAACTGCGGATGGCCCCATCCAGGTCAGTCACCAGAATGCCGTCGGCTGTGGATTCCAGCGTCGCACGCAATTCGGCAATCAGTTTTTCCAGTTCGTTTTCTACCTGTCTCTGGCCCGAGCGGTCATGAATGGCAACCACATACACAGAACTGTCCATACCCACCCTGACCAGGGTGACCCGCCTTTCAACTTGTACGATGCTGTTATCGGCGCGTTGCAGCAGGGTTTCTGAATGAATATTTTCTGACAAACCGGCAGCTACATCTTCCCAGAAAAACACATCTTCGGGCGCAGCTGCCAGATCTACGATGCCTTTTCCGATCAGGCTGTCAGCATCCATTTTCAGAAGCTGATGCATGGCGCGGTTGGCAGCGACTATGCGCAACTGTATGGGATCAACCAGAATAACCGCTTCCAGCATGCCTTCTATCAGTGCCAGCCATTGATGCGGTCTCATGTTGCTGCCCCGCCTTCTGTCTTGTGCCCCACTTCCAGCCCACGCTCAAAGAAATAACAGAGCCGCTTGCGTGGCGACAGATAATCATAAGCCGCCCTGGGCAATTGCAAAGGTTTCAGGCTGCGGTGTATGCAAAGGATTTTTTCATGTTCCAGGTTGACCACCATCGCCTCATCACGGGGTACTGAGGGGTTGTGTATGACCACCTTGGGTTTGATCGGGCGCATGGAATTGACAGACACCACCATTGCATATCGCTCATCGGTCAGTTGCACGACCGAGCCCGGCGGGTAAATACCCATCATGCGTATGAAGGCAGTCAGGGTCGGCACATGAAAGCGCAACTTGTGCTGAGTGAAAATCTGTGACAAGGCCTCATGTGGCGTCACTGCCAATGCGGGGTTGGCCGGGTTGCAAAGATTGTCGTAGTGGTTGACCAGGGCGACAATGCGCGCAATCGGGCTTAATTTTTCACCTGGCAGATGACCCGGGTAGCCAGTGCCATCAGCATGTTCATGATGTTGCGCGATCAATAGCATGGCGTTTGGCGTCAAGCCCATCTTGCGGGCGAGATTGACGCCATGTACGACATGATCGTGGTACAACTGGCGCTCGGCATGATTGAGATGTTCGTCCGGCCAGCGCAGACGGTCAGGCAGTTCAATCTTTCCAATGTCGTGCAGGAGTGCGCCTATGCCAAGATCGAGCATGTCGGTCTTGCTCAGATGCAGGGCCTGTCCCAGCAATAGCGAGATTACGGTGACGTTGATGGAGTGCAATGAAGTCTTTTCACCGGCTTTTTCAGACAACAGGCGTATTGCAGCTTCATCTTCACCCAGGATCTGCCCCAGAAACCCCTGTATCAATTTTTCTGCCAGCTCTTTCGCCAGCGTGGGCTGTGCATGGGCGATTTCAGTGACTTGCTTGAAGGTCTGTGCCGCGTTGGAAAACTGCCGTTCGCATATTTGCAGACTGGCCTGCTGGTTTGCCAGCAGTTCCCGTCTTTGCCTGGCGTCATAGGCATCGGCGCTTTCCTGCTCTTTTAATGCGATATGGGCACTGGCTAGCTTACTTGATTCAGCTTCTGCGGTGCTTTTGTCTGGTGCATAGCGGATACGGTCCAGGCCAAGCGAGCGTATGGTGTCGATTTGTGACTGGCTACTGATCTTGAAATTTGAAACCGGAAATGGATGATCCATCCAGCCTACGTCAAGATAGACAAACATCCCGATGCGTAGCTGAGATAGTTCAATAAACTGTGTGTGAATATCAGTCATAACACCGGTTTCTGGAAAACAGACCCTGAAGTTTGATGTGTATTCTCAGCAGTTGCCTGCCAGGCAGTAGCTATTTGAGGTATCAATGCATGGTACATCAGCTTTTTACAAGCATAGCTACAAATCCGGCGTGATGTGGATATTAAGCGCCAGTTTGCCGATATTTTCGTCTTAAAACCCTGTTTTTGTGTATTTTAAGGCTTGGCGCAATCGCAGACATCATTACCCTTGTCGAAAATAATGCGCCAGACGCCCGGGCTTTCCTGCCGCCAGATCGACGTGAATGTTGCGATCAGCTTGCCCTGCTGGTCTCTTACCGGGCCTGTACTTAAAGCCAGGTTGCCTGAACTGAGGACTTCTACGGTTTCAGGTGCCCATGAAAAGGGCGCAGCCGGGCCTTCATAAAAGCGTTTCCACGAAGCGGCGACCTCTTGCTTTCCATGCAAGTTTTTTTTCCCAGAAAAGAAGATCGCATCATCGGCCAGAAATTGGCTGAAGGCCTGATGATCGCGCGTTTCCATGGTTTTTGCGAAAGCCCGCTCAGTCTGCATGACTTGCCGCGTCAGTTCAGCGGTATCATCAGCAGCACTGGAAAGACTGGTGGTAATAGCCAGCACAACAAATAGCAAGCGGGATAAATAGTGGCCTGGCATGACATATCCTTTCAGATGAAACGGTGTGTGAAACCCGGGAGGAAAAGAGATTTAAAAGAAGCTGGCAATCTGCTCCAGTGGCTTTTTCTGGATATTTGGCACCTGGCAGTGTTCTGCCGGATAACCTACTACCAGCAAGATATATGGTTTTTCATTGTCCGGGCGTTCCAGCAACTGGTTCAGAAACCCCATCGGGCTTGGCGTATGCGTCAATGTCGCCAGACCGGCATGATGCAGGGCTGAGATTAAAAATCCCGTGGCAATCGAGACTGATTCAGGTACATAGTAATTTTTGACAGCGGTTCCGTCGTCCATCAAGGTGGATTTTTGACCAAAGATGGCGATCAGGCACGGAGCAGTATCCAGGAATGGCTTGTCGGCATCCGTACCCAGCGGGGCCAGTGCATCTTTCCATTCCTGGGGCGCACGGCGCTCATAAAATTCGCGCTCTTCAATTTCCGCTTCTACCCGTATCTTGTGTTTCAGGGCGGGATCGGCAACCACGGCAAAATGCCAGGGCTGGTGATTGGCGCCGGAGGGCGCAGTACCCGCAGTCAGCAGGCAGGCTTCTATGACCGCCCTTGGTACCGGCCTGTCAGAAAATTCGCGTATCGTCTTGCGGCGCTTCATATCTTCGTAAAAATTTTGTGCACGTTCTAGCATCTCGTTTTCGGGATAGGCCTGGTACGTCGATAATGGAATGAACTGCGGTGACCCCTGATTGAATGAAAGTTTGCTCATGGCTTGTTCCCTGCAATAAGTTGGAAAGAAGACGACATCGCTGATGGCATGCCGTCAGGTGGGTTTTTGCTAATCATTCCTGTTTCTTCTGAACGCCAGCCAACCGGCGATCACGGTAAACGTGGCAACGATGGCGACCACGATCCAGAAACCATTTTCATGCTGTGCCAGCGGTATGCCACCTACATTCATGCCCAGCAAACCGGCAATGATATTGATGGGCAGGGCCAGTACGGTGACAATGGTCAATACGAATAGAGAACGGTTATTTTGCTCGTTGACACTGGCGGCGATTTCTTCTTGCAATAGCTTGATGCGTTCTTGCAGCGAGGCCATATCGCTCAGGACCACAGCAAATTCTTCGGTCGACTGGCGCAGTTCCTGTACATCGCGTTCCGCCACCCAGACTGGCGGTCTTTGCAAAAGGCGAAACAGGGCAGCAGGTTCTGGTGCCAGCAATCTTTGCAGGCGTACCAGCACCCGACGCAATTCTCCCAGATTTGCCCGCCTGTGATTAAGCCGGTCAGCCAGCAAATGGTCTTCGATATCGTCGATTTTTTTGATGACATTGCGTACGATGCCGATCAGCACATCGGCCTGGTCACGCAACAAGTGCGTCAATAATTCTGTCGGTGAACTGAAATGCTCACCCTGGTTGACGGCATTGCGCAGCCTGTCGACAGATTGCAAGGGCTTGCGCCTGGCACTGATCATCATGTTGCTGGTGACGTTGAGCCATAAAGTGGCGATGTCGGATGCTTCAAAGGCAAAATCGTGGAGTACATCATTGACCACCGCAATCAGGCTGTGACCGGCATGTTCAATACGGGTGGAACGCGAACCTTCATGCAGGGTTTCGAAAAATTCCTCGGCCAGGTCAGCATATTCACGCAACCATTTTTCCGCTGCTACATTCGATAAATTAAAATGCAGCCAGACGAAAGAGTCGTCCAGTGCGCTGCGCCCTGACTGCATCCACTCCATGACTTCCTTGGTATGCATGATTTTGCCGGGCTGGTCGCGCGCAAATACATAACCGCAGATAAGTCCTGACTGATCTGATCCGTAAGAGAGTTGCTCTGTTTGCATGGGCTGTCCTGGCTGAAAAACTGGCCATATTGTAAATCAGGCCGGCTGCCCATATGAGACACTTTGATGACGTATCAGCAGTACGCCACCTCAAAAATCAGCGTAGGTGTCAGTTCAGGCGATCAGCATATTCTTGTACGCCAGCGAAGCCTGGCGTATGCATTCCTGGAAAGTCAGTGCGGCATGTGACAAAGGGCGGCTCTTGTTCCATATCATGCCAACCGGACTGGGCAACGGCCCCAGGTTCAACGGCAGGATTTGCAAGACCCCTTCAGCTACCAACTGGCGTGCGGCTGACAGAGACAACAAGCCCAGCCTGGGCGGTTCCATCAGCAAGGGAACATTGACGGAGCGCGAAACAGACTCGATAACATCAGTCGGCTTGTTCAGGCCATTTTTTGCCAGCAGGTTAACCATGCGCTGATGCGTGGGTGAGTCTTCCACTGACAAAATCCAGGGTAAATTATTTAAATCCATCCAGGTCAGGTTATCGCGATGGGCCAGCGGGTTCTTGCTGGAAGTGACGATGACCAGCGGGTCGTCATACAAAACTTCTTCCTGCAAATGTTCGGCAGCGCGTTCTGAAAAGACGCGGCCTATGATCATGTCGATTTTGCCTTCACGCAAATCCTGTAATTGCTGATCGACGGTACCATCCATTATACAAATCGTTACATTCGGCCAGTTGGTTTTCAGGATTTTGACAGCCTTGGGGATAATCGTCGTCGATACGACACTCAATATGCCCACCGTGACCTTGCCTACCGTGCCGGTGGCGAGCGAGCGCATTTCCTGATGCGCTTTTTGCAAGTTAAACAAAACTTCACGCGCATGCCGTATCAGGCATTCACCCGAAGGTGTTGGTTTTATACCACGTCCGGCACGCTCGAATAGTTTGACGCCTATCCCTTCTTCCATCTCACCCAGCATTTTGGAAATGGCTGGCTGGCTGACGTGCAAAGCCGCCGCTACCTGAGCAACCGTTTGCTTGTCAGCCAGTTCCACCAGCAAGCGCAAATGCTTGATTTTCAGGTGGCGGGCGAAATACTTTTCTATAGGCAATGAATCAATCATAACGATATGTATATATTTTTCCGTCAAATTCTCATTGGACGGTAATGAAATGGTAATGGGATGATACACGCATGAAACAAAGTGTAACAGCGTGTATATGACTATGGCGCGTGCAATGGCTGTTTATGGGCAATGCATATGCAACTTTGTTAAGCCTTTCTTTATTTCGACCACGATCCGGCAGCTCAGTTCAAGAAATGCCGGCTTCGTTCTCACTGCAATTTGAAGCGGTTCATGTATTCCCAAGGAGACCCTGGATGTTTTATCAAGAAAAGAAGTGCGCTTTTGCCGTGAAACTGGCCCTGGCCGTATTGTCTGGCGGCGTGCTGGCAAATGCGCAGGCGCAGGATGTGCAATCCGTACCGGCAGAAAAAGTACAAAAGGTTGAAGTGACTGGTTCTCACATCAAGCGTATTGATAAAGAAGGCACTTCCCCGATACAAACCCTGACATCCAAAGACATCAGCCAAAGCGGCGCAACGACTGTTGCCGAATTGTTGCGCACCATACCTGCCCTGGGCAGTGGTGGCGCATTTGATGCCGTTGATGGTGGTTTTTCGCGTGGCGTTGCGACGGCCTCCCTGCGTGGCCTGGGTTCAAGCTCTACCCTGATCTTGTTGAATGGCCGCCGCATGACGCCATCGGCATATGCCAATCCTAACCAGGGGCAGTCGACCCTGTACGACATCAACAGTATCCCTTTGTCGATGCTGGAACGCGTAGAAATTTTCAAGGATGGCGCATCGGCAGTGTATGGCTCTGATGCCATTGCTGGCGTTATCAACTTCATTACCAAGAGCGATTACCAAGGTTTTCAGGTAGATGCTACCATGGGCGCGAATGACGACAGGCAGTTCAAGAAGAAAAGTGCCAGTGCTTCTGCCGGTTTTGGTAGCTATGCGCAAGACGGCTATAACATCACTTTCAGTGCTGAAGTATCCAAGCGTGACAGGGTTGCTGTCAAAGATGCCAAGGATGTCGAAAAAGATTTGTACAGCGTGCTCAACAGCCGTCTGTCACCTTATTCCAGCTTCGCCAGTAACCAGCCTTTCTTCTACCGTGAGCGTAGCCCAGGCAGTAACACCTTCTTCTCTGCCAACGATGCAAACGTCGTCAACCGCGTGAATTGCGATCCATCACGTCTGGTCACCGGTGGAGCACAATACAATATTGCCACGACCAGTGCCTTGTACGGTCGTCAGTTCTGTAACTATAACCTCAACGATTATGCTGAAGTCCAGGGCGCAGCACAGGATGTCAGCCTGATGTCACGTGGCATGTATCAGATCAACGATACGATGTCGGCTTTTGCTGAACTGGCTTATTCCAAGACAGACCGTAACTACACCGGGCCATCGCGTACGATTGATGGCCGCACGCCATCCACAGCGTTTGCCTTGTCTGGCGCTGGCACACCGTTCCAGGCAGTTTTGCCGGTTGGCCACCCTGATAACCCGTTCCCAAAAGACCGGGCTGCTGTTGTCTATCGCTTTGAAGATATCCCAGGCGGTACCACCACGACCAATGAAGCCCTGCGTTTCGCAGCCGGCCTGAAAGGCAGCTTCAAGAGCTGGGATTGGGAAACAGGCGTTCTGTGGAACCGTTCCGAGCGTACCGATATTTCCAATGGCTTCTTGCTGGTACCAGAAATACAAAAGCTGATCAGCCAGAATATGTCATTGGCAGACGTGGCCAAACAACCTAATCTGAGCCGCCAGTTGAAAAGCGTCGGCGTTGCTGAAATTGCGCAGGCCGATTTCAAGGCCAGCACAGAATTTGGTAATCTCCCGGGCGGTGCGATTGGCATGGCATCCGGTGTTGAATTCCGCCAGGAAAAAATGACACTGACGCCAGATAACCTGACCAGCTCTGGTCAGGTACTGGGTCTGGCTAACCAGTTCATCCAGGGTCAGCGCAATGTCACCTCTGCTTTTGTTGAAGTACGTACACCGTTCCTGAAGAATTTTGAAATGGATTTTGCCGGCCGTATCGACAAATACCCTAGTTTTAAAACCAATTTTGTTCCAAAAGTGGGTGCAAAATGGACGGTCAATGACTCACTGGCTTTCCGTTCCACTTATGCACAAGGTTTCCGTGCGCCAGCATTGGTGCAGGTGACGGCAGGTGGTACACAGACGTTCCTGAACGGCCTGGTTGACCCTATTCGTTGCCCTGACGGTAAAACGCCATTGACTGGCGCAGACAGTACCGATTGCTCCAGAAGCATTTCGACCCTGATCCGTCAAAACGCCAACCTGAAACCTGAAACATCCAGAAGCTTCTCGCTGGGCATGGTGTTGTCACCTACGCGCGATTTCGACATCCTGGTGGATTACTACAACATCCGTAAGGAAGATGAAGTAGCGGCCTTGTCTTCTACGCTGATACTGAACAATCAGGATGCTTATCCAGGCACCGTGATCCGTGATACCAACCCTGTCAATTTCGTCAAGGACAAGAATGGCAATGTTGTTCCCAACTCCGGCCCGCTGATCTCCCTGCTGCGTAACTATATCAACCAGGGCAGTACTGTAGTAAGCGGCGTTGACGTTGAAATGGCCATGCGTAACAACCTGGGTGACAGCGGCAAACTTGATACCCGTCTGCGCACTTCCTACACGATAGAATACCGTCGTGCGGAAAAACCGGGCGATCCTGAAACCAACCTGGTTGGTACACGCGGCGGTATTTCCAACTTCTCTACCAGTGTCGGCGATATCCCCCGTCTGCGTGCCAGCCTTTCTTCTTCGTGGACGAAAGAAGCGCATACAGTCAATGGCGCAATTAACTTCGTTGGCGGCGT
Source organism: Undibacterium sp. TJN19 (assembly GCF_049339485.1). Taxonomy (NCBI): domain Bacteria; kingdom Pseudomonadati; phylum Pseudomonadota; class Betaproteobacteria; order Burkholderiales; family Oxalobacteraceae; genus Undibacterium; species Undibacterium sp. TJN19. Next base: position 1,786,916 of record NZ_JBMPPL010000001.1, read on the forward strand.
ATCCCTGATGCGTTATACCAATGCAGCAGAGACTTATCCGGTTGCTTATTGCCACTACGGTTCTGGTCAGCCAGCGACTGCCACTTCACTGGGCGGCGTTGCCAAATACCTCACGTATGTACCGGAATGCGCCGTGGCAAGCTGGACTACTGTGGACCTGGGCTATACCTACAAGGGCTTCAAAAATGTGACACTCGGTGTTCGCGTACTCAATGCGCTTGACTCCAAGGCACCGTATGATCCAAGTTCCAGCTACACAACAACGGGTTACAACGATAGCTTGCACAATGCGTATGGCCGTGCGTTCAGCCTGAACCTGGGTTATGTATTTAAATAATCTACGCTGATACAAGTTGGTGAAAGAGAAAACAGGGGCTTCATGCCCCTGTTTTTTTAATTGTGTGTATATGCAGCAATGTGGCCTTGTATAATGTTTTATGGGAAAAATAGTGTTTTATCAGCATTTCTAAACGATTTTCCTTAATTTTATAGCTTACCCATATTGAAGCCGTTTCGTTTCCATCAGAGGATAGTGTATGTTTAATTGGTTTAACGCAAAGACTGCAAAAGATTTTGGCTTGCATCTTGCTGAATTTTTTATTGCCGAAATGCCGACAGAGATGGCAGCAAGAAAAGACAAGACGCTCAAGAAACGCATCAAAGTAATTCAAAAGATGGAAGCTAAAATTAAAGATTTCAGACAGGAACATAGTTTGAATATTTATAAAAAAGCGCAATTCGGCAACGCTTTCAAATGGCATCTGCTGGAACAGGGTTTCGACAAGGAAGTCGTAGAAGAAGTGACCAGTATCGTCATGCAAGAAATTGCCAAATAGAGTTCTGGCATGTTCAAGTTAATCAAAAATCTCTTCTCGTCTCCCAAAGAAGTCGCCAGTGAGCCTGTACAGGCCAACGTACTGAGCGCTACCGAATTGAAAGCAAAAGCGGATATTTTTTAAATGAAGGTCGCTTGCTGCAGGCCAAAGATTTATATGAACAGGCCGTGAAACTTGATCCAGATCTGGCAAAAGCCCACAGCATGCTGGGCTTTTTGTATCTGGAAGAACAAAATGCCCCGCGCGCAGAGGCTCACCTCACCAAGGCGCTGGCCCTTGATCCCGCGATTGCCGATGCCCACTATATGCTGGGTGGCATCCTGCTCGACAAGGGTGACATCGCCGCCAGCATTGACAGTTTTCAGCGCGCTATCGCGCTCGATAAAAGCAACCCCATGCTCTACCGTGACCTCGGCATGGCGTATATCTTGCTCGGTAAACAGCTGGAAGCCAACGCGATTGTCGACGAGGGACTGACACTGTTCCCTGATTTCTGTGAGCTGCATTACTACAAGGGCAATTTATATTCCCTGCAACTGGATTATGCTGCCGCAGAGCTTTGTTTTTCCCGCGCACTGGCGATGGAAAAAACGGCACTGATGTTGTACACCGATCTGGCCAATGCCCAGGCGCAGCAAAATAAAATTGAAGAGGCGATAAAGACTTATCAATCGGCACTGATACAGTTTCCCGATGCCGGTGAAGTCAGGATGAGTGTGGGTATTTCCCAGCTTTTGATTGGCGACTATGCCAACGGTTGGCAAAATTTTGAAATGCGTTTCAAATCCAGTTTGCTGGATTTTATTTCGACACTTCCCAAAAATGTACGCTGGACAGGTGAACAGGATCTGACCGGGAAAGACCTGCTGCTGATTACCGAAGAAGGCTTTGGTGACACGATACAATTCATACGATTTATTCAATTACTGAAATCGAAAAACTGCAATCTGCATATTGTCGCCAGCAAACCAATGCAAGCCTTGCTGAAAAATATGGAAGGTATTCAAAAGGTATATGATTTCAATGAAGAAACGACCTTTGATTACTACCTGCCTTTGATGAGTCTGCCTTTGGTACTTGGTACTACAGTTGCTACCATTCCCTCTGCTGTTCCCTATATTACAAGTGACGCAGAGTGTGTCGTGAAATGGCGCGAAAAACTGGGTGTGGGGAAAAACAGGCCAAGAATAGGTATAGCCCTGACGGGTAACCCGCAGCATAAAAAGAATAAGACCAGATCGATTGAACTGCAATCAGTTGTCAGCCTGTTCGAACTTGATGCGGATTTTATTATTCTGCAAAAAGATTTAGCAGAAGGTGATCAGGCGGTTTTAGACAATTATTCCAATGTCCGGCATTTTGGCCCGGATATGCATGATTTTTCAGACACGGCCGCTTTGGTTGAACTGGTCGATCTGGTCATTTCGGTTGATACTTCGATAGCCCACCTTGCCGGTGCCATGGACAAACCAGCCTGGGTGTTGATTGAACATAATCCTGACTGGCGCTGGATGTTAAACAGGACAGACAGCCCGTGGTATCCATCTGTGCGCCTGTTCCGGCAAGCCAAGGTCAGGGATTGGGATACGGTGATTGAAGACGTGAAGCAAGCGTTTCTTGCAGAAAGACAAACCTCACTATAGACATTTTGGAGTAAATGCCTTTCCTGTCTTCGCCGCGCGGGGCGAAGACAGGAAAAGCCGTATATTTAGCATCAGGCAGCCATCACAAATTCGGTGCCAGCCAGCGTTCCACTTCTTCCTTGGGCACATTGCGCCGTTCCGCCATATCAGTAACCTGGTCATCGGCAATTTTACCTACGCTGAAATATTTCGATTCAGGATGGGCAAAGTAAAAGCCCGATACTGCTGCGCCCGGTATCATGGCCCACGATTCAGTGATGTACATCTCGATTTCTTCACATTGCATCTGCTTGAACATCTCGGTCTTGACTGTATGTTCCGGGCAGGCAGGATAGCCAGGCGCAGGGCGTATGCCTTTGTAGTTTTCCTTGATCAGGTCTTCATTGCTCAAGGCTTCATCGGCGACATAACCCCACAGGTCTTTACGCACGCGTTCATGCAGGTATTCGGCAAAGGCTTCGGCCAGGCGGTCGGCAAGGGACTTCAGCATGATGCTGCTGTAGTCATCATGCGCGTCTTCAAAGCGCTTTTCATACTTTTCTATACCCAGGCCAGCGGTCACGGCAAACATGCCTATATAGTCCTTGATGCCGCTGTCTTTTGGCGCGATGAAATCTGACAGGCACTGGTTGGGCCTTTGCACGCCATCGATGATGGGTTTCTCGGTTTGCTGGCGGGTGCCGTAATAAGTCAGCGCTACCTGGCTGCGGGTGTCGTCGGTATAGATTTCTATATCGTCGTCATTGACGGTATTGGCAGGCAGCAGGGATACCACACCATTCGCCGTCAGCCAGCGGCCTTCGATGATTTTCTTCAGCATGGCCTGGCCTTCGGCAAATACTTTGGTCGCAGCCTCACCGACGATTTCATCGGTCAATATTGCCGGGAAAGGTCCGGCGAGGTCCCAGGTTTGAAAGAATGGACCCCAGTCTATGTAATTGGCAATCGTCGCCAGATCAATATTCTTGAACAGGCGGCGACCGATGAATTTGGGTTTGACCGGCGTATTGCTACCAGTGAAATCCACTTTCATTTTATTTGCACGGGCCTGCGCCAGTGTAACCATGGGTGTGGCTTTTTTATTCGCATGCTGCGTGCGGATGCGGTCGTAATCGCTACCCAGATCAGCGATGTACTGGTCGCGGCTTTCCGGCGTCAGCAGTGATTGTGCAACAGATACCGAGCGTGAGGCATCAGCAACATACACCACCGGGCCTTCATAATTAGGCGCAATCTTCACAGCAGTATGGGCACGGCTGGTAGTCGCGCCGCCGATCAGCAATGGGATCTTGAGCATGCGGAAATGCGGGTCGCGTTGCATCTCTTTGGCGACGTAAGCCATCTCTTCCAGCGAAGGTGTGATCAGGCCGGACAAGCCTATGATGTCGGCATTTTCTGCCTTGGCCTTGGCCAGAATTTCTGAACAGGGCACCATCACGCCCATGTTGACGACTTCAAAATTATTACACTGCAAGACCACGGTGACGATGTTCTTGCCTATGTCATGGACATCGCCCTTGACGGTGGCGATGACGATCTTGCCCTTGGGCTTGTTGTCACCGCTGCGTTTCTTTTCTTCTTCTATGTAAGGGATAAGATGGGCGACTGCCTGCTTCATGACGCGGGCAGATTTGACCACTTGCGGCAAGAACATCTTGCCCTGACCAAACAGGTCACCGACGATATTCATACCCGCCATTAACGGGCCTTCAATGACCTGGATAGGGCGGCCACCTGCGTCCATGATGGCGGCACGGGCTTCTTCGGTATCTTCGACGATCCAGTTGGTGATGCCGTGCACCATCGCATGTGACAGACGTTTTTCTACTGGTTCGTTACGCCATTCCAGCGTGGCTTCTTCTTTCTTGCCGCCAGCTTTCAGCGTGGCAGCAATTTCTATCATGCGCTCGGTCGCGTCTTCCCGGCGGTTCAAGACCACGTCTTCAACACGCTCGCGTAATTCAGCATCGAGCTCACTATACACACCGACCATACCGGCATTGACGATGCCCATGGTCATGCCTGCCTTGATGGCATGATAGAGGAATACCGTGTGTATCGCTTCACGTGCCGGGTCATTGCCACGGAAAGAAAAACTCACGTTCGAGACACCGCCGCTGATCTTGGCACCGGGCAGGTTCTTGTGTATCCAGTCCGTCGCTTCAATAAAGTCGACAGCGTAATTATTGTGTTCTTCAATACCGGTGGCGACTGCGAAAATATTCGGGTCAAAGATAATGTCTTGTGGATCAAAATCCAGTTTGTCGACCAGCAGGCGATAGGCACGTTCACAGATTTCCACTTTGCGTGCATAGGTATCTGCCTGGCCTTTTTCATCAAAGGCCATGACGATGACGGCTGCACCGTAACGCTTGCACAACGTGGCCTGACGCAGGAATTCTGCTTCTCCTTCTTTCATGGAAATCGAATTGACGATGGCCTTGCCCTGTACGCATTTCAGGCCTGCCTCGATGACTGTCCATTTCGACGAATCGATCATGATGGGCACGCGGGCGATGTCAGGTTCGGACGCGATTAGGTTCAGGAAGCGTGTCATCGCTGCCAGCGAATCCAGCATCGCTTCATCCATATTGATGTCGATGACTTGCGCGCCGTTTTCTACCTGCTGGCGGGCGACTGCCAGGGCTTCATCATATTGCTCATTCAAAATCAGGCGGGCAAACGCCTTTGAGCCGGTGACGTTGGTACGTTCACCAACGTTGACAAACAAGGAGCTTTCATCAATCGTGAACGGCTCCAGACCAGACAGGCGCATCGCTGCCGGTACGGTCGGGATGTCACGTGGCGTGCGGGTTTGCAGGATGTCGGCAATCGCCTTGATATGGTCAGGCGTGGTACCGCAACAGCCACCGGCGATATTGATGAAACCGGCTTCGGCAAATTCTTTCAACAAGGCTGAGGTATCGGCTGGCAATTCATCAAAGCCGGTATCACTCATGGGGTTGGGCAAACCGGCATTCGGGTAAATACAGACAAAGGTGTCGGCAATTTTCGACAGTTCTTCTGCATACGGGCGCATCAGGGCTGCACCAAGGGCGCAGTTCAGGCCTACGGTCAGCGGTTTTGCATGACGTACCGAATTCCAGAACGCTGGTACCGTCTGGCCCGACAGGATACGGCCAGACGCATCGGTTACCGTGCCAGAAATCATGATGGGCAGGCGGGTGCCGGTTTCTTCAAAAAACTGGTCGATGGCAAACAACGCGGCTTTACAGTTCAGCGTATCGAAAATGGTTTCGACCAGCAGCACATCGGCACCGCCTTCGACCAGGCCGCGGGTTTGCTCAAGGTAAGCTGCTACCAGCTGGTCGAAAGTGACGTTACGTGCCGCCGGGTCATTCACATCGGGCGAAATTGATGCGGTCTTTGGCGTAGGGCCGAGAGCGCCTGCGACATAGCGTGGTTTGTCTGGTGTTGAATATTTATCGCAGGCCGCGCGCGCAATTTTGGCAGAAGCGACATTCATCTCATAGGCCAGATGCGCCATGTGGTAATCATCTTGCGCGACCGTGGTCGCACCAAAGGTATTGGTTTCTATGAGGTCGGCACCGGCAGCCAGGTATTGCTCATGGATCTCAGAAATGACATGCGGCTGTGTCAGCGACAGCAATTCATTATTGCCCTTGACGAAAAGTTCGCGCACGGTTTCAGAGCCTGTAAAATCCTTGAACCGTTCGCCGCGATAATCTTCTTCCGTCAATTTATAGCGCTGTATCATGGTACCCATCGCACCATCGAGTATGAGGATGCGCTTTTGCAAAATGGCGCGTAAACGGGTTTCGAGGGCAGATACAGGCAGGGTCGTAGTCATGATGTTTACTCGCATTAATGCAAAAACCCGATCGGCTCATGCTGCTGGCGGATCGGGCGACGTCCTTTTAGCAGCATTTATTACGCGCCCGCAATCTGAATCTCAAATCGGCGCAAGAAGGCATAAATTATACGTCAAATCAAGGGCTTGGGTGTATGGCTGTGTTGTAGTGTGCTTACCTGCACAGCAGATGCAATATTGAATCTTGCATTTTTAAAAAGACAAATATCTCTTTGAAACCTTGCGTTTTGATGCATCAATTCTTTTTCTTCACAGTCATCAATCATCGCTGTGCCAGTTTTTACTTGCCTGAAATGAATACGCGCTGCAATATCCCGATTGTTTTAATTAAATTAATCATTGAAGGCTGCAAGTGGACAAGTTTTGGACTGATGTGTACCTAGCCGGATTTAAGTTCAGATGACAATCGCCGCACTCATCATTGAAGATCACCCCATTTACCGGGATGCTTTACTCATATTCATGCGCCAAATTCTGGGCGATTCCCTGGTGGCAGCCGTTACTTCTACGGAAGAGGCACTGGTACAACATAGCATGTATGGCAGCTTGCGACTGATTTTGCTTGATCTTGGCCTGCCGGGCATGAATGGCGCGGAAGCGATTCATTCTTTACGCCGCCACTATCCTGCGGCGATGATCGTCGTGGTTTCAGCTTCTGAAGACCGGCGTGAAGTTGACGCCGCACTGCGTGCCGGTGCAAAAGCGTTTATTTCAAAAGCGGTTTCTACCGATATGATGGCCGGTGTAGTCCGTAAAATTTTGGCAAATGAAACACTGGAAACCAACTGGATCACCCTGCGCGGCAAACAGGCCAATAAAGAAGAACCCCTGCTGGAATTGACACCCAGACAGCAAGAAACCCTGATCTTGCTGTGCCAGGGTTTGTCCAACAAGGAAATCGGATTACGTCTGGAACTGGCCGAAATCACGGTCAAGATGCATGTGACTTCGATATTCCGGGTACTCAATGTAGTCAACCGCACCCAGGCTGTATTGGCTGCACGCCGTCTGGGCTTGTACACGCCTGACTAGCATGACCCAAACCGGTTTCGCCTTTATCGAGATCATCAACTTATCAAATTTGCAGCCTGGTCTGCGGCTTATTGCCGCTTGTCGCCACTTCTCAAGGCGGTATGACCTAACTTGTTTGCAGACATGCTTACAAGTATGTAAAAAATTGTTACAATTCGTTTCAATACGAGTTCCTGATCAGGCCAGTTAATCACTGACATCCCCGGTATCAGCTCAGTAAACATTTCCCAATTCATCCCATAACTGGTTTGTGCTTGGACAGCGTGTGGCATCGTCAAGATGCTTCATCTCCCGCACTATGAATGAAATGTTAGCAATTTGCATATGTAAAAATGAATGATTCTTTTTGGTTCAAGCCTTTAAGACATCATCTTGCCGTCATAAAAATTTAGTAATTTATTAATATTTGAAAATCACTTAGTTAGAAAGTCTGTCTTAATGGGTATCAACGCCAGCACCATACAAAAACTTTATATCGCGTATTTCAATCGTCCGGCTGATGTCGCTGGCTTGCAGTATTGGGAAGGGCAGCTGGATGCCAATAAAATCTCGCTGCCCAGTTTGGCACAGTCCTTCAGTGAACAAGTTGAATATAAAAATACCTATGCGGGTAAAAATACCGCCGATGTCATTACCGCTTTATACAAAAATCTGTTTGCCCGCAATCCTGATGCAGATGGTTTGAAATATTGGGTGGGACAAATAGACGCTGGCAGTGTGAATATGGGTACGGCTGCGCTGGCGATATTAAATGGTGCCACGCCACAAAGCCAGGATGGTAAAACGATAGACCTCAAGCTGAGCTTTGCCAGCAACTTTACTGCCAGCCTCGATACTGACGCCAAGATCGCCAGCTATACATCTGCATCCAGCTTTGAATCCATGCGCGGCGCACTCGCTGCAATTAACGCCAATGCGGCATTGGGACCAGTGAATCTGACCAGAGCAGTGACCATCGCTGAGGCAGCCAATGGCATCAACGCTGCTGAAAAGATGGCGGGCATGGACGTTCTGGTCGATTTGACTGGTGTTGCGGTGCAGGCTGGTTACCGGATAGAACTGATGAATGGTAATGCATCGTTTGCCACTCCGGTTGTGTACACCTTGAATGTCACCGATGTGTTGAACCAAAAAGCCAGTGTCAGGATACCGGCAGGTGCTGACTGGGGTGCTGACGGTGGCAAAACCATAGGTGTGAAAATTTCTGACCTCAACGGAAATACCGGGAAAATTGGCGGGCAACTCAGTGTGCAACTCGATACAACGCCACCTGTTGCGCCTGTATCTGTGGGCCTTGACGTCGCGTATATGCATACTACGCCAGGCTCTGCGGGTTACGACGCCGTGACAGAAGTACTGCACGTCAGGCTCGCTGATGGGCAAACAGCAACTGGCAAGGCGAGCCTGCAATTGGGCGGTGTCACCATCTCGACACTGGATTTGGGCAATTTGAACGGCACTTCCTTGGATTTCAGTTTTGATACAGCGACAGGCAAGCGTGTCTATGACGGATTTAAAACCGATAAAAACCTGAGTCTGGTCATTGCTGACCAGGCCGGTAATTTTGTGCAAAGCAATTTGTCCCAGATCACGTCGACAATCAGCCACAAACCCGTAGATGCAGCCAGGAATATCAGTATCGTGCCTGTGGGCGGGACGCTGAGCAACAATGCGCTGAACAGCAGCAATACCAATCTCATGGTGGATGCAGAGGTCAATGCCAAAACCGCGCTGAACAATGCAGAGTTATTGCTCAATGGTCAGGTGATTGCACGCGCCACGGCTGATCAGATAGTCGATGGAAAAATTCATTTCGATTTGCATAGTAGCAGCAATGCTGGCCTGCAATCCCTGGTTACCGGAAGCGGTTTTCTTTCAGTCCGTGTGTGGGATTATTTTGGCGAATCCGCGATCAGCGAAGGCAATCCGATACTGAATGTCAGTTATACGGGAATAGCTGGCGGTGGCACGACATCATCAGGATCTGGCAATACCAACTCAACATTGAACGCTCCTGCAAACATCAAAATCACTGCTGTAGGTGGCACTACTGGCAATAATACGCTGAACGCAAGTAATACCGATTTGATCGTGGATGCCAGCATCATTGCAGGCCAGGCAACTGGCGGTAAGGCTGAGCTGAAAATCGGCGGCAAGCTCATCGCCGTGGATACGGCAATCAATGCGGCAAAGAACAGCCTGCATTTCGATCTGGGCACTGGCAGTGCCCAGGCGTTGCAATCCATAGTCAATGCTGGTGGTGTGGTGACAGTGGTACTGACCAATGCAATGGGACAGGCTATCAGCAGTACGGACAACCCGACATTGATCGTTGATTACACGCCGCAAGCGATAGCTACGCCTATGAGTATTGCCGCGGCGACAGATGGAATCAATGCGCAGGAAGTGGCTTCGGTGATTGACGTTCAGATTGATCTGAGTGGTCTTCAAAATGCGCAGGATTACTCAATAGAATTGCTGAAAGACGGTTCTTCTTTCAGCACACCAGTAAAACGTGTCATCACTGGCGCAGAGGCAGCAGCACATAGTGCCATATTAAGTATTCCCGCCGGTTCTGCCTGGGGTAGTGATGGTAGCAAGGCCCTGAGCCTGAAACTCAGTAATTCGATAACTGGCATCAGCAATATTACTGCGAGTAGCAATGTTATTGTGGACACGACGCCACCTGCGCCGGCCAGTCTGGTGACCTATGTTTCACAGGTCGTCAGAAATGGCATTTATGAAGTGGAATTGACGATCCCGGCTGGGCAAATGACTGGTGGCAAAGCTGTGTTAAAAGGTTCCACGACGACCTATACGGACAGCAGTATTTCAGCAACAGATACAAAAGTGACGTTCACCGTACCCGAAAGTGTATTGGCTTCAGCCACATTTAATGGTGGCATGGATTTCTTTTTATATGATGCAGCAGGTAATGTCACACCAGGAAATATCTACAGGTTACCGCAAAACTATATGACCGTTGGAAGTACTCCGCTGAATGCACCAACCAATATCAAATACTTCCCAATTGGTGGAAACGTTGTTGCAGATACGATCAATGCCAGCAATACCAGCTTGCGCGTGACGGCAGATATCACGCCTGGGCAGGCAGTTGGCGGGCATGCTGAATTAACTTTGGCGGGTGGCCGTAATTATGTTTCCGTCGTAGACAAACAGATACTTGCAGGAGATACCACGGTCACTTTTGAGATCACCACCGATAGCCCGTTTGCCTTGAAGTCCTTGCTTGCTGGCACCGCGACCTTGACGCCATATTTGTACTTGTATGATGCGAATAACAACACCATTCAGGGCGCCTCTATCCCCTTGCTGAAAACTGCCTACATCGATGGAGAAGCCATCGTCGGCGGCTTATCTGCCCCCACTTCCATCAAATTAACCCCAATCGGCGGCACCATCACGCCAGTGCAAGGCAATGTCATTACCTTGAATGGCAGCAATGTGGGTTTCACTATCGATATTGGTATTGTTCCCGGCCAGATTACCAATGGCAAGGCCGAATTATGGATAGGCAATAAGCTGGTATTGACCAGTTACACCCCAGTGGGTGTGTCAGACAGCACAGTCGGCATGGCGAGCTGGAGCATTCCGCAGAATGCATTGACGCCTGGTTACCTGCAGTCAGTATTGCCTTCGGGTGGTGACCTGGTCATCAAGCTTTACGATCAGGTCGGCCACATGGTCAGCAGTACTCCAGGCAGTTTGAATGTCGTGACCAACTATGCATCCCAGACAGGGTATGCCAGTCCGGATGGTGGTGTCTCCCTGAATCATATAGGCATTATCGGTCAGTCTGTTCCCATGCACCACGCAATGGATCTGATGATCGCCTGATCTCTTGGCCAAAAACGGACTTAAAACATCAACTCTCCAGCAGCCTGATGACACGAGGGCTGTTTAACCAAAGGTAAATCATATGGGTATTAACGCCAGCACCATACAAAAACTTTATATCGCGTATTTCAATCGTCCGGCTGATGTCGCCGGTTTGCAGTATTGGGAAGGACAACTGGATGCCAAGAAAATTTCTCTCGTCAGCCTGGCACAGTCGTTCAGCGAGCAAGTGGAATATAAGACCATGTATGGTGGCAAAAATACTTCTGATGTCGTCACAGCTCTGTATAAGAACCTGTTTGGCCGTTCTCCTGATGCAGATGGCTTGAAATATTGGGCTGGTCAGATAGACGGAGGTATGGTGAATTTGGGAACAGCCGCTCTGGCGATTGTGAATGGAGCGACACCGCAAAGTCTGGATGGGGCCACGATAGATAACAAGCTTACTTTTGCCGCAGGCTTTACTGCTAGTCTTGATACCGCTACAAAAGCAGGCAGCTATAGCTCTGCCAGCACATTCGAGGTCATGCGTAGCATACTTTCTGGCGTGACGGCGACAGGTAGCTTGCCGACGCTGACTGCGAGCAAACAGGTCAAAATCGCTGATGCGGCCAATGGAATCAATAAAATAGAGAAACTCGCAGGTATTGATGTTGTCGTCGATTTGACGGGTGTCCAGACTTACACTGGCTACAAGGTGGAGTTGATGAATGGCGATAATTCATTCAGTACGCCCGTGACGCATGTGCTGACAACTGATGAGGCGAACACGCATAAAGCAGTGATCACTATCCCGGGTGGTAGCAACTGGGGAGACGATGGGTATAAATTTATCGGTGTCAAAGTGACGGATATTTTTGGAAATACTGGTAGCGTAGGGGGACAACTGGGGGTGGTATTGGATACGGCACCGCCATCCTTGCCTTCTTCCGCTTTTTACGTACAAAAATGGATTTATGATCCCAAGACTTTGTCAGACACATACAAGCAGATAAAAATCGTTTTTGACAGCATTCAATTCAATATCAGAGCAGGTGAAAACACGGGTGGCAAGGCAGCAATACAATTGAAGGGCTTGACTGTAGCAACTGACAACACCATCAATGCGACAGACACCACACTAGACTTTTCTTTTGATACAGTTCTGGGCGCGCAGCTCAACGATAGTTATTTTACCGCGCCCAACTATGGCGGTGACATCAGCCTGGTGATTACGGATGCTGCCGGGAATAACTTGGTCTATGGTTTCAATAGCTATAAGGTTAGCCACACATTTAAATATGTTGGCGGAACACCCGCAAGCAATATTTCGATTATTCCCGTCGGGGGAAATATTGTTGCCAATACGATTAACAGCAGCAATACGAACCTGCTGGTAAGAGCGACCATCAATCCCTTGGAATATCTGTTTAAGAAAGCCATTCTGAAAATTAATGGTAGGGAGGTTGCTTATGATGACACTATATTCAGCTCGGATACCACGGTTGATTTTAATTTGGGATCATCCTCAAGCGCACAATTGCAGAGTATTATAAAAAATGGCGGTGTGGTTTCGGTGACAATGATAGACCTCAATGACAAGCCAGTAGAAAGCATTCTCAATCCTACTTTGCTGACCAATTTCACTTCAGCATCTTCACAACATGACATATTGATATTTAGCGGTCCAGTGCAGCTTGCTGCTGATCACGCGTCCACGTCAGAAGTGATGGCCTTAGTGACGCCTGTGACATTGGTAGGTCAAACACATCAAGTGCAGAACCTGGAAGTCATATCTGCCTGATGCAAAAAAGGCACATCACGATCTTGCTGTGATGTGCCAAAGGGACTGGTTACGTAAAACTGATGCGTGTGCTTACTGGTTTTTTTTGCGGCTGACAAACAGGCTGGCAAGTATGGAACTGCCAAGGAGGCCGCCGATGACCAGCAGCGACACGCTGGTGGGTACATGCATCCACTTGACGATCAGCATCTTGATGCCGACAAACATCAGCACAAAGGCCAGGCCAAACTTCAGCAGGTGAAAGCGGTCTGCCATATCGGCCAGCAGGAAATACAGCGCACGCAAGCCCATGATTGCAAAGATGTTCGATGTGAAGACGATGAAGGGATCAGTCGTTACCGCAAAGATGGCCGGTATCGAATCCACTGCAAACACCACATCCGATATTTCTATCAGGACCAACACCAGAAACAGCGGCGTAAATAAACGTTTGCCGTTTTCTTTGATGGTGAATTTTTCATCGTGAAAATCTTTGCTGAAGGGCAGTAGTTTTTTAGCCAGGCGCAAGACGGGGTTTGCCTCCAGATCAGGTTCCTGTTCTGCTGCCACCAGCATGCGAAAGCCGGTTACCAGCAAGAAAATCCCGAACAGATACAGTACCCATGAAAATTGGGTCACTACCCAGCTGCCTGCCAAAATCATCATGATGCGCATGACTATGGCACCCAGCACACCGTACAGCAAGACCTTGCGCTGGTATTGAGCGGGTACGGCAAAGTGACCAAAGATCAGCAGGAATACAAAGACGTTATCCACCGACAGTGATTTTTCTATGACGTAGCCCGCCAGAAATTCCATGGCTTTGGCTGTTGCGATGTCACGACCTACGGTATCGGATAAATAAATCCACAAACCAAAATCGAACAACAAAGCCAGGCTGACCCACACCAGTGACCAGACCGCCGCTTCCCTGACGCTGACTTTGTGGGCGCGCGAGCCGCCAAGGGCCAATACGTCCACTGCCAGCATGGCCAAAACAAAAGCGATAAATACTGCCCACATCCAGGGCTGGGCGACGGAATGCAACATGAATTATTCTTTCTCTACTACGCCCAGCAAATGCAAGAGGCTGCTGAACAGGTTATAAATCGTCACATACAGGCTGACGGTTGCCATGATGTAGTTGGTTTCACCGCCGTGGATGATATTGCTGGTTTCATACAAAATCATGCCTGACATCAACAACACCACTACAGTAGAAATAGTCAGCGACAAAGCCGGGATCTGGAAAAACATGGCAGCCAGACTGGCCACGAAAGCCAACAGCATGCCAACCGCCAAAAAGCCGCCGATGAAGCTGAAATCGCGTTTGCTGATCAGTACATAGGCAGACAAAGCCATAAAAATCACACCGGTCATGGCCATCGCTGTCATGACGATCGTGCTGCCGCCGGGCATGCCCAGATAACGGGTAAGCATAGGGCCAAGGGTGTAACCCATAAAGCCGGTCAGGCCAAACACTGCGGCTATACCCCAGCTGCTATTTTGTAATTTGGTGGTGGCAAACAGCAGAGCAAAATAACCGACTATAGTCAGCAGGACGCCGGGGCCGGGAATGGCGAAGGCAACGGTAGCGCCAGCAGTCAATGCTGAAAACAATAAAGTCAGCGACAGCAACATATAAGTATTGCGCAAGACTTTATGGCTGGCAGTGCTGCTGCTGTCCATATAGGTCACGGTTTGCGCATCACGCGCAGCAGTGCGGTTCAAGATTTTCATACTTTTTCTCCTGAAATGTTGAAGTCATTCATACTGAATGGAATGGCCTCACCTTCTCAACAGAAGGTAGCAATAGTGTAGTTCTTGCAGATAAACAATAAAAGTCGAATATAATTGAAAATAAGATCGTAAAAACCGATGTATTTTCTATCTGAAGACTTATGCCCGCCCTTAACTACAAGCACCTGCACTATTTTTGGATGGTGGCAAAAGCAGGCAGCATTGCCCGCGCGAGTGAGCAATTGCATATCACACCGCAAACCATCAGCGGGCAACTCAGCCTGTTCGAAGAAATCCAGGGTGAGGCCCTGTTCCGTAAAAATGGACGTAATCTGGAATTGACCGAGGCTGGACGACTGGTATTAAGTTATGCCGACGACATCTTTGCCCTTGGACAGGAGCTGGAAGAAGTCTTGCACCACAGGCCTACCGAGCGTACCGTGCAACTGCGTGTCGGCGTGTCAGATGCCTTGCCAAAAACCGTCGCTTACCGTTTGCTGGAGCCAGCCCTGAAATTGCCACAAACCTTGCGCATCAATTGCCGCGAGGGCAAGCTCGAAACCTTGCTGGCTGACCTGGCCACGCATAAGCTGGACGTGGTGATGTCGGATAGCGCCATGCCAGCCAGTGCCAATGTGCGTGGCTACAGCCATTTGCTGGGGGAATGCGGTATCAGTTTCTTCGGAAAGCGCAGTTTGCTTGAGCAGTATCCTCAGCGCTTTCCTCTGAACCTGGAGGGGGCGCCCTTCTTGCTGCCTGGCGAAGATGCGGCCTTGCGCTCGCGCTTATTACAGTGGTTTGATCAGCAAGATCTGCATCCACGTATCGCAGGTGAATTTGATGATAGCGCTCTCATGAGTGCTTTTGGTCAGGCTGGCGCGGGGTTTTTTGCCGCCCCCACGGTGATCGCCGATATGCTCATGCGCCAATATGATGTGCAGTTACTGGGTCAGACAGATGATATCAGGGAACAGTTCTACGCCATTTCCATACAGCGTAAATTGACACACCCCGCAGTATTGGCGATCAGCCGGGCGGCGAGCAGTGACCTGTTTGCTCACATAGGGGGATGACCAGCATAAAAACAAAAGGCGACAGGTTTTAACCTGTCGCCTATGCGTGTTTGTGCTTATGTCAGATTAACGACGACCCAGCAAAGCCTTGATGGTTTTGTCCATGGGTACAGCGTAATCAACAGTGCTGATCACCACGTTATCAATCGGACGTATCAGTTTCAGATTAACGAAAACCAGTTTGTCGCTTTCTGCATAAGTACCCACGATGACAGCCTGGGCACTATGGTTTTGGGCAACGTCCTTGATTTCCCTGGTCAGCAAAAATTCGCCAACATTCTGTTTCATGAAGACTTTCTCACGAAACTTCATTTCTATCATCTTGTAGCCGTTACGGGTGAATTGCCCGGATACATGCTCAGCAACGATACGGCCAAAAGGAGAAGATTCTTCTAGCGTATTGATATTTGCCAAAGTCGCAACGATCAAGGGGCGCGATGGATCCAGGTTCAAACCGGCATTGCGGATCAACGCTGTTGCCGCGCGCTGATTGGCGGGAATAAATTCATTTGCTTCAGCGTCTTTCCAGGTCGGTACAGGCGCACTGGTTACTGGAGCATTATTGAACCCCATACTCGAGCAGGCACTGAGTGCGACTGCTGAAGTAATTATGAGTGCTAATTTCTTCATCATTATTGACCCCCAACGACGCGGAAATTGAAATCGGTTTCTTTATTGTAAAGTGTCCAATCCCAGTCAGAGACATAATAAGCATCGGTACGACGCGCAATAAACTGTGAATTCTTGACCAGTGATGTGGTCACGATCAGTTCATGTCTTGGCGTTGCACCTTTGGCGTATTCCTGATTCACCCAGCTGGTCCAGTCATAGGCCGCAGCCAGGCCTAGGCCACCGAGTACGTAATCGGTTTTCACTGGTATGCCCAGACCGTGTATGGCCGCTATGCCAGCACCGATCGCTGTAACGCTGACGAAACGCTGGTTTTGGTGGCGGTTTGGCGCAAAACGCACCAGTTGTGTTTCGATATCAATGACTTGTGCTGTGCCATCATTGGTTCTTCTGACTGTCACGCCCTGATTAACCAGTGCAGTAATGATTTCAGTATAGAAGGCCTGAGTAAAAGCACTGTTTTGCTGAGGTGGCAAGACATAGACCGGTGCGCCGATTTTATCGGTACCGAGTTTGATTTGTTCTGCTACATCTTTTGCGATCAGGAGCCAATGCGACGCCGCTTGCAATTTATTTTGCGTGGTCGTCGGGAAATTGCCAGCTAACGGCGTTTCGCTGTACTTAGTTGCACAACCTGCCAACAGCGCGGCTGCCAGGGCAATGGGAAGAAGTTTCTTCATGAGCTCACCTTTTTTAGGTCTTTGTCAGTGTTTTTGTTATCGAAAACAATAATGGCAATAATTCAGTGTAAGAGAATACAACAAGTAGCGGTAAGCAACAAAGATTTTGCTTGCAACCAGGCATTAATTGGACTATTTCCGTCTATATAACGCTTAGACCAGCCTGTAAGTCGCAAACTTGTAGCTTTTTTGCTTCACTTTTTACATTAACTGAAGAGGTCACCTTCAATTAAATTAAAGCCTTGCAGAAAATCTGCCGCAGCCAGCCGCTTGCCTCCGGGTTTTTGCAATTCAATTAATTCTAACGCACCTTGCCCACAGGAAACCACTATTCCTTGCGTTGAGTTGGCGGCAAGAATTTGACCTGGTAGTGATTTTGTTGTTTTATTGTCAAATTCAACAGGTCGGGCATGCCAGATTTTGATGGAATTGTCCGCATAAATGGCATGGGTGCCAGGAAAGGGGTTGAAAGCCCGTATCTTGCGTGCCAGTACATCCGCAGGCAACGTGAAATCCAGCGCTGCTTCGCTTTTGCTGATTTTGGCTGCATAGTTCACGCCCGTTTCCGGCTGTATGGTGGCTTCCAGCTTGCCCTGTTCCAATCTTTTCAGCGCTTCAACGATCATTTCGCCACCCAGTTGCGCCAGTTTGTCATGCAGGCTGCCGGTAGTGTCGGTCTCAGCGATCGTTACGCTTTGGCTCAGGAGCATGGGGCCTGTATCGAGACCCTGCTCCATTTGCATGATGGTAATGCCGGTTTCCCTGTCGCCTGCTTCTATCGCCCTGTGTATGGGCGCTGCACCACGCCAGCGCGGCAATAATGAACCGTGAATGTTCAGGCACCCCAGCGGGGGAATACTCAGTACAGACAAAGGTAATATCAAGCCGTAGGCAGCCACCACCATGACATCATGGGGTGTTGCCTGTAATAGCTGATGGGCATCCTGAGCAACTTCAGGATATTTGCCATCCAGACGCAGAGAGATAGGTTGCGCAACCTGAATGCCTTTTTGCAAGGCAAATTGCTTGACGGCTGAGGCATGCAATTGCAAGCCGCGCCCAGCTGGGCGATCAGGCTGGGTCAGTACCAGTGGAATTTCAAAACCAGCGTCATGCAGCGCTTGCAGGGCGGTAGCCGCAAATTCCGGCGTACCGGCAAAAATGACGCGCATCAGCTACCTGTCCGTTTGCGTTGTTCTTCGCGCTCTTCTTTCAGCATTTTGGTCTTGATGCGGTTACGCTTTAAGGGCGACAGGTATTCGACAAATACCTTACCTTTCAAATGATCCATTTCATGCTGTATGCAAACTGCCAGCAATTCAGTGGCATGGATTTCGAAAGCCTTGCCTTCGGCATCAAATGCACGCACCTTGACTTCGGCTGGTCGTTCTACGCCATCATAAATACCCGGCACAGACAGACAGCCTTCGTCGTATATTTTCTTTTCTTCGCTGGCCCAGAGAATTTCAGGGTTGATGAAAACCTGCAACTGGTCATTGGTTTCAGAAACATCGATCACCACCAACTGTTCATGCACGTCAACCTGGGACGCGGCCAGTCCGACACCAGGGGCGTCGTACATGGTGGCGGCCATATCAGCCACCAGCGTCTTCAGGCGTTCATCAAATTGTGTTACCGGTTTTGCCACTTTATGGAGGCGCGCGTCGGGATAGCGCAGTATATTTAGTATCGTCATAAGACATTTCACAACAAGCCTTGGGACTTATTGCGCAGTTTTTCTTGCTAGTTCAAGGATTTATGGGCAGAATTTGATTCAATTTGGCAAGTTTTGCAAGATTGCGCTTGCCTGCGCGCGTAATTTGCGCTGTCGCAGTATTTTGCATCGGATATTATTCATGAAAAAGTTTAGCACAATCGCCTCCATCTTCGCAGTCAGCTTACCTTTGATGGCAACTGATGCACTTGCCGCAGGCGGGCAGGCGACCACGGCACAGGCGCAAGCCGTTGCCAGTAGAACCAAATGCGAGTTCTTACCGGATGCACCTGATAAACACGAAGTAGTCCGCGGCGACACGCTGTGGGGTATTTCTGCCATGTTCTTGAAAAATCCATGGTGCTGGCCAGTCGTCTGGGGCATGAATCAGGAAGATATCAAGAACCCGCATTGGATTTATCCGGGTCAGATCGTCTACTTTGACCGCGTCAATGGACGTTTGCGCCTGGGTAATCCTGGCGGCATACCAAAAGTGAAATGGACGCCAAGATCTCGTGACCGTGGCCTGGGTGATGATGCGATACCGGCAATTCCAGCTTCTGTGATAGAACCGTTTTTGTCGCAGCCATTGATCGTAGAAAATAATGAACTGGCCTCAACGCCGCGCATTATTGGCACCAAAGAGGGACGTGTTAACCTGGGCCAGGGTGAAAAAGCCTATGTGCGCGGCGACCTTGATGGCAGTACATCCTTCCAGGTATTCCGCCCTGGCACGCCTTTGCGCGACCCGGAAACTAAGGCTATCATTGGCTATGAGGCCGTTTATCTGGGCACCGTCAAGCTCGACAAGGAAGCCGGCGACGAAGGCGATGTCCATACTTTCCTGGTAGTCAACTCTAAAGAAGAGATGTCTGTTGGTGATCGTTTGATGCCGATACCGCCTTCCCCTATTCTTAATTATGCGCCGCATCCACCTATCGATGAAGTCGATGCGCGTGTCGTGTCTGTCTATGGCGGCGTCACAGTTGCAGGACAAAGTCAGATTGTCACCATCAATCGCGGCAAGGATGATGGCCTCAATTTGGGTACTGTGCTGACCCTGTATAACTATGGCCCGACGATTGAAGATAAAACTGACAACAACCGCAAGGTTAAATTGCCTGATGAAGCGATAGGTAATTTGTTCATCTTCCGCGTATTCAGCAATATTTCTTATGGTCTGATCATGCAAGTCACCGACTCTGTGAAAGTGGGTGATGCAGCCAGATCGCCAAAATAATAGGCAAGATTAATTATATTGGCGGGTCTGGACTTGGATTTAGCTAGCTGGCTCAGGCTGGAACAAACCTCTGGTGTGGGCGGCGAAGCTGCCCGCCATCTATTGGCGCGGTTTGGTCTGCCGGATCAGATTTTTGCGGCCAGCCATGCCGCACTTTGCCAGGTGGTTTCTGAAAAAAACGCCAGAGCCTTACTGGCCCCGCCTTCAGAGAGCCTGGCAAGGCAGATAGAAAAAACACTGGAATGGTGTGCTCAGCCTGGCAATCATGTCCTGACACTGGCTGATGCAAATTATCCGCGCGCCTTGCTGGAAATCCCCGACCCGCCAATACTCATCTATGCCAAAGGCCGTCTGTCCTTGCTTGATGCCACCACCATCGCCGTGGTCGGTAGCCGCAACGCCACCGTTCAAGGCATTAAAAATGCCGAAGAATTTTCTGCCAGCCTCAGTCAATCTGGCCTGACCATCAGCTCAGGTCTTGCGGCGGGTATTGATGCGGCCGCCCATCAGGGCGCACTGCGTGGCAAGGGGTCAACCGTTGCCGTTATCGGTACTGGTGCTGACATTGTCTACCCCGCACGTAATCGCACTCTCGCACACTTGATTGCTGAAGAAGGTTGTATCGTTAGTGAGTACCCACTTGGCATGCCGGCGATCGCGTCTAATTTCCCCAGACGTAACCGCATTATTTCCGGTTTAGCCAAAGGAGTGCTGGTGGTAGAAGCTGCTGCGCAATCCGGTTCACTGATTACTGCACGTATGGCTGCCGAACAAGGACGTGAAGTATTTGCCATCCCTGGTTCTATTCATTCTCCTTTATCCAAGGGTTGTCACCAATTGATACGCCAGGGCGCCAAGCTGGTGGAGTCTGCTCAAGATATATTGGAAGAGCTGCAACTGCAAATATCGCTGCCCTTGGCAAATCCGCTAGCAAGCCCCATATCTGGAGCAGCAACTTTGGTTGCTTCAGAACATGCCATACTGAAGGAATTAGGTTACGACCCGATGCATATGGATATTTTGGCAAGTCGAACAGGCATTGATATTGCCAGTCTGAATGCCCAATTGCTGAATCTGGAACTGGATGGTCAGCTGGAATCTTTGCCTGGAGGCTTGTTCCGCCGGCTAGGTTAAGCGGCGCTGCACTGTAAAAACTGAATTGGCTTACACTATGTCAATATTTTGGGGTCAAGCAAGCCAGAGTTTGCCAAAGAAGAATAAGGCTGATCTGACTCTATTGCAAACAATTGCTATCCGGCTTGCTTTAGTGGGGCTTGTTTGAAACCGCAGCAAAGGCTACAGTAGCAGTATGTTTGATATTCTTGTTTATCTTTACGAAACGTATTACCGCCCGGATGCTTGTCCCGATACCGCTGCGTTGACAAAAAAATTGTCTGCAGTGGGGTTTCCCGAGGATGAGATTTCGGAGGCACTTGACTGGCTCACTGGCTTGGCCATGACGTCGGCAGAGCCAGCGGCTGCGCCACAAGTTTCCAAAGGTTTCCGGGTTTACGCTGAACAGGAAATCGCTGTTTTGGGTAGCCCTGCGATTGGTTTCATCCAATTTCTGGAATCAGCGGGTTTGCTCAACTCGCTTCAGCGTGAAATTGTGATCGAAAGAGCATTGGTAGTCAATGAATCTCCAATGCCCCTTGATAAGCTGCGCATCATCGTGCTGATGATGTTATGGAGTCAGGGCGCAGAACCAGACATGCTCATGTTTGATGAATTATTGTTGTCAGATGACGACAGCGTCACACGGCTTTTGCACTAATCATTTCCTAAATGGAAGATTTGTGGCAAAAATCGCCTGTTGATTGCCGTTTTTAGCCTTTCACGTTTATCATTCCCCGCTAATTTAGGTTAGTCTTACGCTTATTTTGCAAAATGTTGCCTATTCGACATTGGTGACACTACAGTAACTATCGAGAATCCCGAAATGACAAAAACGCTCATCATTGCCGAAAAACCCTCTGTCGCTAATGACATAGCGAAAGCATTGGGTGGCTTCACCAAGCATGATGATTATTTTGAATCAGATAATTATGTGCTGTCTTCGGCAGTAGGGCACTTGCTGGAAATAACCGTCCCGGAAGAATATGACGTCAAACGTGGCAAATGGAGCTTCACGCATTTGCCTATGATACCGCCGCATTTTGCCCTGAACCCGATCGCCAAGACCGAGTCCCGCCTCAAAGTGCTGAACAAGCTCATCAAGCGCAAGGATGTCACTGGCCTGATTAACGCATGTGACGCGGGCCGCGAAGGGGAACTGATTTTCCGCCTGATTGCTCAAAATGCCAAGGCCAAGCAGCCAGTCAGCCGTTTGTGGTTGCAATCCATGACGACCGGTGCGATACGTGAGGGTTTTCAGAAATTGCGTAGCGATGCTGAAATGATGCCTTTGGCAGATGCGGCGCGATGCCGTTCTGAAGCCGACTGGCTCATTGGTATTAACGGCACACGCGCCATGACTGCCTTCAATTCAAAAGAAGGCGGCTTTTACCTGACCACGGTCGGGCGTGTGCAAACGCCAACTCTGTCTATCGTGGTTGAGCGCGAAGAAAAGATCAAAAAATTTGTTTCCCGGGATTTTTGGGAAGTGCGTGCGGAGTTTGTCTGCGCAGCTGGTATCTATGAAGGGCGCTGGCAAGATCATCAGTTCAAGAAAGATGAGCTTGATCCAGAGAAAAAAGCAGAGCGACTGTGGAGCAAGGCCGCCGCCGACTCCATCGTTGCCGCTTGCCGGGGTCGTCAGGGCGCCGTTACTGAAGAATCCAAACCTGCGACGCAAATAGCGCCTCCTCTGTTTGATTTGACCAGCTTGCAGCGTGAGGCGAATGCGCGTTTTGGTTTCTCTGCCAAAAATACGCTTGGACTGGCGCAAGCCTTGTATGAAAAACACAAGGTACTGACTTACCCGCGTACTGACTCGCGTCATTTGCCGGAAGATTATCTGCCCACTGTCCAGGAGACACTGGGCAATATTGCCGAAAGCAATAATTATCACCAGTTCGCTTCGCAAATCCTGAAAAATAAATGGGTCAAGCCGAACAAGCGCATTTTTGACAATACCAAGATCAGTGATCACTTTGCGATCATTCCTACAGGCCTGGCACCAAAGAATTTGTCGGAACCTGAACAAAAATTGTATGACTTGGTGACACGCCGTTTCCTGGCTGTGTTTTTCCCGTCAGCAGAATTTCAGGTGACTACGCGTATTACCGAAGTATCCGGCCATCAGTTCAAGACTGAAGGCAAGGTCATGACCAGCGCGGGCTGGTTGGCAATCTACGGTAAAGACGCGCTGGAAGAGAAAGACGGCGAAAGCAAGGGCACTTTGGTTGCGGTTGCCAAGGGTGAAAAAGTTCAGACGGAACAAATTACAGCCAATGGCCTGGTCACCAAACCACCCGCACGCTATAGCGAGGCAACCCTGTTGTCCGCGATGGAAGGTGCGGGCAAACTGGTCGATGATGGCGATTTGCGTGAAGCCATGGCTGGCAAAGGCCTGGGTACACCGGCCACCCGTGCTGCCATCATTGAGGGTCTGCTGACGGAGAAATACTTGCTGCGCGAAGGCCGTGAAATGATGCCTACCGCCAAGGCCTTCCAGTTGATGACCTTGCTGCGCGGCCTGGGAGTGGATGAGCTGACTTCGCCAGAACTGACCGGTGAGTGGGAATATAAACTGTCCCAAATGGAAAAAGGCAAGATCAGCCGTGAAGAATTCATGCGCGAAATTGCCCAGATGACCCAGATCATCGTCAAGCGCGCCAAGGAATACGATAACGACACCATACCAGGTGACTATGCCACTTTGAAAACACCGTGTCCGCATTGCGGTAGCGTGGTGAAAGAAAACTATCGCCGCTTCGCTTGTACCAAGTGTGAGTTCTCCATGAGCAAAACACCGGGTAGTCGTCAGTTTGAAGTGGCCGAAGTGGAAGAGTTATTGAGCAAGCGTGAAATCGGGCCTTTGCAGGGCTTCCGCTCCAAGATGGGACGTCCATTTGCCGCGATTTTGAAAATCGTGCCTGATGCCGACCATAATAACCTCAAGCTGGAATTTGACTTTGGCCAGAACCAGGACGAAGGCGAAGATGGCGAGCCGGTCGATTTTTCCACTCAGACTTCATTGGGCCCCTGCCCGAAATGCGGCAGTGGCGTGTACGAAATGGGTCTGGCATATGTGTGCGAGAAAAGCATGGCCAAGCCCAAGGCTTGCGATTTCCGCAGTGGCCGTATCATCTTGCAACAAGAAATACTGCCGGAACAAATGGCCAAATTGCTCAATGAGGGCAAGACGGATTTATTGCCAGGCTTCATTTCCCAGCGTACCCGTCGTCCGTTCAAGGCTTTTCTGGCCAGGGGCAAGGATGGCAAGGTCAGTTTTGAATTTGAAGAGCGCAAGGCAAAAGCTCCTGCTAAAGGCAAGGCCAAAGCTGAACCTGATGCAGAAACCAAAACAACAGCCAAAGCAGCACCGGCACCGGCAAAGAAAGCTGCCGTCAGGAAGAAAAAGGCAGCTTGAGTTGACTGGCTACCTGAGTCAGGAAGGGCATTGCCTGCCTTTTTCCTGACAATCAGGTAATTTCAGCGTATTGTTTGAAAGTGTTCTTCTCGTAATAGGATGCACATGGTCGCAAACGAGTCCTTGTCCAGCACTCGTGCTGAATTTGCTCATGCATTTCACAATGCAGTAGAAGGCATGATGCCTGCTGCGCTGGAAGCCTTGTTTTCCAAAGCATCTGCTAGCGGTATTTCATCGACAGAGCAAAGACGCATCCTTAATGCGCGCACCATCCTGCAAGAAAAACGGGCTGAGATCCTGCAGAACCTGCTGCTGAATATGGGGCAACTGCTGGATCGCAGTCTCGGCACGGCATACAGTACCTTCCGCCCCGCTTCTGCGCTGGATCATTCAACAGAACTGGCATTGCTGGATTCTTCCACTTTCGAAAGCACTTTGCGTTTCAATGAAATGACGCAAAACTTTCGCAACAGGGCAGAGCAGTTAATCATCGATCTGAATATACGGATTGCCGTTTTATTTGGGCAAGATGATATCCGTGAACGTGAAAACCCGTTTCGCCCCTACCTGGTGTCCCGTTGTATTTTTCTGGCGATAGAAAGCCTGCGGCTTTTGCCAGAGCTGGAAGCAATCATCATCGAACAGTTGGGCGAAAGCCTGGCCAGTGGCATGCCCAGTGTTTATCAGGCAGCCAACGCAGCCCTGGAAAAACAGGGCATCAGTGCGCATCTGTCACTGAAAATCAGCAAGGCACCTGAAAAACCAGTGGGTCGTACCCCCGGCGGGCAGAATCAGGCTGCTTATTCTTCCATGCAGACTGGGGTTTTTCCTGGCGCACAGGCAGCTGGGCAGGGAGGCGGCGCTGCGGCAGTTGCCTCTGCAAGTCACGGTTTTGCCCAGCAAAGCCCGGTGGTCCGTCTTGAACAATTGTTCCACTCTGTCCGTGGCAGGGGGAATGCTGGCGCGCCTGCGCCGGTCAGCAGTGGGTCGGGTAACGCAGGTCTTACTGGCATGGCACAAGAGATGATACAAGTGCCTGCAACCTTCGCGGCGATGGCTGCTGCTGTCATACCGGCAGCAACAGCATCTCCGGTTTCAGCATCTTCTGGCCCGAGCTGGTTAAGTGGCGCAACTGCGCTGGGCGGTGCTTTACGCCGCGCATTTGGTGAGATTGCTGTTGCAGGCAATCAGTATCAAACCAGCACTGACGAAGGCGCTTTGCCCTACACTGGCAGCACGCCTGGCGCAAATCATGATGCTGGGGCCAGTGGTACAGCAACAGGTGCTGCACCGGCTCGTAACATCTTCAATCCACTACCTGCCGGGCACTCTGGCGGTGACACCGTGCAAGTCCCTGCGGCTTTCGTCGCGGAGCAATTGCAAAAAATTGCAGGCCAGGCCAGGCATGGCATCGAAACAAATCTGGCCGGTGAAGCAGTGCCAGGTTTACTCAAGGTGTTGGGGCAAATGCATAAGGTCATGACGCCTGACAGTGCCGCCATGACCGATGAGCGGGATGAAATCCGTAACCTCATACGCGAACACAAAGACGCCTTGTACAGCCTGGCCAAAGATGCAGATGAACAGATGACGATAGATATCGTCGCCATGCTGTTTGAATTCATGCTCTTTGATGAGCTGGTTCCCTTTGCCATGCGTATAGAACTGGGTCGCCTGCAATTCCTGATACTGCAACTGGCGTTGAAAGACAAACATCTGCTGACCGATGGCAAACACCCTGCACGCCTTTTATTGAACCGCATTTGCTCAATTGCTTTCAGTACTCAGCAGCTTCACGATACCGATGCCCAGGCCCAGGTAACAGAAGAGATTTCTCGCATCATCAAAACCCTGTTGCGTCATGACAGCGAAGTGCCTGAACTGTTTTCCCGCATACAAAACCGGTTTGAAACCTTCATTGCCCGCGAGTTGCGCACCTATGACCCGCATATACGGCGTACTGTCAAAGCCATAGGTGAAGCAGAAATCCGCTTCACGCGGTTTGCCTGTATCAGCGCAGAAATGGCAAAAGTGTTACCGCCTTTGGGTATCGATCCGTATTTTCGCGATTTTTTCAAAAACGACTGGGTTGCGGCGATAGAAATTGCAGAGCGCACTGATGCCATACAGGCGCGCCGTTATCGTCTGCTGGTGCCGGACTTGTTGTGGAGTGTATTCGCCAAGCCCGAAGGGGATGAAAGAAACCTGCTTTCTTCCATGTTGCCTGTCATGCTGGGCACCTTGCGTCACGGGCTTGATCTGATAGGCTGGGAAAAAGAAAGGCAGCAAAAATTGATGAACTGGCTGGCAGATGCGCACGCAAAAGCCCTGCGCCCACCAGACAGCAAAAAGCAGCACAACATCAGCCTGCCTGTCATGCATGAGCTGTTTGAACAGTTCACCAATCAGACCGACACGGTAGAAAATTCGGAAATTCAGGATCATGAATTTGCCCGGGCGCAATTCCTGGTAAATGTGCTGGCTGAATTAAGCTTGCCCGCCAGGATTCTGGATGCCGAACTCAAGAAGCAAAAGAGTTCTGTTGATGACAGCATTGCTGTCGAAGTACAGCGTACCGGTCAGGATGAGGAACAGTACCTTGAACGCATACTCAGTGGTGTGTTGCTTGACTTTAAGCTTGGCTCCTATAAGGGGCGCGCCTGCGTACGTTGGGTCAATCCGAATATAAGCAATGTGGTACTGAGTATGGATGGTGAAGAGTTTCCCGCCATACTCAGCATACGCAATCTTTGTGAATTCCTTGCCAGCGGCAAGATACGCTTCGTCGAAAGTGAACCCTTGTTTGAGCGCGCCATCCATGCGCTGCTCAAATCGGCTGACGCGATGGATAATGCGGGCGCGGCTTAATCGTCGCCACCGTCTATATCCGGCTCAAAGAAACACCATTTCGCTTGCGGCCATTTGCTTTGTATGCCGTCTTCCACCTCATTGATGGCATCAATCAGTGCCATGTCAGAACCTTGTGCGCGCATCTTTGCCTGTACCGCAATCATTAACTGCTCACCCCATTGCAGGGTAATCAGATTGATCACATGATCGACTTGCGGATGTTCTTCTATATGTGCACGTATGGCAGCATTGACCTCCGGCGCTGCCGATTCACCAGTAATCATCGCTTTGACTTCCCTGACCACGAAAAAAGCGACCGTCATCAGTAAACAGCCCACGATGATGGAGCCGACTGAATCCCAGATCGGGTTCCCAGTCACTACCGACAGGACAACAGCAATAAACGCCACGGCCAAACCAGCCAGCGCAGCAATATCTTCACCCGCTACCACCATCAATTCAGATTGGCGTGTTTCACGGAACCATTGAAAGAAAGACTTGCCCAGTGCAATCTTGCGTATCTCCACCATTGCGCCGTACAAGGAAAAACTCTCCAGCAATACCGATACACCCAATACCAGCAAGGCGACGATGGGGTTTTTCAAAGGTTCCGGATGCTTCAGGCGTTCCAGCCCCTCCATGACAGAAAACGCACCGCCCAGAAAAAACAGCAAGAGAGCCACCATCATCGCCCAAAAATACACCACACGGCCATAGCCCATCGGGTGCGCCGCATCAGGTGGCCGTTTCGCTTCCCGTAAGCCTATTAACAAGAAGATCTGATTGATGCAATCGGCCAGAGAGTGAATCGCCTCCGCCAGCATTGCGCCAGACGCAGTAAAGATAGCCGCGACAAACTTCGCAATGGCAATCCCGCCATTTGCCCCCAATGCATAAAATATTGCCTTGGTCGAACCTTCTGAATTTGCAGACATGAAAATTAAGGATAGTGGGAAAAATCTAACCTTACTTTATATTCATACAAATAATCAATGAAGCGACGACGATAAATCGATTGAGAGGCACTAATAAGCAAATAGACTGCTGTGGTCAGCCTGTACGTCGCAAGAAAGATAACATCCACCCCTCACTCCTGAGAAGGCCGGAGCTCTGCGCCTTCCGTGGATCAGTTGGGAACTAAGTAAAGAAACAGAGTAGGGCGCGCTGTTTCCTCCCCCTATGCGCAGGCGCCCAAATCAGAGCCGTGTGCGTAGCGCGCCGTACTAGAATAAAGACCTCCCAAAAGAACCCCGTAAATAATTTAGTGCAAAGGCTTGCAAAGAGTAGGAAAGGTTTGCTATAGTTCGCCTCCCGCTGAAGAGCGGGGTGAGGAAGTGAAGCAAAGCTGGAGTCTGAGCGGGGGAGTTAAGAACTGCGGAAGGCTGGAAGCTGTGAATAGATTGCAACGGTTTGGCTGGTTCGAAAGAACGAGATAAAACGAAAAGAGTTGCAGGTGTTGACAGCGGAAAAAAAGTGCTTCATAATCTCGTTTCTCTGCTGCTGACGCACACAACGCTGCGACGCAAAACTGGGTAAATAAGTAGTCCGGTTGAGTAGAAAAGATTTTGGTTCTTTAACAATTAACAGTCAATAAATGT